>NZ_JBHXOX010000008.1:0-302981 GCF_042718795.1 Streptomyces cyaneofuscatus
GGCGTCGGCCCCTGCCCCGTACGACAGGGTCGAGCCGACCCCGTGTGAACAGGCGTGATGCGGGCAACGGCGGTAAGGAGGCGAACTCGCCTCCGGGACCGACGTGGGAGAGCCGCCGTGACGTACGCCAATGCCGAAGACTGCTCACCTCCGCTGCGGGGCGCCCTCGAATCGGTCATAGGCGGATACATGACGGTCGTCGCGGAGGTGCTGCTGGCCGAGGAGGTCCCGGTGGCCGGCGTCTCCGCATACGGGGATGTGCACGACCCGAGCCAGGACGACTTCGAGGGGGACGTCGAGGGGAGCGTGGAGTTCACGGCCGCGTTCAGCCGGACGCTCCTGGGGGACGGCGGGGAGACGGGGCTGCTGTGGTGCGGCGTCTCCGGATGGTGCTTCTTCCACATCCCCGAGGGGTCCGGTCGCTCGCTGCTGGACTCCGCCCGCTGGATGGGGAGCGGACTGACGCCCGCGCCGGTCCGTGTCGCCGCGTTCCTCTCCGAGGTACGGCTGGACCCGCGCGAGGCGGGAAGCGCCGAGCGGCCCTTCTACCGCGCGCCGCACAGCGAGCCGGACGCTCTGCTCGGACGGCTCGAAGCGTTCGGCGCGGCGGGAGAAGGCCCGGAGCTGGGACCCGATGACGCCGTGACCCGGCTGCGGAGCACGGCCTGTCGGCGGCGCGCCGTGGAGGCGCTCACGGCGGAGGGCCAGGAGATCGTCGACGTGGCACTTCATACCGGCGAACTGGAGGCGTTGGCGGGCCTGCTGGAGTACGTCGAGGGAGCCACGCCGGACGACGCCCTGCGCGAACTGGCCCGGCGCCTGGCCCGGGACCTGGCCCTGCGGGCGCGCGACGGAGTCGAGAGCGTGGACGAGCACCGGGAGGCGTTCTCGTACGCGGAGGAGCAGTGCTGAGGGCCCGGCGCGCCCCTCACTTCTCGTCGCGCCGACCGTCGCGCCGACCGCCGCGCCGACCGCCGCGCTGATCGACGCGCCGAGAAGAAGCGTTTCCGCGTGCGGGCATTCGCCCGTTCGGGTGTGGCGTGGCGCTCCGGTGGCCCTCCGGGCGCGCACAATGGGGCGGCGGTTCGTGCAGAGGTGCCGAGGCCCTCTCCCGCACCTTGCGCTGAAGGAGGACCGGTGGCTGATGGCTGGGCGGTTCAGCGGACGGGGCCCGGTGACCAGGCCCGTACCCAGGCGAGGGAACAACTGCTGGACGCCGCAAGGGAGCTGTACGGGGTCGTCGGCTACCGGGAGACCTCGGAGGCGGACCTGTGCGAGGCGGCCGGGGTCACGCCCGACGCGCTCCGGCAGGAGTACGGGACCCGGGAGGGGCTGCTCATCGCCCTGCACAACCGGGTCACCACCACCGGCCTGCGGGCCATGGAGGCCGCCCTGCTCTCCGAGGGGATGGACGAGTGCTCGATCGCGGATCGGGTCCGGCGCCTCTTCGACGCGTACGTGGAGTCCGTCACCCGCGATCCGCGCGAGGCACGGGTGACCTTCGTCGAGGTGCTGGGCGTGAGCGCGGTGGTGGACGAGCACTGCAAGCTCTGGCGCGCGCTGTGGACGGAGTTCCTCACGGGGGAGGCCGAGCGGGCGGTGGAGCGGGGCGAGGCGGAGGACCGGGACCACCGGGTCGACGTCATGGTGATGGTCGGCTCGGTCCACGAACTGATGGCCCACCACACCCGCCGCTGCCGCCGGGCCCGCCCGGAGGAGGTCTCCGGCGAACTGACCCAACTGGCGCTGACGATGCTCGGGTCGCAGCCGGTGGGGTGAGGGTACGGAGGCGAGAGCCGGTCACCGGCCGGCGAGCAGCCCGGACAGGGTGCGCATGTCGTCGAAGACGACGGTGCCGGGGCCTTCGAGGTGGTGCGGGGGAGTCATGCCTCCCGCGTAGGCGAAGGCGCGCATCCCGGCGGCCCGGGCGGCCTGAAGACCGTACTGGCTGTCCTCGACCACGGCGCACGCCTCGGGCGCGACGCCCATCCGCCGCGCAGCGTGGAGGAACAGATCGGGCGCCGGCTTGCCGTGCTCCACCTCGGTGGCGCTGAAGACGCGGCCCTCGAAGCGCTGGCGGAGGCCGCTGATCCCCAAGGTGAAACGCATCTTGTCGTGGCTCCCGCTGGAGGCTACGCAGGTGGGGATGTGGGCGAGCGCGTCGAGCGCGTCGACCACACCGGGGACGGCGGTGAGTTCGGCTTCCAGCGCGTCGCGGTAGAGGTGCGCGAACTCCCCCTCCCAGTCGGCCGGCAGGCTCCGCCCGAGGTGGGCCTCGATGTCCCTGGTCATCGCCCGACTTGAGCGGCCCATGAACCGGTCGACGATCTCCGCTTCGGTGAGGGGCCACCCCAACTGGGCCAGGACGAGAGCATCGATGCGCACGGCGATGCGCTCGCTGTCGACGAGGACGCCGTCGCAGTCGAATATGACGAGTTCGACGGGCTGGATCATGTCCGCAGAATAGACGGCCGTCCTGCTTGGGCAGCCTGCTGCGCACCCAGGCGTCTCGCGGGAGATGCAGGGGACGCACGGCTGAAGGCTCCGCTGTCGGCAGAGCCGCCGGACACCGCCCCGCCCGGCTGCCAGGCTGGCTGGATGACGCAGCGTACGAACGTGACCGAGACCGTCACCGTGCACCGCCTCGACCTCGGCTTCTTCGTCCGGCCCGCAGCTGAGACGGGCGGTCCGCACCCCAGAGTGGAGCCCGTTCTCGCCTATCTCGTCGAGCACGAGCGCGGGCGGCTCCTCTTCGATACGGGCATCGGGGCCGGGGACGCGGGGGCCGAGGCGCACTACCGGCCCCGGCGGCGGCCGTTGCAGGCCGCGCTGGCTGCTGTGGGGGCGGGACTTGGGGACGTGGACGTCGTGGTGAACTGTCACCTCCACTTCGACCACATCGGCGGCAATCCTCTGCTGGCGGGCGTGCCCGTGCTGGTGCAGGAGACTGAGCTGGCTGCCGCGCGGCGGGGTGGATACACCATCGACGCCCTCGTCGAATTTCCCGGCGCTCGGTACGAGGAGCTGTCCGGGGAGGCCGAACTCTGGCCCGGGGTGTGGGTGGTGCCGACCCCGGGGCACACCGACGGGCATCAGTCGCTCGTCGTTCGGCAGGAGGGCGGCACGGTGGTCGTTTTCGCCGGGCAGGCCCATGACTTCGCCTCGCACTACGCCTCCGACGAGCTGGCCCGACGCGCCGTGCTCGACGGGGTGGCGCCGCCGCTTCCGCCGTACCGGCCCTGGATGGACCGGCTGGCCGCGTTCGAGCCGGAGCGGGTGTTCTTCGCGCACGACTGCTCGGTCTGGGAGCCGGTGTCGGGGCGGGCCGGCCTGCCCGGGTGATCAGCGGTCCGTGGCAGGATGCCTCGCAGACTTTGGATCGCGGAGGTTGGGCCGGAGCTGCCTGGCCGCCCCACCTGGCGAAGGACGAACCGACCATGGACAGACGCGCCCTGATGCTGGCTACCGGCGGGCTCCTCGGCGGTGCCGGTGCCGCCCGGATACTGGCCGCCGGGCCGGCCGCCGCCGATCCGGTCCCGCCCGCCGTCGTCTTCGACGTACGGGAGCACGGCGCGGTCGGGGACGGGGTGGCCGACGACACTGCCGCGTTCCGCTCCGCGCTGACCCGCGCGCGGGCCGTACCCGGCGGCGGCGCGACCCTGCTCGTGCCGCCCGGTTCGTACGCGCTCGGGGAGTCCCTGCTCCTCGGCCCCGGCATGACCGTGCAGGCCCACGGTGCCCGGCTGTTCCGGACGGGCAACACCTCGGCCCTCATCAAGAACTACACCAGCGGTATGCCCGCCGTCGCCGGCTATGAGGGGGCCGGGAGCATACGCGTCTTCGGCGGTACGTGGGACATGCGCGGCAGCCAGTTCACCTCGACCTGCCCCGCCTTCGTGTTCACGCATGCCGACGGATTCACCGTCCGGGACGCCACCGTCCTCGACGTCCCCCAGGCGCACGCGATCGAGCTCAACGCGGTCCGGCGGGCCCGGATCGTCGACTGCCTCTTCGACGGCGTGTACGCCGGGACCGGCACTCCGGTCGTGCCGAACCGGCTGGAGGCCGTACAGATCACCGGCGCGACCGGTGCCGCCAATCTGCCCGCCCCCGACTTCGACGGCACCCCGTGCGAGGACATCCTGATCAGCGGGTGCGTGATGCGGAACTCCCGGCCCACGGTCAACTCCCCGTACGACGCCCTGTGCGGCGACCACTACGTCGCACCCGCCGGTGCGCCCCCGACGCACCGGCGGCCGCACCGGAACATCCGCGTGCTGGCCAACCGCGTGGAGAGCAGCGGGGCCTACGGTGTCCGGGCCACCGACTGGGCCCAGTCGGTGATCGCCGACAACACGATCGACGCGGCCGCGATCACCGGCATCCACGTCAGCTCCGGTTCGGGCATCCCGATCGAGGACATCTCCATCACCGGGAACACGATTCTCGGCGCGGGCTCCGGGGGCGGCACCGGCTCCGGCGGGGGGATCGTCGTGTCCAACACGTCGGCCGGGCAGAACAGTTCGGTGGTCGTCAGCGGCAATCTCGTCCGCGCCACGAACGGCGAGACGGGGATCTACGTCAGCCGTACGGACGGGGCGACGATCACCGGCAACGTCGTCGCCACGACCCGCCACCCGTCCGACGGGAACTGCCAGGGCATCCAGGTGCAGCGGTCCCCGCACGCCGTGATCACCGGCAACCATCTGTCGGCCGTCGAAGGCGACGGCATCGGCGTCGACACCGGGTCGACCGAGGCCCTCATCGCCCAGAACACCGTGCTCGGCGCCACCCAGAACAGCATCTCGGTGGCCTCATCGGAAGCCGCCGTCCGCGACAACCGGATCACCGGCGCGGGCACGGGCGGACCGGCCGGGACCTATGCCATCCGGATCGGCGGCAACGCGGTGAACGTGTCGGTCCAGGGCAACGTCGCCCGCGTCGGCGAGGGCGGCGGCGCCGAGGCCGGTGTGGGGGTGATGGCCGGCAGCCAGGGTGCCTGGGTCACCGGCAACGACCTGCGCGGCTGGGGCACTGCGGTCCGCAACCTGGGTACGGGGACCGTGGCCGACGGCAACCTCGGCTGAGCCGACGGGCCTGCGGACGCCCCGGTCCGACAGGGCCCCGCCCCGGCGTCCACCCTCGGCGTCCAGGGGGCGGGGGGAGGACCGGGCCGGAGCCCCGTCAGGCCGGGACCGCCGCCGCTTCCAGCCGCGCGTACGGGCCGCCCAGACCCCACGCCTGGTGCATCGCGTCGGCGAAGGCGGCGGCGAGGAGGTGTTCGCCGGTCGGGCCGGGGTGGGTGCCGTCGTACGTGTCCGTGTGGATGTCGTACCCCGGCGGGCGCGAGGCCAGCAGGAGCGGGGAGGCCGGGGTGTCCAGGTCGGCCACGGCCTTGGCGAGGAGGTCGTTGAAGCGGGCGCAGGAGGCGGCGAAGGGGGCGTCCGACTCGGCCCGGACGTTCGGTATCACCGGGAGCAGCACCATCCGGATGTGCGGGTTGGCCGTGCGGGCCGCCTCGATGAACGCGCGGGCGTTGGCCGCCGTCTGCTCGGCGTCCGTGTAGAACCCGAGGTCTATCAGTCCCAGCGAGACCAGCAGCACGTCCGCCTCCGCCGCGCGCACCGCGTCCGCGATCACCGGGGCCATATGCAGCCACCCCTCGCCCCAGCCCGCCAGGTGCCTGCGGGCGTCGGGCGGGAAGGACGGGTCGGCGTACGCGTCGGAGAGCGGGGCGTTCGCCCCGGGGTCGTACAGCGTCGTGCGCGGCCCGACGATCTCGTACGGAGTCGGGCAGAGGGCCTCAAGGTGCTGCCACAGGCGGTAGCGCCAGGTGAAGTCGCCGGTGGCGCCGATGGTCATGGAGTCGCCGACCGGGAGAAAACGCATGGCGTCATCATGGCCGATCGCGGCTGTGGCCTGCGACGTGACGATGGACACGGTGGGGCCGGCCGGGGTGGACCCTGCGGTGGACGGGGCGGGGGCCGTGGACCGGGCCGGGCCGGGCCGTGGACGAGTCCGGGACGGTGGACACTTGGGCCATGCGTCCGTATCCGAGCCGCCCGGCACGTCTCGCCGTTGCCGCCCCTCCCGCCGCAGCCTTCCTGCTGCTCCTGGGGGCCGCCTGCCCCGCCGTCGCCGCCGACGGGGAACCCGACCGTGACTTCACGATCGAGGACTCCCGTATCACCGAGTCCAGCGGTCTCGCCGCCAGCCGTCTGCACCCCGGCGTCTACTGGACGCACAACGACAGTGACGACGGCCCCTACGTCTTCGCCGTCGACTCCCGCACCGGGAAGACCGTCGCGACCATCACCATGCGGGGTGTGGGGGAGCCGCGCGACGTGGAGGGCATCTCCATCGGGCCGGACGGGGACATCTACGTCGGTGACATCGGGGACAACCTGGACGGGTCCTGGTCCCACGTCTGGATCTACCGCTTCCCCGAGCCCAAGGCCCTCCGCGACGCCACCGTCACCGCCACCCAGTACGACGTGAAGTACGCCGACGGGGCCCGCAACGCCGAGGCGCTGATGGTCCACCCGAAGACCGGGCGCGTCTACATCGCCTCCAAGAACGAGGACGGCGGCGGGCTCTACGAAGGGCCGGCCGAGCTCACCACCGGCGCTCCGAACACCTTCCGGCGGGTCGGCGAGGTGCCGTGGGTGACGGACGGGGCCTTCTCGCCCGACGGGGGCTCGCTGGTGCTGCGCTCGTACTTCAGCGCCCGCGTGTACGACTTCGAGGACGGCCGCATCGGGGAGAGCCGGTCGGTCGCCGCGCCGTTCCAGCGGCAGGCGGAGTCGGTGACCTACACGGCGGACGGCTCGGCCCTGATGTTCGGCTCCGAGGGGGCGGGTAGCGGGGTCGTGCGGGTCGAGGTGGAAGGGGGCCCGGAGAAGGAGGGGGGCCAGGGGGAGAAAGGGAAGCCTTCGGGGAGTGGCAGTCCCTCCTCCGGGGCCGGTGACGGTCAGGACGGTGACGGCAAGGGCAGTGTGGGGCTCGGTGCCGTGGTCGTCATCGGCGCGGGAGTCCTGTGGTTCGCCCTCCGGAAAAAGCGGGGGTAGGCGGCGGAGAGCGCGGCGTGCGGGAGCCTCAGTCGCCGTTCACCACCGGCCACACCTCGTAGTGCAGCGTCCTGTCCCGCTTCAGCCGGTGCACCAGTGGCACCAGCACGCCCTGCACGATCGGGTACTTCCGCGACAGCATCCGTGCCGCGTGCGTGTTCTCCTTCGTGCCCGGCCGCAGCAGCCGCGCGTGGGCGCTGATCTCCGGACCCGTGGCTCTGCCCCGGACCGTGCACGGGGCCAGCTCCACCTTCGGGTGGTTGCGCATCCGCTCGACCTTCCAGGCGGACGAGAACGTACGGATGAACGCGTGATCGCCCTCCACCGCGATGTTCACGGGCGTGCCGACCGGCGTGCCGTCCTGGCGGTGGGTGCTCAGCAGGACGGCGTACTGCTTCACGAAAGGGGCTAGCTCCCGGCTGGCGTCCATATATCCATTGGGGCACGGGCCGGGCGCCCTGTCATGTCCGGTCATGCCTGGTACGTCGTTCAGCCGTCGGCCGAGCCGGCCGCCTTCCGCTCCGCGACCAGGACCTCGAAACCGGCGATGAGCCGTTCCAGCCCGAACGCGAAGTGGTCGAAGTCGGCGCTGAAGGTGTCCTCCGACATCCCCGCCATCATCGGGTACGCGCCGCTGAGCATGGCCCGCTCCAGGTAGGGGCGCTGGCTGTCCCAGAACTCCTCGTCGCTCAGCCCGGTCTGCGCCACCGCCTCCGCCGCGTCCCCCTGGGTGCGGGCGAGGCCCTCCACGAAGCTGTTGACCGTGATGATCACGCCGATCAGCTCGGGGTCGCGCAGCCCCATGGAGCGCAGAGCGGCGAGCGAGAGCTCCAGACCGCGCAGGGCGCTGGGGCCGAGCACCGTACGGGCCTGGTTGATCTTCAGCAGCCAGGGGTGGCTGCGCAGGTTGTCGAGGTAGGTCGTGGCCATGGCGTTGATCGCCACCCGCCAGTCCTCCGGTACGGGGTGGTCGGCGGCGGGACGGTCGGGCTCGGCGGAGAGCGGCTCGCCCAGGACCCGGTCGAGCATCAGGTCCAGGAGTTCGGCCTTGCCGGGGACGTACCGGTAGAGCGACATCGTGCCCGTGCCGAGCTCGGTGGAGAGCCGGCGCATGGAGACGGCGGCCAGCCCTTCCGCGTCCGCGACGGCGATGGCGGCCGTGACGATCCGGTCCAGCGTGAGGCCCGGTTTGGGGCCGCGGCTGGGGCGGTCCCCGGTGCCCCACAGGAGCTCCAGGCTGCGCGCGATGTCGCCGCTCCCGGTGGTGGTGCCGTCCGTCGCCTTCGCCGCCGTCGCTGTCGGTCCCGTCGACCCTGTTGATCCTGTCGATCCGTCGTTCGCCATGCGGTCAGCGTAGTGCGCGGGAGGCGATTTGGGTACGCCGTACTCGTATTGAGGTACAGCGTACTCAGTTTGGGGTACGGTGTACTCAATTCGCTTCCGGGTCAGTCGGAGAAGCAGGGGGTTATGCCATGGCCATGTCTGAATCCAGGCCGAGGTCCGGGTCCGGTTCCGGGTCCGCGTTCGCGTCCGGATACGCCGTACTCGCCGAAGGGGTCGTCAAGCGGTACCCGGCGAAGGGGAAGGGCGGGGTGGAGAAGCGGGCGCTCGACGGGTTCGACCTCGCCGTCCGTCCCGGCACCGTCCACGGCCTGCTCGGCCCCAACGGTGCCGGGAAGACCACCGCCGTACGGGTCCTCGCGACCCTCCTGCGGTACGACGCGGGCCGGGCCGAGGTGGCCGGGGTCGACGTGGGGCGCGAGCCCCGCCGCGTACGGAGCAGGATCGGGCTCGCCGGTCAGTACGCCGCCGTCGACGAGGGCCTCACCGGGCGGCAGAACCTGGAGATGTTCGGGCGCCTCTTCCACCTGGGCAACCGCGGGGCCCGGCAGTGCGCCGGGGAGCTGCTGGAACGGTTCGACCTGGTGGAGGCCGCCGACCGGAGCGCCAAGGAGTACAGCGGCGGCATGCGACGCCGGCTCGACCTCGCCTCCTCGATGATCCTCTCGCCCGACGTGCTCTTCCTGGACGAGCCGACGACCGGGCTCGACCCGCGCGGCCGGGGCGAGGTCTGGGACGCGGTCCGGGCCCTGGTGGCGGGCGGCACGACCGTACTGCTCACCACGCAGTACCTGGACGAGGCCGACAGGCTCGCCTCGCACATCACCGTCATCGACCGGGGGCGGGCCATCGCCGACGACACCCCCGACGCGCTGAAGAACCGCGTCGGGGGCGACCGGATCGAGGTCGTCGCCGCGGAGGAGGGCGACCTGGCGGCCGTGGCGCGGGCCGTCGGCCGGGTCGCCGGGGGCGGGCTCGTCCTCACCGACGGCACCACCCGCCGGGTGCACGCCCAGGTCGCCGACCGGGTGGCCGCGCTGACCGAGGTGGCCCGAAGCCTCCAGGACGACGGGATCGCGGTGGAGGACATCGGGCTGCGCCGGCCGAGCCTGGACGACGTGTTCCTGCGGCTGACGGGCCACGGCGCGGGTACGGATGACGCGCCCGCCGGCGACACGCCCGCCGACGGCGCGCCTGCCGGCGACGCCCAGGCCGTACGAGAGGGGGCGGCGGCATGACCGTCGTCGCACCGGGCCGCACCGCGGCCGAGGCGCCCCGCGAACACGGCCTCGCCCACTGGGCTGTCTCCGACTGCTGGAACATCACCCGCCGCAGCCTGACCCACTACCAGCGGCAGCCGTCCGCCGTCGTCTGGCAGCTCGGCTTCCCGATCCTCTCCGTCCTGCTGTACGGATACGTCTTCGGCAGCGCCATGAAGGTGCCGGGCGGCGGCGACTACCGGGAGTTCCTGATGCCCGGCATGTTCGCGATGACCATGGCCATGGGGTTCATGAACACCGCCGTGGCCGTCGTCACCGACGCGGGCAAGGGGGTCGTCGACCGCTTCCGGTCCATGCCGATGGCGCCCTCCGCCTTCGCCTCCGGCCGTGGGGTGGCCGACCTGACGGTGGCCGCCGCCGAGCTGACCATCCTGGCCGTCACCGCGCTGCTGATCGGCTGGCGCGCGGGCGGCGGGGTGGTGCCCGCCCTCGGGGCGTTCGGGCTGCTCCTGCTGCTGCGGTTCAGCCTGATCTGGGTGGGCGTCTGGCTGGGCCTGCTGGTTCCGACCCCGGAGGCGGCGGGCGGGCTGTACGCGGTCGCCTTCCCGCTCACGATGATCTCCAGCACCTTCGTCGCCCCGTCCCTCATGCCGGGCTGGCTGGGCACGGTCGCCGCCTGGAACCCGCTCTCCTCGACCGCGACGGCCACCCGCGAGCTCTTCGGCAACCCGGTGGCGGGCGGCGGTACGTGGGTGGAGGAGCACGCCCTGCTGATGGCCGTGGTGTGGCCGGTGGTGATCACGCTGGTCTTCCTGCCGCTGGCGGTGCGGCGGTTCCGGCTGCTGAGTCGCTGACAGCGGGCGTGATCGGCCGCGGCGGTGGTCGCCGCGGCCGGTCTCAGTCGGGCTGCTTCTCCATGTGGGCGAGGACGCGGTGGGAGATGCGGGCGAGGGTGTCCAGCTCCTCCTGGGTGAGGGCGTCGACGAACAGCCGCCGCACGTGGTCCACGTGGACGGGCGCGGCCTCCTCGATGGCCTCGCGGCCCGCCGGGGTGGCGACGACGAACGCTCCGCGCCCGTCGTCGGGGCAGTCCTCCTTGGCCACAAGTCCACGCTTCGCCATCCGCCCCACCTGGTGGGACATGCGGCTCTTCTCCCACTCCACCAGCTTGGCCAGGTCCATGAGGCGCATCCGCCCGCCGGCCTCGGTGAGCTTGGCCAGCACGATGTAGTCGGCCGGGGACATGTGGGAGTCGGCCTGGACCTGGCGGGAGAGCCGTCCGATGAGCTTCTCCTGCATGCGGATGAAGCCGTCCCAGGCGGCCTGCTGTTCCGGGGTCAGCCAGCGAGGCGGTGCGTCCATGGAAGGAGCGTAGCGAGGCCGTCGCGGCTCCCGGTGAACCGGCCGCCACCAGAACTGGTTGACGCATCAACCACCTGCTGCCTAGTGTGGGTGACGCGTCAACCACATGGCGTACGGCTCCAGAAGGGACACCCCCATGAGCACCGCGAGCACCGTCAGCACCCCGAACAAGGCCGGACTCGACGCGCTGCTGACGCCCGAGGAGAGCGTCCTGGTGCTGATCGACCACCAGCCCTTCCAGTTCGCCAACCTGAACAGCCACGAGCCGACGATGGTCGTCAACAACGTCGTCGGACTCGCCAAGGCCGCCAAGGCGTACGGCGTCCCGACCATCCTGACCACGGTGCTGGAGGAGCGCGGCGGCTATCTGATCCAGGGCATCCAGGACGTGTTCCCGGAGCAGAAGCCGATCGACCGGACCTTCATCAACACCTGGCAGGACCAGCGCGTGGTCGACGCCGTGAAGGCGACCGGGCGGAAGAAGCTGGTCCTCGCCGGGCTCTGGACGGAGATCTGCCTGGCCATGCCCGCCATCCAGGCGGCCGGCGAGGGTTTCGACGTCTACGCCGTCACCGACGCTTCGGGAGGCGTCTCGGCGGAGGCCCACGACATGGCGGTGCGCCGCATGGTCCAGGCGGGCGTCGTCCCGATCACGTGGATGGCCGTGATGGGGGAGTGGCAGCGCGACTGGGCCCGCGAGGAGACCCTGCCGGCGGCCGCCGAGGTCCAGGCCCAGCACGGCGGCGCCTCCGGGGTGGCCTTCGCCTGGGAGACGCAGCTCCTGGCCGCCGGGCGCGCCGGAAGTGCCGCCTGACCCCGGGCTGGTACGACGGGGACGCACCACCCGGACCGGGCCGGTGCGGCACGAACGCAGAGAAGAGGAGAGGACAGGACACATGGCAGTCGCAGTGAAGGATGTTCCCGAGGCCAAGCGGTACGAGGCGCGGATCGAGGGGGAGTCCGAGGTCGCGGGCTTCGCGGACTACCTCCGTACGACGGAACTCATCGCGTTCCTCCACACCGAGGTCTCACCCCGGTACGAGGGCAAGGGGGTCGGGTCGGCCCTGGCCCGTACCGCCCTCGACGAGGCGCGCGCGGCGAAGCTGAGGGTGTTGCCCACCTGCCCGTTCTTCGCGGGGTGGATCGCCCGGCACCCCGAGTACCAGGACCTGCTCTACCAGTCCCGCAGCCGGGTCAGTGACTGAACGGAGGCCCGGAATGAGCGAGCGGACGGACCGGCGGTCGTACGAGGGCCGGTCGATCACCGTGACCTTCGAGGCCGGACGCTGCCGGCACGCCGCCGAGTGCGTCCGCGGTCTGCCGGAGGTGTTCGACACCGGCCGGCGCCCGTGGATCCGGCCCGACGGTGCCGACGCCAGTCGCGTGGTGGAGGTGGTGCGGCGCTGCCCCTCGGGCGCGCTGCGGTACGAGCGTACGGACGGCGGGGAGGGGGCCCGGCCCCCTTCCGTATGAGGGCGGCGGGACAGGGTCCTGTCCCCCTTCCGTACGAGGGCGGCGGGGAAGGACCCCGGGCCCGTCAGGACCAGCGAGGAGAGATGACCGTGACCGAACACCCCGAGGCGGACCCGGCCCGGCGCAACACCGAGACCGTCCTCACCGCCATGCGGGAGCTCTTCGCCGAGAAGGACCTCACGGCGCTCGACCGGTACTGGGCCGAGCCCTACGTCCAGCACAGCCCTGGGATGCCGAGCGGCCTGGACGCCCTCCGTGCCGCGGTCCCGGATCTGCGGGGCTTCCGGTGGGAGCCGCAGCGGATCGCGGCACAGGGCGACCTCGTCTTCACCCACAGCATCGTCCACGGCTGGGCGCCGGGCCCCGTCGCCATCGTCGACGTCTTCCGGCTGGAGGACGGCCGCATCGTCGAGCACTGGGACGTCGTCCAGGACCTCGTCCCGCCCGAGGAGACGGTCAGCGGCAACCCAATGGTCTGACACCGGGGCCGGGGAATGCGTGGCCGGCCTGACACCCGGGGCCGGGGAATGCGTGGCCGGCCCCGGGTGTCGGGGCCGGGGAGGGCGCCGCTGGTCCGACTCCCCGGCCGGGGGGAGGCGCCGCCTACAGTGGCGGCCATGACCGCCGCCTCCGGCCCGCCGGCCGACTTCCAGCGCACCACCCGGGACTCGTACGACGCCATCGCCCCCGCCTACGCCGAGTTCTCGCGCGGCGAGCTGGCGGCCAAGCCGCTGGAGCGCGGGGTGCTGGCCGTCTTCGCGGAACTCGCGGCGGCGGGCGGAGGCGGGGGCGGCCTGCCCGTGGCCGACGTCGGTTGCGGGACGGGCCGGGTCACCGCGCACCTGAGCGAACTGGGCCTGGGCCTCGACGTGTTCGGGATCGACCTCTCGCCGCAGATGCTCGCGGTCGCCCGTCAGGAGCACCCCGGGCTGCGCTTCGAGGAGGGTTCCATGCTCGCCCTCGGCCTGCCGGACGCCTCGCTGGGCGGCCTCCTCGCCTGGTACTCCACGATCCACGTCCCGGACGAGGAACTGCCGCGCGTCTTCGCGGAGTTCCATCGCGTGCTGGCCCCGGGGGCGCCTGTGCAGCTCGGCTTCCAGGTGGGGGACGAGCCGCTGCGGATGACGGAGGCGCTGGGCCGGGAGGTCTCGCTCGTCTTCCACCGGCGGCAGCCCGATCGGGTGGCCGGGCTGCTGCGGGAGGCGGGCCTGGAGGTCGTGTTCCGGGTGTGGCGGGAGCGGGAGACGGAGGGGCCGTTCCCGGAGCGGGTGCCCCAGGGGTTCGTCCTGGCCCGTCGGCCGCGAGAGGTCTGACCCCGCCCACCCTCCCTGTCCTCCCTGTCCTCCCTGCGCTTCCGCCGGAGGCCCGCCGGCCGTACCCCCTCGCCTCCGCCTGAGGTCCGGCCCCGGTGGGGGGGGGCGTCGCACCACCGGCTCTTCCCAAGATGCGGGGAGCCCCACAGTGACCAGACTGGTCACCATGGCAGACCAACGTTCAGCGCGCGCCGAGCGCTCCTCCACGGGGACGAAAAAGAAGCCCCCGGCCGCGAAGGGGCCCGAGCACGCCGCCCGCGCCGCCTGCCGGAGCCTGGAAACGCTGATCAGCCACCCGGCCGAGGGCGTCTCCGCGATCCGGCGCTCCGACGACGGCTGGGCCGTCGTCGTGGACGTCCTCGAAGTGCCCCGCATCCCGGACACGACCAGTCTCCTCGCCTCGTACGAGGTGCGGCTCGACCAGGCCTGCGAACTCCTGGAGTACACCCGGGTCCGCCGCTACCGGCGCGGTGCCGCCGACGAGTGACCCGTCCGACTCCGTCCGACTGCTGGAAGGACCCCCCATGACGACCACGACATACGTCGACGGTGTCGCTCCGTGCCCGCCCCGCTCCGGCTCGCTCTACGACGTGCTGGAACTCATCCTCGACCGGGGCATGGTGATCGACGTATTCGTACGGGTCTCCCTGGTCGGTATCGAGATCCTGAAGATCGACGCACGCATAGTCGTGGCCAGCGTGGACACCTACCTCCGCTTCGCGGAAGCGTGCAACCGCCTCGACCTCGAACGTGACCCCAGCAGCTCCACCGTCCCCGAGCTGTTCGGCGGCTCCGCCGCGCGCTCCGTCGGCAAGCGGAAGGTGCGCAAGGCCGCGGAGTCGGTCGGCGACACCGTACGCAAGGCGGTCGGAGCCGGGGGCTCCGACGAGGACGACGACTACGACGAGTACGACGAGGACGAGGCGGAAACGGAGGAGAGGCCCGCGCGTCCGAAGAAGCGGCGGGCCCCCGTCAGCAGCAGCAGTGGCGGCTCCGCGAGCCGCCGCCGCCGGGCGGAGGCCTGACGTGCGCGCCGAGGGACCGGGAACCGTCGAAGGGCCGGAGCTGTACGTGTACGCGGTCGTCCGGGCCGGAACGCCGCTGCCCCGGAAGTCCGGGGGCGTGGGCAGTCCGCCCGCCGCGTTGCGGGCCGTCGGCGCGGGACCGGTGGCCGCGGTGGTCAGTGCCGCCCCCGCCCAGTTGCGTGCCCGGCGCCGCGACCTGCTGGCCCACCAGGATCTCCTGGCGCAGCTGGCGGCGAGCGGGCCCGTGCTGCCGATGCGTTTCGGCATGGTCGCGCCGGACGAGGACGCCCTGCGCGCCCAGTTGGCCGCGGCGGAGGCGGCGCACCTCGCCGCCTTGGACCGGGTCGCCGGGCACATCGAGATGAACGTCAAGGCGCTGCCCGCCCACGACTCCCTCGCCGCGCTGGTGGCGGGGGACGCGACCGTACGGCGGCTGCGCGAGGCAGCCCGCAGGCGCCCCGGCTACGAGGCCGATGTGCGGCTGGGCGAAGCCGTCGCCTCCGCCCTGGCGCGCCGGGCGGGCGAGGCGGGACGGCGTGCGCTGCGCGACCTGGCGCCGATGGCCCGCGCGACGGCCGGGGGCCCGGAGGTGCCCGGCTGCGCGCTCAACGTGTCCTTCCTTGTGGCGCAGGCCGACAGCGACCGGTTCCGCGCGACCGCCGAGCGTTTCGCCGCGGCCCACCGCGACCACGTCGACCTCCGCATCGTCGGTCCGCTGCCCTGCCACAGCTTCGCCGGGGCCGGGGACCGGGGCGCGCCCGCACCCGTCGGTGGTGGCTGACGATGGGGCTGATCTCCGGAGTACTGCTGCTCCCCCTCGCGCCCGCCCGGGGCGTGATGTGGGTCGCGGAGCGGTTGCAGGACGCCGCCGAACGCGAGCTCTACGACCCCGGCGTGATCCGCGCGCAGCTCGCGGCACTCAACCACGAGCTCGACGATGGGCACATCGGGCTGGAGGAATTCGAAGCGGAAGAGGAAAGGCTGCTCGACCGGCTGTACGCCGCGCAGATCGGCCGGACACCGACGACAGAAGGTGACAGGCATGGATGACCAGGCGAAGGTGGCGCTCGCAGCCGCCGTGGTGGGTGGATACGTGCTGGGCCGGACGAAGAAGGGCCGGCTGGCCCTGAGCGTCGCGACCTATCTGGCCGGGCGCCGGTTCGGACTCGAACCCCGTCAGCTCGCCGCCGAGGGCATGCGCAGGCTCGGCGAGGTTCCGCAGGTGGCCGAATTGCAGGAGCAGTTGCGGGGCGAGGTCCTCGAAGCGGGCCGCCAGGCGGTGACAGCCGCCGCCAACCGCTCCATGGCCAACCTCGCGGACGCCATCGGCGACCGGACGGCCCGGCTCACCGCGGCGCCGGACGACGAAGCGGACGAAGAGGCGGACGAAGAGTACGACGAGGAGCCGGAAGGCGCGTACGAGGAAGAGGACGAGGAGGAAGAGGAAGAGGAGCCGGAGGAAGAGGAGGAAGAGGAAGAGGAGCCGGAGGAAGAGGAGGAAGAGGAAGAGGAGCCGGAGGAGGAGCCGGAAGAGGACGAGGAGCCCGCGGAGGACGAGGACGAGGAGTTCGAAGAGGAGGAAGAAGAGGCGGCCCCACCGCCCCGGTCCCGGGCGAGGAAGTCACCCGCCAGGAAGGCGGCCCCGGCCAAGAAGTCGGCTGAGAAGAAGACCGCCCCCGCCAAGAAGGCCCCCGCCAAGAAGGCCCCCGCCAAGAAGGCACCGGCCAAGAAGGCCGCAGCTAAGAAGTCCGCTCCCGCGAAGAAGACGGCAGCGAAGAAGACCGCCCCGGCCAAGAAGACCGCCCCCGCCAAGAAGTCGGCGTCCGGCACCTCGGCGGCCAAGAAGCCCGCCACCAAGAAGCCCGCCGCCAAGAAATCCGCCGCGAAGAAGTCCGCGGCCAAGAGGCCCGCCGCGAAGAAGTCTGCCTCGAAGAAGGCAGCGACATCGAAGCGGTCAGCATCCCAGCGCGCCGACCGCCGGAGGTAGTCAGCCATGGCAACGACGGACAAGGACGCATCCGAGGCTCCGACGGAGTCGGGCGTCGATCGCATCAAAGAGGAACTGTCGAAGTTCGCCAGTGCCCAGGTCCAGCAGCTCGCCGACAAGGCGGGCGGCAAACTCAAGGATCTGACCGGCCAGTTGACCGACAGCGCCGAGAACGGCGGCTCGCTCCCCTCCATCGCCTCGCGCGTCCTCCAGGGCGAATCCCCGGCCAAGGCCTTCGTATCGGAGAAGGCCAAGGGTGCCAAGGACGCGGTGGTGGACAAGGCGAAGGGCCTCTTCGGCGGTGGCGGCGACGACGGCGGCGGCGGAAAGGGCAACCGCAAGGCCGGCGGCGGAAAGTTCATGAACATCATCGAGGTGATGGACGTCGGCGTACCGCTGCGCACCGCCTACGACGCATGGACGCAGTACGACGAGTTCAGCGGCTTCATGAAGGGCGTCCAGAGCGTCTCGAAGGGCGATGACGAGGAGACCGACTGGAAGGTCAAGGTCGGCCCCTCCACCCGCAGCTTCAAGGCCACGGTGCAGGAACAGGTGCCGGACGACCGGATCGTCTGGACGTCCGAGGGCGCCAAGGGCAGCACGCGCGGCGCCATCAGCTTCCACGAGCTGGCCCCGAACCTGACGCGGATCGTGCTGGTCGTGGAGTACTACCCGTCCGGGTTCTTCGAGAAGACGGGCAATCTCTGGCGCGCCCAGGGCCGCCGCGTACGGCTGGACTTCAAGCACTTCCACCGGTACGTGACCCTCACCGAGGAGGAGCCCGAGGGCTGGCGCGGCGAGATCCGCGACGGCGAGGTCGTGGTCACCCACGAGGAGGCCGTCGAACGCGAGGAGGCGGAGGAGGCGGAGGAGGCCGAGGACGGGGAGGGCGAGGCCGAGGACGAGGAGTACGGCGAAGAGGCCGAGGACGAGCAGCCCGAAGAGGAAGGCGAGGAGGGCGAGGAAGAAGGCGACGAAGAGGACGAGGAACCGGAGGACGCATACGAGGAAGAGGACGAGAAGCCTGAGGAAGAGGAGGAAGACGAAGGCGAAGAGGACGAGGGCGAAGAGGAAGCAGACGAAGAAGAGGAGCCGGAGGAGCCGCCCGCTCCGAAGCGCGCGAGCCGCAGGCGCCGGTCGGAGGCCGCGCGGTGACCGACCTCGACTTCCGCCAGGGGAGCCCGCCGGCCAACGGCCCCCAGTCCACCACCAACCTCGCCGACATCCTCGAACGCGTCCTGGACAAGGGCATCGTCATCGCCGGGGACATCAAGATCGACCTCCTCGACATCGAACTCCTCACCATCCGGCTCCGCCTCTTCGTTGCCTCCGTCGACACCGCGAAGAAGGCGGGCATCGACTGGTGGGAGACCGATCCGGCCCTCAGCTCCCGGGCGAAACACAACGCCCTGGAGGACGAGAACCGCCGGCTGCGGGAGCGCCTCCAGGCCCTCGAACCGGCCGGCACGAATGAGACCGACCGGAACGTCGACAGGGACAACAGCAAGGAGACCGGGCAGAGATGACGCACCCCGCACCCCGGGACCGGGCTCCGGACGCCGCCTGTGTCACCTACGTGTTCGCCGTCTGCCGGGGCACCCGTGCCGCGAACACGGCGGACGTCACCGGTCTGGCCGGCATGCCCGGCGGCGCGGCGGTCCGGCTGCTGCCGTCCGGGCCGCTGACCGCCGTGGTCCAGACCGTCCCGGCCGCCGACTTCACGGACGAGGTCTGGCAGTCGCGGCTCTCGGACCCGCCGGAGATCGAGCGGTACGCACGGGCCCACCACGAGGTCGTGTCCGCCGCGGCCCTCCACGGGCCCGCCGTACCGCTGCCCCTCGCCACGCTCTACCACGACGACGACCGGGCCCGCCGCGCCCTCGACGACGAGGCGCACCGCTTCCACGGCGTGCTGAAGCGGATCGCGCACCACGCGGAGTGGGGCGTGAAGGTGTACGAGCCCGAGTCCCCGGCCACCGAGGAGGAGCGGGAGCCCGTCCCCGTGGGTAGCGGTGGGCGTGCGGCCCCCGCTCCCGGTGCGGGGCTCGCCTACCTGAACCGGAAACGCGGGGTCCAGGAGCGCCGGGAGCGGCGCCGGGAGCAGGCGCTGTCCGTCGCGGAGTCGGTGGACGCCGAACTCCGTGCGCTGGCGGCCGCGTCGCGCCGCCTCCGTACGCACGGGGCCGTACCGGGGGGCGACGGCCGGGTGCACGTGCTCAACGCGACCTACCTCGTGGCCGAGCAGCGCGCGAACGAACTGGCCGGCCTGGTAAGGGCTTTGGGCGAGCGGACCGGGACGCGGATCGAGCTGACCGGGCCCTGGGTGCCGTACTCCTTCGTCGGGGAGGTGTAGCCGGTGGACGGGGAGCGCCCGGTGGTGCCCTGGGACAGCCCGGAGCCCCTGAGCGGGCCTATCGGGGTGCCGCTGGTGGACCTGCTGGACCGGGTTCTGGCGACCGGGGTCGTCGTCAGCGGGGACCTGGTGATCGCCATCGCCGACGTACCTCTCGTACGGGTGTCGCTGCACGCCCTGCTGTCGTCGGTCAGCGAGCGGGTTCCGGCGCCCTGGGCCGACGGGGGGCCGCTGTGACGGGCCCGCGCCCGGCGGCGGGGGCGGGTTCACGGGTCGATCTGGACTCCGAGCAGATGGGGCGGGACCTGGTGGCCCTGGTCCTGACCGTGGTGGAGCTGCTGCGGCAGCTCATGGAGCGCCAGGCGATCCGCCGGGTCGAACAGGGCGACCTCAGCGATGAGCAGGTCGAGGAGATCGGGACCACGCTCATGCTGCTCGACCGGCGGATGAAGGAGCTCTGCGACCAGCACGGGGTGCGTCCGGAGGACCTCAATCTGGACCTGGGCCCGCTCGGGACGCTACTGCCGCGCGACTGAGGTCCGGTACCCCGAATGGCGGATGGCCGCAGGCGGGCGGAGAGTGGATGAGGGGGCCCGCGCGGGTGGGAGGAGCACCCGTGGCAACCACTCTCTGTGAGGCGGAGCGACATGGTCGACATCGAACCTGGGAGCGGGAACTCGGCGACGAGCGCTGGAAGCGAAGGAAGCGGCGTACGCGGCAGGACCACGATCGCCGACGGCGTCGTGGCCACCATCGCGGGCATCGCGATCCGTGAGACCGACGGCGTTCATTCCGTGGGCAAGGGCGCCTCGAAGGCACTGGGTGCCGTGACGGGCCGGGTCTCCGGATCGTCGAGCAGCGGACGGACCGTGAAGGTCGAGGTGGGCGAGAAGGAGACGGCGATCGACGTCGACGTCGAGGTGGAGTACGGCGTTCCGATCCATGAGCTGGCCGACCGGATCCGTACACACGTCATCGACGCCGTGGAGACGATGACCGGACTGAAGGTCGTCGAGATCAACATCAACGTCTTCGACGTGCACATCCCGGACGACGATGACGATGAGGACGAGGACGGCTCGGACGGCGGCGGTTCCCGCGGCGGCTCCCGGGTGAGGTGAGCCCAGCCCCGGCCCCGGGGGAGTGCCCCGGGGGAGTGGGAGCCGACGGGCCCGGTCACTCCGTGCCCGGGTAGCGGCCCACCGCGCCGTCGATCAGTTCGCGCACGATGTCCATGTGGCCGGCGTGCCGGACGGTGTCCTCCAGCATGTGGATGAGCACCCACCGCATCGACACGACCCGCCCGTCCCACGCGGTACCGGTCGTCTCCAGGTCCGTCTCCCGGATCGCGGCGTCGGCGGCCGCGCGGGCGCGGGCGTGGAAGGCGATGATGCCGGCGGTGGTCTCGTCGGGACCGGCCGCCATGTCCTCGGTCGCCGGGTCGAACCAGAACGGCTCGGTCTCCCGGCCGAACGTCGAGCAGAACCAGCCGTACTCGACGGCGGCGAGATGCTTGACCAGGCCGAGCAGATTCGTCCCGGTCGGCGTCATCGGCCGCCGCACCTGCTCGTCGTCCAGCCCCTCCAGCTTCCACAGCACCGCGTCGCGGTGCAGGTCCAGGCTGGCGTGAAGGCTCTCCTTCTCGCCTCCGGTGTACGGGACGTGGGTGATGCGGGGCGCGGCAGGCTCGGGTGAATTCATGGGCGGCACCCTAGCGGCGCGCCCCTGACTCCGTCCTCAGCGTTTGCAGGGGGGTGCCGAAACGGCCCGGCACCCCAAGCGGGTGCCGGGCCGTCTCCGTACTGCCCTACTGCCGTACTGCCGTACAGAACCGAAGAGCTAAAGCTTCTCGATCACAAAGTCGATGCACGCCGTCAGCGCCTGCACGTCCGCCGGGTCGATCGCCGGGAACATCGCCACGCGGAGCTGGTTGCGGCCCAGCTTGCGGTACGGCTCCGTGTCCACGATGCCGTTGGCGCGGAGCACCTTGGCGACGGCCGCCGCGTCGATCTCGTCCGAGAAGTCGATCGTGCCGATGACCTGCGAGCGCTTCGCCGGGTCCGTGACGAACGGGGTCGCGTACTTGGACTCGTCGGCCCAGCCGTAGAGGTGGCCCGAGGACGCGGCCGTGCGGCCCGTCGTGAAGTCCAGGCCGCCCTGGGTGTTCATCCACTTCAGCTGCTCGTTCAGCAGGAAGAGGGTGGACAGCGCCGGGGTGTTGTACGTCTGGTTCTTCAGGGAGTTGTCGATCGCCGTCGGGAGCGAGAAGAACTCCGGGATGTGCCGGCCCGAGGCGTGGATCCGGGCGGCGCGCTCCAGGGCGGCCGGGGAGAACACGCCGATCCAGAGGCCGCCGTCGGAGGCGAAGGACTTCTGCGGGGCGAAGTAGTAGACGTCGGACTCGGTGATGTCGACCGGGAGGCCGCCCGCGCCCGAGGTGGCGTCCACCAGGACGAGGGAGCCCTCGTCGGCGCCCGCGACGCGCTTGATGGGCGCCGCGACACCGGTGGAGGTCTCGTTGTGGGTGAAGGCGTAGACGTCCACGCCCGCCTCGGCCCGCGGGTCCGGGTGGGTGCCCGGGTCGGAGGCGATGACGGTGGGGTCGGACAGCCAGGGCGCGAGCTTCGCGGCCTTGGCGAACTTGGAGGAGAACTCACCGAAGTTCAGGTGCTGGGACTTCGCCTCGATCAGACCGTGCGTCGCGATGTCCCAGAAGGCGGTCGAGCCGCCGTTGCCGAGGATGACCTCGTAACCCTCGGGGAGGGAGAAGAGCGCGCGCACGCCGTCGCGTACCTCGCCGACCAGGTTCTTGACCGGGGCCTGGCGGTGGGACGTACCGAGGAGAGAGGTGCCGGTGGCGGCCAGCGCGTCGAGCGCCTCCGTCCGCACCTTGGAAGGACCGGCGCCGAAGCGTCCGTCGGCGGGCTTGATGTCAGCGGGAATCTGGATGTCGGCCACGCGTCGGAGCGTAGTCCCTCGGTGGCACGGTGCCGTAACCGTGTCCGTCCGATGAGACGTGCGCTCCGACCCGTGGACCCCCAGGAGTGCTACGACTCGTGGCCGAACGGGCAGCCCAGCTTCACCGGCAGCTCGTACAGGTCGTTCTGCGTCACGATCGGCTTGTTGCGCAGCTCGGCGGCCGGGACCGCCAGCTCCAGGTCCGGGAAGCGCTCGTACAGGGCCGGGAGCGCGATGCCCGCCTCCAGGCGGGACAGCGCCGCGCCCGGGCAGACATGCGGGCCGTGGCCGAAGGCGATGTGGCGGTTCGGGGTGCGGGTGGCGTCGAACTCGCCCGCCGTCGGGCCGTAACTCTCCTCGTCCCGGCCCAGCGCGCCGAACGAGATGATCAGGCCCTCGCCCTTCGGCAGGATCTTGTCGCCGACCTCGATGTCCTCCGTCGCGAAGCGGATCAGGACGTGCGAGGTCGGGGTGTTCCAGCGCAGGGTCTCCTCGATCACGCCGTCCCACGGGATCTCGCCGTCGAGGACCCGCTTGCGCTGGTCCGGGTGGGTCTGGAGCGCCTCGACCACGTTGACGATCAGGCTGATCGTGGTCTCATGTCCGGCGGCGATGATCAGTTGCAGCGTGTTGACGATCTCCTCGTCGGTGAGGTGGTCACCGTTCTCCGAGGCCGCGATCAGCGCGCTGGTCAGGTCGTCGCCGGGGTCGTTCCGCTTGTCGTTGACGATCTTCGTGAAGAGCGCGCCCAGGTCCGCCATCATCTGCGGGACCTCCTCCGGCGGCGTCTGCGTCGAGAAGAACTTCTCGAACAGCTCCTTCAGCCGCGGGTGGTCCGCCGCGTCCACGCCCATCAGCTCGCTGATCACGTTCATGGGGAGCGGGTAGGCGAACTCGGCCTTCAGGTCGACCGGTTCCCCCGCCGGGTGGGCCGCCAGCTTCTCCAGGCTCGCGTTCGTCAGCGCCTCGATGCCCGCCCGCAGCTTCTCCACCCTGCGTACCGTGAGCGCCTGCGCCACCAGCGTACGGAGGCGGCGGTGGTCGGCCCCGTCGACCGTCAGCATCGAGCGGCCCGGGTTGGCCAGGCCGATCAGCGGCCAGTCCATCGGTATCTCGCCGCGCTGCCAGGCGCCCCACACGTTGATGTCCTTGACCACCCGGCTGTCGGTGAGCAGCGCACGGGCCTCCGCGTGGCGGGTGACCGCGTACACGTGTACACCGCCCGGCAGCTCCACCTCGGCCAGCGGACCGGCGGCCCGCAGCGCGGCGCTCTCGCCGTCGAGGTCTCTGACGAAGGGGTCGAGCGCGATCCGGGTCATGCGGGGCCTCCGAGGCTTGCGGGTCTGCCGAGGGCGGGCGTGGGCGTGAAGAGCACCGGCAGGTCCGTCAGCCCGCGCAGCCACGGCGACGGGCGGCGGGTGAGCTGCTCGGCGGGGACGGCGAGGTCCACGTCCGGCAGCCGGTCGAGGAGGACCTCGATGCCGGTACGGGCGATGACCTCGGCGGTCTCCTGGGCCGGGAACGGGCAGCGGTGCTCGCCGTGGCCGAAGGAGAGGAAGGCGTTGTTGCCGCCGGTCAGCGCCGAGGCGTGGGTCCGCACCTGCGGGTCGCCGTTGGCGGCGGCGATCCCCAGGAGCAGCAGGTCGCCGGCGCGGACGTGGCGGCCGCCGAGGTGGGTGTCGCGGGTGGCCCAGCGGCCCGCCACGTTCTGCGTCGGGGTGTCCTCCCAGAGGACCTCGTTCATGGCCTCCGCGACGCTGTGCCGGCCGCCGGAGAGCGAGGCGGCGAACCGGTCGTCGGTGAGCATCAGGCGCAGCGAGTTGCCCATCCAGTCGGCGGTCGGCTGGTGGCCGGCCGCCATCATCACCATGAGGTCCTGGGCGACCTCCTCGTCGGTGAAGCCGCCCGCGTCCGCGATCATCCGGCTGGCGACGTCGTCACCGGGCTCGGCGTGCTTGTCGGCCAGCAGTTGGAACATCGACGCGCCCAGATGCTGCTGCCCGGCGAGCGCCCGCTCGCGGCCGTCGATCATGTCGTTGATCGCGCCGACCAGGGGGTACGCCTCCTCGTCGGAGAAGCCGTAGATCCTGGCCAGGACCAGGGCGGGGAGCAGTTTGGCGTACTCCGCGATGATGTCGACCGCGCCCTTGGTGCAGAACCGGTCGATCAGCTCGTCCGCGAACTCCTCCGCGTACCGCTTCAGCGAGAACGGGTCGACGCCCTCCAGCGCGTTGCTGATCATCATCGCGCGGACGCTGTGCCGCTCGCCGACCGTGTAGAGGATCGACGGCTGCTTACGGCCGATCATCGGCAGCAGCGGCCAGTCGTCCGGGATGCGGTCCCACTGGTTCCACAGGTCGGAGTCCCGGCTGAAGAGGGCCGGGTCGCCGGTGACCTGGTGCAGCTCGCGGTAGCCGAGGACGAGCCAGGCGGGCACGTCGCCGTCCAGCACGACCGGGGCGACGGCGCCGTGGTCGCGCCGCATGTCCCGGTAGAGCTGGACGGGGTCGCTCTGGAAGCGGGGCCCGGACAGGGGGACGGACCCGTGGGTGACGGGGCAGCCGGAGGCGGTGCCGGGCGGGCTGCCGGAGGTGGTGCCGGGCGTGCTGCCGGAGGTGGTGGTCACGGGGCGGACTCCGGGGTCGGGGCGGCCGCCGCCAGCGCCGCGGCGGGGGCGGTCACCTCGGGGACGGCCGCTTCGGATACGGCCGTCTCGGATCCGGCCGTATCGGCGGCGCTCAGGCGGGCGGCGGAGAGCGCGGCGAGGTGCTCGACGAGCGTGATCAGCACGTACTTGCTGGAGGACCGGTCCCGGGCGTCGCACTCCACCAGCGGCACGTCGTCCGAGAGGTCCAGCGCCTCACGGATCTGCTGCTCGCTGTGGAGCGGGCCGCCGAAGTCGTTGCACGCCACGATGAACGGCGTGCCGTGGTGCTCCAGGCGGTCGATGGCGTACCAGGAGTCGGCGAGTCGGCGGGTGTCCACCAGGACGACCGCACCGAGCGTGCCGGAGAACAGCCGGTCCCACAGGAACCAGAACCGCTCCTGTCCGGGCGCGCCGAAGAGGTACAGCACCGAGCGTGCGTCGAGCGTGATGCGGCCGAAGTCGAACGCCACGGTGGTGGACGTCTTGGCCTGGACGCCGTCGAGGTGGTCGACGGCCTCGCCCGCGCGGGTCATCGTCTCCTCCGTGTTGAGCGGACGGATCTCGCTCACGGATCGGACCATGGTGGTCTTGCCGACCCCGAAGCCGCCCACGACAACGATCTTGAGGCCGTTGTCGGCGGTGTCGCTCAGGGCGGCGCGGTCAGAGGTTGCGGAGTCCAACGAGCACCTGTTCCAGGATGTCGGGGTCGGGGAGCCGGTCCGCGACACGGGCGGTACGGGGGTGGCGGGCGCTGATCCGGCCGGTGTCCAGCAGGTCGCACAGCATGATGCGGACGATGCTGACCGGCAGGTTCAGGCTCGCGGCGATCTCGACGACGGCGGTCGGGCCCTGGCACATCCGCAGGATCGCGACGTGCTCCGACTGCATGCCGGGGGCCGGGTCGCACTCGGCGACGACGAGGGTCACCAGGTCGAAGGCGGCCGAGTCGGAGCGGCTGCGTCCCCCGGTGAGGGTGTACAGCCGGTCCGGATCGTCGTCGCGGCCCGGGCGGGGGCGGGGCGCCGTCGTCATACGGCCGGACTCTCGGCCGCCGCCGAAGTGTCGAAGGGCGCGCGCGGCGGGGCGACGAGGTGTTCGCCGAGCTGCTCGACGAGCTCGCTCATGTTGTGGCCCACCAGGCCCACGTCGGAGTCCTCGTCGGCGACGACGGCCAGATGGGCGCCCGCGCCCGCCTCGACGATGAACAGCACACCGCCGTAGAACTCGGCCATCGCGGAGCGTACGCCGCCGGTGCCGTCACCGAACTCGATGGACGCGCCGTGCGACAGGCTCTGGATCCCGGCGGAGATCGCCGCCAACTGGTCGGCCTGGTCGACCGAGAGCTCGGGGGTGCGGCACAGCTTGAGGCCGTCGCGGGACAGGACGAGGGCGTGGCGGGTTCCGGGGGTGCGGTCGAGCAGCCCCTCCAGCAGCCAGTTGAGCTTCTCGTCGGTGGTCGCGGTCATCGGGTGTTGCCTTCCGGGTGCGGGGAGTTGGCACGTACGGCCCGGCTGAAGGTGCTGAAGCGCGCGGCCTGGACCTTCGGGTCGGTGGTACGGGCCCGGGGGGTGTCGGCTCCGCCGGGGGTGGCGTGGCCGGTACGGGCTTCGGCGGCGGCCAGCGTGCGGCCGCGGCGGCGCTTGGGCAGGCCGCTCTCGCCGAACGCGGGGACGGTGCCGGTGGACTCGGACTCGGACTCCGTGCGCTCCGACTGCGTGCGCTCGGACGCCACGCGCTCGGAGTCCGTCCGCTCCGGCTCCGCCGCCGGGGTCAGGGGCGTGGCGGAGTCGACGGCGGTGAGGGTCCGGGCCGTGGGCGTGGCCTCGGTGGTGTCCGCGCCGGCGGCCGAGGCGTGCGACGGCTCCGGCTCGACAGGAGCGGAGGCGGAGGCGGAGGCCGGAGCGGAGGCGGTGACGGCCTCCGGGAGAGCCGCCGCCGGGCCCGGGGCCGGTGCGGTGGTGCGGGCGATGACGTCCTGCGGGAGCATCATCAGCGCGCCGGTGCCGCCCCGGGCGGAGGGCCGGAAGGAGACGGTCAGACCGTGCTTACGGGCCAGCCGGCCGACGACGGCGAGACCGAGCCGGGTGCCGGAGAGGTTGGTGAGGTCCTGGTGGTCGGCGGAGACGGCCTTCTCCGCCCGGCGCAGCTGCACCTCGCTCATGACCAGGCCGCTGTCCTCGACGGTGATGACGATGCCCGCCGGGACCTCCTCCACGTAGACGTGGACCTCGGCGGTGGGCGGCGAGAAGTTGGCGGCGTTGTCCAGGAGTTCGGCGAGCGCGTGCATGACGCCCTCGGCCGCGTGCCCGGCGATCGCGACATCGCTGGTGGAGTGGAGGCGCACGCGCTGGTAGGAGCCGATGCGGCCCATCGCGCCGCGCAGGATCGACTCCATGACGATCGGCTTGGCCCAGCGCCGCCCGGAACGCGCCCCGGTCAGTACGGCGATGGAGTCCGCGAGCCGGCCCGCCTGGGCGGTGCGGTGGTCCAGGTACAGCAGGTCCCCGAGCACGGACTCGTCCGTGTGCCGGTGCTCCATCTCCCGCAGGTCGGCCAGCATGCTGGTGGCCAGGGCCTGCATCCGCCCGGCCGCGTTGGCGCAGGCCGCGACGGCGGCGGAGCGCTCGGTCTCGGCGCGGGTGGCGCGGGCGGTGAGCCGGTCGACGGTCACGGAGAGCCGGGACCGCTCGGCGGCGGCCTCCGCGGCGATCCGGTCGTTCTCGGCGCGGGCCTCGGTGGTGACCCGGACGGACTCGGCGGAGGCGGCGGCCTTGATCCGGGCCGTCTCCGCGGTGAAGCGCTGGGCCTCGGCGGCGGAGGCGGAGACCAGGCGCGAGGTCTCGGAGGTGAACCGCTGGGAGTCGGCGGCCCGCAGGGAGCGCAGCGTGCGCGCGGTCCCCAGGGTGTGGACGGTGACGGCCACGCAGACGCTCAGCAGCACGGCGGCCGCGCCCGCGCCCCAGGCCAGCGGGGTCCGTACCGAATCGGGGGCCGCGACCACGGCCCACAGAGTCAGCGTGCCGGTGACGGCTGCCGAGATCAGCAGGGCGAGTGCGGTGGGCCTGAATGAGGGGCGCAATCGGAGTCCTCGGTGGCGGACGGTGCGGAACGGGCGAAACTGCACCGGATAAATCCGGACAGTTCACCACGGGGGCGGGCGATCATGCACAACTGGAGCTGATAGTTCCTGCTCAAGTCTTGGTCACTATAGGAGACTTGACGGTCTGTTTGGGAAGATCTTGTGGGCTTTTTTGTGCGGCTTGCGGGTTTTTATCCGTCCGCATCCCAAGAGTTCATGTGTACCGACGGCATCCTGAAGCCATGGCCGAACAGCATCGCCCGCCGTATCGCCCGACCGCCGAGGCTCCTGACGGGTTCGCCGCCGCGCTCCGCTCCGCCGTACGCGGCGAGGCCGACTTCGGCCCCACCGCCCGGGCCCTGATGACGATGGACGCCTCCAACTACCGCCGCGTCCCCCTCGGGGTCCTCGCCCCGCGCGACGCCGACGACATCGCGGCCGCGCTGACGGTCTGCCAGGAGTACGGGGTGCCGGTGGTGGCTCGCGGCGGCGGCACGTCCATCGCGGGCCAGGCCACCGGCACCGGCCTCGTCCTGGACCTCACCCGCCACCTCCGCTCGATCCTCGCCCTGGACCCGGCCGCCCGCACCGCCACCGTCCAGCCCGGCGTGATCCTGGACGACCTGCGCGCGGCCGCCGCCCCGTACGGCCTGACCTTCGGCCCGGACCCGTCCACGCACAGCCGCTGCACCCTCGGCGGCATGATCGGCAACAACTCCTGCGGCGCGCACTCGGTGGCCTGGGGCACCACGGCGGACAACGTGCGGGCGCTGGAGGTGGTGCGGTACGGGGGTGAGGCGCTGAGCCTGGAGCAGGGCCGAGGCTCCGGGCTCCCCGGCGTACGCGGAAGGACGGCTCACGGCCCCGAAGGCGTACGCGAACTGGTCGGCGCCCACCTCGCCCTCCTCCGCACCGGCTACCCCGACCTCCCGCGCCGCATCTCCGGCTACGCGCTCGACGCCCTGCTCCCCGAACACCCCGGCGGCCCCGACCCCGTACGGGCGTTCTGCGGCAGCGAAGGCACCCTCGCCGTGGTCACCGAGGCGACCGTCCGCCTGGTCGAGGCCCCGCGCGCCCGCGCCCTGGCCGTCCTCGGGTACGCCGACGAATCGGCGGCGGCCGATGCGGCCCCCGGCCTCCTCCCGTACCGCCCGCTCACCGTCGAGGGCATGGCCGCCGACCTCGTACGCGAACCCGCCGGGCTGCCGCGCGGGGCCGCCTGGCTCTTCGTGGAGACGGGCGGCGCCACCCCCGCCGAGGCGCGGGCGCACGCCGAGCGCATCCTGCGGGCGGCCGACGCGGTGGACGGGACCGTCGTCACCGACCCGGCCGGGCAGCGGGCCCTGTGGCGCATCCGCGAGGACGCCGCCGGGACCGCGACCCGGATGCCCGACGGCACCGAGGCCTGGCCCGGCTGGGAGGACTGCGCGGTGCCGCCCGCCCGGCTCGGCCCCTACCTCCGCGACTTCCGGGCCCTGCTCGCGCAGCACGGCCTGCGCGGAACCCCGTACGGCCACTTCGGCGACGGCTGCATCCACATACGCATCGACTTCGACCTCCTGACACCGGCAGGCGTGTCAAGGTTCCGCGCCTTCTCGGAGGAGTTGGCGGACCTCGTCGTCGCGCACGGCGGCTCCCTCAGCGGCGAGCACGGCGACGGGCAGGCGCGCGCGGAGCTGCTGCCCCGGATGTACGGGGACGAACTCGTCGGCCTCTTCGGCCGGTTCAAGGACCTGTGGGACCCGGACGGCGGCCTGAACCCGGGCATGCTCGCCCGCCCGGCCCGCCTCGACGAGAACCTCCGCTTCGACGTCCTGCCGGGGCCGGGGCCGGGGCGCCCGGTGGACGTGGAGTTCGGCTACCCCCAGGACGGCGGCGACTTCGCGGGGGCCGTGCGGCGGTGCGTCGGCGTCGCCAAGTGCCGTACGGAGACGGCACCCGGCGCGGGCGTGATGTGCCCGTCCTACCGGGTGACCGGCGAGGAGGCGCACTCGACGCGGGGGAGGGCCCGGCTGCTGCACGAGATGCTCGCGGGCGAGGTGATCACGGACGGCTGGCGGAGTGCGGAGGTCCGGGACGCGCTCGACCTCTGCCTCTCCTGCAAGGGGTGCCGCAGCGACTGCCCGGTCGGCGTCGACATGGCCACGTACAAGGCGGAGTTCCTGCACCACCACTACCGGGGCCGGCTCCGCCCCGCCGCCCACTACGCGCTGGGCCGCCTGCCGCAGTGGCTGCGCCTGGCCGCACCCTTCGCCCGCCCCCTCAACGCCCTGGCCCGGATCCGCCCGCTCGCCGCGCTCGCGAAGCGGCTGGCGGGGATCACGCCCGAGCGGACGATCCCGGAGCTGGCGACGGAGACGTACAGCCGCTGGCTGCGCGGACGTCAGGGCACAGGGACGCACATCCTCCCCTCCCGCCGGGTGGTGCAGCTCTGGGCGGACACCTTCACCGAGTACCTGTCCCCGCAGGTGGGGCGGGCGGCGGTCCGGGTGCTGGAGGAGGCGACGGGGCGTACGGTGCTGCCGCCGCCGAGCGGGGTGTGCTGCGGCCTCACGTACGTATCGACCGGGCAGTTGGACCGGGCCCGCGCGGTGATGCGCCGCACCCTGGACCGGATCGGCCTGCTCCCCGGCCACCCGCTCGTCGTCCTCGAACCGAGCTGCGCCGCCACCCTCCGCACCGACCTGCCCGAACTCCTCCCGGACGACCCACGAGCCGCCGAACTAGCCACATCCGTAAGGACGTTCGCGCAGTACCTGGAGCAGTACGCCCCCGACTGGACCCCGCCCCGCCTGGACCGCCCGGCCGTCGGCCAGACCCACTGCCACCAGCACGCGGTCCTCGGGGACGCGGCGGAACGGCGGCTGCGGGAGCGGACGGGGCTGACCGGTGAGCTGAGCGGCGGATGCTGCGGCCTGGCCGGGAACTTCGGCTTCGAGAAGGGGCACTGGGAGGTGTCCGTCGCGTGTGCGGAGGAGCAACTGCTGCCTGCGGTGAGGGGAGCGGAGCCGGGGGCGGAGGTGCTGGCGGACGGTTTCTCCTGCCGTACGCAGCTGGACCAGCTGGCCGGGCGGCGGGCACGGCACCTGGCGGAGGTGATCGCGGAGGGGCTGGACGCGGAGGGGCTGGACAGGGAGGAGGGAGGCGGCCGCTGAAATGCGTTTCCCGCGCCTGCGGGCGCTTGTACGGTGACGCGCGTGAAGGCTCAGGTGACGGGCGTGAAGACCCAAGTGATCGTGCTCAACGGCGGTTCCAGCTCCGGAAAGTCGGGGATCGTCCGGTGCCTGCAGGCCGTCCTGCCGGACCCCTGGCTCGCGCTGGGGACCGACACGATGGTCGACGCGATGCCCGCCGCCCTCCAGGCCTCGGACGCCGGGATCGCGTTCGGCCCGGACGGCGGGGTGAGCATCGGGCCGGAGTTCCGGCAGCTGGAGGACGCCTGGACCGAGGGGGTCGCCGCGATGGCCCGCGCGGGTGCCCGGATCATCGTCGACGAGGTGTTCCTCAGCGGGGCGGCGGGCCAGCGGCGGTGGCGTGAAAGGCTGGACGGGCTCGGGGTGCTGTGGGTCGGCGTCCGGTGCGAGAGCGAGGTCGCGGCGGGGCGGGAGATCGCCCGGGGCGACCGGGTCGTGGGGATGGCCGCGGCACAGGCGGAGCTCGTCCACCGGGGCGTGGTCTACGACGTCGAGGTCGACACCACCCGTACCGAATCGCTGGTCTGCGCGCGGACGATCGCCGGGCGGGTGAGGTGAGCCTGCTGGCCGCAGTCGCCCCGGCTCTCAGCAGCACCGGCCGGCGCACGCGGCCCTGGAGCGGCGTCGGCGCGCGCCGGGGGCCGGGCCGGCGGGAGGTATCTTTCGGTCCGAGCATCGGACAATCGGAGCGGCATGCACAGCGCAGGTCAACGGTCAGGGGTTCCGTACGGGGCCACGGCGGACGCAGTCGCTCCCGTGGCCGCCGGGGACGAGCCCCAGCTCCGCCGCTCGCCCCTCTTCACGCCCCTGCTTCTTCTGGGCGCGGCGGTGCTTCCCGGGACCCTGGTCGTCGTCATCGGCCTGTGGGGCGACGCACCGGCCGTGCAGGCATGGCGGAACGTCTGCCTGTCCATCTCCGTTCAGGCGTTGCCGTTCCTGCTGCTGGGAACGGCTCTGTCCGGCGCCATCAACGCGTTCGTGCCGGCGAGGGTGTTCGACCGTGCGCTGCCCCGAAGGCCCGCGCTCGCCGTCCCGGTGGCCGGGGCGGCCGGGGTCGTCCTGCCCGGCTGCGAATGCGCGTCGATCCCCGTCGCCAGCAGCCTGATCGGCCGGGGTGTCACGCCGGCCGCGGCCTTCGCCTTCCTGCTGTCGGCTCCGGCGGTCAACCCGGTCGTCCTGACCACGACGGCCATCGCCTTCCCCGGCGACCCGTCCATGGTGGTGGCCCGGCTGCTCGCCTCGCTCGCCACGGCCGTCGTGATGGGCTGGCTGTGGCTCGCACTGGGCCGGGAGAAGTGGCTGCGGCCGACCGTGCGCCACACCGGACACGAGCCGGGGCACAGCCGCTGGACGGAGTTCCGGCTCGGCTTCCAGCACGACTTCCTGCACGCGGCCGGTTTCGTCGTCGTCGGGGCCATGGCCGCCGCCACCTTCAACGTCGCCGTCCCCCAATCCGTACTCGACACGTTCTCCGACTCGCCCTGGCTGTCGGTGCTGTTCCTCGCCGGGCTCGCCATCCTGCTGTCGGTGTGCTCGGAGGCCGACGCCTTCCTCGCGGCCTCGCTCACCGGCTTCTCGCCCGTCGCGCGGCTGGTGTTCATGGTGGTCGGGCCGATGGTCGACCTCAAGCTGATCGCGCTCCAGGCGGGCACGTTCGGCCGGGCCTTCGCGATCCGCTTCTCCGCCGCGACGACCGTCGTCGCCATCCTGTGCGGCACGCTCGTCGGAGGAATACTGCTGTGAAGCGCTTCCCGCAGGCGATCCTGCTCGTCCTCAGCGGCACCGGCCTGCTGCACATCGCCCTCCTCACCGACCTCTACCTGCGCTACGTCAAGGAGTGGATGCGTCCGATGCTGATCGCGTCGGGGGTCCTGCTGCTCCTGCTCGGCGTGGCCGACGTCTGGTCGCAGCGCAGGCCGGGCGCACCTCGGGACAGGGGTGAGCAGGCAACGCACGAGGACCACGACGGCCACCGTCACGACCACTCCGGTGTGCCCGGGGCGGCCTGGCTGCTCCTCCTGCCCGCGCTGAGCATGCTTCTCTACGCCCCGCCGGCCCTCGGCGCCTACACCGCCTCCCGGCAGACCTCCAAGCCGATCGCCGTACAGCAGGATGACTTCGAACCACTCCCCGCGATCTCGCCCCTCCCACTGACCCTCGGCGACTTCACCACGCGCGTCCGCCAGGACCCCGAACAGGCCGTCAAGGGACGCACCATCGAGATGACCGGCTTCGTCACGCCCGTCGAACGGGGTGAGGGCTGGGACCTGACCCGGCTTCTGATCAATTGCTGCTCGGCGGACGCCCAGGCGGTCAAAGTACGGATCCACGGTGGCGAGACCCTGCCCGCCGACACCTGGGTGACCGTCGTCGGCACCTGGCACCCGGATGGAACGCTGGGGACGAGTTCCGCCGCCGTCGCGCTCGACGCCCGTACCGTCCGCAAGGTCGATCGTCCGGCGGACTGGTACCGCGACGCCCTGGTGCAGCCCCTGCCCCGCTGACGGCGGAGTCAGCGCCCGCAGGGCCAGTCCGTCAGCGCCCGCAGCGCAAGGTCATCAGCGCCCGCGGCGCCACATCGTCAGCGCCCACGAGGCCGCGTGGCCTCACCCTCAGGCCTGGTGCGGCCGTCGTGCCGGGGCCTGGTGCACGGAGTGCCGCGCGACGATCTCCCGGGCCAGCGCGGCCAGCTTCAGGAGGGCCGGGTGGCCCGGGGCGTCGCGGCGGGCGAGGAGGACGGGGACGCCCGGGGCGTCGTCGAGCGGGATGTAGGCGACGCCCGGGTGCGGGTGCATGGCGGCCGTGGAGGCGGCCGAGACGCCGTTGCCGCGCCCGGCGGCGATGGCGGTCAGCCAGTCGTCGGTGTTGGCGACGGTGAGGGTGGCGGCGGGCCGGGCCTCCGGCGGCCACAGCCCGGGGGTCGTGGTGCCGGAGACGGTGTTGACGACGACGGGGCCGCCCGCGAGGTCGGCGAGGCCCAGCGACGTACGGGAGGCGAGCGGGCCGTCCGCCGTCACCGCCGCCACCCGGGCCTCGGTGAACAGCACCTCGGTGACGAGCCCCGGCGCCTCCACCGGCCCGCGCAGCAGCGCCGCGTCGACCTCGCCCCGGGTGAGCCCGGCGGTGCGGTCGTCGATCCGGAGCAGCTCCAGCGGGGTGGCCGGATACCGCTGTTGCCAGGTCCGCAGGAGCGGGGTGGTGTACGGGCCGAAGGCCGACCAGGCGTGCCCGAGCCGCAGGGGCCAGTGGCGCAGCCGCCCGGTGTCGAGCGCCTCGTCGAAGGCGGCGACCGCTGCGGCGGCCTTGTCCCGGAAGGCGACGCCCTCGGGGGTGAGGGCGAGGTGGTGGGTGGAGCGGTCGACGAGCCGGATGCCCAGGTGGCGCTCCAGGGCGGCGAGGGTGCGGGAGACGGCGGGCTGGGTGAGGCCGAGGTGCCCGGCGGCCCGGGTGACGTTGCCCTCGTCGGCGACGGCGAGGAAGGCCCGGAGGTGACGGAGTTCGACGGCACGGGTGGCGGGAGCGGGGGATTCTGCGTCGCGTGCGGGGCGGCCGGGGGACCGTGGTCCGCCTGCGGGTTCCACGTCTTCCGCGCGTGCGGGTTCCGCGCCTTCCGGGTTGCTCATGCGTCCGGAGCATAACGGGAGCCCAGAACTCATTTCACGGGACGCGCGCGGGTCTCTACCGTGGGTGGGCGTGGGACGTGACGCCCGCCCACCCCTCGTATCTCCGGAAGGCCGCCCGTGAACGTCCAGCCCAGCGCTTCAGAGCCGGCCGCCGCCGCAGCCGTCGCCGTACCCGAGGCGGCACCCGCTCTGGACACGGTCGGCCGGAAGGACTCCGGTCCCGGGAAGGGCGCGGCGCTGGTGCCGATCGTGCTGGTGGTCGCGGGCGGTCTCTCCGTCCAGTTCGGCTCGGCCGTCGCGGCGCTGCTCATGCCGAAGGCGGGGGCGCTGGGCGTCGTCACGCTCCGGCTGGCGGCGGCCGCGCTGATCCTGCTGGTGGTGTGCCGGCCGAAGCTGCGCGGCCACTCGCGCGCGGACTGGGGCACGGTGGTCGCCTTCGGCGTCGCGATGGGCGGCATGAACACGCTGTTCTACCAGGCGCTGGACCGTATCCCGCTCGGTATCGCCGTCACCCTGGAGGTGCTCGGCCCGCTCGCGCTCTCCGTCTTCGCCTCACGCCGCCTGATCAACGTGGTGTGGGCCGGGCTCGCCCTGGTCGGCGTGGTCCTGCTGGGCGGCGGGGGCTTCGACCGTCTGGACCCGGTGGGCGCGGCGTACGCGCTGGGGGCGGGGGCGATGTGGGCGGCGTACATCGTGTTCAGCGCCCGCACCGGCCGCCGCTTCCCGCAGGCGGACGGGCTGGCCCTGGCGATGGTGGTGGCGGCGGTCCTCTCGCTGCCGCTCGGCCTCTGGGAGTCCGGCGCGAAGCTCACGGTGCCGTCCACGCTGGCACTCGGCGCGGCGGTGGCGGTCCTGAGCTCGGTCCTCCCGTACACCCTGGAACTCATGGCCCTGCGCCGCCTGCCCGCCTCCACCTTCGCGGTGATGATGAGCCTGGAACCGGCGATCGCGGCCACGGCGGGCTTCCTCATCCTCAACCAGGCACTGTCCACGACGGACGCCCTGGCCATCGCCCTGGTCATCGGGGCGAGCATGGGGGCGGTACGCAGTCAGACGGGGGCGCGGAAGAAGAAGGGGTGAGGGGGCGCAGACCGGGGCCTCAGCCGCCGGCGAAGGTGATCAGCCGCGTGCGGCCCGTTCCTTCCACATTACCGCCCGCCCTACGCGGGGCAGGGCGGGAGTTTCCAGCGTGGGGTCACCAAGTGCAGCGTGCCTGGAGGTCGGTGATGGAGTCGGCGAGCTCGGCCGGGTGCGCGGGCCACCCCGTCCGGTGCCAGTGCTCGATCCGCCAGGACAGCCGGCGCGGCCACAGCGGGGTGGCGGGCAGCTCGTCCACGGGGATCCAGACGGGGGTGCCGCCGTAGGTGTCCAGCGTCTCGGGGGGTCCGACGCGCCCCTCGGCCGCCATGAGGAAGTAGTGCTCGTGCCGGCCCTCCTTCCAGACCCGCGCCACCTCGCGCCCGACGCTCCCGTGGAGGCCGGTCTCCTCGCGAAGCTCACGTACCGCGGCCTCCTCGGGCGTCTCGCCCGGCTCCACCCCGCCGCCCGGGATCTCGAAGTGCGGGCCGCCCTCGTCCGGCTGCTGGAAGTGGATGAGCAGCATGTGCCCGTCACGGATCATGATCGCCCCGGCCCGGACCCGTACGGGAGGGACGGCGGCCGGATCGTGCACCCCGACCTCCACCGCCCCGCACGGGCCGGAACCTTCCGCCCAGGCCCGCAGGACGGCCTCCGCCGTGCCGGCCGGCCACAGGCGCGCGTGCAGGGCCTCGTCCAGGGAGAGCGCGTGCAGCGGGCCCACGGGCGGTGTCGCCGTACCGGGGAAGGCGTAGCGGAGGAATCCGCCGTCCCGGCGCTCCTCCAGGATGAGCCGGTCGCCGTCGAAGTGCGGGGTCACCAGGTGCGGTTCGGCAGTCATCGGCGGAGATTAGCAGCGGCGGCCGGTGTCAGGCGGGCGCCGGAACGGGAATCGGACACAGCTCCCGGCCTCGTGCGCGCGCCGGAAACGGAGACCGGACACGGCAACCGGAACCGGCGACCGGAAACGGAGACCGGACACGGCAACCGGAAACGGCGACCGGAACCGGCGACCGGACACGGCAACGGCAACCGGACGCGGCCCCGGGCCTCAGGCGGGTGCCGGGAACGGGAAGCGGACACCGGTCAGCTCCTCCGACACCTCCCACAGCCGCCGCCCCGTCTCCGCGTCGGTGGCCGCCGGGGCGAGGGGTACCCGGGTCGGTCCGCCGCGCAGCTCCCCGCGGCCGTCCGGGCCGATGAGCTCGCCGCCGCGCACGCCCGGGGCGGTCGCCGCGTACAGCTGCGGGAGCGCGCCGGCCTCGGGGCGCTGGGCGAGGGGGAGCAGGACACGGCCGAACAGCAGCTTCACCAGACCCGTCGGCGCGCTCGTCTGGAGTCGGGTCGCGGTATAGCCGGGGTGCGCGAGCACACTGCGGACCGGACTGCCGGCCGCCGACAGCCGTCTGTGCAACTCGTGTCCGAACACGGCGTTGGCCAGCTTGGACCGGTCGTAGAAGACCATCGGCTTGTAGCCGCGCTCGCCGTTCAGGTTGTCGAAGTCGAGGCGCGCCTTCCGGTGGTTGACCGAGGTCACCGTGGTGACGCGGGGGTCCTGCCCCTGCTCCAGCAGGTCCAGCAGTAACCCGGTGAGCGCGAAGTGGCCGAGGTGGTTGGCGGCGAACTGCAGCTCGTGCCCCTGAGCGCCGGACGAGCGCGGCGGCGCCATCACCCCGGCGTTGTTGACCAGCAGGTCCAGCCGGGGGCGGTCGGCGTGCAGGGCGTCGGAGAACGTCCGTACGGAGTCGAGGTCGGCCAGGTCCAGCCCGCGCACCTCCAGGTCGGCGCCGGGCTGCCCGGCGGCGATGTCCGCGACGGCCCGGCGGCCTTTCTCCTTGTCGCGCACGGCGAGGATCACGTGCCCGCCCCGGTGGGCGAGAGCGCGCGCGGTCGCCAGGCCGAGGCCGCTGTTGGCCCCGGTGACGACCGCGACGCGGCCGGTCTGGTCGGGGATCCGCTCGACGGTCCAGGACTGCTTCGGTGTCGGGTTCCGAGTCATGTGGCATACGTTGTCTTGTGTGGCACCAGGTGTCAAGAAGTCACTGAGTGTCTGAGTAGCACTGGATGTCAGCGATGGCATGACGCTACGATGGCCGACGTGAGCACCCGCCCCGAAGTGACCATGGCCCAGCGCAAGCGCCAGCTCGTCTCGACCGAACTGACCGAAGCCGCACTCCAGTTGATGGCGGTGGAGGGGTTCGACGCGGTCACCGTCGACGAGATCGTGGCCACCGCCGGAGTCTCCAAGCGGACGTTCTTCCGCTACTTCGCGTCCAAGGAGGACGTGGTCGTCCAGTTCCTGGCCGATATGGGCACCGGCATGTGCGCCGAGCTCGCCGCCCGCCCCGCCGAGGAGTCCCCCTCCGTGGCGCTCCGGCACGCCGTCTGGGTCGCCATGGCGGCCTGCGCCGACGGCGTCGACCACTCCGGCCGGGCCCTGCGGGTCGTCCAATTGATCCTGCGCACCCCCGCCCTGCGCGCCCGCTTCCTGGAGCACCAGGGGCAGTGGCGCGACGACCTCGCGGTGGAGATGGCCCGGCGCCAGGGGCTCGACCCGGAGGCCGACCTCTATCCCCGTCTCGCCGCCGGTGCCGCCCTCGCCGCCTTCGACACCGTGCTGCGGCGCTGGAGCGACAGCGGCGGCGCCGAGGACCCCGCCGTGCTGACGGACCGGGCCTTCGCCGTCCTCGCCCCGGCGCTGGATGTGGCCGAGGCGCCGGGTCCGTAGGCGCTGGAGCGGATGGTCGACGTGGCGATGGCGGCCCTCCCGGAGTCGGCGGGGCGCTGAGGTCCTCCCGGGTCACCTGCGGTCTGGTCCCCGCCGGCCACCCACGGTGGTGGCCCCCGGGCAGAAAATCATGCAAGCGTGCTTGATTGTTTCCTGGACCGCTGCCATGCTCCTGGGCACCACACCCGGTCCCGAGGGGAGCGCACGTGTCCGATGTCGCAGCGGTGGTCGACGATCTGCGCGAGGAGAGCGACGAACTCGACGCGCTGGTCGGTGCGTTGGAGCCGGGGCGATGGCGTGGCCCGACCCCCGCCGAGGGCTGGACCGTCGCCCATCAGGTCGCCCACCTCGCCTGGACCGACGGGGTCGCGCTGTTGGCGGCCACCGAGCCGGACCGGTTCGGCGACGAGGTGGAGAAGGCGTTCGCCGCTCCCGAGTCCTTCGTCGACGAGGCCGCCGAGGCCCTGGTCGCCGCCCACGAGCCGGACGCCCTGCTCGCCCGGTGGCGGGACGGGCGGCAGCGGCTCGACCAGGTGCTGCGGGACGCCCCGGAAGGGACCCGGATCCCCTGGTACGGGCCGCCGATGAGCGTCGCGTCCATGGCCACCGCCCGGCTCATGGAGACCTGGGCCCACGGCCAGGACATCGCCGACGCCCTCGGGGCCACCCGGACCCCCACCGCCCGGCTGCGGCACGTCGCGCGGATCGGGGTACGGGCCCGGAACTACGCCTACGCGGTACGGGGGATCACGGCCCCCGAGACCGAGTTCCGCGTCGAACTGCGGACACCGGAAGGCGAGTTGATCGCGTACGGCCCCGAGGGCGCCGCCCAGCGCGTCACCGGCCCGCTCCTCGACTTCTGCCTCCTGGTCACCCAGCGCGCCCACCGCACCGACCTCGCCGTCACCGCCGAGGGGCGCGACGCGGACCAGTGGCTCTCCATCGCCCAGGCCTTCGCCGGGCCCCCCGGACCGGGCCGCCTGCCGCGCGCGGAGCGGGACGGGCTCTGATGAACGACGCCCCCGCCCCCCTCCGCATCGGCAACGCCTCCGGCTTCTACGGCGACCGCTTCGACGCCGTCCGCGAGATGCTCACCGGCGGCCCCCTCGACGTCCTCACCGGCGACTACCTGGCCGAGCTGACCATGCTCATCCTCGGCCGCAGCCGCCTCAAGGACCCCGAGAAGGGGTACGCCACCACCTTCCTGCGCCAGCTCGAAGAAGGCCTCGGCCTCGCCCACGAGCGCGGGGTGAGGATCGTCGCCAACGCGGGCGGGCTGAACCCGGCCGGACTGGCCGACGCCGTAAGGAAGTTGGCGGCCAAGGTCGGCGTCCCGGTCACCGTGGCCCACGTCGAGGGCGACAGCCTGCCCGTGCCCGACGGCTTCCTCACCGCCAACGCCTACCTCGGCGGCACCGGGATCGCCGCCTGCCTGCGGGCCGGGGCCGACATCGTCGTCACCGGCCGGGTCACCGACGCGGCCCTCGTCACCGGCCCGGCCGCCGCCCACTTCGGCTGGGGCCCGGACGACCTGGACGCGCTCGCGGGGGCCGTGGTCGCCGGGCACGTGCTGGAGTGCGGTACGCAGGCGACCGGCGGCAACTACGCCTTCTTCGGCGCCCACGACATCCGCCGCCCCGGCTTCCCCCTCGCCGAGATCCACGCCGACGGGTCCTCCGTGATCACCAAGCACGACGGTACGGGGGGCGTCGTCGATCTCTCCACGGTCACCGCCCAACTCCTGTACGAGACCGGGGGAGCCCGGTACGCCGGCCCCGACGTCACCGCCCGCCTCGACACCGTACGGCTCACGCCCGACGGCCCGGACCGGGTCCGCATCGACGGCGTACGCGGCGAGGCCCCGCCGCCCACGCTCAAGGCCGGGCTCACCCGGCTCGGCGGCTGGCGCAACGAGGTCGTGTTCGTCCTCACGGGCCTGGGCATCGAGGCCAAGGCGGCGCTGGTGAGGGAGCAGTTCGCCGACGCCCTGGAGCGCGGCGGCGGGCGCGCGCCGGCCGAGGTCCGCTGGGAGTTGGCCCGCACCGACCACCCCGACGCCGACACCGAGGAGCGGGCCAGTGCCCTGCTCCGGCTCGTCGTCCGCGACCAGGACGCCGACGCGGTGGGCCGGGCCGTCTCCGGAGCCGCCGTCGAACTGGCCCTCGGCAGCTACCCGGGCTTCCACGTCACCGCCCCACCCGGAAAGGGCGCGCCCTACGGGGTGTTCGAGGCGTCCCACGTACCGGCGGGAGAGGTCGAGCACACCGCCGTACTGCCGGACGGGCGCCGGGAGATCGTAGAACCACCGCCGCTCACCCGGGAGTTGACCGAGGTCGACGAACCGCCCCTCCCCGCCCCCTACCCCGACGCCGGCCCCACCCGCCGCGCCCCCCTCGGGCTCATCGCGGGCGCCCGCAGCGGTGACAAGGGCGGTGACGCCAACGTGGGCGTCTGGGTGCGCGACGACGAGGCGTGGCGGTGGCTGGCCCACGAGCTGACCGTCGACCGATTCCGCCAACTCCTCCCGGAGACCGCCGAGCTGACCGTCGCCCGCCATGTCCTGCCCAACCTGCGCGCCCTGAACTTCACCGTCCACGGCCTCCTCGGGGAGGGCGTCGCCGCGCAGGCCCGGTTCGACCCGCAGGCCAAGGCGGTGGGGGAGTGGCTGCGGTCGCGGTGGCTGCCCATCCCCGTAGCCCTGCTCGAAGGCATCGATGGACCGGAGGTGTCCGCATGACCGTCCTGACCACCGGGCTCGACACCAACAGCCCTGAATACGCCGCCCATCGGGCCGCCTTGCTGGCCAAGCTCACCGAGCTGGAGGCCGAGCACGCCAAGGCGCTCGCGGGCGGCGGCGAGAAGTACGTGACCCGGCACCGGGGCCGGGGCAAGCTCCCGGCGCGGGAGCGGATCGAGTTGCTGGTCGACCCCGACACCCCGTTCCTGGAGCTGTCGCCGCTGGCCGCCTGGGGCAGCGACTACACCGTCGGCGCCTCGCTCATCACGGGCATCGGGGTGGTGGAGGGCGTCGAGTGCCTGATCACCGCCAACGACCCGACCGTACGCGGCGGAGCCTCGAACCCGTGGACGCTGAAGAAGGCCCTGCGCGCCAACGAGATCGCCTTCGCCAACCGGCTCCCGTGCGTCAGCCTGGTGGAGTCGGGCGGCGCCGACCTGCCGTCCCAGAAGGAGATCTTCATCCCGGGCGGGGCGCTGTTCCGGGACATCACCCGGCTCTCCGCCGCCGGAATCCCCACCGTGGCGGTGGTGTTCGGCAACTCGACCGCCGGAGGCGCGTACGTCCCCGGCATGTCCGACCACGCCGTGATGATCCGGGAACGGTCCAAGGTCTTCCTCGGCGGACCGCCGCTGGTGAAGATGGCGACCGGCGAGGAGAGCGACGACGAGTCCCTCGGCGGGGCCGAGATGCACGCCCGTACGTCGGGGCTCGCCGACCACTTCGCCGTGGACGAGCAGGACGCGATCCGGCAGGCGCGGCGGATCGTCGCCCGCTTCAACTGGCGTAAAGCGCAAGCCGATCCGGGTCCGGCCGAGCCGCCGAAGTACGACGAGGAGGAGCTCCTCGGGATCGTGCCGGGCGACCTGAAGGTGCCGTTCGACCCGCGCGAGGTGATCGCCCGGCTGGTCGACGGCTCGGACTTCGACGCGTTCAAGCCGCTGTACGGGACGAGCCTGGTGACGGGGTGGGCGCGGCTGCACGGGTATCCGGTCGGGATTCTCGCCAACGCGCAGGGGGTGCTGTTCAGCGAGGAGTCGCAGAAGGCCGCCCAGTTCATCCAACTCGCCAACCAGCGCGACATTCCGCTCCTCTTCCTCCACAACACCACCGGCTACATGGTCGGCAAGGAGTACGAGCAGGGCGGCATCATCAAGCACGGCGCGATGATGATCAACGCGGTGGCGAACTCCCGGGTCCCGCATCTGTCGGTCCTGATGGGCGCCTCGTACGGGGCCGGGCACTACGGGATGTGCGGGCGCGCCTACGATCCGCGCTTCCTCTTCGCCTGGCCGAGCAGCAAGTCCGCCGTCATGGGGCCGCAGCAGCTCGCGGGTGTGCTGTCGATCGTGGCCCGGGCGTCGGCCGCAGCGAAGGGGATGCCGTACGACGACGAGGCGGACGCCGGGCTGCGCGCCATGGTGGAGCAGCAGATCGAGGCGGAGTCGCTGCCGATGTTCCTGTCCGGGCGGCTGTACGACGACGGGGTGATCGACCCGCGCGACACCCGGACCGTCCTCGGGATGTGCCTGTCCGCGATCCACACCGCACCGGTCGAGGGCGCTCGCGGCGGCTTCGGCGTCTTCCGGATGTGACCCGCGCATGACGAATCTGCCGGATGTGAGGCCCAGATGACCATCAGCACCCTCCTCGTCGCCAACCGGGGCGAGATCGCCTGCCGGATCTTCCGCACCTGCCGTGACCTGGGCATCACCACGGTCGCCGTGTACTCCGACGTGGACGCCGACGCCCTTCACGTACGTGAGGCGGACCTCGCCGTACGCCTGCCGGGGGCCGCTCCCGCCGACACCTATCTGCGCGGCGACCTCGTCGTGGCCGCCGCGCTGGCCGCCGGGGCGGACGCCGTGCACCCCGGCTACGGCTTCCTCTCCGAGAACGCCGCCTTTGCCGCCGCCGTGCAGGACGCGGGGCTGGTGTGGGTCGGCCCGCCGGTCAAGGCGATCGAGCTGATGGCGTCGAAGACCCGGGCCAAGGAGCTGATGGCGGGGGCGGGGGTGCCGCTGCTGGCCCCGGTGGACCCGGCCACGGCGACGACCGAGGATCTGCCGTTGCTGCTGAAGGCGGCGTCGGGCGGGGGAGGGCGGGGTATGCGCATCGTCCGCGAACTGGGTTCCCTGGGCGGTGAGTTGCTGGCCGCCGCCGCCGAGGCCGCGTCCGCCTTCGGGGACGGCGAGGTGTTCGCGGAGCCGTACGTGGAGCAGGGCCGGCACGTCGAGGTCCAGGTCATGGCGGACGCGTACGACACCGTGTGGGCGCTCGGGACCCGGGACTGCTCGCTCCAGCGCCGCCACCAGAAGGTCATCGAGGAGGCCCCGGCGCCGGGGCTGGAGGAGGCGCTGCGTGCACGGCTCCACGACGCGGCCGTGGCGGCCGCCCGGGCGGTCGGGTACCGGGGCGCGGGGACGGTGGAGTTCCTGGTCTCGGCGGAGGGGCGGCCGTACTTCCTGGAGATGAACACCCGCCTCCAGGTCGAACACCCGGTGACGGAGGCCGTGTTCGGGGTGGACCTGGTCGCGCTGCAACTGCGGGTGGCGGAGGGGGAGCCGCTGCCCGCCCGGCCGGAAGCGGAGGGCTACGCCGTCGAGGCCCGGCTCTACGCCGAGGACCCCGCGCGCGACTGGCAGCCGCAGACCGGAGCACTGCTCACGCTGGAGGTGCCGGACGCGCCCGGGCTGCGCCTGGACACGGGGTACGTCGGCGGCGACACCATCGGCGTCCACTACGACCCGATGCTCGCGAAGGTCATCGCCCACGCCCCGACGCGCGCGGAGGCGGTGCGGCTGCTGGCCGGAGCCCTGGAGCGGGCCCGTATCCACGGCCCGGTCACCAACCGCGCGCTGCTCGTACGGTCGTTGCGCCACCCGGACTTCATGGCGGCCCGCCTCGACACCGGCTTCTACGACCGCCACCTGGCCGACCTGACGGCGCCCGGAACGGGTGACCCCGCCACTGCCCCGGGAGCCGCCGACCCCGCCACCGGCGCCCTCGCCGCCGCCCTCGCGGAAGCCGTACGCGCCACGAGCACCCCAGGCCCCGCCCCCACTCCGACCCGCTTCGGCGCCTGGCGCAACGTCCCCTCGCAGCCCCAGGTCAAGCGCTACCGCAGCGAACCGGACGGCACCGAGCACGAGATCGCCTACCGCACCCCGCGCACCGGCACCCCGGAGCCGTACGAGGCGAACGGCGTCCAGGTCATCGCCGCCACCCCGGACCGCGTCACCCTCGAACACCACGGTGTGACTCGGCACTTCACCATCACGGTCGACCGCGACCGCCGCTACGTGGACACCGCCGGAGCCTCGTACACCTTCACCGCCCTGCCCCGCTTCACCGACCCCGCCGCGCAGACCGACCCCGGCTCCCTCCTCGCCCCCATGCCCGGCACCGTCGTCCGCCTCGCGGAGGGCCTGGCGCCCGGGGTCGCGGTCGAGGCCGGGCAGCCGCTGATCTGGCTGGAGGCGATGAAGATGGAGCACCGCATCCTCGCCCCCGCCTCCGGCACCCTCACCGCCCTGCACGCCGCCCCCGGCCACCAGGTCGAGGTCGGCGCCCTGCTCGCCGTAGTCCAGGAACGCGCCGATGGCGCCCCCGTAACGGAGGAGACCGCATGAGCACCGTCCGTACCGCCGTCCGTACCGCCGTCCTCGAAACCGAAGAGCACCAGGCGCTGCGCGCCGCCGTCGCCGCCCTCGGTAAGCGTTACGGGCGCGACTACATGACCACCGTCATCCGCGAGGGCTCCCACACCCGCGAGCTGTGGGCGGAGGCGGCGAAGCTCGGCTACCTCGGCGTGAACCTGCCGGAGGAGTACGGCGGCGGGGGCGGCGGTATGGCCGAACTCTCCATCGTTCTGGAGGAGTTGGGGGCGGCCGGTTCGCCGCTGCTCATGATGATCGTGTCGCCCGCGATCTGCGGCACGGTCATCGCCCGCTTCGGCACGGACGAGCAGAAGCGGCAGTGGCTGCCGGGCCTCGCCGACGGCACCCTCACCATGGCCTTCGGGATCACCGAACCGGACGCCGGGTCCAACTCCCACCGCATCACCACCACCGCCCGCCGCGACGGCACGGGACCGGACGCCGACTGGATCCTCACCGGCCGCAAGGTCTTCGTCTCGGGTGTCGACATAGCCGACGCGACCCTGATCGTGGGCCGTACGGAGGACGCCCGGTCGGGGAAGCTGAAGCCCTGCCTCTTCATTGTGCCGCGCGAGGCCGAAGGGTTCGGCCGCAACCAGATCGACATGGAACTCCACGCGCCCGAGAAGCAGTTCGAGCTGATCCTGGACGACGTACGGCTGCCCGCCGACGCCCTGGTCGGCGACGAGGACGCAGGTCTGCTCCAGCTCTTCGCGGGGCTCAACCCCGAGCGGATCATGACGGCCGCGTTCGGGATCGGGATGGGCCGGTTCGCGCTCGGCAGGGCCGTCGAGTACGCCCGTACGCGTCAGGTCTGGAAGGACCCGATCGGCGCCCACCAGGCCATCGCGCACCCGCTCGCCACCGCGCACATCGACCTGGAGCTGTCCCGCCTGATGATGCAGAAGGCCGCCCGGCTCTACGACGACGGCGACGACATCGGCGCGGGCGAGGCGGCGAACATGGCGAAGTACGCGGCCGGCGAGGCCTGCGTGAAGGCCGTCGACCAGGCGGTGCACACGCTCGGCGGCAACGGCCTGACCCGCGAGTACGGTCTCGCCTCCCTGATCACCGCGTCCCGGGTGGCCCGGATCGCGCCGGTCAGCCGGGAGATGATCCTGAACTACGTCTCCCACCAGTCGCTGGGCCTGCCGAAGTCGTACTAGAGCTCGTACCAGAGCTTGCACTAGAGCTTGCAGTAGAGCTCGCGCTAGAGCTCGCGCTAGAGCTCGCGCAGAAGAACCCGTCCGACCTCTCCCCCTTCCCCACCCTCAGGGGCGATTCTGACTCTCCACACCCGCTCGGCGTCCCGCGCCGCCTCCCGGGCGGCGCGGGCCACCGCGACGACAGGGGTTGACCGCCATGGTGTTCCGCAGCGAGTACGCAGACGTACCGGCCCTCGACGTACCCATCCACGAAGCGGTCCTCGGCGAGGCCGCCGGGTTCGGTGACACGGTCGCCCTGATCGACGGGACGAACGGGATGTCCCTCACGTACGCCCAACTCGACGGTTTCCACCGGCGGATCGCCGCCGCGCTCGCCGAGGCGGGGCTCAGGAAGGGCGATGTGCTCGCCCTGCACAGCCCGAACACCATCGCCTACCCGGCGGTCTTCTACGGCGCCACCCGCGCCGGGGCCTCCGTCACGACGGTCCATCCACTGGCGACGGCCGAGGAGTTCGCCAAGCAGCTCGCCGACAGCGGCGCGCAGTGGATCGTGACCGTCTCCCCGCTCCTGGACACGGCCCGCCGGGCGGCCGAACTGACCGGCGGCGTCCAGGAGATCTACGTCTGCGACCAGGCGGAGGGCCACGCCTCCGTCCTGGACATGCTTGCCTCCACCGCCCCCGAACCGGCCGTCGCCATCGACCCCGGCGAGGACGTGGCGGCGCTCCCGTACAGCTCCGGCACGACGGGCACGCCGAAGGGCGTGATGCTGACGCACCGGTCGATCGGGACGAACCTGGAGCAGCTGGGACCGTTCATCCCGATGGGGGAAGGTGACCGTATTCTGGCGGTACTTCCCTTCTTTCATATTTATGGGCTTACCGCTCTCATGAACGCCCCGCTCCGCTGCGGCTCGACCATCGTCGTCCTGCCCCGCTTCGACCTGGCCCAGTTCCTGGAGGCCATCCAGACGCATCGGATCACCGGTCTGTACGTGGCGCCGCCGATCGTGCTGGCGCTGGCGAAGCACCCGCTGGTGGGGGAGTACGACCTGTCCTCGCTCCGGTACATCGTCAGCGCCGCCGCCCCGCTCGACGCCGAGCTGGCGGAGGCGTGTTCGGCCCGGCTGGGGCTGCCGCCGGTGCGGCAGGCGTACGGGATGACGGAGCTGTCGCCGGGGACGCATGTGGTGCCGCTCTCCGTGGCGGAGCCGCCGGCGGGCACGGTGGGCAAGCTGCTGCCGAACACCGAGATGCGGATCGTGTCGCTGGAGGACCCGGCGCGGGACGCGGAGCCGGGGACGGACGGCGAGATCCTGATCCGGGGCCCGCAGGTGATGAAGGGGTACCTGGGTCGCCCGGACGCCACCGCCGACATGATCGACGCGGACGGCTGGGTGCACACGGGGGACGTCGGCCGGACCGACGAGGACGGCTGGCTGTACGTCGTCGACCGGGTGAAGGAGCTGATCAAGTACAAGGGCTACCAGGTCGCCCCGGCCGAGCTGGAGGCCCTGCTGCTGACCCATGAGCAGGTGGCGGACGCGGCGGTGATCGGGGTGTACGACGCCGAGGGCAACGAGGTCCCGAAGGCGTTCCTGGTCCGGGGCCCGGGGGCGGACGGGCTGACGGAGGACGACGTCATGACGTACGTCGCCGAGCGGGTCTCCCCGTACAAGAAGGTGCGGCAGGCCGAGTTCATCGGGGCCGTCCCCCGGGCGGCGTCCGGCAAGATCCTCCGGCGCGAGCTGCGCGACCGGGAGAAGGCGGACAAGGTGGACAAGACGGAGATGACGGAGGAACAGTGACTCTGATCGCACGGGAGCGGGACCGGGGTGTGGCGACGCTGACCCTGGACTCCCCGGCCAACCGCAACGCGCTCTCGGCGGCGCTGGTGGGCGAGGTCCGGGAGGCGCTGGCGGCTGCCGCCGCCGACGAGACCGTACGGGCGGTGGTGCTGGCCCACACGGGGTCCACGTTCTGCGCCGGGGCCGATCTGAAGGCGCCGCCGGAGCCGGAGGCGTTCGTGGGCCTGATGCGGGACATCGTGGCGCTGCCGAAGCCGGTGGTGGCCCGGGTCGACGGGCACGTCCGGGCCGGGGGTCTGGGCTTGCTGGCGGCGTGCGACATCGCGGTGGCGGGCGAGGCGTCGTCCTTCGCGCTCACGGAGTCGCGGCTGGGCCTGGCCCCGGCGGTCATCTCGCTGACGCTGCTGCCGCGCGTGGACCGTACGGCGGCGAACCGGTACTACCTCACGGGTGAGCGGTTCGACGCGGCGGAGGCGGCGCGGATCGGGCTGGTCACGGTGGCCGCCGGTGACGTGGACCTGGACAAGGCGCTCGAACCGGTCCTGGACGGCCTGCGCCGGGCCTCACCGCAGGGGCTGGCCGCATCGAAGGAGCTGGTCACGGCTACGGTGCTGAGGAGCTTCGACCAGTACGCCGAAGACCTCATCGCCCGATCCGCCGCGTTGTTCGCCTCCGAGGAGGCCAGGGAGGGGATGACGGCCTTCCTTGAACGACGGGACCCGGCATGGGTGCGGTGACCTCTTCCTCCTCCTCTGCTTCCTCCTCCTCTGCTTCCTCCTCCTCTGCTTCCCGGGCTGCGCACGCGCCCAAGCAGGACCGCAGCCGGGCGACCCGGCAGCGGCTCCTGGAGGCGGCGGTGGCCTGCCTGGCCGAACACGGCTGGGCGGGCTCCACCGTCTCGGTCGTCGCCGAGCGGGCCGGGGTCTCGCGGGGCGCGGCCCAGCACCACTTCCCGACCCGCGAGGACCTGTTCACGGGGGCGGTGGAGTACGTGGCCGAGGAGCGCTCGGCCGCACTCCGCGCGCTCCCCGTGCAGGGGCGCGCGGAGGTGGTCGCGGCGCTGGTGGACCTGTACACGGGCCCGCTGTTCCGGGCCGCGCTCCAGCTCTGGGTGGCCGCGTCGAACGAGGAGCCGTTGCGGCCGCGCGTGACGGAGCTGGAGGCGCGGGTGGGCCGCGAGACCCACCGGATCGCCGTCGAACTCCTGGGCGCCGACGAGTCCCGCCCCGGGGCCCGCGAGACGGTCCAGGGCCTGCTGGACATGGCCCGCGGCCTGGGCCTCGCCAACCTCCTCACCGACGACACCGCCCGGCGTGCGCGGGTGGTGGCGCAGTGGGCGGCACTGGTGGAGGAGGAGCTGGGGTGAGGCCGGGCCGGGCGGGTACGTACGGTCGGATGTACGGCAGTTGACGTACGGATGTGGAGCCGGCGGCGAATGGCCGCAGGGCCGACGGATCGGGCTCGGAGGGCTCTGCCGCTGGCTACGTTGACGCTGTGCGCAGGCAGCAGCGGGGGGCGGAGAGCGACGGCGGGAGCGGGAGTTCCAGCGCGAGTGCGCGTGCGAGTGCGCGGGGCGTGTCCGAGGAAGCCGGGGAGGCGGCCCGGATGACGCGCCGCGACCCGGCCGGTCCTGGCGTCCTCAGCGGCGGCCCCGGCAGCCTCCGGGCCATGCAGCAGACGCTGGGCAACGAGGCCACGACGCGGGCGGTGCGCCGCGGGAAGCGCCCCGTGAACCGGCCCCCCGCCATCGACGAGCGCGCCGAACAGGGCCTCGTCCTGCCCCCGTACCTGGTGGACCTGGAGGCGGGCGGGCTCTCCACGGCGTACGGGCTGACCGGGCAGGAGTTCGTGGGCAGCGCGATCGCGGCCGTCGTGGGGCACGGAGGCGGCACGGTGGCCGCCATCTCCGCCGAACTGGCCGGGCGGCCCGAGTCGTTCTTCGGCCAGGGCCGCGCGTTCTCGGTGGAGGGCGCGGAGGAAGGGCAGGGCGGCGGCAACGGGTTCGACGTCACCGTGAGCATCGAACCCGCGCCCGACGACCGGCCGCCCACGTTCCACCCCACCGCCACCCTCGCGAGCGCCCCGCCGGACCCCGGTGGGGCACCGCTCGCCGCGGTGGACGACGCGGAGGGCAAGGAGACCAAGGTCGACGTCCAGCACAACAGCGTCGCCAGCAGCGGCAGTTCGGTCGGCAACTCCGCCAGCACGGGCGCGGGCGGTACCGCGTTCGGGCTGGCCCCGGTCGTCCCGGGGCTGTGGCTGGGCGCCGCGGCGACGGGGAGCGTACAGCCCTGGCAGTCCTCGCGGGACTCCCGTTCCCAGCGCGGGGTGGCCGAACCGCGGGTGCTGCGGAGCGACACGGGTTCGGTGGAGGTGGAGCGCCGGGTGGTGTACGTCGTACGGATCCGGCCGCAGGCGGGCCGGGGTGCGCACCTTTTCCAGGGCAAGGGGAGGCTCGCCCAGCGGGTGCCCACGGAGCACTTGATCCCGGCGGGCACCGGGGCGCCGGACCGGCCGCAGCCGGTGGACGCCGAGCTCGCGAAGCGGGTCTCCCTGGCCGACTCGCTGGCCCCGGTCGCCGTCTCCGACACCGCCGCACCGCACCGGGGCGGCGGCGGCCTGTTCGACGCGGTCGCCTCCGTCCTGCACCCTTCACTCACCGCGCCCGGAGCCCCCGGCCGCTCCCGGCTGTACGAGGCGACGGCCACCCCGACCGTGCTGGAGGACCTGCCCCGGCTGCTGGGCAGCGGGGTCACCGGGGACGACCTGTACTCCAAGGACGGGAGCAGCGGCGGCAGTTACCGGATGCGCGCCGCCGTCACCGGCCTCGCCCCCGCCTGGGCGGCCGGGAAGACCCAGCTCCGTACCCACCAGCAGGCGCAGCACACCAGGACCGAGACGGCGGGCAAGGGCCGCTCCCTCGCAGGCGGTATCGGCCCGGCGATCGGCTTCGGGGCCGCACCCAACGCTGCGGTGGTACGAGGCACCGCGATGCCGGTGGCAGCGGCCCGCAAGGCCCGGTTCAGCGTGAACGAGCAGACCGTCTCCAGCCGGCAGGGCGCGGAGGTGCGGGGCGAGAAGGTGCTGTACGTCGGGACGGTGCAGTTCACCGTGGAGGGCACGGGCCCCCGGACGGCCCGGATGATCCTGCGGCCGGAGGCACGGGTCGCCACCCACGCGATGCGGGTGTGGATCAGTCTGCGGGCTGACGAGGCACAGGAGTTGGGACTGCCGCTGCCGGAGGGGGTGACGGCGGACGAGTTCGTGAAGAGGCCGGCGGGATCCTCGGCTACGGCTACGGCTACGGCTACGACATCGACATCGACATCGGCATCGGCATCGGCACCGACATCGGGATCGGCTCCGGCTTCGGCTCCGGCCTCGGACGAGCGGCATCTGCCCTTCGGCGCGATGGGATCGAGTGTCACGCTCGGCCGGATCGACGCCGAGCCCATGCTGCGGGCCGTACAGAACATGTTCGCCACCGATGCCCGGCTGGCCGGTTACCTCCCCGCCTTCGGTACGACACGGCCGCCGGCCGACACCAGCCGGGAGGAGGAAGAGGCGCAGCGTGCCAACTACCGCGAGCTGATGGCCGCCCTTTCCGAGGCCAACTTGCGCGCGAACAAGGACGAGTTGCTGTCCACGGGTATCCGGGTCCGGCTGCGCCGCAAGACCACGATGCACTCCCACGACGTACAGCTGCGGGTCCACGGCGTCCTGGGCGTGACGAGCCATCTCGGCGACATCGACGACTGGCTGGTGCGCAGCCACTCGGGAGTCGCGGCCAACGCACAGAGCGGGCGCAGCAGTTCACGTTCCATCGGCGGGATGGTGCTGGCCCAGGCCCGGCTGGTACCGGGTGCGCTCACCGCCTCGGCCCGCTACGACCGGCAGTCCAGCGGCACCCGCCGCAACCAGGCCGGACCCACCACCCGTACCGATGTCCTCACCAACGGATCGGAGAAGGCGAGCGCGTTCGGGGCGGCGCTGAACCTGAACGTGGACGTCACGATGACCTCGCGGAAACGCAAGATGGCCCGTGCGGTGACCCCGGGTGCCCCCGGCCGGGACGCGGCGGAGGCCCGGGCACTGGCCAGCCTGAGCATCGGCGCACAGGACGTACGCCTGCTCACACCGTCCGAGTTCACCGTCGACACGGCGGAGAAGGCACGGCTGGACGCGGGCGGCGGGCAGGCGCCCGGCCCGGTGCAGCCGGTCGCGGCGTCCGGCATCGGCGATCTGTCCGGCCTGGCCCCGACCCCGGCGACCGGGCAGCTGGTACGGGACTGGCAGCTGGTGGAGACCGTGGGCGACGGGCAACCGGTCCGTGACCTCGCCCTGTCACTGCTGTCCCGGGCCGCCGCCCGAGGCCAGGCGGGATGGGAGGACGCGGCGCTGTCCACGGAGGGGCTGGCGCCCCGGCTGGCGGTCGAGGAGCGGTTCAGCCCGCGGGCGATCACCGCCTCGCTGCGGCAGGCCGCGTCGTCGGGGTGGGTGGTGAAGAACCTGCGCTACCCACGCCGGCTGGCCGCGCTGAACGGCGCGGTGGGCACCCGGCTGGCGCTGGCCGCCCCGCAGTTGGTGCACGAGACGGCGGGGCCGGGTACCGAGACGTTCGTGCTGGGCGGCCACCAGGCGGGCGGACAGCAGGGGACGGGCACCAGCAGTGCGGTGACGGTCGGGGGCACCCTCGTGCAGAACGGCACCGACTGGCGGATGGGCGAAGGCCTTTCGGGGTACGGGGCGTCGAGTACGGGCGACACCGAGGCCGCCACCGTCTCGGGGACCGTGGAGCGCAACGCGCACACGCCGAAGAAGGCGCCGCTGTATCTCGTCCGGTGCGATCTGCTCGTCACGATGGTCGCGGAGGTCAAGGTGACGGGCGGTGGCCCGTACGTGGCCAACGCGGCGCGTACCCTGCCGGGTGCGGCGGCGGTGTGGCTCACAGCGGAGCAGTTGCAGGCGGCGGGGGTGACCCTGCCCGCGTCGGCACGTAAGGCGCTGAAGCTGGACGGGGGCTCGCGGCCGGCCGAGGGCCTGGATCGTACGGCTACGGCTACGGCTACAGCCCCGGCCACGGATACGGATACGGGGGCATCGACGGGTGGACCGGCGCGGCCGAGGCCGACCCTGGCCCGCGACCTGCCTCTGGGCTTCGGCATGATCGAGGACCTGCCGGACTTCGTCCCCCTGCTGGACGGACTGCGCGGCAACCTCGCGCTCACCGGTCAACAGGACGTGGCGGACGATCTCCTGCCGCGCCGGCAACTACGGGACCGCAACGACAACGTGCAGCGCCTGCTGCGGGTCCTGGACCGGGACGGCTCGACCGGTCTGCTGGCGAGCGCGATGGACGGCGGGGTCACGGTGGAACTGCTGGACGGCCGCAGAACGCCGTACTGGGCGGTGTTCAAGGTGGACAGGGTCGGCGAGGGGGTCTGGGACAGGGAGGCGGACGACGGCCGGGACATGGAGTACATCACCTCGGCCGCCGCCCAGCAGGCCACCTCCCACGATGAGGGGACGACCACCGGCGTGGAGGGCATCCTCGCGGCCTCCGGCAAACCGGACGGCGGGGCGGGCCAGCTCAAGAGCGTCGGAGGGGCGGGCGGACTCGGTGTGGCCTCAGGCTCGGGACGCCGCAGGGGCGGTGCGGCACGCGGCCAGTTGGGCATGAAGACGGTGGCGGAGGCGAAGACGGCCAAGGCGGTGAAGATGCGGGTGCCGATCGTGGCGAGCCTCGAACTCCACCGTGGCGACCGCCGGGTGGCCCTGGCCGGATCGGGCCGGACGGCGCTGACCCACCGGATCCTGGAGAGCGACCTCACGGCACTACGCCGGGTGAGCACCCCACGCCGCGCTCCACGCCCGCCCCGGGGCACCCCGGACACCGGCACGGCGGGCCTCGGTGCCTGGCGGTCCGACGGCGTCCCGCTCCCGATGGAGGCCCAGGTGAACGGCCTCCAGGGTGCTCCACGCGTACGGGAGTTGGTGTCGACAGCGATCAGGGCGGCGGGCGGCAACGACCGCTTCCGCCGGAAGGGCCAGGCCGCCGCGTACACCCTGGGCGAGGCGGTCTCCACCGAGTGGCTGATCGCGGCCCTGCCCCTGCTCACCAACGCCGGCGCGGAGCTGCCCCCGGTGCACGCGAGCGGGGCGTCTGGCCAGGACCTGCAAGCCTCGGTGCACGCACGCCTGCGGGCGGGCCGGGTCCTGGGCACCGGGGACAAGATGACGTTCGAGACGGCAGCCCAGAGCGACCTGGGCGCGCCCCGCCCCACCCAGACGGACGGCCAGAGCTCGGCCGAACAGAGCAGACAGGCGCGCGGCCTGGTGGGCGCCGGCGTCCTGAACGCCGACGAGTTCCGCCTCAACCAGTTGATGGGCAACACGGACGGCTCGGGCTCGGCCACCGGCGCGTCGGCACACGGAGCGGGCTCGATGCCCCTGCACAAGCCGAAGTTCGCCTCGGTCCTGGTCCAATTCACCCTGGATGTGAGGGTGGTGGCCCGCGTAACAGACCGCGTACGCACATCCAACACCCAGGTGGCGGAACGCGACCTGACGCTCCCGACCCCGGTGGTGATCCGCATGCCGCTCCCGGTGGCGGGCCGCCTGCTGGCCGCGCACCCGAGGGAGATCGCGGACCCGCACGACCGTCTGGGCCTGCGGACGCCGGCGGTACCGCCGCCGACGGGCCCCTGAAGGACGACGGTACGGATGCCGCTAATCCCCCTGAGCGGAGAAGCCTTCCGTAGAAACCAGCCCCCTGACCGGGTCGGCACGGAAGGAGGCGACCCAGGCCACGGGTTCGCAGTTCGGCCCGTTGGGCCGTTCCTCGGTCAGTTGGGCCTGCGCGGTGTCCATGACCACGCTGTCGCCCTTCACCGGAGTCACGGTCAGCTCGACCGCCACCTTCTTCGCCCCGACGTCATGCGGAAGCCGCACCGAGGCCAGCCCCATCGGCACACTCGGATCACCGGACGCACGCTCTTCGCAGGAGCCATCCACACAGACCCGAAGGGTCGCCCCTCCGGACCCCTGGAAGTCGGCCGGCCGCCAGACGACGGAGACGCCCGAGTCCATGTCGGCGAGCGTGCATGCGCTGCTCGCCTCGCCCATGCACCCGGCCACCGAGACGACGCTGACGAGGGAAAGAAGAACACGGCACACGCCGCCGCGCCGCCTGGGCAAGCGCGATATGCCCGAAGACGGCACGCCGGACCGCACCTCCACCGCCCTCACCCCCGAAGACGAAGTCCTACGCATCAGCCCTGCCCTTCCCACCCAGCCCACAGCCACCCCGACCCACGACCCCTGACGCCCACACAGTCCCGCCCGCCGCCCGGACCATCTTCCGGGTGATGAGTGTCTCCCGGCTGTAGTCACTGTGTACGGGGAGGTGCGGGCGCTGCCACTTGGACGCCGCCGGGCGCGGCGATACGACGCCTGGGGAACACCCCCGCACGCGCGGGGACCACGGTTCGCGACCTGCGGGTTTACGTGGCCGCTGGGCTGTTTTTACTCACTTCTCGAGAAACAGATATATCCCCCCGGGGTGACGCGATCGACCTCCGTTGGAAGCCGTGCATCTCAGCACTCATTCTGCCCCTCACCAGCCGGGACAGGCGTCGCCTGGTGGTAGTACATCCGCCACGGCGTTTCCCCGTCCTTCTTGCGCCACAGCGAGCTCCGGCGGGCCCGGTTGCCGCCGAAAACCGTCTCGTAGGTCAGATGCACCAGGCCGGGCGCCAGTACGACTCCGGTCATGCCAGACGGCTCAATGCGCGGGCCGTCCGCATCTACGCCGCTCATCTCAGAAGCGCGGCAAGCATCTCCTCGTACATCCATCGCCGCCCCGATGCTCCGACCTCGATGAACTCCGGATCGAGCAGCCGCTCGGCGAGTGACCGTGACGCACGTACGTCGGGATCCAGCAGCTGCAACTCGCCGGCGACAGCCGCGCCAACGTCGGTCGTCTCTACTTCATCCCGTCATTCTGTCGAAAGGAGGCCGTCAACGAGGTCCCTGATCGCTTCGCGGCCGGCCTGCGTAAGGATTCGACTCAGGCTCACACGGCACGGCGTCCGGAGTCCGACTGTTGCGAAGCCGGTCATGTCCGAAGCAAAGAGATCGGCAGCAACGGCCGCTCCCTGCCGCATGATCGACCGATCAGCTCCGAAGGCACGCTGAGATGCCGACCAACACGACCCAGGCCTGGATCGACTCTATGGCCACCGCATAGCGTCAGAATGGTGGAAACAACACACCGGCCCGCCGAGGAAACCGGACTCGATCCGGCTGCGGTGCTTGATCAGCCCGTGCCGGTCGACCGTGATGTTCAGTGGAACGGCAAGCGGTACATCGGCACGGAGCACTTCTTCGTCGCGCGGTTCGCCGACGAGCAACCATCGCTGGTGAGGACCGGCCTGCTCCCCGATGAGCAGGTCAACTTGGACACGTACGTCTGGATCGAGTGGTCGGATCTGAGCTCGCTGGCAGACCCGGTCGAGCCACCACAGTTGCTGGCCGTGCTCGGCGCCCTGCTGCCGGACGGACCGTGGCGTGACCGGGATCGGTCATGAGGGATCGGTGAAGGAGATCGGCTTGCCGGTAGCGCGGGCGTAGGCGATCTCCCTGCTCGTGGACTCGCCGATATACCCGCCCGGGTTCACGACCAGAACCCGGTCTGCCAGGTCGATCTTGCTCAGGTGGAGTGCATCCAGCGCGGTCTTCTGCTCGTCGGTGATCGACTCGCCTGCTTCGCGATCCTCGGCCCGCACGAAGACGCCTGGCGCGACGACAATGACACCCGCGAAGGTCAGATCGCGGTTGGCCGCGCTCATCTCGTCCACGAACCGGGTGGAGCCGCAGATGCAGACGATCTCAGGTCGGTCGGGCACAGCTCAGTCCTTCGGGGTCGGACGGGAAACCGTCAGCGAGCGCAGAGCCATCACAGACGGGCAGACGAGCCAACAGGCTAAGCAGCCTGTCCGCCCTTCTTCGACCACGAGCGACAACAAGGCCCGGCACGCAGGCAAATACGGGATCGGCTGTCTCAAGCAGCACCGGGCTGTGGTGGCGCGGTTCGACAGACGTGAGGTCCGGTTCGAAGCGACGGTTCAGGCCTCGGAGCGGCAGGTATGGAGTTGCACCTCCCGCAGCGGTATGTGGTCCGGTGGACTGACAGCCCGATGCCCCAAGAGAAGGCCCCTGCTCATGCATCCGTCTTTCATGCCACCCCGTCAGGTCAAGATCGGCGACGCGGCGGCCTTCGCCGGCAGCACGCCACGGGCCATTCGCCACTACCACGAGATCGGCCTGCTCCCCGAGCCCGAGCGGGGCGGCGATGACCGCCGCCGCTACGGGTACGAGGACATGATCCGCTTGCTGTGGATTCGCAAGATGGCCGACGCCGGGATCGCCCTGGACGATATCCGTGACGCGTTTACCACTGGCACGGTCTCCGTCGGTACGGACGACGGAGAAGATATCGCGGGCATCCTGGAGCGGTTGGAGCGATCCCTCGCCGAGCAGGAGGCGGAGTTGCGGCGGCAACGAGCGGCCGTGCAGCGCATGCGAGCCGAGGGCAGCCGGATGGGCCTGCTCTCCGACTTCGTCACCGAACGCCTCAAGAACCTGCCCGAGGGCTCCCTGCGTCAGGCGGACCTGGACACTCTGCTGGTCACCGAGCGGATCTTCGGCCCGCTCGGCGCGGCCGTCCAGGCCGGCCGCTTCGTCGCTCTGGCCACGCATCCGGCCCTGCGGGAGGACTCCGACCGTATCGATGGCGCGGAGGAGGCGCTCGACGACAGCGTGGCCGTCGAAGACCCACGGGTGGCTGAAGTGGCCGTCGAGCGCGTTGCCTTCGAGAAAGCCCTGCAGGCCGTCATGGAGAAGTCCGGACAGGAGAAGGAAGATGATGCCCTCTTCGACGCCTGGGACGTGTTGTACCCGGATGGCGCCGATGACGGTGAGGACGAGGGCAACCTCGGCTCCGGCGGGCGGGAGGCTGACTCCGTGAGCGCGTTCCAAGCCATCGGCAAGATGCCCTACGACTTCTCCCCAGCGCGCCTGCGCTGTAGGGAACTGGCGGAAGAGCTGTCAGCCCAGGACTCCCCCGCTACCTGAAGAGCGGCCCGACCAGGATCCGGGCCATCGGCCTGGTCCGGGAGCGCGGCCGGCAGAACGCCGAATCCAACCCTGGCACGCACTCCGGCGGGGGCGGCGGGCTGGTCTGCTTGCCGGGAATCGGTTCGCCATCAACGGGGTTGGTGGGGGAAGAACCGATATGGGAGGGTCATGCGAGCGATTCAGGTGTACGAAGTGGGCGGTCCCGAGGTGCTGCGGGAGGCCGAGGTGGACCAGCCGCGGCCGGGTCCGGGCGAGGCGATCGTGGAGGTCGCCGCATCCGGGGTCAACTTCCTCGACGTCTACCACCGCGAAGGCCGGTACAGCCTCCCGCTGCCCTTCACCCCGGGCACTGAGGGCGCCGGCACAGTCGTGGAAGTGGGACCCGGCGTCGCTGACGTCGCAGTCGGGGACCGGGTCGGTTGGGTGGAGATCCCCGGCACGTATGCCGAGCGGGCCGTCGTGGATTCCTCCCGGCTGGTTCCGCTGCCCGACGATATCGGCTTCGAGACAGCCGCCGCCGTGCTCCTCCAAGGCATGACTGCGCACTATCTCGTCAAGGACGCCTACCCGGTTCAGGGGGGCGACATGGTGCTCGTGCATGCGGCTGCTGGGGGCATGGGGCTGCTTCTGACCCAGCTCATCACTCATCTCGGCGGCAGGGTGATCGGCACGACGTCGACCACGGCGAAGGCCGAACTGGCGAAGCGTGCCGGGGCCGCGGAGGTGATCCTTTCCTCTGCAGTCGACGATCTCGCAGCCGAGGTGCGGCGGCTCAACGGCGGTCAGGGACTGCCGGTTGTCTTCGACGGCGTCGGCGCGCACACCTTCGATGCGAGCCTCGCCAGCCTGCGAACCCGCGGCCATCTCGTGCTCTTCGGCGCGGCAAGTGGTGCCGTGCCGCCGTTTGATCCGATTCGGCTCGCTCACGGTGGTTCGCTGACCCTGATCCGGCCCAGCCTCGGGGACTTCATCGCCGATCGGTCCGAACTGCTCCGACGGGCCGCTGATGTGTTCGAGTGGGTACGCTCCAAGGCGCTTGAGGTCACCGTAACGGGCCGCTACGCATTGTCCGAGGCGGCCCAGGCGCACAGCGATCTGGAGGCTCGGCGTACCACCGGCAAGCTGCTCGTCGTACCCGCTGCGGCCGCTGTTGGACGCCGCGAGGACACGCAGAGCTGATCGCGGGTGACGAGGTCGGGGACCTTGGAGACTGAGATGTCGAGGGCATGGCCGAACGTCATCGCCAAGATCCCCGACAGCGTCAGCTACTCATTCGTAAGCGTGCAAGCGTTGTGGTCCCCTTGCCTGCACTCTGACGGCTGACGGAGAGGGATGAGTTGAATCGCCGTTCGTCGGCCTCAGGCGGTTTTGAGCAGGCTACGGAGGTCGGTCATGCGGGCCTTGATGTCGGCGGCCTCGGTGGGGTCGATCAGGGCCTGGTCAGCTTCGGGTTGGTGGGTGGTGCGGCAGGGGCGGCAGAGGCCGTCGGGGAGGGCTTCTGGTTGGCCGGGGCGGCCGCAGTCGGTGCATTCGATGAGGATGCGGCGGGCTGGGGCGGTGCCGGGGGTGGTGCTGTCTGTGGTGGGGATGCGGGGTGGGATCTTGTCGGTGAGGCGTTTGCGGATGAAGCCGAGGGGGCTGTCGACCTGGGCGGGGAGTCCTGCGGTGAGGGCGCTGATCAGGTAGTCCACGCCGACGCCTCGGGCGAGCCACTCCGCCGCCTGCGGTTCCAGTGCTGCGCAGTCGCCGGCGGAGAGGGGAAGGCGGCGGTCCACGTGGCCGAGCCGGGCCAGGGCGAGGTAGGCGGGAGAAGGGTCGGCGTCGGAGTACGGAGGCGTTGCCGTGGCCGTGTCCGGGGCTGGGGCCACGTCCGGGGCGGAGGACGTGTCCGGCGCTTGGGCCGGGATGCGTTGTTGCGGTACGGAGGTGGCTTCGGGGCCCTGTCCCGGACCGGGGTCCTCCGGGACGGGGAACGGCTCCTCGTCCCGGACCCACGGCGGCGGCTCCTCCTCCGGGACGGGCGGGGGCTCCTCGTCCGGGATCCAGGGCGGCGGTTCCTCGTCCGGGACCCAGGGCGGCGGCGGAGTCGCGTCCGCCGCCGGGGCATCCGGTGCGGGGCTCACGGCGCGGGTGGCCTTCTCGGTGGTGAGGTGGGTGGTCCACCACTCGTTGTCGCGTGCGGCACGCGACCAGAAGGTGCGGAAGACCCACCGCATCTCGTCGCCGACGCCGACCGCGCACCGTACGCGCCGCAGGTGCCCAGCAACCGACAGGGCGGTCAGGGCGCTGCTGATGGCCTGCTGCCCGTAGAGCGGGAGCTGCTTGGCCAGCTCCTTCACGCTCATCGCCGCACCCTCGGGGAGACAGTCGACGAAAGCGGCAACGTACCGCTCACGCACCGGCAGAAAGCTGAAGTCGCTTGGCATGCGGGGAGGTTGGCCGGACGCAGAGCGTTTTCCGTAGCCGGGCTTCGCCATCGGGTACGCGGCGGAGCGTGCGGGGGCAGGCAGGGCAGAGCTAGTGTGCTGAGTAGCCACGGGATCGCCTTTCACGTGATCGATCTTGCGGTCAGACCCCGACCTGGTGCTCTAACACCGTGTCGGGGTCGATTGGTTCTCGAACCGTAAGCACTCGTGACGCTCCGCCGCAAGCTGTCACGATTAGTCATACTTGCTCATCGTGACAGGTCAGGGAGGTAGGGGAGGTTTCCCCAACCCCCATACATTGCCCGCCGGTTAAAGAAGCCGCTCGAACCTCGAAGCTCGCATCCCGACGCCCGAGTCCCGGGACCCGAGCTTCGGGCCAGGACCCCGCCCACGGCACCCCCGGAAGAGTGAACGCACCGACCCCGAAGCTCGGGTCTCGGGCATCGAGTGCGGCTGGTCATCGTGCTCTGGAGTGAGCGCCACAACCGACCCGACTCACCAGTTGGCAGCGCCGTCGTGGACGTACATCGGCCGTCCGTCCTCCAGAGCCTTCACTGCGGCATCGAGCCGTCGCCGCATGCGCTCGCTGACCAGATCGCGGGCCTCCCCAAGCGGAACGAAGCATGCCTCTGAGAGTTCTTGGTCATGAGGTCGCAGCGCTTCGTCGTCGTAGAGAGTGCCGCCGTTGAGAGGGTCGGCGGGTGTCGGACTCACTTAGGCATGCCTCCCCCGGGTGGGATGCTGTCGGCCAGCAACAACATTCTTGCCCGTCGCGCGTCGTCGAATCGCTCCAGGTACTGGCGGACTGGTGGGTGTTGCTCGCGGCGACATGAGCGGCCAGTGGAAGATCGCCCGAGGCGCGTGCCAACAGGAGCGCTCTGGTGAGCTGACTCAGTCGCCCACCGGCGACCCGTCATCCCCAGGGCGGATCGTCCGGATCGGTGCTCGCCCGCCCGGGTGTGGCCTTGTCACTGGGGCCGGTCAACAGGCTCGGGGACCCGCCGGCGGCGGACTGGCCGGAAACATCCGAAAGCGCGCGATAGACACCTTGCCGGAGGCCGCCGGGACGGCATAGTCGTGGGGTCCCCAGCCGTACCGAGCCCATGCCGCACCCGAACGAGCCGGCGAACAGAGAGCAGAGTGAGCAGTTGAGCGCCACCGAGACCCCGCGACCCGCCTCCTCCGACATCGCCTCCGAGCGGGACGCCCCCGACGACGGGGCCGCCACCGGGACGCAGGAGCGCCCGCCATCCTGTCGCGACCTGGTCGGACTTCTCGCGCAGGAAGACCGCCGCTCGGCCTACGCGGCCCTCGTGCTGGGCGCCGTCACCGTGACCGAGGTGGCCGAGCGGACGGGGCTGCGGTCCACCGCCGCCGCGATGGCACTGCAGAAGTTGACCTACGGGCGGATCGCCTCTCATGACCCGGGCCGGGGCACCTACGGACTCATCGACGAAACCTTCCGGCTGGCGGTGCGCGAAGAGGTGCGGCTGACCGGCCGGGACGGAGGGGACGGCGCGGGCGCCTACTTCCGCAAGGGTCGCCTGGCCTCGATTCCCGGCAACGCGAGGATCCGCAACCGTGTGCTGACGGTGGTCGCCGAGTCCTTCGAGAAGGGCGTGACCTATGACGAGCCCAAGGTGAACGCCATCTGCGGCGGTTGGCTGGATGACTGGGTCAGCCTGCGCCGGGCGCTCGTCGACGAGGGGCTGCTGATCCGGGACAGCACCGCCCGCTACGCGCGGGCCTGAAGGAGCGACGACACCATGACCACCTTCCGCGCCGGAACGCCGGACGAGCACGCCGATGTGATCGTCCGGCCCTGGCACTCCGCCGCTGAAGCGAGCGCCTTCGTTCGTCGGCGCGGCTTCCTCGCCCGGCCTGGACAGGTGGTGGCCGAACCGGCCGAGGACGGTCGCGGTGTCCTCCTCAATGTCGGCCTGGGCCCCGCGGACGCGCTGACCCGGTCCGTCCTACGGGTGGCTGCGGCGGCCGCCACCCGGGCCGTCGGGCCCGCCCGGACCGTCCGCATGGACCTCGCGGTCCCGCCCGGGGCCCGTGTCGCCCCGGACGATCATGTCCAGGCCGTCACGGAAGGTGCCAGGCTGGCTCTCTACCGGTACGACGCCCATCGGTCCTCGCAGGGGGCGCCGCTCCCCGCCGAGTTCCGGATCACGGGCGCCGGCCCGGATGCCCTCGCGGAGGCACTGGCCGCGGCTGACGGCACCTGCCTGGCCCGGGACCTTGTCAACGCCCCGGCCTGCGAACTGACCCCGACCGTCTTCGCCGACCGGATCGCGGCGGCCGCCGGCCAAGCCGGGATGACTCACACCGTGTACAAGGAGGCCGAACTGGAACGGCTGGGGCTGGCGGGTCTGACCGCCGTCGGCCGGGGGTCGTCGGAGCCTCCGTGCAGCGTGGAATGCGTCTAAGAGCCCGACGGTCCGGCGGCGCTCACCGTCGCCCTGGTCGGCAAGGGGGTCACGTTCGACTCCGGCGGGCTGTCCCTCAAGCCCTCCGGTGAACTGCACACGATGAAGGCCGACATGGGCGGGGCCGCAGCCGTCGTCGGTGCCGTGATGGCCCTTCCCCGGCTGGGCCTGCCGCTCCGGGTCCGTGCCCACCTGCCCCTGGCCGAGAACATGCCGGACGGTGGGGCCCTGCGCGTGGGGGACGTGGTGCGGCACCGTGACGGCACCAGCACCGAGATCACGCACACCGACAACGAAGGACGCGTCCTTCTCGCCGACGTTCTGTCGCTGGCAAGCGAACCGGGCCACGCCGATGTGGTGATCGACGTGGCCACGCTCACCTCTGCGGCCGCCCATGCCCTGGGCACGCGGACGGGCGCGCTGCTCTCCGCCGACGACGCCTTGTCCGACCTCCTGGTCGAGGCCGGACAGCGAGCCGGTGAGTGCCTGTGGCGGCTCCCCCTGCTCGCGCACGAGCGACGGCACCTGCGCTCTGCCGTCGCCGACCGTGTCAACTGCTCACACCGCCGGGGGGACACTGTGCAGGCCGCCCTGTTCCTGGCCGACTTCGTCAACCCCGGCACACGCTGGGCGCACCTGGACGTCGCGGCACCGGTGTGGAACGACGAGCCGACGTACGGCGAGATCCCTCACGGGGCCACGGGATTCGGGGTACGGACCTTGCTGGAGACGCTACGGGCGCTCGCCGAACCCGGACACGGCGCCCGCCGACAGCAAGCGCTCGTCCGGTAGGTGCGGCTCCCCCAACGGCCCGCAGAACCATCACCCGAAGCTCCCCTGACGCGCCGGGCACAAGCCCGAGGTCAAAGCCCCCAAAGCTCGTCTCGGCCGCGTCAGGACCGGCGTTCGCCACACCTCAGCACGGCGGACGCCGCACGCGGAACACCCCGAAAGCGCGTCTCCCCCAGGTCAGGTGCTGGGGTTTCCGAACACGAACTCGCCGCCGTGCCGGGGCGGCCGCCCGCCCTTACGGTCGTCGACCCGCAGCGGCGTCGGCCGGCGCATCACCCGATCAACCATCCCCGCGGGCACGGAGAGCCGCGAGAACGCGAGCTGGACCGGGCCCTCGGTCAGCGTCGAGTGCAGCACGTCCACCCCGCCGGTGCGCAACCGGGGAAGACGTGTGGAGGCGAGCGACAGTACCGCGACAGTCCTGCGATTCTGTGCGCTGACAGATCGTCGGCTCTCGAAGGGCATCACCACCATGCACATGACCCGTCTCACCACCATCGTTCTGGCCGCTGCTCTCAGCTGCGCCGGTGTCCTCGCCGTCGGCCCCGCGGCCGGCGCTTCCGGACAGCTGGGATGCCAGTACAAAGTCCTGTGGCCGACGGCCGGTGTGTACGAGAACCCGAACCCGAACAGCGTGGTCGTCAAGACCAAGCACGCCGGTGACATAGTCGGCGCCTCGACCTGCGAGGGCGCCGCCCACAACGAGTACGGCTACGTTCTGGTCACCACCGACGCGGCGGCCGACGGGCGGGGCTGGATGCGTGACCAAGCAGTCGTTCAGATCTGACGCGCCCGCACAGCTCCGGGGTCGGGCCCGTTCGTCGGCCAAGGTCCGCGGGCAGCAGTCGCGCGAGCCGGGACCGAGCGTCGTGGGCGACGTGGTCGGCGTGCTGCTGGAGCCTGCCGCGGGGCCGTCCGAGGGGAGGGCGGCGCGGGGGAGCGTCCTGGTCGTCAGGGGCCGGCCCGCGCTCAGGGCCGGCGGGCGGGGTCGGCTTGCTCGCCGTGGGCCGGCCCAGGAGCGGGCGGGTGCGGCTCACGGGGTGCGGCCACCATGGTCAGGCCCTTGGGCATCGGGGTGAGTTCCAGGCTGACGCGGACGGTCCCGCCGGGCGGCGTCGTACGGAGCGTCCGCGAGCGGACCAGGGTCGCCAGCGCGACGGGCGTCAGGATCTCGGAGGCCGCGGCGCCCGGGCAGTAGCGTGGGCCGAGCCCGTAGGGGAGCAGGGCGGCGGGGGAGAGCTGGGGGTGGGCCTCGGGTGACCAGCGCAGGGGGTCGAACTCCTCGGGCCGCGCGTACCGGGCGGGGTCACGACGCAGCGCGCCCAGGGGCAGGGTCACCAGTGCTCCGGCGGGTACCGGCTGCTCGCCCACGTACGTCGCGTGGCGGGGGCGGCGTACCAGGAACGGGATGCCGTGGAGTCGCGTGACCTCCCTGACGAAGCCGGCGGTACGGGGCATCAGGTCGGGTCGGACCGCATCGGCCGGGGTGTCGGTGCCCAGGACGGCGTCGGCCTCGGCCCGGATGGCCGCCTGGTGGTCGGGGTGGCGGCCCAGCTCGTAGCAGGCCCACGCGAGTGTCGAGGCCGTGGCCTCGATGCCGGCGAACAGCAGCGCCCGCAGGTCGTGCAGCGCCGCGTCCGGCCGGTTGTCGGACGAGCGTTTGAGCAGGGAGACGACGTCGTTCCCGTCCGCGTCCGGCCGGTGGCGTACGTAGACCTCCCGGACGGCCTCGTTCAGCGTCGCCGAGGCACGGCGGAAGGCGCGGCCCCTCGGCGCGGGCACCCAGGGCCACGGCGACAGCGCGTACCTCCAGAACACCCCTGCGGACAGCACGGAACGTGCTCGTGCGAGCGCGGCCAGCGTGTCCGGGGAGATGCCGCTCTTCAGTACGGTCTCGATGACGAGTCCCGCCACGATGCGGCTCATCTCGACGGGGATGTCGACGGGGCGGTCGGCGGGCAGCCCGGCGAGCAGGCCCTCGGTACTGTCCCGTACGGACGGTCCCAGAGCCGTCAGACGGGGTGCCGCGAGCGCCGGTTTCATCAACGCGCGTCGGTCCCGGTGAGGCTGGCCCTCGGATCCGGAGAAGCCGTTCCCGGTGAAGTCCCGAAGGCACGGGTCCGCGCTCCACGCCTGGAAGATGTCCTCCCCGCAGCCGACTTTACGGATCAGCGACGGGTCGTTGACCTGGAAGGCGACCGCCGGCCCGGCCTTCGTCCTGGTGACGGGACCTGCCTGACCGAGGCGCACCGCGATGTTCGCCGGATCGAGCCAGAACCGCAGCGTACGGGAGTGCGCGACGGGCGGCTCCTCCCGAGGCTCTCCCCGCGACGCCGGGCATCCCCCGGGGCCGCCGCCCTCTTCGATCATGTTTCCCGAGCCTCCTGGGCTTTCACGGGCGTCGACCACCCATGTCTCTCGCCTCTCGCGACAACGAGCCGGACGAGGGCGGCGTTACGTGTGCTCGGTGCTCGGTGCTCGGTGCTCGGTGCTCGGTGGCCTGGCCGTGGGGCATGACGAGCGGCCGCCGACGCTTGGTGGACCCTCCTTCCACGCGCGGCGACCACCACGCCTTGCCGTTCCCGTCCAGGAGGTACAGGGGAACAGCCCCGCACGCGCGAGGGGCGATCCAGTTCCCGGGGTCAGGCGCTGCTGACGCCGGGCGCCGTGCCATGGGCGCGCCGCTCCGTGACGTGGCGGTACAGGGCACCGAGCGCGAAGGCCTGGACGACGGCACCGATCGGGATGCCTATCAGGTCCGTGAACCAACGTGCGGGACTTGGGCAGGCGTTGTTCCGCCCCTCATCCGCCCGACCGCAGAACACGCGCGATCTCGATGTCCTGCTGTAGCGCGCTCAGCCTGGGTGGCGTTCTCGTGGCGTCCAGGACCACGGTGTGCAGGCGGTCGCCCACCTGAGGGGCCGGTACGTCCGGGGACCGCCAAGAAGGGTGTTTGGCGACGTCGATGAAGGCGGGCGTGCCGTTCGCGTCGGCCTCGGAGCCGTAGGGCCTTACGGCCGTGATCGTGACGGCTGTCTCCTGGTGTGTCGTCAGGGGCATGCCGCCCATCCTCCTGCGTGGTGGCGCCAGGGGCGCCGGAGCCGGTCATTTCGTGATCATGTAACCGGGCTGTGACAGCGGTGTCCGGGAACGGCGACGCCGGGATCCCCCGCGATCGGGACGCCCTCCTGGTGGGTGTTCCGGAGCCCGAACGGGCAGCCGGGACAGCGCTTCTGCCTCGGACCGTCGACCAACAACACCTTGGGGATCTCATGTTCGGCCACCGCAACCGTCGCAAGGCCCTCCTCGCCTCCGCCGCCCTCGTCGGCGGCGCCCTGCTGATGACCGCGTGCCAGGACACCGATGGCAGTGTGGACAGCGGGGCCGGGCAGAGGGATTCTCCTTCGGCCGTCGCGGGCAGCCCCTCCGCCTCCGAAGACTCCGAGAACTCCGAGAACTCCGAGGATGCCGCTTCGGACGCCCCGACGGATGGCCCTTCGGGCGCTCCCTCGGACGGCGCCTCCGACGAGGCATCCGACGCGCCCACCGTCTCCCCGTCCGCCGGCAGCGGGGCCGGCAGCGGCAGCAAGGGTTCCAAGGTCGGGCAGGTGTGCGGGGCCAACGACCTTTCCTGGAGCAGCCGTTCCGAGAGCCAGGCCGGTGGGTACATCCTCGTCATGGCGAAGGCCAAGTCCGGGATCACCTGTGTCCTGCCGGCCGGGCTGCCCACCGTCGCCTTCGGGTCCGACGGGACCGAGGCCGGGCCCGTCGAGCAGTCCGTCGGCAAGCCGGTCACGCTGAGCGGGGCCAAGGTCGCCTACGCGGGGATCAACCCCAAGACCACCAACACCGACGGAGGCAAGGAACTCGACAGCATCATCGTCGCCGTCGGCAACGACGACCCCGACCCGGTCTCCCTGAAGGTCGGCACCATCACCGTCGACAAGCCCGTCGTCACCAACTGGCACACCGCGCCGACGGACGCCGTTCCGTTCAACTGAGCTGTCCCGGGACGCGAGGTCATGACGCCGTGTCCGGCGGTCCGCCAGGACGTGAACCGTGCTGGAGGTGTGGGCCCTTCGGCCGCCGGCCCACACCTCCAGAGGACAGGTGGGCTCAGCCGGACGCCTGGGCCGGCTTCGGCTCTCCCGGATTGACCACCGCGACCCCTTCTCCCTCCAGCTTCAGCTGCACCGCCTCACCACTGCCGCCCTTGAACATCGAGCCGATGCTCTGCGACCGGTGCAGGGACGGCCGCAACTGCGGGCTCCACGCGACCGCCGCGTCCGTGTCGACGTACACCGGCGACTCGGGCGTGACCGGCAGCACGAGCGGGACACCCGCGCTGGTCAGCGCAAGGCGGCCGGTCCCGCCGAAGGTGCAGTTGAACAGGCCGCCACCGGCCATCCCCGCACCCTCCACGGTGGTGATCTCGTAGCTGAGCGAGGCGTCGAAGCACAGGACGTTCTTGCCGTTGACGGTGAGACCGTGGCTCTCGTCCACGTCCACGAGGAAACAGTGCGCCGCGTCGGAGGCGAACCACGCCTCGCCCTCGCCGGTCACGGTCATCAGGGACAGTCCCTCGCCGGTGACCGCGCGCTTGAGGAAGTTGCCCACGCCCTGGCCCTGCCGCTCGAACGACAACGCTCCGCGCCAGGCCACCATCGTGCCCTGGCGGGCGTACGCCTCGCCTTTGACGGCGTAGCGCACCGCCATGGGGTTCTCCTGCGTCAGCCCGGGGGCCTGGGCAGGCTGGATGAAGTTCTCGGGGTCGAACAGGTTTCGGCTCATGCCGCACCGCGTACCCCGGCCCTGCGCGGGCAGCCCCGGAGCCGAGCACTCCGCTCCCGGCTGCTCGCCGACGGAGCTGAGACGACCCGACCCGCGGAGCCGAGACGGCCGACGGGGCCGAGACGGCCGGCGAACCGGCGGCCCCGGAGCGTACGTTCTACGACGCCATGTCCGGCTCCGCCGTGCCCGCCGCCTCCCGCCGGTCCGGTGTCACCGCCTCCGACGCCATCGGGTTCTGCGTCCTGATGTCCCGGGCCTGCTCCGCGACCCACTCCGGGCTGATCGCCGGAGTCTCGCCGAGGACCTGGTCGCGGACGAACAGGCAGAACGGGTGGCCCACCGGGTCGAACAGCACCCGTACGTCGTGTTGCGGCTGGAACTCCGCCGGAGTCGCGCCCTCCGCCACCGCGTGGGCCACCCCCGCCTCCAGGTCCGTCACCTCGAAGTCCAGGTGCAGCATCATCAACTGGTCGCCCTCCGCGGAGAGGGAGGCGGGCCAGACCGGGGGAACGTACGGCTTCGACGTCTGGAAGCCCAGGCCGGAACCGCCGCCCGGGGGGAGGAGTTTCACCCAGCCGGGCTCCTCCTGCACCGTCTCCCACCCCAGCAGGCGGCGGTAGAAGTCCGCCAACTCCGCTGCGTCCGGGGCGTCGATCACCGTGCTGGACAGGGTCAGGGTCGGTCGCGGCAGTCGGGGAGTGGTCACCGTGGGCCTCCTCGGATCGGAGATGTGCCGGTACGAGTACCCCGTACCGGCACATCCAACATCCCCGGGCCCCGCACCTACCCCGCGAGGTCCGCGATGTCCGTGATGTTGGCGTACCCCTCGATCTCGCTCGGGTTCCGCGTGCCCGGGCCCACGTACGTCGCCGAGGGGCGGACCAGGCGGCCCGTGCGCTTCTGCTCCAGGATGTGCGCCGACCAGCCCGCCGTACGGGCACACGTGAACATCGACGTGAACATGTGCGCCGGGACCTCCGCGAAGTCCAGCACGATCGCCGCCCAGAACTCCACGTTCGTCGCCAGCACCCGGTCCGGGCGCCGCGCGTGCAGCTCCTCCAGGGCGGCCTTCTCCAGCGCCTCCGCCACCTCGAAGCGCGGCGCCGCCAACTCACGGGCCGTGCGGCGCAGGACGCGGGCGCGCGGGTCCTCCGCGCGGTAGACGCGGTGGCCGAAGCCCATCAGCCGCTCGCCCCGGTCCAGGGCGCCCTTCACATACGCCGTCGCGTCGCCCGTACGCTCGATCTCCTCGATCATGCCGAGGACCCGGGACGGGGCACCGCCGTGCAGCGGGCCCGACATCGCGCCCACCGCGCCGGACAGCGCGGCCGCGACGTCCGCGCCCGTCGAGGCGATGACCCGGGCCGTGAACGTGGAGGCGTTCATGCCGTGCTCGGCCGCCGACGTCCAGTACGCGTCCACCGCCTTGACGTGCTTCGGGTCCGGCTCGCCGCGCCAGCGGATCATGAACCGCTCGACCACGGAGTGCGCCTTGTCGATCTCGCTCTGCGGCACCATCGGCAGGCCCTGGCCACGGGCCGACTGGGCCACGTACGACAGCGCCATCACCGCCGCCCGCGCCAGGTCGTCCCGGGCGGTCGCCTCGTCGATGTCCAGCAGCGGCTTCAGACCCCAGACGGGGGCCAGCATCGCCAGCGCGGACTGCACGTCGACCCGGATGTCACCCGAGTGCACCGGGATCGGGAACGGCTCAGCCGGCGGCAGCCCGGGGTTGAACGCCCCGTCCACCAGCAGGCCCCAGACGTTGCCGAAGGAGACATGACCGACCAGATCCTCGATGTCGACCCCGCGGTAGCGGAGCGAACCACCTTCCTTGTCCGGTTCGGCGATCTCCGTTTCGAACGCGACGACTCCCTCAAGACCGGGTACGAAGTCGGACATCAGGCGGCTCCCTCAGTTCGGCGGCGGATGGACTGCGGCCGCCGCGGCCACTCCCGTACGGACGCCGCGGCTGTGCGAAGGCCACAGGGGCCCGCCCCAAGATATTGGCGGGTTCCCACGGAGCGGGGAAGCGTGACATCCGGCACAGGGCCCCATTTCGACGGGGCGTGGTTACCGGCCCTCCTCGCCGGGCACACTGCGCCGCTGCGGCAGGATGGGCCCGTGCCCACACCAGAACGTTCTTCGGGACCTCTCCCGGACGATTCCACCCGCAACGCCGCCCCCGGTTCCACCCTCGATTCCAGCACCGATCCCGCCCCCGGTTCCAGCACCGATCCCGCGGCCATGCGCGAGCAGTACCGCACCGAGGACTTCACCGAGTCCGATCTCAGCCCCGACCCCATGGACCAGTTCGCCCGCTGGTTCCGCCAGGTCGCCGTGGGCGGGGTGCTCCACGAGCCCAACGCCATGGTCGTCTCCACCGCCTCCGCGGAAGGCCGCCCCTCCTCGCGTACGGTCCTGCTGAAGCAGTACGACGACCGGGGCTTCGTCTTCTTCACGAACTACGGCTCCCGCAAGGGCCGCGAGCTGGCCGCCAACCCGTACGTCTCACTGCTCTTCCCCTGGCACCCCATGGCCCGCCAGGTGATCGTCACCGGCACCGCCTCCCGGGTCTCCCGCGAGGAGACCGTCGGCTACTTCCGCACCCGGCCGCACGGCTCCCAGCTCGGCGCCTGGGCCAGCGACCAGTCGACCGTGATCGGCTCCCGCGAGGAGCTCATCGAGCGGTACGAGGAGCTCGCCGCGCGCTATCCGGAGGGCGAGAAGGTGCCCGCCCCGCCGGACTGGGGCGGCTTCCGTGTCGTCCCGGAGACCATCGAGTTCTGGCAGGGGCACGGGAACCGGCTGCACGACCGGCTGCGGTACGTCAGGGAGGGCGAGGCCTGGAGGGTGGAGCGGCTCTGTCCGTAAGGTCCCGGGCCCCGCCTGTCACCTGTGGAAACACCCGTACAACGCAGAAACCCGCAGGCTCTGGTTCCTCCGTGCACGAAGGAGCCGGCCGGACTTACCGGCGAGCCTGCGGGTCGGTGACTGCTAGGGATTGGCCGTCATCCGGCCATGCACTGCGAAAAGTGCGTGACAACGGGCGTCAGCCCGCAGCCACCTCACGAGTCCGAAGAGAAATCACTTCCGGAACACCTCCTTTCCTGTGTGCTGAGAAGCCTACGAGCGGCCCCGGCGGCCGCTCAACCCATTTATTTGGCGAAGGGGGATGTGCGCTGGGTCACGTTCGAGTTGAATGGTCTGACGTGCAGTAATACGCGCGGTGACGCGCGGGGAAACGGCCGACACGTTCTGCGTTCTGCGGGGGGTACGGAGTGGGTGCTTCCAGGAGCAGCGGGCTCGCCGACGCGCTCGGACCCGACGAGGGCGCGGGAGAGCCCATGTGCCCCGAACCGCCGCCCGACTCCGGGGCCGAGCTGCTCGCCGCCCTCCTCGACGGCATGGACGCGGCGCTCTGCGCCTTCGACGCGGGCGGCGTGGTCACCCACTGGAACCGCGAGGCCGAGCGCATCCTCGGCTGGTCCGCGCAGGAGGCCGTGGGGCGTACGGGCTTCGCCGGATGGGCGGTGCGCCGGGCCGACGCGCACGAGGTGCAGGGGCGGCTGATGGCCGCCATGGACACGCCCGGGCGCCAGGTCCACGAGTTCGCGCTGCTGCGCAAGGACGGCAGCCGGGTGCTCGTGCGGACCCAGTCCGCCCGGGTGCTGGGCGCCGACGGCAAGCCGGCCGGGGTGTACTGCGCGTTCAGCGAGGTGCACGCCCAGATCGACCTGGAGCGGGCCATCGCGCTGAGCGAGGCGCTGCTGGAGGACGCGTCGTGGGGTGTGGTGCTCGTCGACGTCGACCTCCGCCCGACCGTGGTCAACGCGTACGCCTCCCGCGCGCTCGGCGGCGGCCGCACCACCCTCCTCGGCCGGCCGCTCGGTGAGCTGGTGGTCCAGGGGGTCGAGGAGCTGGAGGCGGCCCTGCAGCACGTGCTCGCCGAAGGCGCTCCGGGTGCCCCGGCCGAGCTGTGGGTGACGTTGCGTACGGCGGAGGGCGAGCGGCGGCGGTGCTGGCGCAGCGGGTTCCTGCGGCTGGCCTCACCGCTGGCGGAGGAGCCGGTTCCGCTCGGGGTGGGGTGGCTCTTCCGGGACGTCACCGCCGCCAAGCTCGCGCAGCAGGAGGCCGACCGGCTGCGGTTCCGGACGAGCCAACTGCACCGGGCGGTGCGTACGGCCTCCGAGTGCGAGGACCCGATGGAGGCGGCGACCTCCCTGCTCGACTTCGCGCTGGCCGGGTTCGCCGACCACGTCCTCCTCGACGTCATGGGGGGCGAGCGCCTCGTCCGTACGGCCGCCACGCCCACGGATGCGCCCGGCCCGTGTCTGCTGGTCGCGGGCGGGTCCATCCCGGTCCGGTACAGGCCCGGGCACCCGGCCCTCCAGGCCGTCGAGCGGACGGGCTCGGTCCGCACGAGTGCGGGTGCCGGGGAGGCCGGAGGGGCGGCCTGGGCGGTGGAGCGCCGCTGGCCCGAGGACGCCGTCCACGCCCTGTGCACGGTGCTCCGGAGCCGGGGGCGGACGCTGGGCGTGCTGACGTTCCTGCGCGCGGCCAACCGGACCGCCTTCGAACGCCCGGACACGGCGTACGCGGAGACGGTGGCGGCCCGGGTCGCGGGGGCCGTGGATCTGGCGCGGGCGGCGGGGGAGTAGCCGAGGGCCCTGGTACGGGCCTGGCGGCCATGCACCCGGAGCCCTGCCCCCCGGGCCCCCGGCCCCCACCCCCCTCACGCCGCGTGCAGCGCCAGCGTCGGGGACAGCCGTGACGCCCGCACCGCCGGGTAGAGGCCCGCCACCGTGCCGATCACCAGCGTCGCGCCGAAGCCTCCGGCGACCGCCCAGAGCGGGACCACCCACGGCAGCCCGCCCGTGTGCGCGTACACCCCCGTCGCCGCCGATCCCAGCGCCACCCCCGCCAGGCCGCCGAGGCCCGACAGCATCAGGGACTCCGTGACGAACTGGATCCTGATCTGGCCCCGGGTCGCGCCCAGCGAGCGGCGCAGGCCGATCTCGTAGCGGCGTTCCAGGACCGAGATGATCATGGTGTTGGCGACCCCTACGCCTCCGACCAGCAGCGCGATGCCGCCCAGGCCCAGCAGCAGGCTGCTGAACGCCCCCTCGGTCGCCGCCTTCGCGCGGAGTGCCGACGACGGGTCGGTGACCTTCACGTTCTGCGGGTTCTGCGGGTCGACCGTCGCCGCCATGACCTTCCGCACGTCCTGCACCGCAGCCTCGTCCGACCGCTCGTAGATCGACGTCGGGTGGCCCGCGAAGTCCAGCAGGCGCTTCGCGCCCTCCCAGCCGACCAGGGCCGAGCGTTCGATCTCCGGGGCCAGCGGGAGCGGGGCGAGGATGCCGGTGACCGTGAAGTACCGGTCGCCCATCCATACCTGCCGGCCGGGCCGGGTGACCCCCAGGCGCTCCGCCGCGACGTGGCCGAGCACCACCGACGGATAGCGGCCGGTCGCCGCGTTGAGCCACCTGCCCTCGGCGACCTCGCCGCGCAGCACGCGGAGCAGGTCGGCCGTCGTCGCCTTGACCGCGATCCCGCCCGTATCGTCCTCGTCGATCCTCTCGTGGCGGCGTACGGTCGCGTCCAGGTCGGCGGTGGCCCCCACCTCCTGGACGCCCTTGATCCGGCCCACCATCCCGACCGAGCCCTCCGGCAGGTGCACCTCCTCTCCGGCGAACATCGAGTCGCCGGGTGAGGCCACCAGGAGGTTGGTGCCCAACGTGTCCAGTTCGCGCAGGAGCTGGGCCTGGCTGGAGGCGGAGATGCCGACCACCGAGATCATCGTCGCGATGCCGATGGCGATGCCGAGGGCGGAGAGCACCACCCGCATCGGGCGGCTGCGGAGGCCCGACGAGCCGACGTGGAGGACGTCCCGGGGGCCGAGACGGGCCGCCCTGAGGCGGCTGCCCGCCGCGCCCCGGCTCACAGCCCCGCCCCTGTCTCCAGGGGTGGCATCGGAGCCGGAGCGTTCCGTAGGTCCGCCACCACCTCGCCGTCCCTGATCCGCACCTCGCGCGGCAGGCTCCCCGCGATCTCCGTGTCGTGCGTGATCACCGCGATCGTCGCCCCCTCCCGGTTCAGGTCCCGCAGCAGCTCCATCACCGCCGCCCCCGACGCCGAGTCGAGCGCCCCCGTCGGTTCGTCGGCCAGCAGGAGCGCGGGTTCGCCCACAACCGCCCGGGCGATGGCGACCCGCTGCTTCTGGCCGCCCGAGAGCTGGTGCGGCCGGTGGTCCAGGCGGTCCGCGAGGCCGACCCGGTCCAGCGCCTCGGCGGCCTTGCGGCGGCGTACGGAGCGGGGGAGGCCGGAGTAGAGCAGGCCCTCCGCCACGTTGTCGCGGGCACAGACGCCCGGGACCAGGTGGAACGCCTGGAAGACGAAGCCCACGTGCTGGGCGCGCAGGGCGGAGAGGCGGCGGTCGGTCAGGGCCGCCACGTCGTGGCCCGCGATGTGGACGGTGCCGGCGGTGGGGCGGTCCAGGGTGCCGACGATGTGCAGCAGCGTGGACTTGCCGGAGCCGGACGGGCCGACGATGGCCAGGAGTTCGCCCTCCCGCACGGTGAGGTCCACCCCACGCAGGGCGGTGACCCCGCCCGCGTACTCCTTGGTGACGCCCCGGAGGCCGACGACCGTGTCCGCAGGTGCGGCGCCGCTCATATCTTCGGCACCCCGACCTTCATGCCCTCGCTCAGCCCGCCGCCGGACACCTCGACCCGGCCCTCCGCGAACATCCCGAGCTCCACCGTCACCTCGCGGGCCACGTCACCGCGTACGACCTCCACTCCGAAGCCGCCGCCGGGCAGCGCCAGGAGCGCGTTCACCGGGACCGTCAGCACGTCCTCGCGGGTCTCTCCGGTCAGGTTCACCGTCACCGGCGACTGGTCGAAGCCGCCGACCTTCTCCGGCTGGTCGAAGGAGACGGTCAGCGTCACCTTCGGACTGCCGTCCTGCGGGTCCTTGCCCGGCCTCGCCGTCCGGCCGACCGAGGAGACCGTGCCGGGCGCGCTGGTGCCGTCCGGCAGCTCGACCGTGACCTTGGTGCCCGCCTTGGCCAGCCGGCTCTCCGCCACGTCCAGTTCGAAGGTGACGATGCGCTCGCTGCCGGTCGTCGTGAGCAGTGGGGCGCCCGGCTGGGCCAGATCGCCGACGGCCGCCGCCACGCCCTTGATCCTGACCTTCCCGGGGGCGAACGCGACGTCCTGCGGGCCGACCGTCCCCGTCTGCTTGCTGCCGTGCGCCTTCTGCCAGCGCTTGACGGCCGCCGCCGTCAGCTCGGTGTACTCGGTGTCCGGGGTGAAGCCCGTGTAGCCGAGGGCGGCGAGGTTACGTTCCACCTGCTCGACGTCCCGGCCCTCGTCGCCCGGCTTCAGGGTGCGGTACATGGGCCCCGCCCCGTACAGCAGCCGGACCGGCCGGCCGTCGATCTCGTACAGCCGCTCGTTCCGCTCGATCGTCGAGCCGGTGCGCGGGGCCCAGGTCAGGGTGCCGGAGGCGGCCGCGTTGATCTTGCGCTGTCTGTCGTAGCAGAGGGTTCCGTCCGCCTGGGCGCTGTCGCGCAGGTCGCCGCGTTCGACCGGGGCGGTGGCCGGCGGCAGGCCGGTGTTCTTCGCGCCGGCCGCATCCGCACCGCCGTCGCCGTCGCCGCCGCCGAGCTGCGTGACCGCGATGGTTCCGGCCGTCACGGCGAGCACCGCCGCCACCGCCGCGACGGCCCGTCCGCGCCTCATCGGCCCACGCTCTCGCACGCCTTGTTCGCCTTCTCGAACTTCTTCATGTCCGAGTCCTTCAGCGCGGGCGCCGCCTGAGCCATCCCGCCGTCGAACTTCGGGTCGGGCATGTCGAAGCCGTTCTTCCGCATGCACCGGGCGAAGGCGACCATCTTGTCCTTCTCCGCCTGCGTCAGCTCCTTGGGCCCGCCGCCGACCGCCTTGTCCTGGCAGGCCTTGAACGCCTTCTCCATCTCCTGCTTGCTCTTCGAGCCGCCGTCGATGGTGACGCCCATGCCGTTCTCGCCCGGCTTCGGCTCGGGGATGTCCAGGCCCTGCGCGCGGAGGCACCTGCGGTGCTCCAGGGCCTGGTCCTCGTCCGTCTTCTTCGTGGTGGAGGCCGAGCCGCCACTCTTCGTACCGCCGCCGCCGTCGCCGCTCCCCGAACAGGCCGTGGCGGACAGGACGACGGTCGTGGCGAGCAGGCAGGCGGCGGCGAGAGTGCGCCGCCGGGCGCGGAGAAGGGTCATGGAGGGCTCCTCGTGTACGTCGGTAAGGACGGCCCGAGCGTGGGCGAGGAGACGGTCTCGTTTCTCTCAGCGCCGGTGCTTACACCGGCGAAACATCGCTTTCGGGTACACAGAGCCCATGCGCGTGCTGGTGGTGGAGGACGAGGAGTTCCTGGCGGGGATGATCGCCGAGGGACTGCGCCGTGACGCCGTCGCGGTGGACATCGCCCCCGACGGGCCGACCGCGCTGGAGAAGCTCCGGTTCGGCGCGTACGACGTGATGATCCTGGACCGCGACCTGCCCGGGCTGCACGGCGACGAGGTCTGCCGCCGGGTCGTCGGCGCCCGCCTGCTGACCCGGATCCTGATGCTCACCGCCTCGGGGACCGTACGGGACCGGGTGGCCGGCCTCGGGCTCGGCGCCGACGACTACCTGACCAAGCCGTTCGCGTACGACGAACTCCTCGCCCGGGTCCTCGCCCTCGGCCGCCGCTCCCGCCCCGCCCTCCCACCGGTGCTGGAGCGGGCCGGGCTGACGCTCGACACCGCTCGCCGCCAGGTCTGCCGCGACGGCCGCTACCTGTCCCTCTCCCGCAAGGAGTTCGCCGTGCTGGAAACCCTCCTGCGGGCCGAGGGCGCCGTCGTCAGCGGCGACGACCTGATCGAGGAGGTGTGGGAGGAGGACACCAGCTACCGCACCAACGCGGTCCGGGTCACGCTCTCCAAGCTCCGTACGAAACTGGGCGCGCCGCCCGTGATCGAGACCGTGCCGGGGGCCGGGTACCGCATCGGGGGCGGCGCCGTGGCGGGTACGGAGAGGGGCCCCGTGGCGGGTACGGGGAGCGGCCCCGCGCCCCTGACCGATCCGGAGGAAGCCCGGTGAACAGCGAGCGCGCGCGGCTCACCGCGCTCTACGGCGGCCTGCTGGTGCTGGCCGGGGTCCTGCTCATGGGGCTCGTCTACGTGCTGGTCAGCGACGGGCTCTACAGCAGCGTGATGACCGCCGTCGCCCCGGCCGTCCCCGCCTCCCGGCTGGACACCGCCTCCGTCCCGATGCTGCCGTCCGCCGACTGGGCACAGACCACCGTGATCCAGCCCGGCCAGTACGCCGTCGCGCGGAAGGTCTCCAGCGCCGCCGGGGACGCCGTGCTCCACCAGCTCCTCACCGTCTCCGCGCTCTCCCTCGCCGTCTACTCGGCGCTCTCCGTCGCTCTCGCCTGGTGGATGGCGGGCCGGGTGCTGCGGCCCGTCGGGGTCATCACCGCCCGGGCCCGCCGGCTCTCCGGCTCCAACCTCCACGAGCGGATCGCGCTGAAGGCCCCGCCCGGCGAGCTGAAGGAGCTGGCCGACACGTTCGACGGGATGCTCGACCGGATCGAGCAACTGGTCGCCGCCCGGCAGCGGTTCGCCGCCAACGCCGCCCACGAGCTGCGCACCCCGCTCGCCGTGCAGCGGGCCGCCGCCGAGATCGGGCCCGCCGACGACCCGCCGCCCGAGAAGGTGGCCTGGATCCGGGACAAGCTCATCGACACCGCCGACAGCAGCGAGCAGCTCATCGAGGGCCTGCTCCTCCTCGCGGTCTCCGACGAGGGGCTGCGGCGGCGCGAGCGGGTCGGCCTCGACGCCACCACCGCCACGGTCACCGAGGCGCTGGCGGCGGAGGCGGCGGAGCGGGCCGTCACCGTCGACGTGGAGGCCCGGCCGGTGAGCGTGCGGGGCGACCCGGTCCTCCTGGACCACCTGGTGCACAACCTGGTCACCAACGCGCTGCGCCACAACCATCCGGGTGGGACGGTACGGGTCCGGGTCGGGCCGGGCGGCCTGGAGGTCGCCAACACGGGGCCCGTGGTCGACCCGGCGGCTCTGCCGCTGCTGTTCGAACCGTTCCGCCGGGCGCGGGCCCGCCGCCACGCGCCGGGCGAGGGCGCGGGGCTCGGGCTCTCCATCGTGGCGTCGGTGGCCCGCGCTCACGGCGGGGACGTCGGCGCCACCGCGAACCCGGGCGGTGGGCTGACGGCCCGGGTGACGCTGCCGACCTGTGCGTAGTACCGCTCTCAGTGGCGGTAGAAGATCCGCTCGCGGTACTCCGTCATGACCCGGCCGTTCCAGTCGTGGCCGCCGTCCACGTTCCCCGAGCGCAGGAGCGGCGGCTCGATGCCCCGGGCCACCAGCGCTTCGGACGCCGCCGCCATCATCGACTGCATGATCGCGCTGGTGACGACGGTGGAGGCCGGGGCGAAGGGGGCCTCGATGCCGGGGGCGCTCAGCTCCGCGTCGCCGATCGCGATCTTGCTGTCCAGGACGATGTCGCAGTGGTCGCGCAGGAAGCCGCCCGAGGTGTGCCGGGAGCGGGTGTTCTCCGCGTACGCGACCGAGGTGACGCCGATGACCTTCAGCCCGAGGGCCCGGGCGTTCTGGGCCATCTCGACCGGGAGCGCGTTGCGGCCGGAGAGCGAGATGATGACGAGCACGTCGCCCGCGGTCGCGGGGCTGGAGTCCAGGACCGCCGAGGCCAGGCCGTCCACCCGCTCCAGGGCGGAGCCGAGGGTGGCGGGCATGACGTCCACGCCGGTGGTGCCGGGCACCGTGAGCAGGTTCATCAGGGCCAGTCCGCCCGCCCGGTAGACGACGTCCTGGGCGGCGAGGGAGGAGTGCCCGGCGCCGTACGCGAAGAGCCGGCCGCCCGCCTCGACCGTGTCGGCGATGGCCGCGCCGGCGGCCGCGATGGAGCCCGCCTCCTCGTCCCGTACCCGCTGGAGCAGGCCGATCGCCGCATCGAAGAACTGACCGGCCAGCTTGCTGTCGCTCATCGGGAAGGGCCCTTTCGGCGGGGTGGGAATGGCTGTGCCGCGGATCACGTTGCGGTCTGGACCAGTGGCCTGTCAATAGCGCCTGGCGGCCTCCGGCGGACGGTCTTCGGCCGGGGCGGCACGGTTGTCCGTGCTATGCGTCAGAATTGGTGCAGGGCCATCGCACGACGTTTTCTAGTCACAGCATCGAGGGGCACGTATGTCCGGACTGATCGACACCACGGAGATGTATCTCCGCACCATCCTCGAACTGGAAGAGGAAGGCGTGGTCCCCATGCGCGCCCGTATCGCTGAACGGCTGGACCAGAGCGGTCCGACCGTCAGCCAGACGGTGGCCCGCATGGAGCGCGACGGCCTGGTCCAGGTCGCGGGGGACCGCCACCTGGAGCTGACCGAGGAGGGCCGCCGACTGGCGACGCGGGTGATGCGCAAGCACCGGCTCGCCGAGTGCCTGCTGGTCGACGTGATCGGCCTGGAGTGGGAGCAGGTCCACGCGGAGGCCTGTCGCTGGGAGCACGTGATGAGCGAGGCCGTGGAGCGGCGGGTGCTGGAGCTGCTGCGGCACCCGACGGAGTCTCCGTACGGGAATCCGATCCCGGGCCTGGAGGAGCTGGGCGAGAAGGCGGAGGCCGACCCGTTCCTGGACGACTCCATGGTGAGCCTGGCCGAGCTCGACCCGGGCGCGGAGGGCAAGACCGTGGTCGTGCGGCGGATCGGGGAGCCGATCCAGACGGACGCCCAGCTGATGTACACGCTGCGGCGGGCCGGGGTGCAGCCCGGGTCCGTGGTCAGCGTGACGGAGTCGCCGGGCGGGGTGCTGGTCGGGTCGAGCGGGGAGGCGGCGGAGCTGGACGCGGAGGTTGCTTCGCACGTGTTCGTGGCCAAGCGCTGACGCGCTGACGCCGTTGGCGTCTTCGGCCCGTGCGCCCCGGGGCCCTGGTGTGGGTTGCCGCTCCCCTCGGCCAGGGTTCCGTCCTCAAACGCCGGACGGGCTGGGGTGGGGTGGGCGCCGGATGGGCTGGATCGGGGCCCGGGCGGCTGGAAAGGGCTGAACCCGCAGCGGGCGGGGCGATCGCGTGCCAGGCTGAGGCCAGGCATATGACCTGAGGGTGCCGGGCCGGATGCGGTCGGGCACGGTCGGGGAGGGAGCAGGGAATGCGCCCGTCTTACCGGCATGCACGCCGATCGGTGGCTGCCATGGTCCGAGGTGCCCTGGTCCGAGATGCCCTGGTCAGGGGCGGTCTGGCGATGGCCCCGCCGTGCTCTGGCATCGTTGCCATCGTTGTCGTGAACAAGGGTCGACCCCGGCGCCCGAGGGCGCCGGGGTCGGTCCTCCCCTGTGCTGACCTGGAGCCCCGAGCTCTGCAGGTCGATCCCCACGGACCCCTGTCCCCGAGCGGTCCGCCTCCCGTTGAAGATCTCCCCAGGGCGGCCGACGGCAATCCTCGCCGCATGTCACTCGAACGTGGGGTGTTGAGCGGCGGATCCCTGTTTTCGAATAAGAGTTCGATAGTCTGGCGATGCCACCACGCGGTGATCGAGGACCAGAAGGGGGTGCCAGGACCATGGTGCGGCGCATCGATGTGACCGGATCCGACGGCGTACGCCTCGCGGCGTGGGAGTTCGCGGATCCGCCCAAGGAGCGTGCGGGGACGGACAGAGCGGGAGCGGACCGGGCCCCCGGCGTCTTACTGCTGCACGGGCTGATGGGCCGGGCCTCCCACTGGGCCCCCACCGCCCGCTGGCTCTCCGAGCGGTACCGCGCGGTCGGCCTCGACCAGCGCGGCCACGGCCGCAGCGACAAGCCGGCCGACGGCCCGTACACCCGCGACGCGTACGTCGCCGACGCCGAGGCCGCGATCGAACAACTGGACCTCGGCCCCGTCACCGTCGTCGGCCACGCCATGGGAGCGCTCACCGGCTGGCAGCTCGCCGCCAAGCGCCCCGACCTGGTCCGGGCCGTCGTCATCTGCGACATGCGGGCCTCGGCCCTCGGGGCGGCCTCGCAGCGGGAGTGGAGCGACTGGTTCGCGTCCTGGCCGCTGCCCTTCGCCACCCTCGCCGACGTACGGAAGTGGTTCGGCGAGGACGACCCCTGGGTGGAGCGGCCGAACCCCTCGCGCGGCGCGTTCTATGCCGAGGTGATGGCGGAGATGGAGGACGGCTGGCGCCCGGTCTTCTCCCGCAGCCAGATGCTCCGCTCCCGCGCCACCTGGGTCTACGACGCGCACTGGGAGGAGCTGGCCCAGGTGTGGTGCCCCGCCCTGGTGCTGCGCGGGCTCGACGGGGAGCTGGGCCGGGCCGAGGCGCAGGAGATGGTGCGCGTCCTGCCCCGCGGCCAGTACGCGGAGGTGGCGGACGCCGGCCACCTCGTCCACTACGACCAGCCGGAGGGGTGGCGGGCGGCCGTGGAGCCGTTCCTGGAACAGCTCGCCGAGGACACCCGGGGCGACCGGGAGCCGGTCGCCCCGTAGTGGGGCGCGCCCCACGGGGGAGCGCCCCACATGAGCGCGACTGCCGCGCGGACGGGCCGTCGCGCGCAGGCGCACTACGCCGTGCCGAGCCCGCCCCGAGACCGGAGACGCACGCCGCGGACATCGGGATCACCTTCCTCCGCCACCAGCAGCGTCACAGCAAGCCCGATGCGGCCTCCGCCCCACTGCTCCGGCCTGTCCGCCGGTCGGGGTGGTTCAGCGTGCAACCGGTCGTCGCGGCGTGGTGTTCTGGTGAGTGATGGATGAGATGCCTCTGGAGGTCGCTGAATTGCTCGCGGTGGACCTCGACCGTGGGTTCGCGGAGTTGGTGCGCTCTCATGGCGGGATCGTCTACTCGGTGCTGCTTCGCCTTTCCGGTGGATCGCACGATGTGGAAGATCTCGTGCAGGACACGTTCTTGCGGGCGTACACGGCGTTGCGTGGCTATACGCCGGAGCGGCGCGCGGCACTGCAGCCCAAGGCATGGCTGCTGGCGATCGGCACGAATGTATGGCGCAACCATGTGCGTACGCTGACACGGCGTCCGGTCGCCGCGTCGGGGGTCGATGCCGGGGAGTTGCCGCTCGTCGACGGGAGGGCGGGGCCTGAGCAGTCGGCGGAGCACGTGATGGAGCGGGAACGGCTGGTGGCGGCGCTCGCCGAGCTGCCTGAACACCACCGGGTGCCAGTGGTTCTGCGGCATATCGCCGAGTTGAGTTACGCGGAGATCGCGGGGCTGCTGGAGTGTCCGGTCGGCACGGTCAAGGCTCAGGTTTCGCGCGGGCTGGTGGCGTTGCGTGGGATGCCCCGACTGGCGCAGGAGGAGGTGATCGGATGAGTGGGTTGCATGCGGGGCCGGGCGGGCCGGTGAACGGCACGGCGGCCGTGCGGGACACGGAAGGCGCACCGCACGGGTTCGACGCTCTGCGGGCCCCTATGCCGGTGGACCTGGCGATCCGGATCCTTCGGCGGGCGGGTATCACCGAGGACACGTACGACTGCTACTCGGTGGTCGAGGGCCCGATCGTCTCGCTGTTCGTCGCGTACGGCCGGGGAGCGGTCACCGGGGCCGGGCCGGTGGACCTGTACGCCGGGCCGGAGGCCTTCGAGGAGGAGCACCTGCGCCGCACCGGCCGGGCCGCGTTGCCTGCGGGCAGACCGCTGCCGGGGGTCGTAGGGGCGCTGCGAACCGGTCGTGACCGGACTCTGCGCTACGACTACGGAACTCTGCCGGAGGTCCGGCGCAGGGTCCTGGAGGCGGTACGGGTCGTTCCGCGCGGCCAGTTGCGGCCTGTGGGCTGGCTGGGGACGGAGGCCGGAGTCGCGGGGGCCACGACGGCGGAACTGCTGGCGGCGGTGAGGTCCGGTCCCGCCCCGGTGCTGATCCCGGTTCATCGGCTCAGCGACGAGGACGGCCGGCCGGTCGACTGCGGTCTGCCGGCGGGTCTGGTGGAGCGGCTGCGTGCGCATGAGGGCGTCGACGAAGAGCGTCTGGGCCGGTTTGCCGCGGCTGGTACCCACTATCTGGGGAGTGGTACGACCCGCATCTTCTGTTATCCGACCTGTGCGCATGCCCGACGTATCACCGACCGTCACCGGGTGCCGTTCGGATCGGTGGCCGCAGCGCGGGGCGCCGGCTACCGGCCTTGCCTGAGCTGTCGCCCCGTGGCGGCCTGATCCGTCACCGGTCGTACGGAGGAGCCCTTGCGGTCATCCGCGGTAGGGGCCGCGGAGGGGGGCGGTCAGCCCCGGAGGAACGAGCTGCCCCGTGGACCGGTCACCCACGCTCGTGGGCCGGTGAAGCGTGCCGGAGCGGCCCCCCCGGCGGACCGGCCGGCCACCCGCCGGTGGTCCTCCGATGAGCAGGCGCCGGTGGTCATCGAACGAGCAGCGTGAGGGCGAGGCCAAGGAGGACGAGTCCCGCGACGGCGTTGCCGATGCGGGCGGCGAGCGGGGGGAACGCGGCCTGGCTGTCGGTGCCCCTCGTCACCAGCCGTACGCCCACTTCGGTGAGGACCAGCAGCCAGAGCGCGCCGATCGCCAGGTACACCGTCGCCAGCAAGGACAGTGCCGCGGCCGACGGGCGCTCCGGCGGCAGGAACTGCGGGAGGAAGACGGTCAGGAAGAGACCGACCTTCGGATTTCCGGCGGTGCAGAGGAAGCCGAGCAGCAGGTGCCGCGGCAGCCGGTCGGTCTGAGGCGCTCCGGTTGCCGAGGGCTCAAGCGCGGCCTCGGCGGGGCGCAGGGCCTCCCACAGCGCCCGGGCACCGGTCAGGGCCAGCACCAGGGCGCCGGCCACCTGCCATGCCAGGAACAGTTCGGGGCGGAGCATGACCACGGCCATGCTGCCGCTGACTGCCGCGACCGCGTATCCGCCGCCGGCGATCAGCATGCCGGCGGCGGCGGCCAGTACCGGGGGACGGCGCCGGGCGCGGCTGACCAGGCGCAGGAGCAGCATGCTGTCCGGGCCGGGGCTGCACACCACTGCCGCGCAGCTGGCCAGGAAGGCTGGACTGGCCGCTATGGCGAGGGCTGTAGGGGTCACCGGTGCTCGCTGGTCTCGGCCGGCCCGGGCCGGGGGGTGATGACCAGAGCGGCTTCCATGGCGCGGACCGCCGCCGTATCCTTCGCGATCTGCTCCGGGTCGGGGTGGGCGAGCACGACGAAGCCCAGAGTGAGGGTGCCCAGGAGGTCGCGGGTCACTTCGATCACGTCGCCGTCGCGGAGCTTGACCGCCGAGTGGTGGTAGGACGTCAGGTTCTTGATGCCGTCGAGGACGGCGGTGTCGGAGACGGTTCCGGACCGACGGGCGATCAGGAACAGCACCGTCATGTGCTGCAGCAGGCGGTATCCCTTCGGGGCGGCCTCTTCCACGGCGAACCATCGGGCAGCGCGGTGCACCTGGCTGTCACCGGTTGCCGTGAGGTTGAACACGGGGTGACCGCCGCCGTGCGGGCGGGAGTTGATCTCGATCAGACGGGGGCCCTCGGCCGTCAGCATGATCTCGATGTGCGCGGTGCCGTGCCGCAGTCCCACGGCGTCGAGGACGGCTTCCGCGTAGTGGGTCAGTACCGGTACCTCCGGGGCGTCCGGCGCGACCCAGGTGAGGCTTTCGTAGACGGCCATCTGCCCGCCGTTGTCCGTCTTCTCGTAGCGGCAGATGTCGGCGACGGTGTGCCGGCCCCCGTGGCTGAAGGTGTCGACCACGAACTCGGTGCCGCGGGCGTACTCCTGGACCACCATCCGGTCGTTGAGATTGTGCCATTGGTTGATACGGCCGAGCTGGGCGTCGAACGGGATCCGCCAGTCCGCGCCGGCCGGCACGCGGGTGACCCCGTCGGTGCTGCCGCTTTTCGGCGGTTTGACGACCAGGTCCCTGTTGTACAGACCCTCTCGGTCGATCCAGGCACGCACGGCCTCCGGATCGTCGGTACAGATCTGGGGGATCGTCGGGACGCCGGCGTCGCGCAGCGCCTGGGCCATGGCGCCCTTGTCGCGGCGCGCGGCGGCCAGGGACGGCACGTTGGCCTGCTCCGGGAGCAGACGTTCGGTGAGGATGTCGGCGAGTTCGACGCCGCTCTCGGCACCTGCGAGCACACAGCGCGGTGACAGCGGCCGCAACGCCGCCAACAGATGTTCGAGGTTGCCGTCGAAGGCGTGCAGCTGACGGTGGAGTGCGGGGTCCCAGGAGTCGGCATAGGCCGCGGGGACCGTCGGCAGCGAGCTGACCGCGACCGTGGCGATACCGAACGAGGCGAACTCCGGCGCGTATCGGGCGCCGGACGAGAACGGATCGACGATGACGGCTGCCTGGGTGATGGTCGAGGGGCTCAAGGGATCCTCTGTCTGCCGGGGCGGTCAGGGCGCTCTCGCGGCGGTTCAGGCCCCGGCGAGCGCCGGGGACAGCGGAAGATGGCAGAGTTCCACGGTGGTGTCCGCCGGGCCCGGCAGCACGGCGGTGACGGCGTCGCCGGACCGGACCGCGGGTATCTGGCGCCGCAGCCGGCTGAGCGATGTGCCCCGTTCGTGCCAGGGACACACCAGCCGCCGCCCTGCCGCGTCCGGCACGGACAGGTTGAGCGGGCCGCCCCGGTGCGGACAGGAGGCGGGCAGCACCGCCCCGCCGGCCTCGGTGCGGATGTACACGTACGGCAGGTCGGCGACCCGGACGCAGTTGCCCGCGCCGCTGGTTTTGAACGTCACTACAGGCATGTGCGGTGGTCTCCGACCGAGTAGATCTGGTAGACGCACTCCTCGGACTCGATGATCGCGCCGTGCAGGCGGTTGCTCTGGATCACCGTTCCCTCTCCGGCCTCCAGGATCCGGTGGGAATTGAAGCCGCTGACGAAGCGCATGGTGCCGCTGACGATGTGGCAGAGCTCGTCACCCTCGTGGCTGTGGGTGTTGGACAGCTCCCCGTGGGGTTCCACGATGTCGGCCACCGGTACGGTCACCCGGCCTTCCCGGATCGCCGCGTACACGGGGGCGTGCAGATCCTTGTAGCGGTCCGCGTCGTCCATCCACGCGATCTGGGTGGCGAAGTCCTCGTCCGCGATGGTGCTCAGCAACCGGAACTCCTCGATGCCTCGCACGATCTCCGGGATGATCTGCTCGCCATGGCGCGCGATCAGCGGCTTCACCAGCTTCTCCAGCGCCATCCGGCCGTGGTGCTGGTCGATGTGGACGTGCTCCGAGAAGTACCGCGCATCCGCGGAACCTTCGAACACGTCCGCCAGGACGCTCTCCGCGCGCCGGCAGAAATCGACCAGTGTGCTTTCGGTGTAGTACAGCGCGCCGACATAACGGAAGAAATGCTCGTGGTTCTTCCCGAGGTAGTGGAAGTAGTTGTTCAGGGCCAGGCTGGATACCAGGTAGTACTGCCAGTACCGGTGGATGTCGGAACCGAGGCCGACGGACTCCAGGGTGGCCTCGAAAAGAGTGCTGTGCTTGGTGTCGTGGACGCCGTACCCGTACTCGTCGATCAGGATCTTGAACCATTCGGACTGCTCGGCCCCGTAATATCCGAGCACATTCCGTGCCATCGGTGAAGCTTCCGAGAGGAAATCGGGAGCGAACTGTATCAACCACATCCTGGCCGCTCGCTGCGGGTCGGAGGAGTCGCGGATCGCCTTCTCCGCGGGGGACGGGCCGCCCTGGGCGTAGACGTCCAGGCCCTCCAGGTAGGCGAGCAGGCCCTCGGTGGTCCAGTCGCCGCTCACCTCGACCTCCTGGTCGAGGAAGCCGAAGGCGAAACGTTCCAGCGCCGGCCGGATCAGCTCGCCGCGGGCCCGGTTGCCGGGGCTGTAGTAGCGGCGGAAGTCGTCCGTCAGCTCACCCAGGCCGGCCTTCGGGAAGAACACCAGGTCGGCCTCGTAGATGCTGGTGAGGAGACGCTGGGCGGCCAAGCTGCTGTACTCCAGGATCCGGTCGCGGCCCGGCACGCGGTCGAAGTCCAGGTAGGGCAGCACCTGCGGGCGCAGCTGCCGGCGATAGGGGTTGTCGGAGTTCTCCCACTCCTCGTTGTCCGTGTAGACCGGGTTCGCGGCGTAGGCGATGACGGCCTCGCGCAGTGCGTCACCGCGCAGTTCGAACGGCTGATGGGGAACAGGTGCGTGCGACATGTTCGGGTCTGCCTTCCGCTGATGGGTGAGACGGGGAGGTCACGCGAGGGACAGGCTGGTCTCGCTCCAGGTGAGGTTGAGCATCATCGTGGAGTCCGCCTTGGCTTCGATCGGTTCGGCGAGCGGGATCAACGCCTGCATCCAGTGGGAGCCGACGTTCTCCGGTGAGTTGCGCAGGGTGACACCGCCCCCCAGGTCCAGCTCGAACCAGGCGACCAGGCCGTGCACCGTTCCCGACTCGCGCACCGGCACCTCGATCTTGCGCTCGCCCGGACCGAGCGGGTCCGTGGCGAAGTCGAAGGAGGCCAGCTCCACCGGCTCCGAAAGGGTGCGGTGCGGCCAGGTGTGCAGCCTGATGGGGAAGTGCCCGGGCGTGGCGAAGGAGTTCAGGCGGGACACATCGAAGCCACTGGCGGAGCCGACCCTGTTCAGGTTCACCGCGTTCTCGCTCTGCAGCAGCTGCCCCAGCAGCCGGGCCCGGCAGGGGAGCATGATCCCGTCCGGGGCGAGCAGTTCGCGGCGCGCATGCAGGATCGAGGGCAGGATGCCCTCGCCGATCAGACCGCAGTCCACGATCTCGGAGATCACCGCGTCCACCCGCCGGGGCAGCTCCCGTCCGACCGCCAGTTCGTCGGAGCGGCAGGCCAGCACCGTCACCCGGTCGGCGAAGCCCTCGCTCGCCACCACCTGCCGGGCCACCTCCGCCATCAGCGGGTTCGCCTCACAGCTGTACACATGGGCGGCCCCGGCGCGTACAGCCATCATCGCCAGCAGGCCGGTGCCCGCACCGATGTCCAGCACCGTGCCGTGCTGGGGGACGACCCGCTCCAGGGCCGTGGCCAGTGCGTCGTTGCGCTCGCTGTCGTTGAGCATGGCGAAGTGCCAGCGTGGCACCGCCTCCCGGGCGAACTCCCGGAACGCCGGAAGCGCCGTCGACAGGCCGTCCGGCGTGGCCAGTACCTGTGCTGTTGCCTCCGCGACCCGGCTCAGCTCCTGGGCCCTGGCGCGCAGACCCGCCAGGGCCAGGCGCATATCGCCCTCAGTCGTCAGATCGGTGACACTCGTCAATTGAGGCATGTCGATTCGCAGACTCCTAAGAGGAATGGCTTTCGAGACACGCTGGTGCGGCGGAACCGGGATCTGCCGCCCGATCAAGGGATCTCCGGCTCGCTTCGAATATTATTCGAGGAAAGTGCCGTAGGTGAGAAGAATGTGAATGACCGGGCAATATCGGAAGGATGGGTCGGTCGAGAACGGGGGCGGTTGGACTGAATTTGTATTTTGTCATTCCTCCGTCCCGGGGTGAATTAGAGCATTGCCCGAGCCGGGGCGGCAAGGGCATCCGGCGAGGAGCGGTACTTGTGCTCCCGTCGGTGCTCACCGTCGGGCGGGTCCGGTCCGGTCCGGCTGTGCCCGGCCCGGAGGGCCGGGCACCCCTGCCTCCAGCCGTAACGCGGCAGCCGTCATCGCCAGCGTGGTGTGCCGGTACCAGGCCACCCAGCTGCGCACTTGGTGGCTGCTCAGCCCGGCCCGGACGTCGGCCTCGCGAACGGCCCGGGCCGCGGCCACATCCGCCGCCGCCATCGTCCGGGCCGCCGGGACGCCGGCAGCGGAGAGCGAGGCGTGCAGCAGAAGGCGCGAGATGCGGCCGGAGGGCTGCCGGCGGGCGAGGAGGGTCAGCCCGAACCCGGGTGCCGGGCGCCCGAACGCCACTCCGAGACCCCGGCTCAGCAACTGCCAGGACTCCTTCTGTCTCGGGTCCGCGGGCCGCGCCGGCGGGCCGGACCCGGCCGAGGGACCGGGGATCTGGGGCAGTTCGATGCAGAACGGAAGGCGCCGGAGGCACAGCCATTGGCGTAGGCGGGGGTCGGCGAAGTCCGGGCCGCCGAACACCCCGCCTATGGGCACCGAGGCCGCGAGGGCCCGCTCCAGCATCTCCTGCCCGAGATCCGCCATGCTCCGCGGACGTACGTGCTCCGGCGGCACACCCGCCCGGGCGCAGCGTGCCGGGTCCGAGGTCCACTGCGGCGGCAGGTACAGCTCCCGGTCGATCAGGCCACCCGCGCCCCGTGACACGTAGCACAACAGCGCTGCGGCCTGGGTCCCGCGCTCCCGCCCCGCCGCTGCCGGAACCGCCGGGGCGACCGCTACCGCGCTGGTTCCCGCCCGGACCGTCTCGTGCCGGCGCAGCACCGCACAGGGGCCGGACGTACCCAGCAGCGGCACGACATGCGCGCGGACGCTGTCGCGCAGCAGGTCGGCATCCCACACGGTGCGGGTGAGCAGCCGCTGTGTGCTCCAGACGCTGCCGACGCCCGCCTGGACGGCGATCTCCGCGGCGCTGCTCCGGGTGGGGTCCGCCAGCAGGGCCTGGACGTAGGCCAGCGCCAGGCCCCGGGGTTCCGCACGGGTGAAGTGCCCGCCGAGCAACCCCAGCATCTCCGGAGGGGCGGGGCGGGCAGGCTGCGCGCGCGACGAACGGGGTGTGGTTGCCATAACCGAACCTCCGATAGGTCTAGACCTGCATTCCGCGGCGAGGCTAGCCGGTCATCGGCAGTCCGGTAACCCCCTGATCGCACCGCGTGAGTCCGGTACGTGTCCGGGCCTGCCACTCCGTCGCGGTGCCGCCGTGCAACCCCGTCACCGTTCCCGGTGTTTCCCCTAGGTCCGAAACGAGCAGGCATCCGACCTACAGGCAGGCGTGAGATGACCGAACCCACCGAACTGAGCGCCATCCGGCTGGCCGATGCGATCCGCAGGCGCGAGATCTCTCCGGTCGAAGCGGTTCGGGCGGCACTGGACCGGATCGAGAAGATCAATCCGGCTGTCAACGCCTTCGTGACCGTCTGCGGCGAACGCGCACTCGAACGGGCCGCCGCCGCCGAGCGCGCCGTCGGTGACGGCGCGGCCCTCGGCCCGCTGCACGGTGTTCCCATCGGTGTGAAGGACCTCGACCCGGTGGCCGGGGTCCGGATGGCCCGCGGCTCCCTGGTCTTCGCCGAGGACGTACCGCAGGAGACCATCCTCTGCGTCGAAAAGCTCGAACAGGCCGGCGCGATCGTCGTGGGCAAGACCAACACCCCCGAGTTCGGATTCAAGGCCACCACCGACAGCGCCCTGTTCGGCCCCGCCTCCACGCCCTTCAACCGCACCATGAACGCCGGCGGTTCCTCCGGCGGCAGCGCCGCCGCAGTCGCCAGCGGCATGGTGCCGTTCGCCCAGGGGTCCGACGCCGGCGGCTCACTGCGCGTGCCCGCCGCCTTCTGCGGTGTCTTCACTCTGATGCCGACCTTCGGCCGGGTCCCGGTTCCCGCCCGGCCCAACGCTTTCCGCCGGTTCAACCCGATGGTCTGTTACGCGCCCCTCGCCCGCACCGTCGGCGACGCCGCCCTCGGCGTCGACCTGATGTCCGGCGCCCACCCCTACGACCCGTACTCCTTCCCCGCCCCCGAGAAGCTCGCCGACGAACTCCACGGCGACCTCACCGGGCTGACCATCGCTTACAGCCCCGACCTCGGCGGCTACCCGGTCGAACCGGAGGTCGAGGCCGGCGTCCGGGCAGCCCTGCCCGCGCTCCGCGACGCCGGGGCCACGGTCGAGGAGGTCGCATTCCGGCTGCCCCTGCCGCATGCCGACCTCACCGCCATGTGGCGCCGCTACCTTTCGGTCGCCCACGCCGAATCCGCCGCCATCTCCCGTGACAACGGCATCGATCTGCTCGGCGCCTACGCCGGCTCCATCGATCAGGGCTACCTCGACTCCGTCCGGGTCGGCGAGTCGTTGAGCGCCGTCGACTTCCGGCTCGAGGACCTCGACCGCACCCGCGTGCTGTATGCCTTCGAGGAGCTTTTCGACCGTTACGACCTCGTGGTCAGCCCGGTCAACGCCGTCGCCGGCATCCCCAACTCCGCCGGACGCGACACCGTCGGCCCCGACATCGTCGAGGGTCAGGCCGTCGACCCGTTCGTAGGCTGGTCCCTCACCAGCCCGTTCAACCTGATCGGCAGCCCGGCCGCCTCCGTGCCCGTCGGGCGGGCCCGCAACGGCGTTCCCGTCGGCCTGCAACTCGCCGCCCGCCGCCGGAACGACGCCCTCGTCGTCCGCGCCGCGGCCGCTCTCGAGAGCCGTCTTCCCTGGGCAGCCTCGTACCAGGACCTCGACCTGGATGCCACCACCGCCTGACCCCCGGCCACCGGGCGGACGGGCACCGGCAGCACACCGGCCGTTCCGGCCGACGAAACACCCTCCCCGGCGGGGAGCGGAGATCGGAGAGACCGTGCACACCACCACTGGCGGGCGCACCGGAACCGGCGGCGCCGCTGCCATGTTCGTCCTGCTGGTCGGACAGGCGATGGCCAACATCGACCTGGCGATCGTCAACCTCGCCGTTCCCGCCATCAGCGTCGACCTCGATGTCGGCAGCTCCGAGCTGACCCTCATCGTCACCGCGTACGCGCTGTGCTCCGCCGTGCTCCTCGCCCCGGCCGCCAGACTCGGCGAACGCCAAGGCGTCCGCCGGGTCTACCTGTGGGGCCTCTCCCTGTTCACCGCCGCCTCCGTCGTCTGCGGACTCGCGACCACCGCCGCCGTCCTCATCGCCGGACGCTGCCTGCAAGGCGCCGCCACCGCGCTGATGATCTCCCAGGTCCTGGTCGGCATCCACCGCTGGTTCACCGGACCGGCCCGGGCCCGCGCCCTGGGCTGGAACGTCCTCACCCTCTCCGGCGGTGCCGCACTCGGCCAGGTTCTCGGTGGGACCATCGTCTCGGCCGACCTGCTGGGAACCGGCTGGCGTGCCGTCTTCCTGATCAACGTGCCCGTCGGCGTCCTCATCCTGGTGCTCGGCCTGGTCCTGCTCCCCCACGACCGGCCCACCGCCACCTCGACCGGCCGCGGGGACAACGACATCCCCGGCACCGTGCTGCTCGCCGCCACCACCCTGGCCGTCCTCATCCCGCTGAGCCTGGAGAGGCCGGACTGGATCTGGGTCCTGCTGGCCGCCGCCGTACCGCTGGCCGTGGCGTTCATCCGCACCGAGCGCCGGGTGATCGCCCGCAACGGCACCCCCGCGCTGGACCTGCGCCCCCTGAGCGCTCCCACCGTCCGCTGGTCGCTGGCCTCCTACGCCGGCACCACGCTGACCTACATCGCCATGCTCTACCTGCTCTCGCTCCACCTGCAGCAGCAGCTGGGCCTCCCGGCCTGGCAGGCCGGCTTCGTCCCACTGGGCTGGGTCCTCGCCTTCGGCCTCGCCGGCCCGGCCTTCGCCCGCACCCCGCAGGCCCTCGCCCGCTTCCTCCCGTTCGCAGGCTGCGTCATGCTCACCGTGACGTACGCGCTCGCCTCCTTCGTCCCCGCCGGAGCGGGCACCGCCATCTGGCCGCTCACCGCCGTGCTGTGCATCGGCGGCTTCGGCCTCGGCATCAACCACACCTCACTGCTCAACCTCCTCACGGCCACGGTCTCGCCGCGCTACGCCGGTACGCTCAGCGGCACCGTCAACACCCTTTCCACCGTCGTCGGCGTCACCGGCGTCGCCCTGTTCGGTGCCGCCTACTCCTGGTTCAGCGACAGCACCTGGGCCGGGCCCGCCACCGCCTGGAGCCTCACCTGCGCCGGGCTTACCCTCATCGCAGCGCTCTGCAGCTTCGCCGCGCTGCGCGCCATCGCAACCGCCCCCCGCGCGGCCGCTCCCCCGGACGCCGCCGACAGCGCCCCCGCAACCGTCGCGCCCACCACGGTGTTCTCCGACAAGGAGGACCCCCGGCACACCACGCCCGACGCCGACCGATCCGTAAGCGTCGCCCGCTCCACCGGCGAGGACGACGGACGAACCACGAAGGACGACCAGCGATGACCGCGCCCGAACTCCACCACATCCAGGCCAAGGCGGCCCTGTTCGACCTCGACGGCACCCTGGTGGCCACCGAGCACCGCAGCCGCGCCGCCTGGACCCGCCTCTTCACCAACCACGGCCTGCCCTGCGACGACGCGCTGCTGGCGACCTTCGTCGGACGGCGTGGACAGGAGGCACTCGCCGACCACGTCGACCGCTTCGGCGGCCCCACCGTCAACGAACTGTTCGAAGAGGCGTGCGGATACCTGATGGGGCCGGACAGCCCGCCACCGTTCGCCGTCCCCGGTGCCGCCGAACTCCTCGCCGACCTGCACGCCCGCGGCGTACCCCTCGCCGTCGTCACCTCCGGCCTGCGCGCCCACGCCACCGAACTCCTCGCCCACGTCGGGGGTGCCGGGCTGTTCCAGGTCATCATCACCGCTGAGGACGTCAGCGCCGGCAAGCCCGACCCTCAGGGGTACCTGGCTGCCTGCCGGTCCCTCGGGGTCCACCCTGCCGACGGTCTCGCCTTCGAGGACGCCCCGGCCGGCGTCCGGGCCGCCGTGGCCGCCGGACTGCGCTGCGTCGCCCTCACCACCACCCACACCGAGGCCGACCTCTCCCACGCCGACGTGGTGCTGCCCGACCTCACCACACTGCGCTGGTCCCAGAGCCCCGACGGCCGTTGACCACCGGCTCCCACGCGTCGGCCCGGCCGGCGTCACCGCCCTCGCCCGAAACCCCTTGGGGAGACGAGAACATGTCCGCCGCCCGCCCGTCCGAGCCCGCCGCACTGGCCGCCGGGGTCACCAGCAGCCTGATCCTGGTTCACGATCCGCACTGCCGTACGGTCGCTCCCGACTACTGGGACTGGTCGGCCGATGCCCACCACACCGCCGCGAAGACGCTCATGGCGATCGACGACGACCGCATCCGCACCACGGCGGGACGCCTCGCCGACAGCCCCGCCGACGGCACCGCCGCCGCAGAACTCACCACGATGCTCACCGCACTGCTCAGCCGCCCCGGCGATGAGAGCGAAGCCGTCGACGCGCTGCGAACCGCCGCGGCCCGCACCGAATCTCTGTCCCGGCTGCTCGTCCGGCCTGGCGCCCCCGACCGGTCCGTACCGGCCGCGGGGGCGCCCGGCACCGAAGCGTTGCTGGCCGCTCTGGCCCGTGAGCCGCGCGTCGGCGCCCACCCGGTGGATGCCGCCGTGGTCATCCCGTTCCGTGCCTCCGATGACGCAACCGGCCGAGTCCGCAACCTGGCTGCCGTCCTCAACGCGCTCGCCGACCAGTCCCACCCCCGCGAGCGCTACCGCGTGGTCGTCGTGGAGAGCGACAGCCGGCCCCGCTGGCGCGAGCTGTTCGCCGACGCCTGCGACTCCTACGTGTTCGCCCCCGACCACGGACGGTTCAACAAGTCCTGGACGGTGAACGTCGGTGTGGTGCACGGTGCCCGTCCCGCCGAGCTGGTCTGTGTCCTGGACGGTGACATCCTCGTCGACCGCGACTTCATCGCCCGCGCCGTCGAACGGTTCGCACGCCCCGGGACCCAGGCCCACTGGCCATTCGAGGACATGCTGTTCCTCGACCCCGACTCCAGCGCCCGTGCCGTCCGCACCCGATGCCTCGACGGCGCCCCCGGCCCCGACCAGGACCGGTTGCGCGGCGTCCTCCTGCGCCGGCCGCCCGGAGGCTGCGTGTGGCTGCGCGAAGACCTGTTCACACGTATCGGCGGCATGGACGAACGCTTCTGCGGCTGGGGCGGCGAGGACCAGGACTTCGTATGGCGCGCCGAACGCTACGGCCCGATGGACCGCCACGGCGATCCGCTCGTCCATCTCCACCACGACCGCGCTGCCCATCGCGGCAGCGACGGCACCCCCTTCTACGAGGAGGTCGAACGCGCGGGGTTCTGCAGCTGGCCCTGCGACTCCGACTTCGGCCGCCTCGACAGGAACACCCCGCCGTCTGCCGGAGTATGAGCGCCACCGTCAGGCCCGCCGCTCCGCCCGCCCAGACCCGAGGACCGACCATGCACACCCGGCACGCCGTCACCGACACCGGCCTCGGCCCCCTCACCGTCGTCGCCCGGGGCCAGGACCTGGTCGGCCTGTACTTCGCCGACCACGTACGACGCCCCGCCGAGGAGGCGTTGGGGCCGCGCGTTCCGGCTGAGGAGGACCCCCTCCTCGCGGAGGCCGCCGAGCAACTCCACGACTACCTCGCCGGCCGACGCCATGACTTCGCCCTGCCCCTCGCACCGGAGGGGGACGCCTTCCAGCATGCCGTCTGGGACCTCGTCAGAGCCGTCCCCCGCGGCGAGACCACCACCTACGGCAGCATCGCCGACCGCCTCGGAGCCTCTTCGTTGGCCCAGCGGGTCGGCCAGGCGGTAGGAGCCAATCCGCTGTGCGTCCTCATTCCCTGTCACCGGGTCGTCGGCGCCGACAACTCCCTCACCGGCTACGCGGGAGGCCTCGCCCGTAAACGCTCCCTGCTCGACCTGGAGGAATCCGCCGAGGTGGCCGCCTCACGACTGTTCTGACCCCGTCACACAGGCGTGACGCGACGGCCGACCGAGGGCACCGGCACGGCCATTCCCCCTCCGACAGCGAAAGCACCGCCATGAACCCTTCCGACAGTCTGCGCCTCCCCCTCTTCGATGAGGTCTCCCAGGCCGACGAGGTCCCGCGGGCGGCGTTCAGCAGCGAACTGCCCGCGCTCCATGACCTCGACTGGGCAGCCCTGTACGCGCGGCTGAACGAGGACGGGGTGGCGCTCACCCCGCCGCTGCTCTCACGCGAACAGTGCCAGGAGATCATCGGCACGTACGAAAACCCCGCGCTGTTCCGCTCCACCGTGGTGATGCAGCGCCATCAGTTCGGGCGCGGCACCTACAAGTACTATGCCGACCCCGCCGCGGTCCCGCTCGTCCGGGCGCTTCGCGAACAGCTGTATCCGCCCTTGGCATGGATGGCCAACCAGTGGGCTCCGCAGCTCGGCGAGCGCACCTTCCCCGGTACCCTGGACGAGCTGATCGCCGAGTGCGCGGACAACGGGCAGACCCGGCCCACCCCGCTGATCCTCCGCTACGACGAAGGCGACTACGCCTGCCTGCACCAGGACGTCTACGGTGACATCGTCTTCCCGCTGCAGATCACCGTCATGCTCAACCAGCCCGGCGAGGACTTCACCGGCGGGGAGAACGTCTTCGTCGAGCAGCGCCCCCGGTCCCAGTCGCGGGCCGTCGTCCTCAAGCCACGTCTCGGCCAGGCGATGATCTTCCCGGTCCGCCACCGTCCCGTCCGCGGCGGACACGGCTTCCGCCGCCATCCGATACGGCACGGCACCAATGCGGTGGAGTCCGGCCGGCGCAACACACTCGGCGTCATCTTCCACAATGCGACCTGACCGGGTCCCGGCAACACGGTGTCCGTATCCCGCCGGACAGAGCACCACCTGAGCCGCACAGTAGATGGCAGTGCGACCCGCTACCCCTAGGAAAGGAACGTTGACCGATGACGGTCTACACGACCATGGACAGCCCCCTGGGAGAACTGCTGCTGGTCGGCGAGGAACCGGCTGCGACCGAGGCCGGGACCGCGCTCGCCTCGCTGTCGATGCCCGGCCAGAAGAACGGCGCCGTCGTCCAGGACGGCTGGAACGAGAAGGCGGAGGCGTTCACCGAGATCGTCGCACAGCTGCGCTCCTACTTCGACGGCAGGCTGACGCGCTTCGACGTCGCGTACGTCAGCGGCGGCTCGGACTTCCAGCGGCGAGTGTGGACGGCCCTGGAGAGCATTCCCTACGGCACCACCCTCAGCTACGGAGCCATCGCCGAGCAGATCGGCGCCCCGAAGGCCGCCGTGCGTTCGGTCGGCGCCGCGATCGGCGCCAATCCGTTGCTTGTCGTACGCCCCTGCCACCGTGTCATCGGCGCGAGCGGCGCGCTCACGGGCTACGCCGCCGGACTGGAGCGCAAGCAGCAACTGCTGGATCTTGAGCACATCCACCGGCCTGCCTGACCCGACCGGCCCGCCGTCGGCTCCGGGGCCCCTACGGGAGCCGGGACGCCCACGCCCCTCGAAGGAGTCACCATGACCGACACCGCCCGACCGACCGGACCCGTCGGCGACCGGGTCGCAGCGGGGGACTGGGCCGCGCTCACCGACGAGCTGTGCGAGTACGGCAGCGCACTCACCGGGCCGCTCCTCACCCCGTCCGAATGTGCGGAGATCGCCGAACTGTACGACGAGGACGACCGCTTCCGTACGACCGTCGACATGACACGCCACCGCTTCGGCTCCGGCCAGTACCGGTACTTCACCCATGACCTGCCCGATACCGTGCGGGAGCTGCGCGAGGCGTTCTACCCGCATCTGCTGCCCGTCGCCCGCGACTGGGCCGAGAAGCTCGGCAGGCCCACACCCTGGCCCGACACCCTGGGCGAGTGGCTGACCATGTGCCACAGCGCCGGTCAGGACCGCTCGGCACAGATTCTGCTGCGCTACGGCACCGGCGACTGGAACGCGCTGCACCGCGATGTGTTCGGGGACATGCTCTTCCCCCTTCAGGTCGTCATCGGCCTCAACGCACCCGGAGCCGACTTCACCGGCGGCGAGTTCATCATGATCGAGCAGCGTCCTCGTGCCCAGTCGAGGGGCTCGTCCACGACTCTGCCGCAGGGCCACGGGCTGGTCTTCACCACCCGTGACCGACCGGTCCCGTCCAAGCGCGGCTGGTCCAACGGACCCATGCGGCACGGTGTGAGCACCGTCCGCTCCGGCCGCCGCCACACCCTCGGCCTGGTCTTCCACGACGCAGCGTGACGCTCGACGTACCGGCCCGGCAACGGGCCTCACAGCCGGGTGACCGCCCCGAGTGGGGTGCCTGCCGCGCAGGGACGCGAAGGCGTCGCCACCCCTGAGCACCCGCAAGGAGCGAGATGAACACCCGCAAGGAGGGGCCCCGCCCGGCGGGGCAGAGGCACCGCTCCCCTCTGGTCAACGCCGCGGACCTGGCCGTCTACGGTGAATCGCCTGCCCCCGCCCCCCACACCGATGCCGAGCTGACGGCCCTGGTCGACCTGCTGACAGAGCCGGAAAAGCGGATCGGGACCGTCGCGATCGGCCACAGCAGGGACCAGCCGTCCCGGGCCGCCGCCGAAGCGTTCACCACCGTGTGGAAAGCCCGTGGCGGCACGGTGCTCGCCCTGGTGGACTGGCCCGAGAGCGCCGCCTCCTGGCTGCGCCCGGCGACCCGGCTGACCGCGGAATCGCCCGACGCGTGGGTGATGGCCGCGGCCCCGCTCGGCTTCGCCCAGCTTGCGCGCCGCCTGCGCCACTCCACCGACTGGGACCCGGCCCGCAGCTACGCTTTCGCCTCCCTGCGGGACTCCCGCCTCCCGGCCCTCGCCGGTGCCCGGACCCTCCACGGCCTGCGCGGCGCCACGGCCGACGGTGGCACCTGGGACGTATGCCACAGCGCGGTCACGTCCTACCCGCCCGCCGGGGCCGCCGGGTGAGCGCGCCCGCCCGGACGGCCTTCCGCACCGGGCTCCCGGTCGCCGGACCGGGCGAGCGGGAGCCGGTCGCCCCGTAACACCCTCAACGGGTTACCCCTTGCTGACCGCCGTCAGGATCTCCGGCAGCCGGTTCGCCGTGCGCGGTGCCGCGATCCGCAGCCCCGCCCACCCGAGGAGCGCCCCGAACACCGCACCCGCCGGGATCACCAGCCACAGCGCGTCCTGGTGGTCCGCGAGGTGCAGCCAGACCGTCAGCCCAATCACCGGTCCGGCCAGCACCGGCGCGGCGAGCATGCCGCCGAGGATCGAGATCCAGGCCAGCCCGCCCTGCCCGGGGGCCACGTTCTTGAACGCGCCCTCCTGCGGGATCGAGTACGGGAACAGCGCCGAGGCGACCGCCCCGATCGCCAGCATCGCGCCCAGCAGGGCGAAGGAGATGCCCAGCACCCCCGGCAGCGCCTGCCAGTCGCCCAGGAGCGCCGCCGTCGCCACACAGACCACCACCGTGTACGGGAGCGTGATCAGCAGCAGAGCCAGGGCCCGGGCGCGCAGTTCGACGTACGCGTCACGGGGTGAGGAGATCGTCAGGGCGACCATCCAGAAGGCGGAGGTGTCCTGGCCGAACTGGTTGTACATCTGCATGCCGAGCATCCCGGCGGCGAAGCAGGCGAAGTAGATCGAGCCGGTGCCCTGCAACGCGTTGATCAGCGGCACGATCGCGCCGATCGCCAGCGCCGTCACCCAGGCCGCCTTGGTCTTGGGGTCCCGCGCGATGTAGAGCAGGCTGCGGTGCACGACCGTGGCCGTACGGCCCTCCGGCAGCAGCGCGGACGGACCCGTGCGGCCGGACTCCTCGCGGGTCGGCGCCGCGGCGGCCAGCGTGGAGCCGTCCGGCGCGGTCATCAGCTTCACCAGCCCCCGCTGCCACAGCCACACCAGCGCCACCAGGGCCGCCACCGTGACCAGCAGTTGCGCGGCCGCCACCCCGTACGCACCGTCCGACGCCGCGTCCACCGCCGCTATCGCCGAGGCGCCGGGCAGCCAGCGGGCCACGTTCCCGGCCGGCTCCAGCGTGGAGAGCCCGCCGGCCTCGCCGAGCCGCTGGGCGCCGAAGTTGACGAACTGGATGCCCACCGCGATCACCAGCCCGCTCAGCACCGCCAGGTCGCGGCCCTTGCGGGAGTTGAGCAGCCGTACGTTGGCGGTGGTGACGGCCCGGGACAGCGCCACGCACAGCAGCGTCAGCGGGACCGCGACCACCGCGAACAGCACGCCCGCCGGTCCGTGCGCCAGCGCGAGGACCGAGCCGACCGCCAGGCAGAGGGTGAACAGCGGCCCGATGCCGATCACCGAGGAGACCAGCAGCGCCCGGACCAACGGCTGCGGCCGCAGCGGCAGCATCACCAGCCGGGTCGGGTCGAGGGTGTCGTCGCCGCTCGGGAAGAAGAGCGGCAGCACCGCCCAGCCGAGCGCCACGACGGCCGTCAGCAGCACCACGACCGTGCCGGCCTGGGCGTTCCCGCGCAGCAGGACGAGGCCGAGGACCTGGCCCGCCGCGAGCAGCAGCGTGAGGACGAGGGAGGCGATGTACGCCGCCTTGCGCCCGGACGACTGGCGCAGCCCGTTGCGCAGGAGCGTCAGCTTGAGCCGCACGAAGACGGTGGTCAGGCCCGTCACGGGCGGTGCCGGGGCGGCGGCGGTGACAGGGGCGTCCAGCACGCTCATCGGGTGCCGCCCAGCCAGTCGAGGGAGTCGCCGGAGGTGTCCCGGCCACCCGCGCCGACCAGTTCGAGGAAAGCGTTCTGCAACGACGGGGCGTCGCCGCGCACTTCCGCCAGCGTGCCCTGCGCCTTGATCCGGCCCGCCGCCATCACGGCCACCCAGTCGCAGAGCGACTCGACGAGCTCCATGACATGGCTGGAGAAGACCACGGTCGCCCCGGACCGGGTGTAGCGCTCCAGCACCCCCCGGATCGTCTGCGCCGACACCGGGTCGACGCCCTCGAACGGCTCGTCCAGGAAGAGCACTTCGGGGTTGTGGAGGAGGGCGGCGGCCAGCCCGATCTTCTTCCGCATACCGGTCGAGTAGTCGACGACCAGCTTGTGCTGGGAGCCCGCCAGATCCAGTACGTCGAGGAGCTGGGCGGCCCGCTTGTCGACTTCGTCCCCCGGCAGCCCGCGCAACCGCCCGTTGTATGCGAGCAGTTCACGCCCCGACAGTCGCTCGAACAGCCGCAGCCCCTCGGGCAGCACCCCGATCCGGGACTTCACCGAGACCGGGTCCGTCCACACGTCGTGGCCCGCGACCTCGATCTTCCCCAGGTCGGGCCGCAGCAGCCCGGTGACCATGGAGAGCGTCGTCGTCTTGCCCGCCCCGTTGGGCCCCACCAGCCCGATGAACTTGCCCGCGGGCAGCTCCAGATCGATCCCCGAGACGGCGACCTGTTCCCCGAACCGCTTCCACAGCCCCTGTACGCGCACAGCGGGAGGCGCGCTCGGCGCCCCGCCCGCCGTCATGTCTGCGCCTGTCCTGTCACGTGCATCTGCCTGGTCCGGCATGGCACAGCCTTTCGATATCCCCGCTAGATGGGGACCACCCTACGAAAGGCCCCTCCCGGCCCTAGGAAGCGCGGGTGCGGGCGTCCGCCGCCTCGCGGGCGCAGGCGTACGCCAGTGGGCTGATCAGTTCGTCCACATCGGGCAGCCACCGGTTGACGTGGGTGGGCTTGCGGGCCCACTGCACGGCACCGCGGCCGCCAACCCGGGTGGGCGGGGCGGCGATGTAGTGGCCCTCGCCACGGCCGGTCAGGTCGATCGCCTCCGCGTTCCAGCCGAGCCCGCGCACCAGCTCGGAGGCCTTGCCCGCGCCGCCGGGCAGCACGAAGAAGAGCATCCGGCGGTCGGGGGTGCAGGTCACCGGGCCGAGCGTGAGGTCCATCCGCTCCATCCGGGCCAGCGCCAGGAAGCCCGCCGACTCCGGGACCTCCAGCGCGTCGAAGGTGCGGCCGGTCGGCAGGAGCACCGAGGCGCGCGGCTGCCTGGACCACATGCGCCGGGCCGCCGCCCCGCTGCCGGTGGCCTGGCCCGCCCAGTCGGGCCGGTCCGCGTGGGCGCCGGGCAGCGGGCAGGCCACCGCACCGCACGAGCAGTGCTCCCTGCCCTCCACCGCCTCCAGCCAGGTGCCGGGGAACACGTCCCAGTGGCGCTCTTCCGCGTACCGCACCGCGGCGTCGAGCAGGTGCTCGCCCCGCTGCTGAGGGACCTGTGCGGCTTCCGTGACTCCGATGGGCTCTTCCACGCCCAGCTCAACTCCCGGCATCACGCGGGGTTACGGGCGCGCGCGAGCCGGTCACGGTGCATCGATTCCGCACGCGGGGCGCATCGGAGCACGGGCGGGGGCGCGCGTGAGGCGGTGGGCCGAAGGGCGGGTAGAGCCCAGCAGGGCCGGGCAACTCGCCATGCCCGTACCGAATGCCGATGGAATATGCGCATTTCTTGTGTGTGTGACGGGCAGTGATCCTCCATCGATCACCGTGTATCCGTGTATCTGCTGATCCAGGTATTTTCAGACTGGTCCAGGGGGAAATATGGCAGCAAGGCCTCTCGTAGCCCGCCAGCCCAACGAACGGCTCCAGACGCTCATCCAGGAAGCCGCCTGTTCCAACGCGGGCCTCGCGCGCCGCGTCAACATGGTCGGGGCCGAGCGCGGCCTCGATCTGCGGTACGACAAGACGTCCGTGGCCCGCTGGCTGCGCGGACAGCAACCCCGCGGCCGGGCCCCGGGCATCATCGCCGAGGCGCTCGGCCGCAAGCTGGGCCGTACGGTCACGATCGACGAGATCGGCATGGCCAACGGCAAGAACCTGGCCTCCGGCGTGGGCCTCCAGTACGCGCCGACCGTCGCCGGGGCGATCGAGCAGGTCTGCGAGCTCTGGCGCAGCGACGTCGGCCGCCGCGACCTGCTCACCGGCTCCGCCGTCGCCGCCTCCGCCCTCGTCGAGCCCAGCCGCGACTGGCTGATCTCCGGCAAGGACCCCCAGGTCGAACGGGTCGCCGGGGCCCGCGTCGGGATGGCGGACGTGGCGGCGGTCCAGGCGATGACCACCGCCCTCACCGACCTCGACCACCGCTTCGGCAGCGGCCATGTCCGGCCGGTGCTCGTGCACTACCTCAACAGCGTGGTCTCCGGCCTGCTTTCGGGGGCGTACCGCGAACAGGTCGGCCGCGAGCTGTTCGCCGCCGTCGCCCGCCTCACCGAACTCGGCGGGTACATGGCGGTCGACACCGGTCAGCCCGGCCTCGCCCAGCGCTACTACATCCAGGCGCTGCGGCTGGCCCAGGCCGCCGGGGACCGGGCGTACGGCGGCTATGTGCTGGCCGCGTCGATGAGCCACCTCGCCGCCCAGCTCGGCAACCCGCGAGAGATCGCCCAACTCGCCCGCGCCGCCCAGGAGGGCGCCCGCGGCCAGGTCACCCCCCGCGCCCAGGCGATGTTCTGGGCGGCGGAGGCCCGGGGCCACGCGCTGCTCGGGGACGCCCGCACCTGCCAGGTCGTGATGGGCCGGGCGGTCGCCGCGCTGGAGCAGGCCGACCCGGAGAGCGGTGACGACCCGGACTGGATCGCCCACTTCGACCACGGCTACCTCGCGGACGAGCTGGCCCACTGCCACCGGGACCTGGGCCAGGCGCCGGAGGCCGCCAAGCGGGCCAAGGAGGCGCTGGCCGCCCTGCCGGAGACCCGGGCCAGGCGCCGGGGCATCGGGCTCGTCCTGCTCGCCTCGGCCCAGGTGCAGCAGCGCGAGGTGGAGCGCGCCTGCCACACGGGGACGCGGGCGATGGAGCTGCTCGGGACGGTGCGCTCCAGCCGGGGCGCCGAATATCTCGACGACCTCCAGCAGCGGTTGGCGCCGTACGGACAGGAGCCCGCGGTACGGGAGTTCGGCGAGCGGTTGGAGCTCCAGGCGGCGTGAGAGGGCGTGAGGTGGGCCTGTCGGCGGGGTCCCGTGGCGGGGCGGCCGTAAACAGCGTCCTGCGGGCGCTGGGTGTTACCCAGCCTGTGAAGGGGTGGTGAGGGGGACCACGCGCTTGGCGGAGGCGGACGACCACCCGATAGCGTGAGCCGACGATTCCGTTGGTTCACACGTAGGAGTCCCGGTGACGCAGAGCGGACAGGGCGGACAGGGCGGCGAGCAACAGCATCCCGCCGGACGACCCGCGCACGAAGGTGTCGTGCTGCCCTCCGACGGCGGTGCCCCCTGGATCCCGGGGGCACCCACCGACGGCCAGGCCGACCAGGGCGGGCAGCCGGCCGGCCAGGCGGCGCCCGCGGGCGGGCAGCCGTGGGGCCGGCCCTGGGGGCCGCAGTCCGACGCCCCGGCGGCGCAGCCGGGAGCTCAGGCGCCGGGAGCGTACGGGTACCCGCAGCAGACGCCCCAGCCGCACCACCAGCCGCAGCAGCAGGCTCAGCCGTTGCCGCCCGCGCAGGGGCAGAGCCAGGGTCAGGGCCAGCAGCAGTACGGCCAGGGGCAGGTGCCCGGGTACGACCAGGCGTACGGCCAGGGCGGCGCGGGGGCGTACCAGCAGCCCCAGCAGTCGCAACAGCCGCAGCACTCCGACCCGTACCAGCAGCAGCACCAGCCGTACCCGTCGCAGCGGCAGTACCAGCCCCAGCAGCCCCAGCAGCCCCAGCCGTACGCGCAGCCGCTGCCGCCGGAAGCCGGTCCCGGGGCCGGTCACGGCGGGGGGCACGGCGGGGATCACGGCGTCCCCGGCGGTGACGCCGACGCAACGCAGTACATCGCTCCCGTCCCCAGCGGCGGCGGAGACGTGGACGCCACGCAGTACATACCGCCGGTGCCGGGCGGAGCCCCGTACGGGATCAGGCCGGGCGCGCCCGGTGCGCCGGAGGACCGGCAGCCGCCGGCGGAGTTCGACAACCTGTTCCGTGCGGAGGGGCCCGCGGGCGCCACCCAGCAGATGCCGTACCAGCAGTACAACCAGCAGCAGCCGCCGCAACAGTCCCAGCCCCCTTCCCAGCCCCAGCACGGCTACGGGTACCCCGGCCCGGGCGGCCAGTTGCCGCCCCAGGCCCCGCAGGGCGCCTACCAGTCGGGGCTCCAGGGCCTGCGGGGCGGCGACGGGCCCGCCGAGCCGCCCCGGTACGACGGCGGCGGCGACGCCCCTCGCAAGCGCTCCGCCCACATCCCCCTCATCGCCGCCGTCGTCGTCGGCTGCGCGGTCATCGGGCTCGGCGCGGGCGCCCTGCTCAGCGGCGGCGACGAACCGGCCCAGGACGACAAGCAGCCGGTCGCCTCGCAGAGTTCACCGGCCACCACCGCTCCCCCCACGAAGCCGGCGGCCGACCCGGCCAAGCCGCAGGCCGAGGCGCTGGACAAGCTGCTCGCCGACAGCAACAACAGCCGTGCGGCGGTGATCAGCGCGGTGGAGAAGATCAGGTCCTGCAAGGACCTGGACCAGGCGAACACCGACCTCAAGGGCGCCGCCCAGCAGCGCCGCGACCTGGTGACCCGGCTGGAGGGGCTCACCCTGGACGAGCTGCCGCAGCACCAGGCGCTCAACTCCTCGCTGACGAAGGCGTGGAAGGCCTCCGCCGCGGCCGACGAGCACTACGCCGCCTGGGCCCGGCAGGCCAAGAAGAACAAGAGCGTCTGCAAGGGCGGCCAGGCCCGGTCGACCAGCGAGACGGCGCGCGGCAACCAGCAGAGCGGCGAGGCCACCCAGGCCAAGCAGGAGGCCTCCAAGCTGTGGAACGCCATCGCCGGGAAGTACGGCCTGACCAAGCACAGCCCGGTCGAGCTCTGACCGGACCGTAGGAGGCTCCGGACGGGCGGTGGTGGTCAGCCGACCGTCCGCCGGGCGTCCGACAGGGCCTCCGTGACATCCACGAAGCCCTTCTTCTGCGCGGTGAGCCGCCCTTCCCGGACCACCTGGAAGGTCACGTCCGCGTTGACGATGCGCGGGTAGGGCGAGGTGCCGAGCAGGTCCTTGAAGCGCCAGCGGAGCACCGGGGTCAGACCGCCGGTGTCGACCTCGGTGCCCCGGTTGAGGGCGGAGGTGACCTTGTTGGCGGTGACGGTGTCGTCGCCGATCGCCTCGACGACCGCCTTCAGCACGGTGTAGGCGATCCAGGTGGTCTGCACGCCCGTGTCGTCCGGGTCGATGCTGTTGTCCCCGAAGGCGTGCTCCCGGATCACCTCGCGCATCCCGTTCCAGCGCGCGTCGCCCGCGTCCGGGTACCAGCCGGTGACGTACGCCCCCTCGAACGGGCTCGTACGGCCGCCCGTGCGGTCGATGAGCGGCTGGCTGACGCTGCCGAGCACGGAGGAGATGCTGACCCGCTCGCCCGCCGGCTCCAGCCGGCGGAAGGAGTCGAAGAAGGTCTCCGTACGCGCACCGAGCACGGCCGCGACACAGCTGCCGCCGGCCCGCCGCTTCAGGGCCCTGCCCGCCTGCTCGTCGTAGGAGGTGGCGTTCTCCGGGGCCAGGATGTCGGTGGACTCGGGGCGCTGGGCGGCGAGCAGCCCGGTGTTGAGGAGCTGCGGCATCCGGGCGCCGCCGAGCGAGTCGGGCCGCACCAGCGCGACCCGCTCGCAGCCGCCCGCCAACTGCCGTCCGTGGCCCGCCAGGAGCGCCGACTGGCCGCCGTTGACCGGGTACGAGAGGTAGCTGCGGAACTCCTCGTCGGAGGCGCCGTACCCGCCGATGTACGGGATGCCGCCGGACTCCAGCACCGGGATGGCGCTCTGCCCGTGCCGGCTGTACGAGCCGACGACCGCGGCCACCTCCCGGTCCACGGCCTGCCGCGCGCACCGCTCGGCGCCCGCCGCGGTGTCCCGCTCGTCGCAGGTGATCACCCGCAGCTCACGCCCGGCGATCCCGCCCCGCTCGTTGATCCAGCGGGCGTACGTCCTCGCCATCGCGGGGACGCCCGGCATGGTCACCGCGTCGGCGTCGTCCACCTGGTCGGGCGCCCAGGTCATCACCGTGACGGGCTCCCCGGAGCCCCCCGAGCCCCCGGGGAGCACGCCACAGCCGGACAGCAGCAGCGCGCCGGCCACCGCCGTGCCGATGACGAACTGGAAGGGGCGGGGGAAGGCGGTGCGTCTCCGTCCGGTCATGTTCAGCAACGCTCCCGCCCCCGGGGTAACGCCATGGTGTGCCGCGTTCAACGCTCGGTGACGTCCAGGTGAATTACGGGGGCCCGCGCGGGACCGCCGGAGGGGAACGTACGATCGACCACCGTGCAGCAAGGTTCGGAGAACTCTTCCCGTCGCGGCCGTCGCTCCTCCACCATGGGCGTCATGCCGCTCACTGACATGCCGTGGTGGCGCTGGCGCACCAACGTGCGCTCGGCGCTGCACATGCTCTCCGACCCCGTCTTCCACCACGAGTGCTGGCTCGCCGGCCGGGAGGGGTACGGGGACGTCACCGACGCCGTGTACCGCCTGGTCGAGGACACCTGGCTCGACAACTGGTCCGCCGAGAAGTACGTCGGCACCATCTTCCGGGACTCCGCCGAGGCGGCCGCCGTGGACGCCGCCGCGCTGCGGGTGCTGCGGATCATGCACCAGGTCGGCGCGGACGCCCCCGTCTCCGCCTATCTGGAGCACCCCGGCTGGCCGGAGGCGGTCCGCGCGGCGCGCGAGGCGCATGTGATGCTCGCCACCAACGACGCCGAGGACCCGGACATCCCGCCGCGCTCGCTGGACGTCATCCGCATCATGACCAGGGCCGCGTGATCATCAGGGCCGCATGATGGCCACATCCGCCCGGTACGCGGCGGCTGTGGCACCCTACGGGGATGACCGCACCGCAGCCCACCGCCCCCCAGGCCGCCTCGGACACCGCGCTGCCCGAGCAGTACGTCCTCACGCTCTCCTGCCCCGACAAACAGGGCATCGTGCACGCCGTGTCGAGCTACCTCTTCATGACCGGCTGCAACATCGAGGACAGCCAGCAGTTCGGGGACCACGACACGGGTCTGTTCTTCATGCGGGTCCACTTCTCGGCGGACTCCACCGTGACGGTCGACAAGCTGCGCGCCAGCTTCGCCGCGATCGGGGAGGCCTTCCGGATGGAGTGGCAGATCCACCGGCCGGCGGAGCGGATGCGGATCGTGCTGATGGTCAGCAAGTTCGGCCACTGCCTCAACGACCTGCTGTTCCGCTCCCGTACGGGGGCGCTGCCCGTCGAGATCGCGGCCGTCGTCTCCAACCACACGGAGTTCGCCGAGCTCACCGCCTCGTACGGCATCCCCTTCCGGCACCTCCCGGTGACGAAGGACAACAAGCCGGAGGCCGAGGCGCAGCTCCTGGAGCTGGTCCGCGAGGAGGACGTGGAGCTGGTCGTCCTCGCCCGCTACATGCAGGTGCTCTCCGACGACCTGTGCAAGCAGCTCAGCGGCCGGATCATCAACATCCACCACTCGTTCCTGCCGAGCTTCAAGGGCGCCAAGCCGTACCACCAGGCGCACGCCCGGGGCGTGAAGCTGATCGGCGCCACCGCGCACTACGTCACCGCCGACCTCGACGAGGGCCCGATCATCGAGCAGGAGGTCGAGCGCGTCGGCCACGACGTGACCCCCGACCAGCTCGTCGCGATCGGCCGGGACGTGGAGTGCCAGGCGCTGGCGCGCGCGGTGAAGTGGCACGCGGAGCGGCGCATCCTGCTCAACGGCCGCCGTACGGTGATCTTCAACTAGGCCCTTAGGCACCGACTCCGTACGTGCGGCCGTCGCCGGGCTCACAGCTGGTGGCGGACGCCCGCCTCCTGCTGGGCCTCGGTGAGCTGTTCGCGCAGGTCGCCCTCGATGGACTCGCGGGCCTTGCCGCGGCGGAAGAGCGGCAGCACGGTGCGCTGTTTGCCGTCCTCGACCAGGAGGGCCAGGCCGCCGTAGAGCGCGAAGACGCCGATGCCGAGCCCGGTCCAGCCCGCGGCGACCTGGAGGGCGTTCCCGAGCCCCGCCTCGTAGAGGCCCGTCAGGGCGAAGCGCGCGGCGGTGAGGGTGAGCAGGACGGCGAACAGGGGCTTGGACTGCGCCGCCGCCCCGGCGAGCGCCAGCACGAAGGGGACCAGCGCGAGGAGGAAGACGGCCTGGGCCACCACCGGCTCGCCGGGCGGGGAGTCCAGGGACGTCACGCTCGTCCCGGCCCAGGCGGCACCGAGGAGCAGCAGCGCCGTCCCGGCCCCCGCGTCGCGGGCCAGGAAGGCGAAGATCCCGCCGATCACCTGGAGCGGGACGACGAAGATGAGGACCAGGAGCAGCAGGATGCTGCTCTGCGCGGCCGGCACCCAGCCGAGCTGGAGGGACGACAGGACCGTACTGCCCATGCCGAGGGCAAAGAAGCCCAGCGGCAGCGGGCTGGCGATCGGGCGCAGCACGATGCGGGTCACCGCGTCGGTGGTCAGCGGTTCTGAGGGGCCCTCGGGGGCGGATTTCTGAGGCATCGCGCAAGCGTACGAGTCCGGGGCCGGTGCGGGGCCACGGACACAGTCGCTCCGGCTGTCCCGGCCGGTCGCGCGCGGCCTACAGCCGGCCGTGCGCGGCCTACAGTCTGCTGAGCGAGGCCGACGCGAACAGTACGTCGCGGATGGCCTCGCGGTCGCCCTCCTGACCCGCCGCCGCTTCCACCGGCGAGATGTGGCCCGCGACCAGCCGGCAGAACTCCACGCCGTCCAGGGCCACCTGCGCCACCGCGCGGTCGCGCGAGCCGACGGCGGCCGGTGAGTCGAGCGCGATGTACCAGTCACCGCCGCCGTGCCCCTCGACCTCCAGATGGACCGAGCGGCCCGGCTCCCCGGGCGCCACCAGCTCCCGGGCCGGTCCGGCGAGCCCGGCGCGGCGGCGCCCCGCGAGGGCGGCCGGGAGCATCCGGGCGGCCAGGTCGATCATCCGGTGCAGATGGGCGGCGGACGGCGGCCGGTACGGGTAGTCCACCGCCTCCGCGATGTCCGTGCCGTGCACCCAGCACTCGAAGGCCCGGTCCAGCAGCGCGTCCTGGAGCGGCAGGGCGAACTCCCCGTACGAGACGGAGCGCTCGGCCGCGTTCGGCCCGGCGAGCGCCGCCGTACGGATCAGGTCGTGGGTGAGGGCCCGCCAGGGCTCACGGACGGCCCGGGTGGCGGGCGGGTAGGTGGCCGCCCAGTACGTCTCGGTGCGCCGGGTCGGCGAGAGCGGCACCTCGGCCCCGCCGCCGGGCGCCTCGGTCCCGACGCGGGCACCGGTCCCGGTCCTCATCCCGCCGAGGGCACCGGTCCCGGCGAGCGGGTCGTCCAGGCCGAGCGCGGCGGAGAGCAGCCCGTCGACGGCCATCAGGTGGCCGATCACCCCGGCGACCGTGGTCCGGCGGGTGACCGCGCGCTCGTCCTCGAACCACTGGAGCCGGACCGGCGCGTGCCAGTCGGAGTCCCCGATGTCGCGGAGCAGCGCGTCGAGCCGGGCGGTCTCGGCGTCGTACGCCGTGGCCCACTCCGGGATCGGGACGCGGGCCGGGCGGCGCCCCAGGCAGCCGTCCAGCACCCGGGTCCGCAGGGTCGGGTCGAGGTCCAGCGAGCCGTCGGTGTGCAGCAGCCCCACCGCGTCCCGCAGCCGCAGCGCCTCGTCCGCACAGGGCGCGCACCCGGTGAGGTGGTCCTCGACGGCGGCGGTCTCCTCGGCCGAGCAGGCGGAGAGCGCCCAGGCGCCGAGGAGGGCCTTGAGGACCCGGTGGGAGAGGCTCGGGGCGGAGGCGTCGGCGGTCACGGCGTGGGGCGTGACGGGCTCGAACGCGGGCCCCGCCTCGTCCGGCTCCTCCGGCTGGTCCGGTTCATCTGGTGCGTACGGTTCACACGGCTCGTGTACGGCGTCCTCGGCCTCGTCCGCCGCACCCACCTCAGGCACGGCCTCCTCCGCGTCCCCGGCCTCCCCCTCCGGAACCCCCTGCTCCGGCACCGCCCCCTCCGGCGCGGCGGAACCCGGCGGCGGCAGCACCGGCCGCTCCGCCGTCTCCAGGTCGAGGTCGTCCACCGCGCCGCGCGGGCCCGGTATGCGGCGAGCGCCCCGCACCTCGTCGTCGCGCCGGCCGCCCTCGCGCCCGTCGCCGTTCACCGGACGCGTCCGTAACCGGGTGGTGAGGACCCTTCGAGCGGCCGGGTGTTGGCCGTGGACAGCAGTTGGAGCCCCAGCCGGAGCCGGCGGCGGGCCTCGTCCTCGGTGACCCCGAGGTCGGCCGCGGTCTGCCGGTAGTCCCGGCGCCGGTTGTACGCCAGCTCCAGGGCCTGCCGCAGGGAGGCGGGCATCGAGGAGACGATGTAGTCGGCCCGGGCCGCCGCGGTGGCGCTGCGCACCCGACGCTCCAGCTCCTCCGGGTCCGGCGCGGCACCCTCGCCGTGCTGCTCCGCGTACGCGACGGCGGCCGCCCGCCGCAGCCGCTGCACGGACTGGCGGTGGGTGAGCCGGGCCACCCAGGAGCGCATCGAGCCCTGCTTCGGGTCGAACGCCTCGGGGTTCTCCCAGACCTGGGCGAAGACCTCGCGGGTCACCAGGTCGGCGGCGTCCTCGTCGTCGAGCATCCGGTGTGCCTGGCTGTGGACGAGCGCGGCGAACCGGTCGTACAGCTCGCCGAGCGCCGCCGCCTCACCGCAGGCCAGCCTCTGCTGCATCCTGCGGTCCCAGCGGGGCGGTGCGTCCTTCGCCATGAAACCCCCCAGCCCCCGGCCCTGTGCCCAGCTACGTGATCCGGCCTTTGCCCTCGCTGTCCGAATGTAGTCGTCCGCGCGGGCCCCGCACCTGCCTTTGCCGCAACTGTCCGGTGTGAGGAAGCCGCTGACCAGCCCCCGACCGTACCGATCTCTTTCGGCCGTTCTTGCCGCCCCGGCTTCCCTGAGCAGGGAAAACCGGCCGAAGTGATCATTTCCACCGGAAACCCCCTGGGCGTCGGGGGCGCACGCGGTGTTTCATGGATGCGCGGTTGGGCAGCCGCGAGGAGGAACGGAAACTTCCGGATTGCCGGGAGCCCCGGAACGAGAGGTCCAGTCGCGTGACGCTGAAGGTGGACGAGACCGAGCAGGGCGACTGGACCGTGCTGCGGATACGCGGTGAACTCGATCTCGTGAGCTCACCCGTCGTGCGTCAGTCCGTCCACGACGCGGTGGCGGAGGGGCAGCACGACGTGGTGCTCGACCTGTCCGAGGTCTTCTTCTGCGACTCCAGCGGGGTGGGGGTGCTGATCGCCTCACGCCGCCTGATGAAGTCCTGCGGCGGCCGGCTACGGCTGATCCTCCCGGCCCGGGGCGCCGAGGACGGCTCCCACGTCAACAAGGTGCTGGGGGCGCTGGGGGTGCGCCGGCTCTTCGACGTCTACCCGGACACGGTGTCGGCGGTCGACGAGGCGTGCGAGCCGCTGACGGCCTGAGGCGCACGGGACGGGTGCGCCGCAGGGTGTGACCGGCCGAAAGCGTTCGGTGCTGAAGCGAGGTTGTCACACAGGAGGCGTCGCTCGGTGACACGTGAAGGCTCCGGGCGACGTACGCTCCCCGCATGGACAGCGCAGAGTACGAGCGAAAGATCGCGCACCGCTTCGCCGCCTTCGACCAGGACGGCAACGGCACCATCGATCGCGCCGATTTCAACGCCGCAGCCGCCCGTCTGCTCACCGAGTTCGGTACGACGGCCCGTTGCGACAAGGGCCAGGCCCTCTACACCGGGGCCGAGGCCTTCTGGCAGGGCATGGCGGGCATCGCCGATGTGGACGGGGACCAGCGGGTCACCCGCGAGGAGTTCGTCGGCGGGGCGGTGAAGCGGCTGCGGGACAATCCCGAGCGGTTCGCGGAGATCGCCCGCCCCTTCCTGCGGGCGGCGATCGCCGTGGCCGACAGCGAGGGCAACGGCGGCCGGGCCTCGGTGGCCTCCGTGGAGCGGGCGCTGAAGGTGCTCGGGGCCAGCGCCGAGATCGCGGGCATCGCGGCCCAGAGCCTGGACACCGACCGGGACGGGCTGATCGCCGAGAGCGATGTCGTCTCCGCGCTCGCCGTTTACTTCACGGTGATCGAGCCCGACGCCACGTAACCGCCCGACGCCGTACGGGGGTGGCGCGCCCACCCCCGTAACCCCTCAGGCACCCCCGTAACTGCCTCAGGCACCCCCGCCGAAGCGCTCCCGCAGCCGGTACTTCAGCACCTTGCGCAGCGTCTCGTTGCGGGGGAGGGCGTCCAGCACCTCCAGTTGCTCCGGAACCTTGTGGACGGAGAGCCCGGCGCCGCGCAGGTGGGCGGCCAGCTCGGGCAGGGTCGGTGCCGGGACGCCCGGCGCCCGCTCCACCACCGCGCAGACGCGTTCGCCGCGCTCGGCGTCGGGGAGCCCGACGACCGCCGCGTCGGCGACGGCGGGGTGGGTGTGGAGCAGGTCCTCGATCTCCTTGGCGGAGATGTTCTCGCCCTTGCGGATGATGATGTCCTTCAGCCGCCCGGTGAGCGTGAGGTGCCCGCTCTCCTGGAGCCGGCCGAGGTCCCCGGTGATCAGGAACCCGTCCGTGTCGAAGGCCGTCCCGGTCGCGGAGGCGTCCAGATAGCCCCGGCAGACCGCCTCCCCGCGCAGCCGTACCTCGCCCTCCACGCCGTGCGGGACCGGCTTGCCGTGCTCGTCGGTGATCCGGATCTCCATCCCCTCCGGCGGCCGCCCCTCGGTCAGGGCCAGATGGTCCGGGGTGTCGTCCGGCGCGCCCATCGTGATCATCGGGACCTCGGTCATCCCGTACCCGTGGGTGAGCTGGACCCCCATCTCCCGCACCACCGCGTGGTACACCTCGGGCGGCTTCGGCGCCCCGCCGCCCGCGAGGAGGCGGAGGGACGGGATCAGCGGCCGGCCCGGGGCCTTGCGCTGCTCGGCCAGGAACATCGCGTAGAACGCCGTCGACCCGCCCGCCACGGTCACCCCGTGCCGCCGGTACTCGTCCAGCGCCTCCGGCAGCGCGAACTGCTCGAACATCACCGCCGGGAACCCGTACAGCAGCAGCATCACCGTGTAGTCGGGCCCGGCGACATGCGCGTACGGGAACGCCATCGACCCCACGTCGTCCGCGTTCAGCGTCAGCGCGTGTGCCAGGCAGGAGCCGCCGGCGATCAGGGAGCGGTCGGTGTGCAGGACGCCCTTGGGGTCGGAGGTGGTGCCGGAGGTCCAGTAGATCCACCGGACCTCCTCACCCGATGAAAGTTCCGGCGGAGGCGGCAGGACCGACGGGTCGCCGTCGGGGAGGTCGTGGTCCTCGTACGCCTCGAAGACCTGCGGCGGGTCGGCGAGTTCGGCCGCGATCCGCTCGGCCATCGCGGTGTGGTCGAAGCCCCGCCACACCCCCGGCACTGCGAAGAACGCGGCCCCCGACTCCCGTAGCGCGAACCGCACTTCACGGTCCCGGTAGAACGGGATGACCGGCGTCTGTACGGCCCCGAGCCGGGTCAGGGCGAAGGAGAGCAGGGCCGTCTCCAGCCGGGTCGGCAGTTGCCAGGCCACCACGCTCCCCGCCCGCACCCCCATCCCGTACAGCCCGGCGGCCACCCGCTCCGCCCGGTCCCGCAGCTCCCCGAAGGTCAGGGACCGGTCGCCCTGGAGCAGGACCGGGCGGTCGGGGGTGAGGGCGGCGCGGGCGTCGATCAGCTCCCAGAAGGTGCGGGAGGCGCCCAGCGCGTGGGCGGTCGCGGTCACGTCGTTCACGGCGGTCACAGGGGTCCCTCCGAACTGACGGCCAGTCAGATAGTGACGAGAGCGTAGGGCTCCGCGCCTTGTCGGTCCAGGGGTGCGGGGCTAGCCTGATGGCCGCAACCGCATCTGACGGACCATCAGAAAGCGCCCGGAGATCGTCGGGGTGCGCGCCGGAGGGGACGGACCCACCATGACGGACACGGAACTGCCTCGGATCGTCAGCGTCGACGACCATGTGATCGAGCCCGCACACCTCTTCTCCACCTGGCTGCCCGCGAAGTACCGCGAGCGAGGCCCGCAGCCGCTGACGGCGGGCATCGGGGAGCTGGCGTACACGGGCGGGAAGTACGTCATCACGATGGACCCGGACGGGCCGCCGACGGACTGGTGGATCTACGAGGACCTGAGGTTCCCGTACAAGCGGAACATCGCCGCCGTCGGCTTCGACCGCGACGACATGACGTTGGAAGGCATCACGCGGGCCGAGATGCGGCCCGGCTGCTGGGACCCCGCCGAACGCCTCAAGGACATGGATCTCAACCACGTCGAGGCCTCGCTCTGCTTCCCGACCTTCCCGCGTTTCTGCGGCCAGACCTTCGCCGAGGCGCACGACAAGGAGGTCGCCCTCGCCTGCGTACGCGCCTACAACGACTGGATGGTCGAGGAGTGGTGCGGCGACAGCGGAGGCCGCCTGGTCCCGCTCTGCATCATCCCGCTCTGGGACATCGACCTGGCCGTCGCGGAGATCAAGCGGAATGCGGCGCGGGGCGTGCGCGCGGTCACCTTCTCCGAGATCCCGACCTACCTGGGCCTGCCGTCCATCCACACCGGCTACTGGGACCCGTTCTTCGCGGTCTGCCAGGAGACCGGCACCGTCGTCAACATGCACATCGGCTCCAGCTCCCAGATGCCCGCCGCCTCGCCGGACGCACCGCCCGCCGTGCAGGCCTCGCTCTCCTTCAACAACGCGATGGCCTCGATGATGGACTTCCTCTTCAGCGGCGTGCTGGTGAAGTTCCCGACGCTCAAACTGGCGTACAGCGAAGGGCAGATGGGCTGGATCCCGTACGCCCTGGAGCGCGCCGACGACGTGTGGGAGGAGCACCGGGCGTGGGGCGGGGTGCGCGATCTGATCCCCGAGCCGCCGTCCACGTACTACTACCGGCAGATGTTCTGCTGCTTCTTCCGCGACAAGCACGGCATCGCCTCGCTGGACGTCGTCGGCCGGGACAACGCCACCTTCGAGACCGACTACCCGCACGTGGACTCGACCTTCCCGCACACCAAGGAGGTCGCGCTCGACCACGTCACGGGCCTGGACGACGAGACGGTCTACAAGCTGATGCGTGGCAACGCGATCCGGATGCTCGGCCTGGACCTGGACCGGTAGGGGCCCGGCGGTGGATCTCGCGTACACGGAGGCCGAGGAGGAGTTCCGGCGGCGGCTGGGGGAGTGGCTGGCCGCCGTGCTCCCCGGGATGCCTCCCAAGCCCTCGCCCGACGACTGGCCCGCGCGCCGGGCGTACGACACGGCGTGGCAGCGGATGCTGTACGACGCCGGGTACGCGGGCCTGCACTGGCCGGTGGACGCGGGCGGGCGGGGCGCCACCCCGACGCAACACCTGATCTTCCTGGAGGAGACGGAGAAGGCCGGGGCGCCCTACGTCGGGGCGAACTTCGTCGGGCTGCTGCATGCCGGGCCGACGATCGCCGCCGAGGGGACGGCCGAGCAGCGCGCCCGCTGGCTGCCGCCGGTGCTGCGCGGCGACGAGATCTGGTGCCAGGGGTTCAGCGAGCCGGACGCGGGCTCGGACCTGGCGGCGCTGCGGACGCGGGCGGTGCGTGACGGGGACGACTACGTGGTGAGCGGGCAGAAGATCTGGACCTCGCACGCGGAGGTGGCCGACTGGTGCGAGCTGCTGGTGCGGACGGACCCGGGGGCGCCGAAGCACCGGGGGATCAGTTGGCTGGCGATGCCGATGGACGCCCCCGGGATCACCGTCCGGCCGCTGCGGACGCTGGCCGGGTCGACGGAGTTCGCGGAGGTGTTCCTGGACGAGGTCCGGGTGCCCGTACGGAACCGGGTCGGCGCCGAGAACGACGGCTGGCGGGTCACCATGGTCACCCTCTCCTTCGAGCGCGGTACGGCCTTCGTCGGCGAGGTCGTCGCCTGCCGCCGCACCCTGGAGGCGCTGGCCGCCGAGACCCGGCGGACGGGGAGGTGGGACGACCCGGTGCTGCGTCGGCGGCTCGGCCGCCTGAACGCCGAATTCCGGGCCTTGTGGCGGCTCACGCAGGCGAACGTGAGCGAGTCCGAGCGGACGGGCGGGGTCCCGGGCATCGGCGGCTCGGTCTTCAAGCTGCGCTACTCCGGGGTCCGCCAGGAGCTGTACGAGGCGGCGGCGGAGGTGCTCGGCGGCGTCGACGCCTTCGATCTGGACCGGGAATGGGCCCTGGACCGGCTCTCCTCCCTCGCGTACACGATCGCCGCCGGCACCTCGCAGATCCAGCGGAACATCGTCGCCGAGCGCATCCTCGGCCTCCCGAAGGGGCGCTGACCCGCCATGGACTTCCAGCTCTCGGACGACCAGCGGGCCCTGCGGTCCGGGATGCGGGACCTGCTCGGTGCGGTGTTCGACCGGGACCGGATGCGGGCGGCGGTGGAGCGGGGTGACCGGAACCGTGGGATGGACCGGGCCGGTGGGGGCGACCGGGCCGGCGGGGTGGGCCGGGGCGGTGGGGTGGACCGGGGGCTGTGGCGGGAGTTGGGTGCCGCCGGGTTCTTCGTCCTGCGGCTGCCGGAGGAGGCGGGCGGGGTGGGGCTCGGGCTGCCGGAGGCGGTGCTGCTCTTCGAGGAGGCGGGCCGGGCGCTGCTGCCCGGGCCGCTGGTGGCGACGCACCTGGCGGCGGGGCTGGTGAAGGGGGCCGCGGAGGGCGAGGCGGTGGTGACGGTCGCGGAGGGCGGCGGCCGGGCGGTGGCGGACCTGGGGGGCGCGGACGCGGTGCTGGTGGCGGGCGGCGCGCGGGTGCTCACGGGGGAGGAGCTGGAGGCGTTCGTGGCGGGGGCCGTTCCCGTACGGTCGATGGATCCCCTGACCCCGCTGCACCGCACCATGGGGCTTGCGGGCGCCTGGGAGGCGTACCCCGGCGCATTCCGCGGCGAAGGGGCGCTCCTCACTGCTGCCGAACAGCTCGGGAGCGCCGCGCGCACCACCGAGATGGCCGTTCAACACGCCCGTTCGCGCGCACAGTTCGGTTCGCTCATCGGTTCGTTCCAGGCGGTCAAACACCTCTGCGCCGACATGCTCGCCCGCACCGAACCGGCCCGCAGCGCCGTGTACGCGGCGGCGGTGACCGGCGACCCGGTGGAGATCGCGGCGGCCAAGCTGCTCGCCGACGAGGCGGCCGTCCGTAACGCGCGGGACTGCCTCCAGATCCACGGCGGTATGGGCTTCACCTGGGAGGCAGATGTTCACCTCCACCTGAAGCGGGCCTGGCTCCGGGCGGCCCGGTGGCTCACGGCGGTCGAGGCGGAGGAGGTCCTGGCCGCCGATCTGGGCCCCGTACGGCCGCTGTACGGCGGTTCAGCGGCCCTCGGTTGACGTGCCGGGCGAAGCAGGGGGCGGAGGGTGACTCAGTGCAGCCGGTCGGCGTCGATACCGGGTTGTGTCCTTTGCGTGATTCGTCACCGGGTGGAGTCGGCGCCGCGCTCGGGTACGCTCCGTGGGATGCGAGTGGTTCTGGAACCGGGCGATCCGGGGGCGGCCTGTGCGGCGGCTCCGGTCCGGGGCGAGGGCTCTTGCCGGAGATGTGCCGGGCCTGCCCGAAGAGCGTTTCTCGCGGTCTCTGCGCGCTCCTGTTCGACTCCCCGCAGCGTGCGTCGCACAGTATGCACCACGCGTACTCCTTCGCGCTGGAATATGCCCGAAGCGCTTGTTGCGGTGACTGTACGTCAACCATGCTGTCGCGTAGGGGAATCACGTTCCGTGACCCTGAGGAGGCGCGAGGCGATGTGTCCGCCGGTTCGGATGGTGTGAGCGGTGCAGGTGCTTCAGGTTCAGCTGGAGGTCGGTCCGGATCCCGCAGAGGTGGGGCGGGCCCGTCGGTGGGCGCGGTCGCGTCTGGTCGGTTCCGGGATAGGGGATGACGAGCCGCTCGCGGAGACGCTCATCCTGCTCATCTCGGAGCTGGTCACCAACGCGGTCGTCCACACGGGCTGCCCGGCGGTGCTGCGGATGCTGTTCGGTGGAGGCGGCGGTGCCGGGGACGCCGGGACCGTCCGGGTGGAGGTCGCCGACGCCAGCGACTGCCCGCCGCGCCCGCGTCACGCGGAGGGCGAGGACACGGGCGGCCGGGGCCTGGAGCTGGTGGACGGCCTCGCGGACCGCTGGGGCTGGCAGCGGGAGGGCGCCGGGAAGCAGATCTGGTGCGAGGTGGACCGGGGCGCTCCGGCGGTGGTGGTCCAGGAGGCGCCGCCGAAGGTCGTCGTGCAGGGCGGCGAGGTGTGCGAACCGCCCTCCTGCGTCTTCACGAACGCGACCGGCCTGGCCTGAGCGTCTGCACGCAGCGGGGCTTACGGGATCACAGCACCGCGACCGGGGCGACCGGAGATCCGGTGGCCCCGGTGAACGGCTCCGGCGCGGCGGTGAGCAGGAAGGCGTACCGGCCCTCCTCCGCACAGGCGGTGGACAGCGCCTCCAGGTCCCAGTTCTGGCCCTGGAGCATCCCCATCTCGACGAGGTGGAGGGCGTGCACGGGCAGCCACAGGTCCTCGATCTCCGGCGGGAAGATCTCGAAGGTCAGGGTGTCGTTGGCGACCGCCGCCACGTCCCGGGCGTGGAACCACTCGGGCGTGCGCACGGACAGCCCGGGCGATGGATAGCCGTACGCGTGCCGGTCCCCGGCCAGGAGGACCTGCACCTGCCCTGTCCGTACGAGGACGACGTCCCCGGCCCGTACGCGTACGCCTCCGAACTCCTCGGCCTCCTCCAGGTCCTCCGGTGTGACGGCGTGATCGCCGGCCAGCCGGTCCACGCCCCGGGCGCGCGCGACATCCAGCAGCACGCCCCGTGACACGACGTGCTTCACGGCGGCGATGGAGGAGAACTGCGCGCCGGCGTGCGCGGTGATGGTGTCGGCGGCCCGGCCGTTGTAGATCCGCCCGCCGTGCGAGGCGTGGGTCAGGGCGTCCCAGTGGGTGGCGGCCTGGAGCCCCATGGTGACGGTGTCATCGCTGGTGGCGACGGTCCCCGGGCCGAACATCTCCTGGTTGATCTGGACCATCGTGTGCAGCGGGTCGATCCGCCCCGGGATGAACCCGCTCTGCACGCCGCCGTGCCGGAGCGGCAGCGCGAGCGGTATCCGGCGACCGCTCCGGACGGCGCCGGCGGCCTCCCGTACGACGGCGTCGGTGATCAGATTGAGCGTCCCGCGCTCGTCGGCCTCGCCCCAGCGCCCCCAGTTGTTCACGCGCTCGGCGCGTTCGTGGAACTCGGCCGGCAGGGACATGGGGACCTCCTGGGTCTTGTGCCGGGGTATCCGACTGCCCGTAAAATCTAACGGTCCGTCAGAAACCGCGGGAAGGGGCCGGGCATGGGGAACTTCTTGGCAGGCAAGGTGGTCGCCGTCACGGGGGCCGGCCGGGGGATCGGACGGGCGGTCGCGCTCGCGGCGGCGGCGGAGGGGGCGCGGGTCGTCGTCAACGACTACGGCGTCTCGGTGGAGGGGGCCGAGCCCACCAGCGAGATCGCCCGGTCGGTGGCCGAGGAGATCGAGGCGGCGGGCGGCTCGGCGGTGGCGGTGGCCGACGACATCTCCACGATGGCGGGCGGGCAGCGGATCGTGGACACGGCGCTGGCGGAGTACGGGCGGCTCGACGGGGTCGTGTGCGTGGCCGGGATCCTGCGGGAGCGGATGCTGTTCAACATGTCCGAGGAGGAGTGGGACCCGGTCCTCGCGACGCACCTGAAGGGCACGTTCACGGTCTTCCGCGCCGCGTCGGCGGTGATGCGGAAGCAGGAGGGCGGGGGGACGCTGGTCGGCTTCACCAGCGGCAACCACCAGGGGAGCGTGTCCCAGGCCAACTACAGCGCGGCGAAGGGCGGAATCATCTCGCTCGTCCGCAGCGCGGCGCTGGGCCTGCACCGGTACGGGGTGACGGCCAACGCGGTCGCCCCGGTGGCCCGGACCCGGATGTCGGCCGGGGTGCCGATGGAGCTCGCGGAGATCGGGGAGCCGGAGGATGTGGCGGCGCTGGTGGTCTACCTGCTGAGCGAGCGGGCGCGGGCGGCGGGGATCACCGGCCAGGTGTACACGATCGCCGGGCCCAAGATCGCGGTCTGGGCCCAGCCGAGGGAGCTGCGGGCGGGGTACGCGGAGGGGGCGGCCTGGACCCCGGAACGGATCGCGGCCTTCCTCCCCGGGACGGTGGGGACGGACCCGATGCCGATGCTGGCGCGGGTGGAGGAGATGGCGGCGGCGGCGAAGTCCGGGGCCCGGCCGAACGCACCCTCCAGCCCGTCCGGCGATTGAACCCGGGGTCTGGGGGCGGAGCCCGGGGGGGGGGGGGGGGGGGGGGGGGGGGGTGGGGGGGGGGGGGGTGGGTGGGGGGGGGGGGGGGTGGGGGGGGGCCCCCCCCCCCCCCCCCCGCGGGGGGGGGGGGGGGTTCCCGGGGGGGGGGGGGGGCCCCCCCCCCGGGGCGCTGCCCCGGACCCCGCTCCTCAAACGCCGGAGGGGCTGGATTCGGGGCGGAGCCCTCAGGACGACAGGAGGCACGTATGGACTTCCGGTTCACCGAGGACGACCACACCTTTCGCACCCACGCCCGCACCTGGCTGGACAGCCGCCTCGCCGACACCCCCGCCCCCCACCCCCGCGCGTGGGAACGCGAGTTGGGAAAGGCGGGGTGGATCGGGATCGGGTGGCCCGGCCGGGACGGCGAGGACGGCGACAGGTACGGCAACCGCCCCGCCCCCCTCACCCACCAGGTCATCTGGGCCGAGGAGTACGCCCGCTCCACCGCCCCGCCCCGCATGGGCCACATCGGCGAGAACCTCCTCGCCCCCACCCTCATCGCGTACGGCACCGAGGAGCAGCGGCGCCGCCACCTGCCCCCCATCGCCCGCGGCGAGACCCTCTGGTGCCAGGGGTACAGCGAACCCGGCGCCGGGTCCGACCTCGCCGGTATCCGCACCACCGCCACCCCGGACACCACCACCGGCGGCTACACCGTCACCGGGCAGAAGATCTGGACCTCGCTGGCCCAGGACGCCGACTGGTGCTTCGTCCTCGCCCGCACCGAACCCGGCTCCACCCGCCACCACGGACTCTCCTTCCTGCTCGTGGAGATGGACCAGCCGGGCAGGATCGAGGTGCGGCCGATCCGGCAGATGACGGGGACCAGCGAGTTCAACGAGGTCTTCTTCGACGGGGCCCGGGCCGCCGAGGCGGTCGGCGGTGAGGGCAACGGATGGGCCGTCGCCATGGGGCTGCTCGCCCTGGAGCGCGGCGTCTCCACCCTCGCCCAACAGATCGGGTTCGCCCAGGAGTTGGACCAGGTGATCGCCGCCGCTCGGGCGACCGGGGCCGCCGAGGACCCGGTCCTCCGAGCCCGGCTCGTACGCCAGTGGGCCGAACTCGTCACCATGCGCCGCCACGCCCTCCGCACCCTCGGCACCCCCGGTGACCCGGGCGCCCCCAGTGTGGCCAAGCTCCTCTGGGGTGGCTGGCACCAGCGGCTCGGCGAGCTGGCGGTGGAGGTGAGCGGCGAGGCGGGGGCCGTCGGCCCACAGCCCTGGTCGGCCACGACCCCGTACGACCTCACCACCGCACAGCGCCTGTTCCTCTTCACCCGGGCCGACACCATCTACGGCGGCTCCGACGAGATCCAGCGGAACATCATCGCCGAGCGGGTGCTCGGCCTACCGAGGGAGCCGAGATGAGAGGCGTCGTCTTCGACGGCACACGGACCGAGGTCGTCGACGACCTGGAGATACGCGACCCCCGCCCCGGCGAGGTGCTCGTGGCGGTGGCCGCCGCCGGTCTCTGCCACAGCGACCTGTCCGTCATCGACGGCACGATCCCCTTCCCCGTTCCCGTCGTGCTCGGCCACGAGGGCGCGGGCGTGGTGGAGGCCGTCGGCCCCGGCGTCAGCCACGTACGGCCCGGGGACCATGTCGCGCTGTCCACCCTGGCCAACTGCGGGGCCTGCGCGGAGTGCGACCGGGGCAGGCCGACCATGTGCCGGAAGGCGATCGGGCGGCCCGGGCGGCCGTTCTCGCGCGGGGGCGGGAAGCTCTTCCAGTTCGCCTCCAACTCCGCTTTCGCGGAGGTGACGTTGGTTCGCGCCGTCCAGGCCGTGAAGATCCCCGCCGACCTCCCCCTCACCTCCGCCGCCCTGATCGGCTGCGGGGTCCTCACCGGCGTCGGGGCCGTACTGAACCGGGCGAAGGTCGACCGGGGCGACACCGTCGTGGTCATCGGCACCGGCGGCATCGGCCTCAACGTGCTCCAGGGCGCCCGGCTGGCCGGTGCGCTCACCGTCGTCGCCGTCGACAGCAACCCGGCGAAGGAGGCGGTGGCCCGGCAGTTCGGCGCCACGCACTTCCTGACCTCCGCCGACGGCGTACGGGACATCCTTCCCGACGGGGCCGACCACGCCTTCGAATGCGTCGGCCGCACCGAGCTGATCCGCCAGGCGATCGACCTGCTGGACCGGCACGGCCAGGCCGTCCTGCTCGGCGTACCGGCGGCGAGCGCCGAGGCGTCGTTCACCGTCTCCTCGATGTACCTGGACAAGTCGATCCTCGGCTGCCGTTACGGCTCCTCGCGGCCGCAGCGCGACATCGCCCTGTACGCGGACCTGTACCGGGAGGGCCGGCTGCTGCTGGACGAGCTGGTGACGGAGACGTACCCGGTGGAGGACTTCGCCAAGGCCGCCGACGACGCGCACCACGGGCGGGTGGCCCGGGGGGTCCTGGTCTTCTGAGTCAGCGGCGGGGGCAGGGCCGGGCCTCGGCGGCCTTCTTCAGGTCCACCAGCCACGCGTCCAGCCCCTGCTGGAGGATCTCGGTCGCGAACGGGACGTTCGCGTCGACCTGCTCCCCGGTGTGGGTCTCCTCGGTCCGCACCAGGACCCCGCCCCGGACCTTCGTGAAGCTCCAGACGTGGACGCCGTCGATGTGCAGCCCCTCGCCGACGGCGGGGCCGGTCCAACGGATGCAGGAGTCGCGCTTCAGCTGCTTGACGGTGGACGTGATGTCCAGGCTGGTGGCGGGAGTCGCCGGGTTGGGCGGGATCGGCGTCGTCCACCGGAACGCCGAACCGGGGCGGAAGGGCCCGTGGTCGACGCGGTCCACGTCCGTGACGTGGGCCTGCCAGTCCGGCCAGCGCTCCACGTCCGTCTGGAGCTTCCAGATGGTGGCCGGCGACGCGTCGATGACGGTCTCGGCCCGAGCCCGGACCAGGGCCTTGGCGTCGACGCCCTTGCCCTGGCAGGTGAGGGACGGGCCGGGGCGCGGGGTGGTGGCGCCGGCGGGCGCGGCGGCGGCGGTAGTGGCGGTGGCCAGGACCCCGGCGACGACGAGCGGGACGGTGAAGAGGGCGGCGGTACGGGTGCGGGACATGGGCGTCTCCTTCAGCTCAAGCTAGAGCATCGTTCGTTCGTTAGAAGTTGTAACGCATGGCGAACTGAAGGGTCAACGGTTTTCGTGATAGCTTCTAACGAAACTTTGAGTACGTAGTCTCACGGCTGGGGGAAGGTGGCACACCATGGCGAAGTCCGGCGCCACGTCCGACGCCGCGACCCCGCGCGAGCGCTACCGCGCCCAGGTCCGTACGGAGATCAAGCAACACGCCTGGGAGCAGATCGCCACGGCCGGCGCCTCCGCGCTCTCCCTCAACGCGATCGCCAAGCGGATGGGCGTGAGCGGCCCCGCGCTCTACCGCTACTTCGCCGGCCGCGACGAGCTGATCACCGAGCTGATCCGGGACGGGTACCGCAGCCTCGCCGACACCCTGCGTACGGCCGCCGCCGAGGGTGCCGACCTGTCAGGCCTGGCGCACGCGCTGCGCGGCTGGGCGCTGGAGGACCCGCACCGGTACTTCCTCCTCTACGGCACCCCCGTCCCCGGCTACCACGCGCCCGACGACACCACCGCCATCTCCGCCGAGATCATGGCGACCCTGCTCGACGCCTGCGCGGCGCTCACGTCGGATGCCTCCCGCGAGACCCCGTTCGCCGCCCACCTCGAAAAGCACCGCGACTGGGCCGGTGACCACCCCGCCCCGCCCGCCGCCCTGCACCTGGCCATGAGCTTCTGGACCCGGATGCACGGGGTCCTCTCCCTGGAGCTGGCCGGGCACTTCACCGGGATGCGCTTCGACCCGGCGCAGCTCTTCGCGGCCGAGCTGGACGACCTGCTGCGGCAGCGGACCGCGTAACGGCCCTGCCTACGGGGTGTCCGCCGAGGTCCGGCGGAACGTGCGCCGGTACACCGTCGGCGGCACGCCCAGCGCCGCCTGGAGGTGCTGGCGCAGGGAGGTCGGCGTGCCGAAGCCCGCGTCGCGGGCCACCTGGTCGATCGACAGGTCCGAGGACTCCAGCAGGTGGCGGGCCCGCTCCACCCGCTGCTGGGTCAGCCACTGGCCGGGGCTGACCCCCACCTCCTCCCGGAAGCGGCGGGTGAAGGTCCGTACGCTCATCGACTCCTGCCGGGCCATGTCCCGCAGCAGGATCGGCTTCTCCAGCCGCCCCAGCGCCCACGCGCGGGCCGTGGTGGTGGTCGCGAACTGCGGTTCGGGGACGGGGCGGTGGATGTACTGGGCCTGCCCGCCGTCCCGGTGCGGAGGCACGACCGTGCGTCGGGCGATCTCGTTGGCGACGGCGGACCCGTGGTCGCGGCGCACGAGGTGGAGGCAGAGGTCGATCCCGGCGGCGACCCCGGCCGAGGTGAGGACGTCGCCGTCGTCGATGAACAGGACGTCCGGGTCGACGCGGACCTGCGGGAAGAGCCGCTGGAAATGGTCGGCGGAGGACCAGTGCGTGGTGGCCGGGCGGCCGTCCAGGTATCCGGCGGCGGCCAGGACGTAGCTGCCGGTGCAGATGGAGACCATGCGGGTGCCCGGCCGGATCAGCGCGAGGGCGGCGGCCAGCTCCTCGGTGAGCCTGCCCTCCTCGAAGACCGGGCCCAGTTCGTAGGAGGCGGGGATGACCACGGTGTCGGCGGTGGCGAGCGCCTCGGGGCCGTGCTCCACGAGGATCGCGTAGTCGGAGTCGGTCCGTACGGGTCCCGGCGGGCGGATCGAGCAGGTCACGACCTCGTACAGCTTGCCGCCCCTGTTGCCCGGTGCGGGGTTCAGGGAGCGGCCGAAGATCCGGGCCGGGATGCCCAGCTCGAACGGGAGCAGTCCGTCCAGGGCCAGGACGGCGACGCGGTGCGGCATGGCGGGCCTCCTCGAAACGGGGAACTCGTACCGGCTGAAACTCACTGGCTGGTATAGACCACGGGCTGATACAGGTTAGCGACGTGACGAAGAAGCCGACAGAGACCGCGTCCCTTCCCGACGCCTCACGTGACACCCGACCGCCCTTGCCCCCGCTCCCGCCGCTCGGTCCGCACCCGCCGCTCCCGTCGCTCGGGCCGCTCGGTTCCGGCGGGCTCTGGAACCGTAACTTCCGCTACTTCTTCGTGGCCCGTACGGTCGCGCTCTTCGGCGACGGCATGATCCCCGTGGCCCTCACCGCCGGGCTGCTGGGCGCGGGCCGTCCCGCCTCCTCCGTCGGGTTCGCGCTGGCCGCCTGGATGGGGCCGCTGGCGGTGTTCGTGCTGTTCGGCGGGGTGCTCGCGGACCGGTTCACCCCGCGCCGCATGATGATCATCGCTGATGTGCTGCGGCTGGTCGGCGCCTCGGTGCTCGCCGTCACCTTCGCGCTGGGCAACCCGCCGCTCTGGTCGGTCTACCTCCTCAGCTCCGTCGCCGGGGTCGGCGCCGCGCTCTTCCAGCCCGGCGTCGCCTCGACCGTGCCCCGGGTCTCCACCGACGTCCAACGCGCCAACGCCGTCCTGCGAGTCGCCGAGGCGCTGATGACCATGGCGGGCCCCGCCTTCGCCGGCGTGCTCGTGGGGCTGGCGAGCGCCGGGGCCGTCTACGCGGCGAACGCGGCCACCTTCGCCGTCTCCGGCGCCTGCCTCTTCCTGATGCGCCTGGCCCCCGCCCCGCACGACGACGCCGTACGGGGCACCTTCACCGCCGAACTCGTCGACGGCTGGCGGGAGTTCCGCGCCCGCTCCTGGCTCTGGGGTGTGATCGCCGTCTGGACCGTCTACGGCTTCGCGGTCCTCGGCCCGATGCTCCCGCTCACCGCCGTCCTGGTCACCCAGGCGCACGGCTCGGGGGCGTACGGCATGCTGATGGCGGTCAACGGGGCCGGCAGCGTCGTCGGCGGACTCATGGCCCTGCGGCTGCGGCCGTCCCACCCGCTCGCGGCGGGCGCGATCGCGCTGCCCCTGGTCGCGGTGAGCCTGGTGGTGCTGGCCCTCGGGATGCCGCTGCCGGTGCTGGCGGCCGGGCAGTTGCTGGCGGGGGCGGGTGCCGCCTTCTGGCTGGTCATGTGGTCCACCACCGTGCAGACGCACGTCCCGCCGGAGGCCCTGAACCGGCTGCACGCCTACGATGTGGCCGGTTCGCTCCTGATGGTCGCGGCGGGCCGCGCCCTGGCCGGTCCGGTGGCCGAGGCGGTGGGCGCACCGGAGTTGCTGGTGGCGGCGGCGGTGGTCAACGTGGGTGTGGTGGCGGTGCTGTTGGTGGCCCGGCCGATCCGGCGGCTGAGGAGGGTGGGGCTCGGGTGAGGTCTCCCGTGCGGGATGCGGCGCTCCGGGCCCGCGTGGTGGCGGCGGGCGCCGCCGTCGTCACCGTCGCCGCCGGGCTCGGGGTGCGTGCCGGGGCGGACGGTGCCTTCGCCAAGTACGCCGGGAGCGCGCTCTATACGGTGCTGCTCTGCGCCCTCGTCGCCCTCTGCGCGCCCTGCGCTCGGCCCGTCGCCGTGGCCGGGACCGCGCTCGCCCTGAGCTGGGCGGTCGAGCTCCTCCAGCTCACCGGGGTGCCCGCCGGACTCTCCGCCCACAGCACGGCCGCCCGGCTGGTGCTCGGTTCGACGTTCAACGCGCCGGACCTGTTCTGGTACGCGGTGGGCGCGGCGGCGGCCTGGGGCGGCCACGCGGGGGCCCGGTGGCTCGCTACGCCTTCTTCCTCTGCCGCGCCTCGGCCCGCTGCATCTCGATGACCTCCAGGACGTGGGCGGTGGCCTGCCGGCGGACCGTACCGGCGACGAACAGCGCCACGCCCAGCACCGAGACCGGCACCGAGACCGCCAGGAGCGTCAACTGCCCGGGCCAGGCCTCGATCAGGTCGCAGTTCTGCGTCTCCCCGTAGCAGGACCCGCCCGACTGCTCCACCAGCAGGAACGCCAGCCGCACCCACAACGCGCAGGCGGCGAGCAGCAGAACCGCCCCCCAGGTCTGCATCGACGTCGAGGTGCGATGGAACTGCTGACGTGCGACCCACTGCATGAGATCCCCCGGATCCGTTGCGCTGCGTGCGAGGCGCCCGGCCGGGACGGCCGCGCGCTGACCGACGGCGATGGTACGTGCAGGGGGCACCGGACTCGGGCGCCGGGCTCGGGCGCCGGGCCGCGCACGGGTGGCCCGATTCCTGCGAACCATGTCCTTCCGGCCACTCGTGGGCGAACGCGCGGGCCAAGATGCTGGTCCACGTGACCGAGACCATCGAAAGCGCCGCCCAGGACGACGACCGGCGGCAGCCGCGCGAGGCGGGCCCGCGCCGCCTCCGCCGCCCCCGTATCCACCGGGCGTGGATCGTCGCCGCCGTCACCTTCGTGACGATCATCGGCGGCGCGGCCTTCAACTCCCTGCCCGGCCTGCTCATCGACCCGCTGCACACCGAATTCGGCTGGTCGCGCGGGGAGATCGGGCTCGCGGTCTCCATCGACATGGCGCTCTACGGCCTGACCGCGCCGTTCGCCGCCGCGCTGATGGACCGGTTCGGCATCCGCCGGGTCGTGGCGGCCGCGCTGAGTCTGGTGGCGGCCGGAGCGCTCGCCAGTGTCTGGATGACCGCCTCCTGGCAGCTGATGATCTATTGGGGGCTGCTCGTCGGCCTCGGCACCGGGTCCATGGCGCTGGCGTTCGCCGCGACCGTCACCAACCGCTGGTTCGTCGCCCGCCGCGGCCTGGTCACCGGCATCCTCACCGCGGCCGGCGCCTCCGGGCAACTCGTCTTCCTCCCGCTCTGCGCCTGGATCGTCGACGAGCACGGCTGGCGGCCCGCCTCCGTCACCGTCGCCCTGGCGGCCCTGGTGGCGGTCCCGTTCGTCTGGCTCCTGATGCGCGACCACCCGGCCGATGTGGGGCTCGCCCCGTACGGCGGTGTGCACGTCGCGAAGCCCGCCCCCGCCCGGGGTGCCGCGCGCCGCACGGTGGCGGTGCTGTTCCAGGCGGCCCGCACCGGCCCGTTCTGGCTGCTGGCGGGCACCTTCGCGATCTGCGGGGCCTCCACCAACGGCCTGATCCGCACCCACTTCGTCCCCTCCGCCCACGACCACGGCATGCCGATCACGGCCGCCGCCTCGCTGCTGGCGGTGATCGGGGTCTTCGACGTCATCGGCACGATCTTCTCGGGCTGGCTCACCGACCGCTTCGACGCCCGCCGCCTGCTCGCCGTCTACTACGCGCTGCGCGGGATCTCGCTGCTGTTCCTGCCGATGCTGATGGCGCCCGACGTGCGGCCGCCGATGGTCTTCTTCATCGTGTTCTACGGGCTCGACTGGGTCGCCACGGTCCCGCCGACGCTGGCGCTCTGCCGCGAGCAGTACGGCGAGGACAGCGCGATCGTCTTCGGCTGGGTGCTGGCCTCGCACCAGGTGGGCGCGGCGGTCGTGGCGTTCCTCGGCGGGGTCGCGCGGGACGTGTTCGGCAGCTACGACGTGGTCTGGTACGCGTCGGGGGCGCTGTGCGCGGTGGCCGCGCTGATGTCGCTGGTCATCCGGCGGGCGAGGGCGGCTTCGGTGACCGCCAGCGGCTGAACCGGTGATCCGCCGGGCCGGACCGTCACCGAGGCCCTCAGCGGCTGAACCGGCCGAACAGGCCCCGGTGGAAGAGCAAGGGCTCTCCCTCCGCCGCCGCTCCCAGCGCCTCCACCCGGCCCACCACGATGAGGTGGTCGCCGCCGGTGTGGACGGCGTGGACGCGGCAGTCCACCCAGGCCGGTACGGAGTCGAGCAGCGGTGACCCGGTCGCCGGGCCGTCCTCGTACGCCACCCCCGCGAACTTGTCCGCCCCGCTCACCGCGAACCCCCGGCACAGCGTGTCCTGCCCGGCCCCCAGGATGTTGACGCAGAAGGCCCCGGCGCGGGCGATGCGCGGCCAGGTCGTCGACGTACGGGCGACCATGAAGGCGACCAGCGGCGGGTCCAGCGAGAGCGAGGCGAAGGACTGGCAGGCGAAGCCCGTCGGCCCGTCCGCGTCGCGCGCGGTGACGACCGTGACGCCGCTGGCGAAGTGGCCCAGTACGCGGCGGAACTCGGCCGGGTCGACGGGGAGCCGCTCGCCGTCCCGGACGGCCCTGAGGTCGGGCCGGGGCAGCGCCTCCAGCGGCGCCGGCGGCTGCTGTGCGGTCGTGGCGGCGCCGACGGACCTGAGGTACCGGACGGCGGTGGCGGCCATGCCTGCGTGTCCCATCACCCGGCCATTAGAGCTGACGCATCGTCAGATGTGAACCCGCGTGCGGCGGATATGACCGCTTCACGCGCCGGTGCGGCGCGCGTAGTGGCGTTGTGCCTTCGCGCGGTTGCCGCAGCCGGCCATCGAGCACCAGCGGCGGGTCCCGTTCTTGGAGATGTCGTAGAAGTGCAGGACGCACGTGTCGTTGGCGCACGGGCGGATGCGGTCGGGCCGGTCGGCCACCAGGTGGAGCCAGCTCTCGGCCGCGTACCAGGCGGGCCCCCAGGCCGGGTCGTCCAGCTCCACCGCCGACTCCGGCAGCCCGTCGGCCCCCAGGGTGCGGCGGATGCGACCGTGGGAGAGCACCTCGTTGAGCGCGGCCGCGGTGGCGGGTGCGGCCTGCTCCTGCCGGGTGGCGGAGGCGGCCAGCGCTTCGAGCGCCGTACGGGTCTCCAGCAGCCGGTCCAGGGTGGCGCGGCCGACGGGTGGCGGGAGGGGGGCCGTGTGGGTGCGCACCGGCTCGCTGTGCAGCCAGATGGCCAGGCCGTTCTCGGATTCCAGCAGGTCGCGCGGGCCCTCCGCGCCGATCCAGCGGGTGTTGAGCAGATCCAGCGCGAGCGGTTCGCCGGTCAGCGGCCGGGGGTCGGGCCCGGTGGGGTGCGGCACGGCAGTGGGTCCTTCCGTCGCGAGGCGTTCTCCTTCGATTCTAACCGGACAAGAGGCTTTCACCGGTTGACGGTCCCCGTTCTAACCTTTAAATTCGGTTTCACTGGTTGCGAGGGAACTCGCGGCGCCGATCGGACGACCGAAAGCGTGGAGACCGACCATGAGCAAGGCGAAGAATCTCCGGACCGGCCACATCGGCCTCAACGTCACCGACCTGGACCGCTCGATCGCCTTCTACCGCGAGGTCTTCGACTTCGAGCTGCTGGGCGAGGGCAAGGACGGCGACCGCCGCTGGGCCTTCCTCGGGCGGGACTCCCGGCTCGTGGTGACCCTGTGGCAGCAGAGCGAGGGCACGTTCGCCCCCGCGCTGCCCGGCCTGCACCACCTCTCCTTCCAGGTGGACACCGTCGAGGAGATCCGGGCCACCGAGGAGGTCCTGCGCTCGCTCGGCGCCACGTTCGCCTACGACGGGGTCGTACCGCACGGGGAGACCGGCACCTCGGGCGGCATCTTCTTCTCCGACCCCGACGGCATCCGCCTGGAGATCTACGCCTCCACCGGCGCCGACCCGGCCGACGCCCCCACCTCCAACGCTCCCACCTGCGGCTTCTTCTAGGCGGCGGTCGAGGACGACCGCTTGCACCCCCGGTGAAAGGCAGGACCATGGGCGGCTACCACCGCGGCGAGAGGGCCGTGCAGGAACGGGCGGGCTTCGCCCGTCAGGCCGGTCAGGCGCAGGGCGCCATCGGCAACACCGTCCCCGACGTGGCGGTGGCCTTCCTCGCCCAGCAGCCCCACCTGGTGGCCGGGGCCGCGGACCAGCGAGGCCGGATCTGGGCGACCCAGCTCACCGGGGAGCCGGGCTTCCTGACCGTGCCCGGGCCGCACACCCTGAGGATCGGGACGCTGCCCCCGCCGGAGGACCCGCTGGCCGCGCTCCTGAACGGGGCCGGGGTGGAAAGCGGATCCGGCTCCGGCCCCGCGCCCGTCCCCATCGGCCTGATCGGCATCGAACCGGCCACCCGGCGCCGGATGCGGATGAACGGCCGGGCGGTCCGCGACGGCGACGGGCTGCGCGTCGAGCTCGACCAGGTCATCTCCAACTGCCCCAAGTACATCCAGAAACGCGACCACCACCACCCGGCCGCGGCGGGGGCTCCGGTGTCTCGTACGGCCGTCGACAGCACGGAGCTCAGCCCCGCGCAGCAGCGGACGCTCCGGGCCGCCGACACCTTCTTCGTCGCCACCGCCTCCGACCGGGGCGACGCCGACGCCTCGCACCGGGGCGGCAACCCCGGCTTCGTCCAGGTCCTCTCGCCCCGGCTCCTGCGCTGGCCCGACTACGCCGGCAACGCCATGTTCCTCACCCTGGGCAACCTCGAACTCAATCCGACCGCCGGTCTCCTCGTTCCCGGCTGGGAGACCGGCACCTCGCTCCACCTGACGGGTTCGGCCCGCACGGTGTGGGACGAGGCGGAGGCGGCCCGCACCCCCGGGGCCCAGCGGCTGGTGGAGTTCGAGATCACCGCCGTACGGGAAGTGGCGTCGGCCTCCCCGCTGCGCTGGTCCGCGCCCGCCTACTCCCGCTTCAACCCGCCGACGGCCGCCTGACGCGCCCTGACGTTCGACGTTCCTTGACGTGCCGCCCGGCCGTCGTGCCTACCCGTGACGGAGTCACCATGCGGATCACCGTGGACCTGGACCTCTGCGAGAGCCACGGCAGTTGCGTCTTCGCCGCCCCCGAGATCTTCTCGTTCGACGACGACGACTACCTCCTGTACGAAGCCACGCCGGACGACGGGCTGCGCGCGGACGCCGAGAAGGCCGCCGCCTCCTGCCCGGTCCGGGCCATCACCGTGGCCGCCCCATGAGCGCCACCGGCCGTCATCCCCGCGATGTGGTGATCGTCGGGGCCTCGCTGGCGGGGCTGCGGGCCGCGACGACCCTGCGCGCCGAGGGGTTCACCGGGAGCCTGACCCTCGTCGGGGCCGAACAGCACGCCCCCTACGACCGCCCGCCGCTCTCCAAGCGCTTCCTGACGGGCCAGGCTCCCGCCGCCGACACCGCGCTCCCGGTCCCCGACGGCCTCCGGGCCTGCTGGCGGCTGGGGCGGGCCGCGGTCCGGCTCGACCCGTACAGCAGGATCGTCACCCTCGCCGACGGCACCGGCCTGCCCTACGACGGCCTCCTGATCGCCACCGGAGCCGCCGCCCGGTCCGGTGGCGTGCCCGGCGGACCCGGCCCGGAGCAGGGCGTGTTCACCCTGCGCGGCCGGGACGACGCGACGGCGCTGCGGGCCGCGCTCACCCCCGGGCGGAAGCTGCTCGTCGTCGGCGCCGGGTTCCTCGGGGGCGAGGTCGCCGCCGCGGGGCGGGAGCTGGGGCTCGACGTCACCCTCGTGGAGGCCGGGGCCGTACCGCTGGAGCGGGCGGTCGGCGCGGAGGCGGGTGCGTTCGTGGGGACGCTGCACCGGGAGGCGGGCATCGATCTGCGCACCGGCACCACGGTCGCCGCCTACCGGACCGGACCGGACGGCAGGCTCACCGGGGCCCGGCTGGCCGACGGCCGGACCGTCGCGGCCGACGTCGCCGTCCTGGCGCTGGGCGCGGTCCCGGCCACCGGATGGCTGGCCGGATCGGGGATCGAGGCGGCCGGCGGGGTGCCCACCGACTCCCGGCTGCGGGCCCTGTTCCCGGACGGCAGAACCGTACCCGGCGTGGTCGCGGCGGGCGACGCGGCCCGGGTCCCGCAGCCCCTGGCGGACGGCGCGGCCCCGGCCCTCGGGCACTGGTCCGGCGCGGTGGAGCAGGGTGCGGCGGCCGCCCGTACGCTGCTGCGGGGCGAGGCGGCCCCGGTCTTCGCCGAGGTGCCCTCGTTCTGGTCCGACCTCCACGGCGTCCGGCTCCGCTCGGTGGGCCTCCCGGCCCTCGGCGACACGGCGAAGGTCCACGAGTGCGACCGCGAGGCCCGCCGCCTGGAGGTCAGCTACCACCTGGACGGCCGCCTGGTGGGCGCCCTGACCATCGGCCGGACCTCCCGACTGGCGGCCTACCGGCGGACGTTGGCCGAGTACGGGGTGTAGTGGGGGTGCCCGGCCATCCCTAGAACCCCCGGTACTCCGGCGTCCGCCGCTCCACGAACGAGGCGACCCCCTCGTTCGCGTCCCGTGTCGTCATGTTGATCTCCTGGGCGGCCGCCTCCGCCGCGAACGCCGTGGCCCGGTCGGCGGTGAGCGAGTCGTTCACGAGCTGCTTGGTCAGGGCGATGGCCCGGGTGGGCCCGCAGGCCAGCCGCCCGGCCCACGCGGCGGCGAGGGCCTCCAACTCCGTTGATGGGACAGTGCGGTTGACCAGCCCCATCTGTTCCGCGTCCGCCGCCGTCAGGGTGTCCCCGAAGAACATCAGCTCCTTCGCTCGCTGCGGCCCCACCAGCCGGGGCAGCAGATAGGCGCCGCCGCCGTCCGGGACGAGCCCCCGGCGGACGAAGACCTCGATGAACGTCGCCGTGTCGGCCGCCAGGACCAGATCGCAGGCGAACGCCAGATGCGCGCCGATCCCGGCTGCGGTCCCGTTGACGGCGGCGATCACCGGCTTCTCGCAGTCCAGCACGGCGGCGATGAGCCGTTGCGCGCCGAGCCGGATGGTCCGGGCGACGTCCCCGGGGAGCCGTTCGCGGGTCTGGGCCGGGGCGCCGCGCAGGTCGGCGCCCGCGCAGAAGCCCCGGCCGGTGGCGGTGAGCACGACGGCCCGTACGGCGGGGTCGGCGGATGCGTCGGCCAGCAGGGCGATGACCTGCTCGCGCTGCTCCCAGGTGACGGCGTTCATGGCCTCGGGCCGGTTGAGGGTGATCCAGGAGACGCCGTCGGGGGTGGTGCGGTGGAGGACGGTGGGCCCGACGGAGGCGGGGGCTTCCGGTAGTGGCGCGGCGTTCACCGGCGCACCGCCGGCGTGTCCGGCGTTCACCGGCACACCGCCAGCGCGTCCAGCGCCACCGCGCCCTGCCCGCGCCCCAGCACCACCAGCGGGTTGACGTCCAGCTCGGTCAGGTCGTCGCCCAGCTCCAGGGCCATCCGCTGCACCCGCAGCACCACCTCCACCAGCGCGTCCACATCGACGGGCGCCCCGCCCCGCACCCCGGCCAGCAGGGCCCGGCCGCGCAGCTCGCCGAGCATGTCCCGGGCGTCCTTCTCGCCGAAGGGAGGCACCCGTACCGCCGTGTCGTGCAGCACCTCCACCAGGACCCCGCCGAGACCGACCGTCACCGTCGGCCCGAAGAGGGCGTCGTGGGTGACGCCGACCATCATCTCGACGCCCCGGTCGATCATCTGGCAGACCAGGATGCCGTCCAGGTCGACGGATTCGAACCGGGCGATGTCAGTCAACTCCCGGTAGGCGTCCCGCACTTGACTGGCTGAGGTCAGGCCCACCTTCACCAGGCCCAGCTCCGTCTTGTGGGCGAGGCGGGGCCCGGAGGCCTTCATCACGACGGGGTAGCCGACCGGACCGGCCGCCCGGACGGCGCCCGCCGCGCTCGTCACCAGTTGCTCGCGCGGCACCCGGATCCCGTACGCGCGCAGGAGCTGCTTCGCCGCGTGCTCGCTGAGCTGCTGCCCCGGGCGCATCAGGCCCCGCGCCTTGCGGTAGGAGGGGGAGGGGGTGCGGGGGGCCTCGTCGAAGGGGGAGCGGTAGCCGGAGGCGAAGCGGTGGTGGTCCAGGTAGGCCTTCACGGCAGTGACGCAGTTGGAGAACGTACGGAAGGTGGCGACGCGGGAGGAGCCCAGGAGCGTGGTGCGGTAGGCGTCCTCGGTGCCCACGGGGGAGCCCCAGATCACGCAGACCAGCTTGTCGGTGGCCTCGGCCGCGTCCACCAGGTCCTGGGCGAGGCGGTCGCTCATGGGCGGGAAGGGGCCGGTGATCGGACAGATGAGGATCCCGACGGAGGGGTCGGCCAGGATCGCGTCGATGATCTTCCGGCCGCGCGCGTCGCCGACCGGGTGGCCGCCGTTGTCGATGGGGTTGGCCACGTTGAGGTAGCCGGGTATCCAGGTGTGCAGCTCGTCCTGCTTGGCCGGGGAGAGGGCGGGCAGCGGGAGTCCGGCCGCCGTCGCCAGGTCGGCGAAGTGGGCGCCGGTGCCGCCGGAGATGGAGTACACGGCGACGCCCTCGGCCTGCGGCGGCCGGGCCCGGGCCAACAGGGCGGCGGTGTCCTGGAGTTCGTCGAGGCCGTCCACCCGGACCACCCCGAACTGCCGCATCGCCGCGTCCACCACCTGGTCCGCCCCGGTCAGCTTCCCGGTGTGCGAGGCGGCGGCCTCGGCCCCGGCCTCCGTACGCCCCACCTTCACCGCCACCACCGGCACCCCCGCGCGGGCGGCCCGGTCGGCGGCGAGGAGGAAGGACCGGCCGTCCTTGAGCCCCTCCACGTAACAGGCGATGGCCCCCACCTCGGGACGCTGGGCGAAGTACGCGAGGAAGTCGGCGGTCTCCAGGTCGGCCTCGTTGCCCGTGGGCGCCCAGTGCGAGAGCCGGATGCCCAGCTCCTGGAGGGCGTGGAGGGGGCGGCCCTGGTGGCCGGACTGGGTGATGAGGGCGATGGCGGGGCCCTCCAGGTCGTCCCGGAACTCCTCGAAGGCGTTCAGGTTGGTGTTCGGCCCGAGCAGCCGTACGCCGGACCGCTCCACGGCCGCCGCCAGCCGGGCCTGCGCCACCGCGCCCGCCTCCCCGGTCTCGGCGAACCCGGAGGCGAAGGCCACGGCGAAGGGGATCTTGGCCTCCGCCAGCTCCTCGATGACCGGGAGCGGGTCGGCGACCAGCAGGACCGCCAGGTCGACAGGGTCGGGCAGCGCGGCCACGCTCGGCACGCAGGGCCGCCCGAAGACGGCGTTCCGGGCCGGGTGCACCGGGTGCAGCCGCGCCCCGACGCGCTCGGCCCAGGCGATGAGCTGCCGGGTGATGCCGGTGTTGGGGCGCCCCTCGGTGTCGGAGGCGCCGACGACGGCCACGGAGCGCGGCCGGAAGAAGCGGTCCAGGTCGGGCACGGCCAGGTGCAGCGGCCGGCCGCTGACATCGAGCCCGCCCTGCCGGGTGGCGGTGGGCAGGCTGACGACGGAGGCGTGCGGCTCCTCGCCGCAGGCCACCACCCGGGCGCGGAAGTCGGTGGTGAGGGTGCCGTGAGTCGATCCAAGCATCGTTCCGCCACTCCTGCTCGATGGTTCTGCTCGATGGCCCTGCTCGATGATCCTGCGGTTGGCTGACGCTCTGTCAGGTTACTGAACTGACGGCCCGTCAGGAATGGTCGTGCAGGCAAAGGCTCCGCGCGGCCCCGGGTCGTGCGGGCAGAGGCCCCGCGCGTCCCCGGGGCGGCGGCTTGCCGCTGGTCACGGCGGGGCGCACAGTGGCGTAGGGTGGGGTTCACCGACGCGGGGTGGAGCAGCTCGGTAGCTCGCTGGGCTCATAACCCAGAGGTCGCAGGTTCAAATCCTGTCCCCGCTACTGATGAAGTGCATCTGAGGCCCGGATCCCCTGGATCCGGGCCTCAGGCGTTTTCGCCGCCCCGGGTGCCGGACGGTCGGACATCCCTCCCGGACGCTGAGCCATGGCGGGGTGCGGGGGCCTCGGCGAGGCTTGATCCATGACCAAGACAGAAGACGCGACGCCGGAACGAACCTCGTCCCCCATCCTGGTGACCGGCGGCACCGGCAAGACCGGCCGCCGCGTGGTGGCCCGCCTCCGCGAGCTGGGGGTGGAGACCCGGGCGGCCTCCCGGTCCGGCGAGACCCCGTTCGACTGGGAGTCCCCGGACACCTGGGGGCCCGCCCTGGAGGGTGCCGAGGCCGCCTACATCGTCCCCCTGGACACCGAGCCCTCCCCGACGCCCGCCTTCGTGGAGCGGGCCGTCGCCGCCGGGGTGCGGCGGCTGGTGCTGCTCTCGGCCCGAGGTGTCGACGTACCGGGGTACTTCGGCGACTCCGTCCTCGACGGCGGCCCCCACCTGAAGGGCGAGCAGGCCGTGCGCGACTCCGGCCTGGGCTGGACGATCCTGCGGCCCGGCTGGTTCGCCCAGAACTTCAGCGAGGGCGTCTTCCTCGACGGCGTACGCGCCGGGGAGCTGGCCCTCCCGGTCGGGGACGGCAGGGCGGCGTACATCGACGCGGACGACATCGCGGCGGTCGCGGTGGCGGCGCTCACCGAGGACGGCCACGACGGCGAGGTGTACGAGCTGTCGGGCCCGCGCGCGCTAAGCATCGCCGACGTACTGGACGAGATCGCGAAGGCGGCCGGGGGTGCGCCTGCCTCCTACGTCCCGCTGGAGGAGGCCGCGTTCCGGGACGGGCTGGTCGTGCGGGGCATGTCGGAGGTGGAGGCCGAGCTCTGGACGGCCGCGCTGGACCCGATCCGCACGAGCCGGGAGGCCCCGCTGAAGGACGGCGTCCGCCGCGCCCTGGGCCGCTCCCCGCGCGACGTGGCCGACGTCTTCCGGGACGCGGCGGCGGAGGGGGCCTGGGGGTGAGGCGCGGGGTCAGCGGTCCGGGTCACCGGCCCGGGTCGCTGCCGATGGTGCGGGGAGGGCCATCCCAGGTCGCGAGGTAGGGTCCGTACAGCGGGTTCGGGGCTTACGGGGGCCGGGCCTGCCTACCGGACGGGAGTGCCACGTGGAACGGTTCCGTGTGCTGCTGGTGGACGCGGCCCCCGGCGTGCTGCTCGGCCGCGAGCTGGAGCGGCTGCTCGGCCACGGCCTGGCCGTCACGCTGAACCTGCGGCGGGTGGCCGATCCGGCCGGGGCCCGGGCCGACTGGGGTGGCCGGGTGGACTTCACCGACTTCGACCCCTTCGACGAGGCCGCCCTGCTCGCCGGGACGGTACGCGGCGGGATCGGCCACCACGCGGTCAAGTCCCGGGCCGGGGTGCCGCTGCGCGCCGCCTTCCTCGCGGGGGCCACCCGGCCCGGACTGGCCCACCCGCTCCGCGTGATCGGCCGGGCCGGCGCGGGCACCGACCACGTCGATCTGGCGGCCGCCGCCCGGTACGGGGTCGCGGTCACCCACACGCCCGGCTCCAACGCGGCTGCGGTCGCCGAGTTCGCCCTGGCCCAACTGCTTGCGCTGACGCGATGGTTGAGGTCGTACGACGAGGCCGCGCACCGGGGGGAGTGGCGGGCGCCCACGGTCCCGCCGGCGGAGCTGTCGGAACTGACGCTGGGCATCGTGGGACCGGGCCGGATCGGGCTGGCCCTGGCGGGGAGGGCGGGTGCGCTGGGCATGGACGTCCAGGTGCTCGCGCGGCACCGGGGGACGACATCAGCACCACAGCTGTCACCAGCACCAGCACCAGCACCAGCATCAGCGCCAGCAACGGCACCGGGATCAGCACCAGCACCGGCCCCCCGCCCCGCCGTCATCCGCCCCGCCCTCACCCTTCCCGGCCTGCTCGCGACCAGTGACGTGGTCTCCCTCCACCTGCCGCTCACCCCGGAGACCCGAGGGCTCGTCGGCCGGAGCGAGCTGGCGCTGATGCGTCCGGGGGCGATCCTCCTGAACACCGCCCGGGGCGGGATCGTCGACGAGCACGCGCTCGCCGAAGCCCTGCGCGACCCCGCGCATCCCCTCGCGGCGGCGGCCGTCGACACCTTCGAGCACGAGCACGCGGCCTTCGCCTCGCCGCTCTTCGGCCTGCCGAACGCGCTGCTGACCCCGCACGTGGCCGGGATGACCAGGACCGCCATGGCCGCGGCCGCCCTGGGCTGCGCGGACCACATCGCGGCCCTGCTGGCGGGGCGGCCGGAAGGCGTCCCGGTGGTCACGGCGTAACGGCACCGCCCCGGAGCCCCCCGAGCACCCCCGGAGCCCCGAGCTCTCCCGGAGCCCCAGGAGCCTCCCGGAGCACCCCCGCCGCGCGCCGCTCTCACCCCGCCGGAGTCGCCCGCCCCGGTGCGCGCCCGGTCGCGGCGGCCTCCTGCCGGTACGCGCTCGGGCTCTCGCCCCGGAGCCGTTTGAACGCCGCGCTGAAGCCGAACGCGTCCGCGTAGCCGACCCGCCGGGCCACCGCCGCCACCGTCAGCTCCGGGCGGGTCAGCAGGTCGGCGGCGAGGGTCATACGCCACTCGGTCAGGTACGCCACCGGGCCGTCCCCGACCAGCTCGGTGAACCGTTTCGCCAGGGTGGTCCGCGAGACCCCGGCCCGGGCCGCCAGCTCCGCCGTCGTCCAGGGGTGCGCGGGGTCCTCGTGCATCGCCCGTAGCGCGGGGCCCGCGACCTCGTCGCCGAGAGCTCCGTACCACCCCGGCGGCTCGGCCTCCGGGCGGTCGAACCAGTCCCGCAGGGTGCAGACGAGCATCCAGTCCAGCAGCCGGTCCAGCACGATCTGGTGCCCGGGCCGCGCGCCGCCGATCTGGGCGACCACGTAGTCGCGCAGCGGTGCGCAGTCGTCCTCGTCGGGTACGACGAGAGCCGGCGGGAGGGCCCGGAGCAGCTGCTGGGGAACCTGCGCCTGTACGTCGTAGGCGGCGGCCAACAGAACGGTGGTCCCGTCCAGTTCGGGCCCCAGGTCGGGGACGGCGGCCAGTTCGGGCGCGGGGGCCGTCCGGGCGTCCCAGCGCACCTCCCGTACCTCCGCACCCGTACCGCCCGCCGGGTCGTCGGTGAAGGTGAACGGGGCCGGCCCCCGGACGATCGCGGCCTCCCCGAAAGCCAGCCGCAGCGGCTCCCCGCCCTCCGGCACGATCCACCCGGCCCCCCGCATCGGCAGGCACAGGGTCAGGTAGGCCCCGTCCGTGAAGCGCAGGGACCAGGGCGACCACAGCACCGACCGCCCGAACACCGCACCTTTGCCCCGCACGCCCCGCAACAGCTCGTCGAACACGTCCATGGCGCCACGATAGGCAGAGAAGCAGCCCGCCCCGGACCGCTCACCCAGCGGCCGGACGCTCACCTATGCACGGCGGACGGGCGCCCATGGCCGCCGTGGCGGCCGCGCGGTGGACTTGCCCCATGACAGCGAAGACCGGCACGCACCGCACCCCGCCCACCGTCCTCGTCCTCGGCGCCACCGGCAAGACCGGCCGCCGGGTCGTGGCCCGGCTGCGCGCCTCCGGGCCGGTCACGGTCCGGGCCGCCTCCCGCTCCAGCGAGGTCCGGTTCGACTGGACGCTCCCCGACACCTGGGAGCGCGCCCTCGCGGGGGCCGACGCGCTCTACCTCGTGGCGCCCGACGACCCTTCCCCCGTAAGGGAGTTCGTGCGGCAGGCCGCGGCCTCGGGCGTACGCCGCTTCGTGGTGCTCTCCGGCCGCAGCATCGAGAAGGCGGGGGAGGATTTCGGCCAGGGCATGACGGCCGCCGAGGCAGCGGTCCAGGAGACCGGGGCCGCGTGGACGCTCCTGCGCCCCAACAACTTCTTCCAGAACTTCGACGAGGACCTGTGGCTGCCCCCGCTCCGGGCCGGCCGGCTGGGCCTGCCGATCGGGGACATGCCGGAACCGTTCATCGACGCCGAGGATGTGGCGGAGGTCGCGGCGGCGGTCCTCACCGCGGCCGGGGACGGCCACGCGGGACGCGTCTACGAGCTGTCGGGTCCGCGCGCGCTCACCTTCGCCGACGCCACCCGCGTGATCGCCGGCGCCGCGGGCCGCCCGATCCGTTACGAGGAGCTCACCCCGGCCGCGTACCGCGCCGAACTCCTCGCCGAGGGCTGGCCCGAGGAGGTGGCCGACGCGCTGGGCGCCCTGTTCGCCCTGCACCGGGCGGGCCACACCTCGGAGGTGACCGACGACGTCCGCCGGGTCCTGGGCCGCGCCCCGGCCGACCTGGAACCGTGGGCGCGGAGCGTCGCGGCACGCGGGGTGTGGGCGTAGGGGAGCCAGTCGGGGCCCCGGGCCTCCGCTACGGGAGGCCCGGGGCCCTGACGCCGTACTACGCGGTCACCGCGAACTCGTGCCCGTGTCCGTACTCGTGCCGGTCGTGGCGTCCGTGCGCGCGTCCGCCTCCGCGTCCGCGCCCGTCACGTACGCCGGTGCTGCCTGCCGCCCGGCGGCCGGCGGGTTCTTCAGCGCGCCGAGGTCGTGCGCGTACGTGCCCACCGCGTTGGCGATGACGTCGATGTTGATGTCGAACGCCTTCGTGTTGATGTTCTTGAGCGTGTCCCCGGCCGCGTGGTAGTTCACGTCGAACGCGACCCCCGCCTCGCCGCCCCACTTCGCCGCCTCGGCCGGTGTCTTCAGCGCCTCCATGCCGGAGAACGTACCGCCGGAGGGGATCCCCGCCAGGACGAAGGGGTGGTAGTCCGAGCGCCCGATGAAGGGCGTTCCGGCGGTCGGGAGGCCCCGGTCGCCCAGGAACGTGGTGATGTCCCGTTCGATCTGGGCCGAACCCGTCGGTCCGGCGGGGAAGTTGAGGCCGTCGGAGTTGTCGCCGTCGAAGACGAACAGGCCGTAGTTGGGCGAGGCGAGGTTCTCGAAGTTCAGATAGAGCTTGATCTTCTGCCGCTCGGCCGGGGGCAGGGCGTCGACGTAGTGCGCGGAGCCGAACAGGCCGCTCTCCGCCGCCGACCACCAGGCGAACCGCACCTTGTTCCGCGGCTGCTTCTCCTTCTTGGCCAGCTTCAGCGCGACGTCGAGCAGACCGGCCGAACCCGATCCGTTGTCGTTGATGCCCGGGCCCGCCTTCACCGAGTCCAGGTGCGCCCCGAGCACCACGGTGTTGGCGGCGTCGCCGCCCCGCGTCTCGGCGATGACGTTCTTCGTGGTGCGCGTCTCCTGGAGCTGGCGGACCTCGAAGGAGATCGTCACCGGTCCCTGGGCGAGGTCGGCGGCGAGCCGGTCCCCGTCGGGCTTGGACAGCCCGGCCGTCGGGATCTTCACGGTGGCGGGGTCGCCGAGGGTGCCGGAGAGCGGACCGTACCCGGCGTCGATGTTGTTGTAGATGATGGCCCCGGCGGCGCCCGCCGCGGCGGCCTGTTCCTGCTTGACGCCGAACGCGCAGCCGCCGCGCTTGATCAGCGCGATCTTCCCGGTGAACGCGCCCGCCGCGTAGTCGCCCGGCTCGCAGCCGGTGGTGCCGTCCGCGTCGATGGGCGGGGCGGCCAGTTGGGCGGTGATCCCGCCGGCCGGCGTCGACTTCGTGTAGGTGAGCGCCTTGATCTCGGCGTCGAACGGGGTGGGGGAGACGGCGGAGAGCTTCTCGGCCAGCGTCTCGGTGTAGATGAAGTCGAACTTCTGGGAGGAGACGCGGTATCCGGCCGCCGTGAGCAGCGTCTGCACGTACGCGGCGGATATGTCGTGTCCCAGCGATCCGGCGACCCGGTGGCCGCCCGTCGCCCGGGCTATCGCCTGCAAGGCCACGAGGTGCTTGCTCGCGTCCTTGGCGGACGCGTCACGCACCAGCGCCCGCGACAAGGCGGCGGCATCCTGGGCCGCCCTGTCGCTCTGGCTGCCCTTCTGGGCGGAGGCGGGTGATGCCGAGGCCAGCAGGAGCGGGGCCACGAGTGCGGTGGCGGCCAGGGCGGCGACGGATCTTCGAACGGAGGAGCTCACAGAAGTCCTTCCCGGTACGGACGAGTTGAGGGGAAGCTAGCGATCAACGCATCCCCCTGGGAACAGATGCGCCACAACGCACGCCATTAATCACACAGTTGTCATCATGTCGCCGTAGTCACTCCTGCGTGACCTTGATCTACGCAGGTGTGGTCCACGCCGGGCGCGCCGGGCTCCTGAGCACCTCGGTCAGGGCCGAGATGCTGTCGCCCCCGTGGCCGGCGTCGACTCGAACTGGGGCGGGCCTGGAGGCCGACGTAGGGGCGGACCTGGAGGCGGCTGCGGGACGTCAGTGCGCTCAGTGCGCTCAGCGCGCCCGCGCCACCCTCTTGGCGATCTTCCGCGCGTCCAGGGCCATCTCGCGGAGCATCCCGCTGATCGGATTGGTGAACCCGGTGAAGTAGAGGCCCGGGGCCTGCTTCGGGGTCCGGCCCCCGTGGACGACCGGCCGGCCCCGCGCGTCCAGCACGTCCAGGTGGCCCACCAGCGGCTCCAGGGCACGGGTGTAGCCGGTCGCCGCGATCACCGCGTCCGGGGTGAGCCGGGTGCCGTCGGCCAGCACCACCGCGTCCTTGTCGAAGGAGGCGACGGTCGCCACGGGGGTCACCGTGCCGTTCTTCACCGCGTCGATCAACCCCACGTCCTGCACCGGGATCGCCCCCTCCCGCACCCGCGAGTACAGGCCCGTCCCCGGCCGCGGCAGCCCCTTCTCCGACAGATCCGGTACGGCGATCCGCGCCATCACGGCCCCCGCCCCGTCCACCAGCCGCACCGGCAGCCGGCGCACCAGGATGCCGGTCGCCTGGGCCGGCCACCCCGCCGTGGAGCGCCGCACGATGTGCGGGGCCGTACGCACCGCGATCCGCACCCGGGAGGCCCCGCCCTCCGCGAGGTCCGCCGCGATCTCGGCCCCCGTGTTGCCGATGCCGACCACCAGGACGTCCCGGCCGGCGTACGGGGCCGGGTTACGGTACTCCGCCGCGTGCAGCAGCTCCCCGGTGAACGTGTCGCGGCCCGGCCACCGCGGGATGCGCGGGGTGTGGTTGAAGCCCGTGGCGACGACGACCGCGCGGCCCCGCAGGACCCGGCCGCCGGTCGCGGTGAGCTGCCAGTCGCCGGAGCCGTCGGGCGCCGGGTCGATCCGGTTCACCTCGACGCCTGTCACCACTTCCAGCTCATGGTGCTCGGTGTACTTCTCCAGGTACCGCACCACGTCGTTCCGGCCCACCCACCGCCCGAACCTGCGCGGCATCTTCAGCCCCGGCAGCGCCGACCACCGCCGCGTGGTGTGCAGGTGCAACCGGTCGTAGTGGCCGCGCCAGGACGCGCCGACCCGGTCCGCCTTCTCCAGGACCACCACGCGGACGCCCCGGTCGCGGAGCGCGGCAGCGGCCGCGAGGCCGCCGGGCCCGCCGCCGATGACGTAGACGGGCCGGTCGTCCGTCCGGTCGGTGAGGGCGACGACATCGGTACGGCCGGTGGGGGAAGGGGTGTTGGGCATGGTTCGGAGCGTAATAGCCCGCTCTGTTGATGGGTCTCGGTCAAGGTGGGAAACGATTGCGAATTGATCACGGGAGGCGGGATGCGGTGATTGCCTCCCCTTCGCGCCCCTCGCCCCATCTAAGGTAAGGCTAACCTTGCTTCGGTTGATGTGAGGTGACCATCGGGGGGCCCTCGCGCGGTACGGTGCCGCGCGCCCGCCCGGCGGTCGAAGGGGTGGGACGTACATGAACGGCAGACAGCTCCGGACCCGGTTCAAGGGGGCGGCGGTCGCCGTCGCCGGGCTCCTCGCGCTCACCGCCTGCGGTGGCGGCGGCGACACGGCGGCCGACAAGGGCGCCGGGAACGGCAGGAGCGACAAGGCGGCCGCCACCACCCGCTCCGTGGAGCACGACGCCGGTACGACGGAGAAGGTCCCCGCCCAGCCGAAGCGCATCGTCTCGGTCAGCGTCACCATGACCGGCCACCTGCTGGCCCTCGACGCCCCGGTCATCGCCTCCCAGGCCACCCCGCCCTCGGTCATCACCGACAAGCAGGGCTTCTTCACCCAGTGGTCGGACGCCGCCGCCAAGAACAGCGTCAAGGTCGCCTACCAGGGCTTCGAGCCCGACGTGGAGAAAGTGCTGGCGCTGAAGCCGGACCTCATCATCGGCGCCTCCTCCGGCGCGGAGAACGCCGAGAAGTTCTACGACAAGCTCTCCGTCGTCGCCCCCACCCTCCTCTACCGCCACGACGACGTCTCCTGGCAGGACCTGACCGCCCGCCTCGGCAAGGACCTCGGCCTGGAGAAGCGCGCGAGTGAGGTCGTCGCCGCCCACGAGAAGCGGGTCGGCGAGGTCAAGGCCGCCATCACCGTGCCGACCCAGTCCGCCGCCCTGGTCCGCGACAACCAGTCCGCGATGACCGTCTTCACCCCCGAGTCCGCGCAGGGCCGGCTGCTCACCTCGCTCGGCTTCACCGTCCTCGAACCGCCGGCCGGCAAGGGCCAGACGCAGGGCGGCCGTTCGGACTTCGCCGAGTTCAGCCAGGAGAAGGTGGCCGACACCGCGAAGGACAGCTCGCTCCTCTTCGTCAGCCACACCCCCGAGGAGATCACCGCCGCCACCGCGCGCCCGGTCTGGAAGGACCTGGCCGCCGTCGAGGACAAGCGCGTGTACGACCTCGGCCTGGACACCTTCCGGCTGGACTACTACAGCGCGGGCAACCTGATCGACAAGATCGAGAAGGCCTTCGGCTGACGGTGACCGGCAAGGAACCCGCCGTACGCGTACGGTACGCCGCCGTGCTCACGGCGGGGCTGCTCCTCCTGGCCCTCGCCGTGGCCGGCGGCCTCGCCGTGGGCGCGCAGCCCGTGCCCCCGGCCGAGGTGCTGGCCGCACTGTTCGACCCGGACGCCCCGCACGCCTCCCTGGTCCGCGAGGTCCGGGTGCCGCGCACGCTGCTCGCCGTCACGGCCGGGGCGGCGCTGGGCCTGGCCGGGGCGGTGATGCAGGGCATGTCCCGTAACCCCCTGGCCGACCCCGGCATCCTCGGCGTCAACACCGGGGCCGCCTGCGCGGTGGTCGCCGCGACCGTCCTGCTCGGTACGCGCTCGCTCCAGGCCGTCGTCTGGTGGGCGCTGCTCGGGGCGGCCGTCGCGGTGGTGGTCGTGTACCTGCTCGGCGGCCGGGGCGCGGGTCGCGGCACCCCCGAGGGGCTCGTGCTGGCGGGGGTGGCCGTCACGGCGGTGCTCGGGGCGGTGGTGAGCGGCCTCGGGGTGCTGGACGCGGACGCGTACGGGACCCTGCGCATGTGGTCCGTCGGCACCTTGGCGGGCCGCGAACTCCCGGTGCTGTGGGCGGTGTTGCCGTTCCTCCTGGCCGGCGCGGTGCTGGCGCTCGCCGTCGCGCCCGCCCTCAACGCGTTCGCCCTCGGCGACGAGGCGGGCCGGGCGCTGGGCGTCGCCCCCGGACGCGTACGGCTGCTCGGCACGCTCGCCACGGTGCTCCTCAGCGGAGCCGCGACGGCCGCGATCGGCCCGGTCGGCTTCATCGGCCTGGTCGCCCCGCACCTGGCCCGCCTGCTCACCGGCCCGGACCACCGCCGCCTGATGCCGTACGCGGTCCTCATCGGCGCCGGCCTGCTGCTCGTCGCGGACATCGTGGGCCGGGTCATCGCGCGGCCCGCCGAGATCCAGGTGGGCATCGTGACGGCGTTCGTGGGGGCGCCGGTCCTGATCTGGCTGATCGGCCGCAACCGGACCGCATCGAGGAAGGCGGTGGCGGCGGCATGAGCGCTCCGGCCCGAACCGCGGTGGTACGAGCAGCCCTGACCCGAACCGCGGTGGTACGGAGCCGGGCCCTAGGTGGCCTCTCCCTCCGCGTACGCCCCCGCCCCCTCGCCATCACCCTCCTCCTGGCCCTCCTCGCGGCGGGCAGCGGCGCGCTCGCGCTGACCCGGGACGGTCTCGTACCGCCCGCCGAGGTGCTGGGCGCGCTGTTCGGGGCGGGCTCGGAGCAGGCCGCGTTCGTGGTGCTGGAGCTGCGCTTGCCCCGGGTGGCGCTCGGCCTCGCCGTCGGCGCGGCACTGGGTGCGGCCGGAGCACTGTTCCAGCAGCTCTCCCGCAACCCGCTCGGCAGCCCGGACATCGTCGGCTTCAACTCCGGTGCGGCTACCGGTGCGTTGCTGGTCCTGCTGCACGGAGACCCGGCGTACGTGGCGGTGGGCGCGGCCGGAGGCGGTCTGGCCACGGCGGTGATCGTCCAACTCCTGGCCCGGCGCGGCTCGTTCCGGGGCAACCGGCTGATCCTCGCCGGGATCGCGGTCGGTTCACTGCTGACCTCGGTCAACGCGTACCTGCTCACCCGGGCCGCCCTCGACCATGCCCAGTCGGCCCAACTCTGGCTGATCGGCAGCCTGGGCTCCACCGAACGCCACCAGATCCTCCCGGCTCTCCTCGCCCTGGCGGCCCTGCTCCTGCTCGCCCTCCCACTGGTCCGCCGCCTGGACCTGCTGGAGATGGGCGACGAGGCGGCGGGCGGCCTGGGGATCGACGCGGGCCGGACGCGCGTAGTCGTCCTCCTGATCGCGGTCGGGCTCAGCGCGGTGGCGGTCTCGGTGGCGGGCCCGATCGTGTTCGTGGCGCTCTGCGCACCGCAGTTGGCCCGCCGCCTGAGCCGCGGTACGGGGACGGGGCTGCTGCCCGCCGCCGCGATGGGCGCGCTCCTGCTCTCCGCCTCCGACCTGGTGGCGATCACGCTGCCGACGGCGGGCCCGCTGCCGGTGGGGGTGGTGACGGGCGCGCTGGGCGGGGTCTACCTGGCGTGGCTGCTGGGGCGCGGGCAGCGGCGCTGAGAAGAGTGCGGACCTCTTGCGCGAGTGGCCCGGATCCGGTGAACTGACGTATCGTCAGATACGAGCGACCGGAGGGGCTGCCCCATGCGGACGATCTGGCTCAGCGGTGCGGAGTGGCTCGCCGTCCTCCGCATAGGCCTCGGCCTGTGGTGGCTGGAGAGCTGGCGGCACAAGGACAGGAAAGGCTGGTTCGAGCGGGGTACGGGGATCGCCTGGGCGGCAGACGTCGCGGGCAAGCACCGGTGGGGTGTGGTGCGCACCGGCTTCCGGCGGGTCGTCGAACCGCGCCCGAAGCTGATCGCGTACGTCGTCGTCTACGCCGAACTGGCCCTGGGTCTGGGCCTGGTGACGGGCTTCCTCACCCCGATCGCGCTGGTCGCCGGTCTCCTCCTCAACCTGCTGTACCTGGTCCTGATGATCCACGACTGGGCCGAGCAGGGGCAGAACGCGATGATGGCCCTGATCTCGCTGGTGGCCCTGTTCGCGATGGCCTGGCAGACGTGGTCGCTGGACGCGGCGTTCGGGCTGTTCCTGTGAGCGCCGACCGGGTGGCTGAGGGCCCGCGCTTCGACCTGCCCGAGCCGGACGCGTTCACCCGGCCGTACTGGGACGCGGCGGGGGAGGGGCGGCTGCTGATCCGGCGGTGCGGCGGGTGCGGGCGGGCTCATCACTACCCGCGCGAGTTCTGCCCGTACTGCTGGAGCGAGGACGTGGGCTGGGAGCGGGCGAGCGGTCGGGCGACCCTCTACACGTGGTCCGTCGTCCACCGCAACGACCTGCCGCCCTTCGGGGACCGGGTCCCGTACGTGGCCGCCGTCGTCGACCTGGCCGAGGGGCCGCGGATGATGACGGAGGTCGTGGAGTGCGCGCACGCCGACCTCCGCATCGGTATGGGGCTGACGGTCACGTTCCGGGAGGCGGGGGAGGCCGTACCGGTCTTCCGGCCCGCCGGCTGAACCCGTTCACTCCTCCGGCGTCCGATCACAGCCCCGGCGCGCCCCACACCGGGAACCACCGGGACAGGTCCTTCTCCACCCGGAGGTCGTCGCCGAGGGCGCCGCGTACCTGGAGTTCGAGCTGGTTGTCCCGCTTCTCGGCACCGCCGGGGAGCGGGGCGAACGGGTAGAACGTGCCGCGCTTGTACAGGTAGACGAGCGCCAGCGCACGCCCCTCCGCGTCCCGGAAGCCGATCAGCGAGCACAGCAGGTGCGGGCCGAAGCCGCCGTCCTGGAGCAGGGTGTTCACCGCGTGCAGGTCGTTGACCAGGCCCGCCGTGTCGTCGGCCGGGTGGGTGGCGAGGAGCCACGTATAGCCGTACGGGTCCCGGCTGAACTCCACCGGGATGCCGCCGCGCTCCGTGTCCGCGTCGAGCAGCTCCCGTACGTCCTCCTGGAGCCGGGCGAAGCCGCCGCCTTCCACCCCCGCGAAGCAGACCGAGCCCAGGCCGGTCGGGGTGAAACCGGTGGCGGCCTGGAGGGTGAGGGCGGCCGAGGGGACGGCGAAGAGCTGGTCGAGGTCGGGGCGGACGGGTTTGCTGCGGCCGAGGATGGCGTCGAGCAGGCCCACGGGCGTAACTCCTTGAAGGCGACTTACCGGGACAGGTCGGTGGAGATGCGGGAGAGCTGGTCCAGGCGCTGTTCCAGCGTCGGGTGTGAGGAGAACAGCCGGCCCAGGGACTCCTTCGCGGAGAACGCGGGCATGAAGTAGAACGCGTTGTACGGCTCCGCCTTGCGCAGGTCCTCGGTCGGGATGCGGGCCATCTGCCCGCTGACCTTCGTCAGGGCCGAGGCGAGGGCGGAGGGCCTGCCCGTGAGGAGGGCGGCGGCGCGGTCGGCGGAGAGCTCGCGGTAGCGGGAGAGCAACCGGGTCAGCAGGAAGCTGATCGCGTAGACGACGGCGCTGATCAGCGGGATGAGCAGGAGCAGGATGCCGGCCGGGTCGTTGCCCGGCCGGCTGCGCGCGAAGCCGCCCCAGAGCGCGATGCGGGTGATGATGCCCGCCAGCACGCCGAGGAACGAGGCGATCGTCATGACGGCCACGTCCCGGTGCGCGACGTGCGACATCTCGTGCGCGAGGACGCCCTCCAGCTCCTCCGGCTCCAGTCTGCGGAGCAGGCCCGTCGTGGCGCAGACCAGGGCGGTCTTCTCGCTGCGGCCGGTGGCGAACGCGTTCGGTACGTCACTCTCGGCGATGGCCACCTTGGGCTTCGGCATGTCCGCCAGCGCGCAGATGCGGTCGATGGTGCCGTGCAGTTCGGGCGCCTGTTCGGGGGTGACCTCGCGGGCGCCCATGCCGTACGCCGCGATGCGGTCGCTGAACCAGAACTGGGCGATGAACAGGCCACCCGTGATGATCAGGATGATCGGCCAGGAACCGCGCAGGGCCGCGAGGAGCACGCCCACGAAGACGACGTACAGCAGTCCGATCAGGAACATGGTGGTGACCATGCGACCGGTCAGGCCCCGGTCCGGGGCGTAGCGGGAACGGGCTCGTGGCATCGGTACCTCCAGCGACTCGCCTTCCTCCCATAGTGCCCTTTTCTTGTTGAAACCGGGTTAAGGGGTCGGCGGGGTGCCGGCGGGGCCGCCTCAGGGCCAGAGCAGCTCACGCGTCCAGCCGCCGGTCTCCGGGCCGGCCGACGATCCGGTTGCCGTGCCGGCCTGCGGACTGGTCCCCGCACCGGCCTCCGGACCGGCCCCCGCACCGGTCTCCGTGCGGCGGTAGCGGAGCCGGATGTGGCGGCGCCGGGCGTCGCCCTGGAAGAACTCCACCTCGGCCGGCTCGACCACGTAGCGGGTCCAGGTCGGAGCCTCGGCGTCCGGTTCCGCCTGGGCCCGCTCCCAGGCCGCGTCCGCCGTCCGGTGGAGGGTGTCCACGGACTCCACGACCTCGCTCTGGGCCCCGGTCAGCGCGGCGGCGAGGGCTCCGGCGGACCGGGCGTGCAGGTCGGCGTGGCTCTCGGCGGGGGTGCAGCGGAGGACGGGGCCCCGGACCCGTACCTGGCGGCCCAGTGCCGGCCAGTAGAAGCCGAGCGCGGCGTACGGGCGGGCGGCGAGCTGGCGGCCCTTGGCGCTGGTGGCGTGCGAGGCGAAGTGGAAGCCGCGCTCGTCGGCGCCGTGGAGGAGCAGGGTGCGTACGTCGGGCAGGCCGTCGGCGTCCGCCGTGGCCAGGCTCATCGCGTGCGGCTCGACCTGCCCGGCCGCCACGGCGCCGGCGAACCAGGCGTGGAAGAGGGGGAGGGGCGCGGGCGGTGCGGTGGCCGGGTCGAAGCCCGGCAGCTCGGTGTCCCAGACGCGCTGGGCGTGCAGGAGGTCGGTGAAGGGGCGCGGGGTGGAGGTGTCGCTCATGGAGCCCATTCCATCGGTCTCCGGCTACGGAGAGCCAGCCGGACTCACCCCCGCCCCAGCACCACCGTCCCCGACGAGCAGAACCAGCCGCCCGTCCCCGACGCCACGGCCAGCTCCGGGAGGCGGCCCCCGGCCTTGTGGACCTGGCGCTCCCCGGCCTCGCCGCGTAACTGGCGTACCGCCTCCACCAGCAGGAACAGGCCGCGCATCCCGGGGTGGCAGGCGGAGAGGCCGCCGCCGTCCGTGTTCACCGGGAGCTCGCCGCGCAGGCCCGTGCGGCCCTTCTCCACGAACGCGCCGCCCTCCCCCTTCGCGCAGAACCCCAGGTCCTCCAGCGTCACCAGCGTCATGTACGTGAACGCGTCGTAGATCTCCGCCAGGTCGATGTCCGCCGGCCGCACCCCGGCCCGTTCGAAGGCCAGGCGGCCCGAGACGGCGGCGGGGGAGACCGTGAAGTCCTCCCACCCCGACATCGTGGAGTGGGACGCGGACTCCCCGGTGCCCAGGATCCACACCGGCGCCTTCGCGGTGTCCGGTACGCACTCCTCCGACGCCAGCAGCACCGCGCACCCCCCGTCGCTGCGGATGCAGCAGTGCAGCTTGGTGAACGGGTCCGCGATCATCGGGCCGGAGAGGACCTCGTCGACCGTGATGGGGTCCCGGAACATCGCCTCCGGGTTCGCCGCCGCGTTCGCCCGGGCCGTCACCGCCACCTCGGCGAGCTGCTCCAGGGTCGTGCCGTACGTGTGCATGTGGCGCCGGGCGGCCATCGCGTACTTGGCGATCAGCGTGTGCCCGTACGGCACCTCGAACTGGAGCGGCCCCCGCGCGCCGAACGACAGGTTCGACATACGCCGGCCCGCCTTGATGTCGGCCCGGGCCGTCGAGCCGTAGACCAGGAGCACCGCCCGCGCCCGACCCGCCGCGATCGCGTCCGCCGCGTGGGCGGCCATCACCTCCCAGGTCGCGCCGCCCACCGCCGTGGAGTCGACCCAGGTGGGCCGCAGCCCCAGGTACTCCGCGACCTCCACCGGCGCCAGCGTCCCGAGCCCGGCCGAGGCGAAGCCGTCGACCACCGAGCGGTCCAGGCCGGAGTCGGCCAGCGCACGCCGGGCCGCCTGGGCGTGCAGGGCGTACGGGGTGGCGTCGTCGACGCGTCCGCAGTCCGCGAGGGAGATGCCGACGACAGCGACCTTGCGGGGGAGGCCGGGCGAGGGGGAGGAGGAGGCAGGCATGAATCTGACGGTACATCAGATAAGGGTGCCCGCAACCGGCTCGTACGCGTGACTTCCGTACCTCCGCGTGCGTGCGGGACTCTGGGAATCGGCTTGCCCTGGACCTAATATGACGAGCCGTCAGATCGGGGGCCGCTCCGGTTCCTGAAGGGAGGAGTCCGACGATGGACGCCGACTTCATCGCGCACACCGACTTCACCGCGCACACCGACTTCACCGCGAACGCCGACTGCACCTTGCCGGCCCATTTCACCGCGGAACAGGACGAGATCCGCCGCACCCTGCGCGACCTGCTCGCCCGCCACAGCGGTCCCGGCGAGGTCCGCGCCGCCGTGCGGACCGCCGAGGGCCACGACCCGGCCCTGTGGCGCCGGCTCGCCCAGGAGCTCGGGCTGCCGGGGCTCGCGCTGCCCGAGGAGTACGGCGGGGCCGGCTGCACGGCCACCGAGCTCGCCCTCGCCTGCGAGGAGACGGGCCGCGCCCTGCTGCCCTCCCCGCTGCTCGCCACCGCCGTACTCGCCGCCCCCCTGATCACCGCGCTCGGCACCCCGGCCCAGCGCGCCGGCCTGCTGCCCCGGATCGCCGACGGGGCCCTCACCGCCGCCCTCGTCGCCCCCGGCGGGTCCATGGCCGCCGCGCTCGGCCTCACCGCCGACAACAGCATCGGAGGCTGGGCGGGCGGCGGGCGGGCCGGGGGAGTCCAGGCCCGGCGGGACCCCGAAGGCGGCGGCTGGCGGCTCTACGGGGAGGCCGAACGGGTGCTCGACGGCCACAGCGCCGGACTCCTCCTCGTCGCGGCCCACACCGGCGGCTACCCGCGGAGCCGGACGCTCCTCTTCCTCGCCCACGCCGAGGCCGAAGGGCTCACCCGTACCCGGCTGACCTCCATGGACGAGACCCGGCCCGTCGCCCGCGTCGAACTGCGCGACACTCCGGCCGAGCTCCTGGGGGAGGACGGGGTGGCCCCGGACGTCTGCGGCGCGCTCGCCGCCACCGGGCGCACCGCCGCCGCCGTCCTCGCCGCCGAGGCGGTCGGGGCGGCGGCGGGCGCGCTGGAGCGGACCGTGGCGTACGTGAAGGAGCGCGAGCAGTTCGGCCGGGCCATCGGGTCGTTCCAGGCCGTCAAACACCGCCTCGCCGACCTGTACGTACGGGTGGAGGCGGCCCGCTCCGCCGCGTACCACGCCGCCTGGGACCCGGCGGCGGGGCCGCTCGCACTGGCCCAGGCGCTGGAGGCGGCCCGGACCGTGGCCGGGGAGGCCGTACAACTGCACGGCGGTATCGGCTTCACCTGGGAGCACGAGGCGCACCTGTACGTGAAGCGGGCGGCGGGCGACGAGCTGCTCTTCGGGCCCGTACACCGGCTGCGCGACCACGCGGCGGGGCAGGCCGGGCTGTTCGGGGACGTGACGCCGGAGGGTCTGGCGCACGGGGTGGCCGTCCGATGACCGGTACCCGTGGCGCCCGGCTCATCCAGAAGGTCTCCTCGACCCGCGCCTTCGCCCGCATCGCCCCGCACGTCGTCCCCGTCCTGGACCGCACCGTCCACCGGCTCACCCGGGGCAAGGTGCTGCCCAGCGCGCGGATGCTGCCGGGGCTCGTCCTGACGGTGCCGGGGGCGCGCAGCGGGCGGCTCCGGGTGACCCCGCTGGCCTGCATGCCGGAGGGGGAGTCCGAGAGCACCTGGATCCTCATCGGCAGCAACTTCGGCCGGACCGGGCATCCGGCCTGGACCGCGAATCTGCTGGCCCGCCCGGAGGAGGCCGTCATCAGTTGGCGGGGCCGGTCCATCCCGGTGCGGGCGCGGCTGCTGGAGGGGGCGGAGCGGGAGGAGGTGTGGCGGGTGGCGCTGACGTTCTGGCCGCCGTACGCGGCGTACCAGGCGCGGCTGGAGCGGCAGATCCGGCTCTTCCGGCTGGAGCGGCGGTAGTTCGCCGTTCACCGGAGCCGTTCCGCCGTGGTGTCCGGGAACACCGACGGCGGACCACCGGCAGAGTGCGTGGTGGTCCGCCGTCGGTGAGACAGGACGTGCCGGTAGGACGTACGACGTACGACGTATGACGTATGAGGCCGTCGGCTACTTGGTCGGTTTCTTGCCGGTGATGCCCAGGTGCACCAACAGCGCCAGGTTCGGGCGCAGTTCGGCCTGCTTCACGCCCCAGGTGGTGAACCCCTTCTGGTGCGAGGCGACCGCGGCCAGCATCGCGACCAGGGAGCCCGCCATCGCGGCGGCGCTGATGTCCTTGTCGACCTTGCCCTTGGCCTGGAGCTCCTTCACCGAATCGGTGAGGGAGTTGGTGACCGAGTTCAGGATCTTCATACGGATCTTGTAGAACCGCTTGTCCCCTTCGGCCGCGCCGAGGTCGATCACGCGGAGGATCGCGTCGTTGCGGCGCCAGAAGTCGAGGAACCCCTCGACGAGTTCCTCGGCCGTCTGCCAGCCGGCCTTGCCGACCCACGGGCGTCCGGCGACCAGTTCGGTCAGTCCGGCACCCTCCTTGGCGACCTCCTCGGCGATTTCGAGGACGGCGCCCTCCACATCGGGGAAGTACTGGTAGAAAGTCGCGGGTGAAGTCCCGGCCTTCCGGGCGACGTCGATGACTTTGACGTCCCGGTACGGCGAGGAGCTGAGCATCTCGCTGAGGCAGTCGAGCAGCTTCTGCCGCGTCGCCTGACCGCGTCGACCGGCCACGCGGCCGTCGACGGTACGTACTTGTCCTGTCATGCCGTCAGCTTACCGAGGGCCGATGGGAGCGCGATTCGGCCGACTGCAAATGGGGAACGCCGCAGGAAAGGCGGGGTCCGGCGAGGTCCGGCGGGGTGCGGGGGGTCGGGGGGCGACCATTTTCGGCCGATGTGGTGGCGGTGCGTACGAGGTCCTGTCCCGGTCCTGTCCCAGGACGGCCCCGGGACAGGACCGGGGCCGCTTTCCGGCCGCGCGGCCCGTCACCGCTCCCCGGCAATAGTGTTATCAACAGCCTGTGGACAACTTCGGTGGACAACTTTCGTCCACATGGTGACCACACCTTCATTATCCGAGCAAATGTTCCCTATGGGGGGCTTCGGGGTGCGCTCGGGGTGCGCTCGGGGCGCGGCGGACCGGGCACGCCGTTACGTTGACTGTGACAGGCGTCACTGCGACGGAAGGACCGGGCCCCATGGCCGCATTCGCGCACTCGGCGCCGTGCTGGGTGGACGTGCAGCTCTCCGACCTCGAAGCGGGCAAGCGCTTCTACGGCGGCCTCTTCGGCTGGACCTTCCGCGCGGGCGACGGCATGCCCTTCGCGGACGCCCTGAGCGGCGGCAGGCTCGTCGCCGCGCTCGCCGCCAAGAAGGACGGGCGGATGCCGACGGCCTGGGGCGTCTACTTCGCCACCGACGACATCCGGGCCACCGTCGCCGCGATCCGCGAGCACGGCGGCCAGATCATCACCGACCCGGTACGGGCCGGGCAGGCCGGGATCGTGGCGCAGGCGGCCGATCCCGGGGGCGCGGTCTTCGGGCTCTGGCAGCCGGAGGAGCGGGAAGGCTTCGAGAAGCAGAACGAACCCGGCTCCTTCTGCTGGACCGAGGTCCACACCCGGCAGCCGGAGACGGTGGACCCCTTCTACGAGAAGGTCTTCGGCTTCCGGGGCACCGACCTGGACGAGGCGGGCAACGACGTCTCCGGCGACGCCGAGGCGCTCGTCGACTTCCGGATGTGGTCGCCCGAGGGCGCGGAACCCGGCCCGGACACCGCCGTCGGCGGCCGCAGCGTGATCACGGACGCGTTCCCCGCCGAGCTGCCCAGCTACTTCCTCACCTACTTCACCGTCGCCGACTGCGACGCGGCGGCCGAACTCGCCGTCCAGCTCGGCGGCCGGGTCTCCGCGCCGCCCTTCGACATCCCGTACGGGCGGATGGCGGTCCTCGTCGACGACCAGGGAGCGCTCTTCGCGGTGCTCCAGCCGAGCGAACTGCTTCCCTGACCCCGTCGCGTACCCGTTGTGGGCGAGAATCGGCCGAAGTGACATGAGACACCCACATCCGCCCCCGGGTTCGCAACCGGCGCCCGAGCCAGGAAGAATCAGGGTGCGCACCGCCAGGTGGTGCCCAGCGGTGAGACGCCGCGCAGGCCGGAAATCGCACCGGGCGGTAACGGGCGGGACATTCGCGGGCTTCGTTCCTGAGGTCCGTACGGGGAGGTGGCAGGCACGTGATGGAGCAGCTGACGCAGCACGACCCGAGACGGATCGGCCCGTTCGAGGTGCTGGGACGGCTCGGGGCCGGCGGCATGGGGCTGGTCTATCTCGCCCGGTCGGCGTCGGGCCGGCGGGTGGCGATCAAGACGGTGCGGACCGAGCTCGCCGAGGACCAGCTCTTCCGGGTCCGCTTCACGCGCGAGGTCGAGGCGGCCCGCGCGGTCAGCGGCTTCTACACGGCCGCCGTGGTCGACGCCGACCCCCGGGCCGCCGTGCCGTGGCTGGCCACCGCCTATGTGCCCGCGCCCTCGCTCGAAGAGATCGTCAACGAGTGCGGCCCGATGCCGACCCAGGCCGTGCGCTGGCTGGCCGCCGGGATCGCCGAGGCCCTCCAGTCCATCCACGGGGCCGGGCTCGTCCACCGCGACCTGAAGCCGTCCAACGTGCTCGTCGTCGAGGACGGCCCCCGGGTCATCGACTTCGGCATCGCCTCCGGCGTCTCCAACACCCGCCTGACCATGACCAACGTGGCCGTCGGCACGCCCGCGTACATGTCGCCCGAGCAGGCCCGGGACTCCCGCAGCGTCACCGGGGCCAGCGACATCTTCTCGCTGGGCTCCACCCTCGTCTTCGCCGCCACCGGCCACGCCCCCTACCACGGGGCCAATCCGGTCGAGACGGTGTTCATGCTGCTGCGCGAGGGGCCCGACCTGGAGGGGCTGCCGGCCGACCTGCGGCCGCTGATCGAGTCCTGCATGCAGATGGACGCCACCCAGCGGCCCAGCCCCGCCGACCTCCAGGCCCAGCTCGCCCCGCACCTCTTCGCCTCCGGCAGCGACGACAGCGGTACGGCGTCGGCCTGGCTGCCCACGTCGGCCACCGCCATGATCGAACGGCGCCGGGGAGGCGGCCGCACCGCACCGCCCGTGCCTTCCGCGCCCCCGCCGCGCCCTTCGCAGCCCCCACGCGCCCCGGAGCGCGCGCCGGACCGAGGTCCCGATCGTGGACCCGAATGGCGCGGTGGCAACGACCTGCGCTCGCCGTCCCCGCTCTCCTCCTCGCCCCCGGCACCTGACAGCGGGCCCGTCCACCTGCCCGGGGCGAAGGCGCCGATCGGGCCCGGACCGCGTGCGGGGGAGGTCCGGGGACCCGCCGCCGCGCATCCGGCCGCCGCGACGGGCTGGGTCCGCCCGCCCGCGGGCCTGAACGGCGCGGCCGCCGGTACGGCCGGCACGTCCACGGCGCCCACGGCACCCGTACCGGCTCCGGGACCGGCCCCGGACACCGCACCCGCGGCGCCCGACCGGTGGCGGCCGTGGCGCTTCCGCATGTCCAACGACGTGTGGGGGACGCCCGTCGTCTCCGGTGACCTGCTGTACGTGACCTCCTTCGAGATCCACGCGCTGGACGTCGGCAACGGGCGCCGCCAGTTCAAGACCCGGGACGTGGCGTGGGCGATGGCCGTCGAGGGCGGCCGCATCCACGCCTCGGACGGCCCGTCCCTGTACGCGCTGGACGCGGCGGGCGGCACCGAGCAGTGGCGGGTCCGGACGGACGCCTGGGTGTACGCGCTCAAGGCCGACCGTGGCACGGTGCTGACCGCGACCCGGGGCGGCGGTGTCCAGGGGTGGGAGGCGTCCAACGGCGACAAGCTGTGGGAGATCACCGGGGCCCAGAGCGACTTCGAGACGCCGGAGGCCGCGCCGGTCATCCACGACGGCACGGTCTACGTCTGGCAGGACGCCCGGCTGCGCGCCCTTGACGCCCGTACGGGGCTGGAGCGCTGGTCGTACCCGATCGGCGACGCGGCCTCCTGCGGCGGCGTCCCCGTCCGGGTGACCCCGGCCCCCGACGGCTACGTCTACATCGCGGCGGGCACCCGGGTGCTGGCCGTGGACATCGTCTCCGGCCGGGTGCGGTGGCACTTCGAGTCCCCGGCGGTCTTCCTGTCCCCGCCCGCGTTCGCGCCGGGCCCGGCGGTGACCGGGGGCGGGGTCTACCTCGCGGACTACCTCGGCACGGTGTACGCGCTCGACGCGACGACCGGCAAGGACCGCTGGCGCATCGCCACGGAGGCCCGCGCCTCGATCGAGCCGGTGCTGGTCGCGGTGGGCAACGTCCACGTGGGCAGCGGCAGCGCGCTCTACACCCTGGACGCGGTGACCGGCACCCCGAAGTGGCGCTTCGCGGCGGGCGGCGACGTGGTGGGCGCGCCGGTCGTGGCGGACGGCCGGGTCCACTTCGGCTCGGCGGACCACGTGCTCTACACGCTGGACGCGGCGGGCGGCCAACTCCGTTGGAAGCTGGCCACGGGCGGCGAGATCACGGGTTCGCCGGTGGCGCGGGCGGGGGTGGTGTACGCGTGCAGCAAGGACCGCTGCGTGTACGCGCTGGACGCCCTGAAGGGCACGGGAACGGGGAACAGGGCCCGCACCTGAGCGGCCACCCAGCCCGTCCGGCGATTGAGGACGGAACCGTTGACGGGGTGGCCGGTCAGCTCGAAGGGGGCCGGCGCCCCGGAAATCCCAGCCCGTCCGGCGTTTGAGGACGGAACCCTCGACGGGGCGACCGTCACCCCTCCGGCGGCCGGCGCGGCGGATGCACCGGATCCCGAGGGTCCCCGGGCCGCCCCGGCGGCGGGGCCTGCGGATACGACCGCGTACGGGGGTCATAGGGATCGGGCCCCGTGTACGGGTCCACCTCCGGCTCCGGCCACGGCGACGTGTTCGTCGACATCCCCGGCTCCTGCGTGGGCGGCCACGTGTCCACCTGATCCGCCGGCGGCGCGGCATACGGCTCCACCGCCGCCCGCTCCCGCCCCCGGCGCCCCCGACCCCGGCCCCGCCCCGTCATCAACACCGCCCCCAACAACATCAGCACCCCACCCGCAGCCGCGTTCACCACCCCCACCTGCACCCCCGCCCCGTCCCCACCCACCGTGAGCGACCCCGCCGCCTGCCCCTGGCGGACCATCCACAGGATCGTGAAGCCCAGCACCACCAACCCCGCGAGCGCGACCGCGATCCGCGACCGGAGCACCACCCCCGCGATCACCAGCAGCGCCGCGAACAGGAACGGCAGCAGGATCGAGACCAGCACCCCCGACTCCGTGGCGGTGATGCCCTCGAAGAGGTCCCGCACCCGGTAGTCCCGCCCCGCCCGCCCGTCGTACCAGTCGCGGAACGGGCTCAGCACGGCGGAAGCCGCCCCGGCGAGGGCGACGAGTGAGCCGAGGATGTTGCGGATCATCGTCAGCCTCCAACGGCGTACGGCGAACACCCCCCGCACGGCCGACGCTACGCCCGGACGATCACCCCCGCCACGCGGACGCCGCCGACCGCCGTGAGGATGCCCCGCCCCGCAGACCATGACCGGACCGTGACAGGGCCATGACTTACATGCCGAGGCCATCCGTCATGCTGGGGGACGCCGGGCACGAGGTACGGCAACACATGAGCAACGACAACAAGGGGGGCTGCATCCATGATGCGGCGACAGATGAAGCTCGCGGCGGTCCTGGTCGTGGTGGTGCTCGCGCTCACCGGGTTCTCGACGTCCACCAGCGGCGGCAAGAGCAAGGGCAGCAGTTCGGGCGGCGGCGGCTGCTCCAACTCCAAGAAGAGCAACAGCGGTTACCGCGACTACAGCGACGACGACACGGACGACTCCTCGTCCTCCGGCTCGTCCGGTTCGTCCGGCTCCTATTCGACCCCGACGCCCACCGCGTCCGACGAAGCCCTCGTCGTCCGGGTCATCCGCTGTGCCGCCCCGCGCAAGGGCAAGCGCAAGGCGGTCACCTCGTCGCTGCTCGAGGTGCGTTCGAACTACCCGGGCACGCAGGCGTACGAGATCGACGTGCGGTTCGTCGACGCCCGCGGCAACACCGTGGACACGGCCGAGGCCACCACGATCCTCAACGTCGGCGAGGAGGACACCCTCACCGTGCGGATGGACAGCCCCGGCAAGGTGTCCCGGGTCAAGCGCTGCGAAGTGACCGCCAGGGCGGTCTGACCGCTCGATCACCCGCTCACCGCACCCGAGGCTCCCCGCCCCCGCGCCGCGCCCCGAACAGCTCCGCCTGCTGGTCCGGGGGCAGGTTGCCCAGGGAGATCAGCGCCGGGGCCTGGGCCATCGCCTGTGCACGGGCGGCCTCCTTCGCCGACCACACCGCCCGCACCGTCCCCTGCACCGCCTCCGTCGGGTACGAGGCGATCACCGCCGCCGCCCGCAGCGCCGCCGCCACCGCGCCGCCCGGCTCCGTCACCTCACTCACCAGCCCGACCGCGTACGCCCGCTCGGCGCTCACCCGTTCCGCGGTGCCCATCAGGGCCATCCGGGCCACCTCCCCGAACGGCATCCGCTGGGCCATCGCGATCGCCTCGTACGCCGAGACCATCCCGTACGTCGTGTGCGGGTCGAAGAAGGTCGCCTCCCGCGAGGCGACGACGAACTCCGCCTCGCCCAACAGGTAGAACGCCCCGCCGCACGCCATCCCCTCCACCGCCGCGACCACCGGCTTCCACAGGTCGTTCGCCTTCGGCCCGATCCGGAGGAGAGGATCATCGATGGCGTACGGGGACGGCGGCTGCGGGACCTCCACGCCCCGGTCGATCCCGGTGCAGAAGGCGCGGGTGCCGGCCCCGGTGAGGACCACGGCCCGCACCGACTCGTCGTACCGCAACTCCCCCCACAGCGAGGCGAGTTCCCCGGCCGTCTCCAGGTCGATCGCGTTGAGCCTCGTAGGCCGGTCCAGGACGACGAGCGCGACCCCGCGCTCCCCGTCCCGCTCGATGCGCAGGGCCACGGCTCACCGCTCCAACAGCCAGCGTACGAGCGGGAAACCGTCGGGTCCCACCGGGCAGAACACCGCCCGCACCGGCGCCCCGATCCGCAGCCGGCCCGGGTCCACCGAGTTCAGCGGCGCGTCGGCGGAGGCGACGACGTTCCCGGCCAGCCGGAGGTGCGGGGCCTCCACCAGCTCCACCAACACGGCGTTGTACGGGGCCTGTTCGGCGTAGGCGGGGAGCAGTGGCGGGTGCGGGATCACGTACGACCAGAGCCGGCCACGTCCGCTCATCGCCCGCCACTCGCTGTCGAAGGAGCCGCAGTGCGGGCAGCAGGGCCGTGGCGGGAAGCGCAGTTCGCCGCAGGCGGGGGAGGCGCAGGCCTGGACGCGCAGCTCGCCCCGGGCGGCGTACTCCCAGAAGGGCGCACCGTCCTCGTCGGCGACGGGAAGCAGCAAGGAATCGTTCACGCTCATCTCCTCCACCCTCCTCAACTCCTCAACTCCTCAGTTCCGCAGCAGGACGGCCGACGTCGGTACGCCCTCACCGGCCGTGACCAGGCAGGTCGCGGCGTCCGGCACCTGCGCGGTGGAGGTGCCGCGTAGTTGCTTGACGCCCTCGGTGATGAGGTTGAACCCGTGGACGTACGCCTCGCTCAGTCCGCCGCCCCCCGTGTTCACCGGCAGCCGGCCCCCGCTCTCCAGCGCCCCGCCCTCGGTGAACGCGCCGCCCTCGCCGCGCCCGCAGAAGCCGTACCCCTCCAGGGAGAGCGGGACGAGCGGGGTGAACGCGTCGTAGATCTGGGCCACATCGACATCGTCCGGCCCGAAGTCGGCCTGCTTCCACAGCTGTCGGGCCGCTGTCCAGGCGGGTCCGGTGAGCGGGTCGTCGTTCCAGTAGTTGACCATCCCGTGGTGCTGGGCGGGCAGGCCCTGGGCGACGGAGTGGAGGTAGACGGGCCGCTGCCGGCAGTCGCGGGCCCGCTCGGCGGAGACGATGACACAGGCCAACGCCCCGTCCGTCTCCAGGCAGTTGTCGAAGAGGCAGAGGGGTTCGCTGATCCAGCGGGAGGTCATGTACATCTCGCGGGTCAGCGGGCGGTCGTACATGATCGCGGCCGGATTCTGGTTGGCCCGGTTGCGGCAGGCGAGGGCGACGTTGAAGAGGTGGTCGCGGGTGGCCCCGTACTCGTGCATGTAGCGACGGGCCAGCATCCCGATCTCGTCGGCGGGGCGCAGGAGCCCGTAGGGGCGGGTCCACTGGGCGGGGGTGGGGAGTTGCACGGCGGTGTTCTTCCACGGTCGCGGGCCTGACCCGCGCTTCCGTGACCGCCAGGCCACCCCGACACTGGCCTGCCCGGTGGCGATGGCGCCGGCGAGATGGCCGAGGGTGGCGCAGGAGCCGCCGCCCCCGTACCCCACCTTGCTGAAGAAGGTGACGTCCCCGGCGCCGATGGCCTTGGCGACCTCCACCTCGTCGGTCTCCTCCATCGTGTACGAGGCGAAGCCGTCGACCTCCGAGGGCGCGATGCCCGCGTCGTCGAGGGCGGCCAGGATCGCCCGGCAGGCGAGCGTCTTCTCGGACTCGGGGAGCCGTTTCGCGAACGCCGTCTGCCCGATCCCGGCTATCGCCGTCGCGTCCTTGAGTGTCGCCATCCGCCAACCTCCCGCAGTCCCGCGCCTGCTGACAGCGGCAGAGGCTACCGCTAATCTGACGGATAGTCAGCTACTGCGGCGGCGGCAGGGAAGGCGGGCGCGTGATGCGAGGCGACGAGGAGTGGGGCTCCATCCCGGGGCTGGTACGGGAGGCGGCACGGCGGTACGGCCCGGCGGAGGCGGTGGTCGAGGGCCGCACCCGCCTGACGTACGCGGAACTCGGCGACCGGGTGGAGCGCTCCGCCGCCGCCTCCATGGCCGCCGGGGTGGTGCCGGGAGACCGGGTCGCGATCTGGGCCCCGAACACCCTGGACTGGATCGTCGCCGCGCTCGGGGCCGTGAGCGCCGGAGCGGTGCTGGTGCCCCTGAACACCCGCTTCAAGGGGACGGAGGCAGCCCACATCCTGCGCCGCAGCCGGGCCAGGCTGCTCTTCGTCACCGGCACGTTCCTGGGGACCTCGTACGTGGCGTCCCTGCGCCGGTCGGAGGTGAAGCTGCCGGACCTGGAGCGGGTGGTGGTGCTGGCGGAGACGGCCCCGGAGGACTACACGAGCTGGCCGGAGTTCCTGGCGGCGGGGGAGGGGGTGCCGTCCACCGCCGTACGGGAACGGGCGGCCGCCATCCGCCCCTCCCACCCCTCCGACATCGTCTACACCTCGGGCACCACGGGCGCCCCCAAGGGTGCGGTGATCACGCATGCGCAGACGCTGCGCGCGTACGCGATCTGGAGCGAGCTGGCGGGCCTGCGCGAAGGCGACCGCTATCTCATCGTCAACCCCTTCTTCCACACCTTCGGCTACAAGGCGGGGATCATCGCCTGCCTGATGCGGGGGGCCACGATGGTTCCGCAGCCGGTGTTCAACGTGGACACGGTGCTGGCGAACATCGCGGCGGAACGTATCTCCGTCCTGCCCGGGCCGCCCACCCTCCACCAGTCCCTCCTGGACCACCCGGCCCGCGACGCCCACGACCTCTCCGCCCTGCGCCTGGTGGTGACGGGCGCGGCGGTGGTCCCCCTGCGCCTGGTGGAGCGGCTGCGCGGCGAGCTGCACATCGCCACGGTCCTCACGGCGTACGGCCTCTCCGAGGCGAGCGGCATCGTCACGATGTGCCGCCGGGGAGACGCGCCGGAGACCGTGGCCACCACGTCCGGCCGCGCGATCCCCGGCACCGAGGTCCGCGTCCTCGGCGGCCCCGGCGAACCCGGCGAGATCCAGGTCCGGGGCTTCACCGTGATGAGCGGCTACTTCGAGGACCCCGAGACCACGGCCGACGCGCTGACCCCGGACGGCTGGCTCCGCACCGGCGACGTCGGCGTCCTGGACGAGGCGGGCAACCTGCGGATCACGGACCGGATCAAGGACATGTTCATCGTGGGCGGCTTCAACGCCTACCCGGCCGAGATCGAACAGCTCCTCGGCCTCCACCCGGACATCGCCGACGTGGCGGTCGTCGGCGTCCCCGACCCCCGCCTCGGCGAGGTCGGCAAGGCGTACGCGGTCCGCCGCCGGGGCGCCACGGTGACGGCGGACGACCTGATCGCCTGGTCCCGCCGCGAGATGGCGAACTTCAAGGTCCCGAGAGCGGTGGAATTCGTCCCGGAACTGCCGCGCAACGCGAGCGGCAAGGTGGTGAAGGGGGAGCTGCGGGGGCGGGGGTAGCGGACGTCTGTTCGGCTTCACCGGGTGGGGTGAACGGGTCGGGTCGGCATCGCGGACCGGCGGTATGGTCGTAGGTATGGCAACCAAGAAATACACGGTCACCCTGCCGGAGGAGCTGGCGGAGGAGATCCGGGCGGAGGTCGGCCCGGGCGCCTTCAGCGCGTATGTCACGCGGGCCGTAGAGCGTCAGCGTGAGCATGACCGGCTGGGAGAGCTGGTGGAGCGCCTGGAGGGCGAGTACGGCCCCGTCACCGACGCGGACCTTGCCGCCGCCGAGGCCGAGCGGCGTGAGATCGAGCAGTGGTTCGCGGACCAGGCGGCCGGTCGGACACCGGCCGGGGCCGAGCGCCGGAACGCGGCGGCTGCCTGATGCCGGAGATCTCGTACGTACTGGACTGCGAGGCCCTCTCGCGGGCGGCCCTCGGAGACGCCGGCATGAAGAGCCGCCTGAAGGACGCCCACCGGGCGGGGATCCGTGTCGTGACCAGCTCGACGACCCTGGTCGAGGCCCATCACAGCAAGATCCGGCGCCCGGTGTGGGACTGGGCGATGTCCGGGGTGGTCGTCGAACCCGTCACCAAGGGGATCGCGGAGGAGGCGATTCTGCTGCTGCGGGAGACCGGCCTGCACGGCCATAAGTACGCCCTGGACGCGATCCTCGCCGCGATCGCGAACCGGCAGCGGGGCCCCGCCGTCGTCTTCACCTCCGACGCCGACGACCTGACCAAGCTGTGCGCCCCCCGGGTCCAGATCCGGGCCCTGTAGCCCGCCCCGCAGCCCGCAGCCCGCACCGCACACGCCCAAGGGGCCCGAGCCCATCCCCAGGCTCGGGCCCCTCTGCGTACGACGGCCGCGACGGCTCCCCCTCCGCGCCGCCGCGGCCGCTCCCCCGTATCCCCCGTACCCCCCGTATCCCCGTCGAGAAGGTCTACTTGGCGGGCTCGCTCGTGGCGTGGGCGTCGCCGAGCGTGCCGGCCGGCCCGCCCGTGGCGTGGGCGTCGCCGAGCTTCGTCACCGGCTTGGACGTGGCGTGCGCGTCCTGCGTGGTGATGTCCTCGCCCGTGGCGTGCGCGTCCCCGTTGGGCTTGAGGTTGTCCTTGTCAGCGGCCATGTCAGTCAACTCCTGAAATCGGTGACGTGATGATCGGGCGGGGCCTGCCCGGCTGTTCCCCCGTGGACTGCCGGGCAGGCCCTCCAGGGCCGTTCACCATAGTGGTGAGGCCGCAAGCCGATCCGTCTGCCCCCCGACGCGACGGATCGATGAGTCAGAGACTGTCGGTCGGCGATAAACGAATGATGAACGCGGCCCGTGGCGTGGCCCACGGCGCGCCCGGTGGCGTCAGCTCACACCCGCCGGGTTCAGCAGGGCGCGCACCGAGGCCGCCTCCGGCGAGCGCAACTCCTCGAAGAGCGCCAGCGCCTCGCTCCAGCAGACGTGGGCCCGGTCCCGCTGCCCTATGGCCGTCAGACCGCGGCCGAGCACCGCCAGGACGCCTGCGCGGCGCCAGTCCCCGCCGATGCCGCGGAGCACGGCCAGGGCCTGCTCCGCGTGGGCGGCGGCCTGGGCCCCGTCCTGCTCGGCGAGGTGGAGCTCCGCCAGCCGGAAGAGGGTCATCCCGTGCCAGAGCTGCTGCCGGCTCTCCCGGAAGATCTGGAGCGCCTCCAGGAGGGCGTCGCGGGCCTGGGGCATCTGCTCGCTGCCGATGAGCGCCAGGCCCAGGGCGTACTTCCCGTTGGCCAGCCGCAGCGCCAGGTCCGTGGCGTCGCCCTCGTAGATGGCGACGCCCTGCTGGGCGAGGTGCACCGCGCTGGTGGTCCGGCCGGTGGCCAGGTGGACCCGGGAGAGGTTGCACAGGGCGGCCGCCTCCCCGGGCTTGTTCCCGTCGGCGCGGAACGCGGCCATGGCCTGGGTGAGATGGGCCTCGGCGTCCTCGTGCCGGTTCTCGTACAGGGCGATGATGCCGCGTTGGTTGGGGGCCTGGCCCAGCGAGACCGGGTCCTCGGCCCGCTGCCCCAGGGCGAGGGCCGAGCTGGCCTCCTGGTCGGCCTCGGCGAACCGCCCCGAGACGCTGTGCACGTGCGACAGCATCGTGCGGGCCCGGGCCTCGGCCTGCGCCTCGCCGGCGGCGCGGGCGGCGTCGCTCACGGCCTTGGCGGCGGTGGCGAACTGGTGCGAGTTCGCACCGGACTCCCCGAGGTCGACCACGGCCATGAGGAGGTCGGAGGCGCGCTTGGGCATACCGATGGCGGCCGACTGGCGGGCGCAGGCGAGCAGTCCGCTCGACTCGGTGAACAGCCAGTCGAGAGCGGTCTCCCGGAGCGGGAAGGTCAAGCCCGGGTACGCGGTCCGGGTGAAGTGGTCCAGGACCCGTTCCCCCGGCCGCTCCAGCGCGTACACCCCCGCCGCCGTCGCCAGGTAGAAGTCCAGCAGCCGCGACAGCGCCAGCTCCCGTTCCCCCGGAGGCTGTTCGTCGCGCTCGGCGCACGCACGCGCGTAGAGGCGTACGAGGTCGTGGTAGCGGTAGCGGCCCGGCGCGGCCGACTCCAGGAGGGAGGTGTCGACCAGGGCCTCCAGGAGGTCCTCCGCCGTGTGCGGCTCCAGGTTGAGCAGAGCGGCCGCGGCGGCGAGGGAGATGTCCGGGCCGTCCGCGAGGCCCAGGAGGCGGAAGGCGCGGGCCTGGGCCGGCTCCAACTGGCCGTAGCCGAGTTCGAAGGTGGCCTTCACCGCGAGGTCGCCCGCCTGGAGCTCGTCGAGGCGGCGGCGCTCGTCCGCCAGCTTGCCGGCGAGGACGGAGACCGTCCAGGTGCGGCGGGCGGCCAGCCGGGAGGCGGCGATGCGGATGGCGAGGGGGAGGAAACCGCAGGCGGCCACCACGTCCAGGGCCGCCTCGCGTTCCGCGCCGACCCGTTCCGCGCCGACGATCCTCGTGAAGAGCCGGAGCGCCTCGTCCGGTGCCATCACGTCCAGGTCCACCAGGTGGGCCCCGGCCAGGTCGACCATCCGCACCCGGCTCGTCACCAGGGCCGCGCACCCCGGCGTACCGGGCAGCAGCGGGCGGATCTGGGCCGCGTCGTGGGCGTTGTCCAGGAGGACCAGGACCCGGCGGCCGTCCAGCGTCGAGCGGTAGAGCGCGGCCCGCTCGTCCAGGGTGTCCGGAATCGCCGAGTCCGCCGTGCCGAGCGCCCGCAGGAACGAGCCGAGGACCGTCTCCGGCTCGGCCGTCCGTGCCCCCGCGCCCTGGAGGTCGACGTAGAGCTGCCCGTCGGGGAAGTGCGGGCGGGCCTGGTGGGCGACGTGGACGGCCAGCGTGGTCTTGCCGACCCCGCCGATCCCGGCCAGCGCGGAGACCGCCATCACCGACCCCTCGGCGGTGGCGAGTCGGGCGCCCAGGTCCCGTACGAAGGAGTCGCGTCCGGTGAAGTCGGGCACGGTCGCCGGGAGCTGCGCGGGCTTCACGGGCGCCGGCGCCGGGGGCGGCTCGTCCGCCGGGCGGGCCAGCTCCTCGTCGGCCCGCAGGATGCGCTGCTGGAGCTGGGCCAGTTCGGGGCGCGGGTCGACGCCCAGCTCCTCGGCGAGGAGCCGGCGGGTGTCCGCGTACACCGCCAGCGCCTCCGCCTGCCGGCCGCTGCGGTACAGCGCCACCATCAGCAGCTCGCGCAGGCGTTCGCGCAGCGGGTGGGCGGCGGTGAGCGCGGTCAGCTCGGAGACGGCCTCCGCATGGCAGCCCACCTCCAGGTCCAGGTCCAGCCGGGTCTCGGTGAGCTGGAGGCGCCACTCCTCCAGCCGGGTGCGCTGGTTCTCCGCGTACGGCCCGGGCACCGAGGCCAGGGCCTCGCCGTCCCACAGCCCCAGCACCTTGTTGATCAGCGTGCGGGCCTGGCAGCGGTCACCGCTCGCGCGGGCCTTCTCCGCCTCGGTGGCGAGATCCCGCGCCAGGGTGAGGTCGAGCGCGCCCCGGCCGATCCGGAGCGCGTACCCGCCCGCCTCGCTCACCAGGGTCTCCTGCCCCAGGATCTTGCGGAGCCGGGAGGCGTACGTACGGATCGTGGCCAGCGCCTGCGAGGGCGGGTCCTCGCCCCAGAACGCGTCGATCAGCTCGCTCGCCGTGGCCGTCCGGCCCTCGCGCAGGAGCAGGGCGGCGAGCAGCGCGCGCTGCTGGGGGGAGCCGGAAGGCAGCGCCTCGGCGCCGCGCCATGCCCGTACGGGGCCCAGGACGGTGAACCTGAGGGAGTCGGCGGCCCCCGGTTCCACCCCCGGTTCCTCCGGAGCGCGCTGCTCCGGTACGCGCACGCGTGGCCCGTGATCACGGTGCATTGATGCCCCCTGTCCTGCTCGCCTGCCGGCCCGGCCCCGTCGGCGGGTCCTGCCGGTGGTGCCCGTCTTCCGAAGGTCCGCCCGCTCTCAGCCGATTGTCCGTCCGTGCGTCGACGTGCGGTGTACATCCGGATTGCTCGCTACCGCTGGTATCGCGCTCAACAGTCTGCCTTGTCGCGGGCGGGCGCGTCAGCAGTGGGTGACGCTCTGCACAAGCCCTCGACAACGATTCGGGAACCGAACCCCCGTCTCCCGCGTGCACGCTAGCTGACGGTTCGTCAGATCGGCGCTACCGTGGAACGCATGGAGACCTTCCCGAAGATCATCTCGGTGGACGACCACACGGTGGAGCCCGCTCATGTCTGGCGGGACCGGCTCCCGTCCAGGTATGCGGACTCCGGCCCGCGCATCGTCCGCGCACCGCTGAAGGAAATGACCTTCATGGGCGGAAAGTTCGCGCCCGTGATGGGGGCGAAGGGGGACGACGGGCCGGTCGGCGACTGGTGGGTCTACGAGGACCTGCACCGGCCGCTCACCCGCCTGGACACGGCCGTCGGCTACGACAGGGACGAGATCAAGCTGGAGATCATCACCTACGAGCAGATGCGGCCGGGCTCCTTCTCGGTCCCCGACCGGCTCGCCGACATGGACGTCAACCACGTCCAGTCCGCGCTCTGCTTCCCCACCTTCCCGCGCTTCTGCGGCCAGACGTTCACCGAGGCGAAGGACCGCGAGCTCGGGTTGCTGGGGGTGCGCGCGTACAACGACTGGATGGTGGAGGAGTGGTGCGGCCCCGAGGCGCACGGCCGCCTCATCCCGCTCACCCTCGTCCCGCTCTGGGACGCGGAGCTCGCCGCCGCCGAGGTCCGGCGCAACGCGGCCCGGGGCGTGCGCGCGGTCGCGTTCTCCGAGATACCTCCCCATCTCGGGCTTCCGTCCATACATACGGACTACTGGGATCCGTTCCTCGCGGCCTGCGACGAGACCGGGACCGTCATCGCCATGCACATCGGCTCCTCGTCGAAGATGCCGTCCACCTCCGCCGACGCCCCGCCCGCCGTCGGCTCCACCATCACCTTCGCCAACTGCTGCTTCTCGATGGTCGACTGGCTGATGAGCGGCAAGTTCGAGCGCTTCCCGGGGTTGAAGATCATGTACGCGGAGGGCCAGATCGGCTGGATCCCGTACATCCTGGAACGCGCCGACGTCGTCTGGGAGGAGAACCGCGCCTGGGGCGGCGTCGCCGACAAGGTCCACCGCCCGCCGTCCGAGCTGTTCGCGGACCACGTCTACGGCTGCTTCTTCGACGACGCCTTCGGGCTGAGGAACCTGGACGCGATCGGCGTCGGCAACGTCCTGTACGAGACGGACTACCCGCACTCCGACTCCACCTGGCCCAGGTCCCGCGAGGTCGGCGAGGAGCAGATGGGCCACCTCGCCCCGGAGGTCGTGGACCGGATCGTGCGCGGCAACGCGATCGAGCTGCTGGGGCTGACGGAGGACGGGCTCTGGGCGGGGGCGTAGAAGGGCACGTGGGTATACGGGGAGGGGGCCGCGTCCCTCCCGTGTGTACGGGGAGGGGCGCCCCTCCCCGTACCGACACCGGCGTCAGGCCTTCGCCACCGGCTCCTGGAGCTCCGTCACCCACTGGCTCCGGTCCGCCGGGCACTCCAGGTTGACCTCGCGGGCGTACCCCGTGGAGCGGTAGCCGTTCGCGTCCAGCCAGCGGGCGAGGGTCTGCGCGGCCGGCAGCACGTCGTCCATCGCGCCCCGGTGCACGATCGTCGCCGCCTCGAACGGGGGCAGCTCCACGACCCGTACCCCGGTCCCGCCGACCGGGCCCACCGGGGCCGACACCGTCACCCCCGCGTGCACGACGATCGCGCCGCCGCCCTCGGGGGAGCCGCCCGGGGCGTCCTCGTACCGGGCGATCCCGGGGCCGGTGGGCCGGATGCCGGCGCCCTCCAGGAGCGGGAACAGCTCCTCGTACAGCGGACCGATCACCGGCCCGATGTCCTGCGGCTCGTAGCTCGCGGCGATCCCGGTCAGCTCGGCCACCCGGACCGCCGGAACGGTCTTGATCACAACGTCGTCGGCAGGCATGTGCCCCTCGCTCTCGATCGACCGGAGCCTCGCCTCGACCTGGGCCAGCCGCACGGTCGCGGCCGCCACCGCCTCCGCCAGCTCCGCCCGGCGCAGCCGCAGCATCCCGCGCAACTCCTCCGGGCCCACCCGCTCGTCCAGGACGTCCCGCACCTGCTGGAGCGTGAAGCCGAGGTCCTTGAGCGCGATGATCCGGTTGAGGCGTGCGAGCTGGGCGGCGCCGTAGAAGCGGTAGCCGGTGGTGGGGTCGGTGCGGTCCGGGCGCAGCAGCCCGATGGCGTCGTAGTGACGCAGCATCCGGCGCGACACCCGCCCGTACCGGGCGAAGTCTCCGATGGTGAACATGATGGCTCCCACTGCACGGCTTCACACGGGGTGAAGGTCAAGGCGTACGGTTCGCGCGCCCCAAGAACAGGCAGGAGCGCCGGAAACAGGCAGGAGCCCCGAAACAGGCAGGAGCCCCGTTCCTCCGCCGAAGCGGGGGAGCGGGGCTCCTTGGGTACTGCTCTGTGCGGCCGCGATCGGCCGACCCGGGCAACTAGGCCGGGGTGACGTTCTCAGCCTGCGGACCCTTGGGTCCCTGAGTGACGTCGAAGTTCACGACCTGGTTCTCCTCGAGGGAGCGGAACCCGGACGCGTTGATCGCGGAGTAGTGAACGAAGACATCCGGGCCGCCGCCGTCCTGGGCGATGAAGCCGAAGCCCTTTTCAGCGTTGAACCACTTGACGGTTCCGGTAGCCATAAGCCCTCCTTGGGCCAAAGGGTTGCCCTGCTCCAGAACCTGCAAACAAGTCTGAAAACTACAAAAGCCTGCGGGTTACATGCTCCGCAGGCTCTGTACTGCAAGGGAAACCAAACTGCAACTTGCGGGCGAGCCTAGCACGCGGTCTCCGGAGAGCGGTAGAGGGAAAGATCACTTCACCCGAACGTTTGACTGGCCTGTCGCGGCCTGCCGAGCGGCATCGGAGCCCCCCGGTCCCGACCCCTCGGAGACGCCCCGGTGGTGCCGGTGGCCGGGGGCGGGTCTAGCCTCGCGATGTGGACAATTCAACCGTCTCAGCCAGTGACGCCCCGGCCGGTGAGGGCGACGACCGTCGCAGCCGGCCCCGCGTCGGCCACATCCAGTTCCTGAACTGCCTGCCGCTCTACTGGGGCCTGGCGCGTACGGGGACCCTGCTCGACCTGGAGCTCTCGAAGGACACCCCGGAGCGGCTCAGCGAGCAGTTGGTCAGGGGGGACCTGGACATCGGCCCGGTCACCCTCGTGGAGTACCTGCGCAACGCCGACGACCTGGTGGCCTTCCCGGACATCGCGGTCGGCTGCGACGGGCCGGTCATGTCCTGCGTGATCGTCTCGCAGCTCCCGCTGGAGCAGCTCGACCGGGCCCGGGTCGCCCTCGGCTCCACCTCGCGCACCTCCGTACGCCTGGCCCAGCTTTTGCTCTCCGAGCGGTACGGGGTCCGGCCCGACTACTACACCTGCCCGCCCGACCTCGGGCTGATGATGCAGGAGGCGGACGCGGCGGTGCTCATCGGTGACGCGGCCCTGCGCGCCAACCTGCACGACGCCCCCCGCCTCGGGCTCCAGGTCCACGACCTGGGGGCGATGTGGAAGGAGTGGACGGGGTTGCCGTTCGTCTTCGCCGTCTGGGCGGCCCGCAAGGACTTCCTGGCCGCGCATCCCGAGACGGCGGCCAAGGTGCACCAGGCGTTCCTCGCCTCCCGGGACCTCTCCCTGGAGGAGGTCACCAAGGTCGCGGAGCAGGCGGCCCGCTGGGAGGCCTTCGACGCGGAGGTGCTGGAGCGGTACTTCACGACCCTGGACTTCCGCTTCGGCCCGGAGCAGTTGGCCGGCGTCCGCGAGTTCGCCCGCCGGACCGGGGCGGACACCGGATACCCGGCGGATGTGCGGGTGGAACTGCTCGGCGGCTGAGGCGGCGAGTCGAATGGGGTGAATCCCCTTTCCGGTTCCGGTTCCGGTTCCGGGGCAAGGGAATGGGGTGAGGCGCGGCCGAACAACGCATTCGCGCCTTTCCCCGGGTCGAAATCATCCCCTCCTGCCCGGAGAAGGGGGAATGGTCCGGCCGTTTCCCGGTGACCGCGCCGGTGGCGCCCCCTAGGCTTCGGTCCGAGTCCGGACCGACCGCAGGACTCTCGGCCGCAGGTTCACGGGCTCACAGGTTCACGGGCTCACGGGTTCACAGGGGGAGCGCATATGCAGCCGCTGGAAGCGGGCGAACCGCACACCATCGGTTCCTACCGGCTGCTCGGCAGGCTCGGTGCGGGCGGCATGGGCCGGGTCTATCTCGGGCGCAGCGCCGGCGGCCGTACGGTCGCGGTGAAAGTGGTCCACCCGCACTTCGCCCTGGACGAGCAGTTCCGCGCCCGGTTCCGGCGCGAGGTGGAGTCCGCGCGGCGCATCGGCGCGCAGTGGACCGCGCCGGTCCTGGACGCCGACCCGGACGCGCCGGTGCCGTGGGTCGCCACCGGTTACGTCGCCGGGCCGCCGCTCTCCCAGGCGATCACCGAGCACGGCCCGCTGCCCGAGCACGCGGTACGCACCCTGGGCGCCGGGCTCGCCGAGGCCCTCCACGTCGTCCACGGCCAGGGCATCGTCCACCGCGATGTGAAGCCCTCCAACGTGCTGCTCGCCCTGGACGGCCCCCGCCTCATCGACTTCGGGATCGCCCGGGCCCTCGGCGCGACCGTCTCGCTCACCTCCACCGGCGTCTCCGTCGGCTCGCCCGGCTACATGGCGCCCGAGCAGATCCGCGGCCGGGACATCTCCGGTGCGGCGGACGTCTTCTCGCTGGGCGCGGTCCTGGCGTACGCGGCGACCGGCGCCGCCCCCTTCTCCGGCGACTCCTCCGCCGTCCTCCTCTACAAGGTGGTGCACGAGGAGCCCGAACTGGGCGACCTGGAGGGCGAGCTGCGCGAGGTGGTCGCCGGGTGCCTGGCCAAGGACCCGGACGCGCGGCCCGCCCCGGCCGACCTCGCCCGCACGCTGGCTCCGGACGGGGCGGCGGCGATGGTGGCGGCGGGGTGGCTGCCGGGCCGGCTGGTGGGGGAGGTCAGCCGCTCGGCGGTGGCGCTGCTGGACCTGGAACCGCAGGACGCGCCGGTGGGCTCGGGCCCGGTGCCGTTCAGCAGCCCCTCGCTGGGGGCGGGGTTCGGCGCGGGCGCCGACGCGCACGAGGGCCCGGGCCATGATTCCCGTACGGGCTCCGGCCCCGACTCCCGTACGGGCTCCGGCCCCGACCCTCGTACGGGCTCCGGCTCCGGCCTCCTGGGCGTCTTCGGCCCGCCCCTCGTCCACGGACCGGACACGCCACCGCCGCCCGGCGCGCCTCCCAGCCTCGGGCTCCCCGGGCAGCGACCGCACGATTCCCGGTTCTCCATCACCGTCAGCGCCGACGCGCAGACGGGCAGCAGCAGCGGCACTGGCACGGGCACGGGCGCCGGCACCGACCGCGCCGCGCGCCGGAGCCGCCGGGTGAGCTGCACGGTGGCGCTGGCCGTGGCGGGCTCGTTCGTGGTCGTCGCCCTCGGCTCGGGCCTCCTCGACGGCCTCTTCCCGGGCGGCGACGCCGACCGGCGCAAGGAGAACGACTCGGCGGCCGCCCGCCCGTCCTCCACCCCCACCGCCACGGCCACCGCGTCGAAGGAGCCGGACCCCTCCAGCTCGGAGGCCCCCACCGACGCGGGCGAGGCCCCGGTGGGCGCGGTGCCGAAGGCGTTCGTCGGCACCTGGGAGGGCCCGCTCACCGAGAAGACGAGCGGCCAGCCGCACGGCACGCTCACCGCGGTCTTCACCGAGGGGAGAAAGGGCACGCAGGTGGTCCGGATGTCAACCACGATCTCCCAGCTCGGCATCACCGTCACCTGCAACAGCGTCGGCACCCTCACCTCCGGCACCGCGCGCGAGCTCAAGGTCCGCGAGCGCACCGACCCGGACCGCCCCAGCACCCCGGGCCTCTGCACCACCACCGAGGCAGACCTGGTCTTCCGCCTCGCCGCCGACGGAACGCTCGGCTACCGCTCCGAGGAGCGCGGCGCGGGCCTCCCGTACGGCGACCTCACCCGGTCCGGCGGCTGACGGCGCAAGGGGCTGGCGTACGCTGGATCGGTCCGAGGATCCTCAAAAAACCGCCGAAAGGTGACAGCCCGGTGACCGAGAAGGCCGATCTCCAGCCCGTCCTCGACCGAGCCGCCGAGGGCGGTCGGATCACCCCGGAGGAGGCGCTCGACCTCTACCGCTCGGCGCCGCTGCACGCGCTGGGGGCGGCCGCCGACGCCGTACGCCGACGCCGTTACGCCGGTACGGAGCACATCGCGACGTACATCATCGAGCGCAACATCAACTACACCAACGTGTGTGTGACGGCCTGCAAGTTCTGCGCCTTCTACGCGCCCCCCAAGGACAAGGCCAAGGGCTGGACCCGGGACATCGAGGACATCCTGCGCCGCTGCGCGGAGACCGTCGAGCTCGGCGGGACGCAGATCATGTTCCAGGGCGGCCACCACCCGGACTTCGGCGTGGAGTACTACGAGGAGCACTTCTCCGCGATCAAGAAGGCGTTCCCGCAACTGGTGATCCACTCCCTCGGCGCCTCCGAGATCGAGCACATGGCCCGGATCTCGAAGGTCTCCGCCGAGGAGGCCATCGCCCGTATCCACGCCGCCGGTCTCGACTCCTTCGCGGGCGCGGGCGCCGAGCTGCTGCCCGCCCGGCCGCGCACCGCCATCGCCCCGCTCAAGGAGTCCGGCGAGCGGTGGCTGGAGATCATGGAGATCGCGCACGGCCTCGGCGTCGAGTCCACCTCCACCATGCTGATGGGCACCGGCGAGACCAACGCCGAGCGGATCGAGCACCTGCGGATGATCCGGGACGTCCAGGACCGTACGGGCGGCTTCCGCGCCTTCATCCCGTACACCTACCAGCCGGAGAACAACAAGCTGAAGGGCCGCACGCAGGCCACGCTCTTCGAGTACCTGCGGATGATCTCCATCGCCCGGCTCTTCCTCGACAACGTGGCCCATATCCAGGGCTCCTGGCTGACCACCGGCAAGGAGGTCGGCCAACTGTCGCTGCACTACGGCGCCGACGACCTCGGCTCGATCATGCTGGAGGAGAACGTGGTCTCCTCGGCCGGAGCCAAGCACCGGTCCAACCGGCTGGAGATCATCGACCTGATCCGCAAGGCGGACCGGGTCCCGGCGCAGCGCGCCACCACGTACGAGCACCTCGTCGTGCACGAAGACCCGGCGAACGATCCGGTCGACGAGCGGGTCGTCTCGCACATCTCGTCCACCGCGATCGCGGGCGGCACGGCCCACCCGGAGCTGAAGCTCCTCAACGCCAACTGACCCCCCCTGTGCTGACGATTCACGCCGCGCCGCTGGTCCTTCCGGTCGGCGCGGCGCCTGTTGGGGAGGGCGCCGGTGGTGGCGCGGCGCCGGTCGGGGAGGGTGCCGGTGGTGGCGTGGCGGCCGTTGGGGAGGGGGCCGGAGGCGGCGCGGTGGCCGTCGACGGCGACCGGATCGCTGCCATCGGACCGTACGAGGAGGTCGTCGCCGCCCACCCGGCCGCCCGGGTCCGCCGCTGGCCCGGCATCCTCACGCCCGGACTCCGCCAGGACCGGGCCCGCGAGCTGCTCACCCGCTGCTACCACCCGGACCCGCGCGAGGCCGACGAGCTGGGCGAACTGCCCCTGTGGGGAGAGGCGTTCGAACGGCTGGCGGCGACGATGGACACGGCCCGGCGGGCGGGCAGCGTACGGCGCGGGCTCCAGCGGATGCTGCGGCACGGGACCACGCACGTGGTGGGCCCGTTCGGGGCGGACGAGCCGGCCCTGCGGACGGCGCTCTCCCGGTCCGGGCTGGTCCAGGTCCCCGGGCGACCGGTCCAGGTGCCGGCGCGACCGGGAGGCGGTCCGCCGGACCTGGATCCCTTCGCGGCCGGCGGCGACCTGGCCGCCACCGCCCACGGCCCGCTGACCGTGGGCGGCCGCGCGGACCTTGCCGTCTTCGACGTGGTCGACGAAGCGGCGCTGCGCGCGGGCGGGGCGGTCCACTGCGTGGCGACGGTGCTCGCGGGACGGCTCGTGCACCGCGCCCGCTGAAGCGGCCCCCAGCAGGCCGCCTACGGCACCTTCGGCCCGCCCAGATAGCGCCCCTTGGCGTCGTACGGCCAGGCGTTGGCGACGCACCCCTTCAGCCCGTCGATCTGCTGCATCATCGCGGGTGCGGGGCGTCCCTTCCCCGGGCAGGTCTCATGGCCGCGCCCCAGCCAGTGGCCGACCTCGTGGTTGATGATCAGGGCCCGGTACTCGGCGACGGGCCCGTCGAACTGCGGTGAACCCAGTTGCCAGCGCTTCAGGTTGACCATCACCTGTTCGCCGCCCCGGCAGTTGACCTCGCCCCGGGTCTTCAGCCCGTAGGCGCCGCAGAGCCGGTCCGTGGTCGCGGCGGTGCCTATCTTCACCACCAACCCGGCTGATTTGTCCGTGACTTGGCGGAACGAGCGCTCGCCGCCGTGGCTCCAGCCGCGCGGATCGGCCAGGATCGCCGCGATGTCCTCGGCGGCCCGGTCGGGGTCGACGCCGATGCCGTCCTCCACCTCGACCCGGTAGGGCTCGCCCGTGCCGGACGTCGTGACGCCCGCGCGGGCGACGGTGAACGTGCCGGGGCCGGAGGCGGGCACGTCGGAGGGCCGGACCGGGCGGTCGTCCTCGGCCGAGGAGGAGGGCGTGGGCTTCGGCTTCGGCTTGAGCTTCGGCTTCGGGGATGCGGTCGACGGATGGGACGGTGGCGCGATCGGGGTCTCGGCGTTGTCGGCGCCCGTCCCCGGGCCCGCGTCGGCGGTGACGGACGGGCCCGCGCTCTGCCAGGGCCGGTCGATGAACACCGCAACCAGGGCCACGGCCGCCAGGACGAGCACGGCCAGCCCCGCCGTCCGGCGCCGGTTCCGGCGTCTTCGCCGCTCACGGGAGCGGGAGAGCGACCTGCTCGCGGACCGGCTCCTCGGTAGGCGCCCCGGGCCGCCCGACCCGGTCCGGTCTCCCGGCAGGACGCGCAGCCGGAACGTCTCGGTCTCGCGGGCCGGTTCGTCGCGCGGCAGCGTGCCGAGGCCGCGGCGGCCCGTCATCGTGTCTCCCCGGGGTGCGGCGACGGCACGAACGGCTCGGCGCCGGACCGGGCCGGATCGGGCGTGGCCGTCGGCGCGGCGGGTGGCGCGGCGGGCGGGGTGGCGGGCGGTGTGGACCAGGGCGTGGCCGGGGGCGTGGACCGGTGCGGCGTGGTCGGTGCGGTCGGCGTGGGCGGGGAGGCGGGTATCGGCATGCCGGTTACGGGCTCCGTCGGGTCGGGGGAGGGGTCCGGCGCGGGCCGGGTGGGCGAGGGGTCCGGAGTGGGGGAGGGTTCCGGCGTGGTGCGGGTGAGAGAGGGGCCAGGAGGAGGGGCGGCGGGTTCGGCGTCGGGTGTCTGGCGCACCAAGGATCCCAGCACGGCGAGGCCCAGCGTCACGGCGGTCACCGCGCGAGCCCGACCGGCGGGACGGAACGTCTCACTCCGCGGTACGAATCTGGTGGAGCGCGGAGCGCCTGTGCTAGAACAACTGCCGTGACAGTCGATCGTTTTCTGGTGGAGTGCCTCCACATCGATCTCTGCCGCGTGTCCAGCGCTTCCTGTTGTTGAAGCCCTGCCGCGGCATCCTCAGCGATGCCCTGACACGTTGGAACGCTGACCCGTTGACGCGCTGACGTCTTCGCGCTCGCTCTCCCCGTGTGCCCACCCGTCGGCCGACTCTTCGGCGGGCCCACCCTCCTTGCCTCCCGGCGGTCGTCCGCTCCCGGCTTGTCACCAAGTCCGGTGGTCTGCCCTGCCCTTGTCCCCGGAGCCCTCCATGACCACGCCCACTTCCGTACGGAAACGGGCCACCGACGCCCCGGCCCCGGCATCCGCCGTTCGGCGGCCGGAGCGCGGTGCGCGCCTGCGCCGCGCCGGGCTCCGCCTGGTCGCCCTCGCCGCCCTCCTCGCGCTCTGGCAACTGGTGATCGTGCTCCAGCTCTGGTCCCCGGTGCTGGTCCCCTCGCCCGCCGCCGTGTGGCGGGCGCTGCTGGAGACCTCCGGTACGCACGACGGGGTGCGCGGCTACCAGGGCCACACCCTGATCGAGCACCTCGGCATCAGCCTGCGCCGCATCTTCATCGGGGCCGGTGCGGGCGTGGTCGCGGGGCTCGTCGTCGGTGTGCTGATGGGGACGCTGCCGTGGGTACGGGTGGTGCTGGAGCCCGCCGTGGCCTTCCTGCGCACCCTGCCCCCGCTCGCCTACTTCAGCCTGCTGATCATCTGGTTCGGCATCGACGAGGCGCCCAAGCTCTGGCTGCTCGCCATCGCCGCGATGCCGCCGGTCGCCGTGGCCACCGCCTCCGCCGTGGCGTCCGCCCCGACCGCCCTGGTCGAGGCGGCCCGGGCGATCGGGGCCCGGCGCGGGCAGGTCGTGACGTCGGTCGTGCTGCCCTCCGCGCTGCCCGAGATCCTCGTCGGCGTCCGCCTCGCCTTCGGCATCGCGTACTCCTCGGTGGTCGCCGCCGAGACCGTCAACGGGCTGCCGGGCATCGGCGGCCTGATCCGGGACGCCCAGCGCTACAACCAGTCGGACACCGTCGTCCTCGGCCTCTTCGCCATCGGCATCTCCGGCCTCCTCATCGACGCCGGGCTGCGGGTGCTCTCCGACCGGCTCGCCCCGTGGCGACGCCACGCGTAGACCGCCCCTCCACCACCCCTCGCCCTCCATCCACCTCCGTACGAAGGAAACACACATGGCCGGAACACGCGGTTGGCTCCGCCTCTCCTCGATCGCCGCGGCACTCGGCGCCCTGCTGGTAGTGACGGCCTGCGGTGAGGGCGGTTCCGGCGACGGGGGCAAGGACGGCGGCACGACGATACGCATCGCCTACCAGGCCTTTCCCAGCGGCGATCTGATCGTCAAGGAGAAGGGCTGGCTGGAGGAGGCGCTGCCCGGCTACGACATCAAGTGGACCAAGTTCGACTCGGGCGCCAGCATCAACACCGCCTTCGTGGCCGGTTCCGTGGACCTCGCGGCGATCGGATCCAGCCCGGTCGCCCGGGGTCTCTCCGAGCCGCTGAACATCCCGTACCAGGTCACCTGGGTGCTCGACGTGGCCGGGGAGAACGAGGCGCTGGTCGCCCGTAACGGCTCCAAGGTCTCCTCCGTGAAGGACCTGGAGGGCAAGAAGGTCGCCACCCCGTTCAGCTCCACCTCGCACTACAGCCTGCTCGCCGCCCTCGACCGGGCCGGGGTGGACGCCTCGAAGGTCCAGCTCCTCGACCTGGAGCCGCAGGACATCCTGGCCGCCTGGACGCGCGGCGACATCGACGCCACGTACGTCTGGCTGCCCACCCTGGAGGAGCTGAAGAAGACCGGCAAGGTCCTCGTCTCCAGCCGCGAACTCGCCGCCGCCGGCAAGCCCACCCTCGACCTCGGGGTCGCCTCCACCAGCTTCCTCAAGGCCCACCCCGACGTGCTGCCCGCCTGGCGCAAGGCCCAGGGGCAGGCGCTCGACCTGATCCACGACGACCCCGACGCGGCCTCCGCCGCCGTCGGCAAGCAGCTCGGTATCAGCCCCGCCGAGGCGGGCGCCCAACTCCAGCAGGGCATCTTCCTCAAGCCGGCCGAGCAGGCCGACGCCAAGTGGCTCGGGACCCCCGGCAAGGTCGGCGGTCTCGCGGACAACCTGCACAGCGCGGCGCGGTTCCTGGTCGACCAGAAGCAGATCGACTCCGCGCCCGACCTGGACAAGCTGCGGAAGTCCATCCACGTGGAGGGGCTCACCGATGCCGTCTCTCCCTGACCCGGACACCGCTCCCGCACCCGAGCGACGGACGACCGGGTCCGTCGTCTCCGTCGTCTCCGTACGCGACGTCGAGCACACCTACGGCGGCCGGGGTACGGAGACGGTGACCGCTCTCGGCCCGGTCTCCCTGGAGATCCCGGCCGGGGAGTTCCTCGTCCTCGTCGGCCCCTCCGGCTGCGGCAAGAGCACGCTGCTGCGCCTCATCGCGGGCTTCGAGCGGGCCTCCTCCGGCCAGGTCGAGGTGTTCGGCGAACGCCCCGAGCCCGGCGACCAGGCGGGCATCGTCTTCCAGCAGCCCCGGCTCTTCCCCTGGCGCACGGTCGGCGACAACATCGGCCTGGCGCTGACGTACGCGGGCGTGCCCCGGGCCGAACGGGCCGAGCGGACAGCCGAGTTGCTGGAGCGGGTCGGCCTCGCGGACACCGCCGGCCGCCGCATCTGGCAGATCTCGGGCGGCCAGCAGCAGCGGGTGGCCATCGCCCGCGCGCTGGCGGGCGGCAAGCGGCTGCTGCTGCTCGACGAACCGTTCGCCGCGCTCGACGCGCTGACCCGGGAGCGGCTCCAGGAGGACCTGCGCACGGTCTCCGCCGAGACGGGGACCACGTCGGTCTTCGTCACCCACAGCGTGGACGAGGCGGTCTTCCTCGGCACCCGCACGGTCGTGCTCAGCGCCCGGCCGGGCCGCATCGCCCTGGACATCCCCATCGGCCTGCCGCGCACCGGCACCGGCCCCGACGAACTGCGCGGGCTGCCGGAGTACGCCGCGCTGCGCGCCGAGATCGGTACGGCGGTACGCGACGCGGCCCGCTGACGTCACGCCCTTCCGGAGGAGGAGAACCATGAGCACCATGACCACCACCACGACCGCCCCCGCCCTGCGCGACCACCGCGTCCCCGCCGACGGGCTGTACGAGGGCCCGCGCACCCTGCGCCGGGTCCCGGAGGGCTGGACGGACCGGCCGTACGAGCTCTTCGAGCTGGTCCCGCGCGGCCGGGTGATCGGCGCCGAGATCCACGGCGTCGACCTGTCCCGCCCCCTGCAGAGGGCCGTGCGCGCCGAGCTGGACCGGGCGCTGCTGGAGTGGAAGGTGCTGTTCTTCCGGGAGCAGCACCTCACCTCGCTCCAGCAGCGCGCCTTCGCCGGGCACTGGGGCGAGCTGGAGACCAACCCGCTGCTCGCGACCGGCGACGACCCGGAGGTGGCCCGCCTCGACCGCGCCACGGTCCCCACCTTTGAGAACGTCTGGCACGCCGACGTCACCTTCCGCGAGCGCCCGGCGCTCGGCGCGGTCCTCCAGCTCCGCGAGGTCCCGCCGGTGGGCGGGGACACGATGTGGGCGGATATGGCGGCGGCGTACGACAACCTCTCCGAGGAGGTGAAGGAGCGCATCGAGGGGGCGCGGGCGGTGCACGACTTCATCCCCGGCTTCTCCCGCTTCTACCCGCCGGAGCGGCTCGCCCCGCACCAGGAGCGGTTCCCGCCGGTCGAGCACCCGGTGGTGCGGCGCCACCCGGTCACCGGCCGCCGGACGATCTTCGTGAACGCGTCCTTCACGACCCGGATCGTCGGTTTCGCGCAGGAGGAGAGCGACCGGCTGCTGAGGCTGCTGTTCCAGCAGGCGCACGCGCCGGAGTTCCAGGTCCGGTACGCGTGGCGGGCGGGCGATGTCGCGTTCTGGGACAACCGGGCCACCCAGCACTACGCCGTCAACGACTACGCCCCGCACCGCCGGGTCGCCGAGCGGGTCGCGATCGCGGGGGACCGCCCCCACTGATCCTTACGGGCAGGCTGCTTGAATGGAGAGGTGACCCGAGCCTCCCTGGACAAGCAGCCGCACGAAGTCGCCTCGATGTTCGACGGTGTGGCGGCCAACTACGACCTGACCAACGACGTGATCTCGCTGGGCCAGGCCCGGCAGTGGCGCAAGGCGGTCGCGGCAGCGGTCGACGCCCGCCCCGCGCAGAGGATCCTCGACCTGGCGGCGGGCACCGCGACCTCCTCGCAGCCCTTCGCCCAGGCCGGTGCCTACGTCGTGCCGTGCGACTTCTCGCTCGGCATGCTGGAGGTCGGCAAGCGGCGCCACCCGTGGATGCCGTTCACGGCCGGCGACGGGATGAAGCTGCCGTTCAAGGACGAGGTCTTCGACACCGTCACGATCTCCTTCGGGCTGCGCAACATCCACGACACCGAGACCGCGCTGCGCGAGCTGTACCGGGTGACGAAGCCGGGCGGCCGGGTCGTGATCTGCGAGTTCTCGCAGCCGACCTGGGCCCCGTTCCGCACGGTCTACACCGAGTACCTGATGCGCGCGCTGCCGCCCACCGCCCGGGCCGTCTCCTCCAACCCGGACGCGTACGTCTATCTCGCCGAGTCCATCCGCGCCTGGCCCGACCAGCCCGGCCTCGCCGCACTCCTTCAGAAGGCGGGCTGGTCGAAGGTGGCGTGGCGCAACCTCACCGGCGGCGTGGTGGCCCTGCACCGGGCCACCCGCGCCTGACCTCCGTACGAGACCTCAGCCGTACAAGGCCTCCGCCGTACGAGGCCTCCGCCGTACGAGGCCTCCGCCGTACGAGGCCTCAGAGCTCCAGCCGGTAGCAGCGCGCCTCCTGTCCGGGGCGCGGGGTGGTGAAGGTCTCCGCGAGCCGCATCCCGAGCCGTTCCGCCACCGCGACGGACCGGGCGTTACGGGAGTCGATCATCGCGACGACGTCCGGCACCCCGGCCGCCCGCAGCCGCTCCAGCGTGGTGCGGGCGGCGGCGGTGGCGTACCCGCGACCCCAGGCGGCGCGCCCCAGCCGCCAGCCGATCTCGATGGCGCCGACCGGACCGTAGTGAGTGTGCGGCCACGGCTGCGCCCCGGTGAAGCCGAGCACGGTGCCGTCCTCGTCGGTGACGGTCCACAGGCAGTAGCCGAGCTCCGCGTCATGGCGGCGCTGGCGGGCGGTGAGTTCCTCGTACACGGAGAAGTCCGCTCTCCGGCCGCCGAAGAACTCCATCACCTCGGGGTCGTCGAAGACCCGGTGCCAGAACAGCGCGTCCTCGTCGGTCGGGACGCGCAGGCGTACCGAGGGGGCCGGGGCGGTGGGCGGAACAGGTGCTATCGACATGAGGGAGCCCTTCGGAGGGTTGTTCAGCAGGCCCCCATAGACTGCACGGGACATGTGCCGCGCGGCACGCGAATTCGAGTCTTCGGGAGATCCGACCGTGACCGAGCCCCTCTCCGAGCACAGCGCGGACGTCATCGTCGTCGGAGCGGGCCCAGCCGGCTCCACGACCGCGTACTACCTCGCCAAGGCCGGACTCGACGTCCTGCTGCTGGAAAAGACGGCGTTCCCCCGCGAGAAGGTCTGCGGCGACGGCCTCACGCCGCGCGCCACGAAACAGCTCGTCTCCATGGGGATCGACATCTCCGAGGAGGCCGGCTGGCTCCGCAACAAGGGCCTGCGCATCATCGGCGGCGGTGTCCGGCTCCAGCTCGACTGGCCGGATCTCGCCTCCTACCCGGACTACGGACTGGTCCGCAAGCGCGACGACTTCGACGAGCAGCTCGCCCGGCAGGCGCAGAAGGCCGGCGCCCGGCTGTACGAGCGCTGCAACGTCGGCGCCCCGATCCGCGACGAGCGCACCGGCCGCATCACCGGCGTCGAGGCGAGGGTCGGCGAGGAGAAGACCCCGCTCACCTTCCACGCCCCGCTCGTGGTCGCCGCCGACGGCAACTCCACCCGGCTCTCCCTCGCGATGGGCCTGCACCGCCGCGAGGACCGCCCGATGGGCGTCGCCGTCCGTACGTACTTCACCTCGCCCCGCCACGACGACGACTACCTGGAGTCCTGGCTGGAACTGTGGGACCGCCGCGGCGCCGAGGACCGCCTGCTCCCCGGGTACGGCTGGATCTTCGGCATGGGCGACGGCACCTCCAACGTGGGCCTCGGCATCCTCAACTCCTCCTCCGCCTTCAAGGAGCTGGACTGGCGCGAGGTGCTCAAGGCCTGGTGCGCCTCGATGCCCGAGGAGTGGGGCTTCACCCCGGAGAACATGACGATCCCCATCCGGGGTGCCGCCCTCCCGATGGCCTTCAACCGTCAGCCGCACTACACCAAGGGCCTCCTGCTCGTCGGCGACGCGGGCGGCATGGTCAACCCGTTCAACGGCGAAGGCATCGCGTACGCCATGGAGTCCGGCCAGATCGCCGCCGACGTCATCGTCCAGGCCCACGCCCGCGCCACCCCCGCCCAGCGCGAACTGGCCCTGAACAACTACCCGAAGGTGCTCAAGGAGACCTACGGCGGCTACTACACGATGGGCCGCGCCTTCGTGAAGCTGATCGGCAACCCGAAGGTCATGAAGGTCGCCACCCAGCGCGGCCTGACCCACCCGCTGCTGATGAAGTTCACGCTCAAGATGCTGGCCAACCTGACCGACCCGACGGGCGGCGACGCGATGGACCGCATCATCAACGGGCTCTCGAAGGTGGCCCCGAAGGCCTGAGGCCCGGGCGGCAGCCGCCCTCCCGCCCGTCGGGAGGGCCCGGCCTCCCGGTCAGGCGTTCACCTGGTGCAGGGGCAGGTGGTCGCGTACGTCGTCGTAGCTGCCGGAGGCGCGGACCTGCCCGGCATCGAGGACGACCACCTGGTCCGCGGACCGGATCGTGGACAGGCGGTGGGCGATGACCAGGAGCGTGCACTCGGCGGAGACGCGGTGCAGCGTCCGCGCCAGCAGATGCTCGTTGGCGGCGTCGAGGTGCGAGGCCGGCTCGTCCAGCAGGAGGATCTCCGGCCGGGCCAGCAGCGCGCGGGCGATCGCCACCCGCTGCTGTTCGCCGCCGGACAACGACGAACCGTGCTCGCCGACCTCGGTGTCCAGACCGGACGGCAGCCGGCTCACCAGAGCCGTCAGGCCCGCCATCTCCACGACCTGGCGGAGCCACGCCGCCTCGGCATCCGGCGCCGCGTAGGTGATGTTGTCCCGCAGCGTGCCGTACATCAGCGGTGAGTGCTGTTCGACCAGGCCGATGCGGGCCCGCCATTCGGCGATGGAGTGCCCGGTGTGGACGTCACGCCCGTCGAAGGTGATGCTGCCGCCGTCCGGCTCGTAGAACCGCCCGAGAAGGCTGAACAAGGTGCTCTTGCCCGCCCCCGACGCCCCCGCCACCGCCGTGCAGCTGTTGCGCGGCACACGGAAGGAGGTGCCCCGCAGGATCTCCCGGTCGGTGTAGCGGAACCGCAGATCCCGCAGCACGAGTCCCGAGCCGGAGGCCGCTGGGGCCGCTGGGGCTGTTGGGGTCGCTGAGGCCGCTGGGGTCGTGGGGGCTGCTGCGACCACGGGAGCCGCCGGGGCTGTCGCCGTACGGCTCTCGCGCTCGGTCTCGACCGGCAGTTCCAGTACTTCCTGGGTCCGCTCCAGTGCCGCGAGCCCCGTCTGGAGCGCCGGAGCGATGTCGAACAGACCGGACATCGGCGCGGCCAGGTAGTTCACGTACAGCAGGAACGCCACCAGTTCACCCACGGTCATGGCCCCCGATGAGACCCGGGACAGGCCCACCACGATGACCACGATCAGCGAACCCTGCACGGCGAGGTCGATGGCCGGTGACACGACGGCGGAGAGGCGGGCGGCCCGCACGTTGTGCGTGTGGACCGTGCCGTTGCGCTCCGCGAGGGCGGCGGACTCCCGCGACTCCGCACGGTTGACGCGTACGGTTCTGATGGCGCTGAGGACCCGCTCCAGGTCGGCGGCGAGTGCCCCGGTGGCATCCTGCGCCGCCACGGTCTCCCGGCGGATTCCCTTGAGGACCACGGCCACGACCAGTCCGGAGCCCAGGGTGACCGCCATGACCACGGCGGCGAGCAGCGGGTCCAGCCAGACCATCATGGTGACACCACCGGCGACGACGATGCTGTTCACGACCGCGTTCGCGACGTCCGTCGCCAGGACGTCGCGCAGGAGCGTGGTGTCCGTCGTCGTACGGGAGATGAGGTCGCCGACCCGCTGCCGGTCGTACACCGCCATGCGCAGCCGCAGCAGTTGGTCGATCAGCGCCTGCCGCAGACGCCGGACGATACCCTCACCGGCCCGGTCCAGGCGGTACGTGGACCAGGCCTGGAGCAGGGCCTGCCCGGAGAAGAGGGCGGCGAGGAGACAGAGCAGCCCGACCACGGAACGGCCGTCCGTCGCCGCCTCGATGGTCCGGTTGACGATCAGCGGCTGGGCCAGCCCGAGCCCGGCTCCGGCGAGGGCGCAGAGGAGGGCGATGAGCAGCATGCGACGGCTGCCCCGCGTCCAGCTCCACAACTGCCGGAAGGTGACGCGGCCGGCTTTCGGTTCTTCGTCCATGGCTCCGCAACGGTCCTGATGCGATGGGTTCGGCACACACTGCGCGGTTCGACACACACTGTGCGGTTCGGCGCGCTCGGTGTGCGAGAGGGGCGGGCAGCTCAGTCGACGAGGTCGTACCCGCGTTCGACGGCCGTGGACAGCCACTGCTCGACCTCGACGATACGGGTGGCGACCATCGGGTCCAGGTCCCCGCGAAGGGCGCTGTGGCTGAGTATCCCGTTGTCCAGCAGGGTCTTGGCCGCCAGCTCGGCCGGATCGACCCGGTCGACGATCGCCCGGCCGAAGATCTGTTTGGCGGTGGGCAGTCCGGCCAGTGCGCCGGGTGGCATCAACCTGATCACCTGGGACTTCATCCGCCAGTACGCGTGGGGGTGGCTCGGGTCGTAGCGACGGTGCAGGGGCAGCCGTTTCGCGCGCTCGGAGAACTCCGGGTCCAGGAAGGGGTCCTCGTTGCGCATCAGACCGGCGGTGCGCAGCCGCTGGTGCGGGTAGAGGTCGCTCCAGGCCTCCATGGCGGCCAGGGAGGTGTGGTGCCGCTCGTGCAGCTCCACCAGGGAACGGATCCAGCCGTTCGTCCAGCCGTCGGCGATGTCGCGGTACGGCGCGGCGAGGAAGTCGTGCGGGGGGTTGCGGCACAACTCCGGCCAGGAGCAGGCGAGGTAGGTCATCGCGCGCCGCCGTCGGCCGGTGAGCCCGGCCAGCAGCCCGACCGCTTCCAGCTTCGCCGTACCGTGGTGTTCACCCCGGTGGTCGCGCCAGTAGGCCCGCAGAGCGCGGGGCCCACGGCTCCGTAGCACGGCCGAGGTCACGTACTGTCCGCTGCCCAGGAGTTCGTCGGCTCCGTCGCCGGTTAGGAGCACGGTCGCCCCCGCCTCGTGGGCGACTTCGACCAGGAGCCGGTTCGCCTCGGGAAGCGCGTCCAGCCGGGGGCCCTCGGGATGCCACTCCGGAGCGCCGGCCGGCCGCTGGGAGAAGGGGACGATCCGCAGCTCGCACCGTGGGCCCAGGCCTTCGAGCAGTCGGCGGACATAGGGGATGTTGGACTGTCCGCGGTCGTCGATCATCTCTATCGCGACCGCCGTGACTCTGCGCTGATCACCGTGTTCCAGCACGGTGTTGGACAGGACGGCGAGGGAGTCGAGACCACCGGAGGTGGCGACCGCGACCCCCTCGCTGTCACCGACAGCACGCCGGAGCGAAGCGAGGAAATCCGCCCGCAGATCGCGGACGCGAGGATCACCGGCGGGCCACGGGGCCTCCACGGCCATGGGCGGCCCACCCTCGAAAGGGTGGATGGGACCGAATTCCCCCCTGATCGCCGGCCAGGTCAACCATAAGGCCAGCCTGCTCCGGGATATTCGCTCGGGCGGCATGCTGTCACCTGTCTCTTCCTACTTGCGGGCGCTGCGGTCCAGCGTCTCGGAAAGGCTGGCGAGAGTGGCGCGGATGGGGCCGGTGTTCTCGGTGGACTCCACTTCCGCGATGAAGCGGCCACGCACGCCCTTGCCGCGGATGCCGTCGCCCGGCTTGCTCTTCTTCGACATTTCTTTTCCCTTCGGTCGGACGGGAACGAGGAGGAGGTGTACTCCCCTTGGATGGAAGAGAGACGGCAAGAGGAATTGCCGCTCGCTTCGGTATCCATGAGATCCCGTCGACCGTGCGGATGGCAACAGAAGCAATTGGACGAAAGATCTGTACGATACGCGAGGCGTCCGTCTTTTAGCACGAGGAAATGGTTTCCGGGGGACGGCCATTCGGACAGTTTGCGGACAGGATCGCGCTCGGGGCGGTGATGTGAACGGCGACTTCAGGCCGACCGTGTGCGGTCCCGGCGGTGGCCGACACCGTTGCGCGGTGGCGGGAAATGCGGTGGGGGAGGTGGGGTGGGAATGCGTCGCCACGGGTCTCGGGCCGTGTTCGGAGGGCCTGTACCGGGTCGCTGGAATTCTTCCCTCGGTGCACATGAAGGACTGGCCGATGATTGCCCGTCCGGGACGGATGTGATCCACGTCTCAAGGGTGCCTCCTGCCCTCCGGGTTACCTTGATCGGGACCTGTCCTGTGAATCAGGTGAATACGCTGACCTGATCCATGTGCTTGGTTGGGGGAGTGTCGTCATGGGGCGACCGTTACGAGAACTGACTCCGTATGTATCGGCTCGGCACCGGTTCGGCGCCGAGCTGCGCCGGCTGAGAAGACAGTGCGGTATGTCGCAGGCGGAACTCGGTCTGTGGGTGATGCACAGCGGGTCCACGGTTTCGAAGGTCGAGAAGGCTGAACGGTGGCCGAGCCGGGAATTCGCGCATCGCAGCGACGAGGTTCTGTGTGCCGGTGGGGTATTGGTCGAACTCTGGATGAGGGTGCAGGAGGAAAGAAGCTCGGAAGAATCTTCCCCGGGGGGCAGGGGCCCGGAGAGCGAGAGCAAGAGCGAGGGCGAGAGCAGGAGCAAGAGCGAGAGCAAGGGCGAGGGTGAGCGGAAGGTGGAGGACGGGGACGGCGGACGTGGCGCGCAGGAATTCGCCCTCCTCGGCGAGATACTGACGGTCCCGGACCGGCAGCGGCGGTGCGATCTCCTCCGGCTGGCGGGCCGGATCGCCGCCGACCTCAGAGATCTTCGGGCGATCGTCGCCGAACACCATGACGCCGCGCGGCTGCGGAAGCGGGTCGAGCAGGTGATCCACCTGCTGTCCGAGGGCGCCGGGCCGTCGGACACGGGCGTGGCACCGCATGGGGGGCCGGTGGCGGGTGATCCGGCCGACCGGGCGTTCCCGCCCCAGAGGTGGAGATCGGCGCATTCCCATCGCCGTACACGGCCCGTTCTGGACAGAGGAGGGGAGCGGTGACGATGGTGGGACCCGTGTCGTCTTCTCCGTACCCCGCACTCCGCCCCTACGCCCGCGCCGACCTCCCGGCAGTCCTGGCACTGCTCGACGAGGACCGCCTCCCCGGCCAACCGCAGGCCACCTCCGAGCTGTTCGCGGAGGCGTCGAGGGGGTGTACCGAGGCGGACGCCCCCTGGTGGGGGGCGTACAGGGTGCCGGACGTCCACGTGGCGGTCGGCTCAGGCGGTGCGATCGTCGGGACCGTCGCCTGTGCGCGGCGTACGAAGGACGGGGCCGGGCTGATCCCGTGGCTGCACTGCCGGGAGGACCCGGCGGTGGCGGAGGCCCTGCTCGCCCATGCCGCGGCGGCCCTGTCGTCGGCGGAATCGATCGACGCGTTCCCGTTCGCCACCCCCCTCACCCAGGGCCTCGAAGGCCTGCCGGTCGGCCGACGCCCCGTGACCCATGCGGCGTTGGAGCGCGCCGGTTACGCCGGTGAGCGCCTCTGGCGCTACATGCGGGCCGACCTGCCCCGTGCCGGTCTGCCCCGCGCCGAGGACGTACGGGTCGGCCCCGCGCCGGACCGGGGGGCCTCGCAGCGGCTGGAGGTCCTACGCGACGGGCGGAGCGTGGCCGAGGCGGTGATCGGCCACCCGGTGCAGGGGATCGGCGTCCTGTGGTGGATCGAGGTCGACGAGGAGGCCCGGGGGCGTGGCACCGGCCGCGCCCTGCTCGGCTCCGCCCTCGACGTGCTCGGCGGACTCGGCGCCACACAGGTGGTCCTGTACGTGGACGACGACGAGCCGCCGGGCGGTGAACGTGACCGCACGGCGGCCAACCGGCTGTACGAGTCCGCCGGGTTCGTGGAGGTCGATCACCTGTGGTCCTACGCCCGGCGGGACTGAGGCCTCAAGCTGTCCGGCTCTCCGGGGCTGACGGCACCGCCGTTCAACCGCCGGCATCCCGCCGCCCGCCGCCCGCCTCGCCCGTCGCCGTCCCCCGCGTACGCTCGTAGTGGCGGGCCACCCGGGCCCGGTTGCCGCAGGACGGCCTGCACCACTCCTGGCGGCCGTGGCTCCTGATGAAGTACCGGACGCAGCGCGGCGCGTGGCAGGCCCGCAGCTGTTCGCGCTCCGGCCCGCTCAGGAAGTCCACGGCATCGCGCGCCAGCGCCGCGACCAACCGTACGCGCGGATCGTCCTCGGCCGACAACAGCCGGGCGGCGGGGGCCCCTTCGGCGGGCCACTCCAGTTGCGGGGCGACGAGCTCCCGGGCGGCGGCCGCGTTGAGGCGGTCCAGGGCCTCGTCGGCCGGCATCAGGCGGTGGGCGTCCGCCGGGCTGGGCGGAGCCGGGCTGACCACCCGCGCGAACAGCGCCCGCACCGCCCGCCGTACGCCGACGATCCGGTCCCGGAGCTCCTCGTCGGCTACGAGACCCCCGGCGCCCGGCAGTCCGGTCTGCTGCTGGATCCACCGCGTCGTTCCCCCGACCGTCTCCAGGTCGTCGGCGACGCCGCCGTCCCCGTCGTGGTGGATGGTGCTCGCCAGCTCCATGACAGGCCGCTGTGTCACCGCCTCGCCCCCCTCGCCGCCCTCGGCCGGTCGTCGACGGCCTCTTGAACTCTGTCCGCTCCCCACTCTAGAGTCCTAACGGCAAAGTGGATAGCTAGCATTAGATACGGGGGGCGGTCCGACATGTTGCTCGCTCAGATCAGCGATCTGCACCTGGACGGCGGTGACCGCGCGACCCGCAGGGCGACCCGCGTCATGGAGTACCTGCGGGCCCTGCCCCGTCCGGTCGACGCCCTGCTGGTCACCGGAGACATCGCCGATCACGCGACGGAGGCGGAGTACGAGGAGGCGGCCCGCATCCTGACCGCGCCCTTCCCCGTCCTGGCCTGCCCCGGGAACCACGACGCCCGCCCCGCCTACCGCAAGGCGTTCCTCGGCGAGCCCCCGGCCGCCACGCCCGTCAACCGGGTCCACCACATCGCCGGAACCGCGATCCTGATGTGCGACTCCACCATCCCCGGCCGCGACGAGGGCCGCCTCGACCCGGAGACCCTCGCCTGGATCGGCACCACCCTCGGCGCGCTCCCGGACGGCGTCCCCGCGCTGATCGCCTTCCACCAGCCGCCCGTCGAGCTCCACCACCCGCTGCCCGACGCCGGGCGGCTGGAGGAACCGGAGCGCCTCGCCGCCCTCCTGGACGCCCACCCGCAGGTCGTCGCCGTCCTCACCGGCCACGCCCACACGGCCGCCGCCTCCACCTTCGCCGGCCGCCCGCTCATCGTCGGACCCGCCGTGACGTGGACCCTGCGCATGCCCTGGGAGGGGGACCGGCCGGCCGACCGCGACCAGCCCCCGGGCCTCGCGTTCCACGTCCTGGGCGAGGACCGGCGCCTGACGACACACTTCCGCGTGGTGCTCCGAGCCCCGGCCCCGCCCGGGCCGGGGTTTAATCCCCGGCTCCCCGCATGATCGTGTGCGATGATTTGCGCGCCACCCCCGGTCATCGGCAGTCCCGGACCGGCTGGTGCCCGCCCTCGCCCCGAGCGGCGGCACGCGGCGCGTACGACGCTCTTCTCCGCCCCACGCACACATCGAACGCAGACCAGCGGGGTACGGGGGACAAGCCGATACAGCGCTGCTCGACCCAAGGACAGACAGCCATGACGACCGCATCCCTGCCCCGGAAGTCCGCACGCCCGGAACCGGCCGCCGAGGGCATCGTGCTGCCCCAGCACCACGGCCTCTTCCTGGAACCGCAGTTCGCCGCGGGCCTGACCTCCCCGGACGAGGACGACGAGGAGCTGGACGCCGCGTACGACGCGCTGCCCGCACCCACCACCTCCGCACGGGAGCCGGAGCGGGGAAACCGCCGCCAGCGCCGCCGCTGACGGGCAGGTAGCCTCCCCTCCATGAGCAGCCCCGAGTCCGACAGACTCCGCCCACCGGTGCGCCGGTGGGTGAACTGCCGCTGAGCGTCGCCGGATGACCCCGAGGGTCGCCGGCGTTTCTCCCCACGGCACCACCCCCGCCGGATCACCGCGGGGACGGGCCGTTCCCACCCCGCGTACGCGCTGACGCACCGCCGTACGCCGGGTTCGTGCCCCGGGCCATGAGCGCCCCGGGCACTTCTCCGCCACGCCTCGCCGATATCCGGCGGTGGTCCCGCGCGGCCCGCATCCCCCGCACCTCGGTTCGTCTGTCCACCGACGGTTCCGTCCAAGGGGTCTGCACCCATGCCATTCGCTGTCTACGTCCTCGGGCTCGCGGTCTTCGCCCAGGGCACCTCCGAGTTCATGCTCTCCGGGCTCGTCTCGTCCATCGCCGCCGACCTCGGCGTCTCCCTAGCCGCCGCCGGCCTCCTCACCTCCGCCTTCGCCGTCGGCATGGTCCTCGGCGCGCCCGCCATGGCCCTGTTCAGCCGCACCTGGCCCCGGCGGCGCGCCCTGCTGTTCTTCCTCGCGGTGTTCGTCGCCGTCCACATCGCGGGTGCGCTGACCCCGAACTACGGAGTCCTCCTCGCCACCCGGTTCGTCGGGGCCCTCGCCAACGCGGGCTTCTGGGCGGTCGCCCTCACTGCGGCGGTCTCGATGGTCCCCGACCGGCTGAAGGGGCGGGCGACCGCCGTGGTGGTCGGCGGGGTGACGATCGCCTGCGTCGTCGGCGTACCGGCCGGAGCGGTGCTGGGGGAGCGGTGGGGGTGGCGGGCGGCGTTCTGGGCGGTCGCCCTGGTCTCGCTGCCGGCGTTCGTCGCGATCCTCCGGTCGATTCCGGGCGGCGTACGGGGTGACCGGGGCGCCGCCCCCGTACCCGTACGGGACGAACTCCGCGTCCTCACCGGCCCCCGCCTCCGCCCCACCCTGCTCACGATGGCCCTGGTCCAGGGCGCCACCTTCTGCGCGTTCTCCTACCTGGAACCGCTCCTCACCCGCACGGCCGGCCTCGGCGCCGCCTGGGTGCCCGTCGCGCTCACGCTCTTCGGGGCGGGGGCGTTCCTCGGCGTCACGGCGGCGGGCCGGTACGCCGACCGACGGCCCACGGCTTTCCTCACGTACGGCATGGTCGCCCTGGCCCTCGGTTGGAGCGCCCTGGCCCTGACGGCGGGCCGCCCGGTCGCCGTGCTCGTCCTGATCCCGCTGCTCGGCCTGCTCGCCTTCGGTACGGGCACGGCCCTGATCACCCGGCTCCTCGGCCAGGCGGCCGGAGCCCCGACGCTCGCGGGGGCCTCCGCCACGGCCGCGTTCAACCTGGGGGCGGCGGTGGGCCCGTGGGCGGGCGGCCTGGCCCTCGACGCGGGGCTCGGCCACCGGGCGCCGGTCTGGGTGAGCGTGGCGCTGATGGCTTTGGCGCTGCTCACCGAGGGAGCGCGGAGGCTGCGGAAGCGTGTGTGTGGGGGTGCGCGGGAGCGTGCGGGGGCGGGGTGCTGAGGGTCAGGTACGTGAGGGTGGACCCGGAGCGCGAGAAGTTCCTGGGCGCTCTGCGGGATGTCGGTGGCTGGCCCTGGATCCCCCGGCTGATCGCCGTGGCCAACGGCCGGGGTGACGGGCAGGGGCCGAACGTGCCGCCCGGCCAGACCGCGCTGGCCTCCACCGGAGACCGGGGCTATCCGGGTACGGAGCTGCTGACCCAGGCCGAGGGGCACGAGGTCGTCGTGGCGGAGCTGAAGCGGCTCTTCCCGAAGGCGGAGAAGACGATCCGGACGAGCGGGTTCCCGGCGCTCGACGGGGCCCCGGGCGGCACGCTCGGCTCGTACCGGATTCTCGCCTCCGCGCTGGAGAAGGCCGGCGCGACGGTGGACCTGCGCCACCCGGACGTCTGCTTCGTCCCGACCGTGAGCGCGGTCGCCGTCCGCGACCTCGACCGGCCCGAGGACCTGTACGCGAACGTCGACGAACTGGCGCCGGACGAGAGCGAGCTCGACGACTTCCTCTGTTCCTCCGCGACCACCGGGCACACGGCCATCACCGAGGAGCTGTGCACCTGGCTGATGGACCGGCTGCCGCACTGATCACCGCGGCACGGCGGGGCAGACCGTACGACGGCTGAGGGCCGCCACTCCCGAGCGGGGGAGTGGCGGCCCTCAGCCGTGCGCGATCCGGTGCCTCCGGACCGCTTGTGAATCAGAGAACGCGGACCGCGCCGGACGGCCGGTCGTAGTCCATGGAGCGCTGCACCGTACCGGTGCTGGAGTTCTGCGCGCCGACGAACTCGCCGCCGCCCACGTAGATCGCGACGTGGTACGCGCTGCCCGCGCCGCCCCAGTAGAGGATGTCGCCGGGCTGGAGGTTGTCCAGGGAGACCTGGGTGCCGGCGGTCGACTGGGACTGCGAGACGCGCGGGAGGTCGATGCCCACCGTGCGGTACGCGGCCTGGACCAGGCCCGAGCAGTCCCACGCGTTCGGTCCGGTGCCGCCGCCGATGTACGCGTCGCCGACCTGCGCCTTGGCGAACGCGACGATGGCCGCGGCGGAGCCCGTGGCGTTCGACGAGGAGGACGGGGCGGACGGGGCGGACGAGGAGGCGGGCGCGGAGGACGAGTTGCCCGAGGAGGAGCTGGAGGGGGCGCTGAGCGTCGTGCGCTCGGCGGTACGGGAGGCGCGCTCGGCACGCTCCTTGGCCTCCGCCTCCGCGCGGGCCTTGGCGGCGGCTTCGGCCTTCTTCTCGGCCTCGGCCTTGCGGACGGCCTCGGCCTTGGCCTTCTTGGCCGTCTTCGCGGCGCTCTCGGCCGCGGCGTCCTCGTGGGCCTGCGCCTCCAGGTCGAGGGCGACCTGCTGCGTGGCCTGTGCGGAGGCGGCGACGGCGGTGGAGAGCCCGGAGGTGATGGTGGGCATCTCGATCGTCTGGGTCACCGGTTCGGCCTGGGCCGGACCGGCGGCACCCGCGACCGCGATGGTGCTGAGGACGCCACCGGCAACTCCGGCTCGCAGCGCCGACTTCGAGGCGCGCTGGCGGGGCTTCCGGTGGCTGGGTATGTGAGCGGTGTGGGACATAGGTACTAGCGCTATCAGGGGTGTAGGGGTCCCATCAAGAAACGTGTGTTGCGACACAGTTACGTTCGGAATCTGTGAATCCGCTTTTCGTACGCCTTTATTGACGCCGTAACGGGCAAAACGGGCATGGGTGATCAGGGCCGTGATCACTGCCTTTCGGCAATACGCCCGAATTGCCCGCCACCTACCATCCGTTCACACCGATGGCCAAGCCCGGTTTTCCCGCGCGGCGGGTCGAGTGGTGCAGGTCACAGCGTGGGGTTCCGGTGGCAGGCAACCCTCGCGCACGCGATCGGGGTCCGCTCCGCGCTCGCGGCTTCGGTGGCTGCGGGGCGGCCGTTCGCGCGATCCGGACGTTCGTGAACGCGTGCACGCACCCCCTTCGGTCCGCGCCGCCCCTCATTCGAGCGAGAGACGGGCGGTGCCTTTATCACCCGGTGGCCGTCCATCGCCAATTTGCTTGTAGTGACTGTCCATTGATAGCGCCTCACGCCTTTGACCAGCGGTAACACCGCTGAATGTCACGTCTCGTGATCACTTCGCCGCTTCGCGTACGAAGATCACCGCTCATACGACTTCATGATCCTTCGTCAGGTGGTGGAGATCACAAAGACGGTGGCGTACCCCGTGTCGCAGATCACAGGGCGACGGGCATAGGATGCGGGGCAGTCGGGCTTGTGAACTGCCTCACATGTGCACGATCTTGGTGAGGTGGCGAGCCGGTCGCCCGATGCGGTCCAACGGTCAAGGACGACTGGAAGGAGCGAGGAGCGTGAATGCCTACGCGCCCATCCTCGTGCTCGGCGCCCTGGGGGCAGGGTTTGCGATCTTCTCCGTGGTCATGGCCACGCTTATCGGCCCCAGGCGTTACAACCGGGCAAAGCTCGAAGCGTACGAGTGCGGTATCGAACCCACGCCGACACCGGCCGGGGGCGGCCGCTTCCCCATCAAGTACTACCTGACGGCGATGCTTTTCATCGTCTTCGACATCGAGATCGTCTTCCTCTATCCCTGGGCGGTCTCCTTCGACGCCCTGGGGATCTTCGGGCTCGTGGAGATGCTGCTCTTCGTGCTCACCGTCTTCGTCGCCTATGCGTATGTCTGGCGTCGCGGCGGCCTGGAATGGGACTGAGGGGCTGAGGGGCACACATGGGACTCGAAGAGAAGCTGCCTAGCGGCTTTGTGCTGACCACGGTCGAACAGGCCGCCGGCTGGGTGCGGAAGTCCTCCGTCTTCCCCGCCACGTTCGGCCTCGCCTGCTGCGCCATCGAGATGATGACGACCGGCGCGGGCCGCTACGACCTGGCCCGGTTCGGGATGGAGGTCTTCCGCGGATCGCCGCGCCAGGCGGACCTGATGATCGTCGCGGGACGGGTGAGCCAGAAGATGGCGCCCGTCCTGCGCCAGGTCTACGACCAGATGCCGAACCCCAAGTGGGTCATCTCCATGGGCGTTTGCGCATCATCGGGCGGAATGTTCAACAATTACGCCATTGTGCAAGGCGTTGACCACATTGTTCCGGTCGATATCTATTTGCCGGGATGTCCGCCGCGTCCCGAGATGCTGCTGGACGCCATCCTGAAGCTCCACCAGAAGATCCAGGACGGCAAGCTCGGGGTCAACGCGGAGGAAGCCGCCCGTGAGGCGGAGGAAGCGGCCCTCAAGGCGCTGCCCCTGATCGAGATGAAGGGGCTCCTGCGGTGAGCGACGACACCCACGGCGAGGGGCAGAACGGCAACTCCGTACCCGCCCCGCGCGACACCGGCGGCGAGGTCATCCGCGTACGCAAGGGGATGTTCGGCGCCAACAACGGCGGCGACACCTCCGGTTACGGCGGCCTCATCCGCACCGTCACCCTGCCGGGGGCCTCCTCCCGGCCCTACGGGGGGTGGTTCGACGAGGTGGCCGACGAGCTCGAAGGGGCTCTGGAGGAGCAGGACCTCCTCCCCGAGAACGCCATCGAGCGCACGGTCGTCGACCGCGACGAGCTCACCTTCCACATCGCCCGCGAGCACCTGGTCCAGGTCGCCCGCACCCTGCGCGACGATCCCGCCCTGCGCTTCGAGCTCTGTACGGGCGTCAGCGGCGTCCACTTCCTCGGGGACAAGGGACGCGAGCTGCACGCCGTCTACCACCTGCGGTCCCTCACCCACGGCCGGATCATCCGGCTGGAGGTCTCCGCCCCGGACAGCGACCCGCACATCCCGTCCCTCGTCGCGGTCTATCCGACCAACGACTGGCACGAGCGCGAGGCGTACGACTTCTTCGGCCTCATCTTCGACGGGCACCCGGCCCTGACCCGGATCATGATGCCGGACGACTGGCAGGGCTTCCCGCAGCGCAAGGACTACCCGCTCGGCGGCATCGCCGTCGAGTACAAGGGCGCCCAGATCCCGGCTCCGGACCAGCGGAGGTCGTACTCCTGATGACCACTCCCCATGCGACACCCCGTGCCACGACCGAGGGGACTGTATATACAGTCACCGGCGGCGACTGGGACGAGGTCGTCGAATCCGCCGCCAAGTCCGACGACGAGCGCATCATCGTCAACATGGGTCCCCAGCACCCGTCCACGCACGGCGTGCTGCGGCTGATCCTGGAGATCGACGGCGAGACCGTCACCGAGGCCCGCTGCGGCATCGGCTACCTCCACACCGGGATCGAGAAGAACCTCGAATTCCGCAACTGGACCCAGGGCACCACCTTCGTCACGCGCATGGACTACCTGACGCCGTTCTTCAACGAGACGGCGTACTGCCTGGGCGTCGAGAAGCTCCTCGGCATCGAGGACCAGATCCCCGACCGGGCCACGGTCCTGCGCGTGCTCCTCATGGAGCTCAACCGGATCTCCTCGCACCTGGTCTGCATCGCCACCGGCGGTATGGAGCTGGGCGCGACCACGATCATGATCTACGGCTTCCGCGATCGTGAACTGGTTCTCGACCTCTTCGAGCTGATCACCGGCCTCCGGATGAACCACGCGTTCGTCCGCCCCGGCGGCCTCGCCCAGGACCTGCCCCCGGGCGCGATCGACGCGCTGCGCGAGTTCATCAAGACCATGAAGAAGAACCTGCCGGAGTACGACAAGCTCGCCACCGGCAACCCCATCTTCAAGGCCCGCATGAAGGACGTCGGCTACCTCGACCTCACCGGCTGCATGGCGCTCGGCGCCACCGGCCCGGTCCTGCGCTCCGCCGGGCTCCCGCACGACCTGCGCAAGAGCGACCCCTACTGCGGCTACGAGACCTACGACTTCGAGGTGCCGACCACCGACACCTGTGACTCCTACGGGCGCTTCCTGATCCGCATGGACGAGATGCGCGAGTCGCTCCGGATCATCGAGCAGTGCCTGGAGCGCCTGGAGCCGGGCCCGGTCATGGTCGCGGACAAGAAGATCGCCTGGCCCGCCCAGCTCGCCCTCGGGGCGGACGGACTCGGCAACTCGCTCGACCACATCAGGAACATCATGGGCACCTCCATGGAAGCCCTGATCCACCACTTCAAGCTGGTGACCGAAGGCTTCCGGGTCCCCGCCGGGCAGGCGTACACCGCCGTCGAGTCCCCCAAGGGCGAACTCGGCGTGCACGTCGTCTCCGACGGTGGCACCCGCCCCTACCGGGTCCACTTCCGCGACCCGTCCTTCACCAATCTGCAAGCCATGGCGGCGATGTGCGAGGGCGGCCAGGTCGCCGACGTGATCGTCGCCGTCGCGTCCATCGACCCCGTGATGGGAGGCGTCGACCGGTGACCGCAAACCAAGAGGTCAGTCTGGGGATGCCGCAGCTCCCCGCCCCCGCCTACCCGGCCGACGTGCGCGCCCGGCTCGACGCGGACGCGAAGGAGGTGATCGCCCGCTACCCGGGAAGCCGCTCCGCCCTGCTGCCGCTGCTCCACCTCGTCCAGTCCGAGGAGGGGTACGTCTCCCGTACGGGGATGGCCTTCTGCGCCGAGACCCTCGACCTCACCACCGCCGAGGTCACGGCCGTCGCCACCTTCTACTCCATGTACCGCCGCAAGCCCAGTGGTGATTACCAGGTAGGGGTCTGCACCAACACCCTGTGCGCGGTCATGGGGGGCGACGCCATCTTCGACACGCTCAAGGAGCACCTCGGCGTCGGCAACAACGAGACGACCGACGACGGCAAGGTCACCCTCGAACACATCGAGTGCAACGCCGCCTGCGACTTCGCACCCGTCGTGATGGTGAACTGGGAGTTCTTCGACAACCAGACGCCCGAGAGCGCCACGCAGCTCGTCGACGACCTGATCGCCGGGCGGACCGTCGAGCCCACCCGCGGCGCCCCGCTCTGCTCCTACAAGGAGACCGCCCGCATCCTGGCCGGCTTCCCCGACGAGCGCCCCGGCGCCGTCGAGGCGACAGGCGGCGCCGGCCCCGCCTCCCTGATCGGGCTCAAGCTCGCCAAGGGCGAGGCCCTGCCCAAGGCCCGGGTCGTCGCCCCGCGCGACGGACAGCCCGGGGGCGGGCAGCGCGAGGACGCACCGTCGCACGACGCGCAGCCGCACGACGCGCAGGTCCACGATCCGTCGCCGACCGAGCGCCTCAGCTCGCACGACGCACCGCAGCAGACCTCGGCCTCCGACCCGGAGTTCCCGGCCGGGCCCGCAGCCGAGGAGGGGGAGTGATGACCTTGGCCGCCGAGATCGACCACAACGGGACGAGCCCCGAGAAGCTGCTCGCCCCCGTCCTCTCCTCCTTCTGGGACCAGCCGGAGTCCTGGACCCTGGAGACCTACCGCCGCCACGAGGGGTACGAGGGGCTGCGCAAGGCGCTCGCCATGTCGCCCGACGACCTCATCGCGTACGTCAAGGACTCCGGTCTGCGCGGACGCGGCGGCGCCGGCTTCCCCACCGGGATGAAGTGGCAGTTCATCCCGCAGGGCGATGGCAAACCGCACTATCTAGTTGTCAACGCCGACGAATCGGAGCCGGGGACCTGCAAGGACATCCCGCTCCTCTTCGCGAACCCGCATAGCCTCATCGAGGGCATCGTGATCGCCTGTTACGCGATCCGTTCGTCGCACGCGTTCATCTATCTGCGCGGTGAGGTCGTCCCCGTGCTGCGACGACTGCACGAGGCCGTACGAGAGGCGTACGAGGCGGGTTATCTTGGGACGAACGTCCTGGGCTCAGGGCTCGATCTGGAACTCACGGTGCACGCAGGTGCCGGCGCGTACATCTGTGGTGAGGAAACCGCGCTGCTCGACTCTCTCGAAGGACGGCGTGGCCAGCCCCGGCTGCGACCTCCTTTCCCCGCGGTCGCCGGTCTGTACGCCTGCCCCACTGTGGTGAACAACGTCGAGTCCATCGCCTCGGTTCCCGCGATCCTGAACCGCGGCAAGGACTGGTTCAAGTCGATGGGCACCGAGAAGTCCCCGGGCTTCACGCTCTACTCGCTCAGCGGCCATGTCACCAGCCCCGGCCAGTACGAGGCCCCGCTCGGCATCACGCTCCGCCAGCTCCTCGACATGAGCGGCGGGATGCGGGCCGGGCACCGCCTCAAGTTCTGGACCCCGGGCGGCTCCTCCACCCCGATGTTCACCGACGAGCACCTCGACGTCCCCCTCGACTACGAGGGCGTCGGCGCCGCCGGGTCCATGCTCGGCACCAAGGCGCTCCAGTGCTTCGACGAGACGACCTGCGTGGTGCGGGCCGTCACCCGCTGGACCGAGTTCTACGCCCACGAGTCCTGCGGCAAGTGCACGCCCTGCCGCGAAGGGACGTACTGGCTGGTCCAGTTGCTCCGTGACATCGAGGCGGGCAAGGGCCAGATGGCCGACCTGGACAAGCTGAACGACATCGCCGACAACATCAACGGCAAGTCGTTCTGCGCGCTCGGCGACGGTGCCGCCTCACCGATCTTCTCCTCGCTCAAGTACTTCCGCGAGGAGTACGAGCAGCACATCACGGGCAAGGGCTGCCCCTTCGACCCCGCGAAATCCACGGCCTGGGCCGACGACAAGAACACCGACGGCAAGAACGCTCACCGGGGGGTGAACGCATGACAGTCACCACGAGTGCGCCCTCCGGGGGCGGCGAGGCGGCCATCCCGCCCGAGGACCTGGTCACGCTGACCATCGACGGCATCGAGATCAGCGTCCCCAAGGGGACCCTGGTCATCCGGGCCGCCGAGCTCCTCGGCATCGAGATCCCGCGCTTCTGCGACCACCCGCTCCTCGACCCGGCCGGCGCCTGCCGCCAGTGCATCGTCGAGGTCGAGGGCCAGCGGAAGCCGATGGCCTCCTGCACCATCACCTGCACCGACGGCATGGTCGTCAAGTCGCAGATCACCTCTCCTGTCGCCGAGAAGGCGCAGAAGGGCGTGATGGAGCTGCTGCTGATCAACCACCCGCTGGACTGCCCGGTCTGCGACAAGGGCGGCGAGTGCCCGCTCCAGAACCAGGCGATGTCGCACGGCGGCGCCGACTCCCGCTTCGACGGGAAGAAGCGGACGTTCGAGAAGCCCGTCCCGATCTCCACCCAGGTGCTGCTGGACCGTGAGCGGTGCGTGCTCTGCGCGCGCTGCACCCGGTTCTCCAACCAGGTGGCGGGCGACCCGATGATCGAGCTGATCGAGCGCGGCGCCCTCCAGCAGGTCGGTACCGGCGAGGGCGACCCCTTCGAGTCGTACTTCTCCGGCAACACCATCCAGATCTGTCCGGTCGGCGCGCTGACCTCGGCGGCGTACCGCTTCCGCTCCCGCCCCTTCGACCTGGTCTCCACCCCCTCGGTGTGCGAGCAGTGCTCCGGTGGCTGCGGGACGCGCACCGACCACCGGCGCGGCAAGGTCATGCGGCGCCTCGCGGCCAACGAGCCCGAGGTCAACGAGGAGTGGATCTGCGACAAGGGGAGGTTCGGCTTCCGCTACGCCCAGCAGCGCGACCGCCTCACCACCCCGCTGGTCCGCGACGCCGACGGCGTCCTGGAGCCGGCGAGCTGGCCCGAGGCGCTGGAAGCCGCGGCGGCCGGTCTCCTCGCCGCCCGGGGGCGCGCGGGCGTCCTGACCGGCGGCCGGCTGACCGTCGAGGACTCCTACGCGTACAGCAAGTTCGCCCGGGTCGCCCTCGACACCAACGACATCGACTTCCGCTCCCGGGTCCACAGCGCCGAGGAGGCCGACTTCCTGGCCGCCCGTGTCGCCGGGCGCGGCCGGGACCTGGACGGCGAGGGGGTCACGTACTCCGCGCTGGAGAAGGCCCCCGCGGTCCTGCTCGTCGGGTTCGAGTCCGAGGAGGAGGCCCCCGGCGTCTTCCTGCGGCTCCGCAAGGCCCACCGCAAGAGCGGCCAGAAGACCTTCGCCCTCGCCTCGCACGCCACGCGCGGCCTGGTGAAGGCGGGCGGCACGCTGCTGCCCGCTGCCCCCGGCACCGAGACCGAGTGGCTGGACGCGCTCGCGGGCGGGGTCGGGCTGGAGGCCGAAGGGGCGGCCGCCGCCGAGGCGTTGCGCGGTGAGCACTCCCTGATCATCGTCGGGGAGCGGCTCGCGGGTGTGCCCGGCGCACTTTCCGCCGCTATTCGTACCGCCGCCGCGACCGGCGCACGCCTGGTGTGGATTCCGCGCCGGGCGGGCGACCGGGGCGCGGTGGAGACCGGCGCGCTCCCCACCCTGCTCCCCGGCGGCCGCCCGGCCACCGACCCGCGGGCCCGCGACGAGGTGGCCGCCGTCTGGCGCGTCGCCGAACTGCCCGCCCGCCACGGCCGCGACACCGGCCAGATCATCGAGGCCGCGGCCACCGGTGAACTGGCCGCGCTGGTCGTCGCCGGCGTCGGCGTGGAGGATCTGCCGGACCCGGCGCGGGCGCTGAAGGCGCTGGACGAGGTCGGGTTCCTGGTCTCGCTGGAGCTGCGGCCGAGCGAGGTCACCGCCCGGGCCGACGTGGTCTTCCCGGTCGCCGCCGTCGCGGAGAAGTCCGGCACCTTCCTCAACTGGGAGGGCCGGGTCCGGATGTTCCAGGCGGCGCTGAAGCCGGAGCAGATGCCCCGTACGCTCTCGCCGGTCGATTCCCGGGTGCTGCACATGCTGGCCGACGCCATGGACGTGCACTTCGCGCTGCCGGACCTGACCGCCGCCCGCCGCGAGCTGGACCGGCTCGGCGGCTGGGAGGGCGGCCACGCGGACGACCCGCGCGAGCCGGCGCAGCCGCTGCCCCGGCCCGGCGACGGCGAGGCGGTCCTCGCGGGCCACCGGATGCTGCTCGACCTCGGCCGGCTCCAGGAGGGCGACACCGCGCTCGCCGGAACCCGGCACGCCGCCGTCGCCCGGCTCTCCGCCACCACGGCGGCGGAGACCGGCGTCAAGGACGGCGACCTGCTCGCCGTCACCGGCCCGGCCGGCACCGCCGAACTCCCGCTCCAGGTCACCGACATGCCGGACCGCGTGGTCTGGGTGCCGCTGAACTCGGTGGGACGCGGCATCCCCGCCGACACCGGCGCCAACCCCGGTGGCCTGGTCCGGATCGGCCCGGCCGCCGCGCCGGGCGCTCCCGTAGAACCGTCGGAGGTACGAGCGTGATGGGCCTCACCGTACTCACCACGGCGCCCCAGGGTGCCGTCATCGCCGCCGAGGACCTCTCGATGTTCGGCACCGACCCCTGGTGGCTGGTGCTGGTCAAGGCGGTCTTCTGCTTCGCGTTCCTGATGCTGATCGTGCTCTTCTCCATCGTGTGGGAGCGCAAGGTCGTCGCCTGGATGCAGCTGCGTATCGGCCCCAACCGGCATGGCCCCTGGGGACTGCTCCAGTCGCTCGCCGACGGCGTCAAACTGATGCTGAAGGAAGACGTCGTCGTCAAGCGCGCGGACAAGGCGGTCTACGTCCTCGCGCCGATCCTCGCGGCGATCCCCGCCTTCATGGCCGTCGCGGTCATCCCCTTCGGGCCCGCGGGCAACGAGGTCTCGATCTTCGGCACCCGTACGACGATGCAGCTCACCGACCTGCCGATCGCCGCGCTCTACATCCTCGCGGTCGGCGCGGTCGGCGTGTACGGCTTCGTGCTCGGCGGCTGGTCCTCCGGCTCGACGTACCCGCTGCTCGGCGGGATCCGTTCGTGCGCCCAGATGATCAGCTACGAGATCGCCATGGGCGCCGCGTTCGCCTCGGTCTTCCTCTACTCCGGGTCGATGTCGACCTCCACCATCGTGGAGGCGCAGGGCGACCGGTGGTACATCATCCTGCTGCCGATGTCCTTCCTCATCTACATGGTGACGATGGTCGGCGAGGCCAGCCGGGCCCCGTTCGACATGCCGGAGTCCGAGGGCGACCTGGTCGGCGGCTTCAACACCGAGTACAGCTCCATCAAGTTCGCGATGTTCATGCTCGCCGAGTACATCCACATGGTGACCGTGTCGATGATCGCGGTGACGCTGTTCCTCGGCGGCTGGCGGGCCCCGTACCCGATCTCCGCGTTCTGGGAGGGGGCGAACCACGGCTGGTGGCCGATGCTCTGGTTCTTCCTGAAGCTCCAGGCGCTGATCTTCTTCTTCATCTGGCTGCGCGGCACGCTGCCACGCGTCCGCTACGACCAGTTGATGAAGCTCGGCTGGAAGGTCCTGATCCCGGTCTCGGTGGGCTGGCTGATGCTCGTCGCCACCGTCCGCGCGCTGCGGAACGAGGGCTACGACTTCTCCCGGATCGTCCTGTACGTCGGCGGGGCGGTGCTCGCCATCCTGCTGATCTCCCTGGTCGTGGACATGTTCCGCGACCGCAGGGTCAGGGCCCAGGAGGCGGAGACCGGACCGGAGCCCGCGTTCGACCCGATGGCGGGCGGATTCCCGGTGCCACCGCTGCCCGGACAGAGCCTGCCGCCGGTGCCCAGGCGCGTACCGAGGCGCGAGCGGGAGCTCGTTGTCAGTGGTGGGCCCGATACTCAGAGTGACGGAAACGCGAGTGACGGAAAGGAGGCCGGCGGTGTCTGAGAAACCAGAGCTCACGGGCTCATCGGGATCCGCTGGGTCCTCGGGCGAATCGGGAGCGGCGGCGGAGAAGTTCCAGAACCCCGTGGCCGGCTTCGGCGTGACCTTCAAGGCCATGTTCAAGAAGCGGCTCACCGAGCAGTATCCCGAGACGCCGAAGGTGACGGCGCCCCGCTTCCACGGCCGCCACCAGCTCAACCGCCACCCGGACGGCCTGGAGAAGTGCGTCGGCTGCGAGCTGTGCGCCTGGGCGTGTCCGGCGGACGCCATCTACGTGGAGGGCGCGGACAACACGGAGGAGGAGCGCTACTCCCCGGGCGAGCGCTACGGCCGCGTCTACCAGATCAACTACGCGCGCTGCATCCTCTGCGGACTCTGCATCGAGGCCTGCCCCACCCGCGCGCTGACGATGACGAACGAGTTCGAGCTCGCCAACACCACCCGCGAGAGCCTCATCTACACCAAGGAGGAGCTGCTCGCGGGGCTGGAGGAAGGCATGGTCGACAGCCCGCACGCGATCTTCCCGGGCATGGACGAACAGGACTACTACCGGGGCCTGGTCACCGAGGCCGCTCCGGGTACGGTGCCGCAGCCGGCGCTCTCCAAGGGCGAGGTCAAGACCGACGAGTCCGCGGGCTCCGCCGGCGCCCAGCAGGGCAGGGGGGCGGGCGCATGAACGCGATCGCCGCGTCCGCCACCACCTCGACCGGTGAGGCCGTCCAGTTCTGGATCCTGGGGACCGTCGCCGTGATCGGCGCCTTCTCCACGATCCTGCTGAAGAAGTCGGTGCACAGCGCCCTGGCGCTCGCCGGGACCATGGTCGTCCTGGCCGTCTTCTATCTCGCCAACGGCGCCTATTTCCTCGGCATCGTCCAGATCATCGTCTACACCGGCGCGATCATGATGCTGTTCCTCTTCGTCGTCATGCTCGTCGGCGTCACCGCGGCGGACTCCCTCAAGGAGACCCTCAAGGGGCAGCGCTGGCTGGCCGTCGGCTGCGGCCTCGGCTTCGGCATCCTGCTGATCGGGGGCATCGGCAACGCGTCGCTGTCCTCCTTCAACGGGCTCGGCGCCGCCAACGCCCTGCACGGCGGCAACGTCGAGGGCCTCGCCAACCTCATCTTCACCAAGTACGTCTTCGCCTTCGAGATCACCGGCGCCCTGCTGATCACCGCGACCGTCGGGGCGATGGTGCTCACGCACCGCGAGCGCACCGAACGGGCCAAGACCCAGCGGGAGATGTCCGAGGAGCGCGTGCGCGGCAAGCACCTCCCGCCGCTGCCCGCCCCCGGTGTCTACGCCCGGCACAACGCGGTGGACATCGCCGGTCTGCTGCCCGACGGCACCCCGTCCGACCTGACCGTCATGAAGACGCTGCGCGACCGGGGCCAGATCCGCGATGTCTCCCAGGAGGCCCTCGCCGATCTCAAGGCGCTGGAGCAGCGCTCCGGCGAGCGGCTCGGACGTGAGGACGCGGACACCGTGGCACGCGGGGCGAACCCCGCCTCCGCGGCGGAGAATTCGGAGGCCGCCAAGTGAACCCGGTCAACTATCTCTACCTCGCGGCCCTGTTGTTCGCGATCGGTGCCTCCGGGGTGCTGATCCGGCGGAACGTGATCGTGCTGTTCATGTGCGTCGAGCTGATGCTCAACGCGTGCAACCTGGCGCTCGTCACGTTCTCCCGGATGCACGGAAACCTCGACGGACAGATCGTCGCGTTCTTCGTGATGGTCGTCGCCGCCGCGGAAGTCGTCGTCGGGCTCGCGATCATCGTGTCGTTGTTCCGCTCCCGCCACTCGGCCTCGGTCGACGACGCCAGCCTGATGAAGCTGTAAGGGGACCGGAATCGTGGAGAACCTGATCGCGCTGCTCGTCGCGGCGCCCCTGCTCGGAGCGGCGGTCCTGCTCTGCGGCGGCCGCCGGCTGGACAAGACCGGGCACTGGCTCGGCACGGTGCTCGCCGCCGCGTCGTTCGTCATCGGCGTCGTCCTCTTCGCCGACATGCTGGGGAAGGGCGCCGAGGACCGGGCCCTGCACCAGCACCTGTTCAGCTGGATTCCGGTGGAGGGCTTCCAGGCCGACATCGCCTTCCAGCTCGACCAGTTGTCGATGACGTTCGTCCTGCTCATCACCGGTGTGGGCACCCTGATCCACATCTACTCCATCGGCTACATGGAGCACGACGAGCGCAGGCGCCGCTTCTTCGGCTATCTCAACCTGTTCCTCGCGGCGATGCTGATCCTGGTCATCGCCGACAACTACCTGCTGCTGTACGTCGGGTGGGAGGGCGTCGGTCTGGCGTCGTACCTGCTCATCGGCTTCTGGCAGCACAAGCCCAGCGCGGCCACCGCGGCGAAGAAGGCGTTCCTGGTCAACCGCGTCGGTGACGTGGGTCTTTCGATCGCCATCATGCTGATGTTCACCACCTTCGGCACCTTCGCCTTCGGGCCGGTGCTGGAGGCGACCGGTGACACCAGCGAGGGCAAGCTGACGGCGATCGGCCTGATGCTGCTGCTGGCCGCCTGCGGCAAGTCGGCCCAGGTGCCGCTCCAGTCCTGGCTCGGTGACGCGATGGAGGGCCCGACCCCGGTCTCCGCCCTCATCCACGCCGCGACCATGGTCACCGCCGGTGTCTATCTGATCGTCCGCTCCGGCGCCATCTTCAACGGCGCTCCGGACGCCCAACTGGTCGTCGCCATCGTCGGTGCGGTCACGCTGATCTTCGGTGCGATCGTCGGTTGCGCGAAGGACGACATCAAGAAGGCGCTCGCGGGCTCCACGATGTCGCAGATCGGCTACATGATCCTCGCCGCGGGCCTCGGCCCGATCGGGTACGCCTTCGCGATCATGCACCTGGTGACGCACGGCTTCTTCAAGGCCGGGCTCTTCCTGGGAGCCGGTTCGGTGATGCACGGCATGAACGACGAGGTCGACATGCGCAAGTACGGCGGCCTGCGGAAGTACATGCCGGTCACCTTCATCACCTTCGGCCTCGGCTACCTCGCCATCATCGGCTTCCCGGGCCTGTCCGGCTTCTTCTCCAAGGACAAGATCATCGAGGCGGCCTTCGCCAAGGGCGGCACCGAGGGCTGGATCCTCGGCTCCGTAGCCCTTCTCGGCGCCGCGATCACCGCCTTCTACATGACGCGCGTGATGCTGATGACCTTCTTCGGTGAGAAGCGCTGGCAGCCCGACGCGGAGGGCCACGAGCCGCACCCGCACGAGTCCCCGAAGTCCATGACGCTCCCGATGATCGTGCTGGCCGTCGGATCGGTCTTCGCCGGTGGCTTCTTCGCCATCGGTGACCGCTTCGTCAACTGGCTGGAGCCGGTCACCGGTTACGAGCACGGGCACTCCCCGCTGAGCGTGGCCACCGTCACCGGAGCCACCGTGGTGGCCCTGGTCATCGGCGTCGCGATCGCCTGGACGATGTACGGGCGCAAGCCGGTGCCCGTCGTGGCCCCGCGCGGCTCGCTGCTCACCCGGGCGGCCCGCCGCGACCTGCTCCAGGACGACTTCAACCACGTGGTCCTGGTCCGCGGCGGCGAGCACCTCACCCGCTCGCTCGTCTACGTCGACCACTCCCTGGTCGACGGCGTCGTCAACGGCACGGCCGCGTCGGTCGGCGGGCTCTCCGGCCGGCTGCGCAAGCTGCAGAACGGCTACGCCCGCTCCTACGCGGTCTCGATGTTCGGCGGTGCGGCGGTCGTCATCGCCGCGACCCTGCTGATGAGGGCGGTCTGATCACATGTCCTTTCCCCTCCTGACCGCGACGGCGGCGCTCCCGGCCATCGGAGCCATCGTCACCGCCGCCGTCCCCGCCGCACAGCGCACCGTGGCCAAATGGGTCGCGCTGTTCTTCTCGCTGGGCACGCTCGTCCTGGCGGGCATCGTCTTCGCCCGCTTCGAGCCGGGCGGCGACCGCTACCAACTGACCGAGTCCAAGGCCTGGATCGCCGACTTCGGCGTCCGGTACGAACTGGGCGTGGACGGTATCGGGGTGGCCCTCCTCGGGCTCACCGCGCTGCTCATCCCGTTCGTCATCGTGGCCGGCTGGCACGACGCGGACCCCCTGGAGACGAAGTCCTCGCGCTGGCGCCCCACCCAGGGCTTCTTCGCGCTGATCCTCATGGTCGAGGCCATGGTGATCCTGTCGTTCCTCGCGACCGACGTCTTCCTCTTCTACATCCTGTTCGAAGCCATGCTCATCCCGATGTACTTCCTCATCGGCGGCTTCGGCGACCGGGCCCACGCGGGCAGCGACGAGAACGCCTCGAAGCAACGCTCGTACGCGGCGGTCAAGTTCCTCCTCTACAACCTGGCCGGTGGCCTGATCATGCTGGCCGCCGTCATCGGGCTCTACGTGGTCGCGGGCAGCTTCTCGCTCTCCGAGATCGCGGCGGCCCGCGCCGACGGCACCCTGGAGATGGCGACCTCCACCGAGCGGTGGCTCTTCCTCGGGTTCTTCCTCGCCTTCGCGATCAAGGCCCCGCTCTGGCCGCTGCACACCTGGCTGCCCAACGCGATGGGCGAGGCGACCGCACCGGTGGCCGTGCTCATCACCGCGATCGTCGACAAGGTCGGCACCTTCGCGATGCTCCGCTTCTGCCTCGGGCTCTTCCCGGAGGCCAGCAAGTGGGCGACGCCGGTCGTCATCGCCCTGGCGCTCGTCTCCATCGTCTACGGAGCACTGCTCGCGGTCGGCCAGCGCGACATCAAGCGGCTCATCGCCTACGCCTCGATCTCGCACTTCGGCTTCATCATCCTGGGCATCTTCGCGATGACCAGCCAGGGCCAGTCGGGCGCCACGCTCTACATGGTCAACCACGGCATCTCCACCGCAGCGCTGCTGCTGGTCGCCGGATTCCTCATCACCCGGCGCGGCTCGCGGCTCATCGCGGACTACGGCGGGGTGCAGAAGGTCGCCCCCGTGCTGGCGGGCACCTTCCTCATCGGCGGTCTGGCGACGCTGTCACTGCCGGGACTCGCCCCGTTCGTCAGCGAGTTCCTGGTCCTCGTCGGCACGTTCAGCGCCTACCCGGTGGCCGGGATCATCGCCACCTCCGGCATCGTGCTCGCCGCGATCTACGTCCTCGTCCTCTACCAGCGGACGATGACCGGCCCGGTCGCCGAGTCGGTCCGCACCATGCCCGACCTCAAGGCGCGTGAGCTGGTGGTCGCCGTACCGCTGATCGCGCTCCTGCTCCTGCTGGGCGTCTTCCCGAAGCCGCTCACCGAGGTCGTCAACCCGGCGGTCAAGCACACCATGTCCGACGTACAGAAGAAGGACCCCCAGCCCGAGGTGGAGGCCGCCAAGTGAGCGCAACAGCTGTCCACAGCCTGTGGACGACGGCGAGCGGGGTGACATCCGCAGCCCCGGGGGACCGCTTCACGGCGCCCACGATCGAGTACGCCCAGCTCGCGCCCGTCCTGATCATCGTGATCGGCGCCGTCCTGGGCATCCTGGTGGAGGCCTTCGTCCCGCGTAAGGCCCGCTACCACGCCCAGCTCCTGCTGACCGTGGTGGCGCTGGCCGCCGCGTTCGCCGCCGTCGTGTCCCTCGCGGCCGGCGGGTACGCCACGACGAAGGCCCAGATCGCGGCCATGGGCGCCATCGCGATCGACGGCCCCACTCTGTTCCTCCAGGGGACCATTCTCCTGGTCTCCGTGGTGGCCGTCTTCACCTTCGCCGAACGCCGGCTCGACCCCGCCGCCCACGGCAACCGGGTCGACTCCTTCGCCGCCCAGGCCGGTACGGTCCCCGGCAGCGACGCCGAGAAGGCCGCCGTCCGCGCGGGCTTCGCCACCACCGAGGTCTTCCCGCTGGTCCTGTTCTCGGTGGCGGGCATGCTCGTCTTCCCCGCCGCCAACGACCTGCTGACCCTCTTCATCGCGCTGGAAGTCTTCTCGCTCCCGCTCTACCTCCTCTGCGCCGTCGCCCGCCGCAAGCGGCTGATGTCGCAGGAGGCGGCCGTGAAGTACTTCCTGCTCGGCGCGTTCTCCTCGGCGTTCCTGCTCTTCGGGATCGCCCTCCTCTACGGCTACGCGGGCTCCCTCTCGTACGCCACCATCGCCAACGTCGTCGACGGCTCGGTCCTGGAGATCGACCCCGCCCTCGCCGGCACCATGGGCAACGACGCGCTGCTGCTCATCGGCGGCGCGCTGATCCTGGTCGGCCTGCTCTTCAAGGTCGGTGCCGTCCCGTTCCACATGTGGACCCCGGACGTCTACCAGGGCGCCCCGACCCCGGTCACCGGCTTCATGGCCGCCGCCACCAAGGTCGCCGCGTTCGGCGCCCTGCTGCGCCTGCTGTACGTGGTGCTCCCCGGGCTCACCTGGGACCTGCGGCCGGTGCTGTGGGCGGTGGCCATCATCACGATGCTGGGCGGGGCGATCGTCGCGATCACCCAGACCGACATCAAGCGGCTGCTGGCCTACTCCTCGATCGCGCACGCCGGCTTCATCCTGGCCGGTGTGATCGCGACCAGCCCGGAAGGGGTCTCCTCGGTCCTCTTCTACCTGGGCGCGTACTCCTTCGTGACGGTCGGCGCGTTCGCCGTCGTCACGCTGGTACGGGACGCGGGCGGCGAGGCCACGCACCTGTCGAAGTGGGCCGGGCTCGGCCGCCGCTCGCCGCTGACCGCTGCGGTCTTCGCGGTGTTCCTGCTGGCCTTCGCCGGGATCCCGCTCACCTCGGGCTTCTCCGGCAAGTTCGCCGTCTTCAAGGCGGCGGCGGAGAGCGGCGCGGGCGCGCTGGTCGTGATCGGTGTGATCTCGTCGGCGATCGCCGCCTTCTTCTACATCCGCGTGATCGTCCTGATGTTCTTCAGCGAGCCGAAGGCGGACGGCCCCACGGTCGCCGTCCCGTCCCCGCTGACCATGACGACGATCGCGGTCGGTGTGGCGGTCACGCTGGTGCTGGGCCTGGCCCCGCAGTTCTTCCTGGACCTCGCGGGCCAGGCGGGGGTCTTCGTGCGGTAGGCGCAACGCACAGCGAACAGTGCCGGACGGTCTTTATCCACAGACCGTCCGGCGTTGTCGTAGGAGGCGCCTATCGTGGTCGGGGACGGAGAGCAGACGGACAAGGGCCGGACGGCGCGGACGGCGCGGGCGGCAGGGGCCACGGGCCGGACGGCCGCGGACCCCGGGGGACAGAGCATTGGAAAGCGTGACCATGGATGTGACCGGGACGGTGACCGGCAACGGGACCGACACCGCTGACCGCTCCGAGACCGAGGCGCAGCGGACGCTGCACCGGGTCTTCGGATACGACGCGTTCCGCGGCGAGCAGGGCGCGGTCATCGAGCATGTGGTGTCCGGCGGGGACGCCGTCGTGCTCATGCCGACCGGTGGCGGAAAGTCCCTCTGCTACCAGATCCCGTCCCTGGTCAGGCGCGGTACCGGGGTCGTCGTCTCCCCGCTGATCGCCCTCATGCAGGACCAGGTCGACGCCCTGCGCGCGCTCGGTGTGCGGGCCGGCTTCATGAACTCCACGCAGGACTTCGACGAGCGCCGCTCGATGGAGGCCCAGTTCCTCGCGGGCGAGCTGGACCTGCTCTACCTGGCGCCGGAGCGGCTGCGGCTGGACTCCACGCTCTCGCTGCTGGCCCGGGGCGAGATCTCCGTCTTCGCGATCGACGAGGCGCACTGCGTCGCCCAGTGGGGCCACGACTTCCGCCCGGACTATCTGGCCCTGTCGGTGCTCGGCGAGCGCTGGCCCGACGTCCCGCGCATCGCCCTGACGGCGACGGCCACGGACGCCACACACCAGGAGATCACCCGCCGTCTCGGCATGCCGGACGCGAAGCACTTCGTCGCCAGCTTCGACCGGCCCAACATCCAGTACCGGATCGTCCCGAAGTCCGACCCCAAGAAGCAGCTCCTCACCTTCCTCAAGGAGGAGCACGAGGGGGACGCGGGCATCGTCTACTGCCTCTCCCGCGCCTCCACGGAGAAGATCGCGGAGTATCTGACCCGCAACGGCATCAACGCCGTCCCGTACCACGCGGGCCTGGACGCCTCCACGCGCGCCACCCACCAGGCGCGCTTCCTCCGCGAGGAGGGCCTCGTCGTCGTCGCGACCATCGCCTTCGGCATGGGCATCGACAAGCCGGACGTCCGCTTCGTCGCCCACCTGGACCTCCCGAAGTCCGTCGAGGGGTACTACCAGGAGACCGGCCGCGCGGGCCGGGACGGGGAGCCGTCGACGGCCTGGATGGCGTACGGGCTCCAGGACGTCGTCCAGCAGCGCAAGCTCATCCAGGGCGGCGAGGGCGACGAGGCCCACCGCCGCCGGGCCGCCGCCCACCTGGACTCGATGCTGGCGCTCTGCGAGACCGTCCAGTGCCGCCGGTCCCAACTGCTGACCTACTTCGGCCAGGAGCCCACGGCCGCGAACTGCGGCAACTGCGACACCTGCCTGACCCCGCCGGAGACCTGGGACGGCACGGTCGTCTCGCAGAAGCTGCTCTCCACGGTGGTCCGCCTCAAGCGCGAGCGGAACCAGAAGTTCGGCGCGGGCCAGATCATCGACATCCTGCTCGGCCGCAAGACCGCCAAGGTCATCCAGTTCGACCACGACCAGCTCTCCGTCTTCGGCATCGGCGAGGAGCTCGCCGAGGCGGAGTGGCGCGGCGTGGTCCGCCAACTGCTGGCGCAGGGCCTGCTCGCGGTCGAGGGGGAGTACGGCACGCTGGTCCTCACCGACGACAGCGCCACGGTGCTCGGCCGCGAGCGGGAGGTCCTGCTCCGCAAGGAGCCGAAGAAGCCGACGACCCGCTCGTCGTCCTCGGCCGGCGGCTCCAAGGGCGCCAAGGGCAAGGCGGCCGCGGCCGACCTCCCCGCCTCCGCCGTCCCGGTCTTCGAGGCGCTGCGCGCCTGGCGCGGCGCGACGGCCAAGGAGCAGGGCGTCCCGGCGTACGTGATCTTCCACGATGCGACGCTGCGGGAGATCGCGACCCTGCACCCGTCCTCGCTCGCGGAGCTGGGCGGCATCAGCGGCCTGGGCGAGAAGAAGCTCGCGACGTACGGGGAAGGCGTCCTGGAGGTCCTGGCGGAGACGTCCCCGGCTGCGGCGGCCGCCGCTCCGGAGGCTCCCGCGCCGACGGCACCCGCGCCCCGCGCGGCGGCTGCGGCTCCGGCCCCGGCGCGTAAGAAGGCCCCCGCAGCCCAGCCGGTCGGCGACCCCGAGTTCGGCTGGGACGAGGAGCCGCCCGAGTACGAGTGAGGCGCGGCCAGGGCGGCGGGACCTACCGGCTGATCGTCTCCAGCGCAGCCGGTGCGGCTGCCCGCACGTATTCGCCGAAGAAACTGATCGCCCACGAATGGAACAAGGTCTGCGGATTCATGAAAACGAGGCTCCCGTCGATCAGCTCCGTGTGCGGAGGCAGATTCGGGAGTGTGTCCAGGTCATCGGCGGTCCAGCCGGCCTCGGGCGGGACCGCCCACCGCGGCTCGGAGGCCTCCGCCAGGAACCGGATCCGGATGACCCGACCGTGGGAACGCCTGCCGCGAGGCTGACCGATGTCGCATCGCTCCAGGCGTTCCCAGGCGGTGTCCCGTCGGCTACCCCGCGGCGCAGCGCAGATCGCCCGCCGGGCGCTTGCCCGTGGTGAGGAACCTGGTGGCAGCCTCGTTGGCGCAGGTGTTGGTGCCGAAGGGGTAGACGCCGTGGCCGCCCTGGTCGGCGGTGACCATCCTGGCCCGTTGGCCCAGCGCCTGCCGGAGCTTCAGGGCTCCCGCCAGCGGGGTTCCCGGGTCGCGTTCGTTCTGGACCAGCAGGATGTTCGACGGTCCCCGGTCGCCGATGCGCACCGGGGGCTCGCGGTGCTCGGACGGCCAGAACGCGCAGGGGGTGATGTTCGCCGTCGAAGCGCCGAGCTTCGGATACCGCGCGCGGTCGACCAGGACGTTCAGTTGGTAGCCGATCTGGTGGCGGGGCCACCGGGAGTCCGCGCACAGGACGTGGAGGCGGGAGGCCGCGGTGTTCTCCTGGTCCGGTGTCGGCTCGAAGGGGTAGGGCTTCCCCGCCTTCAGGGTCTGCCACATCGTCGCCAGCTCCGGAAGCTGCGCTTCGGAGTAGAGCAGCTCCAGGGTCAGCCCGCGGAACAGGGTTCCAGTGATGTTCCCCTGCGGCTCGGCGTCCAGGCGGCGGGCGAGGGCGGCGTACGTGGCCTCCACCTCGACGGGGGTGGTGCCGAGGCCGTACGCGGGGTGCTGGGACGCGTACGCCGCGAAGTCGGGGAACCGGTCCTCCATGCCGCGTGCCAGCAGCCGGAACGCGGTGACGTCGTAGCCGCGCGGGCCGAGGACGCTGTCGAGCACGATCCGGTCGCCGCGCTCGGGGAACAGGTGCGCGTAGGTGGCACCGAGCTGGGTGCCGTACGAGGCTCCGAGGTAGGAGATCTTGGGCTCGCCGACGGCGGCCCGGATGCGGTCCATGTCCCGCGCGGTGTTCGCCGTCGTGGTGTGCGGCAGCATCCACGCGGTGTCGGACGCGGCGCACTGCCGGGCGAGGCCACGCGCGTACCGTGCCTCGCGCACGACGTCGGTCGGGCCGTGGGCGTACGTGGGGTACGCGCCGCGCTTGAGCTGGCTCGGCGTCAGGTCGCAGGTCACCGGGGTGCTGCGACCCACACCGCGCGGGTCCATACCGATGATGTCGTAGGCGTCCAGCACCTGCTGGGGCAGTTTCGCCCCGGCGAGGCCCAACGGGTAGCCCAGGCCGGAGACCCCGGGGCCGCCCGGGTTGGTGAGCAGCACACCGCGGCGCTGCGCGGGCTTCTGGCTCGGCAGCCGGGAGACCGCGATCTCGATCTGGCGGCCCTCGGGATCGCGGTAGTCCAGCGGCACCTTCAGCGTGCCGCACTGGAGCTGTTTCGGAGGGTTCGCCCCCGGACAGGGCCCCCACTTCAGCGGTGCCGGTGCCGGTGCGGTGGCCGCCGCGTCCGGTGTCGCGCCCGCTGCCGGGGCGACCCAGGTCGCGACGACGGCGGTGGCGGCAAGAGCCAGGGCCAGGGGTTTCCGGCGCATACGAAGTCCTCCTTGTCGTCCGTGAGAAGCCATCAGTCTTCCGGCCGTGCGGCTGTCGGCGCATCGTCCGCTCGGGCCGTCGCACCCAGGACCGGGGACGGGTGGACGGACGCGGTTCTTCGACCGGAGTCGAAGACGGTCCCCTCCCCAGGTCGGACGACCCGGCCGCACCGCGTCGAGATAATGAACCGATGGAGACGGACGCCGTGCCACCCCAAGGGCCCGCGCCACCCCGCACGCCCACGCCTTTCCCAGAGCCCGCGCCATCCCGCACGTCCGCGCCATCCCGCACGCCCGAGCTTTCCCCAGCACCCGCGCCTTCTCAAGGCCCCGGGCAGCAGGCGGTGCGGCTCGGGGCCGCCGCTGTTGTGGGGGCGCTGCTCTGGCTGCTCACCGGTGCGCTGCTGCCGCGTGGCTGCGCGGCGGACTCCTGCTCCTGGTTCGTCACCGGCGACCCGCTCGTCGCCCTCGGCTGCCTGACCGCGGTGGCCTGGCGGCGGCGGTTCCCCGTCCCCGTGGCGCTCGCCGTCGCCGTCGCGTCCGCCGCCTCCGCCCTGGCATCGGGGGCGGCGCTGCTGGCGATCGGCTCCCTGACGGCCCGGCGGCGTCCGGCCGAGATCGTGCCGGTGGTGGCCGCGTTCGTTTTCGCGCCGCTGTTCACCACGGGGCTGTACCCGGTGGAGCGGCCGCCCGGTGCCCCCTGGATCCAACTCGTCCTGCAACTGCTGACGGCGGGGTTCGCCGTCGCCACGGGATGGGCCGTCGGGGCCCGCCGCGCGGAAGTCCTGTCGCTCCGCGAACGGGCCCGGAGCGCGGAACGCGAACAGGCCGCCCTGGCGGACCGGGCCCGGGTGCTGGAGCGCAACCGGATCGCCCGCGAGATGCACGACAGCCTCGCCCACCGGATCTCCCTGGTCGCCCTGCAGGCCGGGGCGCTGGACCACCGGGCCGATCTGGCGGAGGAGGAGCGCGCCGTCCTGGTACGGGGGATCGCGGACGGTTCGCACCGGGCCCTGGAGGATCTACGCGATGTCCTCGGCGTGCTCCGGGCCGAGCAGCCGGACCGCCCGAAGCCGCCCCGCCCCTCCTACGACCGGGTCCCGGCCCTGGTTGACGACGCCCGGGCCTCCGGCATGGACGTGACGCTCACCGTCGACACGACCGGCGAACCCCCGGACGCGGTGGGCGACCTCTGCTACCGCATCGTGCGGGAAGCGCTGACCAACGCCGCCAAGCACGCCCCCGGCGCCCCGGTCCGGATCACTCTGGACGGGGAGCCCGGCGGCGCGCTCGGTGTCGCCGTCCGCAACGGTCCGGCCGCCCGTACGAGGACCCGGCCGCCGGCCTCCGGGTACGGCCTGCCGGGCCTCGCCGAGCGGGTCCGGGCGGTCTGCGGGACGATCGGCCACCACCCGGCGCCCGACGGCGGGTTCTCCCTCGCCGCCCGACTGCCCTGGCCGGACGAGCCCGCCTGGTCGCCGCGGCCGGACGAGCCCGCCCGGTCGCCGCGGCCGGACGAGCCTGCCCGATCGCCGCGGCCGGACGACCCCGCCCGATCACCGCGGCTGGACGACCCCGCCCGGTCGCCCCGGCCCGACGACGAGCCCAGCGGAGGCACCGAGCGTGGAGTCCGGTAAGCCGCCGGTGCGGGTGGTCGTGGTCGACGACGAACAGCTGATCCGTATGGCGGTCCGTCTGGTCCTCGACGGCGAGAGCGACCTCAGTGTGGTCGGCGAGGCGTCCGACGGGGAGGAGGCCCTCACCCTCGTACGGGAGAAGACGCCGGACGTCGTGCTCATGGACGTGCGGATGCCCGGGCGGGACGGCGTGAGCTGGACGCGCGAACTTCTGGCGCTGGACCGCCCGCCGCGCGTCATCGTCCTGACCGCCTTCGACTCCGACGCGCTGGTACTCGACGCGCTGCGCGCGGGAGCGCTCGGTTTCGTCCTCAAGCACACCCCGCCCGACCGGATCATCGACGCGGTGCGGACGGTCGCCGGCGGCGAACCCGCCCTGTCGCCGCAAGCCACGGCGCGGCTCATCGCGGCGGCCACGGCGGCCGACGGCCCGGCGGTCGGCGCGGCCGTCCGGGAAGCCGCCCGGAAGCGGCTGTCCGCCCTGACCCGACGCGAACTCGACACCGCGCGGGCCATCGCGGAGGGGCTGGGCAACCGGGAGATCGCCGAGCGGCTGGGCATCACCGTCGCCACCGTCAAGGCCCACACGAGCAGCCTGTTCAGCAAGCTGGAGGTGGACAACCGGGTGCGGATCGCCCTGCTGGTCCGGGACGCCGAACACCCGGGACCCCGGCCGGAGCCGGACGGCTGAGCCAGGACATCGGGACGACTGAGCAGGACATCGGGACGGCTGAGCCAGGAGATCCGGAAGGCGGACGGGAAAGCCCTAGTCCCCGCCGCCCCCGCAACCGCCCCCGCAGCTACTCCCGCCGTCGCCCCAGCCGCTGTCGCCTCCGCCTCCGCTGTCGCCGCCGGAGGTGTTCTGCTTGACGTTGTAATGGACCGCCATCGCCGTCCATTCGGAGCGGCGCAGGACCTTCATCGCCGTGCGGCCGGGGCGGCCGTTGCGGGTCAGTGCGCCGGCGAGGCCGATCGCGGAGACCAGGGCGGCCAGGAGGCGGTCGCGGCGGTCCGGGTAGCCCGCCGTCTCGGCCAGGGTGAACCGCCTGCGGAGGCTCGGTACGAGGTCCGGCTGTACCGGGAAGTGACGGTGGTACGGGAACAGGCCGAGGAAGCGGCGGTTCTCCCGGGAGAGCAGGGAGCGCTCGACCAGGGAGTCCAGGTAGGTGTCCCGTACGTGCTTGTCGAAGTCGCCCACCCAGCGCCGGGCGCGCATCCCGGAGCGGCGGCCCTTGGCCTGGGGCAGGGTCCGCAGCAGGGCGGCGAGGAGCGGGTCGGCCGGGTCCAGCGGGTTCACCACCCGGACCCGGCCGTGCTCCTCCCGTATCCGCCCCTGGAGCTCCAGCTCCGCGAGGACCGCCCCGGCCACCCCGTACGCCAAAGACGCGGCCTCGCACATCGGCTTGCCGCGCCCCGGGTCCAGGGTGAGCAGGATCAGCTCCTCGGGCAGCGTCAGCGTAGGAGCGCCAGGTACCGAAGAAGCGGGAGTCGTCATGGTGCCGTGACGATCCTGCCGGTCACATCGCCGAGGCCCACGCGGGTGCCGTGCGGGCCGGGGGCCCAGGCCGTCAGCGTCACGGTGTCGCCGTCCTCCAGGAACGTCCGCTTGCCCTCGGGGAGTTCCAGCGCGTCGCGGCCGTTCCAGGTGAGCTCCAGGAGGGAGCCGCGCTGGGCGGTCTCGGGGCCGCTGACCGTGCCGGAGCCGTACAGGTCCCCGGTCCGCAGCGACGCGCCGTTGACCGTCATGTGGGCGAGCTGCTGGGCCGCCGTCCAGTACATCGAGGCGAACGGCGGCTCGGCGACGACCCGGCCGTTGATCTCGACGGTGATCCGGATGTCGAAGCCGCCGTGCTCCTCCTCGTTCGCGTCGTCGAGGTAGGGCAGCAGGGGCACGTCCCGGGTCGGCGGGGCGGTGCGGGCCGCGTCCAGGGCCTCCAGCGGGGTGACCCACGCCGATACGGAGGTGGCGAAGGACTTGCCGAGGAACGGGCCCAGCGGCACGTACTCCCAGGCCTGGAGGTCGCGCGCCGACCAGTCGTTGAGCAGCGAGAGCCCGAAGACGTGCTCGCGGAAGTCGGCGAGCGGGACCGGGGTGCCGTGGGCGGAGGGGACGCCGACGACGAAGCCGACCTCGGCCTCGATGTCCAGCTTCACCGAGGGCCCGAAGACGGGCGCCGGGTCGGTGGGCGCCTTGCGCTGGCCGCTGGGGCGCACCACGTCCGTGCCGGAGACCACGACGGTGCCGGAGCGCCCGTGGTAACCGATCGGCAGGTGCTTCCAGTTGGGCGTCAGCGCGTCGCCGTCCGGCCGGAAGATCTGCCCGACGTTGGTGGCGTGGTGCTCGCTGGCGTAGAAGTCGACGTAGTCCGCGACCTCGTACGGCAGGTGCAGCGTCACCGCGTCGACCGGGTGCAGCAGCGGCTCGATGTCCGCGCGGTGGCCCGGGACCGTCAGCCAGGCGGTGAGCGCGCGGCGCACATCGCTCCAGGCGGTGCGGCCCGCCGCGAGCAGCGGCGTCAGGCTCGGCTGGGCCAGCAGTCCGGCGTACGGGGAGCCGAGCGCGTGGGCGGCGGCGCCGGCGTCCAGCACGTGGTTGCCGATGCGGACGCCGACCCGGCGGTCCTCGGGGTGGTCAGGGGTGGAGAACACACCGTAGGGGAGGTTGTGCGGGCCGAAGGGGTCGCCCTCGGGCAGGTCGAGCGGGCTGCTCTGCTCGGGCATGTGTTGCTGCCTCGCTTTCCAGGTCGTGTGGAGGACACGTTACGTCGGAGGTCCTACCCCACGGCAGTGCCCCGACTATCCCCGACCATCCCCAACTGTGCCTATTGCCCGGAAAGTTCGAAGGGTCCCCCGGAAATCCGGAGGACCCTTCGAACGCGACGCGGCCCGCTCAGCCCGCCGTGCGCGGAATCCGCTTCTCCCAGGTGCGGTGGAAGACGACCTCGCCGCCGTCCTTGCAGATCACCTCGTTCGAGGTGATGAAGTCGTTGTCGTCGGCGGCGATCTCCGAGCGCGTCTCGATCTCCACGTCCCAGGACATCTCCGGCCGGTGCAGCCGGATCCGCCAGTCGCTGCGGGTGCGGGCGGAGAGCGGGTCGTCCTGCTGGATCGTGTACGTCTCCAGGGCGTCCTCGGTGAATTCGAGGCCGTCGGGGTAGACCCGTGTACCGCCGTAGCGCGGGTCGACCTCCAGCCGCCACTCGCCCTTGGCGACATCGCGGACGACGAGCCGTTCCGGGCGCGGCTCCTCCAGGGTGACCGGGTAGACGACGCCGAGCGGTTCGGCCTGTTCCGGTTCGCCGAAGGTGATCGCCGGGTCCTCGGTGTGGCGGCGCACCGGCAGTTCGACGAAGCTGCCGTCCGCGTCGAGCGTGAACCCGGCCGAGCCGGCCTGCGGCCAGATCCAGGGCCAGTACGAGGAGGAGACCGCGAGCCGGATGCGGTGGCCGGGCGGGAAGGTGTGGCCGATGCCGTTGAGGTCGAAGACCACGTCCTCGGTGTCGCCGGGCGTCCAGTCGTCGGTGCGGTCGCGGCCGTGCCGGGCGGCGAGGTTGAGGACGCCCCGGGTGACCAGGGTGGAGGAGCCGTCGGGCGCCACGTCGCAGAGCCGGGCGATAGCCTGGCCGCGCGGTACGTCCATCCGGAGGCGGAGCTTCACCCGGGGGCGGCCGAGGATCTCGATCGGCGCCTCCTCGACCGGGAACTCGAACGACACCGACTTCGCGTCCTCGTCGCGCTGGTCCGGCGGCAGGTCCGCCTCGTTGCCGAACGGGAAGAAGCGGCCCGCGTCCAGGCCGGTCTGCTGCGGCGAGGCGACGATCCGCTCACCGCCCTGGAGCGCGTACGCCACCGGGGAGACGTTCGCCGAGGGCCAGGAGGCGTCCCCGACCCAGCGGCCGGGCAGCGTCTCGTACACCGTGGCGGGCGGGTGCGAGCCGCTGATCCAGGACCGCAGCAGCGGCTCCCGCATCACGCCCGTCTCCTTGCCCTTCAGGTGCTGGTCCCACCAGCGCAGCGTCTCCTGGAGGAAGCCGATCGCGGGACCCGGCGGCAGCCCCCGGTCCGGGTACTGGTGCGACCACGGGCCGATGATCCCTCGCACCTGCCCGGGGTCCAGGTGCTCGACCAGGCGCAGGACGGTGTCGCGGTACGGGTCGTGCCAGCCGCCGACCGCCAGCACGTTGGCCTTGATCGCCCCGTAGTCCTCGCAGACGCTGCCGTGCTTCCAGTAGTCGTCGCGGCTCTGGTGGGCCAGCCAGGTGTGGATGAGCGGCTCGACCGCCTCCAGCCGCTCCAGCCACATCTCCTTCCAGCCGTCGCCGACCTGCGCCGGGTCCGGCGGGCGGGAGACGAAGGCGAGCATGGTGGCGGCCCAGGCGTGCATGTCGACGGCGAGGACGGAGCCGCCCATGTAGTGGACGTCGTTGTCGTAGCGGTCGTCGGCCGAGCAGACGGTGACGATCGCCTTCAGCGGCTCGGGGGCGAGCGCGGCGATCTGGAGCGAGTTGAAGCCGCCCCAGGAGATGCCGAACATCCCGACCCGGCCCGAGCACCACTCCTGCTGGGCCAGCCAGTGGATGACGGCGACCCCGTCGGTGAGCTCCTGCGCGTCGTACTCGTCGCCCGGCAGCCCCTCGCTGTTGCCGTGGCCCCGGACATCGACCCGTACGGAGGCGTAGCCGTGGCCCGCGTACCAGGGGTGGCGCTGCCAGTCGCGCGGGGCGGTCCAGTCGCCGAGCCGGTAGGGCAGGTACTCCAGCAGCGCGGGGACCGGTTCGTCGGTCAGGGGCCGCCAGATCCGGGCGTAGAGCCGGGTCCCGCCGGGCAGCGGGATGTCCACGTCCTCGCGGGTCGTCTCGTACGGGAACTCGGTCGTGATGTTCATGGGTCACCTCGGTGGGGGACGGGGGACGCCTTCTTATGAGGACGCGACGCTCTGTAGAGGACGCAGCGCTCTGTAGAGGACGCGACGCTCTGTGGAGGACCCGACGCCTTCTTTCAGCGACGGCTGCCAGTGGACGGGGTGCTCGGGGCGTACGGCTCAGTGGACGGGGTGCATCGTGCGCTTCAGCCAGGGCGCGGCGGCGATCATCGCGACGCCCGCTGCCACGGCGATCGCGCCGTTGACGCCGAAGTAGGCGGGGGTGGAGACCTCGCCGTACAACTTCACGACCTGCGCCTGGATGCCGTTGGCGACGGCCAGGGACAGGAACCACAGGGCCATCGTCTGGCTGGCGAAGGCCTTCGGGGCGAGCTTGCTGCTGGCGGAGAGGCCGGAGGTCTCCAGCAGGACGTCACCGAGCCCCAGCAGCAGGTAGGAGCCGACGATCCACCAGGCGGCCATCTTGTACGTGTCGTCGGCGTGGCCGGAGGTGGGCAGGACCATCAGCAGGAACGACAGCCCGCCCAGGATGACGCCGAAGGCGATCTTGTTGGAGGCGTGCGGCTGGCGGCGGCCCATCCTGACCCAGGTGGCGGCCACGACGGGCGCGAGCGCGACCTCGAAGGCGCCGAGCGCGGAGGCGTACCAACTGGCCGGGAAGGTGAAGCCGAGGATCTCCGTGCGGGCGTTGGTCGACGCCAGCAGGATCATCGTGGAGTACGCCTGGAAGAGGATGAAGTTGAAGACGACGGACCCCAGGAAGAGCACGACGTACGGCCGCAGCCTGCCGCGTTCCTCGGCGGTGACCCGCGGGCTGCGGAACATCACCACGAAGTACGTGATCGGGGCGATGACCGAGATGACCGTGAGCACGTCCACGAACCGGTCGATGGTGAGCCAGCCCGCCAGCGCCAGGGCGGTGGCGAGGACGGCGACCACGACGGCCCCGCCGATGATCAGCCGCATCGCGCGGCGCATGGCGGCGGGGGCGAGCGCGAATTCGGCGCCCTCCTTGCGTCCGACCAGGTGACGACGGCCCGCCACGTACTGGATCAGGCCGAGGGTCATCCCGATCGCGGCGGCCGAGAAGCCCCAGTGCCAGCTCGCGTGGTCGCCGAGCCAGCCGGTGATCAGCGGGCCGGCGAAGGCGCCGATGTTGATGCCCATGTAGTAGAGCGCGAAGCCGGCGTCGCGCCGCTCGTCGTCGGTGCGGTAGAGCTTGCCGACCATCGAGGCCACGTTGGGCTTGAGGAGCCCCGTCCCGGCGCTGATCAGCCCGAGCCCGACCCAGGTCATCGCGTCGGTCGGCACGGCCATGGCGTAGTGGCCGCAGGCGATGAGGATGCCGCCGTACAGCACGGCCCGGTACGAGCCGAGGATCCGGTCGGCCAGCCAGCCGCCGGCCACGGAGACCAGGTAGACGAGGGTGCCGTACGCGGCGGATACGGAGGCGGCGGTGCCGGGGTCCATGCCCATGCCGCCGCCCGCGACGGTGTCGGCGAAGAACAGCACCAGGATCGCCTGCATGCCGAGGAACGAGAACCGTTCCCAGACCTCCAGGCCCGACAGGGTCATCAGACCCCGTGGCTGGCCGAAGAAGGCGCGGTCGTCCTCGGGCGGGGGCCGGTCCGGCTCGGTGTCGGCAGCGGTGTGGGACAAAGCGGAGACTCCTGATCGTATGAGCTGATCCCGAACATACCGGCGGTGATGGGAAGGCGCCCACGGTGATCCACAGGAGACCGGATACGCTGAAGTTGATTCGAGACTCAGCGACACATCGACAATGAGTGTGATCGTCAGCAGACAGGAGATGCCCTCGTGACCGTCGTCGGGCCGTTCGGACTGCACGTGCGGGACCAGGCTCTTGAGGCCGACGTCCAGACGGGCCTGGCCGCTGTCGAAGCAGGGCTCCTCGAAGCCACCAAGAGCGATGTGCCCTTCATCACGGAGGCCGCCCAGCACCTGGTGCGGGCCGGGGGCAAGCGGTTCCGCCCCCTGCTGGTCATGCTCGCGTCACAGTTCGGTGACCCCGACGCGCCGGGTGTCGTCCCCGCGGCCGTCGTCGTCGAGCTGACCCACCTGGCCACGCTGTACCACGACGACGTGATGGACGAGGCCGACGTACGCCGCGGGGTGGAGAGCGCCAACACCCGCTGGGGCAACTCGGTGGCGGTCCTCACCGGCGACTTCCTGTTCGCCCGCGCCTCCCACATCCTGGCCGACCTCGGTCCCGATGCCGTACGCATCCAGGCCGAGGCGTTCGAGCGGCTGGTCACCGGCCAGATCCTGGAGACCGCGGGCCCGCGCGACGGCCGGGACCCGGTCGATCACTACCTGGACGTGCTCAGCGGCAAGACCGGCTCGCTGGTCGCCGTCTCCGGCCGGTTCGGCGCGCTGATGGCCGGCGCCGACGAGCGGACCGTGGACATCCTCACGCAGTACGGGGAGCGGCTCGGCATCGCCTTCCAGCTCGCCGACGACGTCCTCGACATCGCTTCGGACTCCCACGAGTCCGGCAAGACCCCCGGCACCGACCTGCGCGAAGGCATCCCCACCCTCCCGGTGCTGCGGCTGCGTGCCCAGGCCGCGGAGGACGGCAAGCCCGACGACCTGGAGCTCGTCGAGCTGATCGACGGCGACCTGAGCGACGACGACACCCTCGCCGAGGCGCTGCGCCGGCTGCGCGCCCACCCGGCGCTGGAGCAGGCCCGCCAGGACACCGTCCGCTACGCCCAGGAGGCACGCGCCACGCTGGCGCCGCTGCCGGAGGGGTACGCGAAGTCGGCCCTGGAGGAGCTGTGCGACGCGGTGGTGCATCGCGCGGGCTGAGAGCACGCGCGGCGCGTTCCCCGGTGCGTTCCCCCGGCGCCCTCCTTGGTTGACGACGCGTCACCCAATAGGCCACCCGGGGCCCTACCCCTACGGGATGGCTGATGTGCCCCGTCCGGTTGTCATACCGGAGCAGTAGTCAGGTTGATCCCCGGGGTTGACGCTTCAGGCCGCCCGATTTGGTCAGATGGATACCAACCACTCCTGACCACATCGGGTGAGAATGGCGGCAGGGAGTGGATGAGCAACCGGACGGAAGCCGCCGACCACGGAGGTAGGGCACACATGGCACCGAACGACAGCGCGGAGACCATCGGCGAGGCCACGGGCACTGTCGTGGGCCGTCGGAAGGCGGCGCGCTACATCGTCCCCGTCGCGGTCGCGGGGGTGGCGGCCGCGACCATCGGGCTCGTCCCGGCACTCGCCAACGCCGGCGACCCGGACCTGCCGAAGATCAGCGCACAGGAACTCATCGAGAAGATCGCCGCTTCCGACGAGGAGCAGCTCTCCGGCACGTTCAAGATCAGCACGGACCTCGGCCTGCCCCTCGACGGCCTCGCGGGATCGTTCCTGCCGGGCGCGGACGGCGAGGGCAAGGACGGCGGCGCCGCCGCACCGGAGGACAAGCTCATGGAGCTGACCTCCGGCACGCACACGCTGCGGGTGGCCGTCGACGGCCCGGAGAAGCAGCGGCTCTCCATCCTCGGCAAGGCCTCCGAGTACAGCGTCGTCCACAACCAGGGCGAGGTCTGGGCGTACGACTCGAAGTCCGACGAGGTCTATCACGCCGAGGCGCCCGAGGGCGCGGGCGCCGAGAAGGAGGCCCCGAAGGACCCGAAGGCTCCGAAGGGCGTCCCCGCCACCCCGAAGGACTTCGCCGAGCAGGCGCTGGCGGCGGTCGGCGACACCACGTCGGTCACCGTGGACGGCACCGCGCAGGTGGCGGGCCGTGACGCGTACCAACTGCTCATCAAGCCGAAGCAGGAAGGCTCGACGGTCGGTTCGGTCCGGATCGCGGTGGACGCGGAGAACGGCGTACCGCTGAAGTTCACGCTGGCCGCGGCGGCCGGCGGCAAGGCCGTGGTCGACGCCGGCTTCACCAAGGTGGACTTCGCCAAGCCCGCCGCCTCGTCGTTCGACTTCACCCCTCCCAAGGGCGCCAAGGTGACGGAGGCCGACGAGCTGGAGACCGGCAAGGACGAGCACGGCACGCCGCAGAAGGCGCTTCCGGAGCAGTTCTCCGGCCAGATCCCGGGGCTGGAGGGGCTGGAGGGCTCCGAGGGCGTCAACGTCATCGGCAAGGGGTGGACGTCGATCGCCGCCATCGAGATCCCCGGCGGCAAGGGCCTGCCCACGGCGGGCTCGGGCGACGTCCCGGCCGAGGCCCAGGGCTTCCTGGACGCGCTCGGCGACAAGGTCACCGGGAAGTTCGGCTCGGGCACGGTCTTCAAGACCCGCCTCGTCAACGCCCTGCTGACCGACGACGGCAAGGTATATGTCGGAGCGGTGACGAAGGACGCGCTGGTACGGGCGGCCGACGGCGCCAAGTAGGGCCTACGGGATCACCCGGTCGTACCGCCCCGTCGCGCACCCGTGCGGCGGGGCGGTCCGGCCTCTGCGCCCGCCCTGGGCCCCCGCGCGTGCTGAGCTGAGAGGTGCGACCGGCATGACGGAGACGGAGACAGCGGCGACTGCGGGCGCGGCGGCGGCTGCGGGCACGGCGGCTGCGGGCACGGCGAGGGCTGGGGACACAGCGACAGCCCCGACGTATGCGGCCCGGGGCGGAGCCGCCCCCGTCATCGAGAACCCCGTCATCGAGACCCGCGGCCTCACCAAGCGCTTCCGGGGCGGCCGGCTCGCCGTCGACGGCCTCGACCTCACCGTCCCCGGCGGCAGCGTCTTCGGCTTCCTCGGCCCCAACGGCTCCGGCAAGACCACCACCATCCGGATGCTCATGGGCCTCATCGACCCCACGTCCGGCACGGCCAGCGTCCTCGGCCGCCCCATGCCCCGGGCGGCCCGTACGGTCCTCCCGGAGGTCGGCGCGCTGATCGAGGGCCCCGCCCTGTACGGCTACCTGAGCGGCCGCGACAACCTCCTGCGGTACGACCGGGCCGACCCCACCGCCGACCCGCGCACCCGCCGTGCCCGCGTCGCCCACGCCCTGGACCGGGTCGGCCTCGCCGCCGCTTCGGCCAAGAAGGCGAAGGTGTACTCCTTCGGCATGAAACAGCGTCTCGGGCTCGCCGCCGCCCTGCTCCGGCCCCGCCGCCTGCTCGTCCTGGACGAGCCGACCAACGGCCTCGACCCGCAGGGCATGCGGGAGATCCGCTCCCTGGTCCGGGAGCTGGCGGCCGAGGGGACCACGGTGTTCCTCTCCTCGCACCTGCTGGACGAGATCGAACAGGTATGCACCCACGCGGCGGTGATGGCTCGTGGCCGACTGCTGGTCCAGGGTTCGGTCGCCGAACTCGCCGCGAGCGCCCGCGGCCGCCTCGCCGTCACCACCCCCGACCCCGCCGACGCCGCTCGCATCCTCCAGGAGCACGGCCTCGGAGGCGTGAGCGTGGACGGCGACCGGCTGACCGCCGACGCCCCGCCCGCCACGGTGGACCTCGCGGACCTCAACGCGGCGCTGGTGGGCGGCGGGGTGCGGGTGCGGGCGTTCGGGATCGAGGGCGGATCGCTGGAGGACGCGTTCGTGGCACTCACGGGAGAGGGATTCGATGTCGCAGGCTGAGACCGCCGGACCGACGGGGACCACGGGGCAGAACCCCCGTAACCCTCTATGGACGCTCGGAATCCTCCGCTCCGAGATCACCACCATCCTCCGCCGCCACCGCACGTACGCGCTCCTCGCGGTGCTCGCCGCCGTCCCCGTACTCATCGGGATCGCGGTCCGCATCGAGACGGGCGGCGGCGGTGCGGGATCGGGATCAGGGGGCGGGCCGGACGGCGGGGGAGGCCCGGCGTTCCTGACGCAGGTCACCAACAACGGGCTCTTCCTGGTCTTCGCCGCCCTCGCCGCGACGCTCCCGGTCTTCCTCCCGATGGCCGTCGGCGTGGTTGCGGGCGACGCGATCGCGGGCGAGGCGAGCGCCGGGACGCTGCGCTACCTATTGGTCGCTCCGGCGGGCAGGACCCGACTACTTCTGGCCAAATACGCGTCGGTTCTGGCCTTCTGCCTGGTCGCGACCTTCGTGGTGGCGGCCTCGGCGCTGGCGGTCGGCGCGCTGCTCTTTCCCGTGGGCGAGGTCACGACGATCTCCGGTACCCGGATCAGCTTCGGCGAGGGTTTGGTGCGGGCCGCGCTGACGGCGGCGGCCGTCGCGGCGTCACTGATCGGGTTCGCCGCGGTCGGGCTCTTCGTCTCGACGCTGACCAACAGCGGGATCGGGGCGATGGCGGCGACGGTCGGGCTGCTGATCACGGTGCAGATCCTGGACAGCATCCCGCAGCTGAGCGGCATCCACCCCTACCTGTTCCCGCACCACTGGATGTCGTTCGCGGACGTCCTGCGCGAGCCGGTCCACTGGGAGGAGCTCAGCAAGAACTTCCAACTCCAGGGCCTGTACGCGGCGGTGTTCGGTTCGGCGGCCTGGGCACGCTTCACCACGAAGGACATCACGGCCTGAGCCGGCGGCCATCAGGGCCGGGCCAGGCAGGGCGGTCGTCCGGTGGCCGGATCGGATCGGATCAGATCGGTGAGCGGTCGTCCATGCCGTCGGCCGGGCGAGCCGTCCCCCGATCGGCTCGTCGCGGCACGAACGGCACGAACGGTGCGGAGGGTGGGAACGAACCGACACGGTACGTTCCGTTTCCGCTTGGGTATTGTTCGGCCTATGACGACTGCCTGTCAATAAGGAATGGCTGAAACCCCCCTATGCTCTCCGGATGATCACACCGCCCAGTAGCCTGCGCCGCAGCGAGAGATCACGCCGCGCGACGCTGCAGGCCGCGCTCGACCTCTGTACGGAGAAGGGGTACGGGCACGTCACGGTGGAGGCCATCGCGGCCCGCGCCGGTGTCAGCAAGAAGACGATCTACCGCTGGTGGCCGTCGAAAGGGGCGGTCCTGCTGGAGGCGTTCACGGACGCGCTGGTGGACGCCACCCCGTTCGTGGACACCGGTGACATCGGCGCGGACCTGCGCACCCACCTGGCGGGCGCGGTGAAGCTGCTCACGGTGCCGCCCTTCGGCCCGGCGTACGCGGGCATCCTCTCCGAGCTCCACCGCGACGACGTCCTCGCGCAGGCGGTGAAGGAACAGTTGGTCGACCCGCGCGTGGAGCAGGCGGTGGCCCGGCTGCGCAGCGCCCAGGACCAGGGCCAGATCCTGCCCGGCGCGAACCTCCCGCTGGCCGTGGAGATGCTGTACGGCCCCCTCTACTACCGCCACCTCCTGCGCAAACCGGTCTACGACGAGGAGACGATCGCCGCCCTCGTGGCCCATGTGCTGCGGGCGCTGGGGGCGCCGGGGTACTAGGAGCTGTCCTGCCGGAGGCCCCCTGTATGTTGGGCTGGTGGTCGGCGCAGAGGTGAACGGCAAGGGCCCGGGAGGCCGGCGGATCCGAGGTCTGGACGCCGAGGAGCGGCGCGCGAGGCGCCGTGAGGATCTGCTGGACGCGGCGCTGGAGCTGTTCTCCGCCCAGGGGTACCAGGACACCTCGATCGAGCAGATCTGCAAGCAGGCCTACGTCGGCACGAAGAGCTTCTACGAAGTGTTCACCGGCAAGGAGAACCTCTACCTGGCGCTGCTGGACCGGATCGTCGTGGACGTGACCGGCCGGTTGACCGCCGCGCTGGACGCGGTGCGCGACGACGAGGACGGGACCGAGGCGGCGCGGCGGCTGATCCGGCATTTCGCGGACGCGTTCGTGGACGACGTGCGGGTGGCGCGGGTGACGTTCGGCGAGGGCCGTGCCGTCACGCCGCTGGCGGAGGTGCACCGCCGGACCAACCGCCGGTGGGCGGCGTCCTTCGTCGAGACCGTCTGGCAGCGCCTCGGCCTCCCGGTCGCCCCGCACACGCATGTGGTGGCCATGGGACTGATCGGCGGTCTCTTCGACATCATCGCCGACTGGCTCCTGGACGGTGACACCGCGCGGCCTGACGACCGAGCGGCCCTGCAGGCCGGACTCGACCGCTTCTACACCGTCATCAGCGCGGGACTCGCCACTCCCTGACGGCCCGCCGCAACCAGTCCCACCCCCCGGCATTCCCTCCCCGCACCGGCTTCGGAACCGCGCATCTTTTTTGGAAACGATGCCTTGTTCCTAACAATGCCCCGTGCTGTACTTCCGGTAATCCCACCGCGAACAGGGAGTCGCCCGCATGGCAAAGCTCCGCACGTTCCTGACGGTCCTTCTGCTGTCCGTCCTCGCCTCGACCACCCTCACGACGACGGCCTCGGCCGGAACGGCCCCGGCCGAGACACCCCCGTCGTCGGGCTGGAACAACTGGTCCTGCCGCCCCAGCACCGCACACCCCGAGCCCGTGGTGCTCGTCCACGGCATGGGCGCCAACCACTGGGACAACTTCCTGACGCTGGCGCCGACGCTCCGCGCCAACGGCTACTGCGTCTACTCGCAGACGTACGGCAAGACCCTGCTCGGCGGCCTCGCCGGCGGGCTCGCGCCGATGGCCCACAGCGCCGCCGAGCTGAGCACGTACGTCGACCGCGTGCGCGCCGCGACAGGAGCGTCGAAGGTCGACATTGTCGGCCACTCCGAGGGCACCACCGTCCCCGCCTACTACATGAAGCACCTGGGCGGCGCCGCGAAGGTCGACGACTTCGTCGGCTTCGGCTCCAACTTCAAGGGCACCACCCTCAACGGCCTCGCGACGCTCGCCGAGGCGCTGAAGCTCCAGGGTCTGCTGACCGGCGTGGGCTGCGGGGCCTGCACGGACTATCTGCCCGGCTCGGCCTTCCTGGCCAAACTCAACGACGGTCCCGTCGCCGTACCCGGGCCGACGTACACCACCATCGTCACCCGCTACGACACGGTGGTCACCCCGTACACCAGCGGACTGCTCGCCCCCGCGCCCAACGTCACGAACATCGTGCTCCAGGACAAGTGCGGCCTGGACTTCGCCGGCCACCTCGGCCTGGCGATCGACCCGAACGTCGCCCAGCTCGTCCTGAACCGTCTCGACCCCGAAGGGTCCAAGCCCTTCCGGTGCCGCCTCTTCACCACCCTCGGCATCTGACGTACGGCGCACACCCCTGAGAGAGCGCACACCCCCTGTGAGGGCGGCCCCGCCCGCCCTCACAGTCGCGCGTCCACCCGACGCGCCACCACGGTGACGGAGTCACCGACGGTGACGGAGCGACACCCTTTCGGCCTCCGCGCCGTGCCGCCCGCGCCGCGGCGCACAAGACTCGCTTCCAGTGACCTGACCGTCCCCGCGGAGGAAGAGAATCATGTCCGACAAGCCCACCATCGTCCTCGTCCATGGTTTCTGGGGCGGCGCCGCCCACTGGGCGAACGTCATCACCGAGCTGAACAAGCGCGGATACGACAAGATCCGAGCCGTCGAGAACCCCCTCACCTCGCTGGCCGACGACGCCGAGCGCACCCGAAAGATGGTCAAGCAGGTCGACGGCCCCGTCGTCCTGGTCGGCCACTCCTACGGCGGCGCCGTCATCACCGAGGCGGGCGACCTGCCCAACGTCACCGCCCTCGTCTACATCGCCGCCTTCGCCCCCGACGCGGGCGAGAGCCCGGGTCAGATCAGCCAGGAGAACCCGCCCGCCGCCTTCGACAACATCGCCCCCGACTCCGACGGCTACCTCTGGATCGCGCAGGACAAGTTCCGCGAGAGCTTCTGCCAGGACCTGCCCGCCGATCAGGCCCTGGTCATGGCCGTCACCCAGAAGGCGCCGCTCGGCTCCACCTTCGGCGACAACGTCACCGCCCCGGCGTGGCGGAACAAGCCCGCCTGGTACCAGGTCTCCACCCAGGACCGCATGATCCACCCCGACAACGAACGCCGCATGGCCCAGCGGATGAACCCCCGCCGGACCGTCGAGCTCGACGCGAGCCACGCCTCCCTGGCCTCCCAGCCGCAGGCGGTGGTCGACCTGATCGAGGACGCCGTACGCGAGACCGCCGGCTGACCCCGTCCGGAGGGCGCCCCACGGATGTTGCGTGCGGCGCCCTCATGTGTGTGGTGCGCCGGTGACCAGCGGCAGCCCGGGCCCGGCGCGAGTCTTCGCCATACGGTCGACCGCCCGGCGCCCCGCCCCGGATGGCGTCCGTCCATCCGTGGAGCCTGGTGCGCGGACCCCCTGGCCCACCGCCGGAGGTCTGCCGGGAGGCCCGCCGGGAGGTGTGTGCGATGAGCGTGGTCAAGGTGCCGGAAACGGCGACGGCCCTGCCCCGGGCGTGGAGTTCGCAGCTGCTCGGCCGGGTGGCGGAGGCCCCCCGGCGGATCCGGCGCCACCGGGGCCGGCCGCACCTCCTCCGGCGGGACCCCGGAGGGACGGGCAGGGAAGCGGTGCACCGACCACTCCTGTTCCTTCGACGTGGACGGCCCGCTCAATCCGTATCCCTCCCGGGTGGCCGGCGCCCCGTCACACCCCCGCCGTCCCCCGGTGGCCGCCCCAGCCCCGCCGGGCGATGCTGGTCCGGCACGTACGTGCCGGTGCTGCGGGGCAGCGGTGTGCCGGAGCCTGAGGGGCAGGTGGAGCCGTGTCGTACGCCGAAACCCCGGCCGGGTCCGGACCCCCTCCGGGAGGCTTGGACGAGGCCCTGCTCAAGGCCCTCTTCACCCAGTCCGCCGTAGGCCTCTTCGTGCTCGACCCGCAGCTCAGGCTCGTCCGAGCCAACCCCCTCGTCGAGGGTGTCCGGACCGAGGAGTACATCGGGCTCCGCTTCACCGAGGCCTTCCGGCTCGACGACCCGCATGGGTCCCAGCAGCTCCTCGAACGGGTCCTCGCAGGTGAGGGGCCCGTACGCGACCATCTCGTACGCGGCCGCCTTCGCCACATCCCCGGCGACCGCACCTTCCTGGTCTCCGCCTACCGCCTCGAAGGCCCCGGCGGCCCGGACGGCTCCGGCGGCCCCGCCCTCGGGCTGCTGAGCGCGGTCATCGACGTCACCGAGCGGGAGCGGGCCCGGGCCCGGGAGACCGCGCTCGCCGCCGTGCGCGACGCGGTCGGCGGCTCGCTGGACGTGGCCACCACCTGCCGGGCCTTCGTCGACGCCCTGGTGCCGGGCTTCGCCGGTCTCGCCGTCATCGAGGTGGTGGACGAGGTCCTGCGCGGAGCCGACCCGCCGGTGGGCCCGCTGCCGCCCGACACCCCGCTGCGCTGCGCGGCGAGCGGCCGCTGCGACACCGTCGGGGGCGGCACCGTCCGGGGCGACGGGCCGGGCCGGACCCGCCCGGTCGGCGGGACCTCCCCGGTCGGCGGAACCCGCCGCCTCCCGCCCCGTACGCCGTACGCGCTCGCCGTCGCCGACCTGCGCCCCCGGCTCGTCCCGCTCACCGCCGACACCCCGTGGCTCGACCCCGACCCGGCAGGAGTCCACCGCCTCGCGGAGACCGGCGCGCACTCGCTCATCGTCGTGCCCCTCACCCTGCGGGGAGCCGTCCTCGGGCTGATCAGCCTGTACCGCTGCGGAGCCGCCGAGCCGTTCGACGAGGAGGACGTCTCCCTCGCCGCCACGGCCGCCACCCGCGCCGCCCTCGCCATCGACAACGCCCGCCGGTACGAGCGCGAGCACGTCATCGCCGCCACCGTCCAGCGCCGCCTCCTCCCGCAGGCCGAACGCCACCAGGCCGCCGTGGAGACCGCCCACGTGCTGCTGCCCGGCCGGGACAGCGGCTGCTGGTTCGACACGATCGCGCTCTCCGGGGCCCGTACGGCGCTCGTCGTCGGCGGGGTCGCGGGGGAGGGGCTCCAGTCGGCGATCGCCATGGGCCAGCTCCGTACCGTCGTCCAGGCACTGGCCGGCCTCGACCTGGAACCGGAGGAGGTACTGGCCCGCCTCAAGGAGACCGCCGACCGCCTCGCCCACGAGCGCGCGGCCCTGCCCCCGAGCGACTCCCTCCACGGCGAACCGCTGCGGGCGGGATGTGTGTACGGGGTCTACGACCCGTTCACCCGGACCTGCACGGTCGCCCGGGCCGGCCATCCCGCGCCCCTGATCGTCGGCCCCGACGGCCGGGGCGTCCCCCTGGACGCCCCCGAGGGCCCGAGCCTCTTCGACGCCGACAGCGCCCTGTTCGCCCCCGCCACCGTCACCCTGGAGGAGGGCAGCCTCCTCGCGTTCTGCACGGCCGAACTGCTCGCCGGCGAGCACGCCGCAGAACGCATCACCCGGACCCTGGCCCGCCCCGGCCGCAGCCTCCAGCAACTGGGCGACGACATCGTGTACGAGCTCCCCGACGACACCCGGGCCGCCGGGGCGGCGCTGCTCCTGGCCCGTACGGGTACGGTCTCCGACCACCGCGTCGCCACCTGGGACCTCGCCCAGGAACGCACGACCCCCGCCACCGCCCGCCTGCTCGTACGCGACCGGCTCCAGGGCTGGGGGCTCGACGAGGACACCGTCGACGCGACCGAGCTGATCGTCAGCGAACTGGTCACCAACGCCGTCCGCTACGGAACCCCGCCGCTCCGCCTCCGCCTCCTGCTGGACACCACCCTCACCTGCGAGGTCCACGACGGCTCCACCGCCTCCCCGCACCTGCGCCACGCCCACACGGTCGACGAGGGCGGCCGGGGCCTGTTCATCGTTTCCCGCCTCGCCGCCCACTGGGGAGCCAGGCACGGCCCGGACGGCAAGGTGCTGTGGACGGAACAGAACCTTCCGGGAAGCGGCGGCGCCACGCACTAGGTGTATTGATCACGAGGCGGCGGGGCCACCAGAGCGACGTGGCGTCAGCCGAACAGCCGCTCCAGCACCTCCGCCACCCCGTCCTCCGCGTTCGTGGACGTCACCTCGTCCGCCGCCGCCCGCAGCTCCGGATGCGCGTTGCCCATGGCCACCCGGTGGCCGGAACGCCGGAACATCGGCAGGTCGTTGGGCATGTCCCCGAACGCGACCGTCCCCTCCGCCGCGATCCCCAGCAGCTCGGCCGCCGCCGCGATCCCGGTGCCCTTGTCCACCCCGTACGGAGCCAGCTCGACCGTGCCGGGCCCCGCCATGGAGACGCTCGCCAGGTCGCCCACCACCCCGCGCGCGGCGGCGGCCAGCGCGTCGTCGCCGAGCTGCGGGTGGCGGACCAGCACCTTGATGACCGGCCGCTCCCACAGGGCGTCCCGGGCGTCCACGCGGAGGGCGGGGAGCGTCGGGTTCGGCATCCGGTAGCCGCCCTCGATCAGCGTGACGCCGTCCACCCCGTCCTGGTCCACGGCCGCGAACACCGCCCCGACCTCCGCCTCCAGCTTGCCGAGCGCGGTGTCGGCGGCCTCCCGGTCCAGGGTGACCGAGCTGAGCAGCCGTGCGCTGTCGGCGTCGTACAACTGCGTGCCCTGGCCGCACACGACGAGCCCGGTGTACGCCAGCTCGGCGAGCAGCACCCGTATGCCGGGGACCGGCCGCCCGGTGACGATCAGGTGCCGGGCCCCGGCGGAGGCGGCGAGGGCGAGCGCGGCGCGGGAGCGGGCGCTGACGGAGTCGTCCGGGCGCAGCAGGGTGCCGTCCAGGTCGGTGGCGACGAGGGCATATGCGGGTGGCGGGGGCATGGGCCACAGCCTAGAAGGGCTGGGATGGCCGCCTGTCCGCAAGGGGCGCGATCGCGCGGATATGCGCGCGGCGAGGGGACGGGAAACGGTCCGCCGCTTTAACAGTCCGCCGGGCATTCTGTTAAAACTTCCCCACGTCAAGCACCTTGTTGGAGCTGGTCCGTTGGGTCAAAGTTCATGTCGCGGCGGGGCTCGCCCCGGCCGCCGGGCGAGAACTCATTCTCGGCGATACGCACTGACGTGTCCGCCGAACCAACCCCCCTCACGGGTTTTCGCCTGCCATTCGGAAGGAATCAGCGTGCGTAATTCCCGCAATTCCCGCAATTCCCGCACCTCCGGTAATCGGCGCTCCGGCAGATTCGCGCTCCTGGCGGTCGCGCTCTCGGCCTCCGCGGTCCTGGGGACCCAGGTGACGGCCCAGGCCACCACCCAGGACGCCACGCCCGCCGCGGGTTCGTCGGCCGCCCCGCTCTACCAGCCGGAGATGGTCCGGGCGCTCGCCGCGTCGCTCGGCGTGGACGAGAAGGCGGCGGCCGACCGGCTGGACCGTCAGGACGCCCAGCAGAAGCGGCTCGTGGAACTGCGCAAGAGCGGGCTGACCGATGACGGCGCCTTCTTCGACGCCGCCGGCAGCCTCACCGTGAACGCCGACGACCGCGCGGAGGCCGCCCGGTTCGAGCGGGCCGGGATCGACGCCCGGGTTCCCGCCCGTGGCGAGGACGCCCTTGACCGGGTCAAGGCCGAGCTGGACGCCCTCGCGGTGAAGCAGACGCCCGAAGGCGTGGCCGCCTGGTCAGTAGACCTTGCCGCCGACCAGGTCGTCGTGAAGGTGAACAGCGACCGTTCCGCCCCCGCCAAGGCGTTCCTCGCCGCAGCGGTGAAGCACGGCTCCGCCGTCAAGGTCGTGCGCGGCCAGGAGAAGCTCACGGCCCAGGCCGCGATATACCCCGGCAGCAAGATGACGATCAACAACACTACCGGCTGGTGCTCCGTCGGCTACGGCGCCCGCGACCGCTCCGGGAACCAGTACCTGGTGACCGCCGGCCACTGCGTCGAGGGCCTCCCGACCCTGCGCTACGACGGGGCGGCCTTCGCCAAGGGCACCAAGACCCGCTTCGCCCTCGGCGCCCGCAGCGTGGACATGGGCATCGCGTCCGTCAACTCCGGCCACTCGATCACCACCAGCGTCGGCACCTGGGGTAACAGCAGCCCCGTCGCCGTCCGGGGCAGCAGCCGGGCCGCCTCCGGCGCCGCGATCTGCAAGTCCGGCGCCACCACCGGCTGGACCTGCGGCAAGATCGGCTCGTACAACGTCAGCGTCACCTACACCGACCAGAACGGCGGCCCCGACACCGTCGTGACCGGCCTCGCCACCTCCAGCGTCTGCACCGAGGGCGGGGACAGCGGCGGCGCCTACATCTCCGGCAACCAGGCCCAGGGCATGACCTCCGGCGGGCCGACCAACCAGCGGTGCACCGGTGGCGTCAACTCCCGCGGCTCGTCCTACTTCCAGCCGCTCGACGACGCGCTCTCCTACTACGGACTGACCCTCAACACCAACTGATCCCCGTCCAAGGGGGCTGACCAGGGGCTGTCCACCCGGCTAGGGTGGGCGGCCCCCGGTCGCCTGCCCGACCCGAGGACCGCCGTCGAGCCGTGGGCGTTCCGGTACGCCGACGTGTGCTCGTGGATGCGTGCCTGCCGGTCCACCGGCGTACGCGCGTCCGGCACGTCGGTGTGCGCGCGTTGCCGTTCGCCGGTGCGCGCGCGTTCGGCACGCCGGTACGTGTCCGGGTCGGCGTACCGAAGTCGTCGGTGCCCGCAGCCTGTTGAGAGCCGCCATGCCGCACATGCCCGACCGCGACGGAGCCGACGCGACCTTCGCGACCGTGTTCCGCCAAGCCCTGCGCCGACGCGGACTGCCGCTGGAACGCATCCGCGACCACCTGCGGGCGCAGCAGATATCCGTCAGCCTGGCCACCCTGAGCCACTGGCAGCGGGGGCGCAGCCAACCGGAGAAGGCCCAGTCGCTGCGGGCCGTGGACGCTCTGGAGCCGCTGCTCGGCCTGCCCAAGGGCGCCCTGCGTTCCCTGCTCGGCCCGCACCGCCCCCGGGGCGGCACCCGGCCACCCGATCCGGCCACCATCCGGGGCGTCTACGGTGAGGGGTCCGACGTCGAGCAGGCCCTGGGCGACGCCTTCGCCCGCTTCAACGACGGTCTGCGCGCCCTGACCGTGCAGGACACGGTCTGCCTGGACGAGCACAGGGCCGTCCGCGAGATCTCCGTCACCACCGTGGTGCAGGCGATCCGCGACGGCGTCGACCACCTCAGCGTCGTGCACTTCCTCGACTCCCCGAAAGCGGGGACCGCCGTTCTGTCGGTCGCCGGCGGATCCGTACCGCGCATCCGGTTCCTGGAGGAGCTGGGCTCCGCGGCGGCCGACATCCCGCTCGGACGGCGGCTGGCGCGGACGGAGACGGCGGTGGTCGCCTACACCCTCCGGTACGAGGGGAAGGCCTCCTGGCAGCACGAGCGCCGCGTGACCACGGCGCTGCGGGCCTACCTGCTGCACGTGCGCTTCCACCCCCGGGCGGTCCCCAGCCGGTGCTGGGGATACCACCGCACCCGGATCGGCGCCGAGCCGTCCCAGCGGCAGCCCGTCCCGGTGGACGCGTTCCACACCACGCACTTCCTGCCGACGCGGTGCGTACCAGGGGTGTACGGGATCGAGTGGACCTGGCCGGACTGATCGGCGCGGAGACCGGTCCGGTCCGGTCCCGTCATGGGCCGGTCCGCCGGGCGGGGCAGGGCAGGCCGGGCGCGCTGCGGTTCGGGGAGCAGGTCACCAGGGCGACGGAGTGGAAGACCGTGCCCCGCAGGTAGTGGCCGAGGGACACGTCCCCGCCCCAGGCGAGCCGTTCGACGGCCGCCCGCACCAGGAGGACCAACCTGGTTGCCTCCCGGTCCTGCACGGAGGCGAACCGGGGCGCGAACTCGGTGAGCTGCGCGCCCAGCCACGCACCCGCCTCCTTCGGCTCCTCCCAGGTCCCGCGGATCGTCGAGGCCGGTTTCATGAGCCAGTGCGCTGTCTGGATCGGGGGTACGTCGGAGGCGGGGAACACGGCTACCGCCTCCCGGTACCGCTCCTGCACGTCGGGGTCGCTGGTCGGCGTCGGGTCCCGGCCCGGGGGCCTGCGGATGCTCTCCTTGTCGAACGTCCGCTTCTCCCCGAGCCAGGCGTAACCGTGGTGGTGCACCGGCGCGTTGCCGCTCAGGCGGAGAGGTCGAAGCGGGCGGGATCGATGCCCGCCGCGTCCAGCTCCGCCGTGGTGAACCGCAACGGCTCGGCGCCGGGGCGCTTGCTGTCGCCCACGGCCCAGGCGTCCGGCCCGATGCGCGCGAGCGTCACGCACGCCTCGCCGTCGGGGTGGGTGTTGCCGCCGCAGGCCTTCGAGAATGCGGCTCCGGTGATGGAGAGTTCATACAGGTCGGACATGGGCTGGTCCCTTTCTGAGCTGCTGACGTCTTGGTGTGTCGGCAGCAATGGTGACCAGAAAGGGAGGCGGTTTCTAGTTGGTTTCCTGTTCGCGCAAGAGCCCGTCCCGGATATCTGAGATCAGGTCCCGCATGGCGTCACCTGCAACGGCGGAATTACTGAACCCCTCGAACTTGGCTACGTACAGGGAAATGTCTCTCGGGTCGGTCACGACGACTTCCGCATGAACTGTTTCGACAGCTACGGCACGGTCATCCTGGATCACGAAAGCATGGTTCGGGATGTCGTATTTCCGTCCGGCGAGAGGCACGACCCGTATGTCTACGCTCGGCAGCCGAGACACTGAAATCAGTCGGTCCAGCTGCCCTGCCATGACCCTGGCCGGCACGATCAGCCACCGGAGCACTGGTTCAGTGATGATGAACTGAAGCGTCTTGGAATCGTCGTAAAGTGCCTCTTGCCGATCGATCCGCGTGCTGGCGGTGCGGCGGACGGTCTCTTCGGACAGATCGTCGTAGCGGGACAGGATCGCCCGCATGTATTCGGGAGTCTGGAGCAGTCCGGGCACCAAGGCCGGCTGGAAAACCCGCAGGAGACTCAACTGCGCTTCCGCGTCCCGCAGCCGCTGCTGAGCCTTGTGAAGACCCGCGCGCTGGATCAGACGCCAGGCCGTGGCCTCGGTCGCCGCGGCGCGGGCGGCGTCCATGTACTCCGCCTTGACGTCGTCCGAGACGCCTATGGCGGTCAGGATGCGGTTGACGTCGTCTGCGCTCGGAGAGATCTTGCCTGTCTCGATCCTGCTGAGCTTGCTCGGCGACATGACAGCGCCGCGGGCAACTGCCTTGGCTTCCTTTCCGGAAGCGTTCCGCAGCACCCGCAGCGCGATGCCAAGCTCCGAACGGTTCACGTGCCGTGCTCTGCCCACCAGTCTGCGAACGGTACGGCGTGTGCCAGGGCTGTGTTCCTGTAGCTGACGAACTCGTCGGCCCGGTCTCCGGAGAGGACGACGGCCCCGGCGAACTCACCGTCAGGGGTGTAGCGCATGGGTGCCGCGGTGACCGAGTCGAACAGCCAGAAGTCGCCCACGTCTCCGAGCGGGTTGGGCTGCTCCGTCACGTCCAGGATGAAGAACTCCTCGCCGGCCGTGCTGTTCGTGGTGTATCCCCAACCCAGTTCATACCGCAGATAGGGCGTGAGCGGCCGGGTGACCACGTGGACGCGGTACATTCTCCGGCCGGCGTCGACATTCTTGCGTACCTCGTCCAGCCAGTCGGTGTTGTAGCCCTCCGGCTTGGGCTTGCCGTCGAGGTACAGCCTGTACGCGTCCACATTGCCCGAGCGCCCGTAGTCGTCGAGGGTCTCCAGCCGGAATGCCTCCTGCTTGAAGTCGTCGAACAGGTCCCCCAAGGTCTTAGGCACTGAGCTGACCTCCGAAAGCTTCGCGGATGAGCCCGATGGGGATTTCGACGAGGGTTTCGTGGGCCGGAATCGTGAGTCCGTGGTCGGTCGGAGTTTCACCCTGAACGATGATCGTGCCCCGGTCCGTCTTGTAGACCGTCGGGCAGTTCGTCTTCTCGCAGGTCGTAGCAAGCACCGTCATTTTCACGGGCTTTCCCCTCTGCCGCTACCGATGTCCCGTCCGATCTTTCCGGTCGGCGATGGGCAGGGCAAGGGGTTCCAGTTTCCGGAACGGGAAACTCAAGCCCCTTCACCGGGCTTGCTGTCCGAGCCGAGCTCCGCGCCGCTCCTCGGGCAGCAGGAAGCCCCACCGCACACTGCGGTGGGGCTTCCCTGCCAGGCCGCCTGCGCGCGTTCGGCTTCGTCACGGCGTGCCCTTTCGTCGCTGGTCGGTTGTGTCCGTGGGAGCTGCGGCTCCCGGGACTTGCTACCCCCTACCGGCGTAGGGCGAGCGTCGATCGGGTTGCGGCGAGTGCGGAGGCCAGGGCGAGAGTGGCGAGGAGCAGGCTCATCTGTCCCCAGGGAATGCTGAGCTCGAAGTCGGGGATCTGGGTGGCCAGAGCCACGGTCGGGACGATGGCGATGAAGAGCCCGAGGAGAGTGGCGGTTCCGAGAAGGAGGGCGTACTGCCAGAGGATGATGTGGCGGCCCCAGGATGGCGGGATGCCCAGCGCGATGAGGCTGTCGACGTAGGTCTTCAGTGCCCGGGTCTGGCCGCGGAGCGCAGTGAGGACGGTGAAGAGCGCAAGCAGGGCCAAGGCCGCAGCGGAGACGTACAGCGCTGTATCCGGGACTGGTGGTTCTGGCTCGACGTAGATGTAGGCGGCGCGTGCGTCGATCGCGTGGTCCTGGAGAATCTGTTGCACGCGCGCGTCCTGCCCGTCGTCGGCGTCGGTGACCATGATCGGGCCCTGCGCGGCGATGGGGAGGCCAAGGCGGCGGGCGGTGTCGACGAGAAGGATTCCGTCGGTGCCGGCGCGCCAGCCCGTGCGTGCCAGTTCCAGTGGCTTGGCGGGCAGGGGAGGGGTTTCGGTGAGGATGCGGTCGTCCTCGGCCACCACAAGTCGGGTCGGCTGTCCTTCGGAGGGCGGGGCGTTGTCGCGGTCCGCCCAGACGAGGAGGCCGCCGCGGTCGAGCAGCGCACGCTGGTCGGCGGTGAGGGGGCGGCCGGTCAGAACGGGGACGTCGTCGGGTGAGTCGACGGCCAGGATGCCGCCTTCGTTGCCTTGGCGAGTTGTGCTGGGGACGGGGCCGGTCTCGTCCACGGTCTCCTTCGAGAGGCGGTGGAGTTCCACCTGGGGAAGGCCTTCGAGAACTTTGCTCTCCTTGAGCACGGTGAGCATCCGCTCGGGTGGTGCGAAGGCGCTGCTGGCCCGGTGCGCCAGGAGTACCTGGCCGGGCAGGACCTCCGGTTGCACGGTGTTCTCGCTGCTGCGGATCAGGGTGTCGAGAAGGGCGAGCATGCCCAGGCTGGCGCCGATGATCACCGTAAGGACGGCGAGGGCGGCCTGTGCCCGCCGTCGGTCGGCCTGCAGTTGACGGCGGGCCAGCCTGCGGCGGGCGTCATGCTCCGTGAGCAGGCGGGTCGCGAATCCGAAGAACTCCGGCAACGTCAGCACCACCGCGGCCGTGATCAGGGCGGTCAGGAACATGCCCTCGGACGGAGTGTCGAGGCGTGTCGCCGTGTAGACAACGCAGACGCACCAGACGCCCAGCGCGGCCAGCTGGCGAACATCGCGGATCACCGTCGCAACACTCTTCTTGCCGAGATTCTTCGCGCGCGGCTGGTGTGCCGGTGAGGTGGTGGTGGGGAGAGGCTGCTCACTGCGGGTCCGGCGGGCCAGAAGCAGTCCCGCGCCGGTCAGCACTCCGGTTGCCGCGACCAGAGCGAGGAGCTGCGCAGCAGCGTCTGTCACTCCTTCGACATCTCCCACCGGCCGGTCTTGCAGGTACGCGAGGAGAGGTCGTAGGGCGCAGCCGGTGGCGACTCCGACAGCGGCACCGGCGGTAGCTGCCGCCAGGCACCATGCCACACAGGCCAAGCTCACGGCCGCTACCGTGGTGGCGGGTCGCAGCCCCAAGGACACCATGGTCTCCGCGGTGCGCCGCAGGCGTCGGTCGACGAGCCCGAACATCAGCAGCACGGCGCCGATGGGGACCAGAACGGCGGGGATGGCGTATCCGGCGGGGGACTTCTCGATCCAGTAATCGGCTGCTCTGGTCTCCAGCTGTGCCCGAAGGGTCGGCGGGCCGGGCAGAAGCTCCGGTCCGCCCTCGGCCTCCTGCGAGCTGGAGCCATCGCTGTACGACGTGAGCGCCTTTGTCACCGCATCCATGACGGCTTGTTCCGGACCCCCGGTCCACAGCAGGTACGGCTGCGCGGCCAGGGAGGGATAGCCCTCCGCTACTTTCGGATCCAGGCTGCTCCATGTGCCCGGCGCGGCGAGCAGGGCCGAGGTTTTCGCGTAGTGGTTGTCCGCGACGCCCACCACGCGGAGCCGAAGGTCACCCAGCACGGTGAGCGTCTGGCCCGCTGCGGCTTTGACGTCCGCTGGGTCGGTCACAACGACCTCGCCCGGCTGTTGCGGCCAGCGCCCGGCCGTCAACTCGTACACGTCCGGGTAGGGGTTGGGCTTCCACTGTCCCTCCAGCAGCGTCACGTTCCGTGCCGGAGTAACGGCGAGTTGCACGTCGAGCGCGGTGAGGAAGGCGGCGGACTCGTTCGCACCGGCCTGCTGCGCCGCCCGGGCCATGGCCGGGACCGGCGTCTTGCTGCCGGGGGGAATCGTCATCTCGGCGCTCGCGAGAGCGTCGAAACGGCCCAGGTCGCGATCGGCCTCCTGAGCACCTGAGAGTGACAGCGTCGACAACGCGATGAACATGGCCATCGTGAACAGACCCGCCACGAACACCGTTGAAGAGGCACCGATCCATTGGCCCTGGCGCCGGCCCAGCCGCCATGCCAGCCGTGCCGCGAGCCGTGGCTGCGGCAGGACCGAATTGCCCTTGTCGGCCTGCTTCGGCTGCCGCGCCATCAGCGCTGTTCCAGGCGGCCGTCGACGACCTCATAAACCGAGTCGGCGAACTCCCGGCAGCGGGGGTCATGGGAGCAGACCACTGCCAGCACCCCCTCGTCGCACAACTTCCGCAGCAGTGTGAACATTTCCCTCGTGGCAGCCGAATCCAGCGCCCCTGTCGGCTCGTCCGCCAGGAGCACCGCGCGGTCACCGGCCAGCGCGCGGGCAATACCCACCCGCTGCCGCTGGCCGCCGGACAACTGACCTGGAAGTCGGTCCTCCAGCCCGGCCAGGCCCACGCGGGCCAATTGGGCGAAAGCCTCCACACGAGCAGCAGAGGATGTTTCCCCGCGCGCCTCCAGCGGCAACGCAACGTTCTCGGCGGCGGTGAACTCCTCCACCAACTGGTGGTGCTGGAAGACCACTCCGACGGCATCCAACCGCAGCCGCGAGCGCTGGGCCTCATCCGCCGCACTGACGTTGACACCGGCGACCTGGATGTCACCGGTGTCGGCGACATCCAGGCCGGCCAGCAGGTTCAGCAGGGTCGACTTCCCGGAGCCGCTCGCCCCGTATACGCAGACGAACTCGCCCGCGTCTGCGGCGAAGTTCACCTCCTGTGCAGCCCACACCGTTTCCACTGCCGATCGGTAGGCTTTACACAAGTCGCGCGTTTGGATGAGCGGTGCTCCGGTCATTTCGTCAGCCCTTCTGCTCTCTCTGAGCGGTTTAGCAGCCGTACCTGGTTCGCCACGAGCTGACCTCGTCGCTGTTCAGCGGCGAGACGTTGTTGTCATTGGCTTCCGGAGCCATGCCCTGCCTGTCGCCGGTGCCGTTGAAGGCGCCGTACATACAGCCCGAGTGGGTGCCTGACTCGTTGGACCAGGAGTCCATCGCATTGTCGTTGTCGCCGCTCAGATTGACGAGCGTGGCGCTGCCGTGGGCTCGCTCGCCGATCATCCACTGGTAGTCGTTGTTGCCCCACATGCACATGTTGTTGTTGCAGTCGCTTATCGCCGCGTTGGCCACGGGGGTGACCATCAGGGCGGAGCCGACGAGCATGACGGAAGCGATAGCCTTCTTGATTCTCACGTGCTCTCCTTCTCGTGAATCCCGACATTGCGCGTACACAGGCACCTCGGGATCACGCCGTCAGGCAAGCCGCGTTACGCAGCACGAACGCCTCGTCCGTACCGGCAGAAACTTCCCCCCCCCCCCCCAGATGCTTGCAAGATCGGATGGAATCACGTTGCACGGCATTTCGACAACGCTCAGTTTCAGGCAGCACGACGCACAAGGATCGTAGCAACTGCCCGCCCCTGCAAGGCTTTCTCCGTGTCGGCTCTTCGCTCGGCCCCCGGAGCGACCACCGGACGACCTGCCGGTAAGCGCCGACGTGCGACATGCCCCGGTTCATGCTTACGCAGCACCAGCGGCTTCAGGCCACTTCGGTGCGTGGTGTCACATTATCGCCGCCGAACTTTGCATAGTCTTCCAATTGCGCAAGCGAGTGATCGAGCAGCTACCCCGTGCGTCTATTTTGGCCGAATCCTCGTTCGTAGACGGTGCTATCCACTCCACTTCCGGGATTCAGGCCCTCTACGGGAGCTCGCAATCCGATCAGGTTGGACCCTTTTTGGGTCGGTTCCAGGAGGAGAGGCTGCTGGCGAGGTAAACGAAGGCGTCGTGCAGTTCGGTGCACTGTCTTGGCGAACGGCAAGGCGCTGGAAGTGGTGGCCCAAGAAAAGGGGCTGCCCGCGAGAACATCACGCTCGGTCAACCCCGCACCTTCGGCGACGACGCAGTGTGGGACCTACGTCTCCCGCGCTGTGCGAGCCAGGCGAGGAAGGTGTGGGTGCCGCCGGTGGGGTCGGTGCGAATAGGGTCCGACGCCCGCGCCGGTACTCCTTCGGCAACGGGGCCAGGGCCGGCCCGGTGGCGGTGATGGGGTCGGATGCGATGGTCGATCCCGCGTCGCCCGGTCGAAGGAGGACCGCAAAGGCTCACCGGTGCCGTGGTCGACGAAGCCCGTCAGTGGGTGGTGGCCTTAAGGTCCGCTTCCACGTGGGTGGGGCGTCCCCCTTCTCGGAGTGCGCGATCACCAGCACCCCGTCGAGGTCCACGGCCTTCTCGACGCAGGCGGCGAGGGTGTCCATGAAGAAGCCCCACCGCACACGTGCGGTGGGGCTTCCCTGCCAGGCCGCCTGCGCGCGGCCGGGCGGCTTCTCAGACCGCGCCGAACTCCCCGGCGCGGACGCCCGCGACGAAGGTGGTGAACGCGGTGGCGGGGACGGTGAGGACCGGGCCGGTGGTGGTGTCGTGCTTGGAGTCGCGGACGGGGACGATCCCGTGCGGGGCGGCGAGGTTGGTGGCGACCTCGACGCACGCACCGCCGTTGTTGCTGTACGAGGACGTGAACCAGCGGGGGGTCTCGGTTGTCACGGGGTGCCCTTTCGGAACTGCTGGACGATGTCGACGGAGGCCGCCTGCGAGGGGGCTACCGCCTGAAGCCGATGGTAGTCCGCGAGCAGGGGGAGGACACCGGTGGTTTCCCTTTCGACATAGCCCTGTTGCGCGGATTCGGCGTAGGACATGATCGACCGGTCCACCATGGTCAGGATGTAGACCGGCAGGTCGAACGGGCGGTGCTCTCCCAGGTCGAACGGGACCACCTGAAGGATGGTGTTGGGCAGTTCGGCGAAGTCGACGAGGCGGTCCAACTGCGCCTTCATGACCTCGGGTCGCCCGACCGGGCGGCGTAGGCAGCTCTCGTCCACCATCGCGAAGACCATCGTCTCCCGGCCCGCGAAGACGGCCTCCTGCCGCTGCGCGGTGACCGCGACCCGCTCCTGGGCCTGCTCGGGAGTGATGGTCCCGCGCCGGACCGCGCTCTCCGCGAGGATCGTCGCGTACTCCGGGGTCTGGAGCAGTCCCGGCATCACACCGACCTCGTACAGCCGGATCTCCGCCGCCCGGCGCTCCAGGCCGAGGAATTCGGGGAAGCCCGCCAGCAGACTGCCGTGCTTGATCTCCCGCCATTCGCGCTCGAAGGACTCGGGGCTGCCGACCAGGCCGAAGATCTGATCGGCTCTCCGCGAGAAGGGCAGGGTTGCGGATTTACGACCAGTTTCCATCGCCGAGATATGCCTGCCGCTGCATCCGGCCTTGTCGCCCAGATCGTCCTGTGTCCAGCCCCGGGCGTCCCGTAACTTGCGCAGACGCGCACCGTACGCCGCCTGCGGGCTGGCCTCGGCATTCAGTTCCTTGCGATACACGAATGTGCCCTCCCGAACCGCCATGTTGAAGACACTTCGACGGTAGGTCACGCTGAGCCTCCCCGGTAGTCGTATGACTACAGAGAGGAGTCTTTTGGTGTACGGCGAGAACGTGTGCCCGAATCACGAGAGGTGCCCACGCGTCCCTGATCCCGGAACTCTCCTGGTGGACACCACTCGTGGGGACCGTGTGGGGGAGTTCCGAGGGGTCGCCGGCTTCTACTGGTCGCTGCGGCCGGTGGGCGGCGGCATCGAGTGGGAGGTCGAGCCCCGCTACGTACGCCCCGCGCTCCTCATGGAGCAGCTCCGCGCCCGTACCGCCCGCCTCAACGCCCGCAGCCGGGGGGAAGTGCTGTGATGAACCCCGCCCAGGCGCCCGCCCGTTGGTATGCCGCCGAGAGCCACGCGGGCGATGCCATCAGGTCCGTCCGGCTCGGCGGGACCGTCGCTCCGACCCGGCGGCTGGCGCTCCGGTGGCTGCGGCGGCAGGCGCGGCGGTTCGCGGACGCGCTGGACCCCGACCCGTACACCCCGTGGATTCCGGCCTGCGCGCTGCACCCGGTCAGCAGCGGCGGACCGCATGACGCACCGGCCGAACTCCGGGCCTGGGCGGGCAGCTTCCGCGAGCAGGACTACGCGCTGCTGCGGCTCGCGGACGGGCTGCCGTACGAGTTCGTCGCCCGGGACGCCCTGACCTGGTACGGGCTCGTGGTCCGTCCGGTGGGCCGGTAGCCGGAGAACCTTCCTCTTCCCCTTGCCCTTCCCCCCGCCTCCAACCAGCAAGGATCATCGACGTGTTGCAGTGCACCGCCTTCGCTGAAGTCCCCGAGATGGGCACGCTCGTCGTGCTCACCGCCATGCACCCCGAACCGGGCCCGACCCCTGCCGTGCCCGAAGTGCCCGAACTGGACGACATGCTGCTGTGCGAACTGGGCGAGCACGACGAGAAGACCGAGCACGCCGCACAGCTCTGGGCGGGCGAGATGGCCGCCTCGCGGGACCTGTGGATGTTCTGGACCGACACGGACACCGACACCGGCCTGCGCCGCAGCTTCCGCTTCGCCGAACTGCCCCCGTGCCCCGCCGTGCTGCGCACGCTCGCCACCGACGAGCGGCAGGTGTGCGTCCTGTTCGACCGCCACTCCGCCCCGCACTCCTGGGATGTGACCGACCCGCTCGCGGATCTGATGGCGGAGCGGATGAGGGAGGAGGTCCGGCGGGAGCGGGGCGACGACGGGGACGAGGGCGACGACGGGGACGAGGGCGACGACGGGGACGGGGACGCGGACGGGGACGGGGACGCGGACGGGGGTGGCGGCGGTGCCGGTGTTACGTCTTCCGGTTAGCCTCGCCTGCCGTCCCGGCCCGGCCCTGCCGCCGCGCCTACCCGGCCTGCGCGATCTGGATCAGGTTGCCGCACGTGTCGTCCAGGACCGCCGTCGTCACCGGGCCCATCTCCACCGGCTCCTGCGTGAACCGCACCCCGAGTCCGCGCAGCCGCTCGAACTCCGCCCGTACGTCCTCCACGGCGAAGGCGGCGGCCGGGATGCCGTCCTCGACGAGGGCCGTCTTGTACGGGCCGACCGCGCGGTGGCGGTCCGGCTCCAGCAGGAGTTCGGTGCCGTCGGGGTCCTCCGCCGAGACCACGGTCAGCCAGCGGTCCGTGCCGCCCATCGGCACGTCGTGCTTCGTCACGAACCCCAGAACGTCCGTGTAGAAGCGCAGGGCCTTCTCCTGGTCGTCGACGAAGACGCTGGTCAGGTGGATCTTCATGAGGGTGCTCTCCTGGTTGGTCGAAGTCGGGGTGGAGACCTCAGAGGGTCACGCGTGACCTATTAGCTCACGCAGAACTCGTTGTCCTCAGGATCTGCGAGTACGAGCCAGCTCCCGCCCTGCTCGTCGACCGCGCGCAGGATGCGCGCACCCAGCGCCACCAGCCGTTCCGCCTGCGCATCGCGCTCGCCGGGCGGCGTGTGAACGTCGATGTGGAGGCGGTTCTTGACCGTCTTCGGCTCCGGGACGCGCTGGAACAGCAGCCGCCGCCCCAGCCCCGCACCGCTCGTCTCGTCGTACGGGTCGTCCGGGTGCCGGGCCGCCGCGAGGTCGCGCCAGGCGCGGCGGCCGTGGGCGTGGGTGGTGACGGCCTCGGGGACGGCTCCGGCGGCGAGCAGTTGCTCGACGAGGGTGCTGTTGTCCTCGATCAGGTAGCCGAGCGCCTCGGCCCAGAATCCGGCCTGGGCGTGCGGGTCGGCGCTGTCGATGACGAGCTTCCAGGACAGTGTGGAGGTCATGGAAACCGTTTATAGTGGTTACATGAGTGCGAGCGCAACGGACACGCCGGAAGCCGGGCCGCCGGGACGGCAGGCGACGCCTCCAGGGATGCTGCTGGTGCATCCGGACGGGAGCTCGTTCCGGTTCGATCCGGGTGCCCTGTGCCTGGAGCTCCTGCCGACCGGCGGACCCGGGCGCCTGGCGTATTTCGAGGTGCTGCACGGCCCCGAGGATCTGGTGCGCTGGGCGGGGAAGAGCCGGTTGCCGGGCGGGTTGGACCTTGCCGTGAGCCCGGACGAGGTGGCGGCCGCACGCCGTCTGCGCGATGCGCTCTGGCGGCTGGCGGAGGCCCAGGTGGCGGCGCTGCCACCCGCGCCGGACGACCTCGCCACGGTGAACGACGCGGCGGCGCACCCGCCCCTGGCCGCCCGGCTGACCGCCGAGGGGGTACGGGAGTGGGCGGCGGGCGCGACCGGGACCGGGCTGCTCTCCACCGTCGCGCGGGACGCCGTCGAGTTGTTCACGGGGGCGTACGCCCACCGGGTCCGTACGTGCGGCGCCGACGACTGCCGCCTGCTGTTCGTCGACACCTCCCGGCCCGGCAGGCGGCGCTGGTGCTCGATGGAGCGGTGCGGCAACCGCCACAAGGTCCGGGCTCACCGCGCCCGGCTGACCACTGACTGAAGCTGCTGGCGAGCGCGGAGGAACGGGAGGAGCGGCGTACGTACTGGAAGGGCGTGATGGACCGGGTGGTGGCCGAGCTGACCTGAGGGGCGTCGGCGGGGTTGAGGGGTTCGGCGGGCCGGAGAGGGACGGCGGGGTCACCTCACCCGGTGCACCAACTGCGTGCTCAGTTCGTAGCGTGCGCCGACGATCGCCAGCTTGCCCGCGTTCACCTGGGCAGCGAGATCGGCCTCCCGCGACAGCCGCGAACGGACCAGCCGCACCTGCGCGTCGATCGTCGCGTCCACCCGTGCGTCGCCGTGGTGGTCGTGGTCGATCGCGGGCTTGATCTGGTCGGCTATGTACTGGATGTGGGCGGGTAGCGACTCTCCCGTCTCCTCCGCCTCCACGGCGGCCGCGACCGCCCCGCACGCCTGGTGGCCTAGGACGACGACCAAGGGGATGCCGAGCTCCAGGACTCCGTAGGCGATGCTCCCGAGGACGGCCTCGTCGAGGACCTCACCGGCGGAGCGCACGGTCATCAGGTCGCCGAGCCCCTGGTCGAAGACCAGCTCCGGCGGTACGCGGGAATCGATGCAGCCGAGGATGAGAGCGAACGGGTGCTGGCCGGAGACCAGCGACCGGCGCAGCGGGCGCGCCTCGTGCGGGTGCCGCTGGTGCAGGGTGCGCCAACGCCGGTTGCCCGCCGAGAGCTCCGCCAGTGCGGCGGCAGGGGTGTCGGGTCTGGGGGAGGGCCGTCCGGAGGCGGTGGCTCCGGACGGGGAGGCGTCGACAGGGGAGGCTCCGGCCGGGGAGGCTCCGGCCGGGGAGGCGCCGGTGACGAGGCCGGTTCCGGCGGCTACCGCGGCGGTGGCGACGGAAGCGCGGAGCAGGGCGCGGCGGCTGGTGGCCACCCGGTTTTGATCATGATGGGTCGTTTTCACGCACGGACGGTAACTCCGTTGTCGTTACCGGTCGTTCGCGTCGGCCAAGTCTTGGCGAACTCTTGAACTCTCTTTGGCCGTAGGGCACTTGGGGCCGGTCGCCCGTGACACGGTGCTCGCGCCCCGACGTCAGTCCGTACGCGGTCGGCAGGCGGCGCACACGTGCCCGTCCGTCGCCGCCAGCAACCGCGCGGCGGCCTCCTGTACGGCCTGGGGCTGCTGTACGGCCTGCGGCTGCGCAGGCGAGACGCCTGCGGCCAGCCGGGCCGCCGTCGGGCGCCCCTCCGCCACCGCCTCGTGCGCCGCGCGCGTCCACTCGGGGTGCTGGGCGTGGCCGGCGGCGAGGATCGTGGCGAGCAGGTCCAGCACGCCCGCCCGGTCCTTGACCGTCTCCGTCGCCGCCAGCTCCCACAGGAACGGCACCGCGGCCACCGTCGCGTCGAACACGGCCGGGGCGCCGATCCACTGGTCCAGGTCCCTCAGGGCGTCCTCGGCGGTCGGGCCGTCACCCCAGGCGATCCGCGACAGCATGCCGGGAACCTGGGACGCGGAGCCGTACGCATGCTGCAGCTCGTGCCACCGCACGTGCCTCATCTCGCCCAGGACAGTCCCCATCCGCGCACTCAATCAGCCTTATCGCACCGCGTCCACCATGCCGGGTGCCCCGTGCAGCCGCCGCAGGTACTCCCGTACGGAAGCGGGGTCGCCGGCCGGGTCCACCACCCCCACGTGGTGGTCGGGCCGGATGACGACGAGACCGCTTCCACCTGCGCCGATGCCGTACGCGGCTGCCGCGTGCCCCTGGTCGTCGACCACCGCACCGGGCTCCGCCGTGCCGTGCTCCTCGCGGGCCCCGTACACCCGGCAGGCGCGGACCCCGGCACCGTACGCGGCCACCTCCCGCAGCACCGCGGTGCTCGCGGGGCCGAAGCCGAGGACCGTGGTGTGCGGGCCCGCGAAGGTGCCGTACAGGTGCGTGCGCTCGCCGGTCGCGGCGTCCCGGCAGAGGGCATCGGGGGCGCGGTCGCCGGGGCGCGGGCCGCCGGGCGCGGTTTTCGCTTCCGCTCCCGCTCCCGTGCCCGCTCCCGTGCCCGTGCCCGCTTCCGCGCCCGCGTCCGTGTTCGCTCCTGCGCCCGCCTTCGTGTCCGCCAGGCTGCTCCACCGGTAGCCGATGCCGAGTCCCGCCGTCTCCGGGGTCATCGCGGAACTCAGGTTCCCGCCCGGTTCGCGGATCGCCTCCAGGGTGGCCCGGAGCCGGTCCGAGGCCAGGTCCAGCGTCCAGGCGGCGACGGGCAGCCGCTCCTCCTCGTACGTGTCCAGCAGCGCCGCTTCCGCCTGCCCGGCGAGCACCTGGCCCAGCTTCCAGCCCAGGTTGAACGCGTCCTGGATCCCGGTGTTCATCCCGAGCCCGCCCGCGATGGCGTGCACATGGGCCGCGTCGCCGGCGAGGAGGACCCGGCCCACCCGGTAGCGGTCGGCCATGCGGACGTTCACCCGGTACGTCGACAGCAGCTCGGCCCGGCTCAGGTGGTGGCCCGGCAGGCCGGTGTGCCGGGTGAGCAGCCGCCGGAAGCCGTCGAGGGTGGGTGCGAGCGGCCGGCCCTGCTCGTCCCGCTCGGGCCCGGCCTGGAACCACCACCCCGTCCGCGTACCGGGAATGGGGCAGAGCATCACGGCCCCGTCCTCGTCGAACCACTGGTGCCACCGGTCCCGCCCCAGGCCCACGTGGTCCAGCTCCTCGTGGTCCAGCTCCACATCGCCGCTGACCATCACCTGGTCCTCGGCGGTCGTGCCGTCGAAGGTGATCCCGAGCAGTTTGCGTACGGAGCTGTGGGCGCCGTCGCACCCGACGACGTACCGCGCGCGTTCCGCCCGGCCCTGCGATCCGCCGGCGAACGTCACGTCCACGTACGCCCCGTCGGCCCCCTCCGCCAGGCCCACGACCTCGCGGCCCAGCTCGACGTGGACGCCGTGACCTGCCAGCCGCGCGCGCAGGATCTCCTCCAGCCGCCACTGGGCGATCAGCCACGGCCGGTCGAACCGCGCGGCCGGTGTCGGGGCCGCGTCCGCCCACGGGTCGGTCTCGGCGACCGGGCGGTGGTCGCGGTACACGCGCATGGGCAGCGGCGCCGAACCGGCGTCCAGCACCTCGTCCGCCACTCCCAGGTCCGCCAGGATCTCCAGCGACCGGGGGTTGGGACCCTTGGCGCGTGAGGTGCGGGGGTGGGCGGCGGACTTGTCCACCACCCGTACGGCGACGCCCCGCCGGGCCAGGTCGAGTGCCAGGGTCAGGCCGGTGGGGCCCGCGCCCACGATGAGTACGTCGTCGGTCATGGCTGTCGCTCTCCTCGGTCACGATTCCGTCGGAGCCACGAGGAAAACGTAACTGAGTAATAAAAGCAACTAGGTAATTTTTTGTTGGGTCGCCGTCTCCGAGGCTGCGGCCTCCGACGTCACGGCCTCCGGGGCCATATGTGCTGGGGCCGCCGGTGCCGCAGCCGCCGCGGCGGTCGCCAGCAGCTTCGCCGCCAGGACCCGGTTGCGGCGGGCGTTGCGCAACGCGTCCCAGGTCAGCAGGGACAGGGCCAGCCAGACCAGCGCGAACCCGGCCCACCGCTCGGGCGGCATCTCCTCGTGGAAGTAGACGATGCCGAGGGCGAACTGGAAGACCGGGGCCAGGTACTGGAGCAGTCCCAGCGTCGAGAGCGGCACCCGGATCGCCGCCGCGCCGAAGCAGATCAGCGGGACCGCCGTGACGATGCCGGTCGCGGCGAGCAGTGCCCCGTGCCCCAGCCCCGCGTCTCCGGCCGTGAACGTCGACGCGCCGGTGGCCGTCAGCCAGAGCAGGAAGCCGAGCGCGGGCAGGAACAGGACGGCGGTCTCGGCGGCCAGCGACTCCAGGCCGCCCATGTTGACCTTCTTCTTGACCAGGCCGTACGTGGCGAAGGAGAACGCCAGGATCAGCGAGATCCACGGCGGCCGCCCGTACCCGATCGCCAGGACGAGTACGGCGGCCAGGCCGGTGGCGACCGCGATCCACTGCACCGGCCGCAGCCGCTCGCCGAGCAGGAGGACGCCCATGGCGATGGTGACCAGCGGGTTGATGAAGTAGCCGAGCGAGGCCTCGACGACCTGGCCGTTGTTGACGGCCCAGATGTAGAGGCCCCAGTTGACGGTGATGGTCGCCGCCGCCACCGATATGAGGCCCAGCTTGCGCGGGTCGCGCGCCAGCTCGCCGATCCAGGCCCAGCGCCGGACCACGAGCAGGGCGATCCCGACGAGGACCAGTGACCAGACCATCCGGTGCGCGAGGATCTCGATCGCCCCGGACGGCTTCAGGAGCGGCCAGAAGAGGGGGACGATGCCCCACATCCCGTACGCGCCGACTCCGTACAGCAGGCCGGCCCGCTGTTCGTTCTTCCCCTTCACGGGCCCCTCCCGGACTACCTGCGCCGGCGCGTCTGCCCGACGGCATGACGGTAACGCCGGAAGGGCCTCGTGTCATAGCCGTCTCAGGAAAACACTCATGACAGGCGCTCCTGACCGGCGCTCGCGCAGGCGCTTTTGGCAGGCGCGGGAGGGGCGGTGCGGGAGGGGCGGTGCGGGTCAGGGATCAGGCGGTGGCGAGTGCCGCTCGTACGGTCGTGGCCAGCGGAGTCGTCGGGCGGCCGGCCAGCCGGGCCAGGTCGCCGCTCGTCCCCGCCAGCCGCCCGCGCGCGATGGCCTCGTCCACGTCGGTGAGGATCGCGGCGAACCCCTCGGGCAGGCCCGCGCCGACCAGGATCTCCTGGTGCACGGCGGCCGGGACCTCCTTGTACGTGATCTCCTTGCCGGTCAGCTCGGACAGCAGGGCCGCGTACTCGGCGAGCGACCAGGCGGTGTCGCCGCTCAGCTCGTAGGCCTTGCCGAGGTGGCCCTCGCCGGTCACCGCGGCCGCCGCCGCGGCGGCGTAGTCGGCCCGGGAGGCGGAGGCGATCCTGCCCTCGCCCGCGTTGGCGACGACCGCGCCGTGCTCCAGGACGGGGGCGAGGTTGGCGGTGTAGTTCTCCGTGTACCAGCCGTTGCGGAGGAAGGTGTACGGCAGCCCGGAATCCAGGATCAGTTGCTCGGTGGCCTTGTGCTCCTCGGCCAGCAGGAAGTCCGCGTCCGGTCCGCCGAGGATGCCGGTGTACGCGAGCTGCGCCACGCCCGCCGCCTTGGCCGCGTCGATGAGCGCGGAGTGCTGCGCGACCCGCTTGCCCACCTCGCTGCCGGAGATCAGCAGCACCCGGTCGCCGGCGCGGAAGGCCTCGGCGAGGGTCTCGGGGCGGTCGTAGTCGGCGATACGGAGCTCGACGCCCCGGGCCGCGAGCGCGGCGGCCTTCTCCTTGTTGCGGACGACCGCGACGATCTCGCCGGCCGGGACCTTGGCCAGCAGTTCGTCGATGACGAGACGGCCGAGTTCTCCGGTGGCTCCGGTGACGACGATGCTCATGGGGGGCTCCTGCGGTTGGTGACTGCTTTCCCGATCGAGCGTAGGGCGGACACTAACTAATGGAAAGTACCCACTTTGAAGTAAGGTACTGGCATGGGAGTGAGTGAGCGTGGCACTGGAACGGGAACGGGTCCGGTAGGCCTGGAAGGCCTCACGAAGCCCATCCAGGACGTCAACCAGCCGATGTGCCCGTCGCGAGGGGTGCTGGAGCATGTGACGAGCCGCTGGGGCGTCCTCGTCCTGGCGGCCCTGCTGGAGCGCTCGTACCGCTTCAGCGAGCTGCGCCGCACGATCGGCGGGGTCAGCGAGAAGATGCTGGCCCAGACCCTCCAGACACTGGAGCGCGACGGCTTCGTCCACCGGGACGCGAAGCCGGTGATCCCGCCCCGGGTGGACTACTCGCTCACCCCGCTCGGCACCGAGGCCGCCGAACAGGTGTGGGCCCTCGCCCGCTGGACCGAACGCCAGGTGGACGCGGTGCAGACGGCGCGCGAGGCGTACGACGAGGCCCGGCCCTGATCCCGTTCCGGTCGTTCCGGTCGTTCCGGTCGTTCCGGTCGATCTGTTCGGGGATCGGGTCCGGGCCTCTGCCCTGACCCTGCCGGGCCTCCGCCGTGACGCCGTGGGGGGTCAGCCGACGACGGTCCAGGTGTCGGCCCCGGCGAGGAGTGCGCCGAGGTCGCCCTTGCCGTCGCGCTCCACGGCGGCGTCCACCTGGTCGGACATCAAGGTGTCGTAGACGGGCCGCTGGACGCTGCGCAGCACCCCGATGGGGGTGTGGTGCAGGGTGTCCGCGTCGGCGAGGCGGGAGAGCGCGAACGCCGTGGTCGGGGAGTCGGCGTGGGCGTCGTGGACGAGCACCTGCGAGCGGTTCTCATCGGTGACGGCGACGACCTCCAGGTCACCGGTGGCCTGGTTGCGGACCACGCCCTTGGTGCCCTCGGCACCGAAGAGGATCGGCTCTCCGTGTTCGAGGCGGATGACGGCCTCGGCGGCCTGCTCCTTGTCCTTGAGGACCTCGAACGCGCCGTCGTTGAAGATGTTGCAGTTCTGGTAGATCTCCACCAGTGCTGTGCCCGGGTGCTCGGCCGCCGCGCGCAGCACGCTGGTGAGGTGCTTGCGGTCGGAGTCGACCGTGCGCGCCACGAACGAGGCCTCCGCGCCGATGGCGAGGGACACCGGGTTGAAGGGCGCGTCGAGCGAACCCATCGGCGTCGACTTGGTGATCTTGCCGACCTCGGAGGTGGGGCTGTACTGGCCCTTGGTCAGCCCGTAGATCCGGTTGTTGAAGAGCAGGATCTTGAGGTTGACGTTGCGGCGCAGGGCGTGGATGAGGTGGTTGCCGCCGATGGAGAGCGCGTCGCCGTCACCGGTGACCACCCAGACCGACAGATCGCGGCGGGAGGTGGCGAGCCCGGTGGCGATGGAGGGGGCGCGGCCGTGGATGGAGTGCATCCCGTACGTGTTCATGTAGTACGGGAAGCGGGAGGAGCAGCCGATGCCGGAGACGAAGGTGATGTTCTCCTTGGCCAGTCCCAGCTCCGGCATGAAGCCCTGCACCGCGGCGAGGACGGCGTAGTCGCCGCAGCCGGGGCACCAGCGCACCTCCTGGTCGGACTTGAAGTCCTTCATGGACTGTTTCGCCTCGGCCTTGGGCACCAGTTGCAGCAGCTCGTTGTGGAGCAGTTCCTGGGTGTCAGGCATCGATGGCCTCCTTGAGAGCGGTGGCGAGCTGCTCGGCCTTGAAGGGCATTCCGTTGACCTGGTTGTAGCTGTGGGCGTCCACCAGGTACTTCGCCCGCAGCAGCATCGCGAGCTGTCCGAGGTTCATCTCCGGGACGACGACCTTGTCGTAACTCCTCAGTACCTCGCCGAGGTTTCTCGGGAAGGGGTTGAGATGTCTGAGGTGGGCCTGCGCGATGGGCTGCCCGGCGGCGCGGAGCCGGCGGACGGCGGCGGTGATCGGCCCGTACGTCGAACCCCAGCCGAGCACCAGCGTCGCCGCTCCGGCGGGGTCGTCGACGACGAGGTCGGGGACCTCGATGTTGTCGACCTTGGCCTGGCGGGTGCGGACCATCAGGTCGTGGTTGGCGGGGTCGTAGGAGATGTTGCCGGTGCCGTCCTGCTTCTCGATCCCGCCGATGCGGTGTTCGAGGCCGGGGGTGCCGGGGACGGCCCAGGGGCGGGCCAGGGTCTGCGGGTCGCGCTTGTAGGGCCAGAAGACCTCGGTGCCGTCGGCCAGGGTGTGGTTCGGCCCGGTGGCGAAGGGGGTGGTGAGGTCGGGCAGGCTGTCGGTCTCCGGGATGCGCCACGGCTCGGAGCCGTTGGCCAGATAGCCGTCGGAGAGCAGGAAGACCGGGGTGCGGTACGTCAGGGCGATGCGGGCCGCTTCGATCGCGGCGTCGAAGCAGTCGGCCGGGGTCTGCGGGGCCACGATCGGCACCGGGGCCTCGCCGTTCCTGCCGTACATCGCCTGGAGCAGGTCCGCCTGCTCGGTCTTGGTCGGCAGGCCGGTGGAGGGCCCGCCGCGCTGGATGTCGATGATCAGCAGCGGCAGCTCCAGGGAGACCGCGAGCCCGATCGTCTCCGACTTCAGCGCCACACCCGGCCCCGAGGTCGTGGTCACCCCCAGCGCCCCGCCGAATGCCGCGCCCAGGGCCGCCCCGATCCCGGCGATCTCGTCCTCCGCCTGGAAGGTGCGCACGCCGAAGTTCTTGTGGCGGGACAGCTCGTGCAGGATGTCCGAGGCCGGGGTGATCGGGTACGAGCCCAGGTAGAGCGGCAGATCCGCCAGTTGACCGGCGGCGATCAGGCCGTAGGAGAGGGCGAGGTTCCCCGAGATGTTGCGGTAGGTGCCGGTGGGGAAGGCCTGCGAGGCCGGAGCGACCTCGTAACTGACGGCGAAGTCCTCGGTCGTCTCGCCGAAATTCCACCCGGCCCGGAAGGCGGCCACGTTGGCCTCGGCGATCTGCGGCTTCTTCGCGAACTTCTGCCGCAGGAACGTCTCCGTCCCCTCGGTCGGCCGGTGGTACATCCAGGACAGCAGCCCGAGCGCGAACATGTTCTTGGACCGCTCGGCCTCCTTGCGGGAGAGCCCGAACTCCTTCAGCGCCTCGATCGTCAGCGTCGTCAGCGGCACCGGGTGGACGTTGTACGCCTCCAGCGACCCGTCCTCCAGCGGACTGGTCGCATACCCCACCTTCGCCATCGGGCGCTTGGTGAACTCGTCGGTGTTGACAATGATCTCCGCGCCGCGCGGTACGTCGTCGATGTTCGCCTTCAGGGCGGCGGGGTTCATCGCGACCAGAACGTTGGGTGCGTCGCCGGGGGTGAGGATGTCATGATCGGCAAAGTGGAGCTGGAAGGAAGAAACCCCTGGCAGCGTGCCTGCGGGGGCCCGGATCTCGGCTGGGAAGTTCGGCAGGGTGGAGAGATCGTTCCCGAACGATGCCGTCTCCGAGGTGAACCGGTCACCCGTGAGCTGCATCCCGTCACCCGAGTCACCCGCGAAACGGATGATCACCCGGTCCAGGCGGCGGACCTCTTTCCCGTCGCCTTCGGTGGTTCCCGTCGTTCCTGACAGGGGGGCGCGCTGCCCCCCGAGGACGGCGTCGTTGGCCTCATCGGCCTTCTCCGCGCTACTGACCTGGCTCGTCACTGAACTGGACCTCCCTTGGGGCGGCGGTTCGGAACCGTCCGGCCAGCCGGCGGCTCCAGAGGCAACCCTACGTCCGTGCGGTTCGCCCTCCAGGGGCCGATCATATGGTGGACGCTGTTTTGAGACGCCTTTTTAGCCCGTTTTATCATCTTTCTCAAGCCCCCCGATCGCTGGATGGAAGTGCTCTGCTCGTAGGTCTTTGGTGCTAGGTCCTCCCGCCCAGAGCTGCCCGGCGGAGGCTCGCCGGACACCCCTCAGGGGGGATTCATAGGGTGCACGCCGGGTGCTCACCCGGCGCTCACCGATGGGTCGGGCAACTAGCTGGCAGGGTGTCAGATTGCTAGGAGTTCAGGTAGGTCAGTACGGCGAGGACGCGCCGGTGATCGCCGTCGCTCGGCGAGAGCCCGAGCTTCTGGAAGATATTGCTGACGTGCTTCTCCACCGCTCCGTCGCTCACCACGAGCTGCCGGGCGATCGCCGAGTTCGTCCGGCCCTCGGCCATCAGACCCAGGACCTCCCGCTCGCGCGGCGTCAGCCCCGTCAGGACGTCCTGCTTGCGGCTGCGGCCCAGCAACTGCGCCACCACCTCCGGGTCCAGCGCCGTCCCCCCGCGCGCCACCCGTACGACCGCGTCCACGAACTCGCGGACCTCGGCCACCCGGTCCTTGAGGAGGTACCCCACGCCCCGGCTGCTGCCCGCCAGCAGCTCGGTGGCGTACTGCTCCTCCACGTACTGCGAGAGGACCAGCACCCCTATCCCCGGGTACTCCCTCCGCAGCCGCACCGCCGCCCGAACGCCCTCGTCGGTATGGGTCGGTGGCATCCGCACATCGGCCACCACCACATCGGGCAGCGCCCGCTCCGCCCCGAGGTCCGCCACGGTCTTCAGCAGGGCCTCGGCATCGCCCACCCCCGCGACCACGTCGTGCCCGAGATCGGTGAGCAGGCGGGTGAGGCCTTCCCGCAGCAGGACCGAATCCTCGGCGATGACTACCCGCACTCTGTTCTCCACGTGCTGCACGACGCTGCGTCCCCCGCTGTCCTGAGTCTCTGAGGCGCCGTGCTTCTGTGCGCACCGCGCCCGACACCTTCAGCATCCCAGGCCCGGGGCGCGGATGGGGGCCCTGTGGATAACGTGCCCGATCCGGCCACCCGGACGGAAACCCCGTCCCCGGCCCGGAACCGGCGACGGGGTCGGCGGACGGGGGCGAGGGGCGGCGATGGGGGCGAGGGGCGGTCAGCCGCGCCAGGGCAGCTCCGCGGTGACCGTCGTCGGGCCGCCGGCCGGTGAATGGACCACCAGGACCCCGTCCACCGCGTCCAGCCGCTCCGTCAGCCCGGCCAGACCGCTGCCGGCCGCCGTGGACGCCCCGCCCTGCCCGTCGTCCGTGACCTGGAGCATCAGCCGGTCGGACGTCCGCCACACATCGACCGACGCCCGGGTCGCCCGCGCGTGCTTGCTGACGTTCTGCAACAGCTCCGACACGGTGAAGTACGCGATGCCCTCGATGGCCTGCGCGGGCCGGGCATCCAGGTCCACCTCGACCGTGACGGGGACGGTGCAGCGGGAGGCGATGGCGGAGAGGGCGGCGTCGAGACCGCGGTCGGTCAGGACGGCGGGGTGGATGCCCCGGGCGAGGTCCCGCAGCTCTTGGAGGGCGACCTTGACCTCACCATGGGCCTCGTCCACCATCCGCGCGGCCGCCTCGGGGTCGTCGGTGAACTTCTCCTTCGCCAGCCCCAACCCCATCGCCAGAGCGACGAGCCGGGCCTGCGCGCCGTCGTGGAGGTCCCGTTCTATCCGGCGCAGGTCGGCGGCTGCGGTGTCCACGACCACGCCCCGGTCCGACTCCAGCTCCGTGACCCGGGCGGAGAGCGCCGACGGGCCCAGCAGACCGGACACCATCAGCCGGTCCACCGAGACCAGCCCGCGCACGATCCACGGCGACACCAGCACCAGCACCAGACCCACCGCACCCGTCGCCGCCAGCTCGACGGGCGAGTCCAGATACTCCGTGTGGGTGCGGTCCCCGTACAGCTGGAGGCCGTCGGAGCCCGCGAACACGGGGAACACCCAGTGCCACAGCGGATACGTCAGCGCCGCCAGGCCGTACGTCCAGAACGTCACCGACACGCAGAACGTGAACACGGCCCAGGGGAAGTGCAGCAGCGCGTAAAGAAGGTGACGCCAGGAGACCCCGCTCTTGAGGACGGCACCGATCCACGACATCGGGCCGCCGCTCTTCCCCCGCACCCGCACGGGCTCCGCCACGTCCAGCTTCAGCAGCCCGCGCGCCCGGGCCCGCTCCATCACCCCGAAGCCCCGGCAGGCGGCCAGGCCGACGGCCAGCAGGGGGATCCCGACGAAGGTGATGAGCAGGCCGGCGCTGACCGAGGTCATGGTGATCGCGAAGACGAACATCGCCGTGCTGAGCGGCAGGCTCAGCAGGACATAGAGCAGCTCGCGCCAACTGCGCGCCTCCAGAGGCGCCCGCAGCGCCGCCGGGAAGAAGTGCTTCACCGGGGCCTGCCCCTGGGGCCCAGCGCCCTGACCTGTGTGGCCGCGCGTGCCCGATCCCTTGTGGTCCCGGGTGTCCGGTCCGTATGCCGTGGCCATGAGTGCCGTCCGTTCCGTCTCTTCTGTCGATCGGCGGGGTGTTCCGCGTCCCTGCTCCGCGCCCGTGTTCATCCGCCGCAGACCGTGCTGCGTCGAGCCGTGTCACGTCGAGACGTGTCACGTCGAGCTGTGCTGCTTCAAGCTGTGCTCCTTCAAGGGTGCTGGGCCGCCCTCCCCGGCACCATGTGGCCGGTCTCCGTATCCGTACGGGGGTTTTCCCCACCCCCGTACGCCGGCGGAGCGCTCAGGAGGCCCGGCTCTCCGCCGGGACCCGGTCGCGCCAGGGCAGCTCGGCGGTGACGGACGTCGGCCCGCCCACCGGGGAGTCCAGGACGAACAGCCCGTCCACCGCCCCCAGCCGCTCGGCCAGCCCCGCCATGCCCGTACCGCCGTCCATCCGCGCGCCGCCCGAACCGTCGTCCGTGACCTGGATCAGCAACCGGTCCGCCGCACGCCACACCTCGACGGAGGCGGACCCGGCACCGCTGTGCTTGCTGACGTTCTGAAGGAGCTCCGACACGGTGAAGTAGGCGATGCCCTCGATCGCCTCCGCCGGACGCCCCGGCAGATCCACCGACACCGTGACGGGGACCGTGCAGCGGGAGGCGATGGCGGAGAGGGCGGCGTCGAGACCGCGATCGGTGAGGACAGCGGGATGGATACCCCGGGCGAGGTCGCGCAACTCCTGAAGGGCGACCTTCACCTCACCATGGGCCTCCTCCACCATCCGGGCGGCCGCTTCCGGATCGTGCGTCAGCTTCTCCCTCGCCAGCCCCAACCCCATCGCCAGGGCGACGAGCCGGGCCTGCGCGCCGTCGTGGAGGTCCCGCTCGATCCGGCGCAGGTCGGCGGCTGCGGTGTCCACGACCACGCCCCGGTCCGATTCCAGCTCCGCGATCCGCCGCTCCAGCTCGTCCGAGGGCGACAACAGCCCCCGCACCATCGCCCGGTCGGCCGTGGTCAGCCCGCGGGCGATGAACGGGAGGACCGGCCACAGCACGATCAGGCTCACCAACGTCACCCCGAACGTCAGGACCCCCCACGGCAGCCGGATGAACGCGTACAGCAGGGAACGCCACCCCACCGGGTCCTTCAGCCCCGACCAGAGCCAGGTGAACACCCCCTCGTCCCCCCGGCCGCGCGGCAACGGGCTCGGCTCCTCGATCCGCACCCCGAGCAACGACCGCGCCCGGCCCCGCTCCACCCGGCCCAGCCACCGCGCGCCCCGCAACCCGCTGACGAGCACCGGCAGTCCGATCACGGTGACGGAGAGGCCCACACCGACGGTGATCACGAGGAGTGCGTAGACGAAACCGGCGATGGCCAACGGCAGATCGGCCAGCAGATGCGCGATCTCCCGCCAGGTCCACCGGTCGAAGGCGAGGCGGGCGGGCGGCGGCCGGTCGGGGGCCGTCACGGAAGGGCTCATGGTCATGGCACCAGCCTGCCGGGCGGTGTCCGCGCACGCCATGGGGCTCGTAGGTGGGGTGAAGTAGGGATAACCCCACCTGTGTGCGACGCGGCTGCTTACTGGGCGTTTATCAGGGCCTAGACTCCCGTGCGTACAGAGGGGCCCCGGATACGTTCGGGGCGACAACCGGATGACGAGGAACACGGGGTGGACGTGAGGGACGTGGCGTACGTGCCGGAAGTGCCGCACGTGGCGTACGTGCCGGTCCACCAACAGACCGCCCTCGCCTCGGAGTACTTCCAGAGCTACTCGGTGGTCGGCCTGCTCGCCGTGGTCGGCGTCCTGTTCGTCGCCGTGGCCTTCGGAGCCGGACGGCTCCTGCGGCCCGTGGTCCCGACGCCGGAGAAGCTCCTGACGTACGAGTGCGGCGTCGACCCGGTCGGAGAGGGCTGGGCCCACACCCAGGTCCGCTACTACGTCTACGCGTTCCTCTATGTCATCTTCGCCGTCGACTCCATCTTCCTGTTCCCGTGGGCCACGGTCTTCGCGGCACCCGGATACGGCGCGACCACGCTGGTGGAAATGTTCATCTTCCTCGGCTTCCTTGCCGTGGGACTGCTCTACGCATGGAAGAAGGGCGTCCTCGCATGGGCCTGACGAGCCGGCCGACCCCCGCAGGACACCAGCCGGAACCCTCCGCCGGCCCACAGGCGGCAACCGGGCCGGAACCGGTGCTCCTCCCGGAACCGAAGCGTCTCGGCATCCTCTCCCGGCTCGCGCCCGAACCGATGAAGGTCGTCCTCAACTGGGGCCGCCGCTACAGCCTCTGGGTCTTCAACTTCGGACTCGCCTGCTGCGCCATCGAGTTCATCGCCGCCTCCATGGCCCGCCACGACTTCATCCGGCTCGGCGTGATCCCCTTCGCCCCCGGCCCCCGCCAGGCGGACCTGATGATCGTCTCCGGCACGGTGACGGACAAGATGGCCCCCGCGGTGAAGCGCCTCTACGAGCAGATGCCCGAACCGAAGTACGTCATCTCCTTCGGCGCCTGTTCCAACTGCGGCGGCCCCTACTGGGACTCGTACTCCGTCACCAAGGGCGTCGACCAGATCATCCCCGTCGATGTGTACGTACCCGGCTGCCCGCCCCGGCCCGAGGCGCTGCTCCAGGGCATTCTCAAGCTCCAGGAGAAGATCGCGCGCGAGTCCCTGGCGGAGCGGTACGGGGACGGCCCCAGCCTCTCCGGAGGTACCCCCTCCACGGCGGCGCTGCGCAGCGGCCTGGTGACCGCACCTACACCACCGGCAGCGGGGGAGGAGCAGCGGTGAGCGAGCGTCAACCCGAGGGCCACCCCCCGTACGACCGGCTCCCGGACGCCGTCACGGAGCTGTTCGGCGAGAGTGCGACGGCGGAGTCGGCCTACGACCTGCTCACCGTCGACGTCCCCGCCACGGAGTGGATCACCGCACTGCGGACCGCCCGCGACGGACTCGGCTGCACGTACTTCGACTGGCTCAGCGCCGTGGACGAGCCGGGCACCGGCTTCCGCGTCTGCGCGCACGTCGCGGCGCTCGGCGGCGGCACGGTCCGCCGGCTGATGCTGCGCACCACCGTTCCGCACGACGTGGCCGCCTTGCCCAGCGCGATCGACGTCTACGCGGGCGCGGCCTGGCACGAGCGCGAGACGCACGAGATGTTCGGCGTCGCCTTCGAGGGCCACCCCGGCCTCGCCCCGCTCCTGCTGCCGGAGGGCTTCGAGGGCCACCCGCTCCGCAAGGACTTCGTCCTGGCTGCCCGGGTCGCCAAGGCCTGGCCCGGTGCGAAGGAGCCGGGCGAGTCCGAACACGGCGGCCCCAAGCGGCGCACGATGCTTCCCCCCGGCGTCCCGGACCCGAACGAATGGGGCCCCCTCAAGGGCCAGCTCCCCCCGGCCGCAGCCCGCCCGGGCCGCGCAGCGCGCCCGGCGGCGACGGCCGCCGACCGCCCACCCCGCCGCACCCGCTCGGCGACCGAGGGCTCAGCGGCGCAACGCCCGCGCACGACCCCGCCCGAGCCCTCGGGCCCGGGGTCTCCGGAGTCGGGGGGCCTCGCGCCTGAGGCCCCGGCACTTGGCACTCCCGCACCCGGGTCGTCGGACGCGGCTTCGCCGGAGGCCGTGCAGCCGCCGCCCGCGACCACGCCTCCCGCGACCACGCCTCCGGGAGGCGCGTCGTCCGGCGACGTACCGCCCGGTTCACCCCCGGCCCCCCGCCCGCGCCGCACCCGTTCCGCGTCCGACGGTTCGGCGAGCCAGCAGCAGCCCCCGGGGGCCGACGCGCCGCGCCCGCCGCGCCGCTCCCGCTCGGCCTCCCAGGGCTCGGCGAGCCAGCGCGCCCGCGCGACGGACGCCCCTTGGCACGACGCCCAACCGGCGTTCGACGACCCGGATGCCTCACCGGGTGGCCCCGAGGCGGAGAGCGGCGACCCGTCTTCCCAGCCCCTCCGGCGTTTGAGGAGCGGGGGTCCGGGGGCAGAGCCCCCGGTTCGGGAAGGGGCGGGTAGGGGAGAAGCCCCGCGCAGCGGCCCCACCCCCGCCCCCACCGAGCCCAGGACCACCCCGGACCCCGACCCAGACCGCCCGCCGACGGACGAGCCCACCCCCACCGAGCCCGAGCCCGAGCCCAAGTCCGAGCCCGAGCCCAAGTCCGAGCCCACGCCTGACCCCGACAACCCCCACCCCGCCGGAGGCGATCCCGAGTGAACGACGTACTCGACGTCGCCCTCCGCCTGGCCATCGTCTTCGTCGTGTTCCTGGTCGCCCCCCTCCTCGTGGGCCAGACCGAACACAAGGTGATGGCCCATATGCAGGGCCGCCTGGGCCCCATGTACGCGGGCGGCTTCCACGGCTGGGCCCAGCTCGTCGCGGACGGCGTGAAGTTCGCGCAGAAGGAGGACGTGGTCCCGGCCGCCGCCGACCGCCGCGTCTTCCAGCTCGCCCCCGCCGTCGCCCTCCTCCCGTACCTCCTCGTCCTCGTGGCCATCCCCATCGGCCCCGGCGACGGCGCGGTGGGCCAGGTCATCGACGCGGGCATCTTCTTCGTGCTGGCCGTCATGGGCATCGGCGTCCTCGGCTCGCTCATGGCGGGCTGGGCCTCGGCCAACAAGTTCTCCCTCCTCGGCGGCCTCCGCACCGCCGCCCAGCTCCTCTCCTACGAACTCCCGATGCTCCTCGCCGCCGCCTCCGTCGCCATGGCGGCCGGCACGGTCTCGCTCACCGGCATCCTCGACGCCTTCGCGTGGTGGTGGCTGCCCTGGCAGATCACCGGAGCCCTGGTCTTCTTCGTCGCCGGCCTCGCCGAACTCCAGCGCCCGCCCTTCGACATGCCGGTCGCCGACTCCGAGATCATCTTCGGCGCGTACACCGAGTACACGGGGCTGCGCTTCGCCCTGTTCCTGCTCGCCGAGTACGCGGGCATCGTCATCCTCTGCGCCCTGACCACCGTCCTCTTCCTCGGCGGCTGGCACGGTCCCTTCGGAGCCGACGGACTCGGCTGGCTCTGGACCCTCCTCAAGACCGCCCTCCTCGCGTTCGTCGTCATCTGGCTGCGCGTCAGCTACCCGCGTCTGCGTGAGGACCAGTTGCAGAAGCTCGCCTGGACCACCCTCGTCCCCCTCGCCCTCGCGCAGATCGCGCTCACCGGCATCGTGAAGGTGGCGATCAACTGATGCCCCCGATCCCCGGATCAGGCCTCGCCAAGGGCCTCGCCGTCACCCTGCGCACGATGACGAAGAAGACCGTCACCGCGCAGTACCCCGACACCCAGCCCGAACTCCCGCCCCGCTCACGCGGTGTCATCGGGCTGTTCGAGGAGAACTGCACGGTCTGCATGCTCTGCGCCCGTGAGTGCCCCGACTGGTGCATCTACATCGACTCCCACAAGGAGACGGTGCCGCCCGCCGCCCCCGGCGGACGCGAGCGCAGCCGCAACGTCCTGGACCGCTTCGCCATCGACTTCTCCCTCTGCATGTACTGCGGTATCTGCATCGAGGTCTGCCCCTTCGACGCCCTCTTCTGGTCGCCCGAGTTCGAGTACGCGGAGACGGACATCCACGAGCTCACCCATGAACGGGACAAGCTCCGCGAGTGGATGTGGACCGTGCCGGAGCCGCCCGCGCTCGACCCCGGGGCTGAGGAGCCGAAGGAGATCGCCGCCGCCCGCAAGACGGCCGACAAACTCGCCACCCAGCAAGTCCAGCAAGTCCAGCAAGCCCAACAGAGCGAGGACGGAGGAACCCCGTGACGCACTCCATCGCAGCGCCGTTGGCCGCAGCCGTCGCCGACCACCCCGGCTTCCTCTCCCCGACCGGCGTCGAGATCGCGTTCGTCCTGGTCGGCCTCGCCACCCTCGGTGCCGCCGTCATCACCGTCACGACCAGGCAACTGGTGCACGCCGCCCTCTGGCTCGTCGTGGCGCTCGGCGGACTGGCCGTCGAGTACCTCCTGCTCACGGCCGAGTTCATCGCCTGGGTGCAGGTACTGATCTACGTCGGTTCCATCGTCGTCCTCCTCCTCTTCGGCCTGATGCTCACCCGGGCCCCCATCGGCCGCTCCCCGGACGCCGACTCGGGCAACCGGTGGGTCGCCCTGGGCGTGGCCCTCGCCTCGGCGGCCGCGCTCGTCTGGGTCGTCGTGGACGCCTTCCGTACGACCTGGATCGACCTCGAAGGACCGGCCCAGGGCTCCACCGCCGTCACCGGAGCCTTCCTCTTCCGGAACTGGGTCCTCCCCTTCGAGGCGCTCTCCGTGCTGCTGCTCGCCGCCCTCGTCGGCGCCATCGTCCTGTCCCGCAAGCACGACACGGACGCCGCCGTGCGGCCCGCCCGTAACACGGAGACCCGACGCGGCAAGGAGGGACAGAGCTGATGCACCTCGCCTATCCAGCCGTACTCGCCGCCCTCCTCTTCTGCACCGGCCTCTACGGCGTCCTCGCGCGCCGCAACGCGATCCTGGTCCTGATGTCCGTCGAGCTGATGCTCAACGCCGTCAACCTCAACCTCGTCGCCTTCGACGTCTGGCTCCGCGACACCCTGCACTCCGGCCAGGCCCTCACCCTCTTCACCATCGCCATCGCCGCCGCCGAGATCGGCATCGGCCTCGCGATCGTCCTCGCCGTCTACCGCAACCGCGGCTCCTCCGACATCGACCGGCTCCGCGACACCGCCGAGACCGACGACGCCGAAACAGCACGGAGCACCACGAACGCAGAGGCCACCTCGTGACCACGACGACCCTCGCCGCCCTCGTCCCGCTCCTCCCCTTCCTCGGAGCCGTCGCCGGACTCGCGCTCGGCCGCACCGCCCCCGGCTTCGTCCGCCCCCTGGCGATCCTGCCGACGCTCACCGCGGCCGTCCTCGCCGTGCTCGTCGCCGTCCGCCAGGGCGGCGGCCGCGCCATCGACGCCGCGACCCAGCTCACCCCCACCGGGTCCGTCCCGATCGACCTGGCGCTGCACCTCGACGGCTTCGCCGTACTGGTCGCCGTCCTCGTCACCGTCGTCGCCACCTGCGTACAGCTCTACTCCACGGCCTACCTCCGCGACGACGCCCGCTACCCCTCCTACGCGGCCCTGGTCTCCCTCTTCACCTCCGCGATGCTGCTCGTCGTCTACTCCGGCGACCTCATGGTGCTCCTGGTCGGCTGGGAGATCATGGGCATCTGCTCGTACTTCCTGGTCGGCCACTACTGGGAGACGCCCGAAGCCCGCGCCGCCTCCCTCAAGGCCTTCCTCGTCACCAAGCTCGGCGATGTCCCCTTCCTGATCGGTCTGTTCGCCCTCGCCGCCGACACCGGCAGCTTCCGGATCACCAAGATCCTGGCGGCCGTCACCAACGGAGGCCTGGACCACCCCACCCTCATCGCCCTGCTGCTCCTCGCGGGCGTCGCCGGGAAGTCCGCCCAGTTCCCCCTGCACACCTGGCTGCCCGACGCGATGGCCGGCCCCACCCCCGTCTCCGCGCTCATCCACGCCGCGACGATGGTCGCCGCCGGGATCTACTTCGTGGCCCGGCTGCTCCCCGTGTTCGCCGCCTCCGGCGCGGCCCTCGTCGTCCTCGCCGTGATGGCGGCCGTCACGATGATCGGCTCCGGGCTCGCCGCCCTCGCCCAGGACGACATCAAGCGCGTCCTCGCCTACTCGACGATCGGTCAGCTCGGCTACATGTCCGGCGCCCTGGCCGTCGCCGACCGTGGCGCCGCCGTCTTCCACCTGATCTCGCACGGTGCGTTCAAAGCGGTCCTCTTCCTCGCGGCCGGCGTCGTCATCCACGCCGCCGGCACCAACTCACTCGCCGCCATGTCCCGCATGGGCGGCCTCGCGCGCCGGATCCCCGACGCCTACTGGACGATGACCGTCGCCCTCCTCGCGCTCGCCGCCATCCCGCCGTTCGCCGGCTTCTTCTCCAAGGAAGCCGTCCTCGTCGCCGCCGAGCACACCGCGATGGGGGACCGGACCGTCGCCCCCGCCGCCGCGGGCTGGACGATCCTCGTCGCCGGGCTGCTCGCCGCCGTCCTCACCGCCGCCTACGCCACCCGCCTCTGGCTCCTCGCCTTCAAGGGCCGCGGCACCGAAGTGCCCGACCACGGCCGCCAGCCCCTCGCCATGACCTCCGTCCTGTGGGTCCTGGCCGTCCCCACCATCGCCTTCGGACTCACCGCGGGCGTGATCGGCGACTGGTTCGACGGACACGCCCTCACCCCGTCCCTCACCACGGCTGTCCTCTCCACCGGCGTCGGCCTCGTCGGCGGTCTCGTCACCTACGGCGCCTGGCGCCACACCACGGCGCTCGCCGCCCGTACCCCCATCGGCGCCGTCGCCGCCCACCCCGGCGCCGAACCCGCCCTCGTCGAAGCCGAGGCCATGACGTCCCACACCGCCGCCTACGGCACCATCGCGGACGCCCCCGACCCGGCCGACCCCGGACGCCTCCTCCTGGGCCCGCTCCACCGCCACGCGGTCACCGGCTTCCACCTCGACGCCCTCTACACGGCGCTGTTCGTCCGGCCCGTCCAGCAGGCCGCCCGCCTCGTGCGCTTCCTGGACCGCGCGGTCGTCGACACCTACGTCGACGGCTCGGGCGCCGCCACGCGCCTCCTCGGCACCGCCGTACGCCGTGCCCAGACCGGAAACGTGCAGACCTACCTCAGCGTCCTGCTCGCCGGTTCCCTCGTCCTGGCGATCGCCGCCGTCGTCTTCGCCAACGTCAACGCGGGGTCGTGACCGTGATCGATATCAGCCCGTCCGTGATGCAGTTCCTTCTCGCGTTCATCGTCGTCGCCCCGCTCCTCGGCGCCGTCGCGGCCCTGCTCCCCGCCCCGCCCGGGCTCAGGGGCAAGAACCCCGACCAGGCCGTGCTCCGCCACGGCGTGACCGTGACCGGCGCCGTCCTCATCGCCGCGATCGTCCTGGCCGTCGGCTTCGACCACGACCACCCCGCCACGATGCAGGCGACCACCGACATCAGCTGGATCCCGGCGCTCGGCGTCCGCATCCACCTCGGCATCGACGGCATCTCGCTCCCCCTCCTGCTCCTGACCGCGCTGCTGACCTTCCTCTGCGCGCTGTACAGCTACTTCAAGCTGCCCGCGGGCCCCTCACCGAAGGCGTTCACCGCCCTCGTCCTCGTCCTGCAATCCGGCACCCTCGCCACCTTCGCCGTCCTCGACCTGCTGCTCTTCTTCCTCGCCTTCGAGATGGTCCTCATCCCGATGTACTTCCTCATCGCCCGCTGGGGCGGTGACCAACGGCGCGCCGCCGCCTGGAAGTTCATCCTCTACACGCTGCTCGGCTCGGTCGTCATGCTGCTGGGCCTGCTCCTCATCGGGCTGAAGAGCGGCACCTTCGACATGGTGGCACTCGCCACTGACAACGGCCGTGGCCTCACCACATCCGTGCAGGTCATCGCCGTTCTCGCGGTCGGCATCGGGCTCGCCGTGAAGACCCCGATGTGGCCCCTGCACAGTTGGCTCCCCGACGCCCACACCGCCGCCCCGACCGTCGGCTCGGTGCTCCTGGCGGGCGTCCTGCTGAAGATGGGAACGTACGGATTCGTCCGGATCCTGCTCCCCATCGCCCCCGACGGCATGCGCACCTTCGCGCCCTGTCTCGCCGCCTTCGCCGTCGTCGGCATCGTCTACGGGTCGCTCGCCTGCCTGGCCCTCGCCCGCAACGGCGCCAAGGGGGACCTCAAGCGGCTCATCGCGTACTCCTCCGTCGGCCACATGGGCTTCGTGCTGCTCGGCATCGCCACCATGACGCCCACCGGGGTCAACGGCGCGCTCTTCGCCAACATCGCCCACGGCCTCATCACCGGCCTGCTGTTCTTCCTGGTCGGCGCCATCAAGGACCGCTACGGCACCGCCGACCTCGACACCCTCGCCGGCGCCACCGGAGCCGCCCTCTACGGCCGGGCGCCCCGCCTCGGCGCCCTGCTCGCCTTCGCCGCGGTCGCCTCGCTCGGCCTGCCCGGACTCGCCGGATTCTGGGGCGAGATGCTCACCCTGTTCGGCGCCTACAGCCCCGCAGAAGGCCTCAGCCGCCCGGCGTTCCGTACGTTCATGGCCATCGGCGCGTTCGGTACCCTCCTCACCGCCGCGTACATGCTCATCGTGGTCCGCCGCGTCTGTATGGGCGAGCACGCGCCCCACTCCCAGCTCTCGCCCGACGACCGGACCCCGCAGCCGACAAACGCGCCCCAGTCGGCAGACGCGCCCAATCCGGCAGACGCGCCCCAGCCGCCGAGCGCGCCCCGGCGCTCCGGGGCCACCGGAGACCGGCCGGCCACCACGCCGCAGCTCGCCGACATCCAGGGGTACGAAGCCGCCGCCTGGACCCCGCTCGCCGCCCTCACCGTCCTCGCCGGACTCTGGCCCGCGATCCTCCTCGGCCTCACCGATCCGGCCGTGCAGAAGCTCCTCGCAGGAGGCAAGTCGTGACCGCGGACCTCAGCACCGCCCCGGGCGCCCTCACCGCGGCGGCCGACACCGCCCCCAGCGTCGTCCAGTCCATCGACTGGCTCGCCATCGCGCCCCCCACCCTCACCGCGCTGGCCGCCCTGCTGGTGCTCGTCGCCGACCTCTTCCTCCCCGAGCACCGCAAGAAGCTCCTCGGCTACGGAACTCTCACCGCCCTCGCCGCCGCCCTCGCCCTCCTGATCCCGCTGCGTGCCGGCGACCGCTCCACCTTCTGTGTCACCACCGGCGCCCAGGCGTGCAGCTACACCGCCGACCACTTCACCCTGGTGATCCAGGCCCTCGTCCTGGGAGGGGCGTTCCTCACCGCGCTGCTCTCCCTCGACGACACCCGGAAGCTCCCGGCGGGCGAGTACTGGTTCCTGCTCCTCGCCTCCGCGGCGGGCGCGGCCCTCCTGCCCGCCTCCCGCGACCTCGCCACCCTCGTCGTCGCCCTGGAGGTCGCCTCGCTGCCGGCCTTCGCCCTCGTGGGCATCAAGCGCGGTGACCGGCGCTCCTCCGAGGCCGCGCTCAAGTTCTTCCTCTCCTCCGTCGTCGCCACCGCCGTCATGCTCCTCGGCGTCAGCTTCGTGTACGCGACCACGGGCACCCTGCACCTCACCGAGATCGCCGCCCACCTGGACGACGTACCTCCGGTGCTCGACACCCTCGCCAAGACCGGCGTCGTCCTCACCCTTGTCGGCTTCGCCTTCAAGACCGCCGCGGCCCCCTTCCACTTCTGGGTCCCCGACACCTATGTGGGTGCCCCCCTCCCGATCGCCGCCTATCTCTCCGTCGTCGGGAAGACCGTCGGCTTCTCGGGCCTCATCCTCGTCACGGTCATCGCGTTCCCTTCCTATGCCGACGTCTGGGGCCCCGCGGTAGCCGTCCTGGCCGCCCTCACCATGACCGTCGGCAACGTGGCGGCCCTCCGCCAGAGGGCCGACCGTGCCCGCAGCGCCGTCCGGCTCCTGGCCTGGTCCTCCGTCGCCCAGGCCGGCTATCTGCTCGTCCCGATCGCCGCCGCCGCGTACTCCAGCGACGAACAGATCGGCTCCACCGTCGCGTACGCACTCATGTACGCCGTCGTGAACCTCGGCGCCTTCGCCGTCGCGGCTCTCGTCGCCCGTACGGAACCCGGCAACCGCATCGCCGACTACCGGGCCCTGTACGCCACCCGCCCGCTCGCCGCTCTCGCGCTCGGGTTCTTCCTGCTCTGCCTGGCCGGGCTGCCGCCCGGCATCATCGGGCTCTTCGCGAAGGTCACCGTCTTCTCGGCGGCCGTCGACGCGGGGCTCGGCTGGCTCGCCGTCGTCATGGCCGTCAACGTGGTGATCGCCCTCTACTACTACCTCCAGTGGACCGCGATCCTCTTCAGGAGCCCGGAAACCACGGACCCGACCACTGGAACGCCAGCCTCCGGAACACCGCGCCGATTCCGGGCCCCGGTCCCGCTCACCACGGCGATCGTCCTCACCACGGCCGTCGGCGTCCTCCTCTCCGGGGCCCCGCAACTGGTCCTGAGGTTCGCCGCCGTCAACCTCTTCTGACGTCTCTCGGAGGCGGAAGATCGGTTTGCCCAGGGCGGCCGCCACAGGGCAAGGTCGTGGCTGCCCACGTCACATACACGGCGAAGACGTACGAAATCCATAGAGGAGAGAGAGAGCAGTGCTGAACGGGTTCAAGGACTTCATCCTGCGGGGCAACGTCATCTCGATGGCGATCGGCCTCGCCGTCGGAGCAGCCTTCACCGCCGTCGTCACCGGCTTCAGCAACGCCTTCATCACCCCGTTGATCGGCCTCGCCACCCGTGGCACCGGAGACTTCAGCAAGGCCTTCTACAGCGTCGACGGAGTGAAGTTCCCCTACGGCCTCTTCGTCAGCGCCGCGATCGCCTTCATCATCACCGCCGCGGTCCTCTACTTCTGCGTCGTCGTGCCCATGACCAAGGTGCAGAACCGCTTCACCAAGGAGGAGGAGGTCGACATCAAGGCCGCCCTCCGCGACTGCCCGCGCTGCTTCAGCGCGATCCCCGCCGTGGCCTCCCGCTGCGCCCACTGCACCAGCGAGGTCGAGCCCGACCCCGAGGCCGTCGCCCTCGCCAAGCTGCCCGTCCAGCGCTGAGCCGGGCTGCGCGTCCGGCACCGAGTCGAGCCCCCGCCCCGTGCGGAGCCCCCTGCCCGTCCAGCGCTGACGCACACACGCCCCGACACCCGTACGGCCCAGTGCCACGCTGTACGGGCCAGGAGCCGGAACCGGCCGGATCACGCCGGAACGGCCCCGCCCTCCGGCCGCACGCACAAGGGAACTAGCTTCCCTCGCCTGGCGTTGACCAGTACGGGAGGCTCCACTGGGGGAGTGGAGCACCACCATGCAAAGGGTTCCCCTGCTGCACCACTTGGAGGGCGTACCGTGCACCGCCGGCACAACGGGCTGAAAACCGCCGTACTCCTCGGGGGCCTGTCCGCACTCATCATCATCATCGGCAGCTTCTTCGGACGTACGGGCCTCGTCATCGCCCTCGTCGTGGCCGTCGGCACCAACGCGTACGCCTACTGGAACAGCGACAAGCTGGCTCTGCGGGCGATGCGGGCCCGCCCCGTGAGCGAATTCGAGGCGCCACAGCTCTACCGGATCGTCCGCGAGCTCTCCACCGCGGCACGCCAGCCGATGCCCCGCCTCTACATCTCACCGACCCAGGCGCCCAACGCGTTCGCCACCGGCCGTAATCCGCGCAACGCGGCCGTCTGCTGCACCGAGGGCATCCTCCAGATCCTCGACGAGCGGGAGCTGCGCGGGGTCCTGGGCCACGAGCTGAGCCACGTCTACAACCGGGACATCCTCATCTCCTCCGTCGCCGGAGCGCTCGCCTCCGTCGTCATGTTCCTGGTCAACTTCGCCTGGCTCATCCCCATCGGCCGCTCCAACGATGATGAAGGCCCCGGCCTTCTGGGCATGCTCCTGATCATGATCCTCGGCCCGCTCGCCGCCTCCGTCATCCAGCTCGCGGTCAGCCGTTCCCGCGAGTACGAGGCCGACGCCTCCGGAGCGCAGCTCACCGGGGACCCGCTCGCCCTCGCGAGCGCCCTGCGCAAACTCGACGCAGGAACGAAACAGCTCCCGCTGCCCCCGGAGCCGAGGATCGAGACCGCGAGCCACATGATGATCGCGAACCCCTTCCGCCCCGGACAGGGGATGGCCAAGATGTTCTCCACCCATCCGCCGATGGCGGAGCGCATCTCCCGACTGGAACAGATGGCAGGTCGCCGCCCATGAAAACCATCCTGAACATCATCTGGCTCGTCCTCTGCGGGTTCTGGATGTTCCTCGGCTATCTCCTCGCAGGCGTCCTGCTCTGCATCACGATCATCGGCATCCCGTTCGGCGTCGCCGCCTTCAGGATCGGGGTGTACGCGCTCTGGCCCTTCGGCCACACCGTCGTCGACCGCAGGGACGCCGGATCGCCCTCCTGTGTCGGCAACGTCCTCTGGCTGGTCCTCGCCGGATGGTGGCTCGCCCTCGGCCACATCACCACCGGCATCGCCCTCTGCATCACGATCATCGGCATCCCCCTGGGCATCGCCAACTTCAAGCTGATCCCCGTCTCGCTGATGCCGTTCGGCAAGGAGATCATCCCCACGGACCAGCCGTTCGCTGCCCGCTAGGACGTGGTCCTCCGGCGAGGCAGCCATTCCTCTTGGCAACCGAACGTGTGCTCGCTGCGTCTTGTCTTCCAAGACCAAGCAAGGGGTAGGAGCAGCGGCATGAGCATCGTCGGTTGGATCGTTCTCGGGCTGCTCGCCGGAGTCATAGCCAAAATCCTGCTCCCGGGCCGCGACCCGGGCGGCATCATCGGGACCACCATCATCGGCGTCGCCGGTGCCTTCGTCGGAGGCTGGCTCTCCAGCCAGTTCCTCGACCGTCCCATCAGCAACGACTTCTACGACACCGCGACCTGGATCGCCGCCATCGCCGGCTCCCTGGTCCTGCTGATCCTCTACCGGCTGCTCTTCGGCCACTCCCGCGAACGCCGCTGACCGCTCCCGGGGCTCAGCTCAGCCCCGTCTCCCGCAACGTCACATTCAGCCGGCCGGCCCGCAACCCCGCATCGGGGTCGGCCGATCCCGCGTACACCTTCGGCACCCCGTGGAACGCGAAGCGCGAAGGGCCGCCGAAGACGAAGAGGTCCCCGGAGACCAACTCCACGTCTGTGTAGGGCTGCCCGCGACTCTCAGGGTTCCCGAAGCGGAACACGCACGTAGCCCCGATGCTCAACGACACCACCGGAGCGCCCGACCGCTCCTCCTTGTCCTGGTGCATCCCCATCCGCGCCGCGTCGTCGTAGAAGTTGATCAGTGCGGTGTCCGGAGTGAACGCCTCCGCCGCGCCCTCGTCCTCGTACGCCTCCGCCACCGCCGCCCGCCCCAGCGCGACCAGCCACTGCGGCAGCGGGGCCACCGGCGCGCCGTTCACATCGTCGGCGGTACGGGTGTAGCGGTACGGCTGCCAGTGCCACCCCAGGCACACCGTCCGCACCGACATCACGCCGCCGCCCGGCAACACCGTGTGCCGCAACGGAACCGGCCCCCGGGCCCACTCCCGGCACGCCGACACCAACTCCCGCCGCCGCTCCACCGGGAGCCACTCCGGTACGTGCACGGCACCCGGCGCGACCACCTGCCGGGGCCGGGGGAACAGCCCGCCCGCCGCCGCCGGAACCCCACGTGAGACCACCTGTCACACCACCCTCAGCCGCCGGCCCGCACACCCGAAGCACACGCGGCCCCTTCGAGCTCCAGCAGCACCTGCTTGCGCTCCAGGCCACCCGCGTACCCCCGCAACGCCCCGTCCGCGCCGATCACCCGGTGGCACGGCCGCACAACCAGCAAGGGGTTCCGCCCGATCGCCGTCCCCACCGCCCGCACCCCCGCGCCCGAGGCCCCGACCCGCGCGGCGACCTCCCCGTACGACAGGGTCTGCCCGTACGGGATCGACTCGACCACCTCCCAGACGCGCCGCTGGAACTCCGTCCCCACGCCCTCCGCGACCGGCACGTCGAACCGTGTCGACCGCCCCGCGAAGTACTCCTCCACCTGCGCGACGACCCCCGCGAACAGTTCGGGCGCCCGCAGCCAGCCGTCCTGGACGACCGCGCCGCCCTTCTGCCCGGGCACGGACAACGACACCAGCCGCAGCCCCTCGGCCGTCCCGTCCGACTCACCCATCAGCAGCAACTCGCCCAGCGGACTGGCCACCCGCGTGTACACCGTCGTCACGACCGCTCACTTCCCTCACCGACAAAAACCGCGGACCTGGCGAACCCGGACCCGCACCGGCCAGTCTGCTCCGCACCTCGCCCCCACCACCGGCGGTTTTCGGACACGGAGCCAGGCGCACCCCATGAACGCGCAGAGGCACCCCGCCGAGGTCGGTCCCGACGGCGTGCCCCTTCTCGCTCACGAGTCGTCCTACCGGTAGTCGTCCTACCGGTAGTTCACGTACTGGATGGCGAAGTCGAGGTCCTTCTCCTTCAGCAGCGCCTGCACGGCCTGGAGGTCGTCCCGGCTCTTCGAGCTGACGCGCAGCTCGTCACCCTGGACCTGGGCCTTGACGCCCTTGGGCCCCTCGTCGCGGATGATCTTTGCCACCTTCTTGGCGTTCTCCTGGGAGATGCCTTCCTCGATCGTGGCGAAGATCTTGTACTCCTTTCCGGAGAGCTGCGGCTCACCGGCGTCCAGCGACTTCAGCGAGATGCCCCGCTTGACCAGCTTGGACTGGAAGATGTCGAGGATCGCCTTGACCCGCTCCTCGCCGTTCGCCTCCATCAGGATCTTCTCGCCGGACCACGAGATCGAGGCACCCGTGCCCTTGAAGTCGTAACGCTGGGAGATCTCCTTGGCGGCCTGGTTGAGGGCGTTGTCGACCTCCTGCCGCTCGACCTTCGAGACGATGTCGAAACTGGAGTCGGCCATGACGTGTGGCTCCTTGCGTCGAATGTGCGGGGGATACAGCGCAAAGCCTAGCCACCGCCGCCCCCTCCGGCTGCTGATCAATGAGGTGGCGGAGCACCCCTGGCCATCAGGTATTGTTTACGTCGTCGCCAAGGAGCTCACCAGCGGAGATCCGACGCGTCGTTCGAGGCGGTGTGCCCGAGTGGCCAAAGGGAGCAGACTGTAAATCTGCCGGCTCAGCCTACCCAGGTTCGAACCCTGGCGCCGCCACGCGAACGAAGCCCCCGACCAGTCCTTCTGGTCGGGGGCTTCCTCGTTCCCAGCAGTTCCCAGCAGTTCCCGGCAGTGGTCAGCCCCTCGGAGCCCCGGCTCAGTTGCCCGCGACGTCCTTCACGGACACCGTGACCGGCACGTTCCCCGAGATGACCTCAAGGGTCAGGCCCGCCGTCGCCGGGGTGTCCAGCAGCTCCAGGATCGTCGCCGCCACGTCGTCGCGCGGGATCGGGCCGCGCCCGGTCTTCGCGGCGAGCAGGATCTGTCCGTTGCCCGCGTCGTTGGTGAGCATCCCGGGGCGCAGGATCGTCCAGTCGAGCGCGGAGCGGGAGCGTACGTCGGCGTCCGCCGCGCCCTTCGCCCTCAGGTAGATGTCGAACACCTCGTCGCCGGGGTGGTCGGGGTCGGCGCCCATGGAGGAGACGACGATGTACCGGCGTACGCCCGCTGCTTGGGCCGCGTCGGCGAAGAGGACGGCGGCGCCCCGGTCGACGGTGTCCTTGCGGGCGGTGCCGCTGTTCGGTCCGGCGCCTGCCGCGAAGACGGCCGCGTCGGCCCCGCGCAGCACCTCCGCGGTCTCCTCCACGGTGGCCGATTCGAGGTCCAGCACGGCGGGTTCGGCGCCGATATCGGTGAGGTCCTGACTCTGTCGGGGGTTGCGGATGATCCCTACGGCTTCATCCCCGCGTGCGGCGAGCAGCCGCTCCAGCCGCAGTGCGATCTGTCCGTGTCCACCTGCGATGACAATGCGCATACCTCCGACCGTACGCCCGGTGGCCGCCGCGTGCTCAGTTCCCCGGCCCGCCACCGGAGTCGGGTCGCCCCTGGCGGGGAAGATCGGGGCCGGCGGTGGCATCGGGATCGGAGTCGCAGTACTCGCGTACGGCGCTGGTGCGCGCGACGATCCGGCCGCGGTGGATGACGATCCGGCTGTAGGCGAGGGAGAGCGCGCCGGAGAGCTGTTCACCGCGTACGGCGAGGAGTTCGGCGGGGAAGCCCGCCTCCACGCGGACGTCGGGCAGGCCGAGGGCGGCGCGGGCGGTGGTGGAGACCGTGGCGTAGGCGTGTTCGGCGCGCAGGCCGTGCTGCGAGGCGAGGAGGTACGCGGCCTCCAGCGGGTCGCCGCGGCCCACGGGGTTGGCCGTGTCGCGCAGTGCGCCGCTGCCCGCCGCCACGCGTACGCCCGCGGAGCGCAGGAGGCGTACGGGGGCGGTCGTGCGGCGTTCGGAGCCCGTACAGCCCCCCTGGGGGAGGCAGACGACGGTGATCCCGGCGGCGGCCAGCTGGTCGGCGGCCCGGCTCGCGGTCTCCAGGGGGAGGTGGGCGAGGCCGGCGCAGGGGCCGAGGGTGACCCCGGGGCGCAGGCCCCCGGCCATGGCGGCCAGGCGGGCGAGGCGGGCCGGGTCGTCGCCGTCGGTGTGCAGGTCGACGGGGCGGCCGTGTTCGGCGGCGACCTCCAGGACGGCCGCCGTGTAGCCGGTGGGGTCGGGGTCCAGGTCGGGGCAGCCGCCGACGACCGCGGCGCCCATCTTCACGGCGTCGCGGAGCATGGCGAGGCCGTCGGCCCCGGCGATGCCGGTGAGCAGGCGGGGGACGGCGACCGCGGTCAGGTCGGCGAGGCCGCGCAGGGCCCGCCTGGCCTGCAGGACGGCCTCCAGCGCGGCGAGGCCCTGGACGTCGCCGATGCGGACGTGGGCGCGCAGGGCGGTGGCGCCGTGGCCGAGCTGGAGGAGGGCGGCCTCGGTGGCGCGGCGCTGGATGTCCTCGGGGAGGTCGGAGGCGGGCCCGGCGCCGTCGGCGGTGAGGGCGGTGTCGCCGTGGGCGTGGGGCTCGGCCGGGGCGGGGAGCAGGAGGTAGCCGCGCAGGTCGATGCGGGGGCCCCGGGCGGTGAGGCTGCCCGCGGTGCCGACGGCCTCGATGCGGCTGCCGCTGAGGCGTACGTCGACGGCGCGGCCGTCGGTCAGGCGGGCGCCGCTCAGGACGAGGGCGGGGGCAGGGTCGGTGGTGGCCGCTTCGGCGCTGTCGGGTGCGCTGTCGTCGGGCCGCCGCGGCCGGCTGTCGGGCATCGCGCTCCTGGGAGGGGTGCACGGCCGCGCGGAGCGGTCGAGCCTGGAGGTGGTCCCGTCGATCATGACCGGGTCCGCGACGCGTGGCACGGCGGCTTCCGGGAAGAGCCCATTAGTCGTACCGGTACCCCCGCGCCGACGCGGGGAAGGGGCCCGTCCGGAAGCGGACACGGGCTGGATCAAGGCCTGATCAGGGGGTGTGGGCGAGCCCGGACCGGCGCCCGGAGCGTGGTGCCGAAACGGATTTGGGCGATCGGCCGGAGAGCGTGTAATGTCTTCCTCGCTCGCCCCAATAGCTCAGTCGGTAGAGCGTCTCCATGGTAAGGAGAAGGTCTGCGGTTCGATTCCGCATTGGGGCTCTGGTGACCGGGAAACCCCGCTTCGGCGGGGGGACTCGTCATCAAAGCGGTGTAGCTCAGTCGGTAGAGCAAGCGGCTCATAATCGCTGTGTCACCGGTTCAAGTCCGGTCACCGCTACTAACGGTAGCCGATTGTTGGGTCGGTCCTTCGATCGGCTACTCTTTTATGCGTTCATCCGTCCATCGTCCGTCCAAGGAGCACTCACGTGGCTGCCACCGACGTCCGCCCGAAGATCACGCTGGCCTGCGTGGAGTGCAAGGAGCGGAACTACATCACCAAGAAGAACCGGCGTAACAACCCGGACCGTCTTGAGATGAAGAAGCACTGCCCGCGCTGCAACTCGCACACCGCGCACCGCGAAACGCGCTGAATCAGGCTCGTACACGAGGCCGTCCCCTCTGGGGGCGGCCTCGTGTCGTTGTCCGGGGTGGTCCCCCGCGCAGGGGCGTGCCCTCATTCGTCATTTCCAGCAGGAGGTAGCGAGCTCATGGCGCTCGACCAGTCCTTCGTGGGCCGGACGTATCCGCCCACCCCGGCGTACGAGGTAGGCCGGGAGAAGATCCGCGAGTTCGCCGAGGCGGTGGGTGACACCCATCCGGCGTACGTCGACGTGGAGGCGGCCCGCGCGCTCGGCCACCCCGATGTGATCGCGCCCCCCACCTTCGTCTTCTCCATCACCTACCGGGCAGCCGGCGAGGTCGTGCAGGACCCGCAGCTCGGCCTGGACTACAGCCGGGTCGTCCACGGCGACCAGAAGTTCTCCTACGTGCGTCCGGTACGGGCGGGGGACCGGCTGACGGTCACGTCCACGATCGAGACCATCAAGTCCATGGCGGGCAACGACATCGTGGACATCCGCGGCGACGTGCACGACGAGGCCGGCGAACTGGTCGTCACGGCGCTCACGAAGCTGGTGGCACGCGCCGCCGAGGAGGCGTGATGACGGCGAAGGTCTCCTACGGGTCGGTCGAGGTCGGTACGGAGCTGCCCGCGCAGTCGTTCCCGGTGACACGGGCGACGCTCGTGCGGTACGCCGGTGCGTCGGGCGACTTCAACCCGATCCACTGGAACGAGAAGTTCGCGGTCGAGGTCGGGCTGCCTGATGTGATCGCGCACGGCATGTTCACGATGGCCGAGGCGATCCGCGTGGTCACGGACTGGGCCGGGGACCCGGGCGCGGTCGTCGACTACGGGGTGCGGTTCACCAAGCCGGTCGTCGTGCCCAACGACGACAAGGGCGCGCTGATCGAGGTCAGCGGCAAGGTCGCGGCCAAGCTGGAGGACAACCTGGTCCGGGTGGACCTGGTGGCCGTGTGCGACGGCAAGAAGGTGCTGGGCATGTCCCGCGCCGTCGTCCGGCTCGCCTGAGGTTCACGCGCGCTGCCTAACGGTCCGCACGCTGCCCATACGGTTCACGCGCTGCCTAACGGTCCGCACGCTGCCCATACGGTTCACGCGTTACCTGTACGGTCCGTGGCCCCGCCCGAGCGGCGGAGCCGCGGACCGTACTCTTGTCCCCGTGCAGGAACTCCACGATGCCCCCCTCGCCCCCCTGACCACCTTCCGGCTCGGCGGCCCCGCCACCCGCCTCCTGACGGCCACCACCGACGCCGAGGTGGTCGCAGCCGTCCGCGAGGCCGACGCGAGCGGCACCCCGCTGCTGGTCATCGGCGGCGGCTCCAACCTGGTCATCGGCGACAAGGGGTTCGACGGCACGGCGCTGCAGATCGCCACCAGGGGATTCACGCTCTCCGGTACGTCGCTGGAGCTGGCGGCCGGGGAAGTCTGGACCGACGCCGTCGCCCGGACCGTGGAGGCGGGTCTCGCGGGCATCGAGTGCCTGGCCGGCATCCCCGGCTCCGCCGGCGCGACGCCCATCCAGAACGTCGGGGCGTACGGGCAGGAGGTCTCCTCCACCATCACGGAGGTCGTCGCCTACGACCGGCACACCCGGGAGACGGTGACCCTGCCGAACGCGGAGTGCTCCTTCTCGTACCGGCACAGCCGCTTCAAGGCGGAACCCGACCGTTTCGTGGTGCTCCGGGTCCGCTTCGAGCTGGAGGAGGCGGGCGGCCTCTCCGCGCCCCTGGCGTACCCGGAGACGGCCCGGGCCATGGGCGTCCAGCAGGGTGAGCGCGTCGCCGCCTCCGCCGCCCGGGAGACCGTGCTGAAGCTGCGCGCCGGCAAGGGCATGGTCCTGGACCCGGACGACCACGACACCTGGTCCGCGGGGTCCTTCTTCACCAACCCGATCCTCGACGAGGCCGCGTTCCAGGACTTCCTGGCGCGGGTCCACGAGCGCCTCGGCCCGGACGTGACGCCGCCGGCGTTCCCCGCCGGGGACGGCCGGACCAAGACCTCGGCCGCCTGGCTGATCGACCGGGCCGGCTTCACCAAGGGGTACGGCAGCGGCCCGGCCCGGATCTCCACCAAGCACACCCTCGCCCTCACCAACCGCGGCGAGGCCACCACCGAGGACCTCCTCGCGCTGGCCCGCGAGGTCGTCGCCGGGGTCCACGCGGCCTTCGGTGTCACCCTGGTCAACGAGCCGGTGACGGTCGGCGTCGCTCTATAGGCGCACGCGTCGCCCTCCGGGGACACGCGACGGCATTCAGTAGGCGATCCCCACGCCCTGCCGTACCGCCGCCGGGTCGTCGATCATCCCGAGCATCGCGTGGGCCACATCCGCCCGGGAGATGGACCGGCTGCTGACGGGCGCGCCGCCCACCACCTTGCGGTAGACGCCCGTGCGCGGCCCGTCCGTCAGCTTCGGAGGCCGTACGGAGGTCCAGTCCGTGGCGCCGCGCTCCAGGGCCGCCTCCATCCGCGCGAGGTCCGCGTACAGGTCCGCCAGGACCGCGCCGATCGCCTTGCGCGCCAACCGGTCCACCAAGGGCTCGCCGGCCGGTACCGGCCCGACCGGGGTCGCGCTCACCACCAGCAGCCGGCGCACCCCCTCGGCCTCCATCGCGTCGACGATCCGCCCGGTCAGCCGCTCGGCGACCCCGTCCGCCTTCCGGCTCCGCGAGCCGAGCCCCGAGAGCACCGCGTCCCGCCCCGCCACCGCCGCGCGCACGGCCGCCGGGTCGTCCAGCGGTACGGCGGCCCCGTGCAGGGCCAGGGTGTCGAACGCCTCCGGGAGCCTCGCCGGGTCGCGGACCACGACCGTCACCTCATGGCCCGCCGCGAGCGCCTGGCCCACGACCTCCTGGCCGACACCCCCGGTCGCTCCGAACACCGTCAGCCGCATGGGCCCTCCTCAGGTGGGTGAGTGTTCACTCACCTCTAGGGTGAGTGGCTGATCGTCCCCTCGTCAAGCCGTACAGGAGCACGCATGGAGCCGAAGCCGGCCCGCGTCCGCATCGTCGACGCCGCCCATGAGCTGATGGGCTCCATCGGCCTCGCCCGGACCACCACCAAGGAGATCGCGCGGGCGGCCGGCTGCTCGGAGGCGGCGCTCTACAAGTACTTCCCCAGTAAGGAAGAGCTCTTCGTTACGGTCCTCAAGGAGCGACTGCCGAAGCTCGGCGGGCTGCTCGACGGCCTGGTCCCGGGGGAGGGCGGCGTGGAGGCCAACCTCACCGAGGTCGCCCGGCAGGCCGCCCTCTTCTACGAGCAGACGTTCCCCATGGCGGCGTCCCTGTACGCCGAACCGCAGCTCAAGAGCCGCCACGAACAGGGCATGCGCGAACTCGGCACCGGCCCCCACAAGCCGATCCAGGGGCTCGACGCCTACCTCCGCGCCGAACAGCGCGCGGGCCGGGTTCGGGCGGACGCCGACACCTACGCGGCCGCCTCCCTCCTGCTCGGCGCCTGCGCCCAGCGGGCCTTCGCCTACGACGCACTCCCCGGTGGGACGCCCCCGCAGCCCCTGGAGGAGTTCGCCGCCTCGCTCGCCCGCACCCTGCTGGCCGGAATCAGCTAGCCAGCCAGTCGTCGATCCCGGACAGCAGCTTGTCCCGTACGTCGACGGGCGCCGCCGATCCGCGCACCGACTGACGGGCCAGCTCGGCCAGCTCCGCGTCGGTGAACCCGTGGTCGCGGCGGACCAGCTCGTACTGCGCGGCCAGCCGGGAACCGAACAGCAGCGGGTCGTCCGCGCCGAGCGCCATCGGCACCCCCGCGTCGAACAAGGTGCGCAGGGGGACATCCGCGGCCTTCTCGTAGACGCCGAGCGCCACATTGGACGACGGGCACACCTCACAGGTCACCTGGCGCTCGGCCAGCCGCTCCATCAGCCGGGGATCCTCGGCCGCCCGGACCCCGTGGCCGATGCGCGAGGCGTCCAGGTCGTCCAGGCAGTCCCGCACGCTGGAGGCGCCCGCGAGCTCCCCGCCGTGCGGGGCCGCCAGCAGGCCGCCCTCCCGGGCGATGGCGAAGGCCCGGTCGAAGTCGCGGGCCATGCCGCGCCGCTCGTCGTTGGAGAGCCCGAAGCCGACGACGCCCCGGTCCGCGTACCGCACGGCCAGCCGCGCCAGCGTCCGGGCATCCAGCGGGTGCTTCATCCGGTTCGCGGCGATCACCACACGCATCCCCAGACCGGTGTCCCGGGCGGCGCTGTCCACCGCGTCCAGGATGATCTCGATCGCCGGGATCAGTCCGCCGAGCAGCGGGGCGTACGAGGTGGGGTCGACCTGGATCTCCAGCCAGCCCGAGCCGTCCGCGACGTCCTCCTCGGCGCTCTCGCGGACCAGGCGGTGGATGTCCTCGGGGGACCGGAGGCAGGACCGGGCGATGTCGTAGAGCCGCTGGAAGCGGAACCAGCCGCGCTCGTCGGTCGCCCGCAGCTTCGGCGGCTCGCCGCCGGTCAGCGCGTCGGGGAGGTGGACCCCGTACTTGTCGGCGAGTTCGAGCAGGGTGGTGGGCCGCATCGACCCGGTGAAGTGCAGGTGCAGGTGGGCCTTGGGCAACAGACGTACATCACGCTCCATCGGAAGATCCTGCCGCACGCGCGGGCCGGAGCGGAAGTCGCTGTCCTCTTTGGAGTGGGTCTGGAACGGAAAGTGCCCCCGGCCGTGGCGGCCGGGGGCACAATCGCGCGGGCTGTCAGGCCTTGGCCTCGCCCAGCAGCTTCTGGAGCCGGGAGACGCCCTCGATGAGGTCGTCGTCGCCGAGCGCGTAGGAGAGGCGGAGGTAGCCGGGGGTGCCGAAGGCCTCGCCCGGGACGACGGCGACCTCGGCCTCGTCCAGGACGAGGGCCGCGAGCTCCGCTGAGTCGGCCGGGCGCTTGCCGCGGATCTCCTTGCCGAGCAGCCCCTTCACCGACGGGTAGGCGTAGAACGCGCCCTCGGGCTCCGGGCAGAGCACGCCGTCGATCTCGTTGAGCATCCGCACGATGAGGTTGCGGCGGCGGTCGAAGGCGGTGCGCATCTCCGCGACGGCGTCCAGCGGGCCGGAGACCGCGGCCAGCGCGGCGACCTGGGCCACGTTGGAGACGTTGGAGGTGGCGTGCGACTGGAGGTTCGTCGCGGCCTTGACGACGTCCTTGGGGCCGATGATCCACCCCACGCGCCAGCCGGTCATCGCGTACGTCTTGGCGACGCCGTTGACGACGATGCACTTGTCGCGCAGCTCGGGCACGATCGCCGGGAGCGAGGTGAAGGTCGCGTCGCCGTAGACGAGGTGTTCGTAGATCTCGTCGGTCATGACCCACAGCCCGTGCTCGACGGCCCAGCGGCCGATCGCCTCGGCGTCGGCCTCGCTGTAGACGGCGCCGGTCGGGTTGGACGGTGAGACGAAGAGGACGACCTTGGTCCGCTCCGTGCGCGCGGCCTCCAACTGCTCGACCGAGACCCGGTAGCCGGTGGTCTCGTCGGCGACGACCTCGACCGGGACACCGCCGGCGAGCCGGATCGACTCGGGGTAGGTGGTCCAGTACGGAGCGGGGACGATGACCTCGTCGCCCGGGTCGAGGATCGCCGCGAAGGCCTCGTAGATGGCCTGCTTGCCGCCGTTGGTCACCAGGATCTGGCTGGCGTCGACCTCGTAGCCGGAGTCCCGCAGCGTCTTCTCTGCGATGGCGGCCTTGAGCTCGGGGAGCCCGCCGGCCGGGGTGTAGCGGTGGTACTTCGGGTTGCGGCAGGCCTCGACCGCGGCGTCGACGATGTAGCCCGGGGTCGGGAAGTCGGGCTCGCCGGCACCGAAGCCGATCACCGGGCGGCCGGCGGCCTTGAGGGCCTTGGCCTTGGCGTCGACGGCGAGGGTCGCGGACTCGGAGATCGCACCGACGCGGGCGGAAACCCGACGCTCGGACGGAGAAGTTGCAGCGCTCATGGGCCCCATGCTCCCAGACCGGAAAACCCGTCGACACACGGGTTTCAGGGACCGGACAGGACTCGGACGGGAACCGGACAGGACCGGTCGGTAGTTGTCTGTTCGACGCGGCGGCCCTGAGCACGTACACTCACCTGTCGTTGGCCTTCACCAGCCACACCGTTTCTGCACCCGGGCACCGGGAAAGATGCGGTAGGTTGGTGGAAACCACCAAAGGGTCGTAGCTCAATTGGTAGAGCACTGGTCTCCAAAACCAGCGGTTGGGGGTTCAAGTCCCTCCGGCCCTGCTACACACTCCTTCGCCAGGATGTGTGCGCATGTACGTACTTCATTGCACAGCCGTGCGGCTCCACCGGGCGCGGCACGGCCACGACCCGGAATCAGGTGAGAAGCGTGACGGACGCCGTGGGCTCCATCGACATGCCTGATGCTGAGGATGAATCCCCCGAGTCCAGCAAGAAGACTCGGAAGGGCGGCAAGCGCGGCAAGAAGGGTCCTCTGGGCCGCCTCGCGCTGTTCTACCGCCAGATCGTCGCCGAACTCCGCAAGGTTGTCTGGCCGACTCGCAGCCAGCTGACGACATACACCACTGTGGTGATTGTGTTCGTCGTTGTCATGATTGGTCTTGTTACCGTTCTTGACACGGGATTCGCGCGGGTCATCAAGTACGTCTTCGGCTGAGTCGGCGGAAGGCGTCCGACCGGCGCCCCCACCGCATGTTCCACCCCTTTGTATCCAGGAAGAAGCAGCCATCGTGTCTGACCCGAACCTGAACGACGCCGTCGAGCCCGAGGCTGGCGCCTTCGAGTCCGCCAAGGACGAGCTCGGCATCGTTGAGGCTGCTGATTCCGAGAAGGCCGATCAGGCCGAGGCCACTGAGGCCACCGACACCGCTGTGGACGCCGTCGCCGACGAGACGATCGAGGCCGACGAAGACGCCGAGGTCGCCGAAGAGGCTGCCGAGGCCGAGGCCGACGACGAGAGCGCCGACGAGGAGGAGGCCGCCGAGCCGGCCGCCCCCGTCGACCCCGTCACCGCACTGCGCGATGAGCTCCGCACCCTCCCCGGCGAGTGGTACGTCATCCACACGTACGCCGGTTACGAGAAGCGCGTGAAGGCCAACCTGGAGCAGCGCGCCGTCTCGCTCAACGTGGAGGAGTTCATCTATCAGGCCGAGGTGCCTGAAGAGGAAATCGTCCAGATCAAGAACGGCGAGCGCAAGAACGTCCGGCAGAACAAGCTCCCCGGCTACGTGCTGGTGCGCATGGACCTGACGAACGAGTCCTGGGGCGTCGTGCGGAACACGCCGGGCGTCACCGGCTTCGTGGGCAACGCCTACGACCCGTACCCGCTGACCCTGGACGAGATCGTCAAGATGCTCGCCCCGGAGGCCGAGGAGAAGGCCGCCCGCGAGGCCGCCGAGGCCGAGGGCAAGCCGGCCCCGTCCCGCAAGGTCGAGGTCCAGGTGCTGGACTTCGAGGTGGGCGACTCGGTCACCGTCACCGACGGCCCGTTCGCCACGCTGCAGGCCACGATCAACGAGATCAACGCCGACTCGAAGAAGGTCAAGGGCCTCGTCGAGATCTTCGGCCGCGAGACCCCGGTCGAGCTCAGCTTCGACCAGATCCAGAAGAACTAGCGCTTCCCGCCGGTTTCTGGACACATGCCTACCCAGCAGGTCAGAGGGGCTTCGCGGCCGCTCTGACCTGCTGGGTTTTTGGTCGCACAGCTATACCCGTTATCGTTGTGCGGTATGCCTCCATCCGGATGACCGGAATCGGCGGCGAAACACTCTCATAGGACCCGGAGAGAGCAATGCCTCCCAAGAAGAAGAAGGTCACGGGGCTTATCAAGCTCCAGATCAACGCCGGTGCGGCGAACCCGGCCCCGCCGGTCGGCCCCGCGCTCGGTCAGCACGGCGTCAACATCATGGAGTTCTGCAAGGCCTACAACGCCGCGACCGAGTCGCAGCGTGGCATGGTCGTGCCGGTGGAGATCACGGTCTACGAGGACCGCTCCTTCACCTTCATCACGAAGACTCCGCCGGCCGCCAAGCTGATCCTCAAGGCCGCGGGTGTGGACAAGGGCTCCGGCGAGCCGCACAAGACCAAGGTCGCCAAGCTGACGGCCGCCCAGGTCCGCGAGATCGCCACGACGAAGCTCCCCGACCTGAACGCCAATGACCTCGACGCCGCGTCGAAGATCATTGCCGGCACCGCCCGTTCCATGGGCATCACGGTCGAAGGCTGATTCAGCCCCGTAGCCCTCAGTGGTAGGACCAAGCGCTGGTCCGCACCACGACTCCACACTCTGAAACCACAGGAGTAGAAGTGAAGCGCAGCAAGAACCTCCGCGCTGCGGACGCCAAGGTCGACCGGGCGCGTACCTACGCCCCGCTCGAGGCCGTCCGTCTCGCCAAGGACACCTCGTCCACGAAGTTCGACGGCACCGTCGAGGTCGCCTTCGCGCTGGGTGTCGACCCGCGCAAGGCCGACCAGATGGTCCGCGGCACCGTGAACCTTCCGCACGGCACCGGCAAGACCGCCCGGGTCCTGGTCTTCGCGACCGGTGACCGTGCTGCGGCCGCGGAAGCCGCCGGAGCCGACATCGTCGGCGCCGACGAGCTCATCGACGAGGTGGCCAAGGGCCGTCTGGACTTCGACGCCGTCGTCGCCACCCCGGACCTCATGGGCAAGGTCGGCCGCCTGGGCCGCGTGCTCGGTCCGCGTGGTCTGATGCCGAACCCGAAGACCGGCACCGTCACCCCCGACGTCGTGAAGGCTGTCAACGACATCAAGGGCGGCAAGATCGAGTTCCGCGTCGACAAGCACTCGAACCTGCACTTCATCATCGGCAAGGTCTCCTTCGACGAGACCAAGCTGGTGGAGAACTACGCAGCGGCGCTGGACGAGATCCTGCGTCTGAAGCCGTCCGCCGCCAAGGGCCGCTACATCAAGAAGGCCACCCTGGCCACCACGATGGGCCCCGGCATCCCGCTGGACGCCAACCGCACCCGCAACCTCCTCGTCGAGGAGGACCCGGCCGCCGTCTGAGCCACCGTGCTCACCCGGTAGCCGCGTCGTACGCGTGCACTGTGTGAACGGGCCCCGCAACCTTCCGAGGTGCGGGGCCCGTCCTCGTATCCGCGTACAGCGGGCCGGAGAGCCGCTGCTGACCTGCGGCTAAACCCTCCGCACCGGAGCGGCGGACGCCGGATTTGCCCGGCGCGGCCCCGGTCGCGTACTCTCGTCACGAAGCCAAAGACCGCTGGTCGTCGCCGCGCTCTCGCAAGAGGGACGGTGACCGAAGGTTCCGCTAGACCGGACGACCTGCGCAGGTGACTGTGGAACTGCTCCCGGACTCTGTCCGGTCGAGCCGCGCCCTGGCACTTGTGCTGGGGCGTTTCGTCTTTCCCGGCCCCTTCCGAGCGGTCCTCATCACCCGGAAGGAGGCCGACGCTCATGGCAAGGCCCGACAAGGCTGCCGCGGTAGCCGAGCTCGCGGACCAGTTCCGCAGCTCGAACGCCGCTGTGCTGACCGAGTACCGGGGTCTCACCGTGGCGCAGCTCAAGACGCTGCGTCGTTCGCTCGGTGAGAACGCCCAGTACGCCGTGGTGAAGAACACGCTGACCAAGATTGCGGCCAACGAGGCCGGGATCGACACGCTGGACGACCTGTTCTCGGGTCCGACGGCGGTTGCCTTCGTCACCGGTGACCCGGTGGAGTCGGCGAAGGGTCTTCGTGACTTCGCCAAGGACAACCCCAACCTCATCATCAAGGGCGGTGTCCTTGACGGTAAGGCGCTGTCCGCCGATGAGATCAAGAAGCTTGCGGACCTCGAGTCCCGCGAGGTTCTGCTCTCCAAGCTGGCCGGTGCTTTCAAGGGCAAGCAGACGCAGGCGGCGCAGGTCTTCCAGGCCCTGCCCTCCAAGTTCGTCCGCACCGCGGAAGCTCTTCGCGCCAAGAAGGAAGAGCAGGGCGGTGCCGGTACTCCGGCTCCCGCCGAGGCCGCCGAGTAATCACGCTCAGCGGTCCAGCGGGCTCCACGTACGCCCGCCGACATATACATCCGGCACCTGCCGAATAGTGGAAGGACGCCTGTCATGGCGAAGCTGTCCCAGGACGACCTGCTCGCGCAGTTCGAAGAGATGACCCTCATCGAGCTCTCCGAGTTCGTGAAGGCCTTCGAGGAGAAGTTCGACGTCACCGCCGCCGCGGCCGTCGCCGTCGCCGGTCCGGCCGGCCCGGGCGCCGTTGCCGAGGCCGCTGAGGAGCAGGACGAGTTCGACGTCATCCTCACCGGCGCCGGCGAGAAGAAGATCCAGGTCATCAAGACCGTGCGTGAGCTGACCTCGCTGGGTCTCAAGGAGGCCAAGGACCTCGTCGACGGCACCCCGAAGCCGGTCCTCGAGAAGGTCGCCAAGGAGGTCGCCGAGAAGGCTGCCGAGTCCCTCAAGGCCGCCGGCGCTTCCGTCGAGGTCAAGTAACACCCCGGGAGTCCACGGACTCCCCTCGGGCGCGTCATGCGCCCGTACCGAAGGGCGATCACCCATCCGGGTGGTCGCCCTTCGGCGTACCCGTGGCGGCTGCCTTGCTCTTCCGGCGACGACGAGTAGGGTGATCTTCGCCGTGCGCCTCTCGCGGGGCGTCCAGGGGCCTCCTGAGGGCTTCCCGGGGGCGTCCGGAGCGACCCCCTGGGGGCCCGTTCGGACCGGTGGGCCTTGACGAACGGCACGAGGCGCGCAATTCTCAGGACGCGTCCTCACTTCGATCCGGATCCGAGGCATGGATCGAGAGTGAAGAGGGAAGTAAAGAAGCGCGCACCCCGCGCGAGGGCCTGAACACATGGGTAGTTGAGAACAGCTGTTGAGAGCGACGTGGGTCTCTGAGAACCCCGACTGGACATCAGTGTGCCGCTTGGCTACACTGACCCTTTGCGCTGCCTGTTAGCTGCCTCCTGCCCGTCACCAGGGGCATACCCACGCTATGAGCATCGATGACAGATCCTCTCCGAGCCGGCCTTCCGGGGCCGATTCGGGACGGTGTGTCTGGATGTCCCATGTGGGACCGGTACGCGCGTAGTGAGTCCGAGCCCTCGGAAGGACCCCCTCTTGGCCGCCTCGCGCAACGCCTCGACCGCGAATACGAACAACGGTGCCAGCACCGCCCCGCTGCGCATCTCTTTTGCAAAGATCAAGGAGCCCCTCGAGGTTCCGAACCTCCTCGCGCTGCAGACCGAGAGCTTTGACTGGCTCCTCGGCAACGCCGCCTGGAAGGCTCGCGTCGAGGCTGCTCTGGACAGTGGACAAGACGTCCCCACCAAGTCCGGCCTGGAGGAGATCTTCGAGGAGATCTCACCGATCGAGGACTTCTCCGGGTCGATGTCGCTCACGTTCCGCGACCACCGCTTCGAGCCCCCGAAGAACTCGATCGACGAGTGCAAGGAGCGCGACTTCACGTTCGCCGCGCCGCTCTTCGTCACGGCCGAGTTCACCAACAACGAGACCGGCGAGATCAAGTCCCAGACGGTCTTCATGGGCGACTTCCCGCTCATGACCAACAAGGGCACCTTCGTCATCAACGGCACCGAGCGTGTCGTCGTGTCGCAGCTGGTCCGCTCGCCGGGTGTCTACTTCGACTCCTCCATCGACAAGACGTCTGACAAGGACATCTTCTCCGCCAAGATCATCCCTTCCCGGGGTGCCTGGCTGGAGATGGAGATCGACAAGCGCGACATGGTCGGTGTGCGTATCGACCGCAAGCGCAAGCAGTCCGTCACCGTCCTTCTGAAGGCTCTCGGCTGGAGCACCGAGCAGATCCTCGAGGAGTTCGGCGAGTACGAGTCGATGCGCGCCACCCTGGAGAAGGACCACACCCAGGGCCAGGACGACGCGCTGCTCGACATCTACCGCAAGCTGCGTCCGGGCGAGCCGCCCACGCGCGAGGCCGCTCAGACGCTGCTCGAGAACCTCTACTTCAACCCGAAGCGCTACGACCTCGCGAAGGTCGGCCGCTACAAGGTGAACAAGAAGCTCGGCGCCGATGAGCCGCTGGACGCCGGGGTGCTCACCACCGACGACGTCATCGCGACCATCAAGTACCTGGTCAAGCTGCACGCCGGTGAGACCGAGACGATCGGTGAGTCGGGCCGGGAGATCGTCGTCGAGACCGACGACATCGACCACTTCGGCAACCGTCGTCTGCGCAACGTCGGCGAGCTCATCCAGAACCAGGTCCGTACGGGCCTGGCGCGGATGGAGCGCGTCGTGCGTGAGCGCATGACGACCCAGGACGTCGAGGCGATCACGCCGCAGACCCTGATCAACATCCGGCCGGTCGTCGCCTCCATCAAGGAGTTCTTCGGCACCAGCCAGCTCTCGCAGTTCATGGACCAGAACAACCCGCTGTCGGGTCTCACCCACAAGCGCCGTCTGTCGGCGCTCGGCCCGGGTGGTCTCTCCCGTGAGCGGGCCGGCTTCGAGGTCCGTGACGTGCACCCGTCGCACTACGGGCGCATGTGTCCGATCGAGACCCCTGAGGGCCCGAACATCGGTCTGATCGGTTCGCTCGCCTCGTACGGCCGCGTCAACGCGTTCGGCTTCATCGAGACGCCGTACCGCAAGGTCGTCGACGGCCAGGTCACCGACGACGTCGACTACATCACGGCCGACGAGGAGGACCGCTTCGTCATCGCCCAGGCGAACGCGATCCTCAACGACGAGCTGCGCTTCACCGAGCCCCGCGTCCTGGTCCGCCGTCGTGGCGGAGAGGTCGACTACGTGCCCGGCACGGACGTCGACTACATGGACGTCTCGCCGCGCCAGATGGTGTCCGTCGCCACCGCGATGATCCCCTTCCTGGAGCACGACGACGCCAACCGTGCCCTCATGGGCGCGAACATGATGCGCCAGGCGGTGCCGCTCATCAAGTCCGAGGCCCCGCTGGTGGGCACCGGCATGGAGTACCGCTGCGCCACCGACGCCGGTGACGTCCTCAAGGCCGAGAAGGACGGTGTGGTCCAGGAGGTCTCCGCGGACTACATCACCGTCACGAACGACGACGGCACGTACACCACGTACCGCATCGCCAAGTTCATGCGCTCCAACCAGGGCACCTCGGTCAACCAGAAGGTCGTCGTCTCCGAGGGCGACCGGATCATCGCCGACCAGGTGCTGGCCGACGGCCCGGCCACCGAGAACGGTGAGATGGCCCTCGGCAAGAACCTCCTCGTGGCGTTCATGCCGTGGGAGGGTCACAACTACGAGGACGCGATCATCCTGTCGCAGCGCCTCGTGCAGGACGACGTCCTCTCCTCGATCCACATCGAGGAGCACGAGGTCGACGCCCGTGACACCAAGCTCGGCCCGGAGGAGATCACCCGGGACATCCCGAACGTCTCCGAAGAGGTCCTCGCCGACCTCGACGAGCGCGGCATCATCCGTATCGGTGCCGAGGTCGTCGCCGGTGACATCCTCGTCGGCAAGGTCACGCCCAAGGGTGAGACCGAGCTGACCCCCGAGGAGCGCCTGCTCCGCGCGATCTTCGGCGAGAAGGCGCGCGAGGTGCGCGACACCTCGCTGAAGGTGCCGCACGGTGAGATCGGCAAGGTCATCGGTGTCCGCGTCTTCGACCGCGAAGAGGGCGACGAGCTGCCGCCGGGTGTGAACCAGCTCGTCCGCGTCTACGTCGCGCAGAAGCGCAAGATCACCGATGGTGACAAGCTCGCCGGCCGTCACGGCAACAAGGGCGTCATCTCGAAGATCCTGCCGATCGAGGACATGCCGTTCCTGGAGGACGGCACCCCGGTCGACATCATCCTCAACCCGCTGGGTGTCCCGTCCCGAATGAACCCGGGACAGGTCCTGGAGATCCACCTCGGCTGGCTCGCCAGCCGCGGCTGGGACGTCTCCGGCCTCGGTGACGAGTGGGCCAAGCGCCTGCAGTCCATCGGCGCCGACCAGGTCCCCCCGGGCACCAACGTCGCCACGCCCGTCTTCGACGGTGCGCGCGAGGACGAGATCTCCGGCCTCTTCCAGGCCACGATCCCCAACCGCGACGGTGACCGCCTGGTGCAGCCCTCCGGCAAGGCCCAGCTCTTCGACGGCCGCTCCGGCGAGCCGTTCCCGGACCCGGTCTCGGTCGGGTTCATGTACATCCTCAAGCTCCACCACCTGGTCGACGACAAGCTGCACGCGCGTTCGACCGGTCCGTACTCCATGATCACCCAGCAGCCGCTGGGTGGTAAGGCTCAGTTCGGTGGACAGCGCTTCGGTGAGATGGAGGTGTGGGCGCTGGAGGCATACGGCGCCGCGTACGCCCTCCAGGAGCTGCTGACGATCAAGTCCGACGACGTGACCGGCCGCGTGAAGGTCTACGAGGCCATCGTCAAGGGCGAGAACATCCCCGAGCCGGGCATCCCCGAGTCCTTCAAGGTGCTCATCAAGGAAATGCAGTCGCTCTGCCTCAACGTGGAGGTGCTCTCCTCGGACGGCATGTCCATCGAGATGCGCGACACGGACGAGGACGTCTTCCGCGCAGCGGAGGAGCTCGGTATCGACCTGTCCCGGCGAGAGCCGAGCAGCGTCGAAGAGGTCTGACGGGTTCGCCGGCCGGATCCCCGTGATCCGGCCGGCTCTCCCCGGACCCGTTCAGACCATTGCTGAAGTGCCCCGATTTCTCGCTTCCGAGCGAGGGGGCTCGAACCCCCGAAAGAGGGATTGACGACAAGTGCTCGACGTCAACTTCTTCGACGAGCTGCGGATCGGCCTTGCCACCGCGGACGACATCCGGACCTGGTCCCACGGCGAAGTGAAGAAGCCGGAGACCATCAACTACCGCACGCTCAAGCCCGAAAAGGACGGACTCTTCTGCGAGAAGATCTTCGGTCCGACCCGGGACTGGGAGTGCTACTGCGGCAAGTACAAGCGTGTCCGCTTCAAGGGCATCATCTGTGAGCGCTGCGGCGTCGAGGTCACTCGCGCCAAGGTGCGTCGTGAGCGGATGGGCCACATCGAGCTGGCCGCTCCCGTCACCCACATCTGGTACTTCAAGGGCGTCCCGTCGCGCCTCGGATACCTGCTGGACCTCGCGCCGAAGGACCTCGAGAAGGTCATCTACTTCGCCGCGTACATGATCACGTTCGTGGACGAGGAGCGTCGTACCCGCGACCTGCCGTCCCTGGAGGCGCACGTCTCCGTCGAGCGTCAGCAGACCGAGAACCGCCGCGACTCCGACCTGGAGGCCCGCGCCAAGAAGCTCGAGACCGACCTGGCCGAGCTGGAGGCCGAGGGCGCCAAGGCCGACGTACGCCGCAAGGTGCGCGAAGGCGCCGAGCGCGAGATGAAGCAGCTGCGCGACCGTGCGCAGCGCGAGATCGACCGTCTCGACGAGGTGTGGAGCCGTTTCAAGAACCTCAAGGTCCAGGACCTGGAGGGCGACGAGCTGCTCTACCGCGAGCTGCGTGACCGCTTCGGCACGTACTTCGACGGCTGCATGGGCGCCGCCGCGCTGCAGAAGCGCCTGGAGTCCTTCGACCTCGACGAGGAGGCCGAGCGCCTCCGCGAGATCATCCGTACCGGCAAGGGCCAGAAGAAGACCCGTGCGCTCAAGCGCCTCAAGGTCGTCTCCGCGTTCCTGCAGACCAGCAACAAGCCCAAGGGCATGGTGCTCGACTGCGTGCCGGTCATCCCGCCGGACCTGCGTCCGATGGTGCAGCTGGACGGTGGCCGCTTCGCGACCTCCGACCTGAACGACCTGTACCGCCGCGTGATCAACCGCAACAACCGCCTCAAGCGTCTCCTTGACCTCGGTGCCCCCGAGATCATCGTGAACAACGAGAAGCGGATGCTGCAGGAGGCCGTCGACGCGCTGTTCGACAACGGCCGCCGCGGTCGCCCGGTCACCGGTCCCGGTAACCGCCCGCTGAAGTCCCTGAGCGACATGCTCAAGGGCAAGCAGGGCCGCTTCCGTCAGAACCTCCTCGGCAAGCGTGTGGACTACTCCGCGCGTTCCGTGATCGTCGTCGGTCCGCAGCTCAAGCTGCACCAGTGCGGTCTGCCTAAGGCCATGGCGCTGGAGCTCTTCAAGCCGTTCGTGATGAAGCGCCTGGTGGACCTGAACCACGCGCAGAACATCAAGTCGGCCAAGCGCATGGTCGAGCGTGGCCGCACCGTCGTGTACGACGTCCTCGAAGAGGTCATCGCCGAGCACCCGGTGCTGCTGAACCGTGCGCCCACCCTGCACCGCCTCGGCATCCAGGCCTTCGAGCCGCAGCTGGTCGAGGGCAAGGCCATCCAGATCCACCCGCTCGTCTGCACCGCGTTCAACGCGGACTTCGACGGTGACCAGATGGCCGTGCACCTGCCGCTCTCCGCGGAGGCGCAGGCCGAGGCCCGCATCCTGATGCTGTCCTCGAACAACATCCTGAAGCCGGCCGACGGTCGTCCCGTCACCATGCCGACCCAGGACATGGTGCTGGGTCTGTTCTTCCTCACCACCGACGGTGAACTCCGTGACACCAAGGGCGAGGGCCGCGCGTTCGGCTCCACGGCCGAGGCGATCATGGCGTTCGACGCCGGCGAGCTGGCTCTCCAGTCCACCGTCGACATCCGCTTCCCGGTCGGCACCATGCCGCCGCGTGGCTGGGTGCCGCCGGTCGCCGAGGAGGGCGAGCCGGAGTACCAGCCGGGCGACACCTTCCGGCTGCGGACGAGCCTCGGCCGTGCGCTCTTCAACGAGCTGCTGCCCGAGGACTACCCGTTCGTCGACTACTCGGTGGGCAAGAAGCAGCTCTCCGAGATCGTCAACGACCTGGCCGAGCGCTACCCCAAGGTCATCGTGGCGGCGACGCTCGACAACCTGAAGGCGGCGGGCTTCCACTGGGCGACCCGTTCGGGCGTCACCGTGGCCATCTCCGACGTCGTCGTGCCCGAGGCCAAGAAGGCCATCGTCAAGGGCTACGAGGAGCAGGACGAGAAGGTCCAGAAGCAGTACGAGCGCGGTCTGATCACCAAGGACGAGCGCACGCAGGAGCTCATCGCGATCTGGACCAAGGCGACCAACGAGGTCGCCGAGGCGATGAACGCGAACTTCCCCAAGACCAACCCCATCTTCATGATGGTTGACTCGGGTGCCCGAGGAAACATGATGCAGATGCGGCAGATCGCCGGTATGCGTGGTCTGGTGTCGAACGCGAAGAACGAGACCATCCCGCGTCCGATCAAGGCGTCCTTCCGTGAGGGCCTCACCGTTCTGGAGTACTTCATCTCCACGCACGGTGCCCGTAAGGGTCTGGCGGACACCGCCCTGCGTACCGCCGACTCGGGTTACCTGACCCGTCGTCTGGTGGACGTCTCGCAGGACGTGATCATCCGCGAGGAGGACTGCGGCACCGAGCGCGGCCTCAAGCTGAAGATCGCCGTCAAGGGCGCCGACGGCGTGCTCCGCAAGACGGAGGATGTCGAGACCTCGGTCTACGCCCGCATGCTCGCCGAGGACGTCGTGGTGGACGGCAAGGTCATCGCGCCTGCCAACGTCGACCTCGGTGACGTCCTGATCGACGCCCTGGTGGGCGCCGGCGTCGAGGAGGTCAAGACCCGCTCGGTCCTGACCTGTGAGTCCGCGGTCGGCACCTGTGCCTTCTGCTACGGGCGCTCGCTCGCCACCGGCAAGCTGGTCGACATCGGTGAGGCGGTCGGCATCATCGCCGCCCAGTCCATCGGTGAGCCCGGCACCCAGCTGACGATGCGTACCTTCCACACCGGTGGTGTGGCCGGTGACGACATCACCCAGGGTCTGCCCCGAGTCGTCGAGCTCTTCGAAGCCCGTACGCCGAAGGGTGTCGCCCCGATCTCCGAGGCCAAGGGCCGCGTGCGGATCGAGGAGACCGAGAAGACCAAGAAGCTCGTCGTCACCCCGGACGACGGCAGCGACGAGACGGCGTTCCCGATCTCGAAGCGTGCCCGTCTGCTCGTGGGCGAGGGCGACCCGGTCGAGGTGGGCCAGAAGCTCACCGTCGGTGCGACCAACCCGCACGACGTGCTGCGCATCCTCGGCCAGCGTGCGGTCCAGGTCCACCTGGTCGGCGAAGTCCAGAAGGTCTACAACTCGCAGGGCGTGTCGATCCACGACAAGCACATCGAGATCATCATCCGGCAGATGCTCCGCCGCGTGACGATCATCGAGTCCGGCGACGCGGAGCTCCTTCCGGGCGAGCTGGTCGAGCGGTCGAAGTTCGAGACCGAGAACCGTCGCGTGGTCACCGAGGGCGGTCACCCCGCCTCCGGCCGTCCGCAGCTGATGGGTATCACGAAGGCCTCGCTCGCCACCGAGTCGTGGCTGTCGGCGGCGTCCTTCCAGGAGACGACCAGGGTTCTGACCGACGCGGCGATCAACGCCAAGTCGGACTCCCTGATCGGCCTCAAGGAGAACGTCATCATCGGTAAGCTCATCCCGGCCGGTACGGGTCTGTCCCGCTACCGCAACATCCGGGTCGAGCCGACCGAGGAGGCCAAGGCCGCGATGTACTCGGCCGTCGGCTACGACGACATCGACTACTCGCCGTTCGGCACCGGCTCCGGCCAGGCCGTCCCGCTGGAGGACTACGACTACGGTCCGTACAACCAGTAGGCGCGTGCTCGTCGCTTGAACGCCTGAGGGCGGTCACCCCCCTGTACGTCGGGGGGTGGCCGCCCTTCGGCGTGTCCGGGGCCGCCGGGCGCGGCCGGTTTCCGTATCGAGTTGCGAAGTCGGTCTCCATGGATCACAGTTGGGGCAGCGGCAGAGCTGCGCCCGGAGCACCCGGGCGGCGGACCTGCCGCTCTGTGTTTTCCGCAGCACCGCGGCACAGGCCCCCCTGAAGGGAGTGTCCATGTGAGTCCCCTCGCCTTCCCGGACGCGGAACGGCTCGTCGTCGATCACCTCAAGAACCGGCCGGAACTGGCCGGGACGGTGGTCGACAACAGGCCCCCGCCCGGCTTCGACGGCACCCAGAAGGCCGTCCTCGTCTCCCGCGTCGGCGGTGCGTGGGTGGACGATCTCCACCTCGACCAGCCGCTGATCGACCTCGAGGTCTACGGGCCGGACAAGACGGCGGCGCACACCGTCGCGCTCGCGGCCCGTGCGGCTGTCCTCACCCTGACCGGCACCACGTACGGCGGGGCGGCGGTCACCGATGTCGCGGAGGCGGACGGGCCGCGCTGGCTGCCTGACTACCACCGCCCGGCCGGCAACCGGTACCTCTCCACGGTCCGGGTCTCGGTACGACCCGCCTGACCGCTTCACCGTTTCACCGTTCCACCGAGCGTTTCTTTCTTGCAGGCCCCGCCACCGGCGGGGCCTTCGTCGTTTCCGCACACCGGTGCGGGCCGATCACGGCCCCGCACCGCACTCTCACCGAGGAGCAGACATGGCAGGCAACAACGGCAGTCAGATCCGTGTGGCCGGCAGCGGCCGCATCCTGGTCGCCAAGGCCGGCGCGACCGGTCCGGCGTCGCCGGCCCACACCGGCGACGCGTGGGCCGACGGCTGGACCGAGCTGGGCTACACCACCACCGACGGCATCAAGTTCAACAAGAAGGACAAGATCGACCCGGTCGACACCTGGCAGTCGGTGAGCCCGGCGCGGTTCATCTACTCCGACCGCGACCTGACGGTGAAGTTCCAGCTGCTCCAGCTGAACAAGGACACGCTGTCGTTCTTCATGGGCGGCGACACCGTCACCTCCGTGACCGGGACCGGCGTGAGCGACACCTACCAGTACAAGCTGGCGTCCGAGCCGAAGCAGGACGAGCGCCAGCTCGGCATCGAGTTCAAGGACGGCGCCGACGTCACGTACCGCTTCATCATCCCGCGGGGCCAGGTCACCGAGACCGAGGAGATCGCGCTGACCCGTACGGGTTCGCTGAAGCTCGGGGTCACCTTCACCGCGCTGGCCGCGGAGAACAGCCCGACCCTGGCCACGTGGATCATGAAGGACAAGGCCTTCGGCGCCGCGTAGGCGCTCCGGTGGCGGGGGGGGGGGGCCCCGGGGGCCCCGGGGCCCCCCCCCCCCCGGCCCCCCCCCCCCCCGCCCCAACCCCCCCCCCCCCCCCCGGGGGGGGGGGGCCCCGGTTGTTCG
>NZ_JBHXOX010000009.1:0-79216 GCF_042718795.1 Streptomyces cyaneofuscatus
CCCGGCCCCCCCCCGCTGGGGGCCGAACTTTAAACGGGGCGGTGGGGGCCGTCACCTTTCCCGGCGTCAAACGGCGGGGGGGCCCGGCACACACCACCGTGTGTGCCGGGCCCCGCGGCCTTTCTACGCGCCTGGCGCGACCAGCAGCACCTTTCCGATGTGGGCGCTGGATTCCAGCACCCGGTGCGCCTGGGCGGCGTCCTCCATGGGCACCGTACGGTCCACGACGGGCCGGACCACCCCGTCCGCGATCAGCGGCCACACATGTTCGCGTACGGCGGCCATGATGGACGCCTTCTCGCCGAGCGGGCGGCCGCGCAGGGAGGTCGCGGTGACGGCGGCCCGCTTGGTCAGCAGCGCGCCGAGGTTCAGCTCGCCCTTCGCACCGCCCTGGAGGCCGATGATCGCCAGGCGGCCGTTGACGGCGAGCGCCTTCACGTTCCGGTCCAGGTACTTGGCGCCGACGATGTCCAGGATGACGTCGGCCCCCGCCCCGTCGGTCGCCTTCGCCAGCTCCGCCACGAAGTCCTGCTCGCGGTAGTCGATGAGGATGTCGGCGCCGAGCGCCGCGCACTCGGCGAGCTTCTGCGGACTGCCCGCCGTGACGGCCACCCGGGCGCCGACCGCCTTCGCCAGTTGGATCGCCATGGTGCCGATCCCGCTGGAGCCGCCGTGGACGAGGAGGGTCTCGCCGGGGCGGAGGTGGGCGACCATGAAGACGTTGGACCAGACGGTCGCGGTCACCTCGGGCAGCGCGGCGGCCGTCGTCAGATCCACGCCGTCCGGTACGGGCAGGAGCTGGCCCACCGGTACGGCGACCTTCTCCGCGTAGCCGCCACCGGACAACAGCGCGCACACCTCGTCGCCGACCGCCCAGCCGGTCACCCCCGGGCCGAGCGCCGCGATCCGGCCCGCGCACTCCAGACCGGGGTAGGGGGAGGCGCCGGGCGGCGGGTTGTAGAAGCCCTGCCGCTGGAGGACGTCGGCACGGTTGACGGCGCTGGCGACGACCTCGACGAGGACTTCGCCGTCGCCGGGTACGGGATCGGGCACCTCGGCCCAGACGAGCGCCTCGGGGCCACCGGGTTCGGGGATCGTGATCGCATGCATGGCCGCGAGGCTACTCCCGGCGCCGCCCGTACGCCGGTTCCGCCGGGGCCCTGCCCCCAGTTCTTGTCGGGGCCTGCCCTCGGTTCTTGTCGGGGCCTGCCCTCGGTTCTTGTCGGAGTCAGGGCTCCGGTTCTTGTCGGAGTCAGGGCCGGTGCGGCATATGGGGCAGGTGGGGGCCGGACGGGCCGGAGCCGGAGGGCGGGCTGGCGCGCACGATGGTGATGACCCGGTCCGTCAGCTGCAACGGGCTGGCCGCCGGGTCGTCGTAACCGAGCAGCCGGTGGCCGCGCAGCACACTGACGACCAGGTCCTCGGTCTCCCGGACGCTCTTGCCCACCTCGGCCTTTATCACCGGCCGTTCGATGAGATCGAGGCCGCTGCCCTGCTGGATCAGGTCCTCCATCACCGTGCCCGCGCTCGGGCTGAGGACGGAGAGGCCGAGCAGCCGTCCGGCGGCGCCACTGCTGGTGATCACCGCGTCGGCACCGGACTGCCGCAGCAGGGGCGCGTTCTCCTCCTCGCGGACCGCAGCCACGATCTTGGCCCCGCGGTTCAGCTGACGCGCGGTCAGCGCCACCAGGACGGCGGTGTCGTCGCGCTGGGTGGCGATGATGATCTGACGCGCCTTCTGGAGCTCGGCCCGCAGCAGGACATCGCTGCGGGTGGCGTCGCCGAGCACGCCGGTGAAGCCCTCCGCGTTGGCGGCCTCGATCACCTTGGAAGCCGGATCGACGATGACGATCTGCTCCTTCGGCAGGCCGGTGGCGCAGAGGGTCTGGATCGCCGAACGGCCCTTGGTGCCGAAGCCGACGACGACGGTGTGGTCACGCAAGTTGGCTCTCCAACGCTTCAGCCGGAAGTCCTCGCGGGTCCGTTCCGTGAGGACCTCGAGAGTGGTGCCGACCAGGATGATCAGGAACATCACGCGCAGCGGTGTCACGAGCACCACGTTGATCAGCCGGGCCCCGGCGCTGTACGGGGTGATGTCGCCGTACCCGGTGGTGGAGAGGGTGACCGTGGCGTAGTAGACCGCGTCGAGCAGATCGACCTTGCCGTCGGCGTTGTCGTTGTAGCCCGCGCGGTCGAGCCAGACGATCAGCACCGTCGCGGCCAGCACGAGCAGCGCCATCAGCAGCCGCTTGCCGACCTGCCGGGCCGGACCGTGGGTGACCCGGCGGGGGAGCATCACCCGCGTCGATACGACGTGTTCGTCGGCCCGCCGGGCCATCGCGTCCTGGCCGGGAAGTTTCACGTGAAACACCCCTTCTCGTGGTCGGGAAGTTTCACGTGAAACACCCTTCCGTCCACGGCGTCGCCGGGGCCCATGGGAGATCCAGAATCTCCACCTCGGTGCCGGACCGTACCCCGCCGGCGGGCACCACTGCCAACCCGTCCGCCGCGGCGATCCCACGCAGCATGGCGGGACCGTTGTACCGCAGGGGCGCCACCTGGTCCCGGCCGCCCGCCCGGCCCGCGCGGTGGACCACCGGGACGAGGCGGGTGTCGTGCGGATGGCCGGGCACATCGGCGTGGACGAGCGCCCGGTACGCATCCTGGGCCGGGCGGCCCGCGAGCCCCGCGAGGAGCGGTTCGGCGAGGGTCAGTAGCCCCGATACGGCCGCGAGCGGGTTGCCGGGCAACCCGACCAGGTGGGGTCCGTCCGGGGTGAGCCGGGCCAGCAGCATGGGGTGGCCAGGGCGCACGGTGACGCCGTCCACGAGCAGTTCGGCCCCGAGGGCGGCCAGGACCGGGTGCACATGGTCGACCGGGCCGGAGGCGGTCCCGCCGGTGGTGATGATCACGTCGGCGTCGGAGGAGGTGAGGGCCGTATGCAGGGCCTCGGCGTCGTCCCCGAGGCGACGGGGGGCGGAGACCTCGGCACCCAGGGCCCGCAGCCAGGGGGCAAGCATGGGGCCGAGGGCGTCGCGGATCAGGCCGTCGTGCGGGAGGCCCGCGGCGAGGAGTTCGTCACCCAGGACGAGGACGTCGACGCGGGGGCGGGGGACGGCGGGCAGGGCGTCGTACCCGGCGGCCGCGGCGAGCCCGAGCACCGCCGGGGTGACCACCGTGCCGGCCGGCACCAACTGGTCGCCCGAGCGGCACTCCTGGCCCCGGGGGCGGATGTCCTGGCCGGTGACGACGGGCCGTCGGGTGGAGAGCAGGCCCCTGGCCTCGTCGACGTGGGCGTGTTCGCTGCGGATGACCGCGGTGGTGTCGGCGGGGGTACGGGCTCCGGTGGCGATGCGTACGGCGGTGCCGTCGGGCAGGGGCGCGGTGGCGGGGTCGTCGCCTGCCCGCAGCCCGGTGCCCTCCTCGTACGTCCAGGGGCCGGGTCCGGCGACGGCCCAGCCGTCCATGGCCGAGGTGTCGAAGGACGGCAGGTCGGTGAGGGCGGCGAGGGGCTCGGCGAGCACATGGCCCAGGGCGCGGTCGAGCGGCAGCCGGACCACGGCGAGCGGCCCGCCCCGCCCGGCCCGCCCGGCTACGGCCCGCGCGCGGTCCCAGGGGAGAGTCGGGGCGGGGGAGGGTACGGCGTACGAGGTGGGGTGCAGGTCGGCGGGCTCACCGGGGCTCTGGTTGTGCGGCATCTGATCGCCCGCCTGATCGCCCGTCCGATCGCCTGCCTGATCGCCCGTCTGATGGTCAGCTCGGCCACGCGCCTGATCACCGGCTCGGTCGCCCGCCCGAGCGTCGGTTCGGCCGCGCGCCTGATCGCCCGCCCGATCGCCGGTTCGGCCGCGCGCCTGGTTCCGGCCGCCGACCAGCGCCAGGGCCTGTTCGACGGCCAGCTCTTCGGCGTCGTCGCGGGTCACGGTGTTCCGGCCTGTTCGCCGCTCTCCGCCGGACCGGGCCCCTTCTTCGCGCCCTCGGCCTCGGCCCCAGCCTCGGCCTCCCAGCGCAGGGCGAGCGCGGTGGCCTTGCGGGCGGCCTCGGCGACCGCAGCCGCGGCTTCCTCCGGCCCGGCGCCGGCGCTCGCCCGGGCCGCCGCGTACCCGACCAGGAAGGTCGTGAGCGGTGCGGCGGGCCGCGCGACCCCGTGCGCGGCGTCACGGGCGAGGTCGAGCAGGACGTCGGTATCGACGTCGAGTTCGATTCCCAGTTCGTTCTTGACCGAGGTGATCCATTCGTCCAGCACGGCCCCATGCTCCCTGATCCGGGCGCGGGCGGCGGCGATGTCGTCCCAAGTGTCGCAGTCGAACGCGGCGTGCGGCCCGGCGTCGACCCGGGCGAGATCGAGCTCCCCGGTCAGCAGCCGGAGCGGCAGCCCGGCCAGGCCACCGTGCTCGGTGGCGATCAGCGCCAGCTCGCGGCGGAGCGGCTCGCCCCGGTAGACGGCGACGAGCGGCTGGTCGCGACCGTCGGGGTCGGTGCAGAGCGCGCCGTCCCGGCCGTCCTCACCGGCGGCGGCGAGCAGCGCCCCGACCGTGGCGGGGCCCAGGAACGGAAGGTCGGCGGAGAGGACGAGCACCCGCTCCGCCGCCGTCAGCCGCACCCCAGCGCCGAGCGCCGCCAACGGACCGCCGCCCTCGGGGACTTCGCGGGTCCAGGTGACCGGCCGGGAGGTGGGCCTGCGGCCGCCGACCACGACGGTGGCACCCGCGCCGGAGCAGGCCGCCAGCACCCGGTCGAGCAGCGCGCGGCCGCCGACCCGTACAGCCGGCTTGTCGGCGCCGCCGAGCCGCTTCGCGGCCCCGCCGGCCAGAACGATCACGTCGTAGGCGGTCATACGTCGAGTATGGGCACCACCTGACGCCGACGCCCCCTCCGGGTGGCCGACAAGGCCGGGCCCGGAGGGGGCGTCCGCGTAACGGCAGGCCCTACAGGGTGCGCAGGAGCACCGCGGGCTGCTCCACGCAGTCGGCGACGTACCGGAGGAATCCCCCGGCCGTTCCGCCGTCGCACACCCGGTGGTCGAAGGTGAGCGAGAGCTGGACGACCTGACGTACGGCCAGCTCACCGTGGTGCACCCAGGGTTTGGGCATGATCCGGCCGACGCCGAGCATCGCCGCTTCGGGGTGGTTGATGATCGGCGTCGAGCCGTCGACCCCGAACACCCCGTAGTTGTTCAGCGTGAACGTGCCGCCGGTCAACTGGGCCGGGCTGAGCTTCCCGGTCCGCGCCAGCTCGGTCAGCCGGGCGATCTCGGCCCCGATCGACTCGGCGTTGCGGGTGTGCGCGTCACGGACGACCGGGACGACGAGGCCCCGCTCGGTCTGGGCCGCGAACCCGAGGTGCACGCCGGGCAGGCGCACGATCTCCCGCGCGGCCGTGTCCACGGTGGAGTTGAGCTCCGGGAACCGGTTCAGGGCCGCCGTGCAGATCCTCGCCAGCAGGGCCAGCACCGACACCTTGGGCCCGCCGGACGGGCCCGACGCGGCGTTCATCGCGGCCCTGGCGGCCATCAGCTCGGTGGCGTCCGCGTCCACCCAGCAGGTGGCGTCGGGGATCTCGCTCCGGCTGCGTGACAGCTTGTCCGCAACCGCTCCGCGCACCCCGCGCAGCGGAATCCGCTCGGCGGCCGCCGGTGCGGCCGGGCTCGCGACGGCCGTGGACGCCTCCGCCACGACGGGTTCGACAGCCGGACGGGCCGCCGTCTCCGTGGCCTGGTCCGCCCCCCGCCGGATCGCGGAATCCACGTCGGCCCGCAGGATCAGCCCGTCGGGCCCCGAACCCGTCAGCCCCCGCAGGTCGATCTCGTGCTGCCGGGCCAGCCGGCGTACGAGCGGGGAGACCACGGCCACGGGCCCCTGCCGGCCGTTCACCTCACCGACCGCGACCGCGACCGGTGCGGATCGGCTGGGAGCCGACACCACAGCGGGAACGGCGGGAACGGCGGGAGCGGCGGGGACGGTGTTCCGCTCCGGCCGGATGCGCCGGCGCCGGGCGGCCGGCGCGCCGGTCCCGTACCCGACGAGCACGTTCCCGGAACCGGAACCGGAGCCGGATTCGCCGGAGAACTCCTCGGCGGCGGCACCGTCATCCCCCGGGGAAGCGATGGAGGCGTCCGTCGCGCCCACGGCGACCGTCAGCAGCGGCGCTCCGACCGGAAGTTCGGAACCCTCCTCGCCGAACCGCGCGGTCACCACACCCCCGTAGGGGCAGGGGACCTCCACCATCGCCTTGGCCGTCTCGACCTCGACGACGGGCTGGTCGATGGCGACGACATCGCCGACCTCCACCAGCCAGCGCACGATCTCCGCCTCGGTCAGACCCTCGCCGAGGTCCGGCAGCTTGAATTCGAGGACCTGGGCCATCAGCTGTCCGCCTCCCACTGCAACCGGGCCACCGCGTCGAGCACCCGGTCCACTCCCGGCAGATGGTGCCGCTCCAGCATGGGCGGCGGATACGGGATGTCGAAGCCGGCCACCCGCAGCACCGGGGCCTCCAGGTGGTGGAAGCACCGCTCGGTGATCCGGGCCGCGATCTCACCGCCGGGGCCCCCGAAGCCGGGGGACTCGTGGACGACGACCGCGCGGCCGGTACGCCGCACCGAGGCCGCGACCGTCTCGTCGTCGAACGGCACCAGCGAGCGCAGGTCCACGACTTCGAGGTCCCAGCCCTCCGCGACCGCCGCCTCGGCGGCCTCCATGCAGACCGGCAGGGACGGCCCGTACGTGATCAGCGTGGCGCTGCGGCCGGTCCGCCGGACCACGGCCTTGCCGATCGGCTCGACGGCGGCCGGGGCCTGCGGCGACCAGTCGGCCTTGGACCAGTAGAGCCGCTTGGGCTCCAGGAAGACCACCGGGTCGTCCGAGGCGATGGAGGCCCGCAGCAGGCCGTAGGCGTCGTCCACCGTGGCCGGGGTGACGACGTGGAGGCCCGGGGTGGCCATGTAGTACGCCTCGGAGGAGTCGCTGTGGTGCTCGACCCCGCCGATGCCACCGCCGTACGGAACGCGCACGGTGATCGGGAGCGGCATGGCTCCCCCGGTGCGGTTGCGCATCTTGGCGACATGGCTCATCAGTTGCTCGAACGCCGGGTAGGCGAACGCGTCGAACTGCATCTCCACCACGGGCCGCAGCCCGTACATCGCCATGCCGACCGCCGCCCCGAGGATGCCCGCCTCGGCCAGCGGAGTGTCGGTGCACCGGTCGTCGCCGAACTCCTTCGCCAGCCCGTCCGTGATCCGGAAGACCCCGCCCAGGGTGCCGACGTCCTCGCCGAGCACGTGCACGGTCGGGTCCTCGGCCATCGCGTCGCGCAGCGCGCGCCCGAGGGCCTGCGCCATGGTGGCCGGTTTCGCCTTCGCCGTACGTCCGCCGGCTTTCGTCGCCGCGGTGGTCATCGGCTTTCCTCCGCGCTGTGCTCGTGGTCCTGCTCGGCGTCCAGCTCGGCCCGCAGGGCGGCCGCCTGCTCGCGGAGCTGGCTGGTCTGCTCGGCGTAGACGTGGGTGAAGAGGTCCATCGGGGTCAGCTCCGGATCGGCGTTCATCCGGTCGCGGAGTGCGGCCGCCATGCGCTCGGCCGCTTCCTTCGCCGCCGCGATGCCCTCGTCGTCCAGGAGCCCGCGGCCGGTCAGCTCGCGCTCCAGGAGCTGGACCGGGTCGTGCGCCCGCCAGGCCTCGACCTCGCTGTCGACCCGGTAGCGGGTGGCGTCGTCGGCGTTGGTGTGGGCTTCCATACGGTAGGTGACGGCCTCGATCAGCGTCGGCCCTCCGCCCCGCCGGGCCCGGGCCACGGCCTCGCTGAGCACTTGGTGCACGGCGGCCGCGTCGTTGCCGTCGACCAGTCGGCCCGGCATCCCGTATCCCACGGCCTTGTGCGCGAGGGAGGGGGCGGCGGTCTGCTTGGCCAGCGGTACGGAGATGGCGAAGCCGTTGTTCTGCACGAGGAAGACCACCGGTGCCTTCCAGACGGCCGCGAAGTTCAGCGCCTCGTGGAAGTCGCCCTCGCTGGTGCCGCCGTCACCGACCATGGCGAGCGCCACCACGTCGTCGCCCTTGAGGCGGGCGGCGTGCGCCAGGCCCACCGCGTGCGGGAGCTGCGTGGCGAGCGGGGTGCAGAGCGGGGCGATGCGGTGCTCACGCGGGTCGTAGCCGGTGTGCCGGTCGCCGCGCAGCAGGGTCAGCGCCTCGACCGGGTCGAGTCCGCGCGCCACGGCCGCCAGCGTGTCCCGGTAGCTGGGGAAGAGCCAGTCCCGCTCCTCCAGCACCAGGGCGGCGGCGATCTCGCACGCCTCCTGGCCGGTGCTGGAGGGGTAGACCGCCAGCCGGCCCTGCTTGGTCAGCGCGGTGGCCTGCGTGTTGTACCGGCGGCCGCGCACCAGCTCGGCGTGGAGCCGGAGCAGCAGCTCGGGGTCGACGTCGGCGACCGCGTCCGTACCGAGCACCCGGTAGGGCTCCGGGTCCGGGAGCAGCGGGGCGGGGTCGGTGATCGGCTTCCAGGCCGGGGGCGGCGTGGGCCGGTAGGTGGCCGCGCCGGGCAGCTCTTGGACCGTCATGGAAGGCACCTCCAGGCATCGATGGAGATCAGGGTGGCGATCGGGCGATCGGGAGATCGAGGGTGTCGACAGGGGTGGTGATGGCAAGAGATGTCGCGAGGGTGTCGCCGAGCATGCGAGGCACCGGTGTGGTGTGCCTCACCTACCGATTGTTCGGTCGCGAGCGCATTTTGGCTACAGGCACCTTCAGCCTGTGGACAAACGGTTCTCCACAGCTTGGGATGGAGGCAGGTCGTCCACAACAGGGAGGCGCGGGCAGATGGCAGCTGAACAAATGGCCGGACCGGGCGAAGACCCCGGCCGCCCCGTGCCTCCGGCCACGACACCACCGCCCACCTCAGCGCCCCCGGCCACGACACCACCGCCCATCTCGGCGCCCCCGGCCACGACACCACCGCCCACCTCAGCGGTCCCGGCGTCCCCCACGCCCCCGCCCGCGCGCCCCCTGGACGCCATCGACCGCGACATCCTGAGCATCCTCCAGACGGACGGCCGCGCCTCCATACGCTCGGTGGCCGAGCGGGTCCATGTCTCGCGCGCCAACGCCTACGCCCGGATCAACCGGCTGGTCGAGGACGGCGTGATCCGCGGTTTCGGCGCCCGGGTCGACCATGAGCGGGCCGGGCAGGGCGCCTCGGCCTACATCACGCTCAAGATCGTGCAGAACTCCTGGCGCACCGTCCGCGAGCAGCTCCAGGCGCTGCCCGGGGCCACGCACATCGCGCTGGTCAGCGGCGACTTCGATGTCCTGCTGCTGGTGCACACGCCGGACAACCGGGCGCTGCGCGAGCTGGTGCTCACCCGGATCCAGTCGATCCCCGAGGTGCTGTCGACGCGCACCCTGCTGGTGTTCGAGGAGACGGACCTCAGCCCCCGCCCGGACCACCCGGCCGAGCTGGCCTGACGGAATCAGCCCTTCCTGACGGAATCAGCCCTTCCGGTCCCCGGTCGCCCGCATCCCCTCGAAGGCGAGCTGGACGACCGTGTCGGCGAGCTGTTCCTCCCCCGGGAAGCCGCCCGGCTGCGGCCGGTACCACTCGACCAGCGAGTTGACCATGCCGAAGAGCAGCCGGGTGGCCAGCCGTATGTCCACATCGGCCCGGAGGTCCCCGTCGGCCACCGCGGCCTTCAGCAGCTCCGACACCCGCTGGTCGAACTCGCGCCGCCGCTCCAGCGCCCACCGCTCGGTCTGGGTGTTGCCGCGCACCCGCAGCAGCAGCGTGACGTACGGAACCTCCGCCATCAGCACTTCCACGGTCCGGCGCGTGACGTATTCGACGCGCTCGATCGCGCGCCCGCGCACCGCCCCCGGCTCGTCGAGGATGGCGAAGAGCCCGTCGAGCGCCCGGCTCACGGCCCGGCGCAGCAGCTCCTCCTTGCCCGCCACATGGTGGTAGATGGAGGACTTGGAGATGCCCGCCGCCCTGGAGAGATGCTCCATGGAGGTGCCGTCGTAACCGCGCTCGTTGAAGACACGAACAGCGACGGTGAGCAGCGTCTCCGGGGTGTACGTGTCCCGCTTGGCCGTGGTCATGTCCGCGATCCTCCCCCATGAGGGGCCCTCCCCGTGCGGGCGGGGACCGTTGAAGTTATCCACAGGTTCGCCGGGGACCCTTGTCCCGACCGATCGTTCGGTTACTCTAACTCCGTCCGTACGTCCCCGCCCGGCTCGATGAGGAGTTGGTCCGCCATGGCCGCCGCGCTCACCCCCCAGCAGCTGTCCGAGACCCACCGGCCCACGCTCGACCAGGCCCTCGACACGATCGGTACGCGCGCGTACTGGTCCCCGCACCCCGAGCACCCGAAGGCGTACGGCGAGGGCGGCGCCCCGGGCAGTCTCGGGGCGGCCGAGGGCAAGGCCGCGTTCGACGCGGTGCTGAACACCCGGCTCGACCTCGGCCAGCCGGGCACCGACGGCTGGACGGGCGGCGAGACCTCGCCGTACGGCCCGGAGCTCGGCGTCGAGTATCCGCACGCCGACCTGGATGTCCTGCTCCCGGCGATGAAGGCCGGTACGGCCGCGTGGCGCGCGGCTGGCCCCGAGACCCGGGCCCTGGTCTGTCTGGAGATCCTGGCGCGGATCAGCGCCCGCACCCACGAGCTGGCCCACGCCGTGATGCACACGAGCGGCCAGGCCTTCATGATGGCGTTCCAGGCGGGCGGCCCGCACGCGCAGGACCGGGGTCTGGAAGCCGTCGCGTACGCCTATCAGGAGCAGGTCCGCACGCCGGAGAGCGCGGACTGGTCCAAGCCGCAGGGCAAGCGCGACCCGCTGAAGCTCAGCAAGTCGTTCACCACGACCGGGCGCGGGGTCGCGCTGGTCATCGGCTGCAACACCTTCCCCACGTGGAACGGCTACCCGGGCCTCTTCGCCTCGCTCGCCACCGGCAACCCGGTGCTGGTGAAGCCGCACCCCAGGGCCGTGCTGCCGCTCGCGCTCACCGTCAAGATCGCCCGCGAGGTGCTCACCGAGGCGGGCTTCGACGCCGACCTGGTCGCGCTCGCCGCCGAGCGGCCCGGCGAGGGCATCGCCAAGACCCTCGCGGTCCGCCCCGAGGTCCGCATCATCGACTACACCGGCTCCACCGCCTTCGGCGACTGGCTGGAGGCCAACGCCCGCCAGGCGCAGGTCTACACGGAGAAGGCCGGCGTCAACACGATCGTCGTCGACTCCACCGACGACTACCGGGGCATGCTCGGCAACGTGGCGTTCTCGCTCTCGCTCTACAGCGGCCAGATGTGCACCACCCCGCAGAACCTGCTGATCCCCCGCGACGGCATCACCACGGACGACGGCGCCAAGTCGTACGACGAGGTCGTCGCCGACATCGCGGCGGCCGTCACGAAGCTCCTCGGCGACGACGCCCGCGCGGCGGCCCTGCTCGGCGCGCTGGTCAACCCGGACGTCAAGGCCCGGGTCGAGGCGGCCGGTGAGCTGGGCGAGGTGGCCCTGGAATCGCGCACGGTCGCCAACGCCGAGTTCCCCGACGCCGTCGTCCGTACGCCGGTCGTCGTCAAGCTCGACGGCACGAAGACCGACGAGGACGCGGCGTACCTCTCGGAGTGCTTCGGCCCGGTCTCCTTCGCCGTGGCGGTCGAGTCGACGGACGCCGCTCTGGAGCTGCTGCGCCGCACGATCCGGGAGAAGGGCGCCATGACCGTCGGCGCCTACACCACCTCCGCCGAGGTGGAGCGGGCGATCGAGGACGTCTGCCTGGACGAGTCGGCCCAGCTCTCGCTGAACCTGACCGGCGGGGTCTACGTCAACCAGACGGCCGCCTTCTCCGACTTCCATGGCTCCGGCGGCAACCCGGCGGCCAACGCGGCCCTGTGCGACGCGGCCTTCGTCGCCAACCGCTTCCGCGTGGTGGAGGTCCGCCGCCAGGCCTAGGAGTCAGCGACGGGGGTCGGGGACATCGGCGTAGCACTGCACCCACGCGTGCATCGCGATCGCCGCGGCGGCCCCCGCGTTGATGGACCGGGTCGAGCCGAACTGGGCGATCGAGCACACCATCGAGGCGTGCTCGCGCGCCTCCTCGGTCAGGCCCGGCCCCTCCTGCCCGAACAGCAGCACACACCGGCGCGGCAGCTCGGTGCGCTCCAGCGGTACGGCGCCGGGGAGGTTGTCGATCCCGATGATCGGCAGCCCCTCGGCCGCCGCCCAGGCGGTCAGGTCCGCCGTGTCCGGGTGGTGGCGCACATGCTGGTAGCGGTCGGTGACCATGGCGCCGCGCCGGTTCCAGCGCCGCCGGCCCACGATGTGGATCTCCTTCGCCAGGAAGGCGTTGGCGGTCCGCACCACCGAGCCGATGTTGAAGTCGTGGCCCCAGTTCTCCACGGCCACATGGAAGTCGTGGCGCCGCAGGTCGAGGTCGGCGACGATCGCCTCCCGCGTCCAGTAGCGGTAGCCGTCACCGACGTTGCGCCGGTCGCCGTGGGCGAGCAGCTCGGGGTCGTACCGCTCGCCCTCCGGCCAGGGCAGCGGGTGCGGCCCGACACCGATCTCCTGCCCGTAGCTGTCGTCGTACTGGACGGGCTCCGCCGGGACGGGGTCCACGGGCGCGGGCTCTGGGGTACTGCCGGTGCTGCCGGTCTCGCTGCTCACCCGACGAGCGTATGGCCCCCGCCGGTGCCGTGCGGCGGGGCCTCCCCCGTACCGCCGCGTTCCTCCGGCGCCGGGCGTGCGGTGGGCACCTCCCGCGGGCCGCCTGCCTCGGGGGAGCGCGACCGGCGCGGCAGCCATCCGAGCAGCCGCCGCCGGCCCAGCGCGGCGCGGCCCCCCAGCCAGGCGAGGAAGACCGTAGGCAGGAACACCGCGTCCGCCGCGATCATCGCCATCGAGAAGAACGGCAGCCCCAGCAGCACGGCGATCCCGGCGTGCTCGCCGATCATGATGACCAGCAGGACGTTCTTGAGCCGCCGGTTGAACAGGGTGAACGGGAACGCGACCTGGACGATGACCGTCGCGTACGTCAGCACCATGACCATCAGCCCGCTGGAGGCGAGCACGTCCGAGAGGGCGGGCCACGGGGCGAAGTAGTCGAGCTTGAGCGGGTAGTAGAGCGCGGTGCCGTCCTGCCAGCGGGAGCCCTGGATCTTGTACCAGCCGGCGGTCGCGTAGATCAGGCAGACCTCGACCATGATCACGAGGAGCGTCGCGTTGTGGGCGAGGTTGGCCAGCACATCGAGCAGGGCGCGCGGCTGCCCGCCGGGCGCGAAGCGGTGCGCGGCCCACCAGGCGGCGGCGGAGAGCCAGAGGATCCAGAGCAACACCGGAAGCCACCAGGTGCCGCCGAGGCCACCCATCAGCGTGGCCCCCAGCAGGACCGGGCCGAGGACCGCCCAGAGCACCGGTCCCACCGCGTCCCGTCGGGGCGGCAGGCCGAGCGCGTCGCGCTCCGCGTCGCGGGCGGCGCGGCGGGCGTCCAGCGACCAGACCTGGGCGCAGCGCGTCAGCACGAGGTAGATCGCCATCAGGTGGATGACGTTGTCGCCGCCGTCGCCCATGAAGACGCTGCGGTTCTGTACGGAGAGCACGCCGACCATGAAGAGGACCGACATGGTCCGGGTGCGCCAGCCCAGGAGCAGTCCTGCGGCGGACAGGACGGTGAGCGCGTACACCACCTCGAACCAGAGCACGCTGTCCGACCAGAGGAGGACGGAGAAGGCCTCGTTGCCCGCCGTGAGCTGCCGTGCCAGGTCCCAGTGCCACGGGCTGTCGGGGCCGTACAGCTCATGGCGGTGCGGCAGCTCGCGCACCAGGAAGAACAGGTAGGTGGCGGCGAAGCCGATCCGGATGACGGCGCTCTGGTACGGGCCGAGGGCCGAGGCGGTGACGCGCTGGATGGCGCGGGCCAGAGCGGCCCCGGCGGCGGCGATCCGGTCGGGTGCGCCGGGGCCCGGTGCGGCAGGGCCCCGAGCGGGGGCGGGTCGGCTCGCCACCGGTGCGGTGGGCGGGGTGGTGGTCACTTGTCCCCCTCCTCGGCGCGCGCCGCGTCACGCGGTGCGGGCAGATCGTCGGGGGTCACGGACCACCAGGGGAGGACACGGTAGGTGGGGCGGGTGTCGGCCTTCTCGGTGGACCACGAGGGCGGGGTGATCAGGCTGCTCGCCGACCGCATCTGGATCCGTTCGACCGTACCGCCCAGGTCGACCCCGCTCAGCCGCAGCATCGCGATGCGCCGGATGTAGCGCTCGGAGAGGTCGCCGCGCAGTCCGTTGGGCTTGTTCCGGTCGTCGTGCGAGTTCACGTAGAAGTCCCAGCCCCGGCGGAGCTCGTTCTGGTTCACATGGCTGGGGAAGAGGTTGCCGCGTATCGCGTCGGCGTCCGCATCGGTGAGGCTGATCCACTCGGTGGTGCGGCGCCCGTCGGCCCCGGCCACCTCGGCCCGGACGTGGACGGCGATGTTCTGCTGGAGCGGGTTGGGGGCGAAGAGCTTCCAGTTCTGCTCGAACTCGGGGTAGATCCACTTGTCGACCGTCTTGCCGTGCTGCTTGGTCAGCGTGTTGGACGGGGCGACGTGCAGGAAGACCATGGCCACCTGTGCGCAGGCCAGGAGCCCGATGAGGGAGAGGGCCAGGGCGGCGACGAGCTGGTAGCCGAACGAGAGGCCGGCTATGCCGACGCCGGCCGCGGGGGGCTCCGGGACGGCCCGGACCTGTGGCTCCGGCGCCTCCGCTTCGGGTGCCGGAGCGTCCGGTCCGACGGGCTCGGGGCTCACGGCCTGCGGCCGGACGTCCTCGTGCACGCTGCCGGAATCCCCGCGTCCGGAGCTCCCGTCGTGGTCCGCATCCATCCCGCCCCGCTCACGATCGATCACCACTCGGTTATCCACAGGGTTGACACCCTACGGGCCTGCGACCGACCATTGAAGTCAATGAACCGAACGATCGGTCGGTAGGGAGCCCGGGATGGCGGCAGTGACTGCGGACCAGAAGACGCAGAGCACCTCACGCACGGCAGGAGCGGCGGGGCAGGGCGCCGGTACGGCCCCGGACGCGGCAGACGCGGCACGCCTCGCGGTCTTCGACGCGGCCGTGGCCGCCGACGACCGCATCGAGCCGCGCGACTGGATGCCCGAGGCGTATCGCGCCACGCTGGTCCGCCAGATGGCCCAGCACGCCCACTCGGAAATCATCGGCATGCAGCCCGAGGCCAACTGGATCACCCGCGCGCCCTCGCTGCGCCGCAAGGCGATCCTGATGGCCAAGGTGCAGGACGAGGCCGGACACGGCCTGTATCTCTACAGCGCGGCCGAGACGCTGGGCACCAGCCGTGAGGAGCTGCTCGACAAGCTCCACGCCGGCCGCCAGCGCTATTCGTCGATCTTCAACTACCCCACCCTGACCTGGGCCGACGTCGGCGCGATCGGCTGGCTGGTGGACGGCGCGGCCATCACCAACCAGGTGCCGCTCTGCCGCTGCTCCTACGGCCCCTACGCCCGCGCGATGGTCCGCATCTGCAAGGAGGAGTCCTTCCACCAGCGCCAGGGGTACGAGCTGCTGCTCGCCCTCAGCCGCGGCACCGAGGCCCAGCACGCGATGGCCCAGGACGCGGTGGACCGCTGGTGGTGGCCCTCCCTGATGATGTTCGGCCCGCCCGACGACGCCTCGTCCCACTCCGAGCAGTCGATGGCCTGGAAGATCAAGCGGCACTCCAACGACGAGCTGCGACAGCGCTTCGTGGACATCTGCGTGCCGCAGGCGCAGGCACTGGGCCTGACCCTGCCGGACCCCGACATCCGGTGGAACGAGGAGCGCGGCCAGCACGACTTCGGCGCGATCGACTGGGCGGAGTTCCAGGAGGTCCTCAAGGGCAACGGCCCGTGCAACGAGCAGCGGATCACCCAGCGGCGCAGGGCCCACGAAGAGGGCGCCTGGGTCCGGGACGCCGCCGCCGCGTACGCCGCCAAGCACACCACCCCGTCCACCCGGACAGCACAGCCCGCACCGCACGTGGAGGAGACGGCATGAGCAGCTCGACCGACTGGCCGCTGTGGGAGGTGTTCGTGCGCTCGCGGCGCGGGCTCTCCCACACCCACGCGGGCAGCCTCCACGCGCCCGACGCCGAGATGGCCCTGCGCAACGCGCGCGACCTCTACACCCGGCGCTCCGAAGGCGTCTCGATCTGGGTCGTCCCCTCCACCCAGATCACCGCCTCCTCGCCCGACGAGAAGGACGCGTTCTTCGAGCCGGCCGGCGACAAGCCCTACCGCCACCCGACCTTCTACGAGATCCCGGACGGGGTGAAGCACCTGTGAGCGCCGCCCTCGCCCTCGGCGACGACGCGCTGGTGCTCTCGCACCGGCTGGGGGAGTGGGCGGGCCACGCCCCCGTCCTGGAGGAGGAGGTGGCGCTCGCCAACATCGCCCTGGACCTGCTGGGGCAGGCGCGGGTGCTGCTCTCGCTCGTCGGTGACGAGGACGAGCTGGCGTACCTCCGCGAGGAGCGGGCCTTCCGCAACCTCCAGCTCGTCGAGCAGCCCAACGGGGACTTCGCCCACACCATCGCCCGGCAGCTCTGTTTCTCGGTCTACCAGCACCTGCTGTACGAGCGGCTGGCGGCCGGGGGCGGTGAGTTCGCGGACCTCGCGGCGAAGGCCGTCAAGGAGGTCGCCTACCACCGCGACCACGCCGAGCAGTGGACCCTGCGGCTCGGGGACGGCACCGCCGGGAGCCATGAGCGGATGCAGGCCGGCCTGGAGGCGCTCTGGCGCTTCACCGGCGAGATGTTCCAGCCGGTGGAGGGGCTGGACGCCACCGGCTCCGGCGTCGACCTTCAGGAGCTGGAGCGCAGTTGGCTGGCTTCCGTCACCGGCACCCTGGAGCGGGCCACGCTGACGCTGCCGACCGGACCGCGCACCGGCGCCTGGACGGCCGGCGCGGGGCGCCAGGGCGTGCACACCGAGCCCTTCGGCCGGATGCTCGCCGAGATGCAGCACCTGCACCGCAGCCACCCGGGGGCGTCATGGTGACCGACACCCCGCTGGAGGCGGAGCTGCGCACCCTCGCCGGTTCCGTCCCGGACCCCGAGCTGCCGGTGCTGACCCTGGCCGAGCTCGGCGTCCTGCGCGGCGTGGACGTGGAGGGCCCGGGCCGGGTGACCGTGCGGCTCACCCCGACGTACACCGGCTGCCCGGCGATCGAGGCCATGTCCGCCGACATCGAGCGGGTGCTCCACGAGAACGGCGTGCCCGAGGTCTCCGTGGTCACGGTGCTCGCACCGGCCTGGTCGACCGACGACATCAGCGCCGAGGGCCGCCGCAAGCTCGCCGAGTTCGGCATAGCGCCCCCGCGCGCCCACAGCGCCGACGGCGGGCCGGTGCCCCTGACGCTCTCGGTGCGCTGCCCGCACTGCGGCTCCACGGAGACGGAGCTGCTCAGCCGGTTCTCCTCCACGGCGTGCAAGGCGCTGCGCCGCTGCGTCGCCTGCCGCGAACCGTTCGACCACTTCAAGGAGTTGTAGATGTTCCATCCGCTCCGGGTCAGCGCGATCGAACGGATCACGGACGATGCGGTGGCCGTGACCTTCGCCGTGCCGGCCGAGCTCCGCGAGGTCTTCCGCCACGCCCCCGGCCAGCATCTGAACGTGCGCTACAGCGTGGACGGCAGGGAGATCCGCCGTTCGTACTCGATCTGCGCGCCGTCCACCGAACAGCCCGCCGAGCCGGTGGTCCGGGTCGGCATCCGCGGGGTCGAGGGCGGGGCGTTCTCCACCTACGCCCTGAAGGAGCTGTCCGTCGGGGACCAGGTGGAGGCCATGCCTCCCATGGGCCGCTTCGTGCTGGAGCCGCGTCCGGGCCTCTTCGCGGCGGTGGTCGGCGGCAGCGGGATCACCCCGGTGCTGTCGATGGCGGCGACCCTCCTCGCGCGGGAGGAGAAGGCGCGGTTCTGCCTGATCCGCAGCGACCGCACGGCGGCCTCCACGATGTTCCTGGACGAGGTGGCCGACCTCAAGGACCGCTACCCGGACCGCTTCCAGTTGATCACCGCCCTCTCCCGGGAGGAGCAGTCGGCCGGGCTCCCCTCCGGCCGCCTGGACACCGAGCGGCTCACCGCCCTGCTGCCGGCGGTTCTTCCGGTGGCGGAGGTGGACGGCTGGTTCCTGTGCGGGCCGCTCGGTCTCGTACGGGGGACGGAGAAGGCCCTGCGCGCGCTGGACGTCGACCGGACCCGGGTCCACCAGGAGATCTTCCACGTCGACGACGGCCTCTCCGATGTCACGGTCGTCAAGGTCGCCGCACCCTCCGACGCCACGCTGACGGCCACCCTGCACGGCCGTTCCGGCAGTTGGCCCGTCCAGGACACGGAGTCGCTGCTTGAGACGGTGCTGCGGAGCCGCTCGGACGCTCCGTACGCCTGCAAGGGCGGGGTGTGCGGGACCTGCCGGGCGTTCCTGGTCTCGGGCGAGGTCCGGATGGAGCGGAACTTCGCGCTGGAGCCGGAGGAGACGGACGCGGGCTTCGTGCTGGCCTGCCAGTCGCATCCGCTCACCCCGGAGGTGGAGCTGGACTTCGACCGCTGACGCCGCTCCCCTCCCGCAGCGGGCGCGCCCTTCCCGTAGAACCTGTTCCCTTCTCCTAGAACCTGTTCTATCTTGACGGCCCGCCAGAAACCGCCAGGGACGCCAGAGACTGCCAGGGACCGCCAACGGGAGGCCGGGACAGTGGACTTCACCTTCACCGAGGAACAGCAGGCAGCCGTGGAGGCGGCCCGGGCGGTCTTCTCCGGCGTCGCGCCCGACAGCGTGCCCAGCCCCGCCCTGACGCCGGGGGCCGTGGCCGAGGACATCGACCGGCGGCTGTGGGGCGAGCTCGCGGGCTCGGACCTGCTCGGCCTCACGCTCTCGGAGGAGTACGGCGGCGCCGGGCTCGACCCGGTCGCGCTCTTCCTGGTCCTGCGCGAGTCGGCCAAGGTGCTGGCCAGGGTCCCGCTGCTGGAGAGCTGCGCGGTCGCCATGACCGTCGAGCGGTACGGGGAGAGCGGCCTCGCCGCCGAGCTGCTGCCCCGGGCCGCCAGCGGCGAGCTGGTCCTGACCGCCGGGGCCAACGGGCGCACGGGCCACGACCCGGCCGAACTCGCCGTCACCGCACGGCCGGAGGGCCCCGGGGCCGCTCCTTCGGGCCGGGCCCCCTCGGGCTGGGTGCTGGATGGCGTGCAGTCGGCGGTCCCCTGGGCGCAGGTGGCCGACCGGATAGCCGTCCCCGCCCACACCGGCGAGGGCCGGGCCGTCCTGGCCCTCGTGGACCCCGCCCGCCAAGGCGTCACCCTCGCGGACCAGGTCTCCACCAGCGGCGAACGCCTGGCGGAGGTCCGGCTCGACGGCGTACGCGTGGAGGCGCGCGAACTGATCGACGCGCCCGGGGCCTGGGACCGGCTGCGGGACCTGCTCACCACGGGTACCTGCGCCCTGGCGCTCGGACTCGGCGAGCGGGTGCTCGCGATGACCGCCGAATACACCGGGAAGCGCGAGCAGTTCGGGTTTCCCGTCGCCACGTTCCAGGCGGTGGCGGTGCAGGCCGCCGACCGGTACATCGACCTGCGGGCGATGGAGGTGACGCTCTGGCAGGCCGCCTGGCGGATCTCCACCGGTGCCGGGGGCCCGCTGCCCACCGCGGGCGACATCGCCGTGGCGAAGATCTGGGCCTCCGACGGGGTGCGCCGCATCGTGCAGACCGCCCAGCACCTGCACGGCGGCTTCGGCGCGGACACCGACTACCCGCTGCACCGCTTCCACGCCTGGGCGAAGCAGATCGAGCTCTCCCTCGGCCCGGCGGCGGCCCACGAGGAGGCACTGGGCGACCTGCTGGCCGCCCACCCGCTGTCCTGACGCGGAGAGCCCGAAGCGAAGATCAGAGGACGAAGGCCGAGGCCCCGTCGTCCGTCACCATCGGACGCCCGGCCCCGTCCCAGGCGAGCATGCCGCCGTCGATGTTCACGGCGTCGATCCCCTGCTGGACCAGATACTGCGTGACCTGGGCGGACCGGCCGCCGACCCGGCACATGACATGGACGCGACGGCCGTCCCCGGCGGCCTCCGCCAGCTCACCGAACCTGCCGACGAAGTCGCTCATGGGAATGTGCAGCGCGCCCTCGACATGACCGGCTGCCCACTCGTCGTTCTCCCGGACGTCCAGGACCAGGCCGTCGAGCGGCACCTGAGCGACGTCCACCGAGGGCAGCGGGGCGAAATTCATGGGTCATGCCTTCTCTCGTACGTACGCGGGCCGGGGGTCCGCCGGAACCCACCAAGTCACCGGGAACGCTACTGCACCATCCCCGCGAGCTCGGCCTCCCGCCGGGACACCTCGCCCAGCAGCTGCTCCCCGATGTCCTCCAGCAGTTGGTCCGGGTCGTCCGGGGCCATCCGGAGCATCGAGCCGATCGCGCCCTCCTCCAGCTCCTTGGCGAGCACCGTGAGCAGCTCCTTGCGCCTGCTCAGCCACTCCAGCCGGGCGTAGAGCTCCTCGCTCTCGCTGAGCGGGGCGAGCGGCTGGGCCGGGCCCGCCGCCCACTCGGCCGCCAGCTCCTTGAGCAGCTCGACGTCACCGCGCCCGTAGGCGGCGTTCACGCGGGTGATGAACTCGTCCCGGCGCTCCCGCTCCGGCTCGTCCTGGGCGAGGTCCGGGTGGGCCTTGCGGGCCAGCTCACGGTAGAGCTTGCGGGCCTCCTCGCTCGGCCTGACCCGCTTCGGCGGCCGTACGGGCTGCTCGGTGAGCATGGCGGACGCCTCGGGGGAGAGCCCGTCGCCGTCCATCCAGTCGTGGAAGAGCTCGTCGACCCCGGGCATCGGCATGACGATGTCCCGCGCCTCCTTGGCCTTGCGCAGGTCCTCGGGGTCACCGGTCCTCGCGGCCCGTGCCTCGGCGATCTGCGCGTCCAGCTCGTCGAGGCGCGCGTACATCGGGCCGAGCTTCTGGTGGTGCAGCCGGGAGAAGTTCTCGACCTCCACCCGGAAGGTCTCCACCGCGATCTCGAACTCGATCAGCGCCTGCTCGGCCACCTGCACGGCCTTGGCCAGCCGCGCCTCGGGACGCGGCGCGGCGTCCTGCGCTTCTTGAGCGTCCTGTGCGGGCTGCTGCGGCTGCTGCGGCTCGGCGGGCCGGTCGTCGTCCTGCCGGTCATCATCGTTCCGGGTGGGAGGCACCCCGGCGGCTTCGTGGGTCACCCGTCCAGCGTATGGCCACGACCGCACGCCCCGAACCGCACGGCCCCACGCCCGGCCACACGCACGGCCCCCGCCCTGCCACACGCCCTGCCACACGCCCCGGGCTCAGGCCCCCGAACCGCACGGCCCCCGGCTCCGGCCCGGCGGAGCCGACGCCGGGCCGGAGCAGGTCACCGCAGCGCCCTCATATCCCCCGCTCGGCGGCCACCCGGCCCGCTTTGATCGCCCGCTCCAGCTCCGCGTGGTCCGCCTCCGTACGGTCGGCGTAGGCCACCGCGAAGTCGGCGATCGCCGCGTCGAGCTCGTCGTTCTTGCCGCAGTAGCCCGCGAGCAGCCGGGGGTCGGCGCTGTGGGAGTGGGCGCGGGCCAGCAGGGCCCCGGTCATCCGGCCGTAGTCGTCGACCTGTTCGACGGTGAGCGCGGCGGGATCCACGCTGCCCTTGCGGTTGCGGAACTGGCGCACCTGGTACGGCCTGCCGTCCACGTCCGTCCAGCCGAGCAGGATGTCGCTGACGACCTGCATCCGCTTCTGGCCGAGCACCACCCGACGGCCCTCGTGGCCCTCCCGCGGCGCCTCGAAGCCGACGGCCGGCAGATACGGCGCCAGCACCGACGGACGCGCCTCCTTCACCTGGAGGACCAGTGGCTCCCCCCGGTGGTCGAGCAGCAGCACCACGTACGACCGGGTCCCGACGCTGCCGGTGCCGACCACGCGGAACGCCACGTCGTGGATCGCGTACCGCGCCAGCAGGGGTACCCGGTCCTCGGAGATCGTGGCGAGATAGGCGCCGAGCCCCGCCGCGACCGCCGAGGCCTCCGCGTCCGGCACCCGGCGCAGCACCGGCAGGGCGTCGACGAAGCGCCGGCCGCCGTCGAGGCAGTCCTCCGTGGACCGGGCGGCGAACCGGGCGCTGGTGTTCCTGCGGGCCTTCTCCGAGACCTTTTCCAGGGTGCCGACCAGGTCGCGGGCGTCGGTGTGCGAGACGAGCTCCTCGTCCGCGATGGCGTTCCAGGCGTCGAGCGCGGGCAGCCGCGCCAGCAGCCGCATGGTGCGCCGGTAGGCGCCGACGGTGTCGTACGCGCCCTTGCGGCAGGTGTCCTCGTCCGCCCCGGCGGTCCGGCCCGCCAGCACGAGCGAGGTGGCGAGCCGTTTGAGGTCCCACTCCCAGGGGCCGAAGACGGTCTCGTCGAAGTCGTTGAGGTCGATGACCAGGCTGCCCCGGGCATCGCCGTAGAGCCCGAAGTTGGCCGCGTGCGCGTCGCCGCAGAGCTGGGCACCCACCCCGGTGACCGGGGTCCCCATCAGGTCGTGGGCCATCAGCCCGGCCGAGCCGCGCAGGAAGGCGAAGGGCGAGGCGGCCATCCGTCCCACCCGGATCGGCGCGAGCCCCGGCACCCGGCCCCGGTTGGACTCCTCGACGGCCCGCACCGCGTCGGGACGGCCCGACGGCAGGACCAGCGAACCGTGCGCGGAACGCGGAACCCGGTCGCGGAGCGCCTTGCCCGCGGCCTTGGCGGAACCCGCCTCCCCGCGCCGGGCGAACCCGGGCACGACCGGTATACGAGGCTCCGCTGTACGAGACTCCGCTGCATGGGGATCCGCCGTACGAGACTCCGCCGTACGGGGCTCCGCCCCCGGGAGCCGCTGTTCCGAAGCCGGGCCCGCACCGATGCCCGCCTCCGCACCGCTCATGCCCACGCCTTCGATGACGCCCATGGAGCGCCGCCTCCCCCGCCTCGTCAACTCTCCGACCGAGCACGACCGTACCGCCGTTCCCCGCGGCCGTCAGCACCCCTCAGGAGTCCTCCGGAGCGCTCAGAAGTGCTCAGCAGCCGGTGCCCGGCTCCGATTCCGCGAGGTACGTGTCCGCCCACTGCCCGAGCTCCTTGAGCGCCGGCTCCATCGCGGCGCCGGCCTCGGTGAGGCGGTACGCGACGCGCAGCGGCGGCCCCTCGTCGACCTCACGGATCACCAGGCCGGCCGCCCCGAGCTCGGTCAGCCGGTCCGAGAGCATGCGCTCGCTGATCCCGGGAATCGCGCGGCGCAACTCCGCGAAATGCACGGGCCGCTGGAGCAGCACCGAGACGATCGGCCCGGTCCAGCGCTTGCCGAACAGCTCGAAGACGCGACTGATGCCCCCATCGACCCGCCGACAGGTCTGCTCGCTGTGATCTGCCATACCCCCAGGGTACTGCGCCACCGTAGGTCACTTATGAAAAGTAAGGGACTATGCTATGAGTAGTTACGTACGAAAGGGGTGGCGCTCACCATCCGCCGCCACCCCTCCCCTTCGCTCTCTGTGGAGATCCCCATGGCCACGCTTCTGCACCTCGACTCCGCCGTCCTCCCGCAGGGCTCCGCGTCCCGGGACGTCACCGCCGCGTTCGTCCAGGCCTGGCGCGACGAGAACCCGGACGGAACCGTCGTCCACCGCGATCTCGCCGCCGACCCGGTACCCCACCTCGACGCGGCAGCGGTGGTCGCGGGCGCCGACGACCCGCTGCGCCGGGAGCTGGCCGAGGAGCTGGCAGCGGCGGACGCCGTCCTGATCGGCGCACCGATGTACAACTTCACGATCCCGTCGACCCTGAAGGCCTGGCTGGACCAGGTGATCGTCGTCGGGCACAACACGGGACCGGACTCCCCCGTCGCGGGGACCCCGGTGACCGTCGTCGCCAGCCGCGGCGGCTCGTACGCGCCCGGCACCCCGCGCGAGGACTTCGAATTTGTCCAGAATTACTTGGAGAAGCTGCTCACGAGCATGTTCTCCGCCGAGGTGGACTTCATCGTTCCGGAGCTGACCCTCGCCCACACGCAGCCGTCGATGGCCGAGCTGGTCCCGCTCGCCGAGGCCTCCCGCGCCAAGGCGTTCGACGAGGCCCGGCAGAAGGCCAAGGCCCTCGCCACCCGCCTCGCCGCCTGATCCGACGGGCACCGCCACCACGAAGAACAGGGCCGCGGAACTCGATCGAGTTCCGCGGCCCTGTGCTGTGAACAGTCAGCAGTCAGCAGTCAGCAACCGGACGTTTCACGTGAAACCAAGCGTGAAACCAAGCACGACGTGGCACGGCACGCTCCGGTCAGAGCCGCCCTCCAGCCGTCGCCGTCACCTCGCCCCCGGCAGGTTCGTCGGCGCCTTCCCCCTCGGGCTGGTCCCGCGTACCGCGACCGGCCCCACCACCGCGCGGGCCACCCCCGCCGTTCCGGCCGGCAGCGGCGGCCCCACGGGCCGCCTCAGCGGCGGCGGCGATCTCCTGGGCCTCCCGCTCGGCCTGCTCCGCCTTCTCGCGCGCCTGGGCCGCGAGATCAACCCGGCCCTCCGGTTTGATGTGGGCGATGACACCGGGGTGGGCGATCGACGGAAGAAGATGGCGCCACATCTCGGCCACCTGCTCGCGCAGATCCGCTCGCCCGGAGTCGGCTTCCGATATCAGCTGGATACCGGTGAACGAAGCCACGATGACCTTGGCCGACACCATCGGATCGACATGCGGCAGCACCTCGCCCCGCTCCTTGCCCAGCTCCAGCATCCGGGCCGTCGCGTCGATCCAGTCGCCCCAGGGGTGCGGCCCGCCGAGGAAGACACCTTCGATGGAGAGGCGGGTCCCGGCGCGCGCCATCGCGTTGTGGCGCAGGGCGTAGGCGAACTGCTGGCCGCCGTCCACCAGCGACTGGAGCGGCGATCCTTCCTGGGCGAAATCGACCGTGGAGGTCTGCTCGTCCATGATCGCCTGGGCGATGGCCTCCTTGGACGCGAAGTGGAAGTACAACGCCCCCTTGGTCACCTTGGCCCGGCGGAGGATCTCCGAGATGGCGGCGCGCTCGTAGCCGTAGTCGTCGAAGACGCTCGCCGCGGCATCCACGATCGAGCGCCACGTCTGCACCGCGCGAGCCTGCTTCGCCATTTCCTGCCTCCGGGACGTTCTGTGCGCTCAGCCCTTCACTGCCGAGCAGCCGTCGATCCAGCCTCTGCAATCAGCGTATGCATGGAAGCCGCCCCGCAGACCATCGGTCTGTCCGGAAACCGCTCCAGTGAGCACCCGGGCTTCGGCGGGCATACCGACCGCACGCCCTGTTTACCCCGCCGCCCCACCGCCGACACAGCCGGCCGGCGATCCTACGACGCAACAACGAAGAACCCCCGCTCCGGATCTCTCCGAAGCGGGGGTTCTCCCGAATCAACTCACAGCCGCAAGCGACTGCCGTTGTGCGCGAGGGGGGATTTGAACCCCCACGTCCCTAAGGACACTGGCACCTGAAGCCAGCGCGTCTGCCGTTCCGCCACTCGCGCAAGAGTGGTGTTCCCAGACCCTCTCTCACCTGTGTGGTGCGAGCGCCTGGCGACAAACGGAAGATTAGCACGGTGGACAGGGTGATTCACATCCGTTGTTTCATCGATCCCGGGAGGGGAAACGGGAACGCGGAGCAGCCGCCCCCACTCCTCCAGAGAGCATCGCGGGTGCGGGACACTGTGAGGAGGCCACCTCTACGATCCGTGTGAGGGGTGACACTCATCCACAGGGCAGAGAAGGGGAACCAGCCGATTTCCCGACGCGTGGATACGATCAGTAAGCAGTACAGGGACGATGACACCGGAGGAGGTGCCCCATGGGGGTCATGAAGCGTTTCGAGCAGCGCCTCGAAGGGCTGGTCAACGGCACCTTCGCCAAGGTCTTCAAGTCCGAGGTGCAGCCGGTGGAGATCGCGGGAGCTCTCCAGCGGGAGTGCGACAACAACGCGACGATCTGGAACCGCGAGCGGACCGTCGTCCCCAACGACTTCATCGTCGAGCTCTCCACTCCCGACTACGAGCGGCTCAGCCCGTACTCGGGCCAGCTGGGCGACGAGCTCTCCGGCCTGGTGCGCGACTACGCCAAGCAGCAGCGCTACACCTTCATGGGGCCGATCAAGGTCCACCTGGAGAAGGCCGACGACCTCGACACCGGTCTCTACCGGGTGCGCAGCCGCACCCTGGCGTCGAGTTCGTCACAGCAGGACCAGTTCGACCAGCCCCAGCGGCCTGCCCCCGGGCGGCCCGCCGCCCCGCAGGCCCCCGGTGGCTACGGGTACCCCCCGACCGCCCCTCCGCCGATGCCCGCGGCCCCGCCGCCCGGCGGTGGACGGCCCTCGGCGCCCACGAGCGACCGGCGCCCGCCGGCCGGGCCGGGCGCCCTGCCGGACGCCCAGGTGCGGCGCTGGATCGAGATCAACGGCACCCGCCACCAGATTTCCCGCCCGACGTTGGTGATGGGACGATCCACCGACGCCGACGTGCGGATCGACGACCCCGGCGTATCGCGCCGGCACTGTGAGATCCGGACCGGAACGCCCTCGACGATCCAGGATCTCGGGTCCACCAACGGCATCGTGGTGGACGGGCAGCACACCACCCGCGCTACGCTCCGCGACGGCTCACGGATCGTCGTGGGAAGCACCACCATCGTTTACCGGCAAGCCGAAGGGTGAAGCGGGGGCAATGTCAGAGCTGACCCTGACGGTCATGCGGCTAGGTTTCCTGGCTGTTCTGTGGCTGTTCGTGATCGTGGCCGTCCAGGTCATCCGCAGCGACCTGTTCGGAACGCGTGTCACGCAGCGCGGCTCACGCCGCACTGCCGCCGACGCGCGCCCGCAACAGGGCCGCCAACAACAACAAGCGGCGCCGCCCCAGCAGCGCCAGCAGCCCGGGCGCCAGCGCCGCGGGGCACCAACGAAGCTGGTCGTGTCCGAAGGCACCCTCACGGGCACCACGGTCGCGCTCCAGGGCCAGACCATCACTCTGGGACGGGCCCACGATTCGACGATCGTGCTGGACGACGACTACGCGTCCAGCAGGCATGCCAGGATCTACCCGGACCGGGACGGCCAGTGGATCGTGGAGGATCTCGGGTCCACCAACGGCACGTATCTGGAACGGACCCGGCTCACCACCCCGACGCCCGTTCCGCTGGGCGCGCCGATCCGTATCGGCAAGACCGTCATCGAGCTGCGGAAGTAGTACGACAATGAGCGAGCGGAGCGAGCGAGCCGCGGCAGCCTGGACGACGGACGCTGCCCGGTTCCCGACCGGAGGGTGGGCAGTGTGGCTCGAGACAGGCTGTACCCCGACGCGGCGTCGACGGGGCAGGTGCGCATGAGTCTGTCCCTGCGCTTCGCCGCCGGATCGCACAAAGGCATGATCCGGGAGGGGAACGAGGACTCCGGCTACGCCGGACCCCGGCTGCTCGCCATCGCCGACGGCATGGGCGGCCAGGCGGCCGGTGAGGTCGCCAGCTCCGAGGTGATCTCCACGCTCGTCCAGCTCGACGACGACGTCCCGGGTTCGGACATCCTGACCTCCCTGGCCACCGCCGTGCAGCAGGCCAACGACCAGTTGCGCGTCATGGTCGAGGAGGACCCCCAGCTGGAGGGCATGGGCACCACGCTCACCGCCCTTCTCTGGACCGGCCAGCGCCTCGGCCTGGTGCACGTCGGCGACTCCCGCGCGTATCTGCTGCGCGACGGCGTCCTGACCCAGATCACCCAGGACCACACCTGGGTGCAGCGCCTCGTCGACGAGGGCCGCATCACCGAGGAAGAGGCCACCACCCACCCGCAACGCTCCCTGCTGATGCGGGCGCTGGGCAGCGGCGACCACGTCGAGCCGGACCTCTCCATCCGCGAGGTCCGCGCCGGTGACCGCTACCTGATCTGCTCCGACGGCCTCTCCGGCGTGGTCTCGCACCAGACGATGGAAGAGACCCTGGCCAGCTACCAGGGCCCGCAGGAGACCATCCAGGAGCTCATCCAGCTCGCTCTGCGCGGCGGTGGCCCCGACAACATCACCTGCATCGTGGCCGACGTCCTGGACGTCGACAACAACGACACCCTGGCCGGCCGGCTCAGCGAGACCCCGGTCGTCGTCGGCGCGGTCGCCGAGAACCAGGCGGTGCTGAACGACGGCGGGGCCATGCAGACCCCGGCCGGCCGCGCGGCCGGTCTCGGCCGCCCCGTCCCGCCCCCCTCGGGCGGCTTCGGCCCGCCCGGCAGCGGTGACTCCGGCTACGGCGACCTGCCGGACGGCTCGTACGACGCGTACGCCGACGACGACCTCGACAAGCCGCGCGGCGGCGGCCGTAAATGGCTCAAGCGGTCCGTCTTCACCGTGCTGGTCCTCGGCGTGATCGGCGGCGGCCTCTACGGCGGCTACCGCTGGACGCAGACCCAGTTCTACGTCGGCGCGCAGAACGAGAACGTGGCGCTGTTCCGCGGCATCAGCCAGGACCTCGCCTGGATCTCGCTCTCCGAGGTGGAGAAGAACCACCCCGAGATCGAGCTCAAGTACCTGCCGCCGTACCAGCGCAAGCAGGTCGAGGCGACGATCGCCGAGGGCAGCATCACCGACGCCCGCAAGAAGGTCGACGAGCTCGCCGCCCAGGCATCCGCCTGCAAGAAGGACGCGCAGCGCCGCGCGGCCGAGGCCGAGGCCGAGACTTCCGCCACTCCCCCCACCACGGGGACCAAGCCGAACACCGCGACTCCCACTCCCGGCCCCAGCCTCTCGGAGGAAGAGAAGAAGCTGGTCCCGCAGTGCGGTAAGCAGTAAGCCGTAGGGGGCCTTCAGCACCATGAGCGTTGTCACCAACACGACCACCATCGGCGCGATCGACGCACCGAGCCGCCGCAACACCGAGCTGGCGCTCGTCATCTTCGCCGTCGCCATCTCGGTGTTCGCCTACGCCAACGTGGGCCTCGCCCTCAACGGCGAGCTGCCCTCGGGCATGCTCGGTTACGGAGCGGGGCTCGCCCTGCTCGGCGGCGTCGCCCACCTCGCGGTGCGGAGGTTCGCCAAGTACGCCGACCCGCTGCTGCTGCCCCTGGCCGTCCTCCTGAACGGCCTCGGCCTGGCGTTCATCTGGCGCCTGGACCAGTCAGACCGGTTCCAGGCTCTGAAGACTTTCGCCCCCGCTGCCTCGAAGCAGTTGCTGTTCTCGGCGATCGGCGTAGGCATGCTCGTCGCGGTCCTGGCCATCCTCAAGGACCATCGCATCCTCCAGCGCTACACGTACATCTCCATGCTCGTGGCGCTGTTCCTGCTGATCCTGCCGATGTTCTTCCCTGCGGTGAACGGCGCCAAGATCTGGATCAAGATCCCCGGCATCGGTACGCTCCAGCCCGGTGAGTTCGCCAAGATCATCATCGCGGTGTTCTTCGCGGGCTACCTGATGGTCAAGCGGGACGCGCTGGCGCTGGCCAGCCGCCGGTTCATGGGCCTGTACCTGCCCCGCGGCCGCGACCTGGGCCCGATCCTGATGGTCTGGGCGTTCTCCATCCTGATCCTGGTCTTCGAGACCGACCTCGGCTCCTCGCTGCTCTTCTTCGGCATGTTCGTCGTGATGCTGTACGTCGCCACCGAGCGCACCAGCTGGATCGTCTTCGGTCTGCTGATGTCCGGGATCGGTGCCGTCGGTGTCGCCTCGTTCGAACCGCACGTCCAGCAGCGCGTCACCGCCTGGCTCGACCCGTTCGCGGGCTGGGGCGAGCAGGCGGCGAGCGAGCAGATGGCCAAGTCCCTGATGGCCTTCGGCTCCGGAGGCACCCTCGGGACCGGTCTCGGACAGGGCCACTCCGACCTGATCGGCTTCGCCGCCAACTCCGACTTCATCCTCGCCACCGTCGGCGAGGAGCTGGGGCTCGCCGGGATGATGGGTGTGCTCCTCATCTACGGCCTGATCGTGGAGCGCGGAGTGCGCACCGCGCTGGCGGCCCGCGACCCGTTCGGCAAGCTCCTCGCGATCGGCCTCTCGGGATCGTTCGCCATCCAGGTGTTCGTCGTCGCCGGCGGTGTGATGGGTCTCATCCCGCTCACCGGTATGACGATGCCGTTCCTGGCGGCGGGCGGTTCCTCCGTACTGGCCAACTGGGCCCTGATCGCCATCCTGATCCGCATCAGCGACACCGCGCGCCGCCCGGCCCCGGCGCCCGCACCCTCGACCGACGCAGAGATGACGCAGGTGGTCCGACCGTGAACAAGCCACTGCGACGGATCGCGATCTTCTGCGGCATCCTCGTCCTGGCCCTCCTGATCCGGGACAACTGGCTCCAGTACGTCCGTGCGGACGAGCTGAACAGCCACAAGTACAACCGCCGCGTCCAGATCGAGCGCTACGCCCACGAGCGCGGCGACATCATCGTGGACGGCAAGGCCATCACTGGCTCCGTCGAGACCGAGGACGGCGACTTCACGTACAAGCGGGTCTGGAAGGACGGGCCTCTCTGGGCCCCCGTGACCGGCTACTCCTCGCAGGCCTTCGACTCCTCGCAGTTGGAGAACCTCGAGGACGGCATCCTCACCGGCAACGACGACCAGCTCTTCTTCGACCGGACGATGTCGATGTTCACCGGCGAGAAGAAGCAGGGCGGCAACGTCGTCACGACCCTCAACGGGGCCGCCCAGAAGGCCGCGTTCAAGGGTCTCGGCGAGAAGAAGGGCGCAGTCGTCGCCCTGGACCCGCAGACGGGCGCGATCCTCGCTCTCGCGAGCACCCCGTCGTACGACCCCTCGGTCTTCGCCGGGAACTCGCTCAAGGACTCGGACGCCCGGCAGACGCTCCTGAAGGACAAGGACAAGCCGATGCTCAACCGGGCATTGCGCGAGACCTACCCCCCCGGCTCCACCTTCAAGGTCGTCACCGCCGCCGCCGCCCTGGAGAACGGGCTCTACGACGACATCGACGCCAAGACGGACTCCCCGCTGCCCTGGACGCTGCCGCAGAGCACCCTCCCGCTGCAGAACGAGGGCAACATCCCCTGCAAGGACGCCTCGCTGCGCGAAGCCCTGCGGGTGTCGTGCAACTCCGTCTTCGGGAAGGTCAGCGACGACCTCGGCAACGAGAAGATGATCGAGCAGACGGACAAGTTCGGCTTCAACAAGGAAGTCTTCACGCCCGTCCGCGCCGACGCGAGCATCTACCCCGAGGACAACCGGCCGCAGAACGCGATGGCCGGCATCGGCCAGGCGTCCAACCGGACCACCCCGCTCCAGATGGCCATGGTGGCCTCCGCCATCGCCAACGACGGCAAGCTGATGCAGCCGTACATGGTCGCCAGGCGCCAGGCGCCCAACCTGGACGACATCTACACCGCCGAGCCCGAGGAGCTGAGCCGGGCGCTGTCCGGCGAGAACGCCCAGAAGGTCCAGCAGATGATGGAGACCGTCGTCGAGAAGGGCACGGGAACCAACGCGCAGATCCCCGGCGTCACAGTGGGCGGCAAGACCGGTACCGCCCAGCACGGTCTGAACAACAGCGAGAAGCCGTACGCCTGGTTCATCTCGTACGCGAAGACCGACAGCGGCTCCCCGGTCGCCGTCGCCGTCGTGGTCGAGGACGGCAACGCCAACCGGGACGACATCTCCGGTGGCGGACTGGCCGCCCCGATCGCGCGCGACGTGATGAAGGCGGTCGTCGACAGCAAGCAGTGAGACCCGTCACGGCGGCCGCCCGCCCATACCGGACATCGGATACCGGTCGGATATCGGCTGACGGGTGCGGGCCGATCACGTCACCCGTGCCCGGTAGCGTATGCGCGAACAGCGCACCGCCGGACCACACACACGGGTGCGGTCAGGACTGACGGAGAGGGCTGGAACAGTTATGGAAGAGCCGCGTCGCCTCGGCGGCCGGTACGAGCTGGGCTCGGTGCTCGGCCGTGGTGGCATGGCCGAGGTCTACCTCGCCCACGACACCCGGCTCGGCCGCACCGTAGCTGTGAAGACGCTCCGGGCCGACCTGGCCCGCGATCCGTCCTTCCAGGCCCGGTTCCGCCGTGAGGCCCAGTCGGCCGCCTCGCTCAACCACCCCGCGATCGTCGCCGTCTACGACACCGGCGAGGACTACGTCGACGGGGTCTCCATCCCGTACATCGTGATGGAGTACGTCGACGGGTCGACCCTGCGGGAGCTCCTGCACTCCGGCCGGCGGCTGCTGCCCGAGCGGACGCTGGAGATGACGGTCGGCATCCTCCAGGCCCTGGAGTACTCGCACCGCGCCCAGATCGTCCACCGCGACATCAAGCCGGCCAACGTCATGCTGACGCGCACCGGCCAGGTCAAGGTCATGGACTTCGGTATCGCCCGGGCCATGGGCGACTCCGGCATGACCATGACGCAGACCGCCGCGGTCATCGGCACCGCCCAGTACCTCTCCCCTGAGCAGGCCAAGGGCGAACAGGTCGACGCGCGCTCCGACCTGTACTCCACCGGCTGCCTGCTCTACGAGCTCCTCGCGGTCCGGCCCCCGTTCGTCGGGGACTCGCCCGTCGCCGTGGCCTACCAGCACGTGCGCGAGGAGCCGCAGCCGCCGAGCAACTTCGACCCCGAGATCACGCCCGAGATGGACGCGATCGTGCTGAAGGCGCTCACCAAGGACCCGGACTACCGCTACCAGTCCGCCGACGAGATGCGGGCCGACATCGAGGCCTGCCTCGACGGCCGGCCGGTCGCGGCCGCGGCGGCGATGGGCGCCGTGGGGTACGGAGGCTACGACGGCTACAACGCCGACCAGCCCACCACCGCCCTGCGCGCCGCCGACCCGAACAACGCGCCGACCTCGATGCTGCCCCCGGTCAACCCGGACGACGGCGGCTACGGCTACGACGACCGCGCGGGCCGCCGTCGCCAGCAGCCGAAGAAGAGCAACACCTCGACGATCCTGCTGGTCGTCGCGGGCATCCTGGTGCTCATCGGCGCGATCCTGATCGGCCGGTCCGTCTTCAGCGACAGCGGCAACGACAGCCAGGTCCCCGTGCCGAACCTGGTCGGTTCCACCGTCAAGGAGGCGGAACAGCTCGTCGAGAGAGCCGGGGTCGTCCTGAAGGTCGCCGGCGAGGAGCCGTGCGAACAGCAGGAGAAGGGCGACATCTGCTCGCAGACGCCGGAGAACGGCGAGATGGACGAGAACGGGACCGTCGAGGTCATGGTCTCCACCGGCGCCCCGAAGATCGAGGTGCCCGACGTCCTGGAGAAGTCCGAGGACGGCGCCCGCAAGGCCCTGGAGGACAAGGGCTTCACGGTCAACGTGACCGCGGTCGAGTCCGAGAAGACCGAGGGCACGGTGATCAGGCAGAAGCCCGACGGCGGCAGCGAGGCGGAGGACGGCTCCGAGGTGACCATCACGGTCGCCAAGAAGGAGACCCTGGACCTGCCCGACATGCGCACCCGCACCTTCGCGGCGGCGGAACAGCAACTGCGGGGCATCGGCTTCACCAACATCTCGCGGACCGACGTCGACTCCGAGGAGCCGAAGGACACCGTCGTCGAGCAGACCCCGCAGCCCGGCAAGCACGCCAAGGACGCGCAGATCGTCCTCAAGGTCTCCAAGGGCCCGCCGGAGCCGACGAAGCCGCCGGAGCCGGAGAAGACCCAGGTCCCGCAGATCCAGGGCATGACGCTGGGCGAGGCCAAGGCGAAGCTCCAGGAGGCGGGCCTCCAGGTCGGCAACGTCCAGGGGTCGCAGGAGGACAACGCCATCGTGGCCGTCGTGCAGCCGGGGGCGGGTGAGACCGTGGACAAGAACTCGGCGGTCAACATCTTCGCCACCCCGGGCGGCGGCGGGGACCAGGGCGGCGGCGGTCTCTTCGGAGGCCCGTCGGGCGAGTAGCGCCCGCTCGTCGTACGTGTCGTACGTACGGAAAGAGGGGCCCCGGTCACCGTGGATGGTGACCGGGGCCCCTCGTCGTACCGGCAGGCAGGCGGGCGGAGTGAGTGGCTAGAGCAGCTCCACCGGCTTCGTACGGTCCTTGTCGACCTTCTCCGTACGCTCCAGCTCGCCCCAGACGATGTACCGGTACTTCGAGGTGTAGACCGGGGTGCAGGTCGTCAGGGTGATGTAGCGGCCGGGCTTCTTGACGCCCGACTCCTCCGGGACCGGCTGGATCACGTCGACGTTGAACTTCGTCGTCTCGGGGAGCGACTTGTAGACCTTGTACACGTACCAGGTGTCCTTGGTCTCGAAGACGAGCGCGTCACCGTTCTTCAGCTTGTCGATGTTGTGGAACTTGGCGCCGTGGCCGTCCCGGTGCGCGGCCAGCGTGAAGTTGCCCTCGTCGTCCCAGGGGAGGCCGGAGGGGATCGGGTCCGTGTAGTAGCCCGCGATGCCGTTGTTCAGGGTCTCGGGGTCGGTGCCCTTCTTGACCAGCACCTCGCCGTTCTTCATGGCGGGGACGTGCAGGAAGCCGATGCCGTCCTTGGTGTCCAGTGCGCCCGGCCCGTCCGCCCACTTGCTGCGGACCGTGTCGCCCTGCTTGTCGGCCTCGCGGTCGGCGAGCACGTTGGTCCACCACAGCGAGTACGCGACGAAGAGCGCGAGCAGCAGCCCCGCGGTGATCAGGAGCTCCCCGAGGACGCTGACGGCCGTGGCGACGGGGTGCCTGATCGGCCGGGGCGCGGGGGGCGCGGACACGTCGGTCCGCTCGTCGTGCTCGGTCCTCGCTGTCACCGCACCGCCCCTGTCGTGATGATGTTCAGCCGACGAGCGCCTTGGGCTTCCCCTCGCTGCGCGGCCGTTCGTCGACCATCTTGCCCCAGACGATCAGCCGGTAGGTACTCGTGAACTCCGGTGTGCAGGTGGTCAGCGTGATGTACCGGCCGGGCTTGGTGAACCCCGATCCGACCGGGATCGGTTCGATCACCGAGACGTTGGACGGCAGGGTGGACGGCAGGAGGCTGGTCATCTCGTACGTGTAGTACGCGGTCCTCGTCTCGACCACGATCGGGTCGCCGGGGCTGAGCTTGTTGACGTAGCGGAACGGTTCGCCGTGGGTGTTGCGGTGGCCCGCCACGGCGAAGTTGCCCTGCTTGTCCTCGGGCATCGCTGTCTTCAGCTTGCCCTCGCCGTAGTGGCCGAGCATGCCCCGGTCGAGGACCCTCTCCTTGTTGATGCCCTCGGCTACGGGGACGACGACGTCGAGCTTCGGGATGTGCATGATGGCGAAGCCCTGGCCCGGCGCGAACACCCCGGGCTTGCCCGCCCCCTTGGCCCACTCCTCCTGGATCTTGTCCTTCTCGCTGCCGGCGATCTGCTCGGCCCGGACGTTGGTCCACCAGAGCTGGTAGGTGACGAACAGCAGCATCAGGACGCCCAACGAGATGAAGATCTCGCCGACGGCCCGGCTGGCGACCACGGCGGGACTGTCCTTGGCCGCCTTCGCCGCGCGCCGCGCCTCCATCCGGGACATGGGGGCGGAGGGCGCGGTGGCACGGGTGCCCGCCGGGGCGGGACGGCGGCCACCGCGCCCCTTGGCCGCACGGCGCCGCTCGGCCCGCCCTCCGGTGACCGGCTCGGCCGCCTCGGCTTCTTCAACAGGCTCGGCTCGTTCGGACCGTTCGTACGGCTCCACCACTATTCGGCGGGTGTCCGCGGTCCGCAGCCCCAGGGTCTCGTCGGCCGGAGCCGGCGCGGGAGAAGGCACGGGAGGGGGCGCAGGGGCCTGCTGGGAGCCGTACCGGTCACGTCGGTACCCCTCGGGTTCGTACCACTCGCTCGGGCCCCCCTGCGGCTGCTGAGGCCCCCCGTACGCCGACGTCGGCGGCACCGCCCCCTCCACCGGCACCGCGTCCCGCCGTCCGCCGCCCGGATCCCCTTGGACGGTCTCGCTCCGGAACCACGGGGAGGCGTGCTGCCCGGGCAGCGGATCGTTGAGGGGATCGTCGAGCAGGTCGGCCGACGGGCCCTGGAGCGGGTCCTGGAGCGGGCCAGGCAGCGGATCGTTGAGCGGGTCCGCCAGCCCGTCCACCGCCGCGACGAACGCCCCGTCGGCCCCGTACACCCCTCGCGCGTACGGGCCCTGAAGTCCGGTGTCGTCCTCGGGGCGAGGTCCGGTCACGCCGCGGCCTTGCCCACCACCGGCGCGAGCCCCGCCGACCGCGCGACGGCCCCCTGGTCGCCGCACTGCTCCAGCCAGTTGGCGAGCATCAGGTGTCCGTACTCGGTGAGCACCGACTCGGGGTGGAACTGCACGCCCTCCACGGCCCGGTCCCGGTGGCGCAGCCCCATGATGATGCCGTCCGCCGTGCGGGCCGTGACCTCCAGCTCCGGTGGCAGCGCGGCCGGTTCGGCGGCGAGCGAGTGGTAGCGGGTCGCGGTGAAGGGGGAGGGCAGACCGGCGAAGACGCCCTTGCCCTCGTGGTCCACGGGCGAGGTCTTGCCGTGCAGCAGCTCGGGGGCCCGGTCGACGACACCGCCGTACGCGACGGCCATGGACTGCATCCCCAGGCAGACGCCGAAGACCGGAACGCCGGTGTCGGCGCAGTGGCGCACCATCTCCACGCAGACCCCGGCCTGCTCGGGCGTGCCAGGGCCGGGGGAGAGCAGGACGCCGTCGAAGCCGTCCTGGGCATGGGCGGTGGTCACCTCGTCGTTGCGCAGCACCTCGCACTCGGCGCCGAGCTGGTAGAGGTACTGGACGAGGTTGAAGACGAAGCTGTCGTAGTTGTCCACGACGAGGATGCGTGCGCTCACTGCCCGGCTCCTGCCCCACCGGCGCTCGCGCCGTCGACGGTCACTTCACCGAACGGGAGCAGCGGCTCCGCCCAGGGGAAGACGTACTGGAACAGCGCGTAGACGACCGCGAGAACCAGCACGAGCGCGATGACACTCCGCACCCATGCGTTGCCCGGCAGATGCCGCCAGATCCAGCCGTACATGCTGACCCCTCCGTTCGGTACTCGCACCAGATTAGAGTGCCGCGGCCGGAGAGTGGGTCAGCCTGTGGAAAACCCCGGCCGGGCCCGGGTCAGCCGGTAAGGTCCGGCGGCTTCCCCTCGCTCACCGGCCGCGTCGCGTCCAGGTGCGCCCAGGCGATCAGCCGGTGGCTGCTGCCCCACTCGGGCTCGCACGTGGTGAGCGTCAGATAGCGGCCGGGCCCCTCGAAGCCGGAGCGGCGGGGGACGGGATCGACGACGGCGGTGTCGGTGGGCACGGTCCGGTAGGGCTCCTTGGCGATGCGGTACGTGAACCAGGTCGTGCCGTCGTTGACGATCACCGCGTCCCCGGGGCGCAGCCGGGGGAAGTCCTTGAAGGGGTCTCCGTAGGTCCGGCGGTGCCCGGCGACCGCGAAGTTTCCGCTCTCTCCCGGGCGGGCGGTGCCGCTGTAGTGGCCGAGCCCCTTCTGCAAGGTCCTGGCCTCGGTGTTCTCCAGGACGGGCCACTCCCAGTCGGCGCCGAAGCGGGGGATGTGCAGCGTCGCGAAGGGCTTTCCATCGCGGTACGGGGTCGGGGACGGCGACGGAGAGGGGCCCGGGGAAAGGGCCGCGGGCTCCTGGGCCCAGCGGCCGCGCAGTGTCTCGATCTCGCCCTCGGCCGCGTCGGCTGCCTTGACCCCCGTCCACAGCAGGACGTAGGCGACGAAGAGGACGATCAAGGCGCCCACGGTGATGCACAGTTCACTGAAGGTTCTGACGACGAGCCGTAACGATCGCGCCGGACCTCCGGATCCCACCGATCGCATCGACGGTCGTGACGACACCGGACGGCCTCCCGGGGGGTCAGCCCGGGTTCACTCCACAGGCTTCGCGTGGTGGAGGTCCACTGTGCCCGAGTAGCCGGGAAGAGTCACCGCGTCGTCCTCGTCGACTTTCCAGCCCAGCCCGTACGCCTTCACGTACAGCTGGTAGTTCTGGATCGCCGTGGAGTTGTCGAGCGCCTGCTTGAGCTTGCCGGGGTCACCCACGGCGGTGACCTTGTACGGCGGGGAGTAGACGCGGCCCTGGAGGATCAGGGTGTTGCCGACACAGCGGACCGCGCTGGTGGAGATCAGCCGCTGGTCCATCACCTGGATCCCGCGCGCCCCGCCCTGCCAGAGGGCGTTCACCACGGCCTGGAGGTCCTGCTGGTGGATGACCAGGTCGTTGGGCTGGGGCTCGGGGTAGCCGGGGTTGGCGGTGGCGTCGGGGGGCGCGTCGTCGAGGGTGACGCTGACGGCGTCGCCGGTGATCTTCGTGGTGCCGGCCGCCTTCTCCAGGGCCTTCAGCTTGGCGTCCTCGGCCTCGGTGGAGCCGTCGTCGCGCTGGGCGAGCGCGTCGACGTCCGCCCGCGCGGAGGCGACCGAGTCGTTCAGTCCGGCGTTGTTCTCGCTGCGTTCCTTGATCAGGTCGGAGAGCTTGAGCAAGGAGGAGTCGCTGCGCAGATTGGTGCCCTTGGCCGTGTTGGCGCTGGTGACGAAGATCAGCCCGGCCAGGGCGAAAACAGCAGCGGTGAGCCCCCGGGCCGCCCACACGGAGGTGTGCCGGACCGGGCCTTCGGGAGAGTCGGCAGAATTGCTCAACGTACCCTTATCTCATCGGGCGCCATGGAAGCACTACGCTAACGGACGCCCGGGGGAGGCAGCATGCCCCCTGGCATCCCCGCCCCGGCGCCCGCCACAGATCCCTGCGCGGTCACGCAGCGCATCGACAGGAGAGTCCCTCGTGCCGAAGTCACGTATCCGCAAGAAGGCCGACTTCACGCCGCCCGCGGCGAAGCAGGCAACCGCTATAAAGCTGACCAACCGCAGTTGGGTCGCTCCGGTGATGCTGGCCCTGTTCCTCATCGGGCTGGCCTGGATCGTGGTGTTCTACGTGACCGAAGGCGACCTGCCGATCGACGCTCTGGGCAACTGGAACATCGTCGTGGGCTTCGGCTTCATCGCCGGTGGCTTCGCCGTCTCCACGCAGTGGAAGTAGCGCGCGCCCTCACGCAAGCCTTGCCCTGAGTTACCCACAGAGTTATCCACAGTCGGGGGAAAAGGTCAGACGATCTGTGGATAACCTGCACCCAAGTTGACGCCGGTGTGACTGCAGCCTCCCTCATCGAGGGGGGCTGCACCCCATTTCCCAGGGAAAAAACCCAGCTCAGCGACGGTAGGCACAGATGTTCCCCTTGCCATGCACAAGATCCTGCCCTCACTGTGGACAACTGGGGTCTGCCCTGGGGGCAGAGGCCCCTTTCGCGCTCTCATGAGCGCTACGAAAGCGCTACGAACACGGCTCAGCTCAGGGACATCGTCCGGGCCACGATGATCGCCACCGACGCCAGCAGCACCAGCGCACAGCTCCCGGCCTGCACGGCCGTACGGTGCTCACGCGGCGCGTGCACCAGTCCTATCGCGATCAGGACGCCCGCGACGAGACCGCCGACATGCGCCTCCCACGCGATCCCGCCCATGGTGAAGGTGAAGACCAGGTTCAGCGCCAGCAGGACCAGCACCGGGCGCATGTCGTAGTTCATCCGGCGCATCAGCACCGCGGTGGCGCCCAGCAGGCCGAAGATCGCACCGGAGGCGCCCAGCGACGGCTGGTTCGGCGCGGCGATCAGATAGGTCAGGGCACTGCCGGCGAGGCCGGAGAGCAGATAGAGCGCGAGATAGCGGACCCGGCCGAGCGCCGCCTCCAGCGGTCCGCCGAGCCACCACAGACCCAGCATGTTGAACCCGATGTGCCACACCTCCTGGTGCAGGAACATCGAGGTCACCAGGCGATACCACTGGCCCTCGGCGATGCCTTCGACCGAGCCCGGCGGCGGCGTCGGGTCCCAGGCCCGGCCGAGCAGTACCAGATCGTCGAGCAGGGACTCCGGAGCGGCCGCGACCAGGATGAAGACCGCGAGATTGATGCCGATCAGGATCTTGGTGACCAGCCGCGGATCGGCGGCCACGGTGCCGCCGGCCAGCGTGCGGGGCATGCTCGCGGCCGGGTGGTGGCCGGTGCCTGAGCCCTGGCGTACGCAGTCGGGGCACTGGAAGCCGACGGAGGCGCTGACCATGCACTCGGTGCAGATCGGCCGCTCGCAGCGCGTGCAGCTGATCCCGGTCTCCCGGTCGGGGTGCCGGTAGCACCTCGGCACGGCCTCCCCGCCCTCCGGTACGCCTCGGCCCGCCGGCGGCTGCTGGTCCATCGGTCCTGGCCTGCCTCTCGGTCTCGCCCCGGGGCACCGCACGCACGGCCGCCCCGCTGGTCCGCTATGTAACAGTACGGACGGGCAGGGCGGTTGGTTCCCGTCGGAGCGGAACGTCAGCGGGTCTCGACGACGACCGACTCGATGACCACGTCCTGCATCGGGCGGTCGGTGCGCGGGTTGGTCGGGGTGGCCGCGATGGCGTCGACGACCTTGCGGCCCGCCTCGTCGGCGACCTCGCCGAAGATGGTGTGCTTGCCGGTCAGCCAGGCGGTGGGCGAGACGGTCAGGAAGAACTGCGAGCCGTTGGTCCCGGGGCCCGCGTTCGCCATGGCCAGCAGGTACGGCTTGGTGAAGGCCAGCTCCGGGTGGAACTCGTCGGAGAACTTGTAGCCCGGGCCGCCCGTGCCGTTGCCCAGCGGGTCGCCGCCCTGGATCATGAACCCACTGATGACCCGGTGGAAGACGGTGCCGTCGTACAGCCGGTCCGTGGACTTCGCGCCGGTCGCGGGGTTGGTCCACTCGCGCTGTCCGGTGGCCAGCTCGACGAAGTTCCTGACCGTCCTGGGGGCGTGGTTCGGCAGAAGCCGGATCTCGATGTCGCCCTGGCTGGTCTTCAAGGTGGCGTAAAGCTCCTCGGCCACGATCTGCCTTCCCTCATCCTTCGCTGACGTCCGCCGATCCTCCCACGTACCGGGAAATGTACGGCCGGATGCCTGGCAGAACGGCGCGTTCACCGCCGAACCATGGCATTGTCGTCGGCACACTTCACTTGCACCGTTTTATCTACTTGAACCGTTTTGACGGAAATGACGATCATGACCCGGATGCTCGTTCTGAGTGCCGGTCATGGCCGCAACAGGCATGATTTCGCATGGGGCGGAAAGGCGGAGTACCTACCCGCCACCAAGGAGGAGGATCCCGTGACCCGCATCGACAGCGTGCGCGCCGCAACCGACTCGGCCAGGGACAGCGCGCAGCACGCCGCGGAAGTGGTGGCGCCGTACGCCGACACGGCCAAGAAGCAGGCTGCACTGTACGCGCACGAGGCCCGTGTCCAGCTCGCGCCCAAGGTGACGAAGGCCGCCAAGCAGGCCCGCGTCCAGTACGAGTCCCATCTGGCACCGCGTCTCGAACAGGCTCTGGCCCATGTGCCGCCGAAGGTCGACGAGGCCGCGCACCGTGCGGCGCACTCGACCCGGAAGGCCGCCCGGACCGCCGCCGACTACACCGCGCCGCGCGTCGAGCACGCCAAGGCGGTGGCCGTGCCGGTCGCCGAGCAGGCGACCGCCCGCAGCGCCGCCGCACTGGCCGCACTGCGGAGCAACGTCACGGCCAAGGAGATCCAGAAGCTGGCCCGCAAGCACGAGCGTCGGGCCAGGGCCGGCCGGGCGACCAAGGGGCTCCTGGTACTGGGCATCGTCGCCGGCGGTGCCTATGCCGCCTGGCGCTGGTGGGACAAGCAGGCCAACCCGGACTGGCTGGTCGAGCCGCCCGTCGCCACCGAGGTGGGCGACGACCGTTCGCCGCTGAGCTCGGTCGACGGTAGCGGCCAGGCCGTGCTCGACCCGGAGGTCAAGGCCAAGCAGGCCGAGGCCGAGGCGAACGGGGACACCCCGGGCCTCGACGACCGCCCCTGAGGGCGTCGCCGCCGTAACGGCACCTAAAAGAAGAGAACGCCGGTCCGCCACAGACCTTCACGGGTCCTGTGGCGGACCGGCGTTCTTCGTGGTGCCTCCGGCGGGACCCCGAGCCGTGCCCCCTCACCCACAGCCTGCCGAGGGGCGGGTGACACACTGATCCACGAGGGGCCGGCGCGGACGCCGGCCGCTGAGCAGTAGCCTCCCCCGGACGTCCCCGCCCTCACGAAAGGTCCTTCCTGTGCTGCGCATCCCCCGGCCGAGGAGGGCCGCCCTCGCGGCGGCGGCCTCCGCACTGGCCGCCGGTGTCCTGGTGTCGTGCGGGGCCGACTCCCCGGGGGAAGGCGTCACCTCCGCACCGCACGCCGGAAACGCCGCCTGCGAGCAGCTCGCCGACCGCTACCCGGACCGCCTCGGCGGCCGGCAGCTGACGTTCACCGACCGCCCCGGCGTCGCGGTCTGGGGCGAGAACGCGATCGTGCTGCGCTGCGGTGTCGAGCTGCCCGTACCGACCCTCGACCCGTGCGCGACCGTCGAGGGCGTGGACTGGGTCTTCCGCGAGGACCGCTCGAAGGACGGCGGGAAGGTGGTCGTCACCTACGGCCGCGACCCGGCCGTGGAGGCCGTGGTCTCCGACGACGTGGCCGCCGTGGACGACGTCCTGGTCGACCTGTCCGCCCTGGTCGAGCCCGTGAAGACGTACACGAAGTGCATCAACCTCGACGACGTGCCGCCCCCGTCGCCCTCCGGATGACGCCGCCGCCCCGACCGCTTTGCTTCTGCTCAACGACGTCACCGTGACCGCCGGACCGACGCCTGTGGAACGCAGAACACCCCCTGACCGACGTTTCCGTCGGTCAGGGGGTGTTCATCGAGGTGGAGCCTAGGAGATTCGAACTCCTGACATCTGCCTTGCAAAGGCAGCGCTCTACCAACTGAGCTAAGGCCCCGAAGCACAGCAAACAAGGACAACGCCGGAACACACCGTGCTGCGGCAACCGTCTCCGACAGAATACCGGGTGCTCCACCCCATCTTGCAAAAGGATAGGGACTCCCGGTGGACGACCACGCTCCGTAAGATGCTCGACGAGGTTCGCAGCAGCGAAGCCGCAGCGAAGGGGAGACGCAATGGACGCAGCGCAACAAGAGGCGACGGCAAGAGCCAGAGAGCTTCAGCGCAGTTGGTACGGGGAGCCGCTGGGGGCGCTCTTCCGTCGGCTGATCGACGATCTCGGCCTGAACCAGGCACGGCTCGCCGCGGTTCTCGGGCTGTCCGCCCCGATGCTCTCCCAGCTGATGAGCGGCCAGCGGGCCAAGATCGGGAACCCGGCGGTCGTCCAGCGCGTCCAGGCCCTTCAGGAGCTGTCGAGCCAGGTCGCGGACGGCAGCGTCAGCGCGGGCGAGGCCACCGACCGGATGGAAGAGATCAAGAAATCGCAGGGCGGGTCCGTCCTGACCGGCACCGGCCAGACCACGTCGACCGGCGGCGCCCCCACCGTCCGCCGCGTGGTGCGTGAGATCCAGTCCCTGCTGAGGTCGGTCTCGGCGGCCGGCGACATCATCGATGCCGCCGACGCCCTCGCCCCGACCCACCCGGAACTGGCAGAGTTCCTCCGGGTGTACGGAGCCGGCCGCACCGCGGACGCGGTCGCGCACTACGAGGGACACCAGAGCTAGCGGCTCGGGATCACGACGGCACGACGGCACGACCGTACGGCCGCACGACGACGGAACCAGGGCCTCGCACAGCCGGAGTCCCTGGTCCCCGCAGAGCCGCGGCGACAACAGGAACTGGGAGCGGGCACAGCGCAATGGGTGAGGTCTTCGCCGGTCGGTACGAGCTGGTCGATCCGATCGGACGCGGTGGGGTCGGCGCGGTCTGGCGGGCCTGGGACCAACGGCGCCGCAGGTACGTCGCGGCCAAGGTCCTGCAGCAGAGCGACGCGCACACGCTGCTGCGCTTCGTCCGCGAGCAGGCGCTGCGCATCGAGCACCCGCATGTCCTCGCCCCGGCCAGTTGGGCCGCCGACGACGACAAGGTCCTGTTCACCATGGACCTGGTGAGCGGCGGCTCGCTCGCCCATGTCATAGGCGACTACGGCCCGTTGCCGCCGCGCTTCGTCTGCCTGCTGCTGGATCAGTTGCTCTCCGGGCTGTCCACGGTGCACGCCGAAGGAGTGGTGCACCGCGACATCAAGCCGGCCAACATCCTGATGGAGGCGACCGGTTCGGGCCGCCCGCATCTGCGCCTCTCCGACTTCGGCATCTCGATGCGCAAGGGCGAGCCCCGGCTGACCGAGACCAACTACGTGGTCGGTACGCCCGGTTACTTCGCCCCCGAGCAGATGATGGGCGCCGAGCCCGACTTCCCCGCGGACCTCTTCGCGGTCGGCCTGGTCGCCCTCTACCTCCTCCAGGGCCGGAAGCCCGACTCCCAGGCGCTGGTGGAGCACTTCGCCGCCCACGGCACCCCGGGCGCCCCCGACGGCATCCCCGAGCCGCTCTGGCAGGTGCTGGCCGGGCTGCTGCAGCCGGACCCGCAGGCCCGGTTCCGTACGGCGACGGGGGCGCGCAAGGCCCTGACCGCGGCGGTCGAGATGCTGCCCGAGCCGGGTCCGGACGACGAGCCGGTGGAGGTGTTCGACCAGATCGGGCCGCTGCCCGCGGGGTTCGGCCCGGACGGCCCCGTGAAGACGCCTGAGGTATCCGAGGCGCCTCAGGCATCCGCGACACCGCAGCCGCCCGTCTCGCCGCCTCCGCCCGTCTCGATGTCGGAGACCGGCAGCTTCCACCTGGCGCCCCCGCCACAACAGCAACAGCAACAGCAACAGCAACCACAGCCGCAGCAGCCCCAGTTCCACCAGCCCACGCCCACCGCCCCGCCGCCGGCCCCGCTGCCCGCCCAGCCCGCCGCCCCTTCCCCGTACGCCGTCGGAGCCCCGCACCCCTCCCAGGCGCCGACCTCCGGCGTTCCGTACGACGCCTCGACCACCCGCCCCTACACCGCCCAGCAGCAGCAACCCCTCGCAGCCCACACTCCGGCGCACGCCCCCGTACGGCAGACGCGGCCGGGACCGCCCCCGAAGGTGGCGGTCCCGGTTCTGGTGGTGGCGCTGATCTGCTTCGCGGTCGGTATCTGGGCGCTGACCCAGATGTAAGGGCGGACGTCACCAGCCCTGCTGCGGCGGCCCCCCGAACGGCGGTTGCTATTGGTGGCCCTGGCCGGCTCCGCCGGCGGCGGCCGCGCGGCGGCGGGCCAGCAGCGTCCAGGCGCCGAGGCCGAGCACCAGCACGGCGCCCGTCCCGAGCGCCCCCGCCGCGACAACCTGCATCGTCGCGCTCTTCGCGGCCTTCGGAGCGCTGTCGCCGCTCTGGGCCAGCTCCTTGTCCTTCTCGGTCACCGCGAAGATCCCGGGGTCACCCTCGTACGGCGACGGGCCGGCCTCGTTCTTCACCTGGACCGACATCGTCAGCGCGATCGGGTCCTTGCCATAGCTCTCGGCGACCTTCGGACTGAGCGTCACCGACAGGTAGTACCAGCCGGCGAAGCGCAGGGTGCTGACCTGCGAGCTGTAGTCGTACCGGTTGCGGTACGCCACCGGCGGCAGCGGCTTCAGCGCCGTGCTCGCGGACTTGCCCGAGTACGAGAGGGAGGTGTCCGTGATGTGCCCCTGGGCCGGGTTGTCCAGCGACAGGGTGAGCGCGTTGCCGATGAACTCCGTGGAGTCGACCGTGGTGTTGCTGAGCACGGCGGAGGCGTAGATCTGCTGGCCCCAGTCCACCGGCACCCGGTAGAAGCGGGTCTGCCCCGGGGCGATCCCGTCGATCCACTCACCGGTCTTCAGGCTGGTGGCGTCGTAGTAACTGCTGCCGCCCGTACGCTTCTGCGCCTCCACGTCCAGCGGGGCGGGCGTGGCCGAGGGCCAGTCCTTCGGTGCGGTGGTCTCCGTGGGCCCGCCGCTCCTCAGCGCGGGCTCCTCGACGAAGCGCAGCTCCAGGTTCCACGCCTCGGGGCTGGAGTCGGGCTTGCTCTCGCGCTCGACGAGGACGTCGTACGTCCCGGCCTCCTTGCAGGTGGTGCTCGACCCCTTGCCGATGGTCCGGTGCGCGTACGCGGCGATCGGCCGCGGCGTCTCGCCCGAGCCGAAGGTGGTCTGGTTGGAGCTGCACCGCGAGTCGTTGAGGTCCCGGATGCTGACGGTGATCCCGTCCCCGTACGCCACCGAGCCGCCGCTCTTCGGCACCGCGACCGCCGAGACGTAGGCGTCGGTGAGGCTGTCGAGCTTCACCCGGTAGTAGAGCTTCTCGCCCGGCTCGATGGAGCTGCGGTACACCGCCCCCGGCTGCATGACCGACGCCTCGGCGTTGCGCACCGCACCCTGCACGTTCTTCGCGTCGGGGTCGAAGGCGTACGCCGGCGGGCCGTCCGCGTACGCCTGTCCCGGCAGCAGCACCACCACCGTCGCGCACATCGCGGCGAGTGCCGCCAGCATCGCCCGCCCCCTGTTGCGGTGCCTCTTCACGCGCTTCCCCTCGTCGTCCCCATGGCCGCACTGCCGGTCCATCCTGCCCCGACCGCACCACTGCTGTCTCCGGCGGAAGCCGGATCACCCGACTTGTTCAGGTACTGGCCGCGACCGCCGGGCCCACTGTCCCCCGGAAGGAAGCCCTGTCCATTTGCTTCAGCAAGCTACTAATTTGCTCAGGTGAACTCAAGGCGGCTGCCGTCACGGTCACGCAACAGCCCACCCCGCACGAACGCCCCCACGAGCCCCGGACAGCACGAAGCCCCGGCCGCTCAGCGACCGGGGCCCGTAACAGACTGTGCCGTCTCACACACCCGAACCTGCGGGCACGGAGTCGGTTGCCTCCGTCCACAGGTCCTGCTCGGCGCGATCCGCCTGGATCTGGCGGTACACGAGGAGCCCGCCGATGGCAGCCAGTGCGACCAGGAGAAGCTTCTTCACCGCGCGACCTCGTCTTTCCTTGGAATAGGGGCCTTCTGTCGCCGACTATACACACCGGCCGATACCGATCGGTGACCTGCCTGGAACCCAAAAGCAGCCCGCTCCCGGCGCCCCGACGAAGCCCGCACCGACCCCCGTAACGCGTTCCGGACGGCTCGTCAGCCCCGGTTGCACCATACGAGTGGTGTTCATCCGAAGATCGGCGCAGCGCGGGCGTCGCTCCCCGAAATCGCGGCCCGGATCCACATGATCGGAGAAGTCAGCAACCGGACCACCCGAAAGCGAGGGGCCATGAGCACCTTCCAGCCCAAGAGCATCTGGACCGCCTTCATCACCGCCTTCTTCGCCCTGCTGGCGTCGCTGGGCCTCGCCACCGCCACGGCGAGCGCCGCGAACGCCACGAACGCCGCGCAGCCGAGCGCCACGACCCAGGAGCACACGGGTGCCACCGCGGCAACTCCACTCGCTCCCTCGGTCCGATGGACCCTTCCGCGTGACCGGGCCCTGCCGCCCACGATGAAGCAGCGCATCCGGGCCGAGGCCCACGGCTCCTCCCCGGCCACCCGCCACCTGTCGGCCGACCCGGCGTCCACGGCCCGCACCACCGCCGCCGCCCACCACACGGCCCCGGAAGGCGACTCCCCGGCACCGCCCCCCTGATCCCGGCGCCCACCGCACCCCGGGGCCCCTGGCCGGTTCACACCGGCCGGGGGCCCTTTCCGTGCGCCCGGGGGCGGGGCCGGCGCCGCACGACCGGCACCGTACGAGGAGCGTGTGCTGCACGAGGAACGTGTGCTGGACGAGGAGCGCCTGCTGCACAAGGAGTGCGTGTGCTGTCCGAGGAGGAGCGCCGCTGCCGTACTGCGACAACAGGCTTCCGGCACGCCCGACGCCCGTACACCCCGTCCCCCGCGCCCCACCAACGCGAAGACCCCCAGCCACTGATGGCTGGGGGTCTTCGTGCTGGTGGGGCTAACAGGATTTGAACCTGTGGCCTCATCCTTATCAGGGATGCGCTCTAACCAACTGAGCTATAGCCCCGCCGCGCTGTGTTGCTCCGCGCTGACTTCTGAAGATTAGCGCACGTCGGGGCCAGTCCCAAAATCGATACTCGGCGCGCTACTCGTCCTCGGCCAGCGTGAGCTCGACGCCGCCCACGAAGCCCGCCGACAGGTTGTAGATGAAGGCGCCCAGCGTCGCCAGCGCGGTGGCCAGCACCACGTCGATCACGGCGATGACCGACGTGAAGATGAGCACCCGCGGCAGCGAGAGGAACGACTGCAGATCGAAGCCGTTGCTCTCGTTCGAGCCGGTGGCCTCGCTGATCGTGCCGCCCACGGTGGAGAAGACGCCCATCGCGTCCATCACCATCCACAGGACCGCCGCCGCCACCACCGTGCAGATGCCCAGGGCGATCGACAGCAGGAAGCTGACCTTCATCACCGACCACGGGTCGGCCTTGGCCACCCGCAGTCGGGCCTTGCGGGTACGCGGAGTGGTCCGCGCCCCCGTACGCGGCTTGCGCGTCGCCTGGGCACCGCCCACGCCCTGCGCGCCGCCCAGCGTGCCCCCGCCGCCCTGCCCGGGGCGCTGCTGGCCGCCCTGGGTGCCACCGCCGGGCGCCTGGTACGCCTGAGGCGGGTGGTACGGCCCCGACTGCCCCGGTGCGGGCTCACGCTCGCCGGGCAGCGGCCCGGTCGCGTAACCCTCGTACTGGGGCTGAGGCCCTCGTGTGTCCGTCACAGTGCCCCCTTGGGAGTCCGTGGCAGGGCCACGGGCACCGTTCGCTCCTGCTCCGGAAGCGGCCGAACCGGCGCCCGTGGCTCCACTCACGCTCTACTCCTCGTGCTCCCCGGTCGAAGGCTCCGTGCCCTCGACAGTGCCCTCTACCACGCTCGCGGCGTGGACCTCGGCCGTCTCGCTCTCAGCATCATCGGCCCCATCGACCTCTTCCGCCTCACGACCGGCCTCGGCATTGCGCGCGATGCCGACGACGGCATCCCGCTTGCCCAGATTGATCAGTTGGACGCCCATGGTGTCACGGCCCGTCTCCCTGACTTCATTGACTCGCGTACGAATCACACCGCCGCCGAGCGTGATGGCGAGGATCTCGTCGGTCTCCTCGACCACCAGCGCACCGACGAGCGAGCCCCGGTCCTCGACGATCTTGGCAGCCTTGATGCCGAGGCCGCCGCGGCCCTGGACGCGGTACTCGTCGACGGGGGTGCGCTTGGCGTACCCGCCGTCGGTTGCGGTGAAGACGAACGTACCGGGCCGGACGACATTCATCGAGAGCAGTTCGTCTCCCTCACGGAAACTCATGCCCTTCACACCCGAGGTGGCCCGGCCCATCGGCCGCAGCGCGTCGTCCGTCGCGGTGAACCGGATCGACTGCGCCTTCTTGCTGATGAGCAGCAGATCGTCCTCCGCCGACACCAGCTCGGCACCGATCAGCTCGTCGTCGCCGCCCTCCGGCATCTCACGCAGGTTGATCGCGATGACACCGCCCGAGCGAGGCGAATCGTAATCCTTGAGCGCGGTCTTCTTCACCAGACCGCCCTTCGTCGCCAGGATCAGGTACGGCACGGCCTCGTAGTCGCGGATCGCGAGGATCTGCGCGATCTTCTCGTCCGGCTGGAAGGCCAGCAGGTTGGCGACGTGCTGGCCGCGCGCGTCCCGGCCGGCGTCCGGGAGCTCGTAGGCCTTCGCCCGGTAGACGCGGCCCTTGTTCGTGAAGAACAGCAGCCAGTGGTGGGTCGTGGAGACGAAGAAGTGGTCGACGATGTCGTCTTCCCGCAGCTTCGTCCCGCGCACCCCCTTGCCGCCGCGCTTCTGCGAGCGGTAGTCGTCCGTCTTCGTGCGCTTCACATAGCCGCTGCGGGAGATCGTGACGACGATGTCCTCCTCGGCGATCAGGTCCTCGATGGACATGTCACCGTCGAAGGGCACCAGCTTGGAGCGCCGGTCGTCGCCGAACTTCTCGACGATCGCGGCCAGTTCCTCGCTGACGATCTGGCGCTGCTTGGCCGGCGAGGCCAGGATCTCGTTGTACTCGTTGATCTTCGCCTGGAGCTCGTCGTGCTCGGCGGTGATCTTCTGGTGCTCCAGCGCGGCCAGCCGGCGGAGCTGCATCTCCAGGATCGCGTTGGCCTGGAGCTCGTCGATCTCCAGCAGGCCCATCAGGCCCTCCCGCGCGATCTCCACGGTGTTGGAGCGCCGGATGAGGGCGATGACCTCATCGATGGCGTTCAGGGCCTTCAGGAGGCCGCGCAGGATGTGCGCCCGCTCCTCGGCCTTGCGCAGCCGGAACTTCGTACGCCGGACGATGACCTCGATCTGGTGCGTCACCCAGTGGCGGATGAACGCGTCGATCGAGAGCGTGCGCGGGACCCCGTCGACGAGCGCCAGCATGTTGGCGCCGAAGTTCGTCTGGAGGTCGGTGTGCTTGTACAGGTTGTTCAGGACGACCTTGGCGACCGCGTCCCGCTTGAGGACGACGACCAGGCGCTGTCCCGTACGCGAGGAGGTCTCGTCGCGGACGTCCGCGATGCCGCCGACCTTGCCGTCCTTGACCAGGTCGGCGATCTTCTGCGCGAGGTTGTCGGGGTTCGTCTGGAACGGCAGCTCCGTGACGACCAGGCACTGGCGGCCCTGGATCTCCTCGACCGCGACGACCGCGCGCATCGTGATGGAGCCGCGCCCGGTGCGGTACGCCTCCTCGATGCCCTTACGGCCCACGACCAGCGCGCCGGTCGGGAAGTCGGGGCCCTTGATGCGCTCGATCAGCGCGTCCAGCAGCTCCTCGTGCGAGGCCTCGGGGTGCTCCAGATACCACTGGGCACCGGCGGCGACCTCGCGCAGGTTGTGCGGCGGGATGTTGGTCGCCATGCCGACCGCGATGCCGGCGGAGCCGTTGACCAGGAGGTTCGGGAAGCGCGCCGGCAGGACCGTCGGCTCCTGGTTGCGGCCGTCGTAGTTGTCCTGGAAGTCGACGGTCTCCTCGTCGATGTCCCGGACCATCTCCATGGACAGCGGCATCATCTTGCACTCGGTGTACCGCATGGCGGCGGCCGGGTCGTTGCCCGGCGAACCGAAGTTGCCGTTGGAGTCCACGAGCGGCATCCGCAGCGACCACGGCTGCGCGAGGCGCACCAGGGCGTCGTAGATGGAGGAGTCGCCGTGCGGGTGGTACGTACCCATGACGTCACCGACGACGCGGGCGCACTTGTAGAACCCCTTCTCCGGGCGGTAGCCGCCGTCGTACATCGCGTACAGCACCCGGCGGTGGACGGGCTTGAGGCCGTCCCGTACGTCGGGCAGCGCACGCGAGACGATGACGGACATCGCGTAATCGAGATAGGAGCGCTGCATCTCCGTCTCGAGCCCGACGGGCTCGACACGCATGCCCACACCGGGGACGGTCTCTTCCTCGGGCGTCACGGGTTCAGGTGTCACGGGGGTGTTCTCGTCGGCCATTGCTGGTCAAAGTCCTTTCGAGCTGCGGCGTCGCGGGTACGGCCGACTCAGATGTCGAGGAAGCGGACGTCCTTGGCGTTGCGCTGGATGAACGAGCGCCGTGCCTCGACGTCCTCACCCATGAGCACCGAGAACAGGTCGTCGGCCTGCGCCGCGTCGTCCAGCGTGACCTGGCCGAGGACCCGGTGGTCGACGTCCATGGTGGTGACGCGCAGCTCTTCGGCGTTCATCTCGCCGAGGCCCTTGAAGCGCTGGATCGAGTCTTCCTTGATCCGCTTGCCGTTCTCCTTGCCGAGCGCCACGAGCGCGTCGCGCTCGCGGTCCGAGTACGCGTACTCGAAGTCGTCCCGGCCCCACTTGATCTTGTAGAGCGGCGGGCGCGAGAGGTAGACGTTGCCCTGCTCGACCAGCGGCCGCATGAAGCGGAAGAGGAACGTCAGCAGCAGGGTGTTGATGTGCTGGCCGTCGACGTCGGCGTCCGCCATCAGAATGATCTTGTGATAGCGGAGCTTCTCGATGTCGAAGTCCTCGTGGACCCCGGTGCCGAAGGCCGAGATCAGCGCCTGGACCTCGGTGTTCTGGAGGATCTTGTCGATCCGCGCCTTCTCGACGTTCAGGATCTTGCCGCGGATGGGCAGGATCGCCTGGTACATCGGGTTGCGGCCGGACTTCGCCGAACCGCCGGCGGAGTCACCCTCGACGATGAAGATCTCGCACTTGGTGGGGTCGTTCGACTGGCAGTCGCTGAGCTTGCCGGGCAGCGAGGCGCTCTCCAGGAGCCCCTTGCGCCGCGTCAGGTCACGCGCCTTGCGGGCCGCCACCCGGGCGGTCGAGGCGGCGATGCCCTTGCGGATGATGTCGGCGGCCTCGTTGGGGTTGCGGTCGAACCAGTCCGTCAACTGCTCGTGGACGACCTTCTGCACGAAGGTCTTGGCCTCCGTGTTGCCCAGCTTGGTCTTCGTCTGGCCCTCGAACTGCGGCTCGCCCAGCTTCACCGAGATGATCGCGGTGAGGCCCTCGCGGACGTCCTCGCCGGTGAGGTTGTCGTCCTTCTCGCGCAGCAGCTTCTTGTCGCGCGCGTACCGGTTGACCAGGGAGGTCAGCGCGGCGCGGAAGCCTTCCTCGTGCGTACCGCCCTCATGCGTGTGGATCGCGTTGGCGAAGGAGTAGACGCCCTCGGTGTACTGCGTGTTCCACTGCATGGCGATCTCGGCCGAGAGGAGACGGTCCTTGTCCTCGGCCTCGATGTCGATCACCGACTGGTGGATGACGTCGCCCTTGCGGGAGTTGAGGTACTTGACGAAGTCGACGATGCCGTTCTCGTAGTGGTACGTGACCGTGCGGGTCGTCTCCTCCTCGGGCACCTCGACGGCCTCGGCGCTGTCGGCGCCCGCCGTGGCCTTCGCCGACTCGCGCTCGTCGGTCAGCTTGAGGGTGAGGCCCTTGTTGAGGAACGCCATCTCCTGGAAGCGGCGCGAGAGGGTCTCGAAGCTGTACTCGGTGGTCTCGAAGATGTCGCCGTCGGCCCAGAAGGTGACCGACGTGCCCGTCTCGTCCGTGGCCTCGTGCTTGGCCAGCGGAGCGGTGGGGACACCGAGCTTGTAGTCCTGGGTCCAGCGGTATCCGTCGGTCTTGACCTCGACGGCGACCCGGGTGGACAGGGCGTTGACGACGGAGACGCCGACGCCGTGCAGACCGCCGGAGACGGCGTAACCGCCGCCGCCGAACTTGCCGCCCGCGTGCAGCACGGTGAGCACGACCTCGACGGCCGGCTTGCCCTCGGACGGCACGATGCCGACCGGGATGCCACGGCCGTTGTCGATCACGCGCACGCCGCCGTCGGCGAGGATCGTGACGTCGATCGTGGTCGCGTGGCCCGCCATCGCCTCGTCGACCGAGTTGTCGACGACCTCCTGCACGAGGTGGTGCAGGCCGCGCTCACCGGTCGAGCCGATGTACATACCAGGCCGCTTGCGGACCGCGTCCAGCCCTTCCAGCACGGTGATCGCGCTGGCGTCGTACGAGGCCGTGGCCTCGCCCGGCTCACCGGCTGTGGACGGAATGTTCTCGTTGGGGTTGCCGGAATCGGCCACGAAGCGCCCTTTCTGGCACAGCACAGGCCGTCTTCCGGACAGGCGGGAGCGGCTGCGTCGTTCGGCTTGTATCGACGACTCCCGCCTCAGCGGCGGGATTACTCACCAGTCTACCGGTAGCACTGACATGAATGGGGGTTTGCCGGTACCTGAGTACGCATGTGCCGCCCTGAATCGGCGGTTGACGACTCCCCATATCCAGGGAGGGGCCCCAAGAGGCTCTGACGGGCATTGAGCGCTTCGGCCTGTCAACCTCCCGCTACGGTGAGGGACGCTCCGGCCACACCCCCCGGTTTCCGCCGGTACGAACCACGGCGAACCGGCACCACCGGACAGCTCCGAGCCCCGTGCGCAGGTATCAGGAACACGACAAGTTTCAGCCAGAAGTGCAGATCAGAGCTTGGAAGCAACCCATACGATCAACAGCCGGACGCTCACCCGTAGGTGTCCCCGGGCCCCTTGCTGCCGGGCGCCCGCAGCGGCCCGAACCGGCGCTCCGGACCCCCCGGACCGAGCACCTTGATCATCCGTACGGTGCCCTGCCCCAGATCCGCGTTGAGCCGGGCCACCAGTTGCGGGGCCAGCAGCCGGAGCTGGGTCGCCCATGCCGTGGAGTCGCAGCTCACAGTGAGCACCCGCGCGGCCGGGTCCTCGTCGTAGCGGAGGGGTACGCAGTGGTTGGCCAGATCGTCGCCCACGATCTGCGGCCACCGCCCCATCACCCCGCCCACCGCCGCCGGGGTCTCCCAGCCGCGTTCGGTGATCAGGCGGTTGATCGCGGAGCCCAGCGGCTGCGGATCGCGGCCGTCCGAGCGGGCCCCGGAGCGCAGCCCGCCGCCCCGCCTGGCCTGCTTCTTCTGCTGGGCCGCCGCACCCCGCGCCCGGGCCTGCTCCTTCGCCGCCCGCAGCGCGACCCGGGCGAGGTCGACGCCGGACACCTCGGGCGGCTTGGGGCTCCCGGCGGCCGCCGGCGTACCGGCCGCTCCGGCCCCCGTACCGTCCGTACGGGCAGCGCCCCCAGGCTCTTCGTCCCGGCCGGTCATACCCGCTCCACCTCGCCCGCCGACACCGCGTACCGCGCCCCCGCCAGCACGCCCGGCACGTCCTCCGCCACCGCGGCCGTCACCAGCACCTGCTCGCCCGGGGCCACCAGCTCCGCCAGCCGCTCCCGACGGCGGGCGTCCAGCTCGGCGAAGACGTCGTCCAGGACCAGCACCGGCTCGTTGCCCTCGGCGCGCAGCAGCTCGTAACTGGCCAGCCGCAGCGCCAGCGCGTAGCTCCAGGACTCCCCGTGGCTCGCGTACCCCTTCGCGGGCATGGACCGCAGGCCGAGCAGCAGGTCGTCCCGGTGCGGGCCCACCAGCGTCACCCCGCGCTCGATCTCCTGCTTGCGGACCTCCACGAGCGCCGCGGTCAACCGCTCGTACAGCACCTCGCGGGTGCTCGCCGGGTCGATGCCCTCGCCCACCGAGCTGCGGTACTCCAGCGTTACGGGGCCGCCGCCCGGCGCCACGTCCCCGTACGCCTTGTCGGCCAGCGGCTGGAGCGTGGCGATCAGGTCCAGGCGCTGCGCGAGCAGCTCGGCGCCGACCCGGCCCAGGTGCTGGTCCCAGACGTCGAGGGTGGACAGGTCCATGGACCGGCCGCCGTGCCGACGGGCCATCGCGGCGGACTTCAGCAGGGTGTTGCGCTGCTTGAGCACCCGCTCGTAGTCGGAGCGGACCCCGGCCATCCGGGGCGAGCGCGCGGTGATCAGCTCGTCCAGGAACCGCCGCCGCTCCCCGGGGTCGCCCTTGACCAGGGCCAGATCCTCCGGCGCGAACAGCACCGTCCGTACGATCCCGAGCACGTCACGCGGTCTGACCTGCGAGGACCTGTTGATACGGGCCCGGTTGGCGCGGCCGGGGTTGAGCTCCAGCTCGATCAGCTGCGAACGCTCGCCCTGGGTCACCGCCGCGCGGATCACGGCCCGCTCGGCGCCCATCCGCACCAGGGGGGCGTCCGAGGAGACCCGGTGGCTGCCGAGGGTGGCGAGATAGCCGACGGCCTCGACGAGATTGGTCTTGCCCTGCCCGTTGGGCCCCACGAACGCGGTGACGCCCGGGTCGAGAGGGACCTCGACCCGGGCGTACGAGCGGAAGTCGGCCAGCGAGAGATGGGTGACGTGCATGGTGGCCGACCTCTCCCGGTGGTGCTTCGCTGGTTGTTTCACTGCCGACGCGCCGCCGGCGGTCCGATCAGTTCTCGGACTTGGACTCGACCGCGTGGCCGCCGAACTGGTTGCGCAGCGCGGCGATCATCTTCATCTGCGGCGAGTCGTCCTGGCGCGAGGCGAACCGCGCGAACAGGGACGCCGTGATGGCGGGCAGCGGCACCGCGTTGTCGATCGCGGCCTCCACCGTCCAGCGGCCCTCGCCCGAGTCGGCGGCGAAGCCCCGGAGCTTGTCCAGGTGCTCGTCGTCGTCCAGGGCGTTGACCGCGAGGTCCAGCAGCCAGGAGCGGATGACCGTGCCCTCCTGCCAGGAGCGGAAGACCTCGCGTACGTCGGTGACGGAGTCGACCTTCTCCAGCAGCTCCCAGCCCTCGGCGTAGGCCTGCATCATGGCGTACTCGATGCCGTTGTGGACCATCTTCGCGAAGTGGCCGGCGCCGACCTTGCCCGCGTGGACGGAGCCGAAGTCGCCCTCGGGCTTGAGGGCGTCGAAGATCGGCTGGACCTTCGCCACGTTCTCCGCGCTGCCGCCGTACATCAGGGCGTAGCCGTTCTCCAGGCCCCAGACGCCGCCGGAGACGCCGCAGTCGACGAAGCCGATCTCCTTGAGGCCCAGCTCGACGGCGTGCTTCTCGTCGTCGGTCCAGCGCGAGTTCCCGCCGTCGACGACGACGTCGCCGGGCGAGAGCAGTACGGCGAGCTCGTCGATCGTGGACTGGGTCGCGGCACCGGCCGGGACCATGACCCAGATGACCCGCGGGCCCTTCAGCTTGCCCACAAGCTCTTCGAGACTGTGGACATCGGCGACATCCGGGTTGCGGTCGTAACCGATGACGGTGTGGCCTGCGCGGCGGATGCGCTCGCGCATGTTGCCGCCCATCTTGCCGAGGCCGACGAGACCGAGCTCCATCAGAGATTCCTTAAGCGTCGTGGCGATAGCGTCGGGGCGTTGCCCGCCCGGGTCCGAGCCTACGCCCGGCGGGGCTCAGGACGGCCGGGACAGCGCGGTGGGCCCGCTCCGCGCCGGACGGGCCCACCGGTGACGAATTCGATCAGCCGGAGAGGCGCACCGGCATGATCAGGTACTTGTACGCGTCGTCCGCCTCGGCGTCCACGGCCGGGCGCCCGCTGAGCAGGGCGGGCTTGGTGGACGTGGTGAAGGAGAGCTGGGCGACCGGGGAGTCGATCGCGCTCAGACCGTCCAGCAGGAACGTCGGGTTGAAGGCGATCGAGATGTCGTCGCCCTCCAGCACCGCGTCGACGCGCTCCACAGCCTGTGCGTCGTCGCTGGAACCGGCTTCCAGGATGAGCACGCCCTGCTCGAAGCTGAGCCGGACCGGGGTGTTGCGCTCGGCGACGAGGGCCACACGCTTGACGGCCTCGACGAAGGGGGCGGTCTCGATGACCGCCACCGAGTTGAACTCGGTGGGGAAGAGCGTGCGGTACTTCGGCAGGTCGCCTTCGAGCAGCCGCGTGGTCGTCGTGCGGCCCGCGCCCTCGAAACCGATCAGCCCTTCACCGGCACCGGAGCCGGAGAGCGCCAGGGTGACCGTGTCACCGCTGGTGAGCGCCTTGGCGGTGTCCAGGAGCGTCTTGGCGGGCACCAAGGCGACCGCGGAGGCCTCCGGGTCCTCCGGCTTCCAGAGGAACTCGCGGACCGCGAAGCGGTAGCGGTCGGTGGAGGCGAGGGTGACGGTGTCGCCCTCGATCTCGATGCGCACACCGGTCAGCACGGGCAGCGTGTCGTCGCGGCCCGCGGCGATGGCGACCTGGGCGGCGGCCGAGGCGAAGACCTCACCGGGGACGGTGCCCGTGGCGGTCGGCATCTGCGGCAGCGCCGGGTACTCCTCCACAGGCAGGGTGTGGAGGGTGAAGCGGGAGGAGCCGCAGACCACCGTGGCCCGTACACCGTCTGTGGAGATCTCCACCGGGCGGTTGGGGAGGGCGCGGCAGATGTCGGCGAGCAGCCGGCCGGAGACGAGCACCGTGCCGTCCTCGTCGACCTCCGCGTCCACGGAGACCTTGGCCGAGACCTCGTAGTCGAAGCTGGAGAAGGAGAGGGCTCCGTCCTCGGCCTTCAGCAGAAGGCCCGCGAGAACGGGCGCCGGCGGACGGGCCGGGAGGCTGCGGGCCACCCAGGCCACCGCCTCCGCGAGTACATCGCGCTCCACCCGGATCTTCACCGGAACCGCCTCCTGCTGTTGCTCGCTCGCCCTGCTGGCCTTCGTCGTCTGGACCGGAGCTCCCTGCCGACGGCCGGGGTGGCTCCGGGGTCCAGTCTGACGCACGGCACCGACAGTCGTTGCTGCTCGGGGTCAAGTCGAGCAAAACGCGGCGAGGCGGTCGCCGGTCGAGTTGTACACAGGCCCCACTTCGAAGCGGATTCCTGGCTAACTCTGAGTGGTAGTAGTAGTAGGCCCTGTGGAAACCGTGGATAACGTCGTTTGCGCAGGTCAGCGACGGTTTTTTGTCCACCGGTCCTGTGGGTGACACCCGTGGACAACCGGGGCTTTCTGTGGACGGACGGAAGTTCTGCACACCCGATGCACAGGAGGGGGCCACTTCTCCCCAGGTCTGTCCCCAGCTTTACCCACGTTCCCCACAGCCCAATCAGGCAGCTTGGTGTGACGCCTTTCACTCCGGGCGGTGAGAGGGCGTGTTCTGTTGCCGAACAGTGGACAGAGGTGTGGAGAAGCCGGGCCTGGCTGGGGACAACAGCGCCCAGCTTGTGGGCCGACGGTGGACAACCGGGAGCTCCCCCTGTGGACGAGAAAACTGTCCACAGGCTGTGGATCACGGTTGACCACAAATCCCCAGCCATGTGACCTGGCCTGATGGAGTATCGGCAGGCGGGCCTGTGGACGCAATATGGACAACTTCCCGGTCCCCAGGCTGTGGACGGAAGAAAGTTCACACATCTGTGGAGAAGGGCCTCTGAACAGCCCGGATTCGAACAGTGCGGGGGTGGCGGAGGCCGCTGCGACGGCTTCCGGGGCTCCCCGGAACGTCCCCAGGAACGACGAAAGGCGCCTCGCGCGGACCGTGGGAGGTCGTCGCGAGGCGCCTTATGAGGCAGTGAGGAGCCCTCGTCAGCCGTTCTTGATGCGGTTGGTGAGCTCGGTGACCTGGTTGTAGATGGAGCGGCGCTCCGCCATCAGCGCCCGGATCTTCCGGTCCGCGTGCATCACCGTCGTATGGTCGCGGCCGCCGAACTGCGCGCCGATCTTCGGCAGCGAGAGATCGGTCAGCTCCCGGCACAGGTACATCGCGATCTGGCGCGCCGTCACCAGGACCCGGCTGCGCGAGGATCCGCAGAGGTCCTCCACGGTCAGACCGAAGTAGTCCGCGGTGGCCGCCATGATGGCCGGCGCGGTGATCTCCGGCGCCGACTCCTCACCGCCCGGGATGAGGTCCTTCAGCACGATCTCGGTCAGCCCGAGATCCACCGGCTGCCGGTTGAGGGAGGCGAAGGCCGTCACCCGGATCAGGGCGCCCTCCAGCTCACGGATGTTGCGCGAGATCCGCGAGGCGATGAACTCCAGGACCTCCGGCGGGGCGTTGAGCTGCTCCTGCACCGCTTTCTTACGGAGGATGGCGATCCGGGTCTCCAGCTCGGGCGGCTGGACGTCGGTGGTCAGACCCCACTCGAAGCGGTTGCGGAGCCGGTCCTCCAGCGTCACCAGTTGCTTGGGCGGCCGGTCCGAGGAGAGCACGATCTGCTTGTTCGCGTTGTGCAGCGTATTGAAGGTGTGGAAGAACTCCTCCTGCGTCGACTCCTTGCTCGCCAGGAACTGGATGTCGTCGACCAGGAGGATGTCGACATCGCGGTACCGCTTGCGGAAGGTGTCGCCCTTGCCGTCGCGGATCGAGTTGATGAACTCGTTGGTGAACTCCTCCGAGCTCACGTACCGCACCCGGGTGCCCGGGTAGAGGCTCCGCGCGTAGTGCCCGATCGCGTGCAGCAGGTGGGTCTTGCCGAGCCCCGACTCCCCGTAGATGAAGAGGGGGTTGTACGCCTTGGCGGGCGCCTCGGCGACGGCCACGGCGGCGGCGTGCGCGAACCGGTTGGAGGCGCCGATAACGAAGGTGTCGAAGAGGTACTTCGGGTTCAGCCGGGCGTGCGGCTCACCCGGTCCCGGCGCGGGCGCCGGCTGGGCGCCCATCGGACCGGGGCCGGGACCGCCGGTGCGCCCGGGGCCGGGACCGCCCTGGCGGTGCTGCTGGTCGTGGCGGTCGCGCTGCTGCTCGTACCCCTGGCGCTCGGGCGGCTGCGACCGGTAGTCGTGCTGCGGCTGCTGGGGGCGCCCGGTGCCGTAGGGCTCACGCCACTGCTCGGAGGGCTGGTCGCGGTACGACTCGGTCTCGCGGTACGTGTCTGAGGCGGGCTGCTCGCGGTCCTGGTAGCCCCCGTGGCGCGGCTGCTGCCAGGAGAGGTCCTCCTGGGTACGTGGCCAGGCACCCGGCTCGGGGCGCTGCTGCTGGTAGTCGGGGTAGGCCGGGCGGGCCGTCGGCATGCCGTCGTCGGAGGGGCGGTGGCCGTAACCGTCGTAGCCGTCGTCGCGCCCGTCGTCGCGCGGCTGGCCCTGGTAGCGGTGGCTCTGATGCGACTGGTGCATGGGGGGCGCCGGCGGCGAGGGCGGTTCGCCTGCGGAGTCGTCGACGGTGATCGCGATCCGGATGGGACGGCCGCACTCGCGGGTCAGCGTCTCGCTGATCAGTGGAGCGAGGCGGCCCTCCAGGACGCGCTTGCCCCATTCATTGGGGACGGCCAGGAGTGCGGTGTCGGCGACGAGTGCCAGCGGCTGGCAGCGCTCGATCCACTGCTTGTCCTTCGGCTCGATGCCCTGCTGGCCCTCCCCGAGGAGTTGTTCCAGCACTCGTGGCCACACTGCGGCAAGATCGGCAGGTACGTCAGCCACAAGGCACGCTCTCTCGCATGTCCCACGAATGTGTGGTTCTCGGGACGGGATGGGTCGGGATGGGTGAGGCCCGGCAGTCGGGAAGGAAAAGAACCGGAGTTCAGCCACGGTAGTCAGGCCGGGCCGCGCGGTTCAAGTTGTTGTCCACAGGCTGTGCACAATGGGGGGTCGCGCGGAGCCGGTTTGACCGGATGGCGTAGCCGCGCGTACCGTGACCAGGTCGAGTTGTCGATGGCTGCTGCCGCCTGCCTCCGATGGGCAAAGATCACGATCTGTGATTGTGAAGCGGTGCACTAAGGCGTTTACGCGAGTTCCTCGTGGGCGCACGGTGACAGCCAGGCGATGTCCCGCCAAGACACGAATCATTTCTGGAGCCCCCGAGTGAGCAAGCGCACCTTCCAGCCGAACAACCGCCGTCGCGCCAAGACCCACGGCTTCCGTCTGCGCATGCGTACCCGTGCCGGCCGCGCGATTCTCGCAAACCGCCGTGGCAAGGGCCGCAGCAGCCTGTCCGCCTGATCGCTCACAGGTCCATGACGTGCTGCCTACCGAGAATCGGCTGAGGCGGCGCGAGGACTTCGCGACCGCGGTACGACGAGGACGTCGAGCCGGACGTCCACTGCTCGTCGTCCATCTACGCAGCGGTGAAACGGACCCGCACGTGACGGGGGAGACTCTCCCCGCGCCGCGTGCGGGTTTCGTTGTCAGCAAAGCGGTGGGAGGCGCGGTCGTCCGCACCGCGGTGAAGCGCAGGCTTCGCCATCTGGTCCGCGACCGGCTGGCGCAGCTGCCCCCCGGTAGCCTTGTTGTCATACGAGCGCTGCCCGGTGCGGGCGACGCCGACCATGCACAGCTGGCCCGAGACCTGGATGCCGCCCTTCAGCGGTTGCTGGGAGGGGGCGCGAGATGAAGTACCCGCTGCTTGCCCTCATCAAGCTGTACCAGTGGACGATCAGCCCACTCCTCGGGCCTGTCTGCCGCTACTACCCGTCGTGTTCCCACTATGGATATACGGCTATCGACCGGCACGGTGCGATCAAGGGAACAGCGCTGACCGCCTGGCGCATCCTGCGGTGCAATCCGTGGTCACCCGGCGGTGTGGACCATGTCCCGCAACGCAAGCGTCCGCGGTGGCACGAGCTGCTGCGCAACGGCCTGCGCCGCGGCAAGGGCGGGGAGCCCGCCGCTGATGTGCCGTCCGGGGGGTCGGTCTCCGGACCTCCGAGCCCGGCCACAGAGACCTCGCCCAATGCTCAAGGAGCCTGATTAGTGGACACGATCGCCAGTCTGTTCAGCTTTATCACCACGCCCGTCTCGTGGGTCATCGTCCAGTTCCACAAGGTCTACGGAGCGCTCTTCGGCGATGACTCCGGGTGGGCCTGGGGCCTGTCCATCGTGTCCCTGGTGGTGCTGATCCGGATCTGCCTGATCCCGCTCTTCGTGAAGCAGATCAAGTCGACCCGCAACATGCAGGTGCTCCAGCCGAAGATGAAGGCGATCCAGGAGCGCTACAAGAACGACAAGCAGCGTCAGTCCGAAGAGATGATGAAGCTGTACAAGGAGACGGGTACCAACCCGCTCTCCTCGTGCCTTCCGATCCTGGCGCAGTCCCCGTTCTTCTTCGCCCTGTACCACGTGCTGTCGTCCATCGCCTCGGGCAAGAAGATCGGCGCGATCAACCAGGACCTGCTGGACAGCGCCCGGCAGGCCCACATCTTCGGCGCACCGCTGGCCGCGAAGTTCACCGACAGCGTCGACAAGCTCGCCTCGCTCGATGCCACGGTGCTGGACGTCCGGGTCGTCACCGCCGTCATGATCGTGCTGATGTCGGCCTCGCAGTTCTTCACCCAGCGCCAGCTGATGACGAAGAACGTCGACCTGACGGTGAAGACCCCGTACATGCAGCAGCAGAAGATGCTGATGTACATCTTCCCGGTCATCTTCGCTGTGATGGGTGTCAACTTCCCCGTCGGTGTCCTCGTCTACTGGCTGACCACGAACGTCTGGACCATGGGTCAGCAGATGTACGTGATCAACCAGAACCCGACGCCGGGCAGCAAGGCGCAGGACGCCTACCTCCAGCGGGTGCTCAAGACGGTGGACTCCCGTGGTCAGGTCCGCGGCCGGACGCAGCGCAGGACCGTCAAGGCGATCGTCGCCAAGGGGCCCGACCGTAACGACATCGAGCGCAAGTTCATCACCGGACTGAGCAAGATGAGCCTCGTCGCCCAGGAGGACGGCACCGTCAAGAAGGGCGAGGTCGTTCCTGAGGGAGAGGGCGCCGCGGCCAAGCGTCAGCAGCCCAAGCGCCAGACCAAGGCGAAGCGCCAGACGCACACCACCGCCTCCGCCGGGGCCAGGGACGAGGCGGAGGCCGGCTCCAAGACCTCGCTCCAGAAGCAGGACGCACCGCAGGACGACAAGCCGACGTCGGCGGGCAAGTCCGCCTCCGGCTCCTCACGCCAAGCCAAGTCCGGACAGCGCAAGGGCCCGCAGCGGCCCAAGCACCCGTCCAAGAAGTAAGAAGGAGTCCACCCGTGACGGAAGGCACCACCTCCACGGCCGCCGCTGAGGGCAGCGACACCCTGACGCGCCTGGAGCAGGAGGGGGAGATCGCAGCCGATTACCTCGAAGGCCTGCTCGACATCGCCGACCTCGACGGCGACATCGACATGGACGTCGAGGCGGACCGGGCCGCGGTATCGATCATCAGCGACTCCCCGCGTGAACTCCAGAAGCTCGTGGGGCGCGACGGTGAGGTGCTGGAGGCGCTCCAGGAGCTGACCCGGCTGGCGGTTCACCGGGAGACCGGCGACCGCAGCCGTCTGATGCTGGACATCGGCGGCTTCCGGGCCAAGAAGCGCGAGATCCTCGCCGAGCTGGGTGCCAAGGCCGCCAACGACGTCAAGACCTCGGGCGAGCCGGTCAAGCTGGACCCGATGACGCCGTTCGAGCGCAAGGTCGTGCACGACGCGATCGCCGCAGCCGGTCTCCGGAGCGAGTCGGAGGGCGAGGAGCCGCAGCGCTTCGTCGTCGTCCTCCCGGCCTGACCGGATCCTTGTACTGTCGGCCCCGTCTGTTCGCAGGCGGGGCCGATCTTTGTCAGCCTGATAGTCAGCCACCCCCAGTGGGCTAGTGCGGTACGGAAGGACGGTCCCCGTGACGGACGCTGCAGAGCTCCCCCAGGCACCTGAAGAGGCGCAGGCGGTATTCGGAGAGCTCTTCCCGGAGGCTGTCCGGTACGCGGAGCTGCTCGCCGATGCCGGGGTGAAGCGCGGCCTGATCGGACCGCGCGAGGTGCCGAGGCTGTGGGAGCGGCACCTGCTGAACTGCGCCGTGCTCTCCGAGGTGGTGCCGGAAGGCGTCACGGTCTGCGATGTGGGCTCGGGCGCCGGCCTGCCCGGTATCCCGCTGGCCCTGGTCCGCCCCGACCTCAAGATCACGCTGCTGGAGCCGCTCCTCCGCCGGACGAACTTCCTCCAGGAGGTCGTCGAACTGCTCGGCCTGGACCATGTCACGGTGGTGCGCGGCAGGGCCGAGGAAGTCCTCGGGACGCTTCAGCCCGTCCACGTGGTGACCGCCCGTGCCGTGGCGCCGCTGGACCGGCTGGCCGGCTGGGGCGTGCCCCTGCTGCGTCCGTACGGGGAGATGCTCGCGCTGAAGGGCGACACGGCCGAGGAGGAGATCAACGGCGCCCGGGCGGCTCTGAGCAAGCTCGGGGTGCTGGAGACCGAGGTGCTCCAGGTCGGCGCAGGCGTGGTCGATCCGCTGTCCACGGTGGTGCGTGTGGTGGTGGGCGAGAGCCCGGGCGGTGTGAGGTTCGCCGCAAAGAGGGCCAAGGCCGCGCGGGTGGGGCGCACCCGACGCCGCCGCTGACGGCTGCCGCTCGCGTCAGAGCCGGCCGGGCGGAGAGCGGTCCGGCATGGCCTGTTCCAGACGATCTCTGCCGCCTAGCAGTGAAATGCCGGGAAAGGGGCCATCTGTACGTCCTGCGGAGTGTCGTGGCCTGGTAGTTGCCACGCAGGGGCATCGTGTTTCACGTGAAACGTCGCTCTCTGCTGCAGGGAATCATCGGCCGCGGTCGTGCGGCTGCCACACCGCGCGACCGGAAGCCCGTACGGGTTACCGAGTTGTCCACACGCCCGGATTCATCCACAGATCAGCGGGCCTCGCTGGTTCACGACCCCGAAAGCATGGCAGGCTCTGCTCATTGCGAGCCTGAAGTCGAGGAGAGTGAACCGTTGCGGTCCGACGCCAACATCGCGGGACCGATGACCGATCCGGTCCCCGGTCCCCGAACCGAGTCCGTGGGGGACGGTGTTTCACGTGAAACACCGCCGCCGATGGACGACACCCCCATCGGTCGCGCCGCCCAGCTGGCGGTCGAGGCTCTCGGCCGCGCCGGTGAGGGGCTGCCTCGCCCGGACCGGACCCGCGTGATCGTGGTGGCCAACCAGAAGGGCGGGGTCGGTAAGACGACCACGACGGTCAACCTCGCTGCCTCGCTGGCCCTGCACGGTGCGCGGGTCCTGGTGGTCGACCTCGACCCCCAGGGCAATGCCTCCACGGCGCTGGGGATCGATCACCACTCCGATGTTCCGTCGATCTACGACGTACTGGTGGAGAGCCGGCCGCTCTCCGAAGTGGTGCAGCCTGTCCCGGACGTCGAGGGTCTCTTCTGCGCCCCCGCCACGATCGATCTCGCCGGTGCGGAGATCGAGCTCGTGTCGCTGGTGGCGCGGGAGAGCCGGCTCCAGCGGGCCATCCAAGCGTACGAGCAGCCGCTGGACTACATCCTCATCGACTGCCCGCCCTCCCTCGGTCTGCTCACGGTGAACGCGATGGTGGCCGGGGCGGAGGTGCTGATCCCCATCCAGTGCGAGTACTACGCGCTGGAGGGACTGGGTCAGCTACTGCGCAACGTCGACCTGGTGCGGGGCCACTTGAACCCCGATCTCCATGTCTCCACGATCCTGTTGACCATGTACGACGGCAGGACCAGGCTCGCCTCCCAGGTCGCCGAGGAGGTCCGTACCCACTTCGGCAAGGAAGTGCTGCGGACGAGCATCCCGCGTTCCGTCCGTATCTCCGAGGCGCCGAGTTACGGGCAGACCGTGCTGACCTACGACCCGGGGTCCAGTGGCTCGCTCTCGTACCTCGAAGCCGCCCGGGAGATCGCCCTGCGGGGTGTCGGGGTGCACTACGAGGCCCAGCACGCCCACGCGATTCAGAACAGCCAGCAGAACGTTTCGGAGGGCATTCAGTGAGTGAGCGACGTAGAGGGCTGGGGCGTGGGCTCGGTGCGCTGATCCCCGCCGCTCCCCAGGAGAAGCAGGTACCGGGACCCGGAGGCGGTTCCGCCTCCGGGGGAGGGCCGGTTCTGACGGCGGAGCGAGGGGTGGCGGCCGCGAAGGTGACCGCGCTGCCCTCGTCCCCGGTGGTGCCGGAGCCGGCGTCCGCGCCGGACCAGGAGTCGGGGACCTCCGGTGCGTACTTCGCCGAGCTGCCCATCGGCACGATCACGCCGAACCCCCGCCAGCCGCGTGAGGTCTTCGACGAGGACGCGCTGGCCGAGCTGGTCACCTCCATCAAGGAGGTGGGTCTTCTCCAGCCGGTCGTCGTACGCAAGGTGGGGACGGACCGCTACGAGCTCATCATGGGCGAGCGTCGTCTGCGGGCTTCCCGTGAGGCGGGTCTGGAGCGGATTCCGACCATCGTCCGCGACACGGACGACGAGAAGCTCCTCCTGGACGCGCTGCTGGAGAACCTTCACCGGGCTCAGCTGAACCCGCTGGAGGAGGCTGCCGCGTACGACCAGCTTCTCAAGGACTTCAAGTGCACCCATGACCAGTTGGCCGACCGGATCGGGCGGTCCCGGCCCCAGGTGTCCAACACGCTGCGGCTCCTGCGCCTCTCGCCGCCGGTGCAGCGGCGGGTGGCCGCGGGCGTCCTCTCGGCCGGCCACGCCCGGGCGCTGCTGTCGGTGGACGACTCCGAGGAGCAGGACCGGCTGGCCCACCGCATCGTGGCGGAGGGGCTCTCGGTCCGCGCGGTCGAGGAGATCGTGACGCTCATGGGTTCGCATCCCACGAGCTCGCCCAAGCCGAAGGGCCCCCGGGCCGGTGCGCGGCTGTCCCCCGCACTGTCCGACCTGGCGACCCGGCTCTCCGACCGCTTCGAGACCCGGGTGAAGGTCGACCTGGGCCAGAAGAAGGGGAAGATCACCGTCGAGTTCGCCTCGATGGAGGATCTGGACCGCATCCTCGGCTCCCTCGCCCCGGGTGAGGGAAAGGTGCTGGAGCGTCGTCTAGCCGAGGCGCCTGACGAGGACGACGAGAGCTGACTCCCCTGGCGTCCGCTTGCCCGTAGGACCGCGTGCAGGGCGGGCCGTGTTCCGGTGCTCACCGGAACACGGCCCGCCCTTTGCCCTCTCTCGGTATCCGCATCACCTCTGGGTGGATACGATGCGATCTGGGATGGCGCATCCACGGTGATCGACCTCGGAGGAGGGCGGGGACCTTGCGAACAGTGAGCCGCAGCCGGCTGGTGACGGTCGGGCTGGGCCTGGGAGCCGTCGGGGGATTCGTCGGCAGTCTGTTCCACGAACGGAACGCGCTGGCGGCCGCACGCGATGCGGCGGGCGAGAGAAGCGAGGGATCGCCGCCATGGGGCGTCGGCTTGTACCGCTCACCTTGGACAACCTTCAGGATCTCCCCGAGCGCTGCCGCGCGTGCGTCTTCTGGGAGCTTGACCCGGTCAGCGGGGAAGCCGCGGTAAAGGCGGGCAAGCCGGAGCTGGAGAAGGAGGCCTGGATCTCCGCGGTGCTCCTGGAGTGGGGCTCCTGCGGCCGGGTGGTCTACGTGGACGACGTCCCGGCGGGGTTCGTCCTCTACGCCCCTCCTGCCTACGTCCCGCGCTCGACGGCCTTCCCCACCAGCCCGGTCTCCCCCGACGCCGTCCAGCTCGTCACCGGCTTGATCGTTCCGGGGTATCAGGGCCAGGGGCTGGGGCGCGTCATGGTGCAGACGGTGGCCAAGGACGTACTGCGCCGGGGCTTCAAGGCGATCGAGGCGTTCGGATGTGCCCAGCCGGAGGAGTTCGGCTGCGTGCTCCCGGCGGATCACCTGCTGGCGGTCGGCTTCAAGACCGTGCGGCCCCACCCCCGGTATCCGCGGCTGAGGCTGGAACTGCGGACGACGCTCTCCTGGAAGGAGGACGTCGAGATGGCCCTCGACCGGCTTCTGGGGGCCGTGCAGAAGGAACCGGTGCTGCGCCCGCTCTGATCGAACGCCGCATACGCGAACGGGCCCACCCCGCTGAAGGGGTGGGCCCGTTTCACGTGAAACATCGCGCAGGGGCGCGCGACTACTTGGCGGTGATGAAGCCTTCGAGGTCGCGGAGGATCGCGGCCTTCGGCTTGGCGCCGACGATGGTCTTGGCGACCTCGCCGCCCTGGTAGACGTTCAGCGTCGGGATGGACATCACGCCGTACTTGGCGGCGGTGGCCGGGTTCTCGTCGATGTTGAGCTTGACGATCTCGATCTGGTCGCCGTGCTCCGCCGCGATCGCTTCCAGCGAGGGAGCGATCTGACGGCACGGGCCGCACCAGGCAGCCCAGAAGTCGACCAGAACGGGCTTGTCGCTCTTGAGGACGACATCGTCGAACGTGTCGTCGGTTACGTGCTTCAGGTCGCCGGCCACGGCGGCCTCCTTAGTCTCTCGGGGTGGGCGTGCGGTGGGGAAGTTCAGACGGCCGGGGTCTTCTCCGGCTCGGCGGGCTCCACGTCGGCCAGCGCGGCGAGGAAGCGCTCGGCGTCCAGCGCCGCGGAGCAGCCGGTGCCGGCGGCGGTGATCGCCTGCCGGTAGGTGTGGTCGACCACGTCACCGGCGCCGAAGACGCCGGTCAGGTTGGTGCGGGTGGAGGGTGCCTCGACCTTCAGGTACCCCTCGTCGTCGAGCTCCAGCTGGCCCTTGAAGAGCTCGGTGCGCGGGTCGTGCCCGACGGCGATGAAGAGGCCGGTCACCGGGAGCTCGGAGAGCTCGCCGGTCTTGGTGTTCCGCAGGGTCAGCCCCGAGAGCTTCTGCTCACCCTTGACCTCGGCGACCTCGCTGTCCCAGGCGAACTTGATCTTCGGGTCGGCGAAGGCCCGGTCCTGCATCGCCTTGGAGGCGCGCAGGGTGTCGCGGCGGTGGACGATCGTGACGGACTTGGCGAAGCGGGAGAGGAAGGTCGCCTCCTCCATCGCCGTGTCGCCGCCGCCGACCACGGCGATGTCGTGGTCCTTGAAGAAGAAGCCGTCGCAGGTGGCGCACCAGGAGACACCGCGGCCGGAGAGGGCATCCTCGTTGGGCAGTCCGAGCTTGCGGTGCTGGGAGCCGGTGGTGACGATGACGGCCTTGGCGCGGTGCACGGTACCCGCCGTGTCGGTGACCGTCTTGATGTCGCCGGAGAGGTCCACGGCGACGACGTCGTCGGGAACCAGCTCGGCGCCGAAGCGCTCGGCCTGGGCTCGCATGTTGTCCATGAGCTCGGGGCCCATGATGCCGTCCTGGAAGCCGGGGAAGTTCTCCACGTCGGTGGTGTTCATCAGTGCGCCGCCGGCCGTGACCGCGCCCTCGAAGACCAGCGGGTTCAGTGAGGCACGAGCGGTGTAGAGCGCGGCCGTGTACCCGGCCGGTCCGGAGCCGATGATGATCACATTACGGACGTCGCTCACGGGTTCTTCCTCGTCTCTGCAGACTGCCTACTGCCTACGGGGTCGGTTCAACGACTCTCACCCCACCCAACGGATCCTACGGGTGTTGCATTCCCGACGTGCCGTAGCGGTCCTCAGGCGCGGTCGTACGCCTCTGTGAGCAGCAGCCGACCGGTCGACCCGGGAGCGGTGTCCACGCAGGAGGAGGCCACGACGTAGGCCTGGACGCGGGTGGGGTCGCTCGGGTGCGGAAGGACGACGAGGAAGGCGTCCGTCCCCTGATAGGTCCCCTCATCGATGGCGAGGGCCGGTGTGGTGCGGCCGGTGGCCTGCTGCACGCACGGGGGTACGGCGACGGCAGGGGCGACGAGCGGGCTCCTGGAGGCCTTGGTGCCGGGAGACTCCGCCTCGGGCACCGCCTGTTCGTCCGTGCTCGGCGCCTGCTTCTGCCCGCTGAAGTCCTCCTTGCCGGCTCCGCCGGCCAGCAGGTCCTGGACCGTGGTTTCGAGAGTCTCCTGGGAGTAGCCGTGCGTCCCGCTCTCCGAGGCGCTGACGGCCCGGTCGGCGGCCGAGCCCGACGAGTCGGAGGACGACGGCAGGTTCTGGAGGAAGAGGACGCTCATACCGATGAGTGCGGCGCCGCACGCGGTGCCCAGGAACACCGCTCGCCGACGACGGCGGGTGCGGCTGCGCCCGGGGCCCGTGGACCCGTGGGGGCGGCCCGCGGGGCGGGCCGGGGAGGAGCCGGTGCGGGGCGTCACGGAGGACGGGTCGCCGGGCTCCGTACTCACTGTTTCACGTGAAACATCGGCGTCTTCACGTGAAGCATCGGCATCGCGTGAGGCAGCGGTGGCCCGGGAGTCGTCGGCCGCCTCATCGGCGGGGGAGCCCGGACGGGCCTCGGCGGCGAGCGCCGCGTCGATCCGGGCGGCGATGTCTTCGGGCATCGGCTCGGGGTCCGGCAGGGCGCCGAGCAGCTCGCGGACCTCCTCCAGGGAGTCCCGTACCTCCGCGCACAGCTCGCACTCCGCGAGGTGGTCGCGGATCTCCTCCGCGCGGGAAGGGGTGAGCAGCCCCTCGGTGAGATCGGAGATCTCGGAGACCTCCGGGTGCTGGGCCGTGCCGGTCGTGGATGTCACGGGCGTCCACCTCCTCCCTTCACAGCGGCCGCGTCGTTCGCTCCTGTGTCCTTCGGTCCTGACGCAGGTGGGACGGATGCGCCGGGCGTCCGGTTCCTTCCGGTGACGTGGCTCTCCCCGTCGGGGTTCTCGTCGCCGGTGGCGCCGCGCAGGTGCCGGACCAGGGGGGCCAGTCTCGCCCGTCCCCGGGCGCACCGGCTCTTCACGGTCCCGGTCGGTACGCCCAGGATGTCGGCGGCCTCGGCCACGGGATAGCCCTGCATGTCGACCAGGACGAGGGCCGCGCGCTGTTCGGCGGGGAGGGTGGCCAGGGCGGCGAAGAGCTGGCGGTGCAGATCCTGCCGTTCGGCGGGGGCCTCGGCCGACTCGTGGGGTTCCAGGAGCTGGTCGAGCCGCTCCGCGTCGTCCACCGGTGACGTCTTACGGGAGGCGGCCTTGCGGACCCGGTCGAGGCAGGCGTTGACGGTGATGCGGTGCAGCCAGGTCGTGACGGCGGACTGGCCGCGGAAGGTGTGGGCGGCGCGGAAGGCGGAGACGAGGGCGTCCTGGACGGCGTCGGCCGCCTCTTCCCTGTCCCCCAGGGTGCGCAGCGCCACGGCCCACAGCCGGTCGCGGTGGCGGCGTACGAGTTCACCGAAGGCGTCGGGATCGCCCGCCACATGGCGGGCGAGCAGGTCCGCGTCGCCCGGTGCCTCTGGTGGAACGGAATCCACCGTGCTCCCCCTCCGAACCGGATCCGATGTCGTGTGCCACATTAACGGGCCGCGCGCCGGGTGATCAGGACCGGTGCGGAGTCTCCACACCAGCTCCTGATCGGCCTCCTGATCAGCCGAGGACGGAGATGTCGTTGATCCCGCCGCGATAGCCGCCGGTGCCGTCCGCGGCCAGTTCCGTGATGTGGATCAGGACGTAGCGCGTCCGGACGGGCTTCTCCAGCTCTTCCTTGAGGGTCTTCCCCGCGACCTGCTTCTCGGCGATCCGCTGCGGGAAGTCCGCCGACGAGGAGGGTGACGAGGCGTCCGGGTCCGCGGCGAACACGGCGGTCGTCTGACCGCTGCGGTACATGTCCACATCGATGGCGCGGACATCCTGGACCTTCCCCAGGTCGACGATGATCCCGCTGCCCTGCCGGCGCTGCGGGAGGTTGCCGAAGTTGGCGAAGCCCAGGTAGCGGTTGGTGACCCAGGCCGAGGAGGAGTTGTCGTCGATGGCGTTCGGTACGTCCCCCGGCTGGATGCCCGAACCGTCGGGCGTGAACTCGGTGGCGTCCGCGATGGTCAGCGGCTCGGGCGGGGCGGGTGCCGGCTTCTCGTCGTCGGTCGGCTGGGTGACGCCGGTGTCGTCGGAGCCCTTGCGCTGGTCGAGCAGGATCTCCGCGAGCTGCCAGCTGCCTAGGCCGAGCGCGGCGATGAGGAGTGCCGAGACGCTCCACTTGAGTACCCGTCCGGTACGGCTCTGGAGGGGCGCCGGGGGGGCTGCCAGCACCGGCTGGGTTACGGACGATGGATGGCTGGACGGCCGTCCGTAGGTGCCCTGCTGATACGTCGTCCGCTGGTAGACCGGCTGCTGGTAGACGGGCTGCGCGGCGAAGGTGGGCTCCGGCGGCAGGACGCGCGGCATGGCCGCGACGGCCTTGGCCAGTTCGTCCGGGGTCGTGCAGGGCGGTTCCTGCCGGGAGGCGGTGGCCCCGTCGTTGGCCAGGGCGCGCATGGCGAGCTCGGAGAGGCCGCGGTGGACGCCGGCGCGGACCTGGTCCGGAGCGATGAGCCCCATGCCCTTGGGCAGCCCGGAGAGACCGTACGCGTCGCTCTCGTACGGCCAGCGCTTGGTCAGCGCCGCGTACAGGAGTGCGCCGATCGCCTCGGTGTCCTGACGCAGGGGGTGTTCGGAGGTGATGCCGCGCAGCGCGGCGTTCACGGCGAGGCCGCGGATCCGGTACTGGCCGGTGGAACTGCGCAGCACGGCGCCGGGGGTGAGGCGGAGGTGCGTCAGGCCCTCACGGTGGGCGGCTGCCATCGCTTGGGAGAGCTGGCTGACGAGTTGGTAGGCGTCGTGGGCGTCCATCGGCCCGGCGGCCAGCAGAGCGGTGAGCTCGGTGGCGTCCGGGAGCCATTCGTGGACGACGTAGACGAGGTCGTCCTCCTCGACGGCGTCCAGGACCTGGACGAAGCGGGGATCGCCGAGCAGGGCGGACGACCGGGCCGCGGCCAGCACGGAGCGGGCCCGGGGATGGTTCGCGGGCAGCAGGTGGACGCCGACCGCACGGCGCAGTTTCTCGTCGACCGCCCGCCAGCTGCTGAAGCCGTCCAGCCGGGTGACGCACTCCTCCAGGCGGTAGCGCTCGGCCAGTTTGTGGCCGCTGTGGACGTCGGGGGCCGCCGGAACGGTCTCGGAACGTGCCCGCCCGCCGTCGTGACCCTTGGGGTTCTCGGGCGTCTCGGGGCTTGCGCCCTCGGTCTCCTCGGCCTGCGCCGTTCCGTCGTTCGTGGCCTGGTCCGCCTTGGCGGCCAGCGGCTCGTCGCCGCCGTTGTCGGCCACGTCGACGGCAGCCGTGCTACGTTCCGCCACCGTCGTTCCTGCCTCCCCATCCGTTGCGCGAAGCCGGCCAGCTCGCCACAGTCACGCCAATTGTGCCCACACTCCGGCGCTATCCACGACACGCGGAGTCCGGCGATGGTTGTGCGGCCGTGCGCTCATTCAGCGTCCGAGCCGTCCACGGACCATGCCGACCAGGCCGTTGACCTCTTCGATGCGCATCTTCTTCGCCGCGACGAAGAAGACGCCCATGAGGAGGGTGCCGCCGCAGATCAGCGCGGCCAGCGATCCGAGAGCGCTGGTACCGAGGAGTTCGAGGATCGCGAATCCGATACCGCCGCCGATGACGGCCGCGGGTACCGCCGCCATGCAGAGCCGGGCGTAGGTCCGCACGATATGCGCACCGTCCAGGTCGCCGCCGAGCCGGGTGCGCAGTCGGCGCCAGGCGACACCGACGCCGACCGCGTAGGCCAGGCCGTAGGAGAAGGCCATGCCGACGACGGCCCAGCGGGCGGGCAGGACGACGTAGCAGAGGGCGGAGGCGGCGGCGTTGACGGCCGCCACGATGACCGTGTTGTAGAAGGGGGTGCGGGTGTCCTCGTACGCGTAGAAGCCGCGGAGTACGACGTACTGCACGGAGTACGGGATCAGGCCGAGCGCGAACGCCATCAGGATGAAGCCCATGGAGCGGGCGGCCTCGGCGCCGCTGGAGGCGTACAGCAGGGTGCACATCGGCAGGCCGAGCGCCAGGAAGGTGAAGGCGACCGGGACGATGGCGACGGCGGAGTTGCGCAGCCCCTGCGAGATGTCGTCGCGGACCGCGCCGGGGTCGTTGTCGTGGGCGGCCCGGGAGATGCGGGGCAGTAGCGCGGCCATGACGGAGACGGTGATGATGGCCTGCGGCATGCCCCAGATCAGCTGCGCGTTGGAGTAGGCCAGGAAGCCGGTGCCGTCCTTGCCGGACAGCTTGCCCGCCGCGGTGGCGAGCTGCGTGACGACCAGGACGCCCGCCTGGTTGGCCAGGACGAACAGCACGGTCCACTTGGCCAGCTTGACCGTCTTGCCGAGCCCGTGGCCCTTCCAGTCGAAGCGGGGGCGGAAGCGGAAGCCCGCCTCGCGCAGGTACGGGATCATCGCCAGCGCCTGGACGGCCAGCCCGAGCAGGGTGCCGATGCCCAGCAGCCGGATGCCCTCCGGCGGGATGGTGTCCACGCCCATCCGGGACTGGGCGGAGGTGCCGTAGACCCAGATGAAGAGGCCGAACGTGATGATCATGACGATGTTGTTGAGGACCGGGGTCCACATCATCGCGCCGAACTTGCCCCGGGCGTTCAGGATCTGACCCATCACCACGTGCACGCCCATGAAGAAGATGGTGGGCAGGCAGTACCGGGCGAAGGTGACGGCGACGCTGTTGGCGGCGACGTCGTCGGCGATGGTGTTCGACATCAGCTGGATCAGCACCGGCGCGACGAGGACCGCGATGGCCACGATCAGACCGAGCGCGACCATGACCAGGGTCAGCAGCCGGTTGGCGAAGGCCTCGCCACCGTCCTCGTCGTCCTTCATGGCGCGGACGAGCTGCGGGACGAAGACCGAGTTGAGACCGCCGCCGACGGTGAGGATGTAGATCATGGTCGGCAGCGTGTACGCGATGGTGAAGCTGTCACCGAGCAGCGCTGCGCCGAGAGCCGCGGTGATGACCAGGGACCGGATGAAACCGGTGAGCCGGGAGACGAGGGTGCCGGCCGCCATCAGCGCGCTGGACTTCAGCACCCCGGAGAACTTGCCGCCGCCGGACTTCGGCGGGACGGGAGCGGGCAGCGGCTCCGGCTGGGCCGGGACCGGCGGTTTCCCGGACCCTTCCTGGTCCCGGAAGAGGTGGGCGAAGGCGTCCGGCTCCCGACGGTCGTCCGACGCCTGCGTGACCAGGTCGTCGACGCCGACGAACTGCGTGGTCGCCGGGTGGTCGCCGTACGGGAGGTGGCGCGAGGGCCCCGAGGGCTCGGGAGGCGGCGTCTGGGCCCAGATGCGCGGGTCGGGGGCGTACGGGGCCGCGGGCGGCTGCTGGTACAGCGCCTGCGGCTCCTGGTAGGTGCCGGGGGGCGGCGGCGGGTGGGACGCGCGGTCGTAGAGCGCCTCGCCCACCGGGTCCTGGGCCGCGAGGTCCCGCGCCCGGTACGGGTCGTCCTCGTAGGCGTGCTGGAGGTACGGGTCGGGCGGCACCTGGCCGTCCTGGCCCGGGCCCGGAGGGACCGGGGGGCCGGACGGAGACCCCGCTCCGCCGGCGCCCTGGCCGCGGTCACCGTCGTACGGCGCGTTCATCGAAACCCCTACCTCGTCGTCCCCGGCCGGCCGGCCATGACGGACATCGCTCAACGGTCCACTTTCTCACCCGTTCCCGACGGGGCCCCGCTTTCCGGTCCGGTGTCCGGGGTCGGGTCACTCGGCTGCTCGGGTTCGCCGCCGTCGCCGTTCGCCGTGTCGCTTGCCACGGCGCGCTTGCGGTGGCTGTACATCCTGACCCCGGCCAGCACCAGGAGGAGCAGTCCGCCGGCGATGACGAGCAGGACGGTGGGGGTGACCTCGGAGACCTTCACGGTGAAGGTCATCTCCTCGCCGTACGGCGTGCCGTCCTCGGTGAAGAGCCGGGCGGTCACCTGGGCGCGTCCGTTGGCGCTGGTCGCCGTGTCGAACTTCACCGACTGGCTGTGCCCGCCCCCGATCCGGACCGGCAGTTCGGCCATCGTCCCGCCGTCGTTGAACTTCAGGCGGATGTTGTCCGACTTCAGCCTCAGGACGAGCCGGTCGACGCCCTGCACCAGCTTGTTCTGCACGGTCACCGGGATCGTCGCGCTGCGGCCGGAGAGGGTGACGTCCGACTTGTCGATCAGCTGGACCTCGCCGGTGAGGTCCTTGAGGTGCTTGAGCACGTTGCCCCGGTAGGTCTGCGCCTCCTGGGAGCGGCCCCGCCAGGACGTCGACATCGAGCGGTTGACCGCGTTGCCGAAGGGGGTCACCACGCGCTCGGGCAGCGTGAGGATGGTCTCGAAGCTGTCGATGGAGCCCTGGGTGGTGCGGATGTCCTGGAACGCCTGGGTGGGCAGCTCCTGGCTGCGGAGCTTCTTCGGGTACGCGGAGGCCCGCGGCACCTTCGTGGTCGCCAGCGGATCCGGCTTCGCCTCGGCGGCGGCCACCAGGTCCTGCGGCTGCGTCCAGCGGTCGCCCGAGAGGGCCTCCAGGGCGCGCGCCATCGACTGCGCCTGGGCGGCCGTGGGCATCCGCTGGGGTGCCACGACGATGCTGCGTTCCTTGTCCGGCGCCTGCTCGTTCAGTGCGAGGGTCTGCGCGAGGAAGTTCTGGACCGCGAGGGTCGAGGCGCCCGCCCGGACCATGCTGCGGTCGAACACGGCCGAGAGCCGGGAGTCGGCGACGACGGCGGTGGTGCCTCCGCCGATCGGCCGTGCCGCCGTCGGGGTGTACGGCAGGCCACCCATCTCCGGGAAGCTGTCGCTGCGGGCGATCACATGATGGGCGCCCGCGGAGGTCGCCACATCCACGATGCCCGGGTCGACCGCACCGTTCACGGGCCAGGCGAAGTCGGTGGACGGCTTCACGTGGAGGATGGTCTCCACCGTGGTGGCGCCCACCGTGGAGGCGTTCTGCAGATGGCTGAGCGTGCCGGAGACGTTCTTGCCCCGGTGCGCGATGGAGGCCAGGTCCGGGTCGGCGAACGGCAGAGCGATCACCTTGCCGTCCTCGACGACCTTCTGCAGGGCGGTGATCCACTGCCCGGCGACGGCTCGGTTCTTGCCCGGCACGGTCGTGTCACCGGACTTGACCTCGTAGCCCCCGGCCATCGCGGCGACGCTCGCCAGCAGGTCCGGGTCGATGACCCAGGTGACGGGGAGCCTGCTGCCGAGGGCGACCATCTGCTGGAGACGTCCGCCCGGGGCCAGCTCCTCGGCCAGCTTGTCGTCGGCGAACACCGGCGTCTGCTGTTCGTCCGAGCGCGTCTCGGCGGTGACGTGCGGAGAGGCGATCAGCGGCCAGAGGAAGGTGAGCTTCGTCCTCTCGTCGCTCTTCCCGGGCTGCCAGGGGAGGTACGAGCGCTCGATGCCCAGCACCTGCTCGTAGGGGGTGGCTGCCGTGCGGCCGGAGACCGAGACTCCCAGCTGGTAGACGCCCGACGCGTCGAGGTCCAGCTTGTCGACGGGAACGGTGAGGGTGAAGTTCTGGCTGATCCCCTTGGCAAGCTGGGGGATCTTCACCGTGTACTTGTCGTCGATCGGTTCCGGGTCGGCGCCCGGGGTGTAGCCCTGGCGCTTGGCGGCGTCGTCGACCTCTCCCCGGCCGGAGAGCCGGGGTCCCACCCGCAGGTCGACCTCGGCGTCGTCGATCGTCTCCTTGCCCTGGTTGGTGAGCGTCCCGGAGACCGTGAGGGTGTCCCCCTCGACGGGGGCTGCGGGGGAGAGCGTGTCCAGGGACACATCGACCGTGCGCGATCCCGTGGGGGCCTTCACCGGTTCGGCGGCCCCCGCGCTCCCGGTGGCCGGGACGGCCAGCAGTCCGGCCAGCAGCGGTGCTCCGAGGACCACGGAGACCGTGCGCCGCAGCCATCGGCGGGCAGGAGAGGGACGCGTCCCCTGGATGTCTGCCGCCTGGGCCACGCGCTTACCCGTCCCTCGTCGTCATCGGAGTCTGTCGATCGTTGTCGGTCCTGCGTCCCCGCATGGTAACGAGGTGCGGAGGGCCGAAGTGCTGGGGTCCGGTTCACATGATCGCGGGAGGCCCGCAGGGTCCGGATAAACGATGACGCCGGGGCCGGTCGGTGCACGTACCCTTTTCTGTTGTGCCGAATGCCAACGAAGAGAACGCCAGTGCCCTGAACCAGGTGCAGCATCGCGCGGTGAGTGAGCTGCTGCGTGTGTCCCCGGTCGCCGATGACCTCGCCCGCCGCTTCCAGGGGGCCGGATTCGGCCTCGCGCTGGTCGGCGGCTCGGTCCGCGACGCGCTGCTCGGCAGGCTCGGGAACGACCTGGACTTCACCACCGACGCCCGCCCCGAGGACGTACTGGCCATCGTCCGCCCCTGGGCCGACGCGGTCTGGGAGGTCGGGATCGCCTTCGGCACCGTCGGCGCCCAGAAGGACGGCTACCAGATCGAGGTCACGACCTACCGGTCGGAGGCGTACGACAGGACCTCGCGCAAGCCGGAGGTTTCCTACGGCGACTCCATCGAGGACGACCTCGTGCGCCGGGACTTCACGGTCAACGCGATGGCCGTCGCGCTGCCGGATAAGGAGTTCGTCGACCCGCACGGCGGCCTGAAGGACCTGGCCGACCGCGTCCTGCGCACCCCGGGGACACCTGAGGCCTCCTTCTCGGACGACCCGCTGCGCATGCTGCGTGCCGCCCGGTTCGCGGCGCAGCTGGACTTCGAGGTCGCCCCCGAGGTCGTCACCGCGATGACGGAGATGGCCGGCCGGATCGAGATCGTCTCCGCCGAGCGGGTCCGCGAGGAGCTCAACAAGCTCCTTCTCTCCGCCCACCCCCGCAAGGGCCTGGGCCTTCTCGTCGACACCGGGCTGGCCGGCCATGTGCTGCCCGAGCTCCCCGCGCTGCGGCTGGAGAGTGACGAGCATCACCGCCACAAGGACGTCTACGAGCACTCGCTGACCGTCCTGGAGCAGGCCATCGACCTGGAGGAGGACGGTCCCGACCTCGTTCTGCGGCTGGCGGCCCTGCTCCACGACATCGGCAAGCCGAGGACGCGGCGGTTCGAGAAGGACGGCCGGGTCTCCTTCCACCACCACGAGGTGGTGGGCGCCAAGATGACCAAGAAGCGCATGACCGAGCTGAAGTACTCCAACGACCTGGTCAAGGACGTGTCGAAGCTGGTCGAGCTCCACCTGCGCTTCCACGGGTACGGCGACGGGGAGTGGACCGACTCCGCCGTCCGCCGGTACGTGCGCGACGCCGGGCCGCTCCTCGAACGCCTCCACAAGCTGACCCGGTCGGACTGCACGACCCGGAACAAGCGCAAGGCGAACGCCCTCTCCCGGACCTACGACGGGCTGGAGGAGCGGATCGCCCTGCTCCAGGAGCAGGAGGAGCTCGACTCCATCCGCCCGGATCTGGACGGCAACGAGATCATGCGGACGCTGGGGGTGGGCCCCGGACCGGTGATCGGCAAGGCGTACGCGTTCCTGCTGGAGCTGCGTCTGGAGCATGGCCCGATGGAGCGTGACGCGGCGGTGGCGGCGCTCAAGGAATGGTGGGCGGAGCAGGGCTGAGTCGGTGGGGGTGATGTTTCACGTGAAACATAACCCCCCCCCGCGTTGGGGGGGGGGGGGGGTTTTTGTGGGAAAAACGCCCCCCCCCCCCACCCCCCACACACAACCGGGGGCGGCCGCCC
>NZ_JBHXOX010000009.1:79226-293898 GCF_042718795.1 Streptomyces cyaneofuscatus
GGCCGGGGGGGGGGGGGCCTCTCATGTTTGGGGGGCGGGGCCGGGGGTGGTGGGGGGGGGTTTTTTTTAACCTAAAAAAAACCCCCCCACCGGATGTGCTGAGGGGCGTTGTTTCACGTGAAACAACGCCCCTCAGCACATCCCCTCAACACATCCGAGGCCGGCTACCCGCCGCTGCTCGTGTAGCGCCCACGGAACATGGCCACCGCGACGGCCGCGTACAGCACGGCCACTCCGGCCACCACGGCGACGGATCTGCCGTCCGGCGGGAGCAGCAGCGCGGCGACCCCGGCCGCGCCCACGAACGCGACGTTGAAGAGCACGTCGTAGAGCGAGAAGACCCGGCCGCGGAAGGAGTCGTCCACCGACGTCTGGACGACGGTGTCTGTCGCGATCTTCGATCCCTGGGTCACGACGCCGAGCACGAAGGCGGCGATCAGCATCGGCACGGGGGTGAAGGAGAGCCCCAGAGCCGGAACCAGGACGGCCGCGGATCCGGCGCAGGCCGTGATCCATCCGTACCGTCCGAGCCGCCCCACGGCCCAGGGGGTCACCACGGCGGCGACGAAGAATCCCGCGCCGGAGGCCCCGACCGCCAGGCCGAGCAGGGCCAGTCCGTCGGAGTCGCCGTCCGACCAGGCGTAGCGGCAGAGCATGAGCACCATCACGGTGAGCGCGCCGTAGCAGAAGCGGAGCACGGTCATCGCGGCCAGCGCCCGGGCCGCGTGGGTCCGCTCTCCCAGGTGGCGGAGTCCGGCGACGAGCCCGTGGGCCGTGACGGTCAGTGCGGCCCGCAGCCGGAGGGGCGTTCCGTCGGGATCGGGCCCCAGCAGCGTGCGCGGCAGGCTCAGCGACGCCAGCGCGGAGAGCAGATAGAGCACGGCCCCCAGCAGGACGACCGCCGCGTCCGACTCGTCGGCCACCAGCCGTACGACGAAGGCGAGGCCACCGCCCGCGGTGGCGGCGAGGGTGCCGGCCGTCGGGGAGAGCGAGTTGGCGATGACGAGCCGCTCGTCGTCGACCACCCGTGGCAGTGCGGCGGAGAGCCCTGCCAGCACGAAGCGGTTGACGGCGGTGACGCTGAGGGCCGAGGCGTAGAAGAGCCAGTCCGGTACCGAGGCGAGGATCAGCAGGGCCGTGCAGGAGGCCAGGGCGGCCCGCAGGAGGTTCCCGTACAGGAAGACCTGGCGGCGGGGCCAGCGGTCCAGCAGGACGCCCGCGAAGGGGCCGATCAGCGAGTACGGGAGCAGGAGGACCGCCATGGCCGAGGCGATGGCGGCCGCCGAGGTCTGCTTCTCCGGCGAGAAGACGACGTACGCGGCGAGGGCGACCTGGTAGACGCCGTCGGCGGACTGGGAGAGGAGCCGCACGGTGAGCAGGCGGCGGAAGTTCCGCAGGCGCAGGAGAGTGCCCAGATCACGCGCGACAGACATGGGAGCAAGCGTCACACACGTGGGGGGTCCGCGGGCGGATTGCCCGGGGACCCCCCACGTGCGGCAGGAGGAGGTGAGCGTCTCCGCTCAGTGCTCCGGTGATGCGGTCATGCGTGCGAGCCGGTTCAGCTCTCGGTGTCGCCGGCGATGAACTTCTCGACGTTCTCGCGGGCCTCGTCGTCGAAGTACTGCACGGGCGGGGACTTCATGAAGTAGCTCGAAGCCGAGAGGATCGGGCCGCCGATGCCGCGGTCCTTGGCGATCTTCGCGGCGCGGACGGCGTCGATGATGACACCGGCCGAGTTCGGGGAGTCCCACACCTCGAGCTTGTACTCCAGGTTCAGCGGAACGTCACCGAAGGCACGGCCCTCAAGGCGGACGTACGCCCACTTGCGGTCGTCCAGCCAGGCCACGTAGTCGGAGGGGCCGATGTGGACGTTGTCCGCACCGAGCTCGCGGTCACGGATCTGCGAGGTGACGGCCTGCGTCTTCGAGATCTTCTTGGACTCCAGGCGCTCACGCTCGAGCATGTTCTTGAAGTCCATGTTGCCGCCGACGTTCAGCTGCATCGTGCGGTCCAGGACGACACCGCGGTCCTCGAAGAGCTTCGCCATCACGCGGTGCGTGATGGTGGCGCCCACCTGGGACTTGATGTCGTCGCCGACGATCGGGACACCGGCCTCGGTGAACTTGTCCGCCCACTCCTTGGTGCCGGCGATGAAGACCGGGAGAGCGTTGACGAAGGCGACCTTGGCGTCGATGGCGCACTGCGCGTAGAACTTCGCGGCGACCTCGGAACCGACGGGGAGGTAGCAGACGAGAACGTCGACCTGCTGGTCCTTGAGGACCTGGACGACGTCGACCGGGGCGTCCGCGGACTCCTCGATCGTCTCGCGGTAGTACTTGCCCAGACCGTCGTGGGTGTGGCCGCGCTGGACGGTGACGCCCGTGTTCGGCACATCCGCGATCTTGATGGTGTTGTTCTCGCTGGCGCCGATGGCGTCCGCGAGGTCGAGGCCGACCTTCTTCGCGTCGACGTCGAAGGCGGCGACGAACTCGACGTCGCCGACGTGGTAATCGCCGAACTGGACGTGCATCAGGCCGGGCACCTTGCCGGCCGGATCTGCGTCCTTGTAGTACTCGACGCCCTGCACCAGCGAGGCGGCGCAGTTGCCCACGCCTACGATGGCTACGCGAACCGAACCCATTCCGGTTGCTCCCTGTGTAATCGGTGTTTCCGATGAAGTCCCCGCGGAATGCGGTGACTTCACTTGGCGGTGTCGTCGGACGGATCCGGCGGGGTGTCACCCCGGTGCCGGGGCAGGCCGCCCGTCTCTCCTGATGTGTCCTGCTGAGCAGAGCCCTCGGGCGAGGATCGTCTCTGATCCCGTCCCGACCGCTCGCTCTCGATGAGCTCGTTCAGCCAGCGCACTTCGCGCTCCACGGACTCCATGCCGTGTCGCTGCAGCTCAAGTGTGTAGTCGTCGAGTCGTTCACGTGTGCGGGCGAGAGAGGCGCGCATCTTCTCCAGACGCTCCTCCAGCCTGCTGCGCCTGCCTTCGAGCACCCGCATCCGCACGTCGCGTTCGGTCTGGCCGAAGAAGGCGAAGCGGGCCGCGAAGTGCTCGTCCTCCCAGGCGTCCGGACCTGTGTGCGAGAGCAGCTCCTCGAAGTGCTCCTTACCTTCCGCCGTCAGCCGGTAGACGATCTTCGCCCGGCGCCCGGTGAGGGACGAGGCGGGCGTGGTGTCCGCCTCGTCACCGGAGGGCTCCTCGATCAACCAGCCGCTGGCCACCAGCGTCTTGAGGCACGGGTAGAGGGTCCCGTAGCTGAACGCGCGGAAGATGCCGAGCGAGGTGTTGAGGCGTTTGCGCAGCTCGTAGCCGTGCATCGGCGACTCGCGGAGCAGCCCGAGAACGGCGAACTCGAGGATGCCGGAGCGTCGGCTCACGTGCTTCTCCTCCTTCTGCCGCTGGTTCCGCGGGAACCGTCTGCCGGATCCACCGACGTACTTATGTCGTGCTGATGTATCGACTCGATACATCAGCACGATAGATCGGTACGACAGGTTCGACAAGGGTGACCTTCGTGAGCGGCGTCACATCGCCAATTCGTAGGGAGCGACTTGCGTTGTTTGGGGTGAAGTTCGGCCCTAGGAGGGTTTTGACCGTGCGTAGTCTGTGCGGCATGCAGACCACCGGGAACCGTGAGGCGCCGTTGTGCGTCAGTAATCGCGGACTGCCGGATGTACTGCGGATGAGCCTTCCGCAGGGCTGGTCCGTAATTCGGGGGGACCGGATCTCAACTGCCGCTTCCAGGCGCTCTCGCCTGCCCGAGGAGTAGTCGTTCCATGAGCGAGCACCGTCGCAAATCGTCCCAGCCGCAAGGTGGCGGGCGGGCCGCGGCCAGACGAGCCGCCCAGCAGTCGGCAGGACGCCGAGCAGCGCCGTCACGCAGAGCCACCTCCGTGTCACATGCCGAGCCGCAGGGCGAGGAGCCCCAGTACGGCAGCCGTGCTGAGGCCCGCCGTGCGGCTCAGCGCGGCGGGGGCCGGCGGCGGGGTGGCGGCGACGCCGTGCCTCCCGGCAAGAAGCGCATGATCGACTACCCGCGGCACGGCCGGTACGGATTCCGTCGCTGGCTGCCCTCGTGGAAGCTCGTCTCGGGCCTCTGCGTGGGCTTCCTCGGCGCGCTGATCGGCGTGGCAGGCGTCTCGTACGCCCTGGTCGACAAGCCGAACATCCAGGATGCCGCCAAGGCGCAGAACAACGTCTACTACTGGGCCAACGGCGACCAGATGGTGGCGACCGGAGGGGTGGCCAACCGCCAGGAGATCAGCTACGAGCAGATCCCCGTGGCGATGCGCAACGCCGTGGTCGCGGCCGAGAACAAGAGCTTCTGGACGGACAAGGGCATCGACCCCAAGGGCATCGGCCGCGCGGTGTTCAACATGGCCACGGGCGGTCAGACCCAGGGTGGTTCGACCATCACCCAGCAGTACGTGAAGAACTCGCGGCTCAACCAGGACCAGACGCTCTCGCGGAAGTTCAAAGAGCTCTTCATCACCCTCAAGGTCGCCGGGGAGGAGAAGAAGGAGACGGTCATGGCCGGCTACCTCAACGTCTCCTACTACGGACGCGGCGCCTCCGGTCTGCAGGCCGCGGCCCGTACGTACTACGACAAGGACGCCACGGACCTGAACCCGAGCGAGTGCGCGTTCCTCGCGACGCTGCTCAAGGGTGCGAGCTACTACGACCCGGCCGGTGCCACCGACATCGACCCTAAGGGCGCGACCCCGGCGAAGAACCGCGAACGCGCCGAGGACCGCTGGAAGTGGATCCTCGACGAGCAGGTCAAGGACGGCAAGATGTCGGCGGAGGAGCGGGCGAAGTACAAGGACTTCCCCGAGCCCCAGAAGCCGAAGAAGAACGCCAAGCTGGGCGGTCAGACCGGCTACCTGGTGGAGCTGGCGCGTAAGTACTTCCTCGCCAACAACACCGAGAACATCAAGGCCAAGGACATGGAGCTCGGCGGCTTCGAGATCCACACCACCTTCGAAGAGGGCAAGGTGAAGGCCCTCGCCAAGGCGGTGGACAAGGTCTACAAGGCCAAGATCCGTCCCGAGGAGCGCCCGGAGACGGACACCCACGTGGAGTTCGGCGGTGCCTCGGTGGACACCAGGACGGGCGCCATTCTCGCCACGTACGGCGGGCAGGACGCGACGAAGCACTTCACCAACAACGCCGACGCCACCGGCGCCCAGGTCGGTTCGACGTGGAAGCCCTTCGTCCTGGCCGCGGCGATGCAGTACGGCGTACGCGATCCGAAGCTCGGGCCGCAGCAGGACAACTCCCAGCGCACGATCGTCTCGCCGGAGAGCATCTACAACGGCGACAACAAGCTGGAGATCAAGAACTACAACGGCGAGGTCTGGAAGGGCAAGGACGACAAGGGGTGGCTCCAGACGAACGACGGCGACTACGACCACGGTGAGATCGACCTGCGGCACGCCATGGAGCAGTCGGCCAACTCCCCCTTCGTGCAGCTCGGTATGGACGTCGGGACGGACAAGGTCAAGGAGGCCGCCGTCGCCGCCGGCCTGAAGGACGACGGGATGATGGCGGACTCCACCGTTCCGTCGTTCTCGATCGGTACGTCCTCGCCCAGCGCCATCCGGATGGCGGGCGCCTACGCCACCTTCGCCACGAGCGGCCAGCAGAACCCCACGTACTCCGTCACCGAGGTGAAGCAGAACGGCAAGCCCGTCTTCCAGCACCGGAAGCAGTCCAAGCGTGCCTTCTCCACGCTCATCGCGGACAACGTCACGGACGTGCTGAAGAACGTGGTGGAGAACGGCACCGGCCAGCCCGCGCGGCTCGAAGGACGGGAGGCGGCGGGGAAGACGGGTACGACGGACGGCAACAAGTCCGCCTGGTTCGTCGGTTACACCCCGCAGCTCTCGACGGCGATCAGCATGTTCCGCCTGGACGACGACGAGACCAACACCAAGCGCACGTTCGAGAAGATGTTCGGCACCGGCGGCGAGAAGAAGATCCACGGAAACTCGTTCCCGGCGTCCATCTGGCACGACTACATGACCGCGGCGATGAAGAACAAGAAGGTCCTCTCCTTCCCGAAGCCGCAGCCCATCGGCGAGGAGGTCTGGGGCGGTGGCGCGGCCAGTCCGAGCCCGACCCCGTCCCCGACGCCGAGCCCGACGCCTTCGCCGACGCCCTCCACCGAGAAGCCGGAGCCGCCGAAGCCGTCCCCGACGCCCACCACCCCGTCACCCACGCCGAGCAAGACCTGCGATTTCTGGGACCGGGAGTGCCAGAACCCCAACGGGGGTGGAGCGAACGAAGGAGCCGACGGGGGCGCGAACGCGGGAGCGGACGGCGGCGCCAACACCGGCACCACCGAAGGTGGTGCCAACGCCGGAGCCGACGGTGGTGCCACCGCGGGGGCCGACGGCGGCGCCAACACCGGCACCACCGAAGGAGCCAGTGGCGGGAACGCCGGGGCCGATGGCGGCGGCACTCTATGGAGCGGCGCCAACGGCGGATAGCCGCACCGCAGCAGGGCTCGTGACAGGCCCTGGACGCCCGTAGGACGAGGGCCGCCGCACCGGAAAGGGTACGGCGGCCCTCGTCGCGTTCCGGGCCGCCAGAGGGCCCTCCTCCCGTGTCCCGGGCCGGTCCATGCCCCGGCCACAGCCCCGTACGGCAGGATGTGCGGCATGCCAAGCCCCAGCGCAGAGGACACGAGCGTGCAGCAGCAGGAGCGGCCCGTCGTGCGGCCCACCGATCAGGACGAGGTCGCGGCGGCCGGCAGTGAGCTGTTCGGCGGGCGGGCGGGGCGCTGGGCACGGCTCGGCGACGGTCCGCTGACGCCCGTACGGGTCGTCGCCCTGACCATGATCGGGATGTTCGCGCTCGGCATGGTCCAGAAGATCCCCTGCTACGAGTGGGCGTGGTTCCGCGGAGCCACCTCCCAGTACACGCACGCCTGCTACTCCGACATCCCGCACCTCTTCCTGGGGCGCGGCTTCGCCGACGGCCTGGTGCCGTACTTCGACCGGCTGAGCGGCGACATGCAGTACCTGGAGTACCCCGTACTGACCGGGGTCTTCATGCAGGTGGCCGCCTGGCTGACCCTCACGCCGGACAGCGACCCGATCCAGCAGCGCGAGCAGATGTACTGGATGGTCAACGCGGGCATGCTGATGATCTGCGCGGTGGTCATCGCCGTGTGCACCGTACGCACCCACCGGCGGCGCCCCTGGGACGGCCTGCTGGTCGCGCTGGCCCCCGCGTTCGCCCTCACCGCCACGATCAACTGGGACCTGCTGGCCGTCGCCCTGACGGCCGCCGCGATGCTCATGTGGTCGCGGGGCCGGGTGCTCGTGTTCGGCGTCCTCATCGGCCTCGCGACGGCCGCCAAGCTCTACCCCGTCCTGCTCCTCGGCCCGCTCCTGGTGCTCTGCTGGCGGGCCGGCAGATGGCGCGAGTACGGCACCGCCCTGCTCGGCGCGGGGGCGGCCTGGCTGGCGGTGAACCTGCCGGTGATGCTCTACGCCCCCGAGGGCTGGCGGAAGTTCTACACCTTCAGCCAGGAGCGGCCCATCGACTTCGGCTCCTTCTGGCTGATCATCACCCAGCGCACCGGGAAGCCCATCGACGTGGAGACGGTGAACACCGCTTCCGTGGTCCTGATGGTGGTGTTCTGCGCGGGCATCGCCGGTCTGGCGCTCACCGCCGCCCGCCGGCCGCGCTTCGCCCAACTGGCGTTCCTGGTGGTGGCCGCGTTCATCCTGACGAACAAGGTCTACTCACCGCAGTACGTGCTCTGGCTGATCCCGCTCGCCGTCCTGGCCCGGCCGCGCTGGCGCGACTTCCTCATCTGGCAGGCCTGCGAGGTCATGTACTTCCTGGGGATCTGGTTCTACCTCGCGTACACGAGCGGCGGAGACAAGCACCAGGGGCTGCCGCAGGAGGGCTACCAGCTCGCGATCGCCCTGCACCTGCTGGGCACGCTGTACCTGTGCGCCCTGGTCGTCCGGGACATCCTGCTCCCGGAGAAGGACCCGGTGCGCCGGGACGGGTCGGACGACCCGTCGGGCGGTGTGCTCGACGGGGCGCCGGACGCGTTCGTGCTGGGCCCCGACGCCCGGACGTCCGGGCACACGGCCCCGACGGTCACCGGGCCTCAGGTGGAGTGGGGCGCGGCCCGGGAGCGCTGACCCGGGGCGGCCCGCTCAGCGGTCGATACGGCCCCGGGGCGGCCCGCTCAGCGGTCAACGAGCCGGTCGGGCTGCGTGGTCGTGTGGCGCAGATGGGCGACCAGCTCGTCACCGACCCGCGGCTCCTGCGCGTCCGAGGGCACGAACAGGATCGACACCTGCATGTGCGGCGGCTCGGCGAACCACCGCTGCTTGCCCGCCCAGACGAACGGCGACAGGTTGCGGTTGACCGTGGCCAGACCGGCGCGCGCGACGCCCTTGGCCCGCGGCATCACCCCGTGCAGCGCCTTGGGCGCCTCCAGGCCGACCCCGTGGGACGTACCGCCCGCGACGACGACAAGCCAGCCGTCGGACGCCGCCTTCTGCTGGCGGTAGCCGAACCGGTCGCCCTTGGTGACGGGCGTGACGTCCAGGACGGCCCCCCGGTACTCCGTGGCCTCGTGGTCCCCCAGCCAGAGCCGGGTCCCGATGCGGGCGCGGAAGCGGGTCTGCGGGAACTGCTGCTGGAGCCGGGCCAGCTCCTCGGCGCGCAGATGGCTGACGAACATGGTGTGCAGCGGCAGCCGGGCCGCGCGCAGCCGGTCCATCCACCCTATGACCTCCTCGACGGCGTCCGAGCCGTCGGTACGGTCCAGCGGCAGGTGCAGCGCGAAGCCTTCGAGGCGTACGTCCTCGATCGCCGCGTGCAGCAGCCCGAGCTCCTCCTCCTTGACCCCGTGGCGCTTCATCGAGCTCATGCACTCGATGACGACCCGGGCGCCCACCAGGGCGTGCACCCCGTCGACGGAGGAAACGGACCGGATGACGCGGTCCGGCAGCGGGACGGGCTCCTCGCCGCGCCGGAACGGGGTCAGGACGAGCAGGTCGCCGCTGAACCAGTCCTTGATCGTGGCGGCCTCGTACGTCGTGCCGACGGCGAGGGTGTCGGAGCCGAAGCGGATCGTCTCGTCGGCGAGCCGCTCGTGGCCGAAGCCGTACCCGTTGCCCTTGCAGACCGGTACGAGGCCGGGGAACTGGTCGATCACGGACTTCTGGTGCGCCCGCCAGCGCGCGGTGTCGACGTAGAGGGAGAGCGCCATGGCCGGCCCGGAACCTTTCTGGTGGCGGTGGATGCGTTGGGTTGGTGCTGCGGTGAAGCGCGTGCCGTATCGAAGCGCGTCAGCGGCGCGACATGTAGATGTCGAGCGCCTTGTGGAGCAGCTTGTTGAGGGGGAAGTCCCACTCGCCGACGTACTCGACCGCCTCGCCACCGGTGCCGACCTTGAACTGGATCAGGCCGAAGAGGTGGTCGTTCTCGTCCAGCGAGTCGCTGATGCCGCGCAGGTCGTAGACGGTGGCGCCCATCGCGTAGCTGTCGCGGAGCATCCGCCACTGCATGGCGTTCGACGGCCGGACCTCGCGCCCGATGTTGTCCGAGGCCCCGTAGGAGTACCAGACGTGTCCGCCGACGACGAGCATCGTGGCGGCGGAGAGGTTCACGCCGTTGTGGCGGGCGAAGTAGAGCCGCATCCGGTTGGGGTCCTCGGAGTTGAGGACGGTCCACATGCGCTGGAAGTACGAGAGGGGGCGCGGGCGGAAGTGGTCGCGCACGGCCGTGATCTCGTAGAGCCGCTGCCACTCGGCCAGGTCCTCGTAGCCGCCCTGGACGACCTCGACGCCGGCCTTGTCGGCCTTCTTGATGTTGCGGCGCCACAACTGGTTGAAGCCCTTGAGGACGTCCTCCAGGGAGCGGTTGGCCAGCGGCACCTGGAAGACGTAACGCGGCTGTACGTCACCGAATCCGGCGCCGCCGTCCTCACCCTGCTGCCAGCCCATCTTCCGCAGCCGGTCCGCGACCTCGAAGGCGCGCGGCTCGATGTGGGTGGCCTCGACGTCGCGCAGGCGCTTCACGTCCGGGTCCTGGATGCCGGACTTGATGGCCGCCGAGTCCCAGCGCCGGATGACCACCGGCGGGCCCATCTTCACGGAGAAGGCGCCCTGCTGCTTGAGGTGGGCGAGCATCGGCTGGAGCCAGTCGTCCAGGTTGGGCGCGTACCAGTTGATGACCGGGCCCTCAGGCAGGTACGCCAGGTAGCGCTTGATCTTGGGAAGCTGGCGGTACAGGACGAGGCCCGCACCGACCATCTCGCCGTCTCTGTCGAACCAGCCCAGGTTCTCCGAGCGCCATTCGGTCTTCACATCAGCCCACGCCGGGACCTGGCAGTGACTGGCCGAGGGCAGGCTCTGGATGTACGCCAGATGCTGCTCTCGGCTGATGGTCCTCAGGGTCAGGCTCATGCGGGGCGCTCCTCGGCAGGTGTGTCCCCATCGGTCAGGGGCTCCGGCTCTCGCGCCGAAGCCTACTGTGACCGAGGGGCACCCGGCCTGGCCGCGTAGGGCCGGAACGCCCGCGACGGGCCGGTGCGGCCGCGTGGACGGGCGCACCGGGTCCTGCGCCGGTCAGGTGATGACGCCGCCGAAGAGGCCGCCGTGCGCCATACCGAGGTAGAAGCCGACCGCGGAGGCGCCGATCCCCATGATCAGGCCGAACCTCTCCCAGGTGGTCTTCGAGATGTACTGGCCGTAGACGCCGGTGAGGATCCCGATCAGCCCCGCCCAGGAGCTGATCAGGTGCAGATGGTGGAACATCGCCGTCACGAAGGCGAGGACACCGAGCACCCCGGTCACCGCCATCAGGACGTCCTGGACGGGGTGCGGCCCGCCGTCCGTCGCGAAGAGCGAGCCGGTGGCGGGGCGGCCGGTCGTGGACCGGGAGCCGGCGGGACGAATGGTCTGTGCCATGGATGACCTCCTGGCCGGACGGGCGGTGGAATGTAGCGCCTCTCACACCGCATCTGTCTCGATTGTGCCCCTGGGACTCCGGATCCGCCCTCCGGCATTCCGCAGGATCCGCCCTCCGGTGTCCCGCGGTGTGCGCCCTCCGGAATCCGGACCGGATGTGCCGCTGAATCCGGACCGGATGTGCCGCTGACCTCCGGATTTCAACCGGAAGCCGGTCTGCGGGTAGTCTGTACGGTCTGCACCGGTGTCTGCCCAGGCCAGCGCGGCGAGCCCCTCCCCCAGGAATCTTCCCGGGAGCGGATCGTCAGTGCCGGGTCGTTCTTTTCGCCAGACGCCGTTGCGCTACGCATCACGACCCTCCTGCCACGGAACGACCGTGGCCGCTGAGTCCAAAGGAGGTGGGTTCCACATGCGTCACTACGAGGTGATGGTCATCCTCGACCCCGATCTCGAGGAGCGAGCAGTCTCCCCGCTGATCGAGAACTTCCTCTCCGTCGTCCGTGAGGGCAACGGAAAGGTGGAGAAGGTCGACACCTGGGGCCGTCGTCGGCTCGCTTACGAGATCAAGAAGAAGCCCGAGGGCATCTACTCGGTCATCGACCTGCAGGCCGAGCCTGCGGTCGTCAAGGAGCTCGACCGCCAGATGAACCTGAACGAGTCGGTCCTCCGGACCAAGGTCCTCCGTCCCGAGATCCACTGAGCATCTAGCTCAGCGGTTTTCGGGTCCGAGTAGCAGCAAGCAGCCAGAAGCAATCCCGCCGAGAGGTTCACCCATGGCAGGCGAGACCGTCATCACGGTCGTCGGCAATCTCGTCGACGACCCCGAGCTGCGCTTCACCCCGTCCGGTGCGGCGGTCGCGAAGTTCCGTGTCGCGTCCACTCCCCGCATCTTCGACCGGCAGACCAATGAGTGGAAGGACGGCGAAGGCCTGTTCCTCACCTGCTCGGTCTGGCGTCAGGCGGCGGAGAACGTCGCGGAGTCGCTCCAGCGAGGCATGCGCGTCGTCGTGCAGGGCCGGCTGAAGCAGCGGTCCTACGAGGACCGTGAGGGCGTCAAGCGCACGGTCTACGAGCTGGACGTCGAGGAAGTCGGCCCCAGCCTCAAGAACGCCACGGCCAAGGTCACCAAGACCACCGGTCGCGGCGGTCAGGGCGGCCAGGGCGGATACGGCGGCGGTGGCGGCCAGCAGGGTGGCGGCAACTGGGGCGGCGGTCCCGGTGGCGGTGGCCAGCAGGGCGGCGGCGGTGCTCCCGCCGACGACCCGTGGGCGACCGGCGCGCCGTCCGGCGGCCAGCAGGGCGGTGGCCAGCAGGGTGGCGGGAGCGGCTGGGGCGGAAGCCCCGGTGGTTCCGGCGGCTCCGGTGGCTCCGGCGGCGGCTACTCGGACGAGCCCCCCTTCTAGGGCGGCTCGTACCCCCACTTCTTGATCACACAGGAGAAACACCATGGCGAAGCCGCCTGTGCGCAAGCCTAAGAAGAAGGTCTGCGCGTTCTGCAAGGACAAGACCCAGTACGTGGACTACAAGGACACGAACATGCTGCGGAAGTTCATTTCCGACCGCGGCAAGATCCGTGCCCGCCGCGTCACCGGCAACTGCACGCAGCACCAGCGTGACGTCGCCACGGCTGTCAAGAACAGCCGTGAGATGGCGCTGCTGCCCTACACGTCCACCGCGCGATAAGGGAAGGGTGACAACAGCATGAAGATCATCCTCACCCACGAGGTCTCCGGCCTCGGCACCGCCGGCGACGTCGTCGACGTCAAGGACGGGTACGCCCGCAACTACCTGGTCCCGCGTGGCTTCGCCATTCGCTGGACCAAGGGCGGCGAGAAGGACGTGGCGCAGATCCGCCGCGCCCGCAAGATCCACGAGATCGCGACGATCGAGCAGGCCAACGAGATCAAGGCCAAGCTCGAGGGCGTGAAGGTCCGTCTGGCTGTTCGCTCCGGCGACGCCGGCCGTCTCTTCGGCTCGGTCACTCCGGCTGACGTCGCTTCGGCGATCAAGGCCGCCGGTGGTCCGGACGTCGACAAGCGTCGCGTCGAGCTCGGTTCGCCGATCAAGACGCTCGGCGGGCACCAGGTGTCCGTCCGTCTGCACCCCGAGGTCGCTGCGAAGCTGGCCGTCGAGGTCGTTGCTGCCTAAGGGCAGAGCTCAGCAGAGCAGGTGAAGGGCCGCATCCCGTTGGGGGTGCGGCCCTTTGCTGTGTGGGTGTGTTTCACGTGAAACACACCCACATGTTTCACGTGAAACGGTCCGCGGAGCCCGCGGATCAGCGGGTCGCTCCGGTGACGATCCACCGGCCGGAGCGGGTACGCACCCAGAGGGTGATCAGCCGGACGGCCATCATCAGCGTCATCGCCCACCAGAGGGCGGTGAGGCCGCCGCCGAGGGCAGGCACCAGAAGCGCGACGGGGGCGAAGACGGCCAGCGTCACCAGCATGGCCACCGCGAGGTAGCGTCCGTCTCCCGCTCCCATCAGGACACCGTCCAGGACGAAGACCACCCCGGCGATCGGCTGCGAGACCGCCACGACCAGGAGCGCGGGGAGCAGGGTGTCCTTCACCGCAGGATCGCTGGTGAAGAGCGGGATGAAGAGGGGCCGGGCGAGCATGATCAGCACCCCGAGTGCGATGCCGCAGCCGATGCCCCACTCCACCATGCGACGGCAGGCCTCGCGGGCGCCCTTCTCGTCGTTCGCCCCCAGGTACCGGCCGATGATCGCCTGACCGGCGATGGCGATGGCGTCGAGTGCGAACGCGGTCAGGCTCCAGAGGGAGAGGATGATCTGGTGCGCGGCGATGTCGGTGTCGCCGAGCCGCGCGGCCACGGCGGTGGCGATCATGAGGACGGCCCGGAGCGACAGGGTCCGGACCAGGAGCGGCACGCCGGCGCGGGCGCTGGCCCGGATGCCGGCGGCGTCGGGGCGGAGGGAGGCGCCGTGCCTACGGGCTCCGCGTACGACCACGACGAGGTAGGCGACGGCCATACCCACCTGGGCGATCACCGTGCCCCAGGCGGATCCGGCGATGCCGAGCCCGGCCCCGTAGACGAGGGTCACGTTGAGGATGCCGTTCGCCGTGAAGCCGCCGATGGCGACGTACAGCGGGGTACGGGTGTCCTGGAGTCCGCGCAGCACGCCGGTGGCGGCGAGAACGACGAGCATCGCCGGGATGCCGAAGCTGGAGATCCGCAGATACGTGATGGCGTACGGGGCGGCGGTGTCGGAGGCGCCGAAGACGTCGACGAGCCAGGGGGCCGAGGGGATGGCGAGTGCCACGACGAGGGCGCCGAGCAGCAGGGCGAGCCAGATGCCGTCCATGCCCTGGCGGATCGCGGCGGGCAGATCGCCCGCCCCGACACGGCGGGCGACGGCGGCCGTGGTGGCGTAGGCGAGGAAGACGAAGATGCTCACGGCGGTCATCAGCAGGGCCGCGGCGATCCCGAGACCGGCCAGTTGCGGGGTGCCGAGGTGGCCGACGACGGCGCTGTCGACCATGACGAACAGGGGCTCGGCGACCAGCGCGCCGAACGCCGGTACGGCGAGGGCGATGATCTCGCGGTCGTGCCGTCGACGGCCTGTTCGGGGAGTGGTGGGGGCCGGAGTCATGAGGGTTAATCTAATCTTCCACAGGTAAGAGATGCAATGGCCCTGTGCCCCTTACCTGAGCCCTGCTGGGGTCTTCATCCTGGAGCCGTTCGCAGTGATCTTGAAATTGGGGCGAAAGTTTTTCTCCCCCACAGTCAGTGGATGGAGAACATGCAGGTCAAGCCAGTGATGGTGGTCCTGCTATGAGTTTGTCCACAGTGCTGTCCCCCGTTCCGTGCACAGGTTCTGCGGACTTCTCCACAGCATCTGGTCCGTCATCCACATGCCCTGTGGATAACCAGATTGGCTGACGGTGCGGACAGGCCTACCGTGGTCCGGCGCCCGCACTCCGTTCCGGCACCGGAATCACCAGAACCAGACGCGCCGGAAGCGGAGTCGGGCGACTTGTTTGTCAGCGCCGTGCCGTAAGAAAGAGTGGCACGGCTAGGTCCGCGAAGCGGACGGGAGGAGGTGGGCCGGGTGAGCATCCCCGAGCCTTTGGACGACCCCTGGACCGAGGCCGGTCCCGGCGACCGTCTGCCCGCCCGCCAGCGTCGCGGGGAGCGCAAGGGGGGCCGCGAGGACCGGCACGACCGAGGCTCCGACGAGGGCTGGGGCGGTGGCTCCCCCTCGTTCGAACGGGTGCCTCCCCAGGACCTGGACGCGGAGCAGTCGGTCCTCGGCGGCATGCTGCTGTCCAAGGACGCCATCGCCGAGGTCGTCGAGGTCATCAAGGGGCACGACTTCTACCGCCCGGCGCACGAGACCGTCTTCACGGCGATCCTCGACCTCTATGCCAAGGGCGAGCCCGCCGACCCGATCACGGTCGCCGCGGAGCTGGTCAAGCGCGGGGAGATCACCAAGGTCGGCGGGGCGCCGTACCTGCACACCCTGGTGCAGTCCGTCCCGACCGCCGCCAACGCCTCCTTCTACGCGGAGATCGTCCACGAGCGGGCGGTCCTCCGGCGGCTCGTCGAGGCCGGCACGAAGATCACGCAGATGGGATACGCGGCCGACGGGGACGTCGACGAGATCGTCAACTCCGCCCAGGCCGAGATCTACGCGGTCACCGAGCAGCGCACCAGCGAGGACTACCTCCCCCTCGGCGACATCATGGAGGGCGCGCTCGACGAGATCGAGGCCATCGGGTCGCGCAGCGGCGAGATGACCGGCGTCCCGACGGGCTTCACCGACCTCGACGCCCTGACGAACGGCATGCACCCCGGCCAGATGATCGTCATCGCGGCCCGCCCCGCCATGGGCAAGTCCACGCTGGCACTGGACTTCGCCCGGGCCGCGTCGATCAAGAACAACCTGCCCAGCGTCATCTTCTCCCTCGAGATGGGGCGCAACGAGATCGCGATGCGCCTGCTGTCGGCCGAGGCGCGGGTGGCCCTGCACCACATGCGGTCCGGCACGATGACGGACGAGGACTGGACGCGGCTCGCGCGCCGCATGCCCGAGGTCTCGGCCGCTCCGCTCTACATCGACGACTCCCCCAACCTGTCGATGATGGAGATCCGCGCGAAGTGCCGTCGGCTCAAGCAGCGCAACGACATCAAGCTCGTGATCATCGACTATCTGCAGCTGATGCAGGCCGGCGGGTCGAAGCGGTCCGAGAGCCGCCAGCAGGAGGTCTCGGACATGTCCCGAAACCTCAAGCTGCTGGCCAAGGAGCTGGAGGTCCCGGTGATCGCGCTCTCGCAGCTGAACCGTGGCCCCGAGCAGCGTACGGACAAGAAGCCGATGGTGTCCGACCTGCGTGAGTCCGGCTCCATCGAGCAGGACGCCGACATGGTCATCCTGCTCCACCGCGAGGACGCCTACGAGAAGGAGTCCCCGCGCGCGGGCGAGGCCGACATCATCGTCGGCAAGCACCGTAACGGCCCGACGGCGACCATCACCGTGGCCTTCCAGGGCCACTACTCGCGCTTCGTGGACATGGCGCAGACCTGAGGGCCCGCAGCACAGCCGCGTCACAGGACCGGAATGATCCGCTCCACGACCGTGTCCACCAAGGTGTCGAGGGCGATGTCCCCAAGCATGTCCGGCAGGGTGAAGTGCTCCAGGAGTACGCCGGTCATGGCCAGGTAGAGGACGAGGAACGCGGAGTGGTCGCCGGGGAGGTCCGTGTCGCGGTGGAAGGCGGCGCTCTCCTCGAAGGCCGTCCGGACGGTCCGGGTCAGCTGCGCCCGTAGCTCGGGGCGGCGGGTCGCCTCCAGACGGAGTTCCAGCAGGGCCAGGTAGCCGGTGGGGTCGTCGGCCATCCGCCGGACCAGCCAGTGCATCAGCTCGGCGACCAGTTCACGGGAGGGTGCGGGGCGCAGTGCCTGTTCGACCTGGGCCGGGTCCGGGGCCATCCGGTCGTGGATGCGGGCGCCTGTCTGCATGAACAGGTCGTCACGGCTGCTGAAGTAGTTCGACGCGGTGCCCATCGGCACGCCGGCCCGGGCGTCCACGGCGCGGAAGGTGAGCCCCCGGGCCCCCTCCTGCGCCAGGACCTCGATCGCGGCGTCCGTGAGAGCCACCCTGCGCTCGGGGTTCTTCGCCATGAGTTCTTCTCCTGCTCGTCGTCCCCGGAAAGAGGTTGCGCGACCACTACACCTGAAGCACTATAAGTGTCGTGGTTGCGGCGCGTCACCCTGGTGACCCGGCCGCCGCCTCGTCCTGGGCCGTCGAGCCCGCGTCGGCACGCGGAACGGGGAACACATGCGCAAGCTCACCTACTTCATCGCCTGTTCGATCGACGGCTTCATCGGTGACCCGCAGGGTGATGCCGAGGCGATGATGGCCTTCGTCGACGAGGAGTTCATCGCTTTCCTCAAGGAGGAGTATCCGGAGACGATCGCGGCTCCGGGCCGCAAGGCCCTGGGGATCGAGCACCTGGAGAACCGACGCTTCGACACCGTGGTCCAGGGCCGGGCCACCTATCAGGTGGGCCTGGACATAGGGGTGACGAGCCCTTACGGCCATATGCGCGAGTTCGTCGCCTCCCGGACGCTCACCGAGTCGCCGGATCCGAACGTGGAGCTGATCGCGGAGGACGTGGTCGGTAGGGTCGGAGAGCTGAAGGCGGAGGAGAGCGGGCTGGATATCTGGCTCTGCGGCGGATCTCAGCTGGCGGGGCAGTTGGCCGACGAGATCGACGAGCTCGTGATCAAGACCTATCCGCTGGTGTACGGCTCCGGGATGCCGATGTTCGGGTCCGGGTTCACGCCCCACCAGTTCACGCTGGAGAAGGCGCGGACCTTCGGGAACGGGACTGTGGTGCGGACGTACGGCCGGAAGCGCTGACGCCTTCTCGCAGGGGTTGCGCGCCCGGTAATCCCCTCGTCAGGCGGCAGCCCGTCGGGTAAGGGTTGACCATGACTTCTCCCCGTGAAGAACTGCTCCCCAGCACCCGGCGCTCCCTCCTCCACCGCCTTGCCACAGCACAGCGGGACGGCCGGGCGCCCTCCCTCGCGGCCGCCGTGCAGCGGGAGGGCCGGATCGCGTGGAGCGGGGGGCGTACGGGCCTGGAGGGGCAGGTACCGGACGCCGATACGCAGTACCGGATCGGCTCGATCACCAAGACGTTCACCGCGGTTCTGGTTCTGCGGCTGCGGGACGAGGGGCTGATCGACCTGGACGACCAGGTGGAGAAGCACCTTCCCGGCACCGGAGCGGGCGGCGCGACCGTCTTCCAACTGCTCGGCCACAGCGCGGGGCTCGGCGCCGAGGCGCCCGCCCCCTGGTGGGAGCGGACCCCGGGGACCCTGCGGCCGGAGCTGTCCGATGTGCTCGGCGAGCGGCCGCACATGCACCCGGTGGGCCACCGCTTCCACTACTCCAACCCCGGCTACACCCTGCTCGGTTCGCTGATCGAAGCGGTCCGCGGAGTCTCCTGGGAGGAGGCGCTGCGCCGCGAGGTCCTGGAGCCGCTGGGCATGCACCGTACGACGGGCGGGCCGGTCGCTCCGTACGCGGAGGGCTGGGCCGTTCATCCCTGGGCCGATGTGGTGGTGAGCGAGCCTGCCGAGGATCTGGGACTGATGGCGCCCGCCGGTCAGCTCTGGTCCACCGCGGCCGACCTGTTGCGCTTCGCCGCCTTCCTGGTCGAGGGCGACGACCGGGTCCTGTCGGCCGCTTCCGTACGGGAGATGCGGACGCCCGCCGCGCCCGCCGCCGAGGGCGGGGGCAACGCCTACGGCCTCGGGCTGCAGGTGGTGAAGACCGACAGTCGCGTCCTGTTCGGGCACGCGGGTTCGCTGCCCGGGTTCGTCGCCGGCCTGTGGTTCAGCGAGGACGACGACGTCGCCGCGGTCGCCCTCGCCAACGCCACCTCGGGGCTGCCCGCCGCCACGGTGGCCGCCGAACTCCTGAGCATCGTCGCGGACGCGGAGCCGCGGATCCCGGAGCCCTGGCGCCCGCTGCCCGAGGCCGACGAGGAGCTGCTGGCCCTGACCGGGATCTGGCACTGGGGGACCCACACGTTCACGCTGCGGCTGACCGGGGGCCGGGGGCTGGAGCTCAGGCCGCTGGGCGGCACCGGTCGGGGAGCGGCCTTCACGCCCCGGCCGGACGGCACCTGGACGGGCCAGGACGACTACTACGCGGGGGAGATCCTTCGCGTCGTACGCAGGGAGGACGGCTCGGTCGACCACCTCGACCTCGGCTCGTTCGCCTTCACCCGTGAGCCCTATGAGGCGGGCGCCGATGTTCCGGGTGGACTGGACCCGGCGGGCTGGCGGGGGATCAGCGGCTGACGCCTGAGCGGTGACGGCCGGTGGGGTGGGTGTTTCACGTGAAACACCCACCCCACCGGCCGTTGTCGTTCGCAGAGTGGGCCCCTCAGAGAGCCAGCTTGAAGCCCACGTGGCTGGCCGTGAAGCCGAGCCGCTCGTAGAAGCGGTGCGCGTCCTCGCGGGTGACATCCGAGGTCAGCTGCACCAACTGGCAGTCCTGGCGGCGGGATTCGTCGACCGCCCACTGGATGAGCTGCGTACCGAGCCCGCTGCCCCGCTCGTCGGTGTGGACGCGGACGCCCTCGATGATCGAACGGGTGGCGCCGCGCCGGGACAGCCCGGGGACCACGGTGAGCTGGAGGGTCCCGACCACGCGGTCCTCGCGGACGGCGACGACGACGTGCTGGTTCGGGTCGTCCGCCAGCCGTCGGAGGGCGGCGCGGTACGGGGTGAGGTCGTCCGGCGACTCGCGCTGCGCGCCGAGCGGGTCGTCGGCCAGCATGGCCACCACGGCGTCGAGATCGGTCTCGGCAACGGGGCGTATCTCAAGATCGCTCATGAGCGGCAGCGTACGCGCTCCGCAGGTGTCAGACCGGGGCCTTCAGCTCTTCGACCGCCCGGACCAGAGGGGCGAGCTCAGGGTTCTCCGACGCCTCGTCCAGCGCCGCTCGCAAGGCGCTGTCGTTGGTCGGCCGGGCCTCCGTGAGCAGGGTGAGCCCGGCCTCGGTGACATCGGTGTAGATGCCCCGCCGGTCGGTGTCGCAGAGATACCGGGTCAGCAGCCCGCGGTCCTCCAGCCTCGTGACCAGCCGGGTGGTGGCGCTCTGGCTGAGGACCACGGCGTCGGCGACCTGCTTCATCTGGAGATGGCCGCCGGGGCCGCTGTGCTGCCGGCTCAACACGTCGAGCAGCGAGTACTCCCGCGCGCTGAGCCCGTGGCCCGACTGGAGGGCGCGCTCGATGCGGGCCTCGATCCTCCCGTGGAGCAGGGAGAGGGCGCACCAGCCCTGGGCGAGGGCGGTCAGGGCGGGGTCGGTCGCGGTCATGGTCTCTCCTCCGGGCGGGAGCTGCGTGGTTCCAGGATAGGGGACGCCTGCAATAGCCCGCGTTTGCAATTAACCAGCGTCTGCAATTATTGTGAACGCTTGTAAGGCGCAGACGCAATCTTCAGGGAAGGTGAAAACCCATGCCGCTCGCGCTCCTCGCGCTGGCCATCGGGGCATTCGGGATCGGAACGACCGAGTTCGTGATCATGGGGTTGCTCCCCGAGGTCGCGGCGGACTTCCAGGTCTCGATCCCGACCGCAGGCTTCCTGGTGACCGGCTACGCGCTCGGGGTCGTCCTCGGCGCCCCGCTGATGACCCTGCTGGGTACCCGGGTCACCCGTAAGCGGATGCTGATGCTCCTGATGGGGCTGTTCATCGTGGGCAACGTCGTGTCCGCCCTCGCCCCCGTCTTCGGCGTCATGCTCGCCGGCCGGGTGGTCGCCTCCCTCGCGCACGGTGCCTTCTTCGGCATCGGCTCGGTGGTCGCGGCCGATCTCGTCGCCCCGCAGAAGAAGGCCGGGGCCATCGCCATGATGTTCACCGGACTCACCGTCGCCAACGTCGTCGGCGTCCCGCTCGGCACCTACATCGGGCAGTCCGCGGGCTGGCGGACCACGTTCGTCCTCGTGGCGCTCCTCGGGGCGATCGGTCTCGCCGGAGTGGCGAAGCTCGTCCCCGAGCAGCCCAAGCCCGAAGGCGTACGCGTCCGCCACGAACTGGCCGCGTTCCGCAACGTCCAGGTCCTGCTCGCGATGGCCATGACCGTCCTGGGCTTCGGCGGAGTCTTCGCCGCGATCACCTACATCACCCCGATGATGACCGAGATCGCCGGCTACTCGGCCTCCTCCGTCACCTGGCTGCTGGTCCTCTTCGGCCTCGGCATGGTGGGCGGCAACCTGGTGGGCGGCCGGTTCGCCGACCGCCATCTGATGCCGATGCTGTACGTCTCGCTCGGCGCGCTCGCCCTCGTCCTCGGCCTGTTCACCGTGACGGCCCACAACAAGGTCGCCGCGGCCGTCACCATCGTCCTCATCGGTGCCCTCGGCTTCGCGACCGTGCCCCCGCTGCAGAAGCGGGTCCTCGACCAGGCGGCGGGCGCCCCCACCCTGGCCTCCGCGGTCAACATCGGTGCCTTCAACCTCGGCAACGCCCTCTCCGCCTGGCTAGGCGGCCTCGTGATCGCCGCCGGTCTCGGCTACACCGCCCCCAACTGGGTCGGCGCGGTCCTCGCCGCGTCCGCCCTGGTGCTGGCCGTGGTCTCCGGCCTGCTGGAGCGCCGTACCGCCGGAGCCGAAGGTCGGATCGTCGCCGGGAGCAGTCCCGCGCCGGTCACCGCCCCGGCCCGGCACTGAGGCCCCCCGGGGCCCCGCACCACTCACCCCACCGCACAACGATCAGGAGCAGTCCCATGAGCACCACCACCGCTGTCGCACCGCTGACCATCCAGGACGCCGAGGCTCTCGTCACAGCCGCCCGCGGCGCCGCCGAGGCGGCCGGTGTCGCCGTCGCCGTGAGCGTCGTGGACGCGGGCGGCCACCTGCTGGCCTTCCGGCGCGACGACCGCGCGGTCCTCATCGCCGGGGAGACCAGCACCCGCAAGGCGTTCACCGCGCTGCAGCTCGACGCCCCCACCGCGGACCTGGTCGACGCCGTGCAGCCCGGCGGGCTCTTCCACACCCTGCCGACCGCGCTGGACCGCCCGCTGCTCTTCATCGCCGGCGGTATTCCGCTGCACCGCGGCGGCCGGCTGATCGGCGCCATCGGGGTCGGCGGAGGAGCGCCGGAGCAGGACCACGGGTTCGCGTCCGCCGCGGCGGACTGCCTCGTCTGAGGCCGGGCACTCGCAGCAGGGGCGTCAGCCCGTCGCGATGGTGAGCGGGGCGAACCTGCGGGTGGCGTCGCCCGGGAGGTCCTCGATGCCGTACGTCATCACCGCCGTACGGGAGCTCGGTTCGAGGCCGCGCTCCACCAGCCAGCCGAGCAGCTCCTCGTGGCGTGCGTCGACATCGGCCCGCAGCGGCCGGTCCGTCGTGGCGGCCAGCGCGGTGACGAGGGCCTTGGCGGTCGCTGTGTCGCGCGCGACGAGCGGGCCGACGACATGGGCGTCGCCGCTCGGCCAGAGGGCCGCGTAACCGGTCAGCTCGCCGTTCTCCTCCGCGACCTGGAGCCGGTCGGAGAAGGCCGGGAGCCGGGCGATGATGTGCGTACGGTCGATACCGAAGACCGGCAGGTCGAGGCGGACCATCGCCTGGAGGTCGTCCGCGGCGGCCGGGCGGATGGTCACCGCCGAATCCCGGGCCACGGCCGACGGCCGGTCCTCCGCCCGGAACCGGCCGAGGACCCGCTCGGTCCGGCCCACCTGGGCGAAGCCGAGCTCCTCGTAGAGCCGCTGTCCCTCGGGCGTGGCGTACAGGGCGAGCGGGGTGGACCCGGTCTCCTCCATCACATGGCGCATGAGCCGTCGGGCGATCCCCCGGCGGGCGTGGCGGCCGGCGACGAGCAGCATGCCGACGGCCGCCAGGCGGGGCCCGTACGACGTCACCACACAGGCCGCGACCAGACCCTTCCCGTCCGGTTCCGCGATCCCGTATCCCGTGCCCGCGGAGAGCAGCAGCCCCCATCGGTGCTCGTCGCGTGGCCAGCCCCGGTCCTCGGAGAGGTCGGCGCAGGAGACCAGGTCTCCCCGGGTGAGGCGCCGTACGGGCAGGTCGATGAGGGGCAGGGGTGAGGGGCTGTGCATGGGGTCAGGCTGTCCGACGCGATGATCGCCCGTCTACCGGTTTCCCGGAACTGGCCGAGAACCGAAGCGTCCGCCGTCATGTTTCACGTGAAACACGGCGGCGGACGCCTATGGCAGGCCAACGGCCGTCAGCTCAGATCGGGCGCGTGCATCGCCCGTACGCCCTCGATGTTGCCGTCCAGATAGTGGCGCAGGGAGAGCGGTACGAGGTGGACGGCGGCGATCCCGACCCGGCTGAACGGCACCCGGACGATCTCGTACTCTCCGCAGGGTTCGTCGATCTCCGGGCCGTGCCGCTGGGTGACGTCCATCGACACGAGCCGGCAGACGAAGAAGTGCTGGACCTTCACTCCGGTGACGCCGCCGTCCGCGATGTGCTCGACGGTGTCGACGAAGCAGGGGACCACATCGACGATCTTGGCGCCGAGCTCCTCGTCGACCTCGCGGTGGAGGGCGTCGACGACGGTGGCGTCCTCCGGCTCGACCCCGCCGCCGGGCGTGAGCCAGTAAGGATCGACCCCCGGCTTCGTGCGCTTGATGAGGACGAGGTCGTCGCCGTCGAGCAGGACGGCGCGTGCGGTGCGCTTGACCACAGGACGTTCGGTCATGGCAAGAGAGTGGCCCGCGCGGGCCCGTCTGAAACTCCTCCGGCCTACCGGGCCGCCTCGTCCAGCGCCCGCTCGACGTCCGCCAGCAGGTCCTCCGGGTCCTCCGCGCCGACGGAGAAGCGGATGAAGCCCTCCGGCACGGCGTCGCCGCCCCAGCGCCCCCGGCGTTCGGCGGTGGACCGTACACCCCCGAAACTCGTCGCGTCGTCGACCAGCCGCAGCGCGGAGAGGAAGCGCTCCGCCGTCTCCCGGTCGGCCAGCTCGAACGACACCACCGAACCGAAGCGCCGCATCTGGCGCACGGCGATCCCGTACGACGGGTCGGCGGGGAGCCCCGGATACCGCAGCCCGGTGACCTCGGTCCGCTTGGCCAGCGCCTCGGCGAGGGCCAGAGCGGTGGTGCACTGCCGGTCGATGCGCAGGTGGAGCGTGGCCAGCGACCGGTGGGCGAGCCAGGCCTCCATCGGGCCCGGAATCGCTCCGACCACCTTGCGCCAGCGCCGTACATCGGCGGTCAGCAGGGGATCGCGGCAGGTGACATGGCCCAGCAGGATGTCGCCGTGCCCGGTCATGCCCTTGGTGTCACTGGCGACCGAGAAGTCCGCGCCGAGCTCCAGCGGGCGCTGGCCGATCGGTGTGGCCAGGGTGTTGTCGACGGCGACCAGCGCGCCCGCCTCGTGCGCGGCGGCCACGAGCCGCCGGATGTCGCAGACGTCGAGGCCCGGGTTGGAGGGGCTCTCGATCCACAGCAGCTTCGCCCCCTCCAGCAGCGCCAACTGGGCGTCGCCACCGGTCGGCGCGGTCCGCACCTCGACGCCGAAGGCCGTCAACTGCTCCCGTACGAGCGGCAGCGCCTGGTAGCCGTCCTCCGGCAGCACCACGGTGTCGCCGGTGCGGACGTGGGAGAGCAGTACGGCGGTGATCGCCGCCATGCCGGAGGCGAACACCGTGGTGCTCACGTCCTCGCCGGGCGCCTCCAGCTCGCCGATGGCCCGCTCCAGGTGGGTCCATGTCGGGTTGGTGTCCCGGCCGTAGGTATAGGGGCCCACCGGTTCGCCGGAGAGGTGGAAGTGCGCGGCGAAGACCGGCCCGGGCAGGGTCGGCTCGTACTGCTCCGGTTCGGGAAGGCCGGCGCGTACCGCGCGCGTTCCGTCGCCCATGGTGCTCATGCTGCTCCGTAATCCGTGTCCGTAAGTGGTCGGGCGGCCCGGGGAGAGGCCGTGTTCAGTCCTCGTCCGGCAGGACCATGTTGAGGGCCCAGGAGACGACCGAGATGATCAGGGCGCCGAGTACGGCGGTCCAGAAGCCCTCGACGTGGAAGCTGAGGTCGAAGACGCCGGCCAGCCAGGAGGTCAGCAGCAGCATCAGGGCGTTGACCACCAGGGTGATCAGTCCGAGGGTCAGGATGAACAGCGGAAACGTCAGGAGCTGGACCAGCGGCTTGACCAGGACGTTCACCAGACCGAAGATCAGCGCGACCAGGATCAGGGTGAGGACCTTGCGGCCGGTGGAGCCGCCCTCCAGAGTGATGTTCCCGATCAGCCAGATGGCCACGGCCAGCGCACCCGCGTTGGCGATCGTCTTGACTGCGAAATTCTTCATGTGTCTGATCGTGGCAGACATGATCGGTGGTGGACACCGACAGCGCACGCGAACCGACTGCACAGGTCACAAGGGGCGGACGAGCCGATGAAGGCATTCAGACTGGACGAGCTGGAGGCGGAGCGGGCCGCCAACGAGGGCGCCTACCTGCAGTTCGTGCGGGAGCGGAACATGTCCGTCGGCCTGTACGCGCTGGACGCGGGCGACCTCGATCCGCAGCAGCCGCACCAGCAGGACGAGGTGTACTTCGTCGTCAGCGGCCGTGCGTCGATCACGGTCGGGACGGAGACGACGCAGGTCGGCCGGGGGAGCGTCGTCTATGTGCCGGCCGGGGTGGCCCACAAGTTCCACCACATCACCGAGGACCTGCGGGTGATGGTCGTCTTCTCGCCACCGGAGGGCTGAGACCTCGCCGGCGGAGGGCTGAGGACTCCCCGGCGGAGGTCTCCGGGGCCTCGGGTTCCCTAAGGGTTCGATCAGGGGTCTTCAAGGGCTGCGAGGCCCCCGCCGGGGTCCCCCGCGCCCTTAGCATCGAGGCAGGAACCCAGAGAGACGAGGTAGATGGCGATGGCCGTGCGGGAGATATACGCGGGGATGCCCTGGTGGGTGAAGTGGATCGCGGTGCCCGTCATCGCGATCTTCGTGTTCGGCGGTCTGATCGCCAGCGTCATCGGCTTCGTGATCGGCCTGCTCTTCAAGGCGCTGGTCTTCGTCGTCCTGGTCGGCGGTCTGATCTTCGTCGTACGCAAGTTCACGTCCTCGTCGTCCTCACGGGGTGACTGGTAGGAAGGCCGCCGCGGGCCGGTGCGGGACCGGGGGTGGGCACAGGCCTGCGGATTAGCCCAGCTGAGCTAAGTCCAAGAGGAAAACCCCCTCCCGTCGGAGGCGGCCGATACAGTGACATAACGCTGCCGCCATCTGGAATGTGACCTTCTGTCACCGAACCGACCGAGTGACCAGTGGTCTGAACGACAGTCCGGTCGTGGGTGCGGCGGGCCCGTGGGGGCGGCCCCCACGGGAGGGCTGACGGCCCGTCACCATGCCTGGGGGTGACCTTTGACCACGGCATCGAGCACCACTGCCCCGACGTTGATCGGTTCGGTTCAGCGGGCGTTGAGGCTGCTGGAGGCTGTGGGCACCCATCGGGACGGGGCGCCGGCCAAGCAGCTCGCACGGGAGGCCGGGCTACCGCTGCCGACCGCGTACCACCTGCTCCGCACCCTCACCCATGAGGGATATCTCCGCCGCGAGAACGGCGTCTTCCTCTTCGGGGCGGCCGCCGAGAACCTCACCGCGGCCCGGGCCGCGAGACACCGCCCCGCCTCCGTCACCGAATCCCTCGCGCACTGGCGGGACGCCATCGGGGTCCCGGTGTACTGCGCCGTCTACCGCGACGGTGAGATCGAGCTCATCGCGGTCGCGGACGCCCCCGAAGCCCCGGCGGTGGACGAGTGGGCCTCCTTCCGGGAGACCGGCCACGCGCACGCGATCGGGCAGTGTCTTCTCGGCCAGCTCGACGAGAAGGACCGCGAGGACCACCTCGACCGGCACCCCGTACGGCCCCTCACTCGTTACTCAGTGCGAGATCGCGCGGCACTTCTGGAGCGGCTGCGAACGTTGCGGCGGGGTGAACCGGTCATCGAACGCCAGGAGTACGCACTGGGGACCGTCTGCGCCGCCATTCCCGTCACAGCCGGTGCCACCATTGCGGCGATGGCCATTTCCGTACCCCTGGACCGTGAAGAACGGTTGCTGCCCGCAGTCGAACAGCTACGTGGCGAAGTGGCGAGCCTCTTGCGTTCGTTCGTGTTCTCTATCAGTATCTGAAAAATCACTCCTTGTGATCTGCTATCGCGTGCACCACGATGGCGTCAATAGGGCCATAGGGGATCATTCCTGGCCAGTTTCATCTACTGCGGGGTTGAACGATGCGCGAGTCGGTTCAAGCAGAGGTCATGATGAGCTTCCTCGTCTCCGAGGAGCTCTCGTTCCGTATTCCGGTGGAGCTCCGGTACGAGGTGGCTGATCCCTATGCCATCCGGATGACGTTCCATCTGCCCGGCGATGCCCCGGTGACCTGGGCATTCGGCCGCGAGCTGCTGCTGGACGGGCTCAACAGCCCGAGCGGCGACGGCGATGTGCACATCGGGCCGACCGAACCCGAGGGTCTCGGCGACGTGCACATCCGCCTCCAGGTCGGCGCGGATCGCGCGCTGTTCCGGGCCGGTACGGCACCGCTCGTCGCCTTCCTCGACAGAACCGACAAGCTGGTGCCCCTCGGTCAGGAGCACACGCTGGGTGACTTCGACGGGAACCTGGAGGAGGCGCTCGGCCGCATCCTCGCCGAGGAGCAGAACGCGGGCTGAGCGCGGCACGTACCCCCGGCCTCGCGTCCTTCACGCCTTACGGCGGCGGCCCCTGCCCGTCCGTGCGGGGGCGGCGGCCGTGGACGAGGAGGGGGAGGCGCCCGGGCGGTCCGCGGAGACCACCAGTGCGGCGAGCACCGTCGTCACCGGCACCGAGGCGACCAGACCGATCGAACCGACCAGCGTCCGGACGATCTCCTCGGCGACCAGCTCGCTGTTGGCCACCGTGCCCACACTGGACTGGGCGATGGAGAAGAGCAGCAGCAGCGGCAGCGCCGCGCCCGCGTACGCCAGCACCAGGGTGTTCACGACCGAGGCGATGTGGTCCCGTCCGATGCGGATACCTGCCCGGTACAGCCCGCGCCAACCCATCCGCGGGTCCGCCTGGTGCAGCTCCCAGACGGCGGAGGTCTGGGTGACCGTCACATCGTCGAGCACCCCGAGCGATCCGATGATGACACCGGCCAGCAGCAGACCGCTCATGTCGATGTCCGGATAAAGGCCGTGGATGAGGCCGGTGTTGTCGTCGGTGTTGCCGCTCAGGTCCGCCCAGCCGATGAACAGGGAGCCGAGCAGTCCGATCAGCAGCAGCGAGATCAGCGTGCCGACGACCGCGACAGATGTTCGTGCCGTCACCCCGTGGCACATGTAGAGCGCCGCCAGCATGATGGCGCTGGCCCCGATCACCGCCACCACCAGCGGATTCGAGCCCTGCAGGATCGCCGGCAGGATGAACAGCGTCAGTACGGCGAACGAGACGGCCAGCGCCACCAGCGCCATCACCCCGCGCAGCCGGCCCACCGCGATCACCGCCAGCGCGAAGATCGCGGCCAGCAGCGTCATCGGGATCTTCCGGTTCACATCGGTGACGCTGTACTGAAGGTCGCGCGGCGCGTCGGGGGCGTACGCCACGACCACGCCCTGGCCCTCGCGCAGTTGGCGGGGCGCGTCGGGCTGGACCACCTCGACGAACTTCCGGCCCTTGTCGTTCCCGCTGGTCACCTCGACGGTCGCCTTCGCGCACTCCCCCTCCTGCTCGTTGACGGCCTCCCGGCCCGAGGGGGTCGAGGTGTCACCGGTCGGCGGGACCTGTGCGGCGTTGACGTCGGCGCAGTCGACCTTGACGACCTGGACGACCTTGCCGTCCTGGGTCTGCCGGTCGAATCCGACGCCGGTGCGCTCGTGGTCGGGGGCGCCGCCGGGCCAGAACGCGATCAGGCCGACGACGACCGCCGTGGCGAACGGGATCACCACAGCGGCGATCACCTTGCGCAGATGCTTGGAGACGGGAGCGGCTGGTCCGTGGCTGTGCGTGTGGCCGTGTACATGGCCCTGGGGCGGCTGGGGCGGCTGGGGCGCGGGGTCGCTTTGGGGGGAGGTCACGGGGCGATCATCGCAAGAACAGGAGGGCCCTCTGGTCAGCTCGCCGGAAAGGACGCTAGCGTGGAGGCACCTTTGCACACGCGGGAGCTCGGAGCACCGGGCTGAGAGGGCGCTGACCGCCGTACATCCGTACGGGACACGCTGCGCCGACCGCCGAACCTGTTACCGGGTAATGCCGGCGTAGGGAGTAGGTCTCATGACCACAGCGGACGCACGCACGCCTGCCTCGAAACAGAGCGCCGAGAGCACGGGCGACGATGCCGGGAAGTCCATCGGCTGGCACAAGGGGTACGTCCAGGGCTCGCGCCCGGACCTCCGGGTGCCGGTCCGACAGGTGCACCTCACCAACGGCAAGGACGTGACGCTGTACGACACGTCGGGGCCGTACACCGATCCCGGGATCGACACCGATGTCCGCCGGGGCCTCGCGCCCCTGCGGGAGAACTGGATCATCGCGCGCGGCGACACCGAGGAGTACGCGGGCCGCCCGGTCCGCCCCGAGGACGACGGGCTCAAGCACACCTCGCCGCGCGGCGGGCTGCGCAACCTGGACGCGGTCTTCCCCGGCCGGCCGCGCCAGCCGCGCCGCAGCCGCGACGGACGGCCCGTCAGCCAGCTCGCGTACGCCCGGCGGGGCGAGATCACCCCGGAGATGGAGTACGTCGCGATCCGGGAGAACGTCGAGGCCGAGGTCGTACGGGAGGAGATCGCGGCGGGCCGGGCCGTGCTGCCGGCCAACGTCAACCACCCCGAGATCGAGCCGATGATCATCGGCAAGCGGTTCCTGGTGAAGGTCAACGCCAACATCGGCAACTCGGCCGTCACCTCCTCCATCGAGGAGGAGGTGGACAAGATGACCTGGGCGACCAAGTGGGGCGCCGACACGGTCATGGACCTGTCCACCGGCCGCAACATCCACACCACCCGCGAGTGGGTGCTGCGCAACTCCCCCGTACCGATCGGAACGGTGCCGCTCTACCAGGCGTTGGAGAAGGTGGACGGCCGAGCGGAGGAGCTGACCTGGGAGATCTACAAGGACACCGTCATCGAACAGGCCGAGCAGGGCGTGGACTACATGACGGTGCACGCCGGAGTGCGCCTGCCGTACGTCCCGCTGACGGCCCGCCGTAAGACCGGCATCGTCTCGCGGGGCGGCTCGATCATGGCGGCCTGGTGCCTGGCGCACCACAAGGAGTCGTTCCTCTACGAGCACTTCGAGGAGCTCTGCGAGATCCTCGCGACGTACGACGTCACCTACTCCCTCGGTGACGGGCTGCGCCCCGGTTCGATCGCGGACGCCAACGACGAGGCGCAGTTCGCCGAGCTGCGCACGCTGGGCGAGCTGAACACCATCGCCAAGCGGTTCGGCGTTCAGACGATGATCGAGGGCCCCGGGCACGTCCCGATGCACAAGATCAAGGAGAACATCGACCTCCAGCAGGAGATCTGCGAGGAGGCGCCGTTCTACACGCTCGGCCCGCTCACCACGGATGTCGCGCCCGCCTACGACCACATCACCTCGGGCATCGGCGCCGCGATGATCGCCTGGTGGGGGACGGCGATGCTCTGCTACGTCACGCCCAAGGAGCACCTGGGGCTGCCCAACCGGGACGACGTGAAGACGGGCGTGATCACCTACAAGATCGCCGCCCACGCGGCCGACCTCGCCAAGGGGCACCCGGGCGCGCAGGAGTGGGACGACGCGCTCTCCGACGCGCGGTTCGAGTTCCGGTGGGAGGACCAGTTCAACCTGGCCCTCGACCCGGACACGGCCCGGGAGTTCCATGACGAGACGCTGCCCGCCGAACCGGCGAAGACGGCGCACTTCTGCTCGATGTGCGGGCCGAAGTTCTGCTCGATGAAGATCTCCCAGGACATCCGCCGGCAGCACGGCGGTTCGCAGGAGGAGATCGAGGAGGGGATGGCCGAGAAGTCGAAGGAGTTCGCGGCCGCCGGCAACCGGGTCTACCTGCCGATCGCCGACTAGGGCCGCAGGCCGCCTCTCCGTCCCCGACGCCCAGTCCGGCGTCGGGGACGGCTTGCGTACGCCCGGCGCCCGATGGCGTGACGCCAAGGGCCGTCACCTATGGGCGACTTACCGCCTTGGACACCATCTGGCGTGATAGCAGGTCTTGTTAAGCGACAGTATGGACACAGTCGTGTGGCGGCTGGATGTACGTTTCGCGGCCGCGTCAACTGAGCTTGACCCGTTCCTTATCTGTGCCTTACTTTCCGGCTTGCTTGGCTGAAATTTGGTGGCCCTCGCACGGGGGCCTGGGGAGGGAACACAGTGAACTGGTACCTGGCCGTACTCAAGAACTACGCAGGCTTCAGCGGACGCGCGCGCCGCAAGGAGTACTGGATGTTCACGCTCATCCACCTGATCATCGCGGCCGTCCTGTTCGGTATCGGCCTGGCGATCGACACGACGATCCCGTACCTCATCTACGTCCTCGCGACGTTCGTCCCGTCGCTTGCCGTGCTGGTGCGCCGCCTGCACGACACCGGCCGGTCCGGCTGGTGGTTCTTCATCGCGTTCGTCCCGGTGGTCGGCGGCATCATTCTGCTGGTCTTCGTCGCCTCCGAGGGCAAGCAGGAGCCGAACCAGTACGGCACCAACCCGAAGCTCGCCCCGCAGGTGGGCTGATCCACCGCTCCGGCAGGGCCGGAGCACCGCACAGGCCGGGCGTGGCACTCGCCGCCCCGGCCTGTGGCGTTTCCGGAACCCCGGGGTCTTATTCCGGCCGGTGGTCCGGGCCGCCGAAGTCCGGGCTGGTGAAGTCGGGGCTCGTGAACGTCGGGCGGGGACCGGCCGAGGGGCCCTCCTCCGGGCCGGAGAAGTCCGGCCTGCTGTAGCCGACCTTCGGGATCCGGTTCGGTGAGCGGTGCGGGGTCCGTGCGGCGGGGCCCGCGGTCGGGTCGGCCAGGGCGTCCCGCAGGAACGGCAAGATGCCGCGCTCCAGCAGGGCGTGGCGCCAGGCCTCCCGGGCCCGGGCGACCTCCTCCGGCATCTCCTGCTCCTCGTCCTCGGCGGCCAGTGAGGTCGAGCCGTTGCGCAGGGCGGTGACGAGCAGCCCCACGGCGGCGACCAGGATGGCCGCGGCGGCGACGGCCGCGAAGAACCACCCGGCCGCGACCATGGTGGTGCCGAAGCCGACCGACGGGCTGACCGCCCTCATCAGATAGCCGACGAGCAGGAAGATCACGGCGGCGGTGCCCGCCAGGATCGGCGTCAGGACCGTGAGGACCGCTCCTACGCCGGCGCCCGGCCCGGTGGCCGGCGAGGTGTCCGCGTAACTCTCGCCCTCGGGGACGGCGGCGCTCGCCGCGCGCAGCTCGGCGCGGGCCTTCACGTAGTGCTCGTACTCGGTGGCCGCGGCCGCGGTGATCAGCGCTGTGGCGTTGAGCGCCATCGTGCGCAGCTGTTCGGTGTTGAGCCGGTCACCGACGCCTTCCAGGTCCGGGCGTTCATGGGCGTGACGCAGTGCGTCGCCCAGGATCCGGGCGTACTCGGGACCGTCCTCGGCCTGCAGGTGCGGAGCGCTTGTCATCTGCATCCCCCGATGCTCCGTCGGGCCCGGCAGCCCGCGTGGACCGGGCGATCGGGCGGAAACGGAGGAGAGCCTGCTACTGATGAGCCGATGGTAGAGCGCTCACGGCACGGGGTGACAGGGTGTTTCCGGAAATAGGCCCGATGATCGGTGCGGTCCGATCCGGAAGCGCCTTCCCCGTCAGACCTCAGTCATGCAGGGGGAGTTGGACGACCAGTAGCTTTCCGGCCATGGTCACTCCGCCGTCCATGGCGATGGCGAGCCCGTCCGCGTAGACGTGCGGACCGTTCACCACCGGCCCCGAACCGTCCTCGCCGTCCTCGGTGCCGACCTCGCCCAGGAGGTACGGAATCGGGCTGTGACCATGGACGACGCGCTGTCCGCCGTACGTCGTCAGCAGCTCGCGCACCGCGTCGGCGCCGCCCTCGTCGCGGAAGGCGAAGCGCTTGGTGAGCTTGCGGAAGAGGTCCCAGCACTCGTCGGCGTCGTTGCGGGTGAGGATGTCGGTGATGGTGTCGTTGACGGCGTCGATGGTGGTGCCGTAGTCGAGGTAGGCCGTCGTGTCGGAGTGCATCAGCAGGTGCCCGTCCTCCTCGACGACCGCGTCGAGCCGGGACATCCACTGGAGGTGCACGTCCTGGAGGCGGTCCATGTCGCTCTTCTGGCCGCCGTTGAGCAGCCAGGCGGCCTGGAAGGTGGCGGTGCCCGCACCGGAGTTGACCGGGGTGTCGGAGAACCGCTTGGCGCCGATGAGCAGCAGCTCGTGATTGCCCATCAGGGCCTTGCAGTAGCCGCCCGCTGCGGCCGCCTCCGCGGAGAGCCGCATGACGAGGTCGATGACCCCGATGCCGTCGGGGCCCCGGTCGGTGAAGTCGCCCAGGAACCAGAGCCGGGCGTTTCCCGCGGCCCAGTTGCCGTCGGCGTCGATGAGGCCCTGGGCGGCGAGTGCGGCGACCAGCTCGTCCAGGTAGCCGTGGACGTCGCCGACGACGAAGAGCGGGCCGCGCCCCTCCCCGGTGACGGGGCGGGATTGGGGGACCGTGTCCATCTTGACGGTGTCACCGCGGTTGATGACGGGGAGGTCGCGCTCGGTGGGGGTGTACCCCTCCGGAGGCTCGTCGCCGACGTTCACGTTGCCGGGGTGCGGCGGAGGGGGCGGCGCCGGCGCGTGCGGGGGCACGGCGGCGTGCGGGACCGGGGTGGGCGGCGCCGGCGCATGCGGGAGCACGGGTGGGTGCGGCGCCGCGCCGGGCGTCTGCGGTGGTACGGGCGTCTGTGCGTACGGCGGAACTCTGAAGTCGCGCAACGTCGCCGTCCGCACCACGGGTTCCTGACCGGCCCCCTGAGTCATCGACCCCTCCACCACCGTCGCGCCGCCCTACACCTGACGGGCCCTGCCTGGCAGAGGTGGTCCGCGGTGTCGTGCGCCCATCATAGGAATGCGGATCGATCTGTGTGACGCACCAGGGGTGGTGAATCCGGGCGCACGTACGGTTCACCGGCCGATTGGTCCGAAAAAAGCCGATCGGTTCCCGCTCAAGAGGCGGTCAGTGCCTGCTCAAGAGGCGGTCAGTCCCTGCTCAAGAGGCGTCAGTCCCTGCTCGGTGAGCGTGGCGCGCTGACCGTGGTGCGCGGCGGACGGCGTTGCGAGGAGGTCCGGACGATGAGCTCCGTCGGTATCACCTGCTCCACCGGCCCGTCGTGCTCCACGCCTTCGATGGCGTCGATGAGGAGCTGGACGACGGCCGTGCCGATGCGGCGGGGCTTCAGCGAGAGCGTCGTGATGGGCGGTTCGGTGGCCGCGTACACGGTGGACTCGCTGCAGCAGACCAGCAGCAGGTCCTCGGGGACGCGCAGGCCGTAGCGGCGGGCGGCGGCGAGGAGGTCGGTCCCGTTGGGGTCGAAGAGCCCGTAGACCGCGTCGGGGCGGTCCGGGCGGGCGAGCAGTCGGTCGGCGGCGACCGCGCCCGCGCAGGGGTCGTGCGCCGGGTAGGACTCGTAGACGGGATCCTGGCCGACCCGCTCGCACCAGTGGAGGTAGGCGGTGGTGGAGAGCCGGGTGTACGTGTCGGTGGTGGTGCCGGTCAGCAGGCCGATGCGGCGGGCGCCGGCGGCGGCGAGGTGGTCGAGGAGGTCGAGCACGGCGGCCCGGTGGTCGTTGTCGACCCAGGCGGTGACGGGGAGCGTCCCGGCCGGGCGGCCGTCCGAGACGACGGGCAGCCCCTGGCGGACGAGTTCGGTGACGACCGGATCCTGGTCGGAGGGGTCGATGACGACGGTCCCGTCGAGCGCGACGTTCGACCAGACGTCGTGCCGGGAGGTGGCGGGGAGGATGACCAGGGCGTAGCCCCGGGCGAGCGCCGCCGAGGTCGCGGCTCTCGCCATCTCCGCGAAGTACGCGAATTCGGTGAAGGTGAAAGGTTCATCCCCGTACGTGGTCACGGTCAGGCCGATCAGCCCCGACTTGCCCGTACGGAGGGTTCGGGCCGCTGCGGAGGGGCGGTAGCCCAAGCGCTCTGCGACCTCGCGGACATGGCTGCGGGTGGCGTCCGGGAGCCTGCCCTTGCCGTTGAGCGCGTCGGAGACGGTCGTGATCGAGACTCCGGCCGCGGCGGCCACGTCACGGATCCCCGCCCGTCCTGGCCGGCCGCTGCGCCGGGGGGTCTCCGTCCGGCTCACCTGGTGCTTCCCTGCTGCTGTCATGGCGAGCCGATAGTAGGGCTCCGGGGGGCGGTCGGTCCGGTCGCATATGCACCCATTGACAGGCACGTTTTTGCATGATCGTTAAGCATCAAAAGCCTTGCAATGAAAGGTTGTTGGGGAATTCGGCGTCAGTGTGTCAGGTGCTGGCGGCTGACGGCCTGCTGAATGGTCGATGTCTCGAAGAGGTCTCAACTCACCACTTCGGGGGACGCGCGCCACGGCGTGAGACACGGGCGCGCGCCGGAACCGGAAATGCTCCCCCCTGAGGAGGCCCACCGCGCGGACCATTCCCGGCACTGCGGGAGATTCCGCGCCCGGGCCATTCGCAGCGGCGCCCAATCCTCATAAGGTGAGCAGTATTGATGTGTACGACGGTATGGATGTGTACGACGGTCGAGGAGGACCTGCGGTGAGCGAGACGAGCCCCAAGCTGCGCGCCGAACTGGACGGCGTTCCTGCCTATGTGCCGGGCAAGCCTGCGGCGGCCGGCGGACCGGTCGCGTACAAGCTGTCCTCCAACGAGAACCCCTACCCGCCGCTGCCGGGGGTCCTGGAGTCGGCGCTCGCCGCGGCGGGAAGCTTCAACCGCTACCCGGACATGGCGTGCACCGGGCTGATGAACGAGCTGTCCGACCGGTTCGGTGTGCCGCTCTCGCACCTCGCCACCGGCACCGGATCGGTCGGCGTGGCCCAGCAACTGCTGCAGGCCACCTCGGGCCCGGGCGACGAGGTCATCTACGCCTGGCGGTCCTTCGAGGCGTACCCGATCATCACGCAGGTGAGCGGCGCGACCTCGGTGAAGGTCCCGCTGACCAGCGGTGAGGTGCACGACCTCGACGCGATGGCCGCGGCGATCACCGACCGGACCCGGCTGATCTTCGTCTGCAACCCGAACAACCCGACCGGGACCGTGGTGCGCCGGGCCGAGCTGGAGCGGTTCCTGGACCGGGTGCCGAGCGATGTGCTGGTGGTGCTGGACGAGGCGTACAAGGAGTTCATCCGCGACGCCGAGGTGCCCGACGGCATCGAGATCTACCGGGACCGGCCCAATGTGGCGGTGCTGCGGACCTTCTCGAAGGCGTACGGGCTGGCCGGGCTGCGGGTCGGGTTCGCCGTCGCCCATGAGCCGGTGGCCGCAGCGCTCCGGAAGACCGCCGTCCCCTTCGGCGTCAGCCAGCTCGCCCAGGACGCGGCGGTCGCCTCGCTGCGCGCCGAGGACGAGCTGCTGGGCCGGGTCGGCTCGCTGGTCTCCGAGCGGAGCCGGGTGAGCGAGGAGCTGGTGCGGCAGGGCTGGACCGTGCCGGAGTCGCACGCCAACTTCGTCTGGCTGCGGCTCGGCGAGCGGACCCTCGACTTCGCGGCCGCCTGTGAGCGGGCCGGCGTGGTGGTGCGCCCGTTCAAGGGCGAGGGCGTACGGGTCTCGATCGGGGAGAGCGAGGGCAACGACCTCTTCCTGAAGGCGGCGGAGGCGTTCCGCGCGGAGCTGTAGCGGCCCGGCGCTTCGGCGCCAGTGCGGCCGGTGGCCCCTGACCTCGTTCGGCGAGGTCAGGGGCCCTTTTGCGTACGTCCAGGGGCGCGTGCGGCCGAAAGGGGTACCCCCGGCGAACGGCCCGAAAGTGTGTGCGCCATAATTGCTTGTGAATGTGAACGCGTTCACAAGCGTGCCCCGTTTGATCCCGTGATCGGTGGGATTAAAGGGGCGGAGTGCCCGGTGTGGCCACAGCGACGTGGCGTCACCACGGCGACGTAAGGAGAAAGACGACGTGGACCTCGCTCTGGCGCCGGAGACACTGGCGCGCTGGCAGTTCGGCATCACCACCGTCTACCACTTCCTCTTCGTTCCGCTGACGATCTCGCTCGCCGCGCTCACCGCCGGCCTGCAGACCGCCTGGGTGCGGACGAACAACGAGAAGTACCTCAGGGCCACCAAGTTCTGGGGCAAGCTGTTCCTGATCAACATCGCCATGGGCGTCGTGACGGGCATCGTCCAGGAGTTCCAGTTCGGCATGAACTGGTCCGACTACTCGCGCTTCGTCGGCGACGTCTTCGGCGCTCCGCTCGCCTTCGAGGCGCTGATCGCCTTCTTCTTCGAGTCCACCTTCATCGGGCTGTGGATCTTCGGCTGGGACCGGCTGCCGAAGAAGATCCACCTCGCCTGTATGTGGATGGTCTCGCTCGGCACGATCCTCTCCGCCTACTTCATCCTGGCGGCCAACTCCTGGATGCAGCACCCGGTCGGCTACCGCATCAACGAGGAGCGCGGCCGCGCCGAGCTCACCGACTTCTGGAAGGTGCTCACCCAGGACACCGCGGTGACGCAGTTCTTCCACACCATCACGGCGGCCTTCCTGGTCGGCGGTGCGTTCATGGTCGGGATCGCCGCCTTCCACCTGGCGCGGAAGAAGCACATCCCGGTGATGCGGACCTCGCTGCGGCTGGGTCTGGTCACGGTCGTCGTCGCCGGACTGCTCACCGCCGTCAGCGGCGACCAACTGGCCAAGGTGATGTTCCGCCAGCAGCCGATGAAGATGGCCGCCGCCGAGGCGCTCTGGGACGGCCAGAACGGCGCGCCCTTCTCGATCTTCGCGTACGGGGATGTCAGCGAGGGCCACAACTCCGTCGAGATCTCGCTCCCCGGGGTGCTCTCCTTCCTCGCCGACAACGACCCGAACTCCTACGTCCCGGGCATCAACGACATCAACAAGGCGCAGCAGGAGAAGTACGGCCCCGGCGACTACCGGCCCAACATCCCGGTCGCGTTCTGGAGCTTCCGCTGGATGATCGGCTTCGGGATGGCCTCCTTCGGCCTCGGCATCCTGGGGCTCTGGCTGACCCGGCGGAAGTTCTTGCTGCCACCGGCGCTGCGGACCGGTGAGGACGAGGTCCCGAACCTGGTCCTCTTCCGGAACAAGGCGCTCAGCCCGAAGTTCACCAAGCTCTACTGGCTCACCGCGCTCTGGACCCTGCTCTTCCCGCTCATCGCCAACTCCTGGGGCTGGATCTTCACCGAGATGGGCCGCCAGCCATGGGTGGTCTACGGGGTCCTCCAGACCCGCGACGGGGTCTCCCCCGGCGTATCCCAGGGCGAGATCCTCACCTCGATGATCTTCTTCACCCTCCTCTACGCCGTGCTCGCGGTCATCGAGGTCAAGCTGCTCGTGAAGTACATCAAGGCCGGGCCGCCGGAGCTCACCGAGTCCGACCTCAACCCGCCCACCCGGATCAACGGCCACGACGACGAAGACGCCGACCGGCCCATGGCCTTCTCGTACTGAGAGCACAGGAGCTGAGAGATGGAACTCCACGACATCTGGTTCGTGCTCATCGCCGTCCTCTGGATCGGCTACTTCTTCCTGGAGGGATTCGACTTCGGCATCGGGGTCCTCACCAAGCTGCTCGCCCGCGACCGCAAGGAGCGGCGGGTCCTCATCAACACGATCGGGCCCGTCTGGGACGGCAACGAGGTCTGGCTGCTCTCGGCGGGCGGCGCGACCTTCGCGGCCTTCCCCGAGTGGTACGCCACCCTGTTCTCCGGCTTCTACCTGCCGCTGCTGATCATCTTGCTCTGCCTGATCGTGCGCGGGGTCGCCTTCGAGTACCGCGCCAAGCGGACCGGGGAGCGGTGGCAGACCAACTGGGAGAACGCCATCTTCTGGACCTCGCTGATCCCCGCGATCCTGTGGGGCGTGGCCTTCGGGAACATCGTGCGCGGGGTGAAGATCGACGCCGACATGGAGTACGTCGGCACCTTCTTCGACCTGCTGAACCCGTACGCGATCCTCGGCGGGCTCGTCACGCTCTTCCTCTTCACCTTCCACGGCGCGGTGTTCGCCGCGCTCAAGACGGCCGGGGACATCCGGGTCCGGGCGCGCTCGCTGGCCCTGAAGCTGGGCCTGGCCACGGCGGTGCTCGCGCTGGGCTTCCTGCTCTGGACCCAGGCCGCGAGCGGTGACCGCTGGAGCCTGGTGGCACTGATCGTGGCGGTGGTGGCGCTGGTGGCGGCGATCGGGGCCATCGCCAAGGGGCGCGAGGGCTGGTCGTTCGCGTTCTCGGGGCTGACGATCGTGGCGGCGGTGGGGATGCTGTTCCTGACGCTCTTCCCGAACGTCATGCCGTCCTCGCTGAACGAGGCGTGGAGCCTCACGGTCACCAACGCCTCGTCCACGCCGTACACGCTGAAGATCATGACCTGGTGCGCCGGCATCGCCACACCCATGGTGCTGCTGTACCAGAGCTGGACGTACTGGGTGTTCCGCAAGCGGATCGGCACCCAGCACATCGCGGATGCGCACTGATCCGTACCGGCCCCGACGGGCGGTGTTTCACGTGAAACACCGCCCGGATAGCACTGTCGACCCTGCTGGGGGATGTTTCACGTGAAACCGATCGATCCGCGACTGCTGCGGTATGCCCGGGCCACCCGCTTCTTCCTGGCGGCCGTGGTGGTTCTCGGCCTGGTCGGCGCCGCGCTGGTGATCGCCCAGGCGATGCTTATCGCGGAGATCGTGGTGGGCGGGTTCGAGGACGGGCTCACCGTCACCGAGCTGCGTACCCCGCTGCTCCTGCTCGCGGCGGTCGCCGTCGGCCGCGCCCTGGTCGCCTGGCTCACTGAGCTGGCGGCCCACCGGGCGAGCGCGGCGGTCAAGTCCGAACTGCGCGGCCGGCTCCTGGAACGGGCCGCGCTCCTGGGCCCCGGCTGGCTGAGCGGGCAGCGCACCGGCTCCCTGGTGGCGCTGGCGACCCGTGGAGTGGACGCGCTCGACGACTACTTCGCGCGCTATCTGCCGCAGCTCGGGCTCGCGGTCGTCGTGCCGGTGGCGGTGCTGGCCCGGATCGTCACCGAGGACTGGGTCTCGGCGGCGATCATCGTGGTCACCCTGCCCCTCATCCCCCTCTTCATGATCCTGATCGGCTGGGCCACCCAGTCCCGGATGGACCGGCAGTGGCGGCTGCTCTCCCGGCTCTCCGGCCACTTCCTGGACGTCGTCGCCGGGCTGCCGACGCTCAAGGTCTTCGGCCGCGCCAAGGCCCAGGCCGAATCGATCCGCACCATCACCACGCAGTACCGCCGGGCCACCCTGCGCACCCTGCGGATCGCCTTCCTCTCCTCGTTCGCCCTGGAGCTGCTGGCCACCCTGTCGGTCGCCCTCGTCGCCGTCACCATCGGGATGCGGCTCGTGCACGGGGAGCTCGACCTCTACACCGGCTTGGTGGTCCTGATCCTGGCCCCGGAGGCGTATCTGCCGATCCGGCAGGTCGGGGCGCAGTACCACGCGGCGGCGGAGGGGCTCTCGGCCGCCGAGGAGATCTTCGCGGTCCTGGAGACCGAGCCCCGGGGAGCGGGCACCGAGGACGTCCCGGACTCCACTCGCCTGGAGCTGGAGGGCGTGACCGTACGTCACGCGGGCCGCACCGCTCCGTCGCTGGACGCCGCCTCGCTCACCGTCGAGCCGGGGGAGACCGTCGCCTTGGTCGGCCCGAGCGGCGTCGGCAAGTCCACCTTGCTGAACGTGGTCCTGGGGTTCGCCGTACCCGACGAGGGGCGCGTCCGGGTCGGCGGCCGGGACCTCGCGGCGGTGGACCCGGAGCGCTGGCGGAGCCGGATCGCCTGGGTCCCGCAGCGCCCGCACCTCTTCGCGGGCACGATCGCGGAGAACGTACGCCTCGCCCGGCCCGACGCCGACGACGAGGCGGTGGTGGCGGCGCTGCGGGAGGCGGGGGCGTGCGACTTCGTCGCGGAGCTGCCCGACGGCGAGCGGACCCTGCTGGGCGAGGACGGGGCCGGACTCTCCGCCGGCCAGCGCCAGCGCCTCGCCTTGGCCCGCGCGTTCCTGGCCGACCGTCCGATGCTGCTCCTGGACGAGCCGACCGCGAGCCTGGACGGCGAGACGGAGGCAGGGATCGTCGAGGCCGTACGGAGGCTGGCGGCGGGCCGGACCGTGCTCCTGGTCGTCCACCGCCCGGCGCTGCTGGCGGTGGCGGACCGGGTCGTGACGCTGGAGCCGCGCGAGGTGGAGGCTTCCGGGCCTGCCGCGACCACCGCGCCCGGGCTGCCCGTTCCGCAGCCCCTCGCGGGGGGTGAGCCGCTGGACGCGCGGCGCCCCGGGGATGTGCTGGAGGCGGCGGACCTGCTGGAGGCCGGGGACGTACGGGAGGCCACGACCGGCGTCCTGCGGGAGACCGACGCCCGCCCCGGACGCGTCCTCGCCCGGGTCCGGGAGGCGGCGGGCGCACAGCGCGGACAGCTCGCCCTGGCGCTGCTCCTCGGCAGCCTCGCCGTGGGCTCGGCCGTGGGGCTCATGGCCGTCTCCGGCTGGCTGATCTCCCGCGCCTCCGAACAGCCGCCGGTCCTCTACCTGATGATGGCCGTCACCGCGACGCGCGCCTTCGGTATCGGCCGGGCGGTCTTCCGGTACGCGGAGCGCCTCGTCTCCCACGACGCCGTGCTCAAGCTGCTCGCCGAACTCCGGGTGGCGGTCTACCGGGGCCTCGAACGCGTCGCGCCCGCCGGGCTGCGCACGGTGCGCCGGGGCGACCTGCTCTCCCGGCTCGTCGCCGACGTGGACGCGCTCCAGGACTACTGGCTGCGCTGGCTGCTGCCCGCCGGGACCGCGCTCACGGTCTCCGTGGCCGCCGCCGGGTTCACCGGCTGGCTGCTGCCCGAGGCGGGCGTGATCCTGGCGGTCGGGCTGCTGGTCGCCGGGGCCGGGGTGCCGCTGGTCAGCGGTGCCTTCGCCCGCCGTACGGAGCGTCAACTGGCGCCCGCGCGCGCCGCCCTGGCCACCCGGGTCACCGATCTCCTCGGCGGCACGGCCGAGCTGACCGTCGCCGGGGCGCTCCCGGCCCGGCAGGCCCACATGCGGGCCGCCGACGGCCTGCTGACCCGGATCGCCTCCCGCGCGGCCACCGCGACGGCCCTGGGCGGCGGGCTCTCCGCCCTGGTCTGCGGGCTGACGGTGGTGGCCGCCGCGTCCGTCGCTCTCCCCGCCGTGAACGACGGGCGCCTGACCGGCGTCGCGCTCGCGGTGGTGGTGCTCACCCCGCTCGCCGCCTTCGAGGCCGTCACCGGGATGCCGCTCGCGGTGCAGTACCGCCAGCGGGTGCTGCGGAGTGCGGAGCGGGTGTACGAGGTGCTCGACGCCCCCGTACCCGTACGGGAGCCCGCGAGCCCGGCCGACGCGCCCGCCTCGCCGTTCCCGCTGGAGGTGCGGGGTCTTTCGGCCCGCTACCCGGGCGCCCGGCGCAACGCCCTGGAGTCGCTCGACCTGACGCTGGTGCCCGGGCGCCGGATCGCGGTCGTCGGCCCCTCCGGCTCCGGCAAGACGACCCTCGCGCAGGTCCTCCTCCGCTTCCTGGACGCGTCCTCGGGGACGTACCGGATCGGCGGTGTGGAGGCGGCCGACCTGGACGGCGACACCGTACGGCGCTCCGTCGGCCTGTGCGCCCAGGACGCCCACGTCTTCGACAGCTCCATCCGGGAGAACCTGCGCCTCGCCCGTACCGGCGCCACCGACGCCGAGCTGGACGACGCGCTCGTCCGGGCCCGGCTGCTGGAGTGGGTCCGCTCCCTGCCGGAGGGGCTCGACACCCCGGTGGGCGAGCACGGCGCCCGGCTTTCCGGCGGCCAGCGCCAGCGCCTCGCCCTGGCCCGGGCGCTGCTGGCCGACTTCCCCGTCCTCATCCTGGACGAGCCGGCCGAGCACCTCGACCTGGCGACCGCCGACGCGCTCACCGCCGACCTGCTGGCGGCGACCGAAGGGCGGACGACCGTCCTGATCACCCACCGGCTGGCCGGGGTCGAGGCGGTCGACGAGGTGCTGGTGCTGGACGCGGGCCGGGTGGTGCAGCGCGGCCCGTACGCGGAGCTCGCCGCCGAGGACGGTCCGCTGCGCCGGATGCTGGAGCGGGAGGCGGAGACGGTGGCGGCGACAGTGGCGGTGGCCTGAGCCCTCCCGGCACCGGGCCGGCCCTCCGTTGGCACCGGCTGCGGAGGGCCGGCCCTCCGTTGGCACCGGCTACGGAGGAAACCCGACTTTCCTCCCCAATCGCCACTAACTAGGCTCAGGTCATGGCAGAGCCGGAGCCGGACCCGCAGGACTCACTCGATGCCGCCACCCAGGCCGCCCGCAGCCTGCAGGGCCTCTCCGCCGAGCTCACCGCCCGGGTCCCGCAGCTCCTGGAGGCGATGCGTTCGGTCGGCACGGGGCTGGAGCTGCACTCCACCCTGGACCGCATCTGTGCGACCGCGGCCGAGCTCGCCCACGCGCGGTACGCCGCCATCGGCGTCGTCGACGAGGCGGGCGAGGGGCTCGCCGACTTCGTCACCCACGGGGTCCCGGACGACGTGGCCCGGGCGATCGGGCGCAGACCCGACGGCCACCGGGGCCTGCTGGGCGCGCTGATCCACGACCCCGAACCCGTGCGGCTGGCCGATCTGACCGGCGATCCCCGGTCCGCCGGATTCCCGGCGGGCCACCCCCGGATGCGGAGCTTCCTCGGCGTACCCATCAGGGTCCAGGGGGAGGTCTTCGGCAACCTCTACCTGACCGAGAAGCAGGACGGCGGCGAGTTCAGCGACTACGACCTGCACATGGTGCGGGTGCTCGCCACCGAGGCCGGGATCGCCATCGGCAACGCCCGGCTGTACGAGGCGGCCCGCCAGCGGGAGCGCTGGATCGACGGGTCGGTGGCGGTGACCACCGCCCTCCTCTCGGGCGGCGACGCCGACGACGCGCTCTCCGTCGTCGCCGAGCAGGCCCGCCGCCTCGCCGATGCGGCGGCCGGGATCGTGCTGCTGCCCACGGAGGACGGCGGTCTGGAGATCGTCGCCGTCTCCGCCGACGACCCCTCGGACTCGCTCGGGGTGATCATCCCGGCCCGCTCCACGGTGGTGGCGAAGCTGCTGGCGGGCGAGGCGGTCTTCATCGACGACTCGGCCACCGACAGCCGGATGGTCACCAGGCTGGCCGGCCGGTTCGGGCCGAGCATGCTGCTGCCGCTGCAGAGCGGCGGCCGGGTGCTCGGCGCCCTGGCTACGCCCCGGGCACGGGGGGCACGCCCGTTCAGCCGGACCGAGCGGACGCTCGCCACCCAGTTCGCCGCGCAGGCCGCGCTCGCGCTGATGATGGCCGAGGCGCAGCGCGACCGGGAGCGGCTCGCGGTCTACGAGGACCGGGACCGGATCGCCCGCGACCTCCACGACCTCGTCATCCAGCGGCTGTTCGCCACCGGGATGATGCTGGAGAGCGCCCAGCGCCGGTCGGTGGTCCCCGAGGTGCGGACCGGGGTGGGCCGGGCGGTCGACGAGCTGGACGTGACCATCCAGGAGATCCGTACGGCCATCTTCGCGCTCCAGCAGGAACCGGCCGAGGCCCCTTCTGGGCTCCGCACCCGCGTCCTGCGGGAGATCAACATGGCGGCGGTGCCGCTCGGCTTCAAGCCCTCGCACCGCTTCCTGGGCGCTGTGGACGCGCTCGTCGGCGAGCTGACCGGCAAGAACCTCGTCGCCGCGCTCCGCGAGGCCCTGTCCAACGCGTTCCGGCATGCCGGAGCCTCGGTGATCGACGTGGTCGTCGACGCCACGGCGGTCCTGCCGGACGGCCGGGCCGCGGTGCGGCTGACGGTGTCCGACGACGGGGTGGGCATCCCGGAGGGCGGCCGCCGCAGCGGTCTGCGCAATCTGGCGCGCCGGGCCGAGTCGCTGGGCGGGGCGAGCTGGTTCGGTCCGGGCATCGGGGAGGACGGGGGCGGGACGACGGTGGTGTGGGAGGCGCCGCTGTGAGCCGGGCGGTGCGCGCGGCCGGCGGATGGCTCGTCGGCGGGGGGCGCGCCAGTCGGGCGGCGCGTCAGCGGGCGGCTCATCAGCACGTGGCTTGTCGGCGCGTGGGTCGTCGGCGGGTGGCTCATCAGTGCGTGGCTTGTCGGCGGGTGGCTCGTCAGCGGGTGGCGAGGATCCGCTCGATGACCACGGCCACACCGTCCTCCTCGTTGGTGAGGGTCTGCCCCGAGGCGGCGGCCAGCGCGGCGGGGTGGGCGTTGCCCATGGCGTACGAGGCACCGGCCCAGCCGAGCATCTCGACATCGTTGGGCATGTCGCCGAAGGCGACCACCTCGGCGGCGGAGATGCCGCGCTCGTCGCAACAGGCGGCGAGCGTACTGGCCTTGGAGACCCCGAGCCCGCTGACCTCCAGGAGCGCGGAGGGGCTGGACCGGGTGATGGAGGCCCGCTCGCCGGCCGCCGTACGGGCCAGGGCGAGGAAGGCGTCCGGGGGCATCTCGGTGTGGTGGGCGAGGAGTTTGAGTACGGGGGCGCCCTCACCCGGCACGTCCTCGTGCAGCAGCTTCTCCGCGACGGCGACCGTGGCGCCCGGGTCCAGGTGGAAGGGCGGGTAGGACGGCTCGTAGTGGATGCCGGTGGTCAGCTCGACGGCGAAGGAGGTGCCGGGGGCGGCGTCGCGCAGGGCGTGCACGACGTGCAGGGCGGCCTCGCGCTCCAGCGCCCGTACGGTGATCAGCTCGCGGTCCGCCCGCAGATCGGTGACCACGGCGCCGTTCGCGCAGATCGCCAGCCCGTGGCCCTGCACATGGTCGCTGACGACGCCCATCCAGCGGGCCGGCCTGCCAGTGACGAAGAAGACCTCGATCCCGGCCTCCTCGGCCGCCGAGAGCGCGGCGACGGTGCGCGCGGAGAGCGTCTTGTCGTCGCGCAGCAGGGTGCCGTCGAGGTCGGTCGCGATCAGCCGGGTCACGGCGGGCAGAGGCGCATCGGTAGCTGAGGTCACCCCGCCATTCTCGCCCACCGGGGTGCACGTGCGTGCGGAGGGGCGCACATTTGAGTGGGCGCGCCCCTGATCTGCGGAACATTCCTCAGGCATATGCCAAGCGGCCTGGAGGGGTCGCGACACTCGGCGCGGCCGTAGGCTCAGAGGCATGACCTTGCGCCTGAGCACTGTGATCCTGCCCGTCCACCGCTGGCACGAAGGGGGGCGGGAGCGCTGGCAGCGGGCGGAGGAGCTGGGGTTCCACACCGCGTACACGTACGACCACCTCTCCTGGCGGTCCTTCCGGGACCGGACGTGGTTCGGCGCGCTGCCCACGCTCACCGCCGCCGCGACGGCCACGAGCCGGCTGCGCCTCGGCACGCTGGTCACCTCGCCGAACTTCCGCCACCCCGTGACCCTGGCCAAGGAGCTGATCTCCCTGGACGACATCTCCGGTGGCCGGATCACCCTCGGCATCGGCGCCGGGGGCAGCGGGTTCGACGCCACCGCGCTGGGGCAGGAGGCGTGGACCCCGCGCGAGCGGGCCGACCGCTTCGGCGAGTTCGTGCCGCTCCTGGACCGCCTGCTCACCGAGGACGCGGTGACCCGGCGGGGGACGCACTACTCCGCCGTGGAGGCCCGCAACATCCCGGGCTGCGTCCAGCGCCCCCGGCTGCCCTTCGCGGTCGCCGCGACCGGCCCGCGCGGCCTGCGGCTCGCCGCCCGCCACGGGCAGGCGTGGGTCACCACCGGCGACCCGAAGCTGTACGAGACCGGCACCCCCGAGCAGTCCTCGGAGGCCCTGCGGCAGCAGAGCAAGAGGCTCGCCGCCGCCTGCGATGAGGTCGGCCGGGACGCCGCGGAGCTGGACCGGATCCTGCTCACCGGGTTCACCCCCGACCGCAACGCCCCGATGGAGTCGGTGGACGCCTTCGTCGACTTCGCGGGCCGCCACGCGGAGCTCGGCTTCACCGAGATCGCCGTGCACGCCCCGATCCCGGACTCCGACTTCGCCATCGATCCGGCGGTCTACGAGCGCATCGCGACGGAGGCACCCGCCCAACTGGCCTGACAGCCGGGAGGGGTCACCCGCCGAGCAGCAGGAACTGAGGCGGTACGGCGTCGGCGAGCCACACCCCGTTGGCGCTGACCCGGAACACATGGCCGGCGCGGTGCATGGCGCCCGCGTCCACGGTGAGGACCAGGGGGCGGCCGCGCCGGGCGCCGACCCGGGTGGCCGTCTCGTGGTCGGGGGAGAGGTGGACGTGGTGGCGGGCCATGGGGCGCAGGCCCTCGGCCCGGATCGCGTCCAGCACCCGGGCCACCGTGCCGTGGTAGAGGTACGCCGGTGGCTCCGCGGGCGGCAGGTCCAGGTCCACCGTGACGGTGTGGCCCTGGTTGGCGCGGATGCGGTCGCCGGCCACCGTGAAGCGGCGCTTGTCGTTGGCGGCGACCACTTGGTCGAGCTCGGCGCGGGTGATGGCGAAACCGTGCCGGGCCGCCGCGCCCAGCAGTGTCTCGACGCTCACCCAGCCGTTGTCGTCGAGGGTGATGCCGATGCGCTCCGGCTCATGGCGCAGATGTTTCGACAGGTACTTGGACACCTTGACGGTGCGGCGTTCGTCCATCCCGCCAGAGTGCCCGTGGGCCGTTCGTCGGTGCATCCGGATTTCTTACAGGATTCTTTTCGTCTTTCTTCGCACCCACGTTTGATCCACAGCCAACTCTAGTTATCCACAGGCTATTTGGCGGTTCTGTGGACAACTGGTGTGTGATTTAACCCTTTTCGTTAACTTTGCTCGCTATCGCGTGAGATGAGGCAAGTGCGTCCAACGTACGTGCCTGGACCTCACGTTCAGCGGCCGCAGTCACGAAGGCCGCCACCTGATCGGCGCCAACAAGATCCTGCACGGCCTGCGTTGTCCTCGCCGGCAGCAGCACCGGGCGGGTCTCGCTCCCCTCGATGGCGTTCTCCTGCGAGCCGAGGTGGTGATGAAGGTGCCGGGTGGCGAACATCCTCATCGCACGGGCCAGTTCGGCGTCCACCGTCTGCTGCGCGAGCGGCCGCAGCCGGCGCACCATCGACGCCGCCTCGGCCGCGTCGGAGTCGGTGGGCGGCCGGTGGCCCAAGTAGCGGGCGAAGACGTGCTCGGTGGTGAACTCCAGGAAACGGGAGGCTATGTGCTCGACCTGGCCGCGAAGTTCCTTGAGGTGAGAAGAGATCGCGAGCAGGGGGACACCGGCCGCGTACAACTCGACGGCCACCGCCAGCTCTTGCGGGCTCGGTACGAGGAACTCGTCGGTCTTGCCCGGGACGCGCTCCAGCACTCCGAGCTCCACCGCCTCGTCGATCGCCTCGTCGTCCTGCGAGCCGCCGAACCTCGCGTCCAGCTCCGTCCGGGTGATCCGGTCGGCCTCCTCGTCCGTCCAGGGGCCGTGCACCTCGGCGACCAGGCCGAGCACCCCGCCCAGCCCTCGCCCCGCGTCCCACGCCTCCAGCAGCTCCTTGATGCTGGCCAGGGTGTAGCCGCGCTCCAGCAGGTCCGCGATCTGGAGGAGCCGGGCCAGATGCGCCTCCCCGTACACATTGGCCCGCCCGCGCCGCTCGGGCGTCGGCAGCAGCCCCCGGTCCTGGTACCCCCTGATCGTGCGCACCGTCGCCCCGCTGGCATGGGCCAGGTCCTCGATCCGGTACTCGGTGGCGCTCCGGCCCCCCGCCGCCGCGGGCCCCGGTCCGGAGCCCGCGCCCGGTCCGGAAGCCGCCCCCGGTCCGCGCCCGCTCACAGCGGCGGCTTCAGCCGGGCGAGCCGTCGCAGCACCCCGGGGCTGACCCGGGAGAGCAGCCGGGCACCGCGCGCCTCCGGGGTCACCGGCACCACGGCCCGGTCCCGTACGACGGCGTCCAGGATCGCGTCGGCCACCTTCTCGGGCGGGTAGTTGCGTCGGCCGTAGAGCCGGGTGGCCCGCTTCCGCAGCCGCTCCTCCTCCGCCGCGTCGGCCCCGGCGAAGCGGGAGGTGGCGGTGATGTTGGTGTTGACGATGCCGGGGCAGACGGCGCTGACCCCGATCGACTTCTCCGCCAGCTCGGCCCGCAGGCACTCGCTCAGCATCAGCACGGCCGCCTTCGACGTGCTGTACGCGGGCAGGGCGCGGGAGGGCTGAAAGGCGGCGGCCGAAGCCGTGTTGACGATATGGCCGCCCTGGCCCCGGTCGGCCATCTGCTTGCCGAAGATCCGGCAGCCGTGGATGACGCCCCAGAGATTGACGTCGAGGACCCTCTTCCACTCCTCGCTCGTGGTCTCCAGGAAGGGACCGGAGAGGCCGATCCCGGCGTTGTTGACCAGGACGTCGACCGTGCCGTACTCGGTGGCGACCTTGGCGGCGAGCTTCTCCATCGCCGCCTCGTCGCTGACGTCGACCGCCTCGCCCCAGGCGGCCGGAGCCCCGACCAGCCGGGCCAGCTCCGCCGTCCTGGCGGCCCCCTCCGCGTCCAGGTCGACGGCCACCACGCGGGCGCCCGCCTCGGCGAACGCGAAGGCCGTGGCGCGCCCGATCCCGGAGGCGGCACCCGTCACCAGGACCAGCTGACCGCCGAACCGCTCCGCGTACCGCCCCTGCGCCGCCGACTGCTGGACCGGTGTCCCCTCCTGTCCGCCCTCCCCCTGGGCGGCGGCGAACCCACTGATCCACGCGGCCAGTTGGTCCGGCCGGGTACGCGGCACCCAGTGCTTGGCCGGCAGCGACCGGCGTACCAGACGGGGGACCCACTGCTCCAGGTCGTCGTAGAGCCGCTCGGAGAGGAAGGAGTCGCCGGTCGGTGTGATGAGCTGGACCGGCGCGTGGGCGTAGGCGTCGGCGCGCGGCCTGCCCAGCCGGGCCCGTACGTTGTCCCGGTAGAGCCAGGCCCCGTGGGCCGCGTCGTCGGGCAAGGACGCGGTCGGGTAGTCGCCGGCCGGCACCTTCTCCAGCCGTTGGAGGATCCCGGGCCACCGCTTGCCGAGGGGGCCGCGCCAGGCCAGCTCCGGCAGCACCGGCGTATGGAGCATGTACACGTACCAGGACTTGGCGCCCTGGCCCAGCAGTTGACCGACCCGGCGCGGAGTGGGCCGGGCCATCCGCTGCTTGATCCAGTGCCCGAAGTGGTCCAGGGAGGGGCCGGACATGGAGGTGAACGAGGCGATCCGGCCCTCGGTCCGGCCGACCGTGACGAACTCCCAGGACTGCACGGACCCCCAGTCGTGCCCCACCACATGGACCGGCCGGTCCGGGCTGACCGCGTCGATCACCGCGAGGAAGTCGTCGGTCAGCTTCTCCAGCGTGAAGCCACCGCGCAGCGGCTTGGGCGCCGTCGACCTGCCGTGGCCCCGGACGTCGTAGAGCACGACGTGCCACTCCTCGGCCAGCCGCACGGCGACCTCGGACCAGACCTCCTTGCTGTCCGGATACCCGTGGACCAGCACCACCGTCGGCCGGTCCCCGTCCCCCAGCTCGGCGACGCACAGCTCCACGCCACCCGTACGCACCCGGCGCTCACGCGCTCCCGGCAGATTCACGCCGCCACCTTCTCCTCGGCCCAGCGCCGCACATGCGGCAGATCGTCGTCCAGCCAGAAGGCGCTCTGTTCGGGGTCCTCGGAGTCGGTGACGACCAGGATCTCCTCGAACTTCGCGCCCGTACCCCGGAATCCGAGGTGGGGTTCGACCGCCCACAGACCGGGCCGCGGGGGATGGTCGGAGAAGTGGTACGGGCTCCACAGCGGCGACCAGCCGTCCCGGTGGCCGTGCACCGCGTCGCTCACCAGCCCCTTGAGGGACTGTGTGCCGAACCCGAACACGCTGGGGGACCAGAGCCGTTCGGTGACGCGGCCCACCTTGTGCGCGATGACGCCGAAGGGGTACGCACGGTGCCTGTTGGCGTATCCCTGGGCGGTCATGAGGCGTTCGACGTCCTCATAGATCTCGCGTAGCGGACGGCGCTCGCGCACCTCCCGCAGGATCAGCTCGCGGTGCGTCTCCAGGTCGGCGAGGAGCTTGTCGTGGAGGGGGTTGAGGCCGAGGCAGCCGGAGTACCCGATGTCGGCCGTGAAGCCCTTGTAGACGGGGGCCATGTCGAGGATGAACGGCATGCCCGGCTCCAACTTCCGGTCGGTCGGGAAGAACTGGAGCGGCACCTTGAACCCGGCGAACGCCGTCCGGTCGCCGAACCAGGCGAACGGCAGGTGGAACCAGTCCCGTACGCCCCGCTCCCGCAGCCACACCCGCTGCATCCGGGCCGCCTCGCGCTCGGTCACGCCCGACCGGAGCTGACCCGCGACAGCCTCGGCGCAGGCATAGGCGAGGCGCTGCACCTCCCGGAACCCCCGCAGCTCCGATGCGCTGAAAGCCCCCGGTTCCGGTGCACTGGAACCTCGCAGCCCCGGGGCCCTGAACCCCCGCCGCTCCGGGGCGTTTTCGTGCTGTGCTGCCGCGACCATGCCACCGTCCGTTCCCTGCCGTGTGCGGTACGTGCCCGTAACGTGACACTGATGAATGTGACAATGTCCAGCGGCTACGTCAAGGGGTGTGCACGGAGGCTGTGGACAACTCCGGGCGCGGCTGTACACGGAGCCCGGGACTCCTCCTTCGCGGGGTCCCCCTACGGGCCCGTACGCCTGGAGTCTGATGCCGATCCAGCCGTCAGGGCTGACGATCCCTGTGGCCCGCGCCACTACCGTCGTACCCGTGAATGCCGTCATCGCTACCGAAGCCCTGAGCAAGCGGTTCCCCCGGGTGACCGCGCTCGACCGGCTCACGTTGGACATCGGACCAGGTGTGACCGGTCTGGTGGGTTCCAACGGAGCCGGCAAGTCCACGCTGATCAAGATCCTTCTTGGTCTCTCCCCCGCCACCGAGGGCCGGGCCGCGGTGCTCGGGCTCGACGTGGCGACCAGCGGCGCCGCCATCCGGGAGCGGGTGGGGTACATGCCGGAGCACGACTGCCTCCCGCCCGATGTGTCGGCCACCGAGTTCGTCGTGCACATGGCCCGCATGTCGGGGCTGCCGCCGACCGCCGCCCGTGAGCGCACGGCGGACACCCTGCGCCACGTCGGCCTCTACGAGGAGCGCTACCGCCCCATCGGCGGCTACTCGACCGGTATGAAGCAGCGGGTGAAGCTGGCCCAGGCCCTGGTCCACGACCCGCAACTGGTCCTCCTGGACGAGCCGACCAACGGCCTCGACCCGGTCGGCCGCGACGAGATGCTCGGCCTGATCCGCCGCATCCACACCGACTTCGGCATCTCCGTCCTGGTGACCTCGCACCTCCTCGGCGAGCTGGAACGCACCTGCGACCACGTCGTCGTCATCGACGGCGGGGCCCTCCTGCGCTCCAGCTCCACCAGCGACTTCACCCAGATCACCACCACCCTCGCGGTCGAGGTGACCGACAGCGACACCCACCCCGACGGCACCGACGCCCTGCGCCAGGCCCTCACGAAGGCCGGCGTCGCGCTGGTCGGCCAGGACGGGCTCGACGCGGAAGGCCTGCCGGGCGCGGGCCACATCCTGCTGATCGAGGCCACCGGCGAGGAGACGTACGACCTGGTCCGCGACAGCGTCGCCGGGCTCGGACTCGGCCTGATCCGCATGGAGCAGCGCCGCCACCACATCGCCGAGGTCTTCCGTACGGAACAGGGCGCCGCGCGCACCGACGCCGTCCCGGCTCCGGCCGCCGCCGGCGTCGTACAGCAGGCCGCCGCTCCGGGGCCGTACCAGAAGGAAGGGGAGCGGTCGCGATGAGCACCGAGACCAAGGCCGCGGCCGGGCGCGACACCTCCCGGATCCACAACATCGGCTACCGCTCCTACGACGGCAGGCGGCTCGGCCGGGCCTACGCCCGCCGCTCGCTCTACTCGCAGACCCTGCGCGGCTCCTTCGGACTCGGCCGCTCTGCCAAGTCCAAGGTGCTGCCGATGCTGCTGTTCGGGGTGATGGCCCTGGTCGCGGCGATCCTGGTTGCCGTCTCCATGGCCGCGCCGGACTCCACCAAGCTCGTCATCAAGTACACGTCGTACGCGATCTATCTGCAGGCGGTCATCGGCCTTTTCATCGCCGCACAGGCCCCGCAGGCGGTCTCCAGGGACCTCCGTTTCAAGAGCGTCCCCCTGTACTTCTCGCGGCCGATCGAACGGGCCGACTACGTGCTGGCGAAGCTCGCCGCCACGGCGTCCGCGCTCTTCATCCTCACCGGGGCGCCGCTGCTCATCCTCTATGTGGGCTCTCTGCTCGCGAAGTTCGACTTCGTCGACCAGACCAAGTGGTTCGGCCAGGGGCTGGTGTCGGTGGCGCTGCTGTCCGTGCTGTTCGCCGGGCTCGGCCTGGTGATGGCCGCCCTGACCCCGCGCCGGGGCTTCGGCGTCGCCGCGGTGATCGCGGTGCTGACCATCTCCTACGGTGCCGTCTCGACGGTCCAGGCCATCGCCTGGGAGACCGGTTCGCCCGGGGCCGTGGAGTGGCTGGGCCTGTTCTCGCCGATCACGCTGATCGACGGCGTACAGACCGCGTTCCTCGGCGCCACCTCCGCCTTCCCCGGAGGGGAAGGCCCGGGGGCCGGTACGGGCGTGGTCTACCTGTTCGTTGTTCTCGCGCTCGTCGCCGGCTCGTACGCCGTCCTGATGCGCCGCTACCGGAGGGTCGGGCTGTGACCACCATCGAGATCGACCACACCTCGCGCTGGTTCGGCAATGTGGTCGCCGTCAACGACGTCTCCATGACGGTGGGCCCCGGCGTCACCGGGCTGCTCGGCCCGAACGGTGCCGGAAAGTCCACGCTCATCAACATGATGGGCGGATTCCTGGCCCCCTCGACGGGGAAGGTCACGCTCGACGGGGAGCCGATCTGGCGCAACGAGAGCGTCTACACGAAGATCGGCATCGTCCCGGAGCGGGAGGGGATGTACGACTTCCTGACCGGCAAGGAGTTCGTCGTCGCCAACGCCGAACTCCAGGGCCTGGGCGGCGCGGAGGCGCAGCGGGCGCTGGCCACGGTCCAGATGGAGTACGCGCAGGACCGCAAGATCTCCACGTACAGCAAGGGCATGCGCCAGCGCGTCAAGATGGCGTCCGCGCTGGTCCACGAGCCCTCGGTGCTGCTCCTCGACGAGCCGTTCAACGGGATGGACCCGCGGCAGCGGATGCAGCTGATGGAGCTGCTGCGGCGGATGGGGGCCGAGGGCCGTACGGTCCTGTTCTCGTCGCACATCCTGGAGGAGGTCGAGCAACTGGCCTCGCACATCGAGGTGATCGTGGCGGGACGGCACGCCGCCTCCGGCGACTTCCGCAAGATCCGCCGCCTGATGACGGACCGGCCGCACCGCTACCTGGTCCGCTCCAGCGACGACCGGGCGCTCGCGGCCGCGCTCATCGCGGACCCGTCGACGGCCGGTATCGAGGTCGACCTGACCGAGAAGGCCCTGCGGATCCAGGCCGTCGACTTCGGACGGTTCACCGAACTGCTGCCGAAGGTCGCCCGCGAACAGGGCATCCGGCTGCTGACCGTCTCCCCGTCCGACGAGTCCCTCGAATCGGTCTTTTCCTACCTCGTAGCGGCCTGAGTAGTGGCCTGAAAGGAGCTGTGCACCGTCATGTACGACCCCACAGTCGCCCGGCTCACCTACCGGGCCCTGCTCGGCCGGCGCCGGGCCGCCATCCTGTTCGTCCTCCCCGCGCTGCTGCTGCTCCTCGCGGCGGCGGTACGGATGTTCGCCGGGGCCGATGACCAGGTCGCCGCCAACGTCCTCGGCGGGTTCGCCATCGCCACGATGGTGCCGCTGATCGGGGTGATCGCCGGTACCGGGGCGATCGGTCCCGAGATCGACGACGGCTCGATCGTCTACCTGCTGGCCAAGCCGGTGAAGCGCCCCACGATCATCTTCACCAAGCTGATCGTCGCCATCGCGGTGACCATGGTCTTCTCCGCCCTGCCGACCCTGCTCGCGGGGCTGATCCTGAACGGCAACGGCCAGCAGATCGCGATCGCCTACACGATCGCGGCGCTCGTCGCCTCGATCGCGTACAGCGCGCTGTTCCTGCTGCTCGGCACGGTCAGCCGCCACGCGGTGGTCATCGGCCTGGTGTACGCGCTGGTCTGGGAGGCCCTCTTCGGCAGCCTGGTGCCGGGCGCGCGGACGCTCAGCGTCCAGCAGTGGTCCCTGGCCGTCGCGGAGAAGGTGGCCGGTCAGGGCATGGTCACCTCGGAGGTGGGGCTGCCGCTCGCGACGGTCCTGCTGGCCGCCGTCACGGTGGCCGCCACCTGGTACGCGGGCCAGAAGCTGCGCGCGCTGAAGCTGGCCGGGGAGGAGTGAGCCCTCCAGCCTGATCCCGTACGCCTTCCACGCGGCCCCCGCCCTCCGGTTCTCCGGGGCGGGGGCTGTCGTATGACCGGGACAGTCGTACGAGCGGGACAGATGTGCGCGTAACCGTACGTTTATCGGGTCGTTGAGCAGGGTGCGTGGAGGCAACTGGAATCCGTGGCGTCGTAGCGTTCGTGAAATCGGGGAGTGCCGGACCCGGGTGAGGCCGAAGCCCACCGGTCCGGTCATCGAGTGAGTGGCAACCGTGAGCGTCCTCCACCCCTGCAGCCCGGGGTAGGGGCCGTCCCTTGTCATTCCCTCGTACGGAAGGCATGCCCATGCCCACGGAAATCGCCCTGCTCGAATCGCGCGCGCTGCGCGTCGAGCAGATGGGGCGCGTCGACATCCTCGACAAGGTGAAGAGCCTTGTCATGCTCCCGGACGGAATTCACGTTCGCACAGAGGACGTGGCACGTTACTTCGAAGTATCCACAGAGGCAGTCAAGAAGGTGACCCAGCGCCATCGGGAAGAGGTCACAGAGAATGGCCTCAGAGTGCTCCGAGGCTCCGATCTGCATGTATTCCATAGGGACATGTTGTCCCTATGGGGAGGTGGGGAGGGTGAAAGTTATCCACAGGCGGCCACTCAGCTGACCCTCTACACCCGCCGGACCGTCCTCAACGTCGCCATGCTTCTTCGCGACAGCGACATCGCCCGCTGCGTCCGTACCTACCTCCTCGACGCCGAGGAGACGCTCCGGGCCCAGTACGACACGCTCGATGGGCGGGTCACCCGGATCGAGAGCTGCCTCGCCGATGTCGGCAGTGCGCTCCAGGAGCTCGGGCCGGTGCTCTGCCGGATGTCGGAGCGGCTGGACAGCCTGGACCGGAAGGTGGAGGTCACGCAGCAACTGGTCGGCGCGATGAGCGTGCGGCTCTCGGACCTGTCACAGGACGTCGTACGGATGGACGCCCGCTTCGACGCGCGCCTGGAGGCCTTCGCGCATCAGCTGAAGGACCTGCGGCGCCGCACGGGTCGCCGCTGAGCCGCGAAAAGGCCCTGCCCGCCGTCGCTGGAGTTCAGCGGTGGCGGGCAGGGCCGGACAGCAGTGGTACGTCAGTGGGGCGCGGCGAGGGAGCCCGTGCGGAGCAGCTCCTCCAGGACCACGGCGATGCCGTCGTGCTCGTTGGACGCGGTGATCTCGTGTGCCACGGCCTTCAGGGTGTCGTGGGCGTTGGCCATGGCCACGCCGTGCCGCGCCCAGCCGAACATCGGGATGTCGTTCGGCATGTCACCGAAGGCGATGGTGTCGGCGGCCTTCACCCCGAGCCGGCGGGCGGCCAGCGAGAGGCCGGTCGCCTTGCTCAGCCCGAGCGGGAGGAGCTCCACCACGCCGGGGCCCGCCATGACCACGTCGACCAGATTGCCGACGGCGGCCCGGGCCGCGGTGGCCAGGGCGTCGTCGTCGAGCTCCGGGTGCTGGAGGTAGACCTTGTTCAGGGGGGCGGTCCACATCTCGGAGGCGTCGTCCACGAAGACGTACGGGAGCGGCCCCTCCTGCACCCGGTAGCCGGGGCCGACGAGCACCTCGCCCTCCAGGCCGTCGCGGCTGGCGGCCAGGGCCAGCGGGCCGACCTCCGCCTCGATCTTGGAGAGCGCGAGCCCGGCGAGCTGCCGGTCCAGGGTCAGCGAGGTCAGCAGCCGGTGCTCGCCCGCGTGGTAGACCTGGGCGCCCTGGCCGCAGACGGCGAGGCCGTCGTAGCCCAGGTCGTCCAGGATGTACCGGGTCCAGGGGACCGAACGCCCGGTGACGATGATGTGCGCGGCACCGGCCGCCGTGGCGGCGCCCAGTGCCTCGCGCGTGCGCTCGGAGACCGTGTCGTCCCCGCGCAGCAGGGTGCCGTCGAGGTCGGTCGCGACGAGCTTGAAGGGGAAGGTCACTTGGCGACCGGTTCCAGGACCTCGCGCCCGCCCAGGTAGGGACGGAGCACCTCGGGGACCCGGACCGAACCGTCGGGGAGCTGGTGGTTCTCCAGGAGCGCCACGATCGTGCGCGGTACGGCGCAGAGGGTGCCGTTCAGAGTGGCCAGCGGCTGGACCTTCTTGCCCTCGCGCATCCGGACGGAGAGGCGGCGGGCCTGGAAGCTGTCGCAGTTCGACGCGGAGGTCAGCTCGCGGTACTTGCCCTGGGTCGGGATCCACGCCTCGCAGTCGAACTTGCGCGAGGCGGACGCACCGAGGTCACCGGTGGCGACGTCGATGACCTGGAAGGGCAGTTCGAGGCCGGTGAGCCACTGCTTCTCCCACTCCAGGAGCCTGCGGTGCTCGGCCTCGGCGTCCGCCGGGTCGACGTACGAGAACATCTCGACCTTGTCGAACTGGTGGACGCGGAAGATGCCGCGGGTGTCCTTGCCGTACGTCCCGGCCTCGCGGCGGAAGCAGGGGGAGAAGCCCGCGTAGCGCAGGGGCAGTTTGTCCGCCTCCACGATCTCGTCCATGTGGTAGGCCGCGAGCGGGACCTCCGAGGTGCCGACCAGGTAGTAGTCGTCCTTCTCCAGGTGGTACACGTTCTCCGCGGCCTGGCCGAGGAAGCCGGTGCCCTCCATGGCGCGCGGGCGGACCAGCGCGGGGGTCAGCATCGGGATGAAGCCGGCCTCGGTGGCCTGGGCGATCGCCGCGTTGACGAGGGCGAGCTCCAGGAGGGCGCCGACACCCGTGAGGTAGTAGAACCGCGAGCCGGAGACCTTGGCCCCGCGCTCCATGTCGATGGCGCCGAGCGCCTCGCCGAGCTCCAGGTGGTCCTTGGGCTCGAAGCCCTCGGCGCCGAAGTCGCGGATGGTGCCGTGCGTCTCCAGGACGACGAAGTCCTCCTCACCGCCGACCGGCACGTCCTCGTGGACGATGTTGCCGAGCTGGAGGAGCAGCCGCTTGGCCTCGGCGTCGGCCTCGTCCTGGGCGGCGTCGGCCGCCTTGACATCGGCCTTGAGCTGCTCGGCCTTCTTGAGGAGCTCGGCACGTTCCTCGGGAGAGGCCTTGGGGATCAGCTTGCCGAGCGACTTCTGTTCGTTGCGGAGTTCGTCGAAGCGGACGCCGGACGACCTGCGCAGCTCGTCGGCGGAGAGCAGGGCGTCGACGAGGGCGACGTCCTCTCCACGGGCGCGCTGGGAGGCGCGAACACGGTCGGGGTCCTCACGGAGCAGGCGAAGGTCAATCACCCCTCCAGGCTACCGGTGCGTGGATCTCGCACTCGAACCGATATTGCCGAGCGTGTCACTTTGACCGAATTGCCGGAATTGATATTTCTGGGGGTGAATCGCGGGGTGAGATCCGGCGGGCTGCGTCAATAACGGCGGTTAACTCCCCTGAACAGGGCAGAAGGTGCAGGCTTTTTTGACGTACGAGCCTTCGGTCGAGGGGGAGTTGGGGTCGCCCTCCCTTGCGTTGTCCACAGGAGGGGGTGTTCCGGAATAGTTATCCACAGGCTGTGAAGAAGTTCTGTGGATGATGGAACGGAATCTTCCGGGAGCTGGACGAAGGTGCGCCGATCCCCCTCTCTTCGCAGTCGAAACCTGCCCCGCACGCTCATTCGAGTGGCAATTCGTCGCTCTGATGAGTTGATCAAGGGAATTCGCGCGACCCGGGAGGGCTCGCATCGGGGTGGCCCTCTGTGGATGCATCCGGACCCACTGCGTTGATTTGTCGATGATGTCGCATTGTGGTGTCGACTTGTCCCCAGGTCGAGAAGCCAGCCTGTGGATAACTCTGTGGATGGATGACTATCTGTAGGTAGGACCACAGCGCAGCGCACGGAGAGTCCCGGAGCGGAGAAATCCGCTCCGGTATGAGTCGCCACCGACCGCCGTCAGAACCGCTGTCAGATCCGCCGTCGGACCTGGCGTCGGACCCGCTGTCAGATCCGCCCGTCCTGGCTGCGCGCCAGCCAGTCGGAGGCCTCGGTGAAGGCCCTGTCCGAGGTGCCCGCCCGCAGCGGCCGGACCTCATCGGCGGATACGCCCGCCCGCGGGTACGAACCGAGGAACCGCACCTTCGGGCAGATCCGCTTCAGCCCCATCAGGGCCTCCCCCACCCGCCGGTCCGCGATGTGCCCCTCGGCGTCCACGGCGAAGCAGTAGTTGCCGATCCCCTCGCCGGTCGGGCGCGACTGGATCAGCATCAGGTTGACGCCGCGCACCGCGAACTCCTGGAGCAGTTCCAGCAGCGCACCGGGGTGGTCGTCGCCCAGCCAGATCACCACGGACGTCTTGTCGGCCCCCGTCGGGGCGGACGGCCGGGCCGGGCGGCCCACCAGGACGAAGCGGGTCTGGGCGTTCACCGCGTCATGGATCTCCGTGACCAGCGGTTCGAGCCCGTAGGTGGCGGCGGCGAACTCACCGGCGAACGCGGCGTCGTAGCGCCCCTCCTGGACCAGCCGGGCGCCGTCCGCGTTGGACGCCGCCGACTCCCACGCGGCCTGCGGGAGGTGGGCCGCCATCCAGTTGCGCACCTGCGGCTGGGCGGCCGGGTGCGCGGTGACCGTCTTGATGTCCGACAGCTTGGTGCCCGGCCGCACGAGCAGCGCGAAGGTGATGGAGAGCAGCACCTCGCGGTAGATCATCAGCGGCTCGCCGCTGGTCAGCTCGTCGAGCGTGGCCGTGATGCCGCCCTCGACGGAGTTCTCGATCGGCACGAGAGCCGCCGCCGCCTCCCCGCTGCGTACGGCGTCCAGGGCCGCCGGGACGGAGACCATCGGGACGAGCTCGCGGGTGGCGGCTTCCGGGAGCGTGCGGAGGGCGACCTCGGTGAAGGTGCCTTCGGGACCGAGATAGGCGTAGCGCGTGGCTGACATACGCTCACCCTATTGCGCCGTACGGCGGGGGCCTCGCCGTCTCAGAATCCGGTCAGGGCCGAGGAATCCGGCCGGGGCCGGCGCGGGTCGGGGCCGGGGAATCCGGCGGGACCCGGCGCCGCTCATGAGGCGCCCCGGTCTCCATGAGGTCCCCGCCTCACGACTCCAGCAGCCGCTGTCCCACGTACTCGCCCTCCGCCGCCCCGCCCGGCACCGCGAACAGCCCGCTCGCCTCGTGCCGGACGAACGGTGACAGCGCGTCACCCCGGTCGAGCTTGCGCTGCACGGGCACGAACCCCTTGAACGGGTCCGCCTGCCAGCAGACGAAGAGCAGCCCGGCGTCCGGGGTGCCGTCCTCCGCGATCCCGTCGTGGTACGAGAACGGCCGCCGCAGCATGGCGGCCCCGCCGTTCTTCTCGGGGGAGGAGATCCGGGCGTGGGCGTTGTCGGGGATCAGGAGCCGGCCGTCCGGGCCCGCCTTGTCGAGGTCCAGCTCCGTGGTCTCGCTCCCGCCGCTCAGCGGGGCCCCGTCCGCCTTGCGCCGCCCGATGACCCGCTCCTGGTGGTCCACCGGGAGCTTCTCCCAGTCGTCCAGCAGCATCCTGATCCGGCGGACGACAGCGTACGAACCGCCCTCCAGCCACTCGTGCGGGGTGCCGGGGGAGGCCGGCACGAACACCCGCCGCCCGAAGTCCTCGTCGGCCGGCTTCGGATTGCCGGTCCCGTCGATCTGGCCCATCAGGTTGCGGGCGGTCATCGGCCGGGCCGTGGCCCCAGGGGTGCGGTTGAAGCCGTTCATCTGCCACCGCACCTTTACTGTTCCCGCGCCCTCCTTCTGTACGGCCCGCAGGGCGTGGAAGGCGACCAGGGCGTCGTCGGCACCGATCTGCACCCAGAGGTCGCCGTCGGACCGCCTGGCGTCGAGCTGGTCGGAGGAGAACGCGGGCAGTGGATCGAGCCCGGCGGGCAGCCGCGAGGTGAGGCCCGTAAGCGCGAAGAACGTACGGCCGAAGCCGAAGGTGACCGTGAGGGACGAGGGCCCCGCGTCCAGCGCGATGCCGGTGTCATGGCCGGGCCCGTCCGCCGCGCCCGCCGCCGGGCGGCCCGCCATCAGCTCCCTCGCCACCGCCGACCAGCGCCGCATCAGCGCCACGGCCTCCTTACGGCCCGCGCCCGCCACCAGGTCGAAGGCGACGAGATGGCCCCGGGCTTGAAGCGGAGTGGTGATCCCCGGTTGATGTTTCCCGTGAAACATCGCCTCGGTGGAGCCGACGGCGCTCAGTGCGGTCGGCGGATCGGAGCGGGTCGCGGCGTACCCGGCGGCCCCGCCGCCCGCGCCCAGCACCAGCCCGGCGGCACCCGCCGCGCCCACGCCGCCCAGCAGCCGCCGCCGCGAGACCCCGGCGGGCGCGGAGGCCGGCGCGGAGTCCTGGCTCTGGTTCCGGTCCTGGCCCTGGTTCCAGTCCTGGTTCCGGTCCTGGCTCGGGTCCTGGTCCTGCTTCCTGGTGGTGCTCACGTACCTCAGCCGATCTTCACGTTCTTGTCGATGGTGACCTGGTCGATGTCGGAGGTCCGTACCGTCACGTCGACCTTCCACTCCCCCGCCATCGGGATCTGGACGCCGCTCGCTGACCAGTGCCCCTCGGCGAGCCGGTCCGGCACGACCGGCAGCGGGCCGATCTCCTGCGCCTCCAGGGTGAGGGCCACCTTCAGCTCCGGGACGTCCATCGGCTTGCCGTCGCTGCCGTCGATCCACACGTGCAGCTCGTTGGAGCCGGTGCGCCCGGGGTCGATGTCGATCCGGACGGTCCCCTTGCCGTTCCGGCCGCCGGTGTCGAAGGGCATGCTCAGGTTGACGGGCCCCGCCGCCGGTGCGGAGGGAGCGGTGGAGGCGCCCTGGGCCTCCACCTCCGTACGGCCCGGCTCGGTCGACGTCAGCACGGTGGTGACGGCCAGCAGGACCACGGCGATCGCCGCCTCGGCCAGGACCGATCGGCGCAGCCCGGAACGATCCGGGTCGGCGTCCCGTGTCCGCTTCTTCTTCGTGGCGGTCAGGACGGCCTGCTGACGGGCGAGCTGGGCGGCGCGCTCGGGATCGATGTCGTCCGGGGCCGCCACCGGATCGGGCGCCTCCTCAGCGGCCTCGCCAGGCGCGGCGTCCGTCAGCCGCCCCGTCCACCGTCGCGAGAACCACGCCACGGCGAGCAGGACCACGATCAGCGCGACCTTGAGGATCAGGAGCTGCCCGTACCGCGTCCCGGTCAGCGCCGACCAGGAGCCGACCTGCCGCCACGACTGGTAGATCCCGGTCGCCGCGAGGACGAGGACGCTGCCGAACGCGACCCGGGAGAACCGCCGTACGGCATCGCTCCCGATGTCCGGCGTCCGGTACAGCGCCACCAGCAGCGAGACCAGCCCGCCGAGCCAGGCGGCGACGGCCAGCAGGTGCAACACGTCCACCGGCATGGCGATCCCCGCCTGGATGCCGGTCGAGGCGTGCTCGGACATGGCCCAGGTGGCGGCGATGCCCGCCGCGACGACCCCGCCGCCGACCGCCAGGCCGAAGGTGAGGTCCTTCTTCTCGACGGCGTCCTCGCGCCGGGCGTACGTGCCGAACAGGACGGCGATGAACAGCGCGGCCGCCCCGAGCAGCAGCAGCCGCGAGACGAGGGCGGCGCCCGGCTTGGTGTCCAGGACCGCCTGGAGCCCGTCCAGGTCGAAGGCGTCGGCGAACTTGCCGCTGCCGGTGTACGGGTTGCGGAGCAGCAGCATGACCAGGGTCGCCGCGGTCAGCGTGACCCAGCCGCGCACCACGAGCCGCTGCATCGGCCGGACGGACGCGCCGCGGGGCCAGCAGCCCAGGACGAAGGCCGCGCCGCCCACGAGCAGGGTGAACCCGGCGTACGCGACGTACCGCGCGATGCCGTAGACCACGCCGACCGGGCCGCCGCCGACCTCCTCGGAGGGCAGGGCCACGGTGGTCTCGGAGGGGGCGCCGATGGAGAAGGTGAAGGCGCCGGAGATGGGGTGGCTGTCGGCGGAGATCGCCTGCCAGGCCACCGTGTAGGTGCCGTCGGGCAGGCCGGGGAGCAGCTCGACGCCGTACCGGACGGTGGAGCCGTCGGAGCGGTCCTTCGGCTCGACGCCCGTGTCGGCGCGCTTGCTGCTGGGGTCCAGGACCCGGATCGACCCGTCGCCGACGGCGATCGCCTCGGAGAAGGTGAGGGTGACCTCCTCGGGCGCGGTGGCCACCACCGCCCCGTCCTGAGGGTCGCTCCCGGTGAGGGCGGCGTGCGCGGACGCCGGCCCGGCGCCGGCCAGGATCAGCCCGAACACCAGGCTGACGAGGGCGGCGACGAGCGCGGCGGCGGTGAACGGCCGCCGTATCGGGGACGCTCCGGGGCGCGGGGCGGTGGCAGTCATCACGGTCGGACCCTCACTGCTTCTTCGGGTTGTGGGTGGTTTCCTTCACCGGCAGGTCGACCGTGATGGGGCCGGCCTTCTCGAAGTGCAGCTCGACGGAGACCTTCTCGCCCTGCTTGGGCTTCTTCTTGAGATCCATGAACATGATGTGGTTGCCGCCGCGTTCGAGGTCGAGCTCACCGCCCGCCGGCACCTCGAACGACGCGACCTCGCGCATCTGCTGGTTCTTCGTCTCGTGGATCGTGACGTCGTCGGAGAGCGGGCTGGTCACCGAGGTGAGCCGGTCGGCGGCGCCCCCGCTGTTCCGTACGACGAGGAAGCCGGCGGCCATGTCGCTGACGGGCTGCGGCAGATACGCGCCGACGACCTTCAGCTCGGGCTCGTCGCTCCCGGTGGAGCACCCCGCCAGAGCCAGCCCCGTGGTGAGGGCGAGGACGCCGGCGAGGGCCGTACGGCGGGTCACGGGTTCTCCCCCTTGATCAGCTTAGGGAGGTCCTTCGCGTACTCCTCGGCGGTGGTGTCCTCGCCGTACAGCACGTATCCGCCGTCCGTCTTCGGGGAGAAGGCGACGACCTGCGCCCCGTGCATCGAGACGGGCTTGCCGTTCTTGTCCTTCGTGGCCGGCTCGATACCGATGCCGATCTGGCGCGCGCCCGCCTGGATGGTGGGGAAGTCGCCGGTGAGGCCGGTGAAGGTGGGGTCCTGGGCCTTGAGCCACTTGCCGAGCGAGGCGGGGGTGTCGCGCTCGGGGTCGGTGGTGACGAAGACGACCTGGAGCTTGTCCTGGTCGGCCTTGGGCAGGTCCCGCTTGGCGATGGAGATGTTGCTCATGGTCAGCGGGCAGACGTCCGGGCAGTGGGTGTAGCCGAAGTAGATGAGCGTCGGCTTGCCCTTGGTCACCTCGCGGAAGTCGTACTCCTTGCCGTTCGTGTCGGTGAGGACGAGGTTCGGCTTGGTGAACGGCCGGTCGAGCACGGTCGCGGCCTGGGTCTTCGGCGAGGCCTCGACATCGGCGATCGACGAGGAGCCGGCCTTGTCACCGCTGCTGCCGCAGGCCGAGAGGGTCAGTGCGGCCGCGGCGGCGAACGCCAGGGCCGTCACTGCTTTTCTGTTGCGCATGAAGGGGTGTCCTGAGTGTGGTGCGGGTGGTGGAACCGGCGGGCCGGCCGTACGGGACGGCCGGACCGGGCGGGTCGGGCCGTACGACGACGGCCGGACCCGGGCAGGCCGGGCCGTACGCGTACGCCGTACGGCCCGGCCCGGTGGATCAGGCCGTGCGGCGGCGGCCGGCGAGCACGCCGAACGCGACGCCCGCGATGCCGATGAGGATGCCGATGATGCCCAGGGTGCGGGCCGTGGTGTCGCTGGAGGAGGAGGACGCGGCGTGCGTCTCCTTCGTGTCGCCCTCCGCCGACGCCGCCTGGTCATCGGCCTGGTGGCCGGCCTTGGGGTCGTCGTCGCCGGCCGCGCCGCCGTGGTGGTCCTCGGTGGCGGCGGTCAGCTTCAGGACCGGGGCGGGGCTGTCGGGCTCCTCGCCGCCCTTGGGCTCCTCGATCCAGCGGACGACTTCCTTGTTGTCGTACGTCTGGATGGCCTTGAAGACGAGCTGGTCGGCGTCTTCGGGAAGCTGCCCCACGGAGACCGGGAACTGCTGGAAGTAGCCGGGCGCGATCTTGGAACCGTCGGCGGTCCAGGTCACCTTGGTGACGGCCTCGGTGATCTTCCGGCCGTGCACCTCCAGGGGCTTGTCGAGCTTGCCCTTGGTGATCGCGATCTTCCAGCCCGGCACGGCCTCGGGGGTGACGGAGGAGAGCGGGTGGTCGGCCGGGAAGTTCACTTCGAGCTTGACCGTGGAGGCCTGGTCCCGCTCGTTGGGGACCTTGAAGTTCAGGGTGGCGTAACCGCCCTTGGCGGCCTCGCCCTGCGGCTGGACGCTGACGTGCGCGGCGGCGGGACCGGCGAGCAGCAGGACGGTGGACGCGGCGACGCCGGCGGCGATGGCGATGCGGGAGACGTTGGTGGCGCTCATGGCAGGAACACTCCACGGAGGAAGAGGAATACATCGGAAGAGGAACACGGCGGTCCGGCGCGCGGGTGTGCGACGGCGGCACGACACACGACACCTCGTCCGGTCCGTCGAGGAGTCCGGCCATGCCCGCGCGAGCCGTCCCTGAGGGGCCGTCCGGTGCGGACGGTCGGTGCTCGGGTACGGCGGGCGGTGGGCGCAGGTGTCGCGTCAGGCTGCGAGGGCGTACGGGGCCGGAGGCCCACGCCTGATCACCAGGTGGTGCAGAGGGTCCCCGGTGGCGGGTGCCGGCTCGTCGTCCGTACGCAGGGCGCGCGGGCCGCTTACGAGCTGTTCACGCGCTCCGGCGCGCAGGGCGCGTACGAGCGCGAGCGCCGCGCGCAGGGAGCGCAGCCGGGCGCCGGCCGCCAGCGCCTGGGCGCCGTACGCGGAGAGCCGGGCCAGCCGGAAGAGGGCGGCCTCGCCGCGCCGCAGCAGCCAGCCGGCGGCGAGCGCGGCCAGCAGGTGGGCCAGGAACATCGGCAGGCCCGGCAGCAGCGCGGCCACCGAGGCGTACGCCGACACTGCACCCGGTCCGCCGTCCGCGGCCGCCGCGGTGGCACCCGACGCGAGGTGGCCGTGGCCCGCGACCGTGGAGGGGTCTATGCCCGCCGTGGTGACGATGCGGTGGGCGTCGGCGGCGTCGATCTGCCCCGGCCCTCCACCGCACACCAGCCCGGCGGCGAACCGGATCAGCGGGTTCTCGCCGCTGCCCCGGGGCGCGGCGGCGGCGACGGCCTGCGCGCTGCCGTGGCTGCCGTACGCGAAGAGGACGTGCAGGGCGATCTGGCCGCCCGCCAGCGCACCGGCGATCGACGGCAGGGAGCGTTCCCGTCCGGCGAGGGCCGAGGCCACGGCGAGGACGCCGAGGAATCCGGCGAGCAGGGTCCACGCCGGGACGGGTGCCCCGGCGGCGAACGCGTGCCCCGCCGCGGACAGCACGACGCAGACCGCGGTGAACACCGCGGCCCTCATGAGCCGCAGACCGGCTCCGGCGTGTGCGACAGGCGTGGACATGGCCGGAACATCATCGCACTGCGTACCCCGCGGCGGTACGGCAGGTCCGGAAGATCAGCCTCCGTCCCCAACCGTGCTTGTTGCGGCTGTTGGCGGGGGATGTACGGACTATGGACGCGCCGCTTCCGGGCCCTGCCCCGGGGACCATCCCGCCTCCGCCGGGGTGGTCCCCGGAGCGGCTATACACCGGTGCGCGGAGTATCCGCATCCGCCGAATGAGGGCTCTCACGGCCGATCCGTGCTTACGAAGTGCCTTGTGCGGCAATACGTATCGGTACGTCGAGCCGCAGCCAGGAGGCTGGAGCATGAGCATCTGGTGGTCACTCCATTTGCGGCGCGAAGCTGCGAGCGTTCCGCTCGCCCGTCGTTTTCTGCTCGGCACCATGGAAACCGCGGGGGTGGATCCGGACGTCTCCTTCGACCTCTCGGTCGCGCTCAGCGAGGCCTGTGCCAACGCCGTCGAACACGGCGGCGACCGGTCGGGCCTGGCGGAGCAAGGGGATCGCGGAACCGAAAGGCCCCCGGCGGACTCCGGGCAGTACCGGGTCACGGCCTATCTGGACGGCGAGACATGCCGTATCGAGGTCGCCGACTCGGGGCCGGGCTTCCCCGCCCGCCGCGCGCTTCGCCCAGCCGCGCACACCGAACACGCGGAGCACATCGAGAAGACCCAGGGCGCCGAGCCCGCGGGCGCCCAGCCCACGTTCGCCCCGTACCTCCCGTGCGTCGCCGAGAGCGGCCGCGGGCTGGACCTCATCGAGCAGCTCGCCGACCACGTCCACTTCGGAAACCGGCCGGGCCGGGGCGCGGTGGTCAGCTTCGACAAGGTCCTGAAATGGCGGGAGGGCGCGCTGCTCATGGTGTGAGCGGCGCCCTCCGACGCCGTACGTACGGCCGTGGGTCAGCCCTTCAGCTGAGCCATCCAGGCCTCGACCTCGTCGGCCCGGCGGGGCAACTGGTCGGAGAGGTTCCGGTTGCCGTCCTCGGTGACGAGGAGGTCGTCCTCGATCCGGATGCCGATGCCCCGGTACTCCTCGGGCACACTCAGGTCGTCGGCCTGGAAGTAGAGGCCCGGCTCCACGGTCAGGCAGACACCCGGCTCCAGGATGCCGTCGACGTACGCCTCGGTGCGCGCGACGGCGCAGTCGTGGACGTCCATGCCGAGCATGTGACCGGTGCCGTGCAGGGTCCATCGGCGCTGGAGGCCGAGCTCCAGGACCTTGTCCACGGACAGGTCGCCGAGCAGGCCCCACTCCACGAGCTTCTCGGCGAGCACGCGCTGCGAGGCGTCGTGGAAGTCGCGGAAGGTGGCGCCGGGCTTCACGGCGGCGATGCCCGCCTCCTGGGCCTCGTACACCGCGTCGTAGATCTTGCGCTGGAGCGGCGAGAACGTGCCGTTGATCGGCAGGGTGCGCGTCACATCGGCGGTGTAGAGCTCGTTGGTCTCCACGCCGGCGTCCAGGAGCAGCAGGTCGCCGGAGCGGACGGCGCCGTCGTTGCGGACCCAGTGCAGGGTGGTGGCGTGCGGTCCGGCGGCGCAGATCGAGCCGTAGCCGATGTCGTTGCCCTCGATGCGGGCGCGCAGGAAGAAGGTTCCCTCGATGAAGCGCTCGCTGGTCGCCTCGGCCTTGTCCAGGCTCCTGACGACGTCCTCGAAGCCGCGCGCGGTGGCGTCGCAGGCCTTTTGCAGCTCGGCGATCTCGAAGGCGTCCTTCACGAGGCGGGCCTCGGAGAGGTGGACGCGCAGTTCCTCGTCGCGCTCGGCGGTGACCTTGTCGGTGAGGGCGGCCTCGATGGCGGCGTCGTGACCGCGCACGTTGCGGACCGGGCCGGTGGCCTCGGTCAGCGCGGCGGCGATCTCGCGAACGTCCTTCGCGGGGATGCCCAGCCGCTGCTCGGCCTCGGCGAGGGAGTGGCGGCGGCCGACCCACAGCTCGCCCTGGCCGTCCAGCCAGAACTCGCCGTTCTCCCGGTTCGAGCGGGGCAGCAGGTAGATCGTGGCCTGGTGGCCGCTGTCGCCGGTCGGCTCCAGCACGAGGACGCCGTCCTGGGTCTGGTCGCCGGTGAGGTACGCGTACTCGGTGGAGGCGCGGAAGGCGTACTCGGTGTCGTTGGAGCGGGTCTTCAGGTTGCCCGCGGGGATGACCAGGCGCTCGCCGGGGAAGCGCGCGGAGAGCGCGGCGCGGCGGGCGGCGGTGTGCTCGGCCTGGGCGATCGGTTCGAGCCCGTGCAGCTCGGTGTCGGCCCAGCCCGACTTCATGTTCTCGGCGAGCTCGTCGGAGACGCCCGGGTACAGGCCGTTCTTCCGCTGCTTGATCGGCTCCGCCGCCTCGTTCTCTTCGGTCTCCTGCTCCGGGGTCTCCGGGATGAGCTCCTCAGACACGATGTGATTCTCCTTGATACGACACTGGACCATCACCCATCGTACGGGCGTACGGAAGGGGGCCCAGGGCCGAAAGGCCTGTTACCGGAGAGGCCGCTGGGAGGTCAGTCGAAGTGCGCGGCGAGGATCACGACGTCCTCGGCGGAGTCGCTCCGGTCGAGTCCGTCGGGCAGCATCGTGCGCAGGACGTGGTCGGCGACGGCGGCCGGGTCGTGCCGGCCCGTCTTCGGTACGGAGGCGGCGGCGGAGTGCAGCCGGGCGAAGGCGCGGTCCATCGCGTCGCCGGTGCGGCGCAGCAGGCCGTCCGTGTACAGAAGCACCGTTTCTCCCGGCGCGGGGGAGAACTCCACGCTCGGCGCCTCCCAGCAGGCGAGCATCCCCAGCGGGGCGGAGAGCGTGGTCTCGACGAACTCGCAGCGCCGGTCCCCGAGCACCAGCGGCGGGGTGTGCCCGGCCCCGGCGAGCACGACCTTGCGGGCGGCGGGCTCGCAGTAGGCGAAGAGGGCGGTGGCGGTCCGCGCGGGCTCGGTCAGCCGGAGCAGGAGTTCGAGATCGGAGAGTACGGCGACGGGGTCCTCGCCCTCCATCACGGCGTACGCCCGCAGGCTGGCGCGCAGCCGGCCCATGGCGGCCATCGCGCTCGGCCCCGATCCGCCAACCGAGCCGACCGCGAGGCCCAGCGCGTGGTCGGGCAGCGGCAGCGCGTCGTACCAGTCGCCGCCGCCTCGGGGGCCGGTCCGGTGCCGGGCGGCCAACCGGACGCCGGGGATGCGGGGCAGCCGGCTGGGCAGCAGCTCCTCGGCGACGGTCGCGACGTCGGCGCGGGCGCGTTCCAGCTCGGTCAGCCGGGCCAGGTGCTCGGTGGCGTACCGCGCGTAGAGGCCGACGAGGTGGCGCTGCTTCTCCGAGGGCTCCCCGGGCTCGTCGTAGAGCCAGAGGGCCGCGCCGAGCCGTCCGGCCGCCTCGGAGGCGAGGGGCAGGGCGTAACTGGCGGCGTAGCCGAGCCGGGTGGCGACCTCGCGGTGGCGGGGGTCCAGGTCCGGGTCGCCGAGCAGGTCGGGGGTGGTGAGCCCGTCCGCGGTGCCGGGCCGCCCGTCGAGGACGCGGCCCAGGGCGGTGGCGTCGCGCTCCACCGTCTCGATGTGCCCGAGATCGGCGTGGCTGAGCCCCAGTCCGAGGGTGGTGGACGGCGTGGCCGTGGTGTCCGCCGGCTCCAGTACGAGGAGCCCGCGGGGGGCGCCCACGAGGGCGGCTCCGGCGTGCAGCAGCTCGTTCAGGGCGGCATCGAGGGTGGCGGTGGCGGCCAGCCGCTCGGTGAGTTCGTGCAGGGTCGTGAGATCCGAGACCCAGCCCGCGAGCCGGTCCTGGATGAAGGCTCCGGGTGCTGCCGGAACCTCTCTCAGAGGAGCGGGAGTGTGCGTTGAAACCGGAACTTCTGAATCGATTCCAGCCACTTTCGGCAGGTGTGGGGCGCTCATGGCAGCCAGCTTTCCGGCCGGTGCGATTCGTCGAATAGCATCGCAAACCCCCATGTGATTCTGCGCCACTATCAGTGCATCCACATGTACACGCACAAGTAACCCGATGTCCAGCATTGTCCCCTGGGGGCTCGCCGGATTCGCTCCTCTCCAGTGTCAGTCAAGTTGGCCGAAAAATGCACCCTCCGGCGGCTATTTACGATCGACTGGAGCCGTTCAACAAGGCTCCACCAGGGGTGCCCCAGGGACGAAATCCCCGGGGCGGCGTCATTCCGGGCAGGCTGGGTACGTAATCGGCGATGCTCGGGGCAGACGCTCACGGGCGGATGTGATCGCTCAGGAACCTGACAGCGGGTCCGGACGTCCTTACCCGTGACGGTCGCGATCAGTGACGGTCACGCCTCCGGCCCACGCGGCGGGGTTCGGACCCGGCCGGCAGGCACGAGGCGCCCGTGGCGGGCGCCCCCGGCTCCACGCAGCTCGGCACCACCTCAGATCGGTTCCACTCGGATCGGTTCCACTCGGCTCGGCTCGGCTCACGCTCGGTACCGAAGGCACGTCCGTACCCCCGTACCGCAGAACCTGATGAGCACGTACGCACAGCGAAGAGACGCTCGCGCGATGTCCCACCCCGCGTGGCGTCATGTGGACTCGGCGTTCAACGGAAAGGAACGAGCGCTCATGCGCGAGATCCTCGGAAGGCGACGCAGGCTCCGGCTCCGGCGCAAGGAGGGTGCCGCCCGGCTCGACGCGGCCCTGACCTTCGCCACCGCATGGCAGTGGCCCGTGCTCCCCGGAGCCGGGACCGCGCCGGCCGCCCTGCCCGACGTGCGTGGCCTCGGCTGCGCCTGCCCCGACCCCGACTGCGCCGTTCCCGGCGCGCACCCCTTCGCCCCCGGGCTGCTGGCGGCCACCACGGACGAGCGCATGGTGCGCTGGTGGTGGACCAACCGCCCGACGGCCCCGGTGATGCTGGCGACCGGCGGCCGGGCCCCCTGCGCGGTGAGCCTGCCCGCCCTGGCCGGGGCGAAGGCCCTGGTCGCCCTCGACCGCATGGGCATGCGGCTCGGCCCCGTCGTGGCGACGCCCACCCGGTGGTCGCTGCTGGTGGCCCCGTACACGCTGGAACGGCTCGGTGAGCTGCTGTACAGCAAGGACTGGGTGCCCAGCTCGCTCCGGTTCCACGGGGAGGGCGGCTATCTCGTGGTGCCCCCGTCCGAGACCGGCGCGGGCCAGGTGCGCTGGGAGCGGGCCCCTTCGCCGGGGGCGGCGGCTCCCTGGCTCCCGGATGTCGGGGCGGTCCTGGACGCCTTGGTGGAGGCGAGCACCAGCGCCCCGGACGGGGGCAGCCGGCTGGCGTACTGAGGGGCGGGCGGCCCGGCTCCCACTCGCGTACGTCTCACGCGTACGTTTCCTGTGTACGTCTCCTGCGCGTACGCCTCACCCGTACGTCTCACTCGTACGGGTGTGAGCCGGGCCGTATGCGCGGTGAACGGGCGCCGGACGGCCCGGCCGGGTGCCGCACGTCGATATCGTCGCCCCGAATACCCGCGTATCCGCGATGGCCCGCGCGGCCGGTAAAGGGGCCACCATGAATCTGCGCATGATCGGTCTCACGGTTGTCGCCGCGTTCGCGTGTCTGATTCCGATCGTTGCTTCCGCGGATCCCGGCGGTTCCCCGGCCCCTGTACCAAGCGATGAGAAATCCCCGGACAGTTCATCAGAAATGCATAGAGAAAAGCTTTCTGATGACTCATCCGGTGACGGGGCCCGAGAGGTCCGCGAGGGCGCCGTCCGGTGCGGTCCCGAGCTCGTCTCGCCGGAGGGCATCGAGGCGCAGACCTGTGTGATGACCGGGGGCGGCGAAACCTGGGCGCGCGCTTACCACCGCAACACCTCCGGTACGGAACTCCGCGCCGTACTCACCCTGATGGGGCCGGGCGGGCGGACCGTGGAGCTGACGTGCGTCCTGGCGGCCGACGACGAGCCGGGCGGCTGCGAGACCCCGCGGAGCGCGTCGGCGGGTGGTCCCGGCGCCTATGCGGCGGTGGCGGAGTACGCGGGCGCGGGGCCGGTGGAGGAGGCGCCGCTGCTGCTCAGGGCCGGATCGCACCGTGCGCCGGGCGCATCGGACTGAGGGTGCGGGCGGGGCGCGGGCGGCTGCCCGGTGCGGGGCGCGGCCGGAAACGAAGACGCCCGATCGCTGGCGACGGGGGATGCACCAGCGACCGGGCTTCTAGAACGGTAACAAGAGATCTGCCGTTCGCAAATTCGATCTCGCCTATGAGGACGGCGATTTACTTGTGAGTACGGTGAGTTGTGACGCGAGTCACCGACTCGGCGAGCCCTCGGCAGGCCCCGGCAGGCCCCGGCAAGGTCAGCTGAGGGTCACCTGGCGGTTGGTGAGCCCCCCACGGGCCCGGCGCTCCTCGGCGGTGAGCGGGGCGTCGGAGGCGAGCGCCGTGGCCAGCCGCTCGGCGAACGAGACGGCCGGCTTCTCGCACGCCTCGGCCCCCATCGAACTCGGCAGGTCCCAGACGGGGACGACCAGGCCGTGCGCCCGGAACGAGCCGACCAGCCGGGTGTCCTCGCCCAGCGAGGAGGTGCCGGCGGCGTGCAGCCGGGCGAGCGCGTCGAGGAGCTGCTCCTCGGGGTGCGGCATGACCCAGCGCAGGTGGTTCTTGTCCGGGGTCTCGCACCAGTACGCGGCATCCGCGCCGGAGAGCAGCACCGTAGGGATCGCGGCGGCGTTCGCGCGCTCCAGAGAGGCGGCCACCTCGGGGGTGGCGTTCTCCGCGTCGGGCACCCAGAACTCGAACCCGGTGTGGACGACCGGCTCGAACGCGGCGTCCGGGTCGAGCAGATCCTGCAGGCGCGGCCCGTCGGCCGGTACACGGCGGGCGGTGACCGGGGTGCCGGGCTCGACCTCCAGCGCGCGCTGGAGCGTGTCCGCGAGGTCGCGGCTGAGGTCGCCGGAGGAGGTGTCGTTCTGCAGGGCGAGGAGGACGGAACCGTCGTCGCGGCGCAGGGCGGGCCAGGCCATCGGCAGGACGGTCGCCAGCGTCACCGACGGAACGCCCTCGGGCAGCCCGTCCTTCAGCGTCAGCTCGACCGTGGCGGCGGGCACCAGCTCGCGCAGGGCGACCCAGTCGCACTCGCCCGCGAGTCCCTCGAACGGGCGGTGGACGAGCTCGGTCACGGCCTGGGCGGCGGCGCGTCCGTGACACGCCTTGTAGCGACGGCCCGAACCGCACGGGCAGGGCTCACGGGCCCCGACGACCGGGATCTCACCGTCCTTGAGCTGCTGCTTCCCGGCCTTGGTCTGAGGGTGCTTCTTGGCCATGGTGGGCGTTCTCCCGATTGTGACGGTGCGGACTCGGCGCGAGCCTAGCCGCCCGTGCCACCCTCGCGGCACCCGCGCCCGTCGCCTCACCCCCGCCGGGCGCCCTCGCCGCCCACCCTCGCCGGGCAGCCGCTCGGGGCCGCCGCTCCGGGTGGCCGCTCCCGGTGGCCGCTCCCGGTGGCCGGGCAGGCGCCTCAGCTCGCGTCGTCGAGGACGTCGGAGAAGTCGAGCCCCTCGAACCCGGTGAGTCCGCCGACCGCGCCGAGCTCGGGCGGCTTCGGGCAGGGGACGTGCGCCCAGACGGTGACCTCGCCCGACGAGTCGTCCCGTACACCCCACTCCTGGGCCAGGGCGCTGATGATGTTGAGCCCCCGGCCGCCGCGTGCCGTCACCGAAGGGGTGGCCGGAACGGGCCGGGTGGGCCCGCCGCCGTCCGTGACCTCCACGGTCAGGCCGCCGCCCGTGTCCACCCGCCAGGCGGCCCGGATGTCACCGTCACCGACATCGGCGTGCCGCCCCAGCGGCCTGCCGTGCCGACAGGCGTTGCTGAGCAGTTCGGAAAGAATGAGAACAGCGTCGTCCACGACCGCGTCCGACACCCCGTTGCCGCGCAACTGCTCACGCATCCGGTGCCGTGCCTGCCCCACGCCCGCAGGGCCATGGGGAACGGCCATGCTCGACGACGCAGGCACCTCTTGTGCCACCACCAACGCCACCCCCGAGACCTCCTTTGCCCCACGCCACGGGTTGGATGCCCCACTGAGCTGCACCGGAAACCGGCCAAGGGGCTCCCGGTGACGCACTCGGCACCACTGAACGCGCAGCGAATGCGCCGGTGTACTCCCCGTCATGGTGGTGCGGGGTGCTGTCACGTGCCGACGGTGTCCCGTTCTGTGCTAAATACGCCCCAGTTGGGACAGGACCTGCTTCGGGCGGTTGGTGATGATCGCCTCGACGCCGAGTTCGGCGCAGAGCTCCACATCCGCCGGTTCGTTCACGGTCCACACGTGCACCCGGTGGCCCGCCCGGTGCAGCCGCTCGATGTACCCGGGGTGGCTGCGCACGATCCGCATGCCGGGTCCGGCGATCCGGGAACCGGCGGGCAGCCGTCCGTCGCGCAGCCGGGGTGACACGAACTGCATCAGGTAGACGGTCGGCAGGGTGGGCGCCGCGGCGTGGACGCGGAGCAGGGAGCGGCCGGAGAAGCTCATGATGCGGATGGGGGAGGGCTCGTCGGCCGGCGGCGAGGCCAGCTCGAAGCGGTTCAGCAGGTCGAGGAGCCGCTCCTCGACCTGTCCGGCCCAACGGGTGGGGTGCTTGGTCTCGATGGCCAGTTGCAGCGGCCGCCCGGTGGCCCGTACCTCGGTGAAGAGCTCCAGGAGCCGTTCCAGGGTGAGTACGGAGGTGAGCTCGCCCGGCACCGGATCCCAGTCCGGCGACTCCTCGCGGTCCTTCCAGGAGCCGAAGTCGAGGGCGGCGAGATCGGCGAGCTCCAGGGCGGAGACGGCGCCGCGCCCGTTCGACGTACGGTTCACCCGGCGGTCGTGCACGCAGACGAGGTGGCCGTCGGCGGTCAGCCGTACGTCGCACTCCAGGGCGTCGGCACCGTCCTCGATCGCCTTGCGGTAGGCGGCCAGGGTGTGTTCGGGGGCGTCGTCGGACGCTCCGCGATGGGCGATGACCTGGATCGAGGTCTGCGGGCTGCGCTGCCGTGCGTGGGTCACCCGGGTCATGGTGTCACCGCCGTGGGGGTAGGCGAGCACATGTCAGCCTGGAGGACCGTTTTGTCTGATGTAAAGATTGGTGTGCGGATGCACAGGTCCTGCTTACAGTGGCCCGACGTGCTGTGGGAAAAGCTGACCGCAGACACGTGCACAGCGGATTTCTTGCCGAATGCCGACTGGATGCCGAGTGGAACCGAGGAGTAAAGAGCTGTGAGCACCGAGAACGAGGGCACCGAGGGCAACGCGGTACCGGCCGTGCCGCCCGTTCCGCCCGCACCTCCCGTGCCGGCCACCACTCCCGACCCGGCTGCGGACGGGGCTGCGAACCCAGCGGAGTACGGCGTAGGAGACAAGGCTCCGGACGGTGTGCGAGACGGGTCCACGGACGGCGCCGGTACGGGGACTCCCTCCCCGGCCGCCCCGATCGCGCCCCCCACTCCGGCGCACGCTGACGCACCGCGCCACACCCCCACGCACCAGGGCTCCCCGGCGCATGCGGGCACCCACCAGGACCCGCCGGCGCACCCCGGCACACACACCCACCAGGCTCACCAGCCCCACACCCCCCAGCAGCCCCATCAGCCCCATCAGCCCCCGCACTCCCCGTACGGGGCGGCGCCCGAGCCCCCCGCGGGCGCCGCCTCCTGGCCCCCGCCCCCGCCCGCGGTCCCCTCGTACGCGGGCGGCGGCGCGGCGCACACGCCCGGCGGTGGCGGCATCGGCAACGGGAGGGGTCACGGCCCGGTCTGGGGCGCCCCGCAGCCCGGCCACGACCCCTCCCACGGCAACGGCAACGGCAAGCGCCGGGGCGCCGGCGGCCTGGTCGCGGCGGTCGCGGTGGCGGCCCTGGTCGCGGGCGGCATCGGTGGCGCACTCGGCTTCTGGGCGGCCGACCGCAACGACAACGGCTCCTCCGGCAGTTCGACCACCGTGGCGGCATCGGACTCCCCGAGGGACCTCAAGCGCCCGGCGGGCACCGTGGCCGGGGTCGCGGCGAAGGCGCTCCCCAGCGTGGTCACGATCGACGCGCAGGGCGGCGACGGCGAGGGCGGCACGGGCACGGGCTTCGTGTACGACAAGGAGGGCCACATCCTCACCAACAACCACGTGGTGGCCTCCGCGGCGGAGTCCGGCGAGCTGTCGGCGACGTTCTCCGACGGCAAGAAGTACGCGGCCGAGGTGGTCGGCCGGGCGCAGGGCTACGACGTGGCCGTGCTGAAGCTGAAGAACCCGCCGGCGGGCCTGGCCCCGCTCCCCCTCGGCAACTCGGAGAGCGTGGCGGTCGGCGACTCGACGATCGCGATCGGCGCCCCCTTCGGCCTGTCCAACACGGTGACGACGGGCATCATCAGCGCGAAGAACCGCCCGGTCGCCTCCGGGGACGGCCAGAGCAACAAGAACTCGTACATGAGCGCCCTGCAGACCGACGCCTCGATCAACCCGGGCAACTCCGGCGGCCCGCTGCTGGACGCCACGGGCGCGGTCATCGGCATCAACTCCGCGATCCAGTCGACCGGCGGCGGCCTCGGCCAGTCCCAGGCCGGCTCGATCGGCCTCGGCTTCGCGATCCCGATCAACCAGGCGAAGAACGTCGCCGAGCAGTTGATCAAGACCGGCAAGCCGGTCTATCCGGTGATCGGCGCGACGGTCTCCATGGAGGAGAAGACCGGCGGCGCCGAGATCTCCCCCGAGGGCGCCGGCAACACCCCCTCCGTCACTCCGAACGGCCCGGCGGCCAAGGCGGGCCTCAAGGCGGGCGACGTGATCACCAAGTTCAACGACACCGTGATCGACAGCGGCCCCACCCTGATCGGCGAGATCTGGACCCGCAAGCCCGGCGAGAAGGTCACCCTGACCTACGAGCGCGACGGCAAGACGGCCACGGCCGAAGTCACCCTGGGCCAGCGCGAGGGCGACAGCTGACCGGCTAGGCTGTACCGAGCGTCGACCCGGCCCCACAGGGCCCTGACGGCCCGTCGGCCGTCACGGCCCGGGGGCCGACGATGCGGGGTGGGTTGCCCGAGCGGCCTAAGGGAACGGTCTTGAAAACCGTCGTGGCAGCGATGTCACCGTGGGTTCAAATCCCACACCCACCGCAGCAGGTCGGCGTCCGTGCCGGTCACGAGGGGCGCTCCGATGTCGGGGCGCCCCTCTTCGTCGTCCGCTGCCTCAGCGGCGGTTGTCGTCTCGGTCGTCGCGTCCCCGTCCCCGCGTCAGCCGTTCCGCCGAGGCGATCGCCGCACGCGCCTCCTGTTCCGTGAGGCCTGTGCGGACCGCCGCGGTGGTGAGGGCGTCGGCCAGGGTGTCGCCGAAGCCGTGTTCGTAGGCGCGGCAGGCGGCCCAGAACAGGCGGGTGTTGCGCTGGCCCTCGTGGGCCGCCAGGACGAACTGGATCAGGCCCTCGCCCCGGCGGCCGGGGGGCGTTTCCTTCCCCGGATGGCCGAGATGGCCGGGGTGACCGGACGGGGTGGGTTCGCGGCGTGGTGGGGTCAGGAGGCGGAGGAGTGCGCGGGGGCAGGGGGCCGGGGTGAGGTGGGCGGTGCCGGGGGCCAGGCGGTAGCGGCCGTGGGTGGTGATCGAGCCGGGGCCGACCAGGTAGCCGCCGCTGCCGCGGATGTCGATGCCGGGGGCGAGGCGGCCGGCCGAGTTGGGGACCGTGGTGTCGGCGGGGCCGGTGAGCCAGAGGTGGCGGCCCCCGCTCGGGGTGAGCACCGTGACCGTCGGCGGGATGGTGAACAGGTGCTGGAGCGCCAGTTGCCGGAGGGCGCCCACCGAGTCGTTGCCGTGCGCGGTGTCGATGTCCAGGTCGATGCCGACGAGCCGGTGCGGGGCGCGTCCGCAGGCGATGCCGTAGCCGGTGGCCCTGGGTGCGGCGGCGAAGAGGGCCCGGACGGCTGCGGGGTCCGTCGTCGCGTCGTGCACCCCGTGGCCGGGCAGGCCGCACTCGCCCCGGCAGTGGACCGGCGGCTGCTCGCCGTGGTGGGGGGAGCGCAGCGCGGGGAGCTTGGTGGCGGACAGGGGGAAGACGGGGAGCCCGCGCCCGGCGGCGGATAGGGCGTGGGCGAGGGCCAGGGTGGCGGTCTGCCGGTCGATGGTGGCCATGGTTTTAGTTTCGTACATAGGTTCGAATAAGGGAAGTGGGGACGGGCGCCACCGGGCCGGGCTGCGTAGCCTTTGTCGTACGTCGTAAGGAGAGGGAAGTGGTTCCGCATGACTCCCCAGCAGCCCACGACCGAGCTCGACGCCCGCTACAGCTCCGCGCTCAACCCGCGTCCCGGTGCGGAGGACGTCACCGCGACCGACTGGGCCGAGGCGCAGCGCCGGCTGTGTGACGCCGAGGTCTTCTGGATCACCACCGTCCGTGCGGACGGCCGGCTGCACGTCACGCCGCTGATGGCCGCCTGGTACGACGGGACGCTGTTCTTCAGCACCGGGCCGGGCGGCCAGAAGGCGAGGAATCTGGCCGGCAACGCCCACTGCGCGCTCACCACCGGGCACGGCTCGCTCGCGGGCGGTCTCGACATCGTGGTCGAGGGCGAGGCCGAGCAGGTGACGGATCCGGCACGGCAGGACGAGGCCATCGCCGCGTTCGAGGCGCAGTACGGGGACCACATCACCTCGCCGGAGGGTGCCTTCTTCGGCTTCGGCGACAGCATCCGCGAGGGCCGGGACCTGCTGTTCGCGGTGGCTCCCATCACGGCGTACGGCTTCGGGCACGACGGCCAGGTGTTCAGTCACACCCGGTACACCTTCTAGCGGGCCTCTCCGTCGGAGAAGCCTGGGCCTTCGCTGTCCGGGAGGGGTTTAGCGCCCCTTCTTCATGCTTGCGAGGGAATCGGGTGGCACAGCATGGTTCGCCGGGGATGTGCTGGGCAACTCTGGTCTCGCGACGTCGTGACCAGCACCGGGGGCAGTCGGCCGACTTCCCCGGAAACAGTCGCACATGAACCAACTGAAGCCGGACTTCCGGTTCCTGGAGGAAATGACATGGCAAGCATCCGTACCGCTCGTGTTCTCGCCGCCGTCGCCGCGCTGCCCCTGACCGTCGCCCTCTGCGGCGGTGTGGCCCTGGCGGACAACGGCTCCTTCGCGAACGACGGATCGAACGCGGCCGTGGCGACGATCGGCGGCAGCGGTGTCGATGGCGCCAACACCGGCAACGCGTCCACGACGCAGCAGCAGGCTGTCGGGGCCGGCGCGTCGAACCAGAACACCTCGGCCCAGGTGAGCGGCTCGGCCTTCACCGTCATCGACCAGTCGGACCACAGCGTCGACGTGAACTTCACTCCGTTCTTCTGGTGATGATCCCGGTGGTCACGCCTCCTCGGTGATCAGAGGTGATCAGAGGCGGCGGAGACGATCAGAGGTGATCGGGCGTCCGGGACCTCCCGGGGGGTGGGTTCCGGTCGGTTGCACAGCAGCCCGTGCGGCGGCACTTCGGTGCCTCGCGCGGGCTGTTGCCGTTGCCCCTGACCCTCGACTCTTGACAGGGGAAGTGAAACTGACGGACAGTCAGAAACTGTTCCTGTCGCCGTGAATGCCGCCCTCGGAGGTCCGCCGTGCACCTCGCCCCGACGGAGCGCCAGCAGCAGCTCCGTACCGAACTGCGCGCGTACTTCGCGGCCGTACTGCCCGAGGGCGGAAGCTGGCGCGACGACCCGGGTGAGCAGCGGCGGCTGCTCCGGCGGATCGGCGCCGACGGGATGCTCGGCCTCGGCTGGCCCGTCGCGTACGGCGGGCAGGGGCGCGGGACCGACGAGCAGTTCGTCTTCTTCGACGAGGCGTACCGGGCCGGTGCGCCCGTCTCCATGGTCACCCTCAACACCGTCGGCCCGACCCTGATGAAGTACGGCACCGAGGAGCAGAAGGCGTACTTCCTGCCCCGCATCCTCAGCGGCGACCTCGTCTTCGCGATCGGTTACAGCGAGCCCGAAGCCGGTACGGACCTGGCGGCGCTGCGGACCCGTGCCGTGCGGGACGGCGACGACTGGGTGGTCCATGGCCAGAAGATCTTCACCAGCAACGCCCAGCAGGCCGACTGGATCTGGCTCGCCTGCCGTACGGACCCCGACGCCCCCAAGCACCGCGGCATCTCGATCATCCTCGTGCCGACCGATGACCCCGGCTTCTCCTGGACGCCCATCGAGACGGTAGGCGGGCTGACCACGACCGCCACGTACTACGACGGCGTACGTGTTCCCTCCTCGAACCTCGTCGGCGAGGAGAACCAGGGGTGGGGGCTCATCACCAACCAGCTCAACCACGAACGCGTCGCCCTCGCCGCCATCGGCATGCAGGCCGAGGACTTCTACGAGGAGGCCCTCGCCCACGCCCGTACCCCCGACCCCGCCACGGGGCGCCGCCGGGTCGACGAGCCGTGGGTACGTGCCCGGCTCGCGGAGGCGTACGCCCGGCTCGCGGCGATCCGGCTGCTGAACTGGCGGCTGGTCGGGGCCGTGGGGGCCGGGGCGCTCGCTCCCGGCGAGGCGAGCGGCGTGAAGTTCGCGGGGACCGAGAGCGCCGTGGAGGTGTATCGGATGTGCCAGGAGGTGGTGGGGGACGTCGGGCTTCTGCGGGGTGGGTCGGCCGGCTGCTTCGGAGGGGGCAGTGCTGCGGGAGAGCTGGAGCGGATGAACCGGGCCGCGCAGATCAACACCTTCGGCGGCGGCGTCAGCGAAGTGCAGCGCGAGATCGTCGCGACCATGCGGCTCGGGATGACGCGGGGCAAGCGGTGAAGCCGGGAGGCCAGGACGGCCAGGACATGCCGGCCGATGCCCCGGATCTCCTGTACGAACGGCTCACCGCGTATGTCGGCCGTCCCGCGGCCACCGCCGGCACCGGCAAGGACCCCGTCAACCTGCCCATGATCCGGCACTGGTGCGAGGCCATGGGCGACACCTCATCCGCCTACCGGGGGCCCGACGCCGTCGCCCCGCCGACCATGCTCCAGGCCTGGACGATGCGCGGCCTCTCCTCGGACCCGGACCCGGACCCGGAGCCGAACCCGAACCCGGAGCCGGAGCCGGACCCGGACCCGGACCCGGACCCGGACCCGGACCCGGAGCCCCACGACGGTACGGGCCGCTCGGCGGCGTACGACGAACTGCTCGGGCTCCTCGACGGCGCCGGGTACACCTCCGTCGTCGCCACCGACTGCGAGCAGGAGTATCTGCGGCCGCTCCGGCCCGGCGACCGGATCACCTTCGACGCCGTCATCGAGGCCGTCTCCCCCCGCAAGACCACCAAGCTCGGCGCCGGCTACTTCGTCACCACCCGCATGGAGGTCCGCGCCGACGGCGAACCCGCCGGGACGCACCGCTTCCGCATCCTCAAGTACCGCCCCGCGCAACGGAATCCCGCGCAACGGTATCCCGCGCAACGGAACCCCGTGCAACCGAGAACCGCGAAGCCGGAGGAGGAAGCGCCTCTCCGCCCCCGGCCCGTCATCAACCGCGACAACGCCGGATTCTGGGCGGGAGTCGCCGAGCACCGCCTCCTCATCCAGCGCTGCACCGGCTGCGCCACCCTCCGCTTCCCCTGGCTCCCCGGCTGCAACGCCTGCGCCGGCCAGGAGTGGGACACGGTCGAGGCGGGCGGCGAGGGCACGGTGTTCAGCCATGTCGTGATGCACCACCCGTCCTTCCCCGCCTTCGACCCGTCGGGCGAGGGCGGCCCGTACGCCGTCGCGCTCATCGAACTCGCCGAGGGCGTGCGGATCGTCGGCAACGTGGTCGGGGTGCCGTACGACAAGGTGCGCGTCGGCCTGCCCGTACGGCTGGAGTTCCTGCGTACGGACCCCGATCTGGAACTCCCGGTCTTCCGGGCGAGCGAGGGCGGTTGAGATGGACTTCACTCCGAGCGAGGAGCAGGCGGCGGCACAGGGCCTGGCCGCGCGGATCTTCGATGATCTCTCGACGCACGAGCGGCTGCTGTCGGCCGGGACGGGTACGGACGCGGGGCTGTGGAAAGAGCTGTGCACGGCCGGACTGCCCGGGGCGGTGGAGAACATCGGGCTGCTCGGTCTCGTACTCCTCCTGGAGGAACAGGGCCGGACCACCGCCCAGGTCCCACTGGCGGCGACCTGTGTGTACGGGCTCCTCGCGGTCGCCGAGCACGGTACGCCGGAGCAGCGGGAGCGCCTGCTGCCCGCCCTGCGCGACGGTACGGCGGTGGCGACGGGAGCCCTCCCGGCGCGGGGCGGAGTACGGGCGGTGGACGGGGCGCTGTACGGGGTCGTGCCCTGGGTGCCGTGGCTGCGGGACGCCACCTGGGTGCTGGTGGCCGACGCGGACCGGGCCCTGTGGATCGTGGAGACCGGGGCGCCGGGCGTGACCGTGGTGCCCGTGGAGACGACCGCGCCCTGGTCGGCGGGGCGGCTCGGCCTCGACGGCGTACGGGGAGAGCCCCTCGGTACGGGCCCGGGGGCCTGTGCCGCGGTCCTCACCGCGAGCCGGACCGCCTTCGCCGGGCTCCAGGCGGGCGTCTGCGCGGGCTCCCTCGCCTGGGCGGTCCGGCACACCACGACCCGGGAGCAGTTCGGGCGGCCGCTCTCCACCAACCAGGGCGTCCTGCTCCGTGCCGCCGACGCCCACATGGACACGGAGGCCATCAGGGTCACGGCGTACGAGGCCGCATGGCGGCGCGACCGGCAACTGAACTACGAGGCGCAGGCGTTGACGGCCGCCTGGTGGGCATCGGAGGCGGGTCGGCGAGTCGTGCACGCCGGGCAGCACCTGCACGGCGGCACCGGGGCCGACCTTGACCACCCGGTCCACCGGCACTTCCTCTGGGGTCGCCAGCTCGACGCGTACCTCGGCTGCGGCGCGGAACTGCTGGAGGAGTTGGGCCTGTTGCTGGCGGGCGACAGGTACAGGTCCGGGGGCACGCCGTGAAGGACGCGTACCGCGTCGGCGACGCGCTGCCGCCCCTGGAGATCCCCGTCACCCGCACCCTGATCGTGGCGGCCGCCATCGCCTCCCGCGACTACCAGGACGTGCACCACGACGCCGAACTGGCCCGGGAGAAGGGCTCCCCCGACATCTTCATGAACATCCTCACCACCAACGGGCTCGTCGGCCGCTACATCACCGACCACTTCGGGCCCGCCGCCGTCCTCCGCAAGGTCGCGATCCGCCTCGGGGCTCCCAACTACCCGGGGGACGTGCTGCGGTTGTCCGGCCACGTCGTCGCCTCGGAAAACGTGGCCTCGGAAAACGCGGCCTCGGAAAACATGGCCCTGGAAGGCGAAAACGACGCCCTTATAGAGGTCGCGGTGGTCGGCGACAACCGTATAGGGCGCCACGTCAGCGGAAAGGTCACCGTCGCCATCGCCGTCGCCATCACCAGGGAGAGTGGCGCATGAGCATCCGCAGGGCCGACACCCTCGGCGGAAAGGCGGCCGTCGTCGGCATCGGGGCCACCGAGTTCTCCAAGAACTCCGGCCGCAGTGAACTCAAGCTCGCCGTCGAGGCCGTGGGCGCCGCCCTCGACGACGCGGGCCTCACCCCCGCCGACGTCGACGGCCTCGTCACCTTCACCATGGACACCAGTCCCGAGATCACCGTCGCCCAGGCCGCAGGGATCGGGGAGCTGTCGTTCTTCTCCCGCATCCATTACGGGGGCGGTGCCGCCTGCGCCACCGTCCAGCAGGCCGCCCTCGCGGTGGCGAGCGGGGTGGCCGACGTCGTCGTCTGCTACCGGGCGTTCAACGAGCGCTCCGGCCGCCGCTTCGGCTCGGGCGTCCAGCGGCGCGAGCCCACCGCCGAGGGCGCGGCGCTCGGCTGGAACCTGCCGTCCGGGCTGCTCACCCCCGCCTCCTGGGTGGCGATGGCAGCCCAGCGCTACCTGCACACGTACGGCCTCGGACCGGAGGTCTTCGGGGAGGTGGCGGTGGTCGACCGCCGCCACGCGGCGCGGAACCCGGCGGCGTACTTCCACGGGCAGCCGATCACGCTCGCCGACCACGCCGCCTCCCGCTGGATCGTGGAGCCGCTGCGGCTGCTGGACTGCTGCCAGGAGACCGACGGCGGCCAGGCCCTCGTCGTCACCAGCGTGGAGCGCGCCCGCGACCTGCCCCGGCCGCCCGCCGTCGTCGTCGCGGCGGCGCAGGGCGCGGGCCGGTCGCAGGAGCAGATGACGAGCTTCTACCGGGACGGGCTGACCGGCCTGCCGGAGACCGCCGTCGTCGCCCGGCAGCTCTGGCGGAGCTCGGGTCTCGCCCCGGCCGATATCGACGTGGGCATCCTCTACGACCACTTCACGCCGTTCGTCCTGATGCAGTTGGAGGAGTTCGGTTTCTGTGGTCCGGGGGAGGGCGGGGCGTTCGTCGCGGCGGACGCGCTGCCCCTGAACACCCATGGGGGCCAGCTGGGGGAGGCGTACCTCCACGGGATGAACGGCATCGCGGAGGCCGTCCGGCAGATCCGCGGCACGTCGGTGAACCAGGTGGCGGGGGCGGCGAGATCCCTGGTCACGGCCGGTACGGGGGTCCCGACGTCCGGGCTGATCCTCGGCGCGGACGGCTGAACCGGCCCGGCCGGCGCCCGGTCGGCGCCGGGCCGGACCCTGACGGCGGGGAGGCGGGACCCTTAAGGCCGGACGAGGGCCCGTCCACCTTCAGGAGGTGGAGGGTGAGCCGGCCCTACAACCTGAGGCGGACGGGCCTTCGGGACCTGGGGCCGATCCCCTCGCCGGGCCCCGCTCCTAGGTTGAGTACATGACCACGCCAGTCTGCACGGGCGCCTCCAGGGCGGCTTCCGCCACCGCCGCCGGCCACCCGACCCACGCGCCGTACGCGTCGTTCTCCTCGTACGTCCGGGCCCGGGGCCCGGTCCTGCTGCGCACCGCGCGCTCGCTCACCGCGAACCCGTGCGACGCGGAGGACCTGCTGCAGACCGCGCTCGCCAAGACGTACGTCGCGTGGGAGCGGATCGAGGACCACCGGGCGCTGGACGGGTACGTCCGCCGGGCGCTGCTGAACACCCGGACCTCGCAGTGGCGCAAGCGAAAGGTCGACGAGTTCGCCTGCGAGGAGCTGCCCGAGCAGGGCGGCGTCGCGGCCCCCGACCCGGCCGAGCAGCAGTCGCTGCACGACGCGATGTGGCGTGCCGTGCTCAAGCTCCCGGACCGCCAGCGGGCGATGGTCGTCCTGAGGTACTACGAGGACCTCAGCGAGGCTCAGACGGCCGAGGTGCTCGGGGTGTCGATCGGTACGGTGAAGAGCGCCGTCTCCCGTGCCCTCGGCAAGCTCCGGGAGGACCCCGAGCTGACCCCGGTGCGCTGAGGACCGCGCATCCCCTGGCACCCCCCGGACAGGAATTTTCTCCCGCGAGTAGTGACATACCGCGTGGTATGTGCGCAGAATCAGCGCAACCCTACTGCCGCGTAGCGCCCACCGGGAGGACGCCGTGCTGAGCACCATGCAGGACGTACCGCTGACTGTCACCCGCATCCTGCACCACGGGATGACGATTCACGGGAAGTCGCAGGTCACGACCTGGACCGGCGAACCCGAGCCGCACCGACGCACCTTCGCCGAGATCGGCACCCGCGCGACCCGGCTGGCCAACGCGCTCCGCGACGAACTGGGCGTCGACGGCGACCAGAGGGTGGCGACCCTCATGTGGAACAACTCGGCACACATCGAGGCATACCTCGCGATTCCCTCCATGGGAGCCGTGCTCCACACCCTCAACCTCCGGCTGCCGCCGGAGCAGCTCGCCTGGATCGTCAACCACGCGGACGACAAGGTCGTCATCGCGGACGGCACGCTGCTGCCGCTCCTCGTGCCGCTCCTGCCCCACCTGCCGAGCATCGAGCACGTGGTCGTCTCCGGGCCGGGCGACCGCTCGGCGCTCGCCGGGGTCGCGCCGCGCGTGCACGAGTACGAGGAGCTGATCGCGGGGCGCCCGACCACGTACGACTGGCCGGAGCTGGACGAACGCCAGGCCGCCGCCATGTGTTACACCTCCGGCACCACCGGCGACCCCAAGGGCGTCGTCTACTCCCACCGCTCCATCTACCTGCACTCCATGCAGGTCAACATGTCGGAGTCGATGGGGCTGACCGACAAGGACACCACGCTGGTCGTGGTTCCCCAGTTCCACGTGAACGCCTGGGGCCTGCCGCACGCCACCTTCATGAGCGGCGTCAACATGCTCATGCCGGACCGCTTCCTCCAGCCCGCCCCGCTCGCCGAGATGATCGAGCGCGAGCGCCCCACGCACGCCGCCGCGGTGCCCACCATCTGGCAGGGCCTCCTCGCCGAGGTCACCGCCAACCCGCGCGACCTCTCCTCCATGGCCAACGTGACCATCGGCGGCGCGGCCTGCCCGCCGTCGCTGATGGAGGCGTACGACAAGCTCGGCGTCCGGCTCTGCCACGCCTGGGGCATGACGGAGACCTCGCCGCTGGGCACCATGGCCCACCCGCCCGCCGGGCTGAGCGCCGAGGAGGAGTGGCCCTACCGCATCACCCAGGGCCGCTTCCCGGCCGGTGTGGAGGCGCGGCTGGTCGGCCCGGCCGGGGAGCACCTGCCGTGGGACGGCGAGTCGGCCGGTGAGCTGGAGGTCCGTGGCCCGTGGATCGCTGCCGCGTACTACGGCGGGGCCGACGGCGAGCACCTGCGGCCCGAGGACAAGTTCAGCGCGGACGGCTGGCTGAAGACCGGCGACGTCGGCGTGATCAGCACCGACGGCTACCTCACCCTCACCGACCGGGCCAAGGACGTCATCAAGTCCGGCGGCGAGTGGATCTCCAGCGTCGAGCTGGAGAACGCGCTGATGGCCCACCCGGACGTCGCGGAGGCGGCCGTCGTCGCCGTACCGGACGAGAAGTGGGGCGAGCGGCCGCTGGCGACGGTGGTCCTCAAGGAGGGTGCCGCCGACGTCGACTACGAGGCGCTGAAGGCGTTCCTCGCCGAGTCGGGCATCGCCAAGTGGCAGCTTCCGGAGCGGTGGTCGGTGATTCCGGCCGTACCGAAGACGAGCGTCGGCAAGTTCGACAAGAAGGTGATCCGGAAGCAGTACGCGGCCGGGGAGCTGGACGTCACCCAGCTCTGAGGCGTCGGTTCCGGCCTTGGTTTCACGTGAAACAGGGCGGGGGCGGTACGGGAGTTCCCGTACCGCCCCCGCCTTCGTGCGTGGTCAACTGGATCAGTTGGTGCCTATCTTCGCCAGCAGGTCGACGATCCGGGACTGCACCTCGTCGCTGGTCGATCGCTCCGCCAGGAAGAGAACGGTTTCCCCGGAAGCGAGCCGCGGCAGCTCCGAGGGGTCCATCCCGGCCGAGGTGTAGACGACCAGCGGGGTGCGGTTGAGCTGCCCGTTCGCCCGCAGCCAGTCGATGATCCCGGCGCGCCGGCGGCGTACCTGCATGAGGTCCATGACCACCAGGTTCGGCCGCATCCGGCCCGCCAGGTCGACGGCTTCGCTGTCGGTCGCGGCCCGCGCGACCTGCATCGCGCGCCGCTCCAGGGTCTGCGCCAGCGCCGCCGCGATCTCCTCGTGCTCCTCGATCAGGAGAACCCGGGGCGGGTGCTGCTCGCTGTCGCGGGGGGCCAGCGCCTTGAGGAGCACGGCCGGGTCGGCCCCGTACGCGGCCTCCCGGGTCGCCTGCCCCAGACCGGCCGTGACCAGCACCGGAACCTCGGCGGCGACGGCGGCCTGGCGCAGCGACTGCAACGCGGTACGGGTGATGGGCCCGGTCAGCGGGTCGACGAAGAGCGCGGCGGGGAACGCGGCGATCTGGGCGTCGACCTCCTCACGGGAGTTGACGATCACCGGACGGTAGCCCCGGTCGCTGAGCGCCTGCTGGGTCGGTACGTCGGGGGCGGGCCAGACCAGCAGCCGGCGCGGGTTGTCCAGCGGCTCGGGCGGCAGCTCGTCGTCGAGCGGGCGGGGCTGCGGCCGGTTGGCGACCTCGACCGCACCGCCGGGGCCGTCCAGCGGCTCGGGACCCTCGGCGCCCTCGTCAGGCGCCCCTATGGCGTACGCGCGCCCCTCGGCCACCGGAGGCGCCAGCAACTGGCCCGAGCCGGGGTTGGTGGGGTCGGCGGGCCCTTGACCCTCCGGCGGCTGGGGCTGCTGTCCCTGCGCGGCGGCGGTATCCGGATCCGTGCCTGCGGCAGGCGACGACGGGGCCGTGGGGCGCTCGCCCTCCGGCGGGGCGGAGAGCTTCCGCCTCCGGCCGGCACCGCCACCGATGCTGTGCTGCTGGTTCGGCGGAGTGGGGACGGGCTGGTTCTGCTGCTGGCTGAGGTGCTGCGCGAACGGCACCCCCTGGCCCAGCGTCCGCACGCTGAACGCGCGCCCCTGGGTGGAGTCGGGGTTGACGTCCGCCATCGGCTCCTCGGCGGGCAGCGGCTGCCGCCGCGCGTCCGGTGTGGCGAGGGACGCGCCGGAGTCGGCCGGGTGCGCCGCCGGGACGGCCGCGGTGCCGGTGGTGTGGGCGGTCTGCCCGTCGCCGCCCCAGGACCGGTCGTCCGGCGCGGGACGGGGGGAACCCGGGGCTTGCGGTACGCCGCCCCAGGGCTGCTCGTCCGGTGCCGCGTCCCGGTCCGGGGCGCCGGGCCAGTCGGCGTTCGGCGCCACGGGGTGGGCCGGAGGGGGCGTGTGACCGGCCTCGGGGGCGGTGCGCCCGTGGTGGGTCTCGTCGCCGGAGGGGGAGGGGGAGGGGGAGGGGGGTACGGGGGCGGTGCCCGGCGCCTGGACCGACGCGGGGGCGGGGGGCGGTGCGGTGGTCGGCGCGGTGGCCGCTGCGGTGGCCGGGGTCCGGTCCGCGTCGGCGGGCGGCAGGGCGAAGGCGGTACGCGGACCGGCCTCGGCGGCCGTGCGCTCCTGGGCGGCGGCCAGCGCTCGACGGGCCCGACGGCCACCGGGCTGCTGGGCCTGGGCCTGGGAGTGAGCCTGGGCCGGGGCTTGCTGGTTCTGCCCGTTCTGCCCGTTCAGGCCGTTCTGGTTGTTCGGGTCGTTCTGCCCGTTCTGGTTGTACGGGCCGTGCTCCGGGCTCGTACCGCCGTTGCCGGCCGCGAGGGCGGGGAGCGCCGGACGGTGGTCGTCCTCACGCCGTGCCCGCCGTCCGGCGGGCGGTACCGGCTGCTGCGGGTCCGCCGGGACGCCCTGCGGCGGCACGGTCTGCCCGCGCTGGGGACGTCCGGCGCCCTGGGCGCCCTCGGCGGCGGTGACGACGGAGCCCTCGGACGGCGCGGAGGACGGCGCGGAGGTCAGCGCGAGAGCCTGCCGCTGCGGCTGCTGGGGTTGTTGCTGGGGTGGTTGCTGGGCCTGCTGGTGAGCCGGCCGGGGCGGTTCGATCTGGGCCGGGCCGCTCTCAGCCGTACCGTTTCCGGCCGCCACCGCGCCGCTCTCCGCCGGGCTGGGCCGTCCGCGCCTGCGCCCCGACCCCTCGCCCTGCTGGGCCGGGATCAGCTCGGGAACCGCCTGCTCCTCGTCCGCGGCCGGACCACGGCGCGCCCGGCGCCGCCCGGTCGGCTCGGCGACGGGCCCGTCGCCGGGTCCTGCCCCTCCCTGGCCCTCCGCGAGGGCGGCCTCGGCCTCGGGCGCACCGCCGGGGCTGTCCAGGAACGCGTCGGTCGACGACCGGCGCGCCCGGCGCCGCCCGCCACTGGTGACGCCCGGAGCCCCGACACTCTCGGCGGAGGGAACCGGCGCCGGGGACATCTCCATCGGCACCTCAGGGGGCGCGATGGCGCCCGAGCCGGCGCCGATCGGGATGTCGAGGACGTACGCGCTGCCGCTCATGCCCGGCATCTCGTGGGTCTGGAGCACACCGCCGTGCGCCTGGACGATGCCGCGCACGATCGGCTCGTGCACCGGGTCTCCCCCGGCGAACGGGCCGCGCACCTCGATCCGTACGACGTCACCGCGCTGGGCGGCGGCCACGACCACGGTGGAGTCGACGTAGCCGCCGCCGGGGACGGCCCGGGTCTTGCCGGTCGAGTCCACACCGCAGACGTCCGCGACGAGATGGGCGAGGGCGGTCGCGAGCCGGACCGCGTCGACCTCGGCCTCGATGGGCGGGGCGTGCACGGCGAACTGGGCGCGCCCGGGTCCGATCAGCTCGACCGCCCCGTCGATCCCGCCCGTCACGATCCCGTCGATCATCGCGGGGGCCTTGTGCAGCCCCTCCACGCCCGCGTCGAGGCGCTGGTAGCTCAGCACGCTGTCGACGAGGGTGGTCATCCGGGCGTACCCGGCGGCGAGGTGGTGCAGGATCTGGTTGGCCTCGGGCCACAGCTGCCCGGCCGGGTCGGCGGCGAGCATGGACAGCTCACCGCGCAGCTCCTCCAGGGGCCCGCGCAGCGAACCGCCGAGGACGGCGGTGAGCTGGGAGTGCTGGGCGCCCACGGAGGCGAGGAGTTCGGCCTGTCCCTCGATCTCGGCGGCGTACCGCTCGGTCCGGTCGGCCAGCTCGGCGGCGTGGGCCTCCTTGAGCGCCGCCAGCTCGGCCGCGTGCGCTTCCTTCAGCGCGGTGACCTCGTCGGAGTGGCTGGTGGTCAGCTCGGCGACGACGTTCTTGTGCTGGGCGGAGAGCTCTTCGTACGGCCTGCGGTCGGTGAAGGTCATCACGGCGCCGACGAGCTGGTCCCCGTCGCGCACGGGTGCGGTCGTCAGGTCCACGGGAACCTGGGCGCCGCTCTTGGACCAGAGCACCTGGCCGCGTACGCGGTGCTTGCGCCCGGACTTGAGGGTGTCGGCGAGCGGCGACTCCTCGTACGGGAACGGCTCGCCCTCCGCCCGCGAGTGCAGGATCAGCGGGTGCAGTTCCTGGCCGCCGAGGTCGCTGGCCCGGAAGCCGAGGATCTGGGCGGCGGCGGGGTTGACGAGGACGACGCGCCCGTCCGTGTCGGTGCCGACCACGCCCTCGGAGGCGGCGCGCAGGATCATCTCGGTCTGGCGCTGCGAACGGGCCAGCTCGGCCTCGGTGTCGACGGTGCCGGAGAGGTCCCGTACGACGAGCATGAGCAGCTCGTCACCGGTGTAGCTGGAGTGGATGTCGTTGTACGCGGCCTGGCCGCTGTCCAGACTGGCGCTGGTGACCTCGACCGGGTACTCGTGCCGGTCGGTGCGGCGCGCGATCATGCGCGTCGGCTTGGTCCTGCCCTGCTCGTCCGCAGCCTCGGGCCGGCGCATCGATCCCGGGATCAGCGTGGAGTCGAACTCCGGCAGCAGATCCAGCAGTCCGCGACCGACGAGCGCGGTGCCCGGGGTCTCGAACATTTCGAGGGCGATGGCGTTGGCGTTGACGACCGTGCCGTTGCAATTGACGAGCAGAAGCCCGTCCGGAAGGGCATCGAGTATGGCTGCGAGGCGAGCAGTGCCTCGGGATGGCCTGCTGCTCACGACGACGCTTCCTCCCTGATTACCGCACCTTGCCGACAGCGGGCCCCATCTTGCCCCTCGGGCCGCAGACTGTCACTGGAGGAGTCTAAGGCCAGGGGAGGGCCCGGGGGCGGCGGATGAGGGGGAGCTCTCACCAAGGTTCTGTGCACGGCGTGTACGCCACCGGCCTATGACGTGAGCGTCCGCGCACCCTGTGACGTGCGCGGACGCGAGGTGGAGCGGGTCCTGCGGGAGCCTCAGTGAAGATCTATCAGGCCCTATCGGAGATCGGGGAGCACCGGAACGAGGTTGTTCCAGCGGGCGATCTCGCAGCCGTCGCCCCGGGTCACGGTGGTGTCCACGGCCCGGCCCTCCCAGGTTCCGACGATGCGGGCGGAGGCGTCGCCGCCGTAGATCATGGTGCACATGGTGCCCTGGGGCGCCGGCTGGAACAGCTCCTGCCCCGCCCGGGTCGCCCCGACCTCCGCGAGCCGGTCACAGGCGCCCTGCCGCTCGGGGTGGGTGCCTCCGGTGGGCCCGCAGGTCAGCTCGAACGTGCCGTCGGCACCGGCGACCCCGGAGTGCTCCACGGTCACGGTGAGCCGGGTCCGCGCGGCGGTCTCCTCCTGGCCCACGCCGCTGCCGCCGTCCAGGAACGAGGGGAGCGGCGGGAGCGGCACGGGCAGCGGCCCGAGGGCGGGGAAGGCCGAGGAGAGGGGCCCGGCGGTGGGCACGGCCGAGGGCACCGGACCGGTGGCGGTCGCGGCGGGTGCGGTGGTGGCCAGGGCGGCGAGCGATACGACGGCGGCGAGAGCGAGACGGCGCAACATGCGGGCTCCTGTATCTCCGCGTCACGGACGACCGCGGACGCGACGGATGAGCGAGGGGTGGGCGGTCGGGTGCTGGGCGGCGGGCCCGACCGCTCACGGCCGCACCCGGCCGCTCCCGACCGGCGGAGACCGAAGCCTCCACGCCTCTCTAACGCGTCTCCCGCCCGGACGTTGCGCCACCACGCCGAAGTGCTTTGCCCTGCCCCCCGCATGGCTAGTAACCTGAGCGGCGATTGGTGGCACGACGTTCGACTGTGTCATCATCTGCACGCACCACTCGCGTCCGCGCGAGGTGTGTGGAGGAGGCGTCGCCTAGTCCGGTCTATGGCGCCGCACTGCTAATGCGGTTTGGGTCTTAAAGCCCATCGAGGGTTCAAATCCCTCCGCCTCCGCAGTTGACCAGGGAGTTCGTGCCAAACGGTGCGGGCTCCCTGAGTCGTTTTCAGGCCCGGATCAGGGCCGAGATGGCACCGTGCTGGCACCAACCGCCACAAGGCGGTTCTGGCGGGGGATGAACGCCGCGATACGTGCCGTGGCGTCGGCGGCCATTTCCTCGGCCACCACCGCATAGATGTCCATCGTGAACGACACCGAGGCGTGCCCCAGGATCTCGCTGACGAACTTGATCGGCACACCGGCCGCGAGGAGCATCGTCGCCGCACCGTGACGCAGATCATGGAAACGGATCGGCGGCAGCGGCATCAGCAACGCCACCTCGACCGCGGCCTCGGGCGTCCGGTACTTCCGGGCGATCCGCTCCACCGACCAGCCCTCGGCGTGCCGGGCCCGGATGTTGCCGTGCCGCTCGATGAGGATCGCGAACCGGCTCGACAGGTACTCGGGCTTCAGCTCCTGCCCGTCCTCGTAGCAGTACAGCCGGCCTGAGTCCTTGTACAGCTCACCCCACTGCAACCGCTCCTCAAGCTTCCGCTTGTGCCAGGCTCGGTGAACCCGCACGGTCTCCGCGTCCAGGGGGACCTGCCGCCATCCGGCCTCGCTCTTGGTGTCGTCGAGCTCGTCGGCGGCCTGCGACTGGAGGATGTGCAGGCGGGCCCGTTCAAGACTGAAGTGCTGCTCCTCGGCGGCGACCAGTTCGCCACGGCGCGGACCGTAGTAAGCATCCAGGTGGAACGCCGGATACAGACGCTCTCCGGACGCCTCGGCGAAGTCGAGGAAGTTGCCGGTCTGGTCCGCGGTCCACACCATGACCCGCGCCGGGATGACCCCGGTCTTCTGCCACTGCTCGACCCGCTCAGCGGTCCACAGCAGCGGCTTCTTGCGGCCCGACTTCCTCTTGCCGCCCTTCGATCTCCAGACCCCGTCCGTCGGGTTGTCCGTCCGGATCTTCGACAGCTTCACCGCGTCGGTCAGTGCCCCGTGGAGAACGGCGTGCACTCGGCGGATGCGGGACTCGCCGATCGGCCGGCTGTGCCGACGCTTCCCGTCCTGGCTGTACCTGGCCTCAAGGAGCCGGCGCAGGAGTTCCGTCTTCGCGGTGTGCTCCTCCGGCCGGTTGATCTTCCGCATGTCGGCGTACAGCTCACGGAAGTGCTCATCGGTCAGGTCGATGACCTTGATGTGCCCGAGGCCCGGCTTCGCGTACAGGTCGATGGTCTCGCGCTCAGCGTCCAGGGTCGTCTTCGCGAGCCCTTCCCCGGTCTCGGCCTCGGAGACCCGCCAGGCGTAGCGCCGCTCCAGGTACTCCCCGAACGTGGTGTTCCGTTCGTCCTGCGCCTTGGGGGACGCGGCCGTACCGAGCACCTTGGCAACGGCCTTCTTGCACTCCGTCTCGGTGCTGAACGGGCCGACGCGCGGCTGACGACGCTTCCCGTTCGCGGTGCGCGGCGCCTCATAGCGGGCGTACCACCCGCCGTGACCCTTCTTCGCCAGGTCAGGGCACTTCTTTCCGAGCAGCTTCTTCGTCTGCGGATCCCTGCATGAGCAGGCCCGAAATGGCTTCACGTCTCTCCATCTGTGCGTGGTGCGTACTTGTTCAACTCCCGCCCGGCGGGAGTGTCAGCGAACTGCCGCGACTCCTCGCTGAGGGCGAGGCCAGTGGGCAGCGAGGGGGGTGTCAGTCCGACGCTGCGGATCTTCTGCCGGACCTCTCGGATGGACGCTTCGAGGTCGGCAAGGGCCTTGGCCATGCCTTCAAAGAAGGTCGCGTCGGGGGCGCCACCAGCTGCGGCGCGGTCCTGCATAGCAGTCATGTTGAAGCGCTGCTGCGCACCCCAGCTCTCGATCAGCCGGTCATGGGCGCGGAACAGCTGGACAGCTTGCGCTTCGGATCGAGGATCAGCGGCGCCGCGGAGGCCAGGGATCACATCCGACTCACCCGTGAACCACTTGGCTGCCTCCCAGGTCTCCTCACGAATCCCGGGGAGAACTTCGGTCTCCGGCTCTGTACCCACCGGAAAGAGCAGATCCAGTGGGGTGATGCCCAGGATGCGAGCGATCACCAGAAGCTCGGCGACGCTGAGGGCGGGCCGGCGGCCCCCCTCGAAGTTGGCCAGCACGCTGCGCTTCATCGGCAAGCCGTAGTCGCGCGTGCAGATGTCAGCTACGCGCTGGACGCTGAGGCCTACCGCTAGGCGCCGCTCGCGCATCCTCTTGGCGACCCCTGCCGCAAGCCCTGCTCGCCAGGCTTCGCCTAGTTCGAGCTGCGCGTCTTCCGAGCTGTCCACGAGGCTCCCTCTAGATCGTGACCGTTTTCTGAGATGACGGTATCTGAAACATTTGACACCTGCCACCCCCGCATGCACCCTTAGCAGCGTGGAGAACGAAACTGCCGAAGAACGGCATCTCAGCGAACATTCATGTGCGGAGATGGTGCCCCGGTCTGAGTTCGCCCGCATGGCGCGAGTGGACATCAGCACGGTCAAGCGCTGGGCACGCCAGGGCGTAGGTCCCCGGCCTCGGCGTCTCGGCCCTCGCGTCATCCGCTACGACAGGTCCGAGGTCATCGCCTACCTGAATCAGGGCGAAGCCGCCGGACGGCGGTCGGCGTGATGGCCACCTGGACGCGCGACGCCATCGAAGCCCTCGGGCCCATCACCGACGTCCGGACGACGGCCGCGATCTTTCAGGTCGACCCGGACACCGTTTACGCCCAGATCCGCCGGAACGAGTGGACGGCCACCCGGATCCTGCGGCTCGGCCGGAAGATCCGCATCCCCACCCGCGACCTCATCGCCGCCCTGTACGAGCCGGAATTCCCCACCGAACCGGCTGTGCCATCAAGGGGGGAAACCCCCGAAAACGTGCAGGTCACAGACGTCAAACCGCTTTCCCAATGCGGTTGCCACCTCAACGACGTGGCCCCGATTCAGGGCCTCCGCGGCGCATAGAAACGGCCCCCGCCAGGTCGCCGGTGCTCGAACACCGGCAGGCAAGGGCCGCCAGCCCGCACACGCCGAAGCCCCGGCTCATCGCTCGCCAGCGACCGGGGCTCCAACGAAAGGACTCACCCCATCATGACAGACGTAATTCCGATCAACCGCGGGGCGCGGGAGCGCCACCCCTTCCTGTCCTTCGCGCAGGTGCTCGTCGAGAAGCAGCCCGGAATCCTCTACGAGGAAGGGCCCGACGAGCAGGCCGAGGACGTCGTTCGCGCCATGCGACGCATCGACAAGGTCACCCCGCTCACCCCCGTGGTCAACGACGAGACCGTCGACATCCCCGGCTTCGGCGAGGTGCACGTCATCTTCAAGTCGACGGAGCGCGCCTATCTGCTCCTGTCGGACATCTGCCAGGTCATTGATTGGCCGCAGCACAAGGCGCACGCCTTCGCCGAGCGGATGCACGAGATGGCGCTCGCCGACCAGCGACGCATCGACGAGGAGCGAGGCAACGGCCGGTTCGGATGGGAGTACCTCCTCGACTACGTCGAACTTGGAGTGCAGAGGACCACCCCCGACCCCGACGCGACCCCCGACGTCGCCGGGAAGCGCTGGACAGCCTTCGGTGACTGGTTCATCAGCGAGAAGGCGCTGTCCTGGGTCGTCTCCTGCTCCCCCGCCGGCCACGCGCTCCGCGAGTTGGGGGTCAACCTGTGAGCCATCACCTGCAACTCCAGGAAGCCCAACGCGCCTTCAACGAAGCCGAACGCGTCAGCTTCACCGAAGAGACCAGCACCAGGTGGTTGGGCCTCGACGGGCCTACCTATCTGCTCGGTGACGCCCGCGCGAAGACGTTCTTCATCGACGCGGGCGGCCAGCACTGGGCGGACGCCCAGCTCGTCATCGAATCGATGAGCCACATCGGCACACACGGCATGGCCCCTGAGCACGTCGCCGCCTATCGGGACCTGACCCCCGACATCACCCCCGGGGCAGACCTCTGGGTCCACACCGACACCCGCGGCCGATGGAACGCCACGATGGCGCCCATCACCCAGATCGCCCGCACCTTCGGCTACCCGCCCCCGGTGGCCCTTCCCGGGCAGAACTGGGGACGGACCTGGTGGGACATGCCCGACCGAACCGACGCCCAACAGCTGGCTTGGCTCGCGCACGGCGGCGAACTGTTCCTCAACCCCGCCGACTTCCGGTGACCGCCGCCCGGCCCCGCACACCCGGGGCCGGGCCCCTGCCCCACCCCTTTCGCGAGACGTTCCCCGCCCCGTCTCGCTCTCGCGAACGGAAGACCACGTGAGCAACACCAACGGCCAGTGGCCGGTCAACACCCCCGTCGACCTCGACGAAACCGAGCAGCAAGGCCGCCAGCACCTCCAGCTGGCCAAGGAACGAGCCCGCTGCCAAATCGTCAAGGACAGCGTCCGCGAGCACCTCGCCGAACAGCCCAGCCCATGGGCCGTGCGCGCCGTACTCCGCCTCTACACCGACGACTTCCACCGCTACGCCGCAGACGCCATCACGGCCCTGAACAGCACGGAGACCGCACAGTGAGCCGCAGCAGGTACACCCCGCGCGAACGCAGGCACCGCGCCCTTCACGCCTTCATCGACCGGCGCTGCCCCGTGTCTGCCCTCACACCCGGCACCAAAGTGCCCGTCAAGTCCTGCCCCCAGTGCGACATCAAGTCACCCGACTACGTCCGCCACCACGGCATCAAGGACTGCCCCCACGAGCCCGACATGTGCCACGGGTTCCACGCGGCCACCCTCGACCACGACAAAGCCCAGACGTGGATCGACCGATACCCCGACCTCAACTTCGCGATCTCGACCGGGCCGGCCGGGCTCGTCATCGTCGACCTCGACACCAACAAGAACGGCGCCTCGGTGCCCGACAAGTACGCCAACATTCCCGGGGTCAAAGACGGGTACGACGTGTGGGCGCTCGCCCTCGAACGCTACGGGGCCCGGCACCCCACCGACACCATGCAGGTCAGCACCCCCAACGGGGGCCTGCACATCTGGCACAGCCTCCCGCCCGGCGTCGTCATCAACAAGTCGGAGGGGGCCTTCGGCTGGCTCGTCGACATCCGGTCGACCAACAGCTACATCATCGGCCCCACCTCGGTCACCAAGGATGGCGAGTACCGGCGTCTCGGAGACGTGACCGAACCGACCGTGGCACCGGAGTGGCTGCTCCACCACCTGGAGCACACCGGACACAAGCCGAAGCCGCCCGCCCCGCCACGGCCGCGCATCATCCGCCAGCGCAACGAGCGGGACGACCGCGAGTACCGGGGCAAGACCGTGCAGGATCTCGCCCACGAACTCGCCACCGCCCAAGAGAACGAGCGGCACGCCGTCCTGGTCCGTGTCACCGCCGCCTCCGCGTACCTCGTACACCGCGGGCTGTGTGACGAAGCCGAGATGCGCGACGCCATGTACGACGCCGGCCGCGACGCCCAACGCACCGACTATGAGATCCACAAGGCCATCGAGAGCGCCCTGTCCTACACCGCAGGGAGGGCTGCGTGAAGCAGGACTCAAGTTCGGACGCCGGAGAGGACCCCTGGGAGGGAGAAGTTCCCCCCATGCCCGAACCTGCCCCTTCGCCGGAGGAGACACTCGGCCAACTGTTCGTGCCCGGCGGGGCGTTCGTTCTGGACGTCCCCGACACGCCGCCGTCCGTGTGGGGATCGGAAGCGGACGTCCTGTGGGCCGAAGGCGAAGCGCTGATGATCGCCGCACCACAAGGCGCAGGAAAGACGACGGTTGCCTTCCAGGTCGTTCGGGCGCGCCTCGGCCTTCAGGACACCGTTCTAGGACTCCCAGTCACACCGGGCGAGCGCGTCCTCTACCTCGCGATGGACAGGCCCGCCCAGGCGCAGAGGGCTGCCAACCGCCTCTTCGCCCTCGACGACAGAGAGATCCTGAACGAGCGTCTCATCGTCTGGAAGGGGCCACCCCCTTTTGACCTCGCGAAGCGGCCCGACATCCTTGCCGCGATGTGCGAACGCGCAAAGGCTGACACCGTCGTCGTCGACAGCCTGAAGGACGCCGCAATCGGCCTCTCAGACGATGAGGTCGGCGCGGGGTACAACCGCGCCAGACAGAAGGCCCTGACCGAGGGCGTGCAGGTGCTGGAGCTGCACCACAACCGCAAGGCCGGAGCCAATGGAGGAGAACCGAACACCATCTCCGACGTCTACGGGTCCGTGTGGCTTACATCGGGAACCGGGTCAGTCATCTCCCTTTACGGCGACCCCGGAGACCCTGTCGTTTCGTTCCGGCACCTCAAGCAGCCCATGAACGAGGTGGGCCCGTTCCGGGTCGTGCATGACCACCCAAGCGGCACCTCTTCTGTCCAGCAGACGACTGACCTACTCGACCTGGTACGTACCAGCGGAGCAGAGGGGCTGACCGCGAAGCGCGCGGCCGAGGCTCTGTTCGAGACAAACAAGCCCACTCCTGCCCAGGTCGAGAAAGCGAGGCGGCGGCTCGAAGGGCTGCGCAACGCTGGCCAGTTGCTCCGCCACGAGGGTCAGTCCAAGACGAGTTCAGCCACCTACTACCTACAGATCCGCTCGGTGTCGTGAGCGCGGCGTGGAGCTTCACGAACTGCTTCACGCACCCTTCTCCGCATCAAGCCCCACGCACCTCTCTCACGCTTCACGCCCACAACGTTTATGCAGGTCACAGCTTCACGCGACGCCTCACGCACTTCACGCGCCTAGCTTCACGTTTTCACCCCCCTCTTAAGAGGGGGTGAAACGTGAGCCGGGCCGCCGACAACCCAATCTCGAATGCTCTTCCTCTCTCTCCGAAGGAGTCCCCGTGACCGACCTCATCGAGTTCCGCCCCGCGCCCCGCCCGATATGGGTTCTGTTCGGTGACGCCGACGGAGTCACGTTCGCCCTCATGCCCGGCTGGGCCACCGTCGAAGGTGACAGCGGCTTCAGGTGGGCCGGCCTCACCTGGCAGAACCTGCACAACTTCGAGGTCGAAACGCTCGACGCGGACACGCACACCCTGCTCGGTATGTGGGACTCCGCCACCCGCCCCGCACCGACCCTCGACGAAGTCCTCGCAGCGCTTCGCACGCAGAGGAACGGCACCAACGAAGAGGAACTGGAGTCGGCGGAGAACGACTACCGGATGCTCTTCCCCCAGCCGGCCGCCTGACCGCCACCGAAAACGGCCGAACCCATAGCGCGGACACCCGCACCCGGACAACATCGACACCCCACCCACACCAGGAGGAACCAGTGATCGAATACGTCGCCCGCTCCGGCCCCCCGGAAGCCATGAACTGCCCCGCCTTCATCTGCGACGCCTGCCGTAAGCAGGTCGTCGACCAGGGCATCGTCACCTGGTGCACCACCATCGCTGGCGAAGGCAAGCCCGGCCCACACCGTCAGTCGCCGATCTACGTCGCCCACAAGGGGCGCTGCGGCCGGGCCCTCGAAGCCTGGCTGGAGAAGACCTACCCGCCCGCCGACGGCTGGACCGACCTCTGGGACGACCTGGACGACTTCACCCGCCAGCTCACCCACAACCTCACCAACGCCTTCGCCGACGACGACGAAGGCGAATACCACCCGCACAACGTGGTTCTCCCCAAGGCGGCACAGTGACCGCCACCGCACCCCACTCGCCGGGGTCCTGCTTCTGCGGCAACTGCACCCGCTGCGCCTGGCTCAAAGCGCCCACCCTCTATGGGTTCATCGGCCGGCGCCCCGGTGAACCAACAGCCCTCACGCAGGTCTTCGCCTGGTGCCCCCCGTGCGCGAATTGGCATCGCCACGGAGACGCCACCAACCGGCCCGGCGACGTCCTGCACCGCTACCCGCACTGCTACCAGCGCGGCGCCTACGAAGCGACTGGCTACCTCATCGCCGTGACGAATACGCCCCTGGCCCAGGTCTGGGGAAAGATGCGCCGGACTTCCGACGCCCAGCTCATGGCAATCAGTGACGGGCAGACCTCGCCCGCGATCGAACGCCTCCGCAGGCAACCGCTGCCGATCATGCGCCCTGAATACCACGGCGGCCGAACCCTCTAGCACCTCAACCACCGAGAGGCACCAATGATCAACAGGTCAGACGACGTCGAAGAGCACGAGAGCGGAACCCGCTACGGCGGCAAGATCCTATCGATGACACCGGCACCCGAGGGCTGGTTCGTCGGAACTCAGGAGGAACGCATTCATCGAAAGAGCAGGCAGGTGGAACGCGAAGAGGCCAAGGTCTTCCCGCTCATCGCATGGGTCCTGGTCGATGCCATGTTCCGCGGAGGGGACCGCAAGACTCAGGTCGAGCCCCTGTTCTTGAGTGACACCGGGATCACTCATGAGACTCACTTCCGCTGGTCGCTAGGGGCGGGCGAAGTCGACGGTGACTGGCGAACGCTTGTTGCAGTCGAGGTCATTCCGGCATCCAGCGCCACCGTGAACGTTCCCGCCTATGGGCGGCCTGCATTCGAGAACACCACCGACATCAAGGAGACGTCGTGAGGCACATAGGAGACGCCATCCTCATCACCGAGGACGGCACCGTCGTCACCGTCAACCTGCCCGCAGACCGCGAGAGCTTCGCCGACTACACGGCCGCGATCCTCCGGTGCGCCACCCTCGAAGCGTTCGACCTCACCGACGGCATCACCGTCTGGCTCGACGAGGAAGGGCGCGGCCAGTGGCCGTACAACGCCCTCATGGACGCCCTCGGCAACCTGCACGGCCACACGAACAGCTTCCACGGCCCCGTGCTCATCACCGGCTACAGCACCCACGTCCAGCCGCTGACCACAGACCAGGCGATCCAGCTCCTCAAGGAACTCAACGACGCCGCCGTCTGACCCGCATTACGGCCGGGCCCGCAGCAACCGGGCCCGGCCACCCGCAAGGCTCTCATCCACCCAGCCCCCGCCCCGGACTTGGGAACGAGATGGACGTCAACGACATCGTGCAGGAACGCATAGCCGCCGCACGACGCAAGATCGCCAACGACAAACGGCGCCGACAAGAACTCGCCGAAGCGCGGAAACACGGACTCGCCCGACGGCACGCACAGAAGCTCGCACGCCTCGCCCGCACAACCACCCCACCCCACCCCACCCCACCCCGCACCACAGCAGCAGAGCGCGCTGACCGGTCAGACCCTGACACGCGCGCGCGAGAGGAGAGATGACGATGGCGTCGTTGAGTGAGGAGCAGCGCGAGGCGGTCCTTGAGGCTGCTCGCCGGCCGGGTGCTACCCGTAACGGGGTGGCGAGGGAGACGGGGGTGTCGGAGGGCAGTGTGACGGCGATCTGTTCGGCGGCGGGTGTCAGCTTTGACCGGTCGTTGACGGCGGCTGCGGTGCAGGCCCGGGTGATCGATTTGAAGGCGGCCCGGTTGGGGTTGGCGACGTCGATGCTCGACGACGTGCAGGCGGCCCGGCAACGGATGCACGGCGCCGACGACAACCGGAACTTCCTCGACGGAGCCAAGGCGGTTGCCGCCCTGGCGTCCACGCACGTCCGTCTGGTCGCGGTCGATAAGGACGATGCGACGGGGACCGAGGCGGCGAAGTCGATGCTTGGCCAGCTGGCTCAGGCGTTGGGTGTGGCGGCGGCCGAGGGCGTCGACCAGGCGGAGGACGGTGGTTCGGCGTGAACACCGACGAGATGCACCTGCGGATCCTCGCCCTGTTGGCTCTGGTCGCGGAGAGTGAGACGGCGGACGTTGACGCGTTCATCGACGACCTCCTCATTGACGACCTGATCCTGTTGGTCGCGGGCTTGGCTGATCTGGCGTTGCGGTCGATCGCGCCGGATGTGCAGGGCCCGGAGCGGCGGGCGGTGGTGTGTGCCCGGTTGCGGGCTCAGATCCTCGCCCTCCAGGGGGGTGGTTCGGATGCTGCCTGACGTTGAGGCGGCGGCCCGCCGACTGTTGCGCGAGGACGGTGCGGTGATCGTCCCGGCGGAGTTGTCGGCCGTGGTGCTGCGGGTCTTGCTGCGGGATGTGGGGGCCCGGTTGCAGTCGGATCGGGGGGCGGTTCCGTTGTCGACGTCGAGTCTGCTTTGGGCGTTGGCGTTGGCGGCGGAGCGGGCCGAGGCCGAGGGGAGTTCCGCCTGCGGAACTCCTGCTGAACGGCCGGTCAGTGTAGAGGTCAGCACCGCAGCAGCAGCCCGCGAGCTGGGTTGCAGCGAGTCGTATGTGAGGCGTCTGGCCCGTGCTGGCCGTCTCCGGGGCCGGAAGGTCGGCCCGGTGTGGTTGGTGGCCGAGGCGGCGATCGTCGCCCCAGAACGGAAGGACCAGGCGGCATGAGCGAACTGACGGCGGCGCAGCAGGAACTGGCCGATACCCGGGCGGAGATCGCCGAGATGCAGGGCGTCATCGACGTCCTCGAAGAGCGGGTGCGCGAGGGCGAGGAGGCCGAGGAGGCGCAGCAGATCGCGGAACGTTACGGGCTGAAGCGCCTGGCGGAGCTGCGGCAGGAGGCCGCGGAACGGAAGCTCGCCAAGGCCGAGGCAGCCGAGGCGGCCCGCCGGCGCGGTGAGGCCGAGGAGGCGGCCCGCGCGGACCTGGGGGCGGCGTCGGATGAGGTGATCGCCGACAAGTTCATGGCGGCGGTGGCTGCGCTCGACGCTCTGGCGGAGGTGTGCGTTCAGCGTGAGACCGCGGTGCGCACCCACCTGAAGGCGTTCGTCGAGCTCGACATGCCGAACGTGATCGCGAACGAGAACCCGCAGTTCATCATCCGGGTGGACGGCACGAAGTTCGAGGTGGGGGAGCGGAAGGCTCAGGAGTTGGTGAGCCGGGCGATCAACCGGGTGTATGCGGTGCGGGGTCTGTCGGGGGCGCCGCGTATCGGGATCGGGTCGAGCCCGGTTGAGCGCCTGGTGGCGGCCCGTGTGGGTGTGGGGGAGCCGGAGGCGCGGGAGCAGTCGGATACGACGGGGTTCGCGGAGCTGCTGGTGTCGGCGGCCCGCAAGGGTGAGAAGGGGGAGGGGCGATGAGCGGGCAGCTGTCGGCCGAGGACGTGGTGGGGATGACTTCCTGGCAGATCAGTGAGGCCCGCCGTGAGGGGCGTCTCGTGGACCTGGAGGCGCAGTTGGCGGCCCCGCCGTCGTCCGCCCGCCCGTACACGGTGCCGGAGGACCCGGAGACGGGCCGGCCGGTGCCGCAGTTGGGTGCGGCGGAGGTGGCGAAGCTGGGGCCGGTGGAGCAGCGGGCGGCGATCAGGGCGGGACAGCTCAACGCCTACCTTGCCGGGCACGATGCGCCCCCGCCCCCGCCGGAGGTGCCAGCGCCGGCCCCGGTGCGGTTCGGGTTCCAGTTCGGTGCGCAGCACATCGAGCACATGACCTCCGAGGAGGTCGACGCATATCGGGCGGCGGGCAACTTCTACGACTACGACCAGGCGCAGGCCGCTGGAGGTGCGGCGTGACGGGCAACGAGGGTGACGTCGATGTGAGGGATGTCCGCCGTCGGGCCGCGGCTTTGGGTCTGGCTGCTGCGGATGGTGAGCTGGAGCGCTGGAACGAGATTCTGGCGGGTGCCGACCAGGACAAGCTGGGTGCGGTCATGGTGGCGCTGGCGCAGGCGTGGGTGGGGGCGCTGGATATGGCTGCGGGGGCGTCCGGTGCTTCGGAGCCGCGTGCGCTGGTCAGGGAGTGGCTGTACGAAGAGCTGGAGAAGGCCACCAGCCTGTAGGCGAGGAATCACTAGAGCGCCCGTCCCGATCGTGGGGGCGGGCGCTTTTCGCTGCCTGAACGTCTAAGGGGTAACCGCATACAGGATGCGGTTCACCGTCCCTGACCTGCTGTTTCCTCCGGTGGTTTCTCCGTGATGGCACACGGTCCCGGGCGGGGAAACGACCCTTCCGTGGCTCGGGGATTCGGTCGCGGCCGTTCTGGGGAGGCACGGGAAGCCGTCGAACGGGTCGGCGGCAAGAGGAGGTAGCCGTGACGATGTTCGCCGACTACGCGGAGAACCGGGCAGACCGGGCAGCGGACCAGAGCGGCGAGGAAGAACAGGCTGGCGCGATCGGCCTCGGCCTCTCCGCCATCGCCTACGCCCTGCTCGATGTAGCGGCGGCGATCCGGGAGAACACCGAGGCCCGCCAGTAGCGGCGCACCGAGAAAAGTTGGGGTCCCTACTGTCCGGGGTCGGCGCCGGAACCTATCGGGTACATGCACCCGAAGGAGAGGACCGTCGTGAACGACGCCCCCGCAGGTACCGCTTCCTGCCCCGACTGCCCCGGCACGGTAACCCTGGTCAATGTGTTCGACGAGCAGGCGCCGGAGCCCTACCACCGCAACGCCGAGGGCGAGGTGACCGAGTGCCCCGGTAAGTAGCCGGATGACTGGAGCCCCCGCCGCTGGCGGGGGCTTCGTCATGCCGTCTGGCGGGCGGGGTGGGAGTACCCGGCGTCGGTGACGGCCGCGGCGTACAGCAGCTCCCTTTCCACGGCGGTGAGTTGGAGGACGTCGGCGAGGCGTTCCGCGGCGACCCGGGACGGGGTGCGGTGCCCGCCCTCGATGAGGCAGACGTAACTGCGGCCCAGTCCGGCGGCGATGGAGACGCGGGCCTGTGTGTGCCCGGTGCGTCCCCGTGCGGCGGCGAGCATCGGCCCCAGCTCGGCCGGCGGTGTCCTGCGGATTCGGATGCGGGCCTTGGATGCCATCGCCAGACCACCCCTTCCCCTTGGGTTCATAGCCTCAAGGTTACCTAGGAAGTATGATTCAAAGGGTAATCGTGCCTATGGCCTTTGAATGTGCCCCTCTATTCGGGGTGAGGGGCTGGGATCGAAGGAGCGCACCGTGGCCGAACCGACCCTCGTTGGATCCACCCGGGTCTCTGTCGTCCCGGACGTGACCCGGTTCGGCCCGGAACTCCTCACGGAACTCCCCAAGGCGGTCAGGCCCGGCGCTGAACGGGCCGGGGATGTCATCGGCGACGTCATCGCCCTCAAGGTGAACGCCGCCGTCGCGAAGATGCGACCGGTCATCAAGGTCGGTGTCGACCTCGACGACGTCATGGCCAAAGCCGGGCTGCGGGACCTGACCAAGGCCCGCACGGTCGGCGTGAAGGTCGACCTCGACGACAAGGCGGCGTCCGCCAGCCTGACCAAGCTGACCGCCGACCGAACCGTGAAGATCACGGCGCAGCTCGACGACAAGGCCGCGAAGACGGCCCTCGCCCGCCTCACCGACGAACGCACCGTCCGGATAGTTGCCCAGGTCGACGACACCGCCGCCAAGGCGAAGCTCGCCGGGTTCGGGCAGACCACCGTCGACATCGTCGCCAAGATCATCGACGCGGCGTACAAGCGAGTCGAGAAGGCACTCGACAAGCTCACCGCAGACCGCTTCGTCCAAATCCGCGCCACCCTCGACACCCGCGTCGCCGCCAACGAGCTGCGCGGCCTCACCCAACGGCAGCGCGTCCGGCTCGGAGTCGACGTCGACACCCGGGTTGCAGCGAACGACCTGGCGAACCTGACCCGCGCCCGCATGGCCCGGGTCACCGCACGGGCCGACACCACCGCGGCGACCAACGCCATGCGGTTCCTGACCCGGGACCGTGTCATCAACGTCCGGACCCGGCTCCTCGGGGTCGGGTCCCTCTCGACCGCTCTCGGAAGCCTTGGGGGCGCGGGCGATACCGGGGGCGGGCTAAGCCGGCTCCAGAGGCAGATCCTCCTCATCGGCGGGGCGGCCCTCAGCTCCCTCCCGACGATCGCCTCGCTGGGGTCGGCCCTGGCCCAACTCGGCCCGCTCGCCGCCCTCGCCGCCCCGGGCATCCTCACCCTCGTCTCCGCCTTCGCCGCCATCAAGGTCGGCACGTCGGGTGTGGGTGACGCCATCAAGGCGGCGTTCGCGGACACCTCCGCAGAGGCCGCAGCAGCCGCCACGGCGACCCGGCAGGTGGAGAACGCCCAACGGTCCCTGTCCAACGCCCAGAGAGGCGTCAGGGACGCGGAGAGGGGCCTGACCGAAGCCCAGCGCACCGCCCGCCAGGCGCAGCAGGAACTGTCGGCGGCCCGCAGGCAGGCGGCCCGGGACCTCGAAGACATGAACCGGCGGCTGCGGCAGGGGGCGCTGGACCAGCGGCAGGCCGCCCTGGACGTGCAGCAGGCCGAGGTTGACCTTGCGGCGGTCCGTACCGACCCGGCCGCCACACAGTTGCAGATCCAGCAAGCGGACCTGGCGTTGGTGCGGGCGAAGGCGTCGGCGGAGGAGCAGTCCCGGCAGCAGAAGCGCCTCCAGGTCGACACGGCGGCGGCGAACAAGGCCGGGGTGTCCGGGGCTGAAGGAGTCGTCCAGGCGCAGGAGCGGATCCGCACGGCGGGGCTCCAGGTCGAGCAGCAGGAACGGGCCGTGCAGGACGCCCACCGCGCTGTTGCGGACGCGGCCCGCGCGGTGGCGGACGCCCAGTCGAAGGCGGCGACGCAGACGTCGAAGCTCGATACGGCGATGGCGAAGCTGTCCCCGAACGCCCGGACCTTCGTGAACGTGCTGCGGGACCTGGCCCCGGCGTGGACGGCCCTCAAGCTTGATGTTCAGGACCGGCTGTTCGCCGGGCTCGGGGAGCGCCTGCGGCAGGTCTCCGCCACCGCCCTGCCGGTGCTGCGCGAAGGGCTCGCGGGCACGGCCGGTGTCCTCGGCACGATGGGCAAGAACGCCCTGACCGCGGTGGGGAACCTGGCGAAGTCGGGCCAGTTGAAGGGCGCGTTCGACGTCGTCCGCAACGGCCTGGACAACATGAACCGGATCCCCGGGCAGATCGTGACGGGCCTGTCCCGGCTGACGATTGCCGCTGGCCCGGCGTGGGACCGGATCACCGCGGGTGCCGGGTCGTTCATGGACAAGGTCACCGACCGGCTCGCCAAGGCCTTGGAGAACGGGAAGCTCACCGACGCGATCAACACCGCCCTCGATGTGGCGGTCAGCTTCGGGGAAGTCCTCGCGGACGTCTTCGGGATCTTGAAGAACGTCATGGGTGCGGCGTCCGAGGCTGGCGGCGACTTCTTCGCCGTGGTCGGGTCGGCACTGAAGGAGATCCGCCGGGTCACCGCCCTGCCGGAAGTTCAGGACGCGCTGAAGGCGATCTTCACGGCGTTGAACGCGGTCGCCAAGCTTGTTGCCGGCGCCCTCGGTGCCGCCCTGCTGGCCGTGATGCCGGTCCTTGCCGCTCTGGCCCCCGTCGTCACGAAGGTCGCCGGTCTCCTCGGCCCCGCCATCGCGGAACTGTTCCGCACCCTCGGCGAGGCGCTCCTGCCCGTCGCGAAGTCTCTCGGCCCGGTGCTGATCGTGGCAGCCGAGGCCCTCATCGCCCTGGTCAAGGCCGTGTCCCCGGTCCTGCCGGTGCTGGGGAAGCTGATCGGGGATCTTCTGCCGCTGGTCGTCCCGATCTTCGACCTGATGATCACGGTGTTCGACGCCCTGGCTCCGGTGATTGCGCAGATCGCCGCCCAGCTCGGCCCGATCCTCACCCCGATCATCGAGGGCCTGGCGGCTGTCATCGGCGAGTTGACCGCTCAGTACGCCACTCAGTTCCTGGATCTCCTCCAGGAGCTGATGCCGGTCCTGCCCATGCTGATCCCGGCGTTCATCCAGCTCGCCGACTCCATCGGGCAGATCCTCCTCGCCCTGGCCCCGCTGATGCCGCAACTGCTGCTCCTGTCCACACAGGTGCTGGTGGAGCTCCTGCCGGCGCTGCTGCCGTTGATGCCGCCCCTGATCCAGCTCTCGACGCTGATGACGGAGCTGGCGGTGAAGGTGCTGGTCGGGTTCGTCATCCCCGCGCTGGTGCGCCTGGTCGACTACCTGGCGGGGCTGAAGGAGAAGTTCCAGCCCGCGATCAACGCGGTCAAGTGGCTGACCGAGGGCATCGCCAAGGCCTTCGACTGGCTGTACGACAAGCTCCTCGGGCACTCCGTCATCCCGGACATCGTGAACGGGGCCATCAAGTGGTTCACGGACCTGCGGGACAAGGCGCTCCGCATCTTCGGATGGATCAAAGAGAAGGTCTACGAGTCCTGGTCTGCCCTGTGGGGCAACGTCAAGTCGGTCGCGTCGGATTCGTGGCGCATCGTCCGCGAGGGCTTCGACACCTTCGCGGAAGGGCTGACGACCGCGTTCGAGACCCTGAAGAAGGGCCTGGGGAAGGTCTGGAACGGGCTGAAGTCGCTGGTCAAGGCGCCGGTGAAGTTCTGGATCGAGACGGTCTACAACGGCGGCATCGTCGAGGTTTGGAAGAAGACCGCGGCGAAGATCCCGGGCATTGACCCGCTCGAACCGATGAACCTTCCGCGAGGCTTCGCGCGTGGCGGGATACTCCCAGGCTCCAGCAGTTGGCGGCAGGGCGACGACCAGCTCGTCCCCATGCGCCGTGGTGAAGGCGTCTACGTCTCCGAGGCGATGCAGGACCCGTATGAGCGGGCCCGGCTCCACGCGGTCAACCAAGCTGCCATGCGCGGCCAGTCTCTGCGCTCGTTCAGGGGCTTCGCTGAGGGTGGCATCTTCGACGGCATTACGAACGCGGTGGGGAGCGTCCTGTCGAAGGGCGCGGATGTTGCCCGGGGTGGGTTGGCGAACCTGGCGGATGCGGCGTTCAAGCCGGTCAAGTCCGGGATCCGCAAGGCCCTCGGCGACAACACCAACACCTACCCGGGCTTGGTCGGGGCGCTCCCGATCGGGCTGTTGAACAAGGTCGTCGACTACATCCGCGGCAAGGACATCCTGGAGTCCACCGGCCAGTGGTTGAAGCCGGTCGACGCCCCGTATGGGACCCCGTTCGGCAAGCCGGGCCTGATGTGGTCCTCCGGCCGCCACACGGGCTTGGACTTCCCTGCGAAGACCGGGGCGAGTATCCGGGCCGTCGACAACGGGCAGGTCCGCACAGCGGCGTCCAGCGGCCCGTATGGGCAGCACATCGAGATCAGCCACGGCGGCGGCCTGTCCAGCCTCTACGCGCACATGTCGGCGATGGTCGCCAGGGCCATGGACGGTGTCACCCGGGGCCAGGTCATCGGGAAGGTGGGCGCGACCGGCAACACCACCGGCCCGCACCTGCACCTTGAGGCCCGCATCGGCGGGAAGTCGGTCGACCCGATGCGCTACCTGGAGGGCGGCACGGGTGGGGATGCGGGCGCCGGCGTCGAGCGCTTCCGGGGCGTGGTCACGCAGGCCCTCGGCCAGGTGGGGCAGTCGCTTGCCCTGGTGAACACGACCCTCCGCAGGATGAATCAGGAGTCGTCCGGCAACCCGCGGGCCGTGAACCGGGATGACATCAACTGGATCAACGGCACACCGTCCGTGGGCCTACTCCAGGTGATTAAGCCGACCTTTGAGCGTTTCGCCGGGAAGTACCGCAAGACCGGGCCGTTCCTGTACGGGGTGTCCGTCGACCCGATGGCGAACATCTACGCCTCCATGCGGTACGCCTTGAAGACCTACGGCAGTCTCTCCGCCGCCTACAACCGTATCGGCGGGTATGCGCGGGGCGGCATCGTCGGCGGGGTGCAGATCAGCACGGGACTCCGCCGCGGTGGGTACGCCACCGGCGGCATCATCAAGGTCGGCGGCAAGAGCATCGACACGGGGCCGCTCGCCGCGTCGGTCGGGGCGAACTTCCTCAAGGCGCTCACCGGTACGGCGTCGGCGATCAGTACCGCGATGACGCAGGTGGCTACCGCGATCAAGAACGCGTTCAAGGGGGTCAAGACGACCCTCGATGACCGGCTGTTGCGTCAGCTCGCCATGCAGAACAAGGCATTGCAGTCGCTCGCGAACAAGCGGGATGTCCTGCGGGAGAAGATCGCGCAGGCTCGCACGTTCGCCACGGAGACGACGTCGAACGCCGCCGGCTTCGCCTCGCTCACCGGTCTCCCAAACTCCGGTTTGCCGTTCGGGGCGAGCGGCATCCTGGCGGGGCTCCAGGTGCGGCTGGGGCAGCTCAAGGCGTTCTCGGCGAACATCGCCGCCCTCGGCAAGCGGGGCCTGTCGAAGACCCTGATCGGGCAGCTGATCCAGGCCGGCCCCGACCAGGGCGCACCGTATGCCGCCGCGTTGGTGAAGGCGACGGCCTCGCAGCTCAAGAGCATCAACGCGACGCAGACGCAGATCGGGAAGGCCTCGGCCGCCTACGGCAACACCGCCGCGGACGTCATGTTCGACGCGGGGTCGATGGCGGGCAAGGGGTTCCTGACCGGCCTGGTCGCGCAGGAGTCGGCGATCGTGAAGGCCTTGGCGGGCCTGGCGAAGAAGGTGCAGAAGACCCTCAAGGTCGAGCTGAAGATCAGTAGCCCGTCGAAGGTGGCCCACCAGTTGGGCCGGTTCACCGGGCAGGGCTTCGAGGGCGGGATCAGGGCCAGCATCCCCGGGGCGGCGTCGGCGGCCGTCGCGATGGCGCAGACGGTGCGCTCCACCGTCAAGGCGACCAGCACGTCCCGCCTGGAGACCAACACCGTCAACAACCGGGGTGGCGACCGCATCCTCAACTACAACGCTCACGTTACCGAGGTCGCCTCCCGGCGCAGCATCCTCGACGCCCTGGCGCAGGACGAGATGACGCACCGCGGCGTGATGCTCGGGCTGGGGTAACGCGCGGCGGAGCTCCGACCGCGCGATGGTCGGGGCTCCAGAACTACCGGGCGCAGGCTGGCGGCTGCGTCATATGGTCGCGGGATGTCGACGCTGCCGCTGTACCACCTCGCCCTGACCGCCTTCCAGGACGCTCAGGCGAGACTGCAAGAGAACCTGGCCAGCGTCCGTGACCCAGGCATGGCGATGGTGTCCGCGATGGAAGCTGCGTACTGGGCCAACGCTCTCGACTTGAGGCTCCGAGCGGATGACCAGTCCTATCGGCAGCTCACGGGTGACGGACCAGAGCTGATGAGGGCGCTTCGCTTCGTCCGGAATCGTGCGGCACACCAGTTGCCGCTGGTCGTGCAGCAGTCGGGGGGAATCCAGTTGCCGTTCACTCTGCCGGCCACCCTTTTGCCCGTAGTCATCTGCTGGGTGAGTGCATCCGCCCTGCCGCCCGCAGACCGAGGTCATGAGGACCGTAAAGGTGAGGCTTGCTACGCGAAGTGGATTGAAGGGCAGGCGGTGTGGGTCGTCGTTGAGGAGGTACGACGATGGCTCGCCACAGAGCAGACCCGGCCCGGGTCCCTGCTTGCCTAGCGTCTCGGACGCCGTCGCGCGCAATCTTGCGCAACCGTCCCCCGCGGTAGCCCCGTCGCCTGCATGCTGGTGCCTCACCTGCGAGAACGGAGCCCTGTTGTGACGCTCAGGTTCATCGGCACCACCTCCGAAGACGGCAACTGCCCGACCCTCTACGAAGTCGTCGAGACCGGCGACATCGTCGTCCAGGGCGACCGGCTCACCGCCCCTGAGGATCTTGCGCAGCTCCGGGACGTCGGCGAACACGAGACGTTCGTCGTCATCCCCCGTGAGCTCCTGACCCGCTTCGCCCCCAAGGAGTAGCCGTGCCACTGGTTCCCTTCGAGCAGATCACCCACCTGTTCGCCGAGTTCGAGCACACAGCGTTCCGCCTGGAGACTCGCCGCGGGTACGCCACAGATCGGGCAGCGGAACGGTTCCAGGCGTTCCAGCGCGGTATCGACCCGCAGCCGGCCCCGAACAGCCCGTGGAACACGAACGTGCGGGAGAAGGCAGCACAGGGCGCCCACTTCTCCCGTGTCCGGATCGTCGACGACCCGCCCACGGACGGGCAGCGCTTCCTCATGGCCGCCGCGTCGAGCAACATCGCGGCCGGAGAGGACATCCGGGTACTCAGCCGGTACGTAGCCGAGTCCGCAGGCCTGCCCGACTACGACTTCTGGCTGTTCGACTCCCGTCTCGTCGCCCGGTTCCACATCGACGAGACGGACACCACGGTCGGCGTCGAGGTCACCGAAGATCCAACAGAAGTGCTCGCCGCGTGCCGGGCTCGGGACATTGCCTGGCCGCTCGCTACGCCCTCGGCCACCGTGTGGGCGCAGGTACGTTCGTCGGCGTGAGCACCGACCTTCAGAGCGCGAGGGAGGCTCTCGGTGCCCGGCTGAACGAGCTGCGCACCGGGGCCGGGCTCAACGGCCGCGACTTCGCCCAACTGCTCGGCTGGCAGCCCTCGAAGGTGTCCCGGCTCCAGAACGGCAGGCAGGCCGCGACCCCCGAAGACCTCCAGGCGTGGGCGGAAGCGTGCGGGCGGCCGGAGGTTGCCGCGGACCTGTTGGGCCGGCTGCGGGTCTTGGAGTCCCGGCAACGGCACTGGCGTAAGCAGCTCGCCGCCGGACACGCCCCCGTGCAGGACCGGTACGTCATCGAGTACCAGCAGACCACCGTCCTCCGCGGCTATGAGGCGACGGTAATCCCCGGCCTGTTCCAAACCCCGGACTACGCCCGACACCTGCTGATGGCGCGCGCCGAACTGTTGCAGACACCCCGGGACACCGAAGCCGCTGTTGCGTCCCGGATGCGCCGCCAAGAGGTGCTCTACGCGGCGGGCAAGCTGTTCCGGGTGCTGGTGTGGGAAGGGGCCCTGCACGCCCTGGTGTGCCCCCGGGACGTCATGGCCGGGCAGCTCGACCGGCTAGTCGGGCTGATCGGGATGAGCACCGTCGAGTTCGGCATCGTGCCGCTCGGCGCCCCGATGCGCCTCACCCCGAAACACGGATTCTGGATCTTCGACGAGTCCCGGGTCGTCGTCGAGACGATCAACACCGAGTTGACGTTCGACACCGCCGACGACCTGGCCCTGTACGGGCGGACGTGGGACGGGCTGAACGAGTCGGCCGCCTACGGGGCGAGGGCGCACCGCATCATCGCCCGCGCCCGGCACCTGATTGCCCCGACCTGAGCAATCCACCCCAACACCCGTGCCGGGTCGCGCAATCTCGCGCAACGCCCGGGACCGCCAGGCCTGGCCGCTTCTACGGTCCTGGCCATGACCACACCATCGAACACCGCAGCGCCCGCCTCCTTCGGCTGGTGCCACTGGCACAAAGGCCCGTCCGGTACCGCCGTCATGGTCGACGTCATCGAGCAGAGCTCAGGGCCCGGCGCCGGCCTGTACGCGTGCTCCCCGTGCCGGGAGCAGCACGGTCTGCGGTCCGTCGTCGAGCAGCCCCACGAGGTGGCCTACCGGGACTACCTGATCCACACCACGGACTGTGCGGGATGCAGCCGTATCGGCCGGTGCGATGTCGGCGGGCGGCTCCGTGACATCTACCAGCAAGCCCTCGACGCGGCCCCCTGACCGGCTGAGCGCAGCAGCCCCACCCGGTGTGGCTGCTGCGCTCGACCACGAGCTGAACGGCTACTGGGGATAGAGAGCCTTTAGCGCGATGACCCCTGAACAGAGTTCGGTCACATCGTCTAGGAAGTACTTCATCGCAGCTCCCGACACGCTTTCGTTCGCGTCCCGCCGAGGTCCCGCCTTCCAAGGATTGCGGCCTTCCATGAACAACCATCTTGTCGCCTGCAAGATGTCAGATGCCTGACTGGTGGTCAGCCATGGTGATTTTGTTGCGACAAGACGCGGCCGCACTTCTTGATCCAAGATGCGGGACTGGCTGGCGACTCGTGTTTGCCATCTACGCATCGCCGCCCAGGTTTCCCTGTCGTGCTGTGCAGCGCGCAGGTTGCGGTAAGGGTGCTGACTTCCAACTCGGGGAAGCAGGGCCTGCAGCTGGCGTAGAAAGTCAGTGATCCGCTCCTCCCTCGCGCTGTCATCCAAGCTAGCGTCCTTGGTCGACTGGAGAGATTGCGAGAGCTGCCTCAGCTCGGATCTGAGGTGTGCAAGGTCCACCGCATCGAAGGGGTCCAGAAGCGTCGCCTCGAACTCAGCCGTTGACTCCACGACTTGCGTGCGCGCATGAGTCTTCTCCCGCGCCTCCTCCTGCGCTTGGCCGAGGTGGCTGAACACCAGGAGTGCGGCAGGTACGCCGAAGCAGAGCGAGGTGGCGCTTGAGGCGACATTGGTAGCGAACTCGTGCCCTTCCCACCAGCCGTGAGCGTCAGCCACGAGACCGAACGCGAGCAGGGCCAAGCCTAGAATCAGCATGATCACTGACGTTCGCAGCACCAGCTTCGGTGTGTCTTTCAACCAAGCCCTCGTGCGGGCGACTCTCCCCGGTGCCACAAGGCCCCCTTCCGTGTTGACTGGGGGGAACGTAGCTGAGACTGAGGGGCCCCGGGCTCTCTTTGATCAATCCGCTCGCTCGGCCCGCGCTCGTACACTGCCGCGATGGACAGTGGATGGATGGCCGTATGGCCAGTCGCAGCGTTCTTCCTCGGTGGTGTCGCAACTCAGGTAACGGGGTGGCTGAACCACCGCCGGCAGCGTGCCGAGAGAGCTGCGGACGATGCGGCAGCGGTTGAGCAGCGCCGCGAAGAGTTTGAGCTGAGTCACTTGGTGGAGCTCAACGGACTGCTGCAGGACTATGTGGATACGTTGCCGCCTCTAGTAGGGGCTTTGACGACCTACTGGTCTCAAGCTCCTGCACTGTCCGACACGGAGCGTGGCGCGATATTCCCTCGCGAGGTCTATGCCGCGACCGAAGCCGCTGGCAAGGCGGTGCGTTCCCAGATCGGCTTCGTCCTGGACGATGACGCCCGAAGAATCGTCGATGAAGCATACGTAGCCATCGACATGGCAGCTTCCGACATCCTGATCAACGACGATGGGCCCAACCTCGGGCAAATGGGCGCGGCGGTGAATCGGGCCCACGAAGCTCTCTCTGCGCGCGTCAGAGAGATTTACGCGGGACAGGCACTGGCCAGGTAGGCGCGAGCCCCCACCGCCGTTCTGTGCGGTGGGGGCTCGCTGCTGTTTTGGATGAAAATTAGGGCATGTGGGTCAGATTGACCCACCTTGTGGTGCGTCACACCTGGTGGCCCTTGGCCCAGTCGACGAGGTCGGCGAACGTGCCGGGGGTGACGCGGATGCGGGGCCCGGTGCGCCGCTTGGAGTCCCGGACCAGCACTTCGCCGGCCGGGCGGGCGACCTCAACGCACGCCCCGGAATCCGTGTACGAGGACAGCTGCCAGGTCAGTTCGTTGTCACGCATGAGTGAGTCGCTTTCTCGCGGCTTCGATCATCCGAAGCGAGTCCGCCGGGCTCGCCGCCCGCTCCACAACATGATCGCAAGCGTGGATGAACGACGCGGCGCTTTCCGGGCGGCTGATGACCGAGGTGCCCGCCAGGTGCTCGACGAAGACGCTGCGCCCCGGCCGGGCCCGGTAGACGGTGAACGATCCGTTCAGGCCTGGGTGTTCTCCTCCCTCGGGCAGGACGCGCACGTCGAGGGTGGGGCGTAGGGCGAGGAGCGTCATGAGGTGGTCGAGCTGTGCGGCGAGGGTGGCCGGCCCGCCGACAGGCTGCGTGAGGACGTTCTCCCCGATGACGAAACGGGCTGTACGTCCCGCTGCACGCCCCAGGGTGTCGATGCGCACGGTTCGGCCGGTGGCCCGCTTCTCGACGTCGTGAGGGGGCAAGGCGGGCGCCGAAGCGCGGATTGCGGCGCGGGCGTAGTCGGCGGTCTGGAGCATCCCCGGCATCAGGGTGGGGTGCCATCCGTGGATGTGGTCCGCCGTGGTCTCCAAGGCGAGCAGCCGGTCGAGGTGCTCGTCCAGGCTTTGGGGGTCGGTGATGGTCATGGAGCCTTCCTAGTGTCAGTCGGGTGTCAGGCCTCGCGCGCGCACACGCGTTGACCTAAGGGAATCGGGCCGAAATCGGGGTCTGACACCCCCTTCTGACACCGTTCTGACAGTCGGCAGGTGTCAGAAGTGGTGTCACCGCAGGTCAGGCGAGGTGTCAGCGGTCTGACAGGGGGTGCTCACAGGGTGCTCAGCGCCACTCCGTCGCAGGTCACAGCCGCTCAGACTGCTGCTCAGAGGGTGCTCAACTTGGGATCTTGAGCACCCTCTGAGCAGCCTTTGAGCAGGGTCCTATATCGGGTCGAACTGGTACGGCGGGAAGCCGACACGAGTCGGACACTCCCAGTTCAGACCCGGACGCAAGCCGGACGGGGAAGCCCCTGACCCGGACGCGCCTGTCCGGCTCAAAGATCATCCGTCCGGGCTGTGTCCGGGTCGCGTCCAGCTTCCGCCGTACCAATCTGTGCCGGTATGCACCCTGTCCCTGACCTTGCCTGGACCCTGCCCGAAGGGGCACGGTCAGAGTGTGACCCTGCCCGGCTAGGGCAGGGTCGAGGACTCCTGGGGCATGGTCCGGGCAGGGTGCCAGACCCGGCAGATGCCCGGTTTGCACCCGGCGCAGACCCGGCGGCAGGTGGGTCAAAGTGACCCACCTGCCGGGTGTCCGCCGGGCTGTTGCCGGGGTCCTGCCGGGTCTCCGCCGGGCGTCTACCGGCCCGACTAACCCCCGTCTACAGGCCGTCTTTGGCCCGTCTAACACCCGACTAGCAAACGATCACTAGACGGGCCTTAGACGGGGTCAAGACGGGTCATAGACGGAGGGACAGACGGGTCAGGTCAGCATGCGGAGAGCCAGCGCCCCTAGCTGTTCCTGTAGCGCGTCGATACGGGCCTGCATCAACGCCATGTCCGCAGCCATCTGCGACACCACCGGGTCAACCGCCGGAGTCGGGGCGGCAGTCGTGGGGACATCCCCACGACTCAGGGCGGCGGTGAACCGCTCCCGGGCCCCGCCATTGACCCGCTCTAACATGACGTCCAGGATCTGCTGCATCTCGGTGCGCGGCACGATCTCCGGGTTCCGGTGCCAGCCGGCGACCGTGCGAACCGCGACACCGAGCTTCGCGGCGAAGCCCTCGTTCGTCATGCGGAGCGCGGCCTGCAAGGCGCAGGCGGTGCGGCCGGTCCACGTGGTGACGACCTCGCTCACGACTCCACCCTCGGGGCCATGAGCGGGTAGGCGCGGTCGATCGCCCGGTACTCGGACCGGATCAGCTCCGCAACGCTCTCGTCGTACAGCAGATCCGAGAAGCTGGCGCCGTCCCGCATCAGGTCCCACGGGGACTCCATGTGGAGCGACAGCTCAACCCGGTGCCGGATCTCCGCGACGGGCAACTCGTCGATGTTCTCGTCGTAGGCGCCGCGCATCGCCAGGTCGAACGCTGCGGCGAGCATGTCCCGGGTCATCGCCACCTTAAGCGTGACGACCGCGTGTACGTCGCCGCCGCCAAGGATGTCGTTCGTGTCGCTGGCGCCGAAGACGTAGTCGGTCGGGACGGCCGGCGGCAGGGCTACCGGCTGAGTCTCGGTGTGGGAGAGGATGGTCATGGTTCTGCCCTTCCAGGAGCGGACCACTGGCGGGTCCCGGGGTGCTGTCCCGGGGCCCGTATTACGTTGGGCGTAAAGGGCTCCGCCCTCTTGGGGGGATTGATGCGGAGGCCTTTACCGCCAGGGGGTGCGGGGTGCTTCCCGGCCTTGCGGGAAGCGGGGGGCATTAGGGAAACGACCTGCCATGTATGACAGGTGGTTGATGGGATTCGACGTGCGACTCAGGTGTCATACCGAGACGCGTTGAACGAGTCGATCCGGGGCTGCTCGCCCTCGGGGACGAGTCCTTCCTCCCACGACCCGCGATACATCTGGGCGATGAGCGACACCGCGTGCTTCACCGCGTCGGACGCCGTGATGCCGGTCGACATCATCACCGTCAGGTCGTCATACAGCTCGACGTCCATCCGGACCGACAGGCCCTTGCCCGGGGGCGGCGGCTTCCTCACGACGGCCGCCCGTTCGTGAGCCCGAGGGCCCGGTCGAGCTTGCGGTCGAGGAGCAGCGCCCCGTACCGGTCGCCTGCCTCGCGGGCCTCGATCAGAGCGTCGGCAACCCGCTCCGCCGACAGACGACCCGGAGGCTGCACCAGGCCCATCGCCATGTTCTCCGTGGGCCGGTGAACGAGTGCGGTACTCACTGGCCCTCACCCGCCCGGATCGCTTCGACCTGGTCGGCCGCCTGGTCGATGAGGCCGGCCAGCTCCCGGAACGCCACGGCGAACCGGCGGGCGTCCGCCGGGCCGACGTGGAACTCCTCGGTGTCCGTCTCGACGGACACCAGCACCGCCGACCTGGTCGAGGCGTAGGGCTGCTGGGTGATGTGGACCGGGCCGACACCCACCTCCCCGAAGGCGGTGGGGGCGGTCAGAGCCCACAACGGTTCGCTCTTGTGCGCAATCTCCGCCTTGGTCCGCGGGGTGCTGTCGCCGTGCTGGAAGCTGCACCACGTGGGGCAGGCGATCCGCACGGTCCCGGCGTCCGACGTCCGCACGCTGGTCGTGCCGTCCGCGTTGCGGCGGGGCTCGGGAGCCACGGTGGGCCGGTCGCCGCTCACTTGCCGGCCGCCTTCGCCGTCATGCTGCGCAGGGAGGCGGCGAACTCGGTCAGCTCCGTGCAGAGCTCCACCGACTGCATCAGCGGCAGGAAGTACAGCGACTGGTCGTCGTCGATGACGATGTGCGGCTCCCGCTGCACCACGTCCACCGCGAACGGGTCGACCGCGATGTGCGCGTACAGCAGCGCCATCGGGCCGTTCTCGGTCGGCAGCTCCATCGTGATGCGGGAGCTCTGGTGAACGATGTTCTCGATGTTGCCGGTGTGCTCGTGGTGCGCCTCGCTGCACCAGTCGTAGCACTCGATGGTGCCGGTGATCTGCTTCGTCACCCTGTACCGGGCCGGGCCCTTCGACCTGTGCGCAAGGTCCGGGGTGATGGTGTTCAGGAACTCCCGGATGATCGGCTCACGCTCGGCCTGCGGCAGCGAACGGGACAGCTTGACGTCAGCGTCACCGATCTGCCCGTGGATCGTGGCGTACACGCCGATGGGCAGTTCCTCCGGCTCCACCTCCTCGACGTTGACCCCGAGGAGGGTCAGCAGCTGCGGGAGGGGGGTGGCCGCGGTCTCCCCGATCGTCATGCCCTGCCACATCGCGTACAGGTCGGCGGTTGCGGTGGGCGACGCGGGGGCGGGCTCGGCGGCCGGCGGGGTGACGGGCGCCCCGGACTGGCGGAACGCGGCGGGGACGGACGTGGTGCGGGCGGTGTCGCTCATGGCGAGTCTCCTCAAAGGCTGTGAGGGGCCCCGACCGGCGGACGGTGACACGTCCGGCCGGGGCAGTCCCGAAACCGCGGGACACGGAGGTGGGGCAGGGGGCTGTTAGGCGGCGAGGTGGGCGGCGGCCTCATCGACCGCGTCGGCCGCGTCCCGCAGGGCCTTGGCGAACGCCACAGCGTCGGCCTGGGTGTTCATCTGGCGGCGCATGTTCATCGCGACCGGGTCGAACGCGTAGGCCACGATGTACGGCGGCTCGTCCTCGGGGGACGTCAGCTCGATCGGGAGGGTCGACCCCTCGTCGAACGGCAGCTCGCCCAGCTGGGCGACGCACAGCCCGTCCGAGTGCCAGTGCTGGTCACAGCCGGGGATCCGGCACCCGTCCGCGATGACCGGGGCGGCGGGGAGAGGCCCGTCGTTGATCTCGACGGTGCCGGTCAGGTCGAACGACCAGTCGACGTAAGCGCCGTGCACGGCCGCCTGCGCCTTCAGGAACGCGTCCATGCCCGTGCTCGCCGCACGCCACGCCACCCGGCGCGGGTCGTCCTCCGGCAGGCCCTCAACCGCCTTCTCGTCGGCGTCCGTGACCGCAGCCTCGAACCGGTCGAGGTGCTGCTGCCAGTCGGCGAGGGTGTCGAGGAGCGGGGCGATGTGGTCGGTGGGCGCCTCGCTGCCGTGGATCGTCTCCAGGGCCCGCAGGCTGTCACCGGTCAGGCCCTCAAACCGGGCGGCGTACCCGGCGGTCGCCTTCACGTACACCTCGGCCGGGGCCGGGGCGGCGACCGGGGCGGGGGCGACGTACTCGGCGGTCCGCTTGTACGTCACGAACGCCTTGTCGAGAACCGCCGTCTCCGAGGGCAGGAACCCGTTGACCCGGCGCCACTTCCCGTGGACGTTCGACCAGGCCTTGCGGGGCTCGGTACCCATCTCGGTGCGGTACACCTTCGCCGCCGTCCGGCCGAAGGGGCTGCCGTACTGGTCGGCGAACGCCTGGTCGACACCCCGGCCGGTCAGGTACCGGCGGGCGAGGACCATCCCAGCGGAGATCGTGGTGTAGAGGACGGCCTTGTCGACGGCCGCAGCAGCGGCAATCCGACGATGACGCGACGTGAGAGCATGACTCACAGCGGTACTCCTGTTCGCTCAGGTGTGTCCGTGAGGCCCTCGTTCGGTGTTGGTAGCACCGGCGGGGGCCGTTCTTGTAGGTACGAAGCTAGTCGCCTTGTACCTACAAAGCAACCCCATCGTCGAAGAATCTTGTACCTACGAAATGCGCTCGCCTGTCTGGCCTCTTGTGTGTACAAGGCGGTAACCTCGGGCCATGACGCCCGATCCCGACACCGAGTACGACCCGGCGCGAAACTTCAGAGCGCCCGACGACGAGTGGCTTCCCTTCGAGGCGGCTACGCGCGCCGTCCATCCCAAGGGCCGCAGCCCCCGCGGCAAGGTGCTGCGCGAGTTCATGCGCTGGTACATGCGCCGGCCCGGCGCCAAGCTCCCCGACCGTCCGGCCGCCGGCCCCTGGTCGGAGTCGACGCAGGACTGAAGGTGCAGAAGGTGAGGCCCTGGCCCTGGTCAGGGCCTTTGGTGTGCCGTGTGCCAGATGGCACGGCGCTGGCACCAAAGGGCACGGTGAGGTTCAGTCGCCGTCCTACCAGCTGTCCAGCCACACCCCCGCTGACCTGCGGTTGAGCACATAGAGAGGTTGCCCCCCGTCCCGATCGGACGAGGGGCAACACACTGCTAATGCGGTTTGGGTCTTAAAGCCCATCGAGGGTTCAAATCCCTCCGCCTCCGCTCCACCCCGAAGCCCCGTGCCCCTGGCACGGGGCTTCGGCCGTTCCCGGCACCGCAGCGGCCGCACGGCCAGGTCAAGAGGGCATCCGAGATCCACCCCGAAAGGGTGTTTCCGCAGGTCAGAGGTGGTGCAGGCAATGGATTTCGCGTCACGGCGCAGGTCATGTAATGTTGTTCCCGCAACGCCGACCAGGCAGAAAAGCCCGGAACGCCAAGCACTCGTAGCTTAACGGATAGAGCATCTGACTACGGATCAGAAGGTTGCAGGTTCGAATCCTGCCGAGTGCACAGCAGGCCAGAGGCCCCCAGGAGAAATCCTGGGGGCCTCTGGCGTTGCCCGTACAGCAGCGAAGTACAGTGACCGCGTCAGCGACTACGCGTGCGTCGTATGGCTGAAGCCGAGGGAGATCAGCCCTTCGGACTGGCACAGGCGGTCTGAGGCGCCGCCGACCTCGGTCTGGAGCAGTTGGTAGGCGGCGCCGTGGGATTGGCCCCAGCACATGGCGGCTCTCCACAGGAGCTTGCCCAGCCCTTGGCCTCGGGCATGGGGCAGGACGGCGAAGTACTGGGGCATGAGTTGGGGGCGTCCGACGGCGTCAGGACGTACGTCCATGGGGCCGATCGCGCCCACGACGCGGTCCTCGATGGCGGCGGCGAGTACCGGGCCGCACTGACCCGCCTGCATCTGGGTGTGGAGGAAGGCCAGGCCGTCACCCGCCATGGCCTCGGCGAACGGCGCGAACGTCTCCTGCACGGCGGTCGGCCAGTCGGTGACGGGGCGGACCGGACCATCCGGGGCACGGCAAGCGCCGATGGTGAAGTCCTTCAACTGGATGCGGGTGCTGCGCGGGTGTGCGGTCCCGGGGCCGAGGGGCCGTACGACCCTCGCGTTGACCACACCGTGCCTGGCGGCGAGCTTGGCGGCCAGCTCGGTGGCCTCATCGACGACGCTGTCGGCGCGCCCGTAGGCGAAGACCTTCACGGTGCCGCGTCCGCGACGCATCAGAGTGGGGATGAGGGTGTGCTCGCGCTGGTGCACCACGTCCTCTTGAAGGACTTTCTCGTCCTTCTCGCCGCCCCAGCGCCGGTCCTTGTCGTAGGGCAGAAAACTCCGGGTGTCGGCCGCTCGCAGGATGTCTTCGAAGATGCCGACGGACAGGGAGTCGGGGTGGACGGGGCCGAGGGTCGGCACGACGGGTGCGGTCAGTTGGGGCCGGAGCCAGTCCCAGCGGAAGAACATGCCCGGCACCCTAGCGGTGGACCGGCAAGAGCTCAGGCCCCGACGCGAGTACGCCGGGGCGTGAGCGGAGTTGACCGGACCGTGTCGGTCAGTGGGGGTTGTCGTCTCCGGCGTCGCAGGAGCACTCCGCGCTCTCCACGATCAGGTCGAGGTCCTGGACGGCGGTGATCGAGGTGGTCGCGACGGGCGGGGCCGCGCGGCGGGCTGAGGGTGGCGGGCCGGGGAGGATGGTCACTGGTACGGGCGGGGTCATGAGGCGTTCTCCTTGTTTCCGTGTTGGCAGTAGCTGTGCAGCGGCGCCTTGGCCTCCTGGTAGTGCTTGGCCAGGGGGCGGCAGACCCGGCAGGTGCCGGACAGGGCGCAGCCCTCGCACCCACCGGTGCGAAGCATGAGGCGGTCGGCGATCGCGCCGAGCTGGGTGAGGCCGTCGATGCCTTCCGTCATCAGGTCGATCTGGTCGTCGCGACCGACCTTGCAGATCGACACCTTGGCGTGCGGGTCGGCGTGGAAGAAGGTGTGTCCCGCGTTGCAGCCGGCGAACGGCTTGCGCTGCCGCAGGTGGGCGGCGGACTGGGCGAGCAGCGGCTCACCGCCGCCGTAGATCGTGGGCGTCATGTTCGTGTACGCGTGGTTCTCGACGTTCCACTCGTCGGCGAGGGCGGCCATCGCGTCAGCCTCGGAGGCGTTGTCCTCGGTCACCACGACGTTGATGCGCAGAGGCAGGCCAGCCTGGCGTGCGGCGTCCATGCCGCGCCGGAACGCCTTCCACGCGCCACGGCGCTGGGTGAGCGTGTCGAAGGACTCCTCGCTCGCCCCGTACAAGCTGACCACCAGGCGGTACGGCGGAGAGTCGTGGAAGAGCTTCAGGAGGTCCGGCCGCCAGAGCAGCGAGCCGTTCGTGGAGATGGTGAGCATCATCCCGGCCTGCCAGGCGTACCGGTAGGCGCCCTGCAAGTGGGGGTCCATGGTGGGTTCGCCGCCGGTGATCTGGAGCCAGAGGACCCCGGCCTCGCGCATGATGTCCAGCAGCCGCACCTTGTCCTCCCAGCCGAGGCCGGAGAAGGGCCGCTCGCCGAGGTAGCAGTGCTTGCAGCCGAAGTTGCAGCCGAGGTTGATCTCCCAGGAGGCTCGGTAGTAGCCGTACGGGGAGGGCTCGCGCACCAGCACGGTGCCGCGCGCGGTCCGGCCACCCAGGCCCAGGCCCCACACGTCGGCGGCGGTCTGCACCGCCCAGGTGGGAAGCGACTCACCGTCGGTGACGGACTGGCGCAGGCCCTCGTAGTGGTCGGCGGAGATGCGGGCGCCGGCTCGTGCTCCCGGCTTGAGGAGGAGGTGTCCGTCGAGGAACGGGGAGGCGATCAGAGCGTGGGCCATCGGTGGCCCTCCTTCCGGATCACGGGGCGGGACAGCGGACCGGACTCCTGGCAGCCAGCTCGGCAGTGGATCTCGCCGAGGCCGTTGCAGGTGCCGCAGGTCTTGCCGGACGAGGTGGTGCCGCGGCCACGGCAGTCCCCGCACTGTTCGTTGCGAGGCGGGCGAGGGCGCCGACTTTTGTGCGAAGTCGTCATCAGCCGCTGCACGAGCCCTCCTCCAGGGCGTCTTCCCAGGTGTGCTGCTCGGCGTGGTCGGCGAACAGGCAGCAGCCCTCACTGTCGGGCCCCGGGGCGACCACCGGGCAGTCCGGCAGCACGACAAGTTCCGCCTCGTCCATCCCGTACCAGCGGAGCCAGAGCGCCGTCCCGCACGCCCCGGCGTCAACGAGAAGGCCGAAGTGCTCACCCTCGTCGTGCGCGGACAGCTGGCACTGCAACGCCCGGTCGACGTAGGTGGAGGCCGATTTCTGCTGCGCTTCCCGCGCCAGGTCGAGGGGCACCCGACGGCGGTGCGTACACCGCATTACGACACCATCCGGAAGGACGCGACGGCCTTCCGGGCCTGCTGTGAGCACCGGGGGCAGTCGCACGGCGGGTAGCGGCCAGGATCCTCCGGGACCACCGGGTCGTCGCCCACGCGTACCTCCGTGAGAGGCCCCCACGTCTGGCCGGAATCGCGGGAGACTCGCAAGGTCATCCGTACGTCTTCATGTCCGTTCACCATGGCCAGGAGCATCGCGATGCGCGGACCCGGCCAGAAAGGCCAAGCTGATTACCCAACTTGGGTAACATCACCCTCGGTTGATGAAGCGCAGCGATCCGTAGTTCTCATGCCGGAGCGTGCCGATGCCCGAGCCATCTCGTCCGAAGGAACTCCCGGTCAGCCTTCTCACGGACTCAGTGATGATCGAGGCATGCCAAGGCAGAGACTTCGGCCGCATCTTTCAGCTGGTCAAGGCGCGAGCAGGCATCTATCCGTCGTGATCGCGCGCCGCTGCGACCTCACGCCAAGCCGTGTGGGTGAGGTCATCGCCGGACGGCGGCAGTTGCTGCACATGGACGTGATCGAACGGATTTCGGACGGACTGCGCATCCCTGGAACCATGCTCGGACTCGCCCGACGCTCATGGGAAACGCCGCCCAGCCTGACGGTCGCGCCCCGTGTGCCGGCCGAGGTACCGGCTCCCTCAGCCGTCGAACCACTGGCTTCCGGACTACCGGGGGCGGACGTCGACAGCATCCTTGCACTGGCGGCCGATCGGGACCTTGGTGTGTCGACGCTGGACGCCCTGCATTCGTCGATCGCGGACTACTGGCGCCGGGATGACGAGCACGGCAGCGAGACCTTACGGCCGGCGGTGGTCGGCCAGCTCCGCTATGTCGTCGATCTCCTCAAGGAGCAGCACTCAACTCCTCTTCGGGACGGCCTATACGGCATTGCGGCCGAGTTGGCCCGGCTCACCGGATGGACCTACTTCGACGCCCGCCAGTACAACCAGGCACGCGTCTACTTCACCGAATCCCTCGGACTGGCCAGGACCATCGACGACCGTCAGTTCATGGCCAACGTCCTTGCCTGTATGAGCCTTCAGGCCACCTACCAGGACAAGCCCGGCGACGCCCTCGCACTCGTCACGGCCGCCCAGGACCAGGCCCGGGCGCCCGCAGGGACGACACCGCGCGTGCTGGCAATGCTCGCGATGCGCGAAGCCTTCGCCCACGCCACCCTCGGCAACCACGGTGCGACCCACACCGCGATCTCGGAAGCCCACACCCAGTTCGGCCGGATCAGCACAGGCGATCCGGACCCCGCCTGGGTCGCCTACTTCGACGAACCGAAGCTGATCGTGGACACCGGCATCGCACACGGCCGCCTGGGCGAAGCCGCCCTCGCCGAACCCCTCATCGCGGACGCCCTCCGCCGAGAACACCGGACGAACCACCGAGGCCGCGCCTTCCACGCCTTCTGGCTCGCCCGAACCCAGCTCCAGCGCGGCAAACTCGACGAGGCGTGCCACACGGCCATGAACGCCCTCGCCCCGGCGGTGGCCGTCAGCTCGCAACGAGTGGCCGGTCACCTCCGGGAGTTCTACGAGCAACTGGAGCCCTTCCGCCGCGAATCGGCCGCGGTGGCGTTCGAGGCCCGGCTCCGTGAAGTGCTGCCCCGCCAAGTCAGCGGATCGCCTCGTCCATGAGGACGTAGAGCAGCCCTACGAGGGAGCCGCTGCTGACGATCTCGCGCCGGTCGATCATGCCCCGCACGTCGGCCAGCGGAATCCACTCGATCCGGTCCGACTCGTTCTTCTCGGTCGGCGGACCTTCGTACGTCGCCGAGTCGGCCCGGAAGATGTGGTGTTGGGAGTCGGTGATGCCGTTGGCCGGCTCGGCGTAGATCAGCGACTTGATCGGACCGGGCCGCCAACCGGTCTCCTCCAGCACCTCCCGGGCTGCCGCTTCCGCCGGCGTCTCGCCCTCCTCCACCAACCCCATGGGCAGCTCCCATGCCCAGGCGTTCGTGATGAAACGGTGCCGCCACATCATGAGAACCTCGCGGCGCTCGTTGAGGACGGCGGCCACGGCCAGATGCCGGAGCTTGACGACGTGGTGCTCCCAACGGTTCCCGTCCGGCGTTTCCACGTCGGTGAGCCACAGGTTCACCCAGTTGTTCTCGTAGATCGGACGTTCCCCGTGGATCTTCCACTGCATTGCTGCGGCCCCTCTCGATCGGATTTCAGCATCGCAGAGGTGAAGGTGCGGGGACCGTGCATCAGGCAAGTTCGCGTCACACTGACACATACGAGAGATGTGTCCAGCGAGGGAGGCAGGAGGCGTATCACGGCGCCAACGCAGCGCTCACGCCTCTGTCCGATCTGTAGTGCACCGGCTGGTGTTGGCAGAGGCAGCACGCGGAAGTGAGCGAGACGCTCACGAGCCCACCCGGCGAACGGCCGAGCCGACGCAGGCATCGCCTGGTGGTGTTACAGGTTTCTCTACCTCATCAAGGCACCCGGCTGCGCTCCGCTCCGCCGGGCGCGCTTCCCGGCTCTGGCTGCGCCCGCGCTCCTGCCTTCGGCCCGCTCGGCGCTGCCGCCGCCGACGCGCGCCCACAACTGGATAGGCCCGGGGGCATGAGACGAGAACCAGGCCCGCGGCTTCAAGAGGATGCCTCCGGCGGGGGCGCTCAGACTCCGGGATGGGAGGAGCCCCGTTCGCGAGTGCCGGTCGGAGCGGGGTGAGCGTCGTGGGGCTCCCATCCCGACCACCTTCGACCCAGGCAGAGCCGAGCAGTCGCGGCCCAGGGCATCAAGGGCGTCCGTACATTGGCGCGCTCCACCTTGACGCCCTGAACCACAACCGCTCCACGGTGTGTGGGTCGAAGGCGGACGGGATGGAAGCCGGGGAGAGTGGTGGGTATCGGTCGCTAAGCTCTCGTGACGCCGTCGGCGCTTTCCGGTTCATCCTTAGCAGCGGATTCACGTGCTGCGGCAACCAATTGCGCCACCATTCGCGCTGCCTCGCTGGCGTCGTCGTGCTCCCATACTCGAAGGACTGTCCATCCAGCAGAGCGAAGACGCATGTTCGTGTCGGCATCACGCGCACGGTTGCCTTCAATTTTTGCTGACCACGCCCCAGCGTTCGCCTTCGCGGGTCGACTGTGCTCAGGGCAGCCGTGCCAAAAGCATCCGTCTACGAAGACCGCGACACGTTCTCGCGGGAACACGACATCGGCAGTACGCCGGAGTTCCCGGAGAGGGCGAGTGTTGACCCGGTAGCGCAACCCGGCAGCGTAGAGCAGGGAGCGGAGGGCCAGTTCCGGACCGGTGTCCCGCCCACGGTTGGCCTGCATATTGGCACGGACCGCACGTGAAGAGGCCTTGGACTCGGCGGGAAGTGGCTCCTCAGTGAGAAATCCCTGCTCCCGTGCGCGTCGCCATGCCTCCGCGAGGTTCGCTCCGCGCCATTCATGCGTGACCTCGCAGACGTACCGCTCCTGAGTCTCCCCGTCTTTCGACCAGCGCAGGTAGGCACGGATCCTCCGCGTGCGTCGGTATAGGCGAAGGGTGATCGAGGCCCGGGCGAAGCGTCCGTCTCCGAGGGCCACCATCCGGCGGTGCCTTCCTCCTGCCACACGATCCTGCTCTGTAGCGGGTGCCGCAGCGCCGGGTCGCCGTTTGTAGGCATGCTCAGGTGGAAGTTTTTCCTTCCAGTGTCGGTCTCCCGAAGTCACGAGGCGGTCACTGTCCCGCCTTGTCCAGGGTGTCGGCCACCGCGCGCGCGAAGAACTCGCCCAAGACCACAGGCACGGCGTTGCCGAGCTGACGCATCTTCTCGCCTCGGGGGCCGGCACCCTGCCATTCGTCCGGGAACGTCATGACGCGGGCAGTCTCGCGCACTGTCATGTAACGGTGCAGGTACGTCGCGCCCTCGCCAGGCCTTGACCCCGGGGCGAGGTCGTCCAGGAGCACCACAGACTCGCCTCCGGGCACCCCGTGCACCCCGGCTTTGACAGTCTTAGCCGGCCGGTCAAGTTCGTTGGGCGTGTGCCCCTTGTAGATCCTCGCGTCCGGCCAGCCGATGTGATCCGAGATCCCGAGGTGCTGGGCCTGCTCGGACTTTCGATCCAGCATGTTCAGATCGACTTTGGGGAGCGCGGGCAGCTTCGTGTCTGTGCCGTAGCCCTGGATGGCGTCACGCATGGTCCGCCAGGCTGGCAGCTCCTCCTCGCCCTTCTTCGGGCGCACGTCCTTCGGGATGCGGGCGCGCACTCGCTCGCGAACGTGAGGTTCTACTTCCGAGTGCCGCTGCCAGTACTCACTATTGTCATCGAGCAGCGACAAGTGGAGCGCCTCTTCGGAGAACTGTCGCGCGGAGTAGATCTCGTGGAACTTCTCCACATCGATCGGCAGGTCGGCACGGAAGGCAACCATCACGACACGGTTGCGTACCTGGGGTACCCCGTAGTCGGCCGCGTTTACCGGGAACACCTTGACCCGATAATGCTCGGGGTTGTCATCTTCGTCCGGAAGCTCAACACGCTCGCCGAGGATGCTGGCAAGCTTCTGGTTGTGGTACTGCCAGAGGTCATCCGGCTTGCGCGACTCGAAGGGTAGAGACAGCTCGCGCTGAATGTAGGTGAAGTAGTCCCGGAAGGAAGGCCGCAGCAGGCCGCGCACGTTTTCGCAGATGACGGCCTTGGGGCGCATCTGTTGGATGGCCTTGAACATGGCGGGGAACATGTTGCGTTTATCTTCGTCGCCCTTGGCCACGCCGCCGGCGCTGAACGGCTGGCAGGGCGGCCCACCAGCTAGCACATCTACCTGGCCCTCGAAGGCGCTCAGGTCCAGCTTGCCCACGTCCAGTGGGAACAAGGGCGCGGGCTCGCCCTCCTGCGGTGGTTCGGGCTTGAACGTCTCTGTGCGAGCGATCCCGTCCACGCCGAGCGTCCTGGCCGCGTTAGCCACCAGGGTCTCGCAGGCGCGGGCGTTGTACTCGTTGAACAGGAGCGGCCGGAACCCGGCTTGGTGGACCGACATGGCAAGGCCGCCCCCGCCGGCGAACAGTTCAACGCTGGTGCGGCGCTTCTTGATGTCTTCTGGCAGGTCAACCATGCGTAAACCATACCGCGGAGTTTGTGATCTTGGGGACGATCCATTAAAACGAGCTGGCAGCGGCTCCGCAGCGCCATAGGGTTCCAGTTGATCACCGACCCGAAAGGAACAGGGCTGATGTCACAACCGGACGAACCCGGCACCGATGCTACCAATCATGGTGATTTCAGGCTAAGCATCACGCAGGCCCTCGGCGATCAACTGGCCGTAGCTTTGAAGCAGCTCACGCCAGCCCCCCTTACCGAACCGAACCTCGATCGGTTGGCCGACAGGGCCGGCGTCTACCAGTTGTACCGCAACGGCCAGTTCGTCTACGTCGGCAAAGCCGACAAGTCGCTCCCTACCCGCATCCTCAAGCACCTGAGGAAGGTCTCCGGCCGCCAGGGAATATCGCTCGCCGAAATGTCCTTTACTTGTCTTTATGTTGCCGAAGACTTCTCCGCGCTCGCGCCCGAGAAGCTGCTGATCAATCACTATAAAAAGAAAGGTCAGATCCGCTGGAACAACAATGGGTTCGGCAATAATGACCCTGGCAAGCGGCGGGACGAGACCATCGTCAAGGCGAACCATTTCGATGCCCTCTTTCGCATCGACTTGGAGCGCGTAATCTCCGGTTTCAAGCCGGGACCTATGCCCCTCAGTAGGGTTCTCGCGAGGGTGAGCGCCGAAGCCCCTTACACCTTCCGCTACGAGAAGAAGAAAACGGATGGCGCTTACAAGCGAGAGGTGGAAATCCCTGACGGCGAGCTGACAATCGCCCAACTGCTCGAACTGATCGCCGGTTCACTGCCGGCTGAGTGGCAAATCGCGGTCCTCCCCGGTCGGGTGATCATGTACCCAGACAACCGGCGTGATTACCCGAGCGTGTGGCGTTACTACCGAGGCGCACAGATTCTCGACGTCGAGCCCGAGATCGGGGAGGTCGGAGAGATCCCCGAGGAGCCCGATGCGGCGGAGGATGACGAGTAGGCCTGGCCGGGCGGAAGCCCCTCCGCGGCTGAGTTTCTAACTGCGTGACAACGGCGGCAGACGACCACGAACATCCGCCAACGTCATCGGACCATCAACTCAGGTGACAGGCACTGCAGCCCAGGGACAGCGAGCGCGCCGAGTTGCTCCGGGACGGAGGGGTCGTCAGTACAGCAGCGCAGTACCGCAACCCAAGCAACCGCCTCCACCCGGTGGTGCCCCTCGGGAACCGCGTAGCGGCTGGAATGGTCATCATTGACCGATCCGGCTAGAGCTACGGATCAGAAGGTTGCAGGTTCGAATCCTGCCGAGTGCACAGCAGGCCAGAGGCCCCCAGGAGAAATCCCGGGGGCCTCTCGCGTTATCCGGCGTTCGCGGCGTTCGCGGCGGTCGCCGTGGTGGGGTGCGGCACGGGGGGCGGGTCCTGTACGACGGCGCGGCGGCGGGTCGGTAGGCCCAGGGTGGGGTTGGCGACGCCCCAGGCCGCGCCCTTGCAGACCACTTCCTTGTAGAGGGCGGCCAGGCGGCCGGTGAGGGCGGCGGGGCGGGACCGGTCGTCGGCGGTGACGTACTGGATCAGGCCGTCCTTGCGGCCCAGCGAGATGCACTGGTTGAAGTAGCGCAGCGGGACGGTCGTGGGCTTCGTGCCGGTGAGGCGGGACGCGATGGAGTCGGCGGCCTGCCATGCGGTGGGGACGCCCGAGGCGCACGACATGCGCAGCGGCTTGCCGCCCGGGCCCAGCACCAGGGTCGCGTCCCCGATGGCGTACACGTCCGGGTGGGAGAGCGAGCGCATGGTGCCGTCTACCGCGATCCGGCCCGTGGCGTCGGTCTTCAGCGCGGTTGTCTGCGCGATGGGGTGGACCGCGAAGCCTGTCGTCCAGATCGTGACCGATGCGGGGATGGTGGAGGAGGACGTGGTGACGTGGTCCGCGTCCACGGCGGTGACCGTCGTGTGTTCGTGGACCGTGATGTTGAGCCTGTCGCAGACCTTGCGCAGGTGGTGGCGGCCCTTGGGGGAGAGCCAGTCGCCGAGTGCGCCCCGGGCGGCGAGGGCGACGTCCAGGTCGGGGCGGGCCTCGGCGATCTCGGTTGCCGCCTCCAGGCCGGTGAGGCCGCCGCCGACGACGACCACGGGCTGCCCGGCGGTGAGGGCCGCCAGACGTTCGCGGAGCCGGAGGGCGCCGGGGCGGCCGGCGATGTCGTGGGCGTGTTCGGCGGTGCCGGGGGCGTCGTGGGTGTTCCAGGTGCTGCCGAGGGCGTACACGAGGGTGTCGTAGGTGAGTTCCTCGGTGGTCTGCTCGTCCGTGACGGTGATCGTCCTGCGGTCCGCGTCCACGGCCGTCACCCTCGCGAGCCGCAGCCGGACTCCCGTACCGGCGAACATCTCGGCGAACGGGCGGGGCCTCAGCTCCTGCCCGACCGCCAACTGGTGCGTCCTGACCCGCTCGACGAAGTCCGGCTCGGGGTTGACGAGGGTGATGGCGACGTCCTCGCTCCGCAGCCGCCTGGCGAGGCGGCCGGCGGCGATCGCTCCGGCGTATCCGGCTCCGATGACGATGATGCGGTGCTGTGTGACCTGCGTGACCTGCATGACCTGGCTCCTGTCTCGCGCGGTTTCGCCCCTTGAACCGGGCAGCCCGCCGTTTCCTGACAGGTATGCGATGTGACCTGCGTCACGGGGTGGTCAGAAGACGTGGAGCAGGGGTTCTCCGTGGTCGGTGGCCGCCCACTGCCTCGTCGCGCGTTCGAGCTTGTCGGGGTTGGCCTGGCTGCGGAACGCGGCGATGCCCTCCGCCGTGATCTCCACGCACAGGACGCCGATGACCCGGCCGTCGAGGACGACCAGGACGGCGGGGGCGCCGTTGGCGGATGTGAGGTGGACCTCGGGGGAGCCGCCGACGAGATCGCGCTTGGCCTTGCTGGGCTTGAACAGACCCCGCATGAACTTCGCGACCGCGAGCGCCCCCGCGAACGGCCTGGTGCGCGCCGGCACCTTTCCGCCGCCGTCGCCGATCGCGGTGACGTCGGAGGTGAGGAGCCGTACGAGCGGCTCGGTCTGCCCGCTGGTGGCGGCGGTGAGGAACTCCTCGACGATCCGCCGGGCGGCGGCCTCGTCGATCTCGGTGCGGGCCCTTCCCTCCGCGACGTGCTTCTTGGCGCGGTGGAAGATCTGCTGGCAGGAGGCCTCGCTGATGTCGAGGATCTCCGCGATCCTCCGGTGCGGGTGGTCGAACGCCTCCCGCAACACGTACACCGCCCGCTCGTTGGGCGTCAGGCGCTCCATGAGGGTGAGGACGGCGTACGAGAGCGACTCGCGCTGTTCGGCGGTTTCGGCGGGGCCGAGCATCGGGTCCCCGGCGAGCAGCGGTTCGGGCAGCCACTGGCCGACGTACGACTCACGCCGGGCGCGGGCCGAGGTGAGCTGGTTGAGGCAGACGTTGGTGAGGACCTTCGTCAGCCAGGCCTCGGGGACCTCGATGCGGTCGAGGTCGGCGGCCTGCCACCGCAGGAACGTGTCCTGTACGGCGTCCTCGGCATCGCTCGCCGAGCCGAGCAGGCGGTAGGCGATGGCCTCCAGGCGGGGCATGGAGGCCTCGAACCGGTCCATGTGCGTCCTCGTCAGAGCCATGGTCCGGATCCTACGCTCGCGGGCTGCCCGGAGCCTTGGGCATGCGGGGCCTGCCGAAGGCGTCGGGTCGGCAGCCCGGTCGGTAGGGTGTGCGCTCGATGTCGCGCCGCGCCGGGGGGTTCTGGCAGCCGCGCGGTGAGTCAGGGGGACGGATGAGATTCACGTGGGGAATGGTCGGGCTTGCCGCCCTGGCGGTGGTCTCGGCGGCGGGCTGCGGCCCGGTCATGACGACGGCGGGAGAACCGGTCTCCGCCTCAGCCGAGTTGCAGGGCAAGTGGTGGACGTGGGCGGCGTCCGAGCCCGAGGAGACCAACCCCGTTGCCGACGAGGACGGAAGCTTCTGCGACCGGAATCAGCCGGAGGCCGTCTGGTTCCTGGCGGGCACCTTCGGTGGTGAGGTCGAGCGCGAGTGCACGGTTCCGGAAGGGCGCCCGATCGTGTTCCCGCTGGCGAACTTGTTCGGGAGTGGGCAGGACTGCCTGGCTTTCATGCGTGACGCGGAAGGGGCCGCGCTCCTGGATGGCATGCCGGTCGAACCGGAGGTCTACGCAGGCGAGTCGATCACCGTGCAGGGGCTGGCGGGGAACGCGGTCACGGGAGTGGCGGAGCGCTTCACCACCACAGGGTGCGGCCTGTGGATCCAACTGCCCGCGCCGGGGCTGGGGCAGCACATCCTGAAGTTCAGTGGTCGGTCGACCGGCCTCTCGGTCGGCGCGGAATACAGGCTGACCATCGAGGAGTCGCCTGAGGCGTCGACCGGACAGCCGTCGGAGGAGCCGTCCGGCCCTGCGCAGGCGATGCCCGGGCCGGTCACCGGCGTGGCACCGGTCGTGGATGAGGCACGGCTGTCGTGACGCGGGTGGAGGGGACACCGGTCCGCTGATGGATGTGGTGCACGGGGTTCTCCTGCTGACGGGAGGGGCGCTGCTCGCCGTCGGCCTCGCCGGGACGGAGCGCGATACCGTCCGGATCCTCGACATGGAGGGGAGCACGTCGGGCCGAGCTGGAGGCGCTCCAGAGCGACGGCAGCCTGAAGGTCTTCGAGGGGACATACACCGTTCTCTCAGGGGTGATCACGGCAGGCGATGCGCGTGAGGTCGAGGGTCCGGAGGACGGGATCACATCGAGCGACCCTGGGTACGGCGACCACCTGGACGCGGGCGGCGACAGGGGGCCGCCTGCGCACCCGCCCCCCCGGTGAGGCGCCGCGCCCGCCGCATCAGGGTCCCGAGCCGGGGTAGCCGGACATGCACGGGGTGTGATGGGCGCGCCCGGCTCGGAGGTTACCGATGGGGTCGCAGGAGCATGGCCAGGTGCAGCGGTGGCAGGACCGGTGGTGGGCGGTGGGGCTGCTGGTGCTGGTGGTGTGGGTCGGCATCCGGCTGGCCTTCGACGGGTGGTCGGGGTGGCCCGGCATTCTGGTCGGCGGGCTCGTCTACGCCGGGTTCATGACGTGGCTCGTGATGCGGCGCCGACGTCGTGACGCCCGGGCGGTGGGGACCGATGCCGCGCGCGTGCCGGAGCTGGAGCGGCGTATTGCGAAAAACGGTCCGCTGCCCGAGGACCCGGCCGAACAGGCTGCCATGATCCGGCTGATCCGGCGCCGGGAGGAGAAGCTGCGGCGCCATCGGTGGTGGGCCTTCCCGCTGCTGGCGCTGCTCTTCTTCGGGATCCCGGTGCTCTGGTTCGCCGCCGGGAACGTGACGGCGGGCCTGTGGGGGCTCGCGTTCGGTGCCGCGTTCCTGGGGTGGATGGTCTGGTTCAACCGGCGCTTCGCCCGCCGGATGGCCGGGATGCGGCGGCGGATCGAGGGAGTCGGTGGTGGCCTGGCGCGTGGTCCCGCCGCCGGTCCTGTCGGTGGTCCCGCCGCCGGTCCCGTCGGTGGTGCGGAGGGGTTCGCTCACGGGGCCCGTTAGCCTTCGCTGAGGCCGAGGCGGCGGCGTGGTGGAGCGGAGAGCGGGGTTCGGGTGGCCTTCGGGTGGCGGTGTACCGGGGTCGCGTGGCCGGGGGATGAGCCGCAGCTCGGGTGGAGCAGGGGCGGCGAGCGGCGGGTGAGCACCCTCGCGTACGGGGTCGGGCTCGGGTTCCGCGTGGTGGGGGAGCGGCACTGTGTGGGGGCCCGGGGCAACGTGTGCCCGCTGGGGGCCGTGGTGTCCGCGCGCAGTACCGGGGCCCGGTGTCCGGAGTGTGCGCGGCTGGACCGGGCCCACTCGGTGGCCGCCGATACGTTGCTGGACGACCCGCGGACGTACCGCGTCTATCTCGCCTGGTTCGGGCCCGGCCTGGTCAAGGTGGGGATCACCCGGGAGGAGCGGGGCGGGGCGCGGCTGCGGGAGCAGGGGGCCGTGGCCTTCACCTGGCTGGGGCGCGGGCCCCTGATGGCCGCCCGGCGGACCGAGGAGGTGCTGCGGGCCGCCCTCGGGGTGCCGGACCGGATTCCGTACGCCAGGAAGCGGGGCGTACGCGGTCAACTGCCGCGAGAGCGCACGCGGTTGGCCGAAGTGGTGACGTTGTACGGGCGGGCCGCGGAGCTTGAGGGGCGCGGGTGGCCCGAGTCGTTGGAGCGGCTTCCGCTCGACGTGGTCGATCACGGGGGGATCTTCGGGCTGGACCGTGCTCCCCGCGCCACACGGTCGGTGCGTGAGCTGGTCGACGGGGGCGTGGTGGCCGGGGAGTTGGTGGCTGCCGCCGGGCCCGATCTTCATCTGGCCGTCGACAGGGGCGGGAGTGGTGGCGTGGTCGTGCTGGATACGCGGCTCATCACCGGGTGGGAGCTCGCCGCCGTGGATCCGGCCGCGGCCAACGATGTACGTGTCCCCCTCATCGACATCGGGGGCGGCGGCGTGCAGGGTGGGTTGTTCTGACCTTGCCCGGTGAGGAGTCGTCGTTCGTGGAGTCTGTGGAGCCTGTGGAGGCCCTGGAGGCCGTGGAGTCTGTGAAGTCCGTGGAGGCCGAGAGTCATGACGTCGTGCGGTTCTGGGAGCGGCTCGGGCTGCCCGGGATCATCGACGTGCACACCCACTTCATGCCCGAGCAGGTCCTGCGCAAGGTGTGGGCCTACTTCGACTCCGCCGGGCCGCTCACCGGGCTGGAGTGGCCGATCACCTACCGGTACGAGGAGGAGCAGCGGCTCGCCCTCATCAGGTCGTTCGGGGTGCGCCGCTTCACCTCCATGCTCTACCCGCACAAGCCCGGCATGGCCCGCTGGCTCAACGACTGGGCCGTCGGCTTCGCCGCCCGGGTGCCCGACTGCCTGCACACCGCGACCCTCTTCCCGGAGGAGGGCGTGGAGTTGTACGTGAAGGAGGCCGTCGAGAACGGGGCGCGGGTCTTCAAGTCGCACCTCCAGGTGGGGAACTATGACGCCAACGACCCCTTGCTGGAAGGGGCTTGGGGGCTGCTCGCCGAGGCCGGGGTGCCGGTGGTCATGCACTGCGGGTCCGGACCGGCGCCGGGGAGGTTCACCGGGCCCGAGCCCATCGGGCGGCTCCTCGCGCGCCACCCCCGGCTGCGGTTGATCGTGGCGCACATGGGGATGCCGGAGTACGCGGAGTTCCTGGCGCTGGCGGCCGCGTATCCCGAGGTGCGGCTCGATACGACGATGGCGTTCACCGACTTCAGCGAACGGCTCTCCCCGTTTCCGGCCGACCAGCGCGGGCGGCTCGCCGATCTCGGGGACCGGATCCTGCTCGGGACGGACTTCCCGAACATCCCGTATCCGTACGTCCACCAGTTGGAGGCCCTGGAGCGGCTGGGGCTCGGAGAGGAGTGGTTGCGGGCCGTCTGCTACCGGAACGCGGAGGCGTTGTTCGGGATCCGCACGTAGAGAGCCGCCGCTTTCTCAGGCAATTCACAGAAACGGGTCAGGCTTCTCTCACGGGCGCCTCACAGGCTGGTGCCCATGACGACGACGACCGCGCCCCAGGGGCGTACCGAACTGCTCAGGCCGGACCGTACGCCCGTCCGCGTCCTGGTCGTGGACGACGAGGCCCCGCTCGCCGAGCTGCTCTCGATGGCCCTGCGGTACGAGGGGTGGGAGGTGCGCAGCGCCGCCGACGGGGCCGGGGCCGTCCGCGCGGCCCGTGACTTCCGCCCGGACGCGGTGGTGCTCGACGTGATGCTCCCGGACATGGACGGGCTCTCCGTGCTGGGCCGGCTCCGGCGGGACCACTCCGACGTACCCGTCCTCTTCCTGACCGCCCGGGACGCCGTGGAGGACCGCATCGCCGGGCTCACGGCGGGCGGCGACGACTACGTGACCAAGCCGTTCAGCCTGGAGGAGGTCGTGGCCCGGCTGCGCGGGCTGATCCGCCGCTCCGGCACCGCCCTCGCCGCCGAGCGGAGCCAGTCGACGCTCACCGTCGGGGACCTGGTGCTGGACGAGGACAGCCATGAGGTGAGCCGGGGCGGGGACGCGATCCACCTGACCGCCACGGAGTTCGAGCTGCTGCGGTTCCTGATGCGCAACCCGCGCCGGGTGCTCAGCAAGGCGCAGATCCTGGACCGGGTCTGGAACTACGACTTCGGCGGCCAGGCCAACGTCGTCGAGCTCTACATCTCGTACCTCCGCAAGAAGATCGACGCCGGACGGACGCCGATGATCCACACCCGGCGCGGGGCGGGGTATCTGATCAAGCCCGGTGAATAGGCGCCCGGGCGTCAGGGGTGTGCTGCGGCGGCCGTGGACCCTGCGGACCCGGCTCGTCGTCTCCGCCGTCTCCCTGATCGCCGTCGTCGCGGCCGTCATCGGGTCCGTCACCGCCATCGCCTTCCACAGCTACCTGTACGGCAAGCTCGACGACCAGCTCCACTCCATCGCCGTACGCGCGGAGCGGCCACCAGGACCCGGGCCGCTGCCCGAGGCCCTGCGGGACGCCGGTCCGCTCGGCTTCGTCGGCGGGGGCGGGCAGCCGCTCGGCACGTTCGGGGCCCTCGTCGACGACGACCGGGACATCAGCGCGTCGAAGGTCGTCGAGGACGGCGGGCTGCGCTCCGAGGAGAGCGCGAAGCCGCTGACTCAGGCGCAGCGGCGGGCCCTGGAGGCGGCGGCCCCGGCGCTCGGCGACGGTGCCCGGAGCGTCGATCTGCCCGGCCTCGGCGGCTACCGCGTCGAGGCCGCCACCACCACCGAGGGCCGCACCGTCCTCGTCGGGATCCCCACCGCCGAGGTGAGCGGCGCGCTCACCACCCTGATCGTCGTCGAGGTCTGTGTCACCGCCGCCGGCCTCATCGCCGCATCCCTCGCCGGCACCGTCCTCGTCGGCGTCGCCCTGCGCCCGCTGCGCCGGGTCGCCGCCACCGCCACCCGGGTCGCCGAACTCCCGCTCCACAGCGGTGAGGTGGCGCTCCTCGAACGCGTTCCGGACGCCGAGGCCGATCCCCGTACGGAGGTCGGGCAGGTCGGCGCGGCGCTCAACCGGATGCTGGGGCACGTCGGTTCGGCGCTGATGGTCCGGCAGGAGAGCGAGACGCGGGTACGGCAGTTCGTCGCCGACGCCAGCCATGAGCTGCGCACCCCGCTGGCCTCGATCCGGGGGTACGCCGAGCTGACCCGGCGCGCCACCCGTCGGGAGCACGCGGACACCGTCACCCGGCACGCGCTCGGGCGGATCGAGTCGGAGGCGGACCGGATGACGGGGCTGGTGGAGGATCTGCTGCTGCTCGCGCGGCTCGATGCCGGACGCCCGCTCTCGTACGAGAGCAGTGATCTGCTGCCATTGGTGGTGGACGCGGTGAGCGATGCCCGGGCGGCAGACACGGCCACCGGCGGCGACGCGCTCCACCGCTGGCGGCTGGAGCTGCCCGACGAGCCCGTGACCGTACGCGCCGATCCCGCCCGGCTCCAGCAGGTGCTGGTCAACCTGCTGGCCAACGCCCGCACCCACACCCCGCCGGGGACGACGGTGACGGTCTCCGTGAAGCCGTGCGCACGGCCGGGTGCACAGGCGCCCGTACAGCCGCCCGTACAGACGTCCGTAGGTGGCGGTGAGCCGGTCACCCTGGAGGTACGGGACGACGGGCCCGGGATTCCGGCGGAGCTGCTGCCGCACGTCTTCGAGCGGTTCGCGCGCGGTGACGCCTCGCGCACCCGGGGCGCCGCCGACGAGAGGACCACCACCGGCTCCACCGGTCTCGGCCTCGCCATCGTGCAGGCCGTCGTCTCCGCGCACGGCGGGCGCGTACGGGTGGACTCCGCGCCGGGCCGGACGGTCTTCGCGGTCGAGCTGCCGGCCGCGACGGCCGCGATGGACGCGACGGCCGCGACGGACGCGACGGCCGCACAACAGGGTTCACAGGACGGGGACAGGCTCACCACACCGGTGTGACAGCGCGGTTGGCGAACGTCGGTGCCATGACCACCACCGACAGCCTCCGCAGCGGACCCGGCCCCGACGGCCGCCGCAGCGCGAACCGCGGCCGTCTGCCGGGCAGGGAGCATCTGCCGGCCTGGCAGACGGCGCCCGCCGCCTCCGCCGTCCCTGTCCCCGTCCCCGTCCTCGATGTCGTCGTCCCCGTCCACAACGAGGAGAAGGACCTCCGCCCCTGTGTCCTGCGCCTCCACGACCACCTCTCCCGCACCTTCCCGTACGCCTTCCGCGTCACCGTCGCCGACAACGCGTCCACCGACTCCACGCCGGCCGTCGCGGCCGCGCTCGCGGCGGAGCTGCGCGGGGTGCGGCACGTACGGCTGGAGGAGAAAGGGCGCGGGCGGGCGCTGCGTACGGTCTGGTCGGACTCCGACGCACCGGTCCTCGCCTACATGGACGTCGACCTCTCCACCGACCTCAACGCCCTCCTCCCCCTGGTCGCCCCGCTGATCTCCGGCCACTCCGACCTGGCCATCGGCTCGCGGCTCGCCCGGAGTGCACGGGTGGTGCGCGGGTCGAAGCGGGAGTTCATCTCGCGCGCCTACAACCTCATCCTGCGCTCCTCCCTCGCCGCCGGCTTCAGCGACGCCCAGTGCGGGTTCAAGGCGATCCGGAGCGAGGTGGCCGAACGGCTGCTGCCGATGGTGGAGGACAGCGGCTGGTTCTTCGACACCGAACTGCTGGTCCTCGCCGAACGGGCCGGGCTGCGCATCCACGAGGTGCCCGTCGACTGGATCGACGACCCCGACTCGACCGTCCATATCGTGCGGACGGCCACCGAGGACCTGAAAGGGGTGTGGCGGGTGGGGCGCGCGCTCGCCGTGGGCGCCCTGCCGCTGGACCGGCTGGCCCGGCCCTTCGGCGACGACCCGCGCGACCGGGCGCTGACCGGGGTGGAGCGCGGACTGGCCCGGCAGTTGGTCGGGTTCTGTGCGGTCGGGGTCCTGTCCACCCTCTTCTACCTGGCCCTCTACTCCCTCTTCCGGCTCGGCGTCGGCCCGCAGCTCGCCAACGGCGGCGCGCTCCTCGTCTCCGCCGTCGCCAACACCGCCGCGAACCGCCGTCTCACCTTCGGCGTACGCGGCCGGAGCGGAGCCGTACGCCATCAGGCCCAGGGCCTCGTCGTCTTCGCGATCGGCCTCGCCCTGACCAGCGGATCCCTCGCGGCGCTCGGCGCGGCCACCGGCTCGCCGTCGCACGGCACCTCGCCCTCGCACTCCACCGAGCTGGCCGTCCTGGTCACCGCCAACCTCGCCGCCACCGTGCTGCGCTTCCTGCTCCTGCGCGCCTGGGTCTTCCCGGCCCGCGCCTGCCCTGACTCCGAGGACGTCCGATGACCACGACCACCGTCGCATCTCCGATCCCGGTGCCCGCGCCGCCCGAACGCGCCGGAGGCCCCCGCTGGGCCCGACCCGCGCTGTACGGGCTCCTCCTGGCCGTCGGGCTCGCGTACCTCTCCAACCTCAACGCCTCCGGTTACGCCAACTCCTTCTACTCCGCCGCCGTCCAGGCGGGCAGCCAGAGCTGGAAGGCGCTCTTCTTCGGCTCGCTGGACTCCGCCAACGCCATCACCGTCGACAAGCCCCCGGCCGCGCTCTGGCCGATGGCCCTCTCCGTACGGCTCTTCGGGCTCAACTCCTGGGCGATCCTCGCCCCGCAGGTGCTGATGGGCGTGGCCACGGCGGCCGTGCTGAACACCGCCGTACGCCGTCGCTTCGGGCCGGTCGCCGGGCTGATCGCGGTCGGGGTCTTCGCGCTGACGCCGGTCGCCGCGCTGATGTTCCGCTTCAACAACCCGGACGCGCTGCTCGCCCTGCTGATGACCGTCACCGTGTGGTGCGTGCTGCGGGCGCTGGAGCAGGGGCGGACGGCGTGGCTGCTGTGGGCGGGGGCGGCGGTCGGGCTCGCGTTCCTGACGAAGACCTTGCAGGCGTTCCTGATCCTGCCGCCGCTGGCCGTGCTGTACGCGGTGTGCGCGCCGGTTCCCGTACGGAGGCGGCTCGGCCAACTCGCCCTCTCCACGCTGACGATGGTCGTCGCCGGGGGCTGGTGGGTGGCGATCGTGGAGCTGATGCCCGCGTCGTCGCGGCCGTACGTCGGCGGCTCGCAGAACAACTCGTTCCTGGAGCTCACCTTCGGCTACAACGGGCTCGGCCGGCTGAACGGGGAGGAGACCGGGAGCGTCGGTGGGGGCGGGGGCGGCCGTGGGGGCGGTGGCTGGGGGGAGACCGGGATCGGGCGGATGTTCAACTCCGAGGTCGGCGGCCAGATCGCCTGGCTGCTGCCTGCCGCGCTGATCCTGCTGGTGGCCGGTCTCTGGCTGACCCGGAAGGCGGCCCGGACCGATTCCGCGCGGGCCGCGTTCCTGGCGTGGGGCGGGGCGCTGGTGATGACGGCTGCGGTGTTCAGCTTCATGGCGGGGATCTTCCACCAGTACTACACGGTGGCCCTGGCTCCGTACATCGCGGCGCTCGTCGCCATGGGGGTGGCGGTGCTGTGGGAGGAGCGGGCTGCCTGGTGGCCGAGGGTGGTGCTCGCGGGGGCTGTGGTGGCGACGGTGATCTGGGCGTTCGTGCTGTTGGGCCGGGTTCCGGAGTACCTGCCGTGGCTGCGGTGGGCGGTGCTCGTGGGCGGGCTGGTGGGGGCGGCCGGGCTGCTGGTCGTGGGGCGGTTCGGCGGACGGGGGCTGGCCCTCGCGGTGGTGGTGCTGAGCTTCGCGGCGTCGCTGGCGGGGCCGACGGCGTACACCCTCAGCACCCTGAACTCCGGGCACCAGGGGTCGATCGTGACCGCCGGGCCGTCGGGCGGGGGCGGTATGGGCGGGCCCGGGGGTGGTGGCCGGGGTGGCCCTGGGGGTCCTGGGGGCGGTGCCGGTGGTGACGGCGGTGGGCAGCGCGGCGGGATGCAGCCGCCGGGCGGTCAGGGTCAGGGGCAGTTCCCGGGGCAAGGGCAGGGCGGTCAGCAGGGCAACGCGCCCGGCGGAATGCCCGCCACGCCCGGCGGAACCGCACCCGGCACCGGCACCGGCTTCGGCGAGGGTATGAGAGGAGGTGGCGGCGGTATGGGCGGGCTGCTCAACGGCGCGTCCGTCTCCGCCGAGGCGAAGGCGCTCCTGGAGAAGGACGCGGGCGCCTACACCTGGACCGCCGCGGCCGTCGGCGCGCAGAACGCGGCCGGCTACCAGCTCGCCACCGGCGACCCGGTGATGGCCGTCGGCGGGTTCAACGGCAGCGACCCGTCCCCGACGCTCGCCCAGTTCAAGAAGTACGTGGCGGAGGGCCGGATCCACTACTTCGTCTCGGGCGGAGGCATGGGAGGCGGAGGAGGAGAAGGAGGGGGCCTGGGCGGGAGCGCCGGGGCCTCGTCCCAGATCTCCTCCTGGGTGACGGAGAACTTCACCGAGGTCACCGTCGGCAGCGCCACCTTCTACGACCTGACGCAGCCGACGAGTTGATGAGCCGACCCGTACGCGGCCGGGCTCAGAACCCGGCCGCGTACGTCCAGAAGTCCCGCATCACCTGGGGTGCGACCGGTCCGGCCAGCTCCATCTGGGTGAGCAGGACGGCGACCGTCCCCGTGGCCGGGATGACGTGGGCGGTGGTGCCGGTGCCGCCGATCCAGCCGTAGCGGCCCAGTACGTTCCAGGGGGCCGTGATCTCGACGTCCACCGAGCCGCCGAACCCCCAGCCCTGGCCCTCGGTGAACAGTCCGCTCGCCGCGCGCTGGTCCGGGGTGAGGTGGTCGGTGACCATCTGGCGCACCGACTCGCCGGCCAGTACCCGCCTGCCGTCGTCCGCCAGGCCTTCGGCGAGCAGCATCCGGCCGAAGGCGTACCAGTCGTCGACGGTCGAGACCAGGCCGCCGGCGCCGGACGGGAAGGCGGGCGGGGTGCTCCACTGCCCGTCCGGGGCGTCGACCAGCTCCAGACCGCTGCCACTCCCGCCGCCCTCCCCGGCCCGGTAGTAGCCGGTGAACCGGTCCAGCGCGGCGGGCGGGACGGCGAACCCGGTGTCCGTCATGCCGAGGGGCTCGAAGATCCGCTCCGCCAGGTACGCGGGCAGCGGGCGGTCGGCGACCCGGGAGATCAGGACCCCGAGGATGTCGGAGCACGTGTTGTACAGCCAGCCGTCGCCCGGCTGGTGGAGCAGCGGGATCCGGGAGAGCGCGGCCATCCAGGCGTCCGGGGCGGGGACGGCCTGGGGCTGGGGCGGGCCCTGTTTCAGCTCGGCGAACAGCGGGGCGAGGGCCGGGAGCGAGAAGTCGGACGGGAAGCCGTACCCGGCCCGGAAGGTGAGCAGGTCCAGGAGGGTGATCGGGCGGACCGCGGACACCACGTCGTCGACCGGGCTCTGCGGGGTCCGGACGACCAGCGGCGAGGACAGTTCGGGCAGCCACGCGGCGACCGGGTCGGCGGGGGCGATCAGGCCGTCCTCGACCAGGGTCATGGCGGCCGCGGCGATGACCGGCTTGGTGACCGAGGCGATCCGGAAGACGGAGTCCCGCCGCATGGGCGTGGTCCCGGCGAGCGTGGTCGAACCGGCCGCCGCCACCTCCACCCGCTCGCCCCGGGCGACCAGCGCCACCGCGCCCGGCGCCGATCCCCGGGCGATGTGGGAGTCCAGCAGGTCCTGCAGTCCGTGCGGGGTGCTCATGGTCGGCCTTTCTCCGATACCGCGTGCTCGGTCATGAGTCCGCCCCCTCCGTGGTGCGTCCCCCCGTGGGCAGCGGTCCGCGAGCGGTGCTCGGACTGTAAGACGTCATCGGTGGCCGAAAGAAAGCGGCGCGACGGCAAAAAGAGGCGACTGAAGGTAATAGGGACTCCGGAGCCTCCGGCCCCCGCCCTCACGGCCCCCGCGCTTACCCCCCCCGGCACCCCCCCCCGGCACCCCCCCGGCACCCCCCCCGGCACCCCCCCCGGCACCCCCCCCGGCACTCACGGGCCCCCGGGGCACTCACCGCTCCCGCAGCACCAGATCCGCCACGACCGCCCGGTGGTCCGAGGCCACGCTCTCCGGTACCCACGCACGCCGCACCTGCGCGGCCCCCTTCGACACCGCCACGTAGTCGATCCGCTTGACCGGGTCCTGCGCCGGGAAGGTCGGCGCCCCCGGGTCGGCGTCCGTCAGCTCCCCCCACAGCGGGGCAAGCTCCGGGGCCCCGGGTTCGGCGTTGAAGTCGCCGAGCAGGATCTTCGGGCCTCGGTCCTCGGCCATGATCCGCCGGGTGTCGGCGACCTGGGCGACGCGTACGGCGGGGTCCGGGCGGTAGTCGAGGTGGGTCACATACACGTGCACGGGCCGCCCCTTCACCCGTACGACGACCTCGCCGAACCCCGGAGCCGGGGCCGGGACCGGGTTGGGGTCCTGGGTCGAGAGCCGGGTGATCTCGTGGTTCTCGGCGCTCACGATCCGGTACCGGGACAGCACCGCCACCCCGAACTCCGCCCGCGGCCCGTCCGGTTCGGCGGGGTCCAGGCTGTAGATCGGCGCGAAGTACACGTACATACCCAGCCGCCCGGCCAGCTCACCCGCGAGATCGCGCCACTCGCTGCGGGTGCCCCAGTGCCGGTCGACCTCCTGAAGGCCGATCACATCGGCTTTGAGCGTGCGCAGTTCGGCCACCTGCCGATCGAGGTCGAACGCGTTGTCCATGCCCGCACCGGCATGGATGTTGTACGTGGCGACTCGAAGCGGCACGCCGGGGGAGGCAGCAGAGGAGGCCGCAGCGGCGGCGGGGGGCGCTCCGAGTAACGCGCTCAGCAAGGCGGCGGCGAGGAGCAGGTAGGGGAGGCGGGCACGGCTGGGGACACGGTGACGCGGCGACATGGCTCTCCAGTCAGCAGGGGCGGCGGCAGTCAGCAGGGACGGCGGCATCAGCAGGGGCGGCGGCAGTCAGCAGGGACGGCGGCATCAGCAGGGGCGGCGGCAGTCAGCAGGGACGGCGGCATCAGCAGGGGCGGCGGGAGTCGGCAGGGATGGCGGGAGTCGGCAGGGATGGCGGCGCACAGGCCGTAATCGAGTTGTACGCCGTACAAGGGGTGCCCTACGGTGTACAACGCCCACTTCCTATACACCGTAGAACTCATCGATCCGTCAAGGCCGCAAGCCGCGCCGGCGACCCGACCGGCGACCAAACCGGAGACCCAGGAGCCCGCATGACGGCGCCCGCCGCACCGCGACCCGATCTCGCCCCCCAGGGGCACCCGCAGCGTTGGCTGATCCTCGGCGTCATCTGCCTGGCCCAGCTCACCGTGCTGCTCGACAACACCGTCCTCAACGTAGCCATCCCTTCCCTCACCACGGAGCTGGACGCCTCCACCGCCGACGTGCAGTGGATGATCAACGCCTACTCGCTCGTCCAGTCCGGTCTGCTGCTCACCGCGGGCAGCTCCGCCGACCGCTACGGGCGCAAGAAGATGCTGGTCGTGGGCCTCGCCCTGTTCGGCATCGGTTCGCTGGCCGCCGGTCTCGCGCAGTCCTCCGGCCAGCTCATCGCGGCCCGGGCCGGCATGGGGGTCGGGGGCGCGCTGTTGATCACCACCACCCTCGCCGTCGTCGTCCAGATCTTCGACGACTCCGAGCGGGTCAAGGCGATCGGCCTCTGGGCGACCGTCAACTCCCTCGGGTTCGCGGCGGGGCCGCTCGTCGGCGGCATCGTGCTGGACCACTTCTGGTGGGGCGCGATCTTCCTCATCAACATCCCGGTCGCCGTGATCGGCCTGGTCGCCGTCGTCCGGCTCGTACCGGAGTTCAAGAACCCGCGCGGGGAGCGGCCCGACCTGCTCGGCGCGCTGCTCTCCACGGTCGGGATGGCGGCGGTCGTGTTCGCGATCATCTCCGGCCCCGAGCACGGCTGGGCATCGGCCCGGGTGCTGCTGACGGCGTTCATCGGGGTCGCGGTCCTCGCCGGGTTCGTCCTGTGGGAGCTGCGCATCCCGCACCCGATGCTCGACATGCACTTCTTCCGGAACCAGACGTTCATCGGCGCGGTGGCGGGCGCTGTTCTGGTTGCCTTCGGTATGGGCGGCTCCCTCTTTCTGCTCACGCAGCACCTTCAGTTCGTTCTCGGGTACGGGCCGCTGGAGGCGGGTCTGCGTACGGCGCCGATGGCGCTCACCGTGGTCGCCCTCAACCTGACAGGCCTGGGCGCCCGGCTGGTCCGGAGGACGGGCACGCCCGCCACGATCGCGGCGGGGATGACCGCGCTGGCGGCCGGTCTCGCGGCCATCGCGGTGCTCGGGCGCGACGGGTACACCGGGATGCTGCTCGGCCTGGTCGTGATGGGCGCCGGGATCTCCCTCGCGATGCCCGCGATGGCCAACGCCATCATGAGCGCCATCCCGCCGGAGAAGGCCGGGGTGGGCGCCGGGGTCAACGGCACGCTGGCGGAGTTCGGCAACGGGCTCGGCGTCGCGGTGCTCGGCGCGGTCCTGAACATCCGGTTCGCCGCCCTCGTACCGGCCGCCGTCGGGGCCGCCTCGCTGCCGGCCGCCCTGGCCGCCGCCGACGGCCCGGGCGAGCGCGCGACGATCAAGGACGCGTTCGCCTCCGGCCTGGAGGCCAGCCAGTTGGCCGGCGCGGTCGCGGTGCTGGCGGGCGGTCTGCTCGCGGCGATGCTGCTGCGCCGGGCCGAACGGACGGAGGCGGCCGGAGGCCGGGCCGAGGCGGTGGGACCGGCGGCATAGCATCGGAAGGGGCAGCGCGGGGCTGGGGCCGGGCCGGTCCCAGCAAGCCAAGCCAAGGCAAGGCGAGACGAGACGAGGAGAGTGCGCCATGGTGTCCGCGTCCGACCGTGTGACGAACCCTGGGAAGGCCGCCGGCACGCCCCCCGAGGCGACATCCCCCGAGAAGGACCCCGAGGCGACGCCTGCCGAGAAGTCCCCCGCGCGGACCAGCGTGTGGCTCGACCGACGGACCCCTTCGCGGCCCCGCAGGACCGAGTCCCCGACGGGCCTGGACCTGAACAGGATCACCGAGGCGTCGGTGCGGCTGCTGGACGCCGAGGGCCTCGCCAAGTTCTCCATGCGCCGGCTCGCCGCCGAGCTGGACGTCACCGCGATGTCCCTCTACTGGTACGTCGACACCAAGGACGACCTCCTCGAGCTGGCGCTCGACTCGGTCTACGCGGAGATCGCACCGCCCCGTGAGGACGCCGACTGGCGGGAGCGGCTGCGCGAGCTGGCGCGCAGCTACCGCGAACTGCTCGTCCGCCACATCTGGACCTCCCCCCTGGCCGGGACCTTCCTCAACATCGGCCCGAACTCGGTGCTGTTCTCGTCCACCGTCATGGACGTCATCCGCTCCACCGGCCTGCCCCTGGAGCGGCAGACGGGCGCGCTCGCGGCGGTCTTCCAGTTCGTGTACGGATTCGGCACCGTCGAGGGCCACTTCAAGGCGCGGTGCGACGCGACCGGGCTCACCCAGGACGCGTACCACCGCCACGCGATGGGCACGATCCGGGCCCAGCCGCACCTGCGGGCGATCGTCGAGTCGTCCGACGACCTGATGGCGGCCCGGGGCGGTGACACGGTGGAGGAGATGCGCGAGCGGGACTTCGTCTTCGCGCTGGACCTGCTGGTCGCGGGCATCGAGACGATGTGCGAGCGGACGGACTCCGCAACGACCACCGCTGCCCAGCAACCCCGGCAACCCCGGCAACCCCAGCATCCCCGCCAACCTCAGTAACCGCGCCCCACGTCCACCGCCAGTTCCGGCCGCCGGCCCTCCCGCACGGCCTCCCAGCAGGCGGCGAAGTCCACGGCCACGTCCTCGTCGGCGGTGATCCCCGCGGAGTGCGAGGTGATGACCGTACGGGGCAGCCGCCAGACCGGGTCGTCGGGCGCGGCCGGCTCCTCCGCCAGCACGTCCAGCACCGCACTCCGCACCCCACCGCCCCGCAGCGCGGCCTCCAGCGCCCCCAGGTCCACCGTCGCGCCCCGTCCCACGTTGACGAACGTCGCGCCCCGCACCGCCGCGAACCGCCCCGCCCCGAAGAAGCCCTCCGTCACCCCGGTCAACGGCAACGCACCGACGACCCACCGCGCCCCCGCCAGTTCTTCGGCCTCCGCATCCGCACGCGCCGCCCCCTCCGGCTCCTCCCTCTCCGGCCCCGCGCCCCCGCCCGCCCCGATCACCCGGTCGAAGCCCGGCGGCGGCGCCTTGGTCCGTGCGGTCCGGCCCACCCCCACCGTCCGCACCCCACAACTCCGCAGCAGCCCGGCGACGGCCCCGCCGATGCGCCCGGTGCCGTAGACGAGGGCGGTCTGCCCGGCGACCAGCTCCGTCGGGAGCCGGCGCCACTCGGCGCGGGCGTGCTGGGCGACGTACTCCGGGACGGCCTGGCACTCCGCGAGCACCCAGCCCAGCACGTACTGCGCGATCCGCTCGCCCATCCGCCCCACGGTCCGGGTCAGCAGCGCCCCGGCGGGCCAGGGCCCGGCCGCGAGCAGCGGATCCGTACCGGCGTTGACGCTGTGGAACCAGAGCAGCCGCTCCGCCGCCCGCACCGAGCCCGGCAGTGCGGCCCCCACACAGAGCAGCGGATCACTGCCCGCCGCCCCGTCCTCCAAAGGCTCGGCTCTCCGCCCGGTGATCCGCTCCACCTCCCGTACGAGAGAGGCGCTCAGCTCGGGCGCGACCAGCAGCCGGGCCCGCGCGAGGAGCTCCGGGCCGGGCGGCACCACCCCTGTCACCGGCCCGGTGCGAGGTGAGCCGGGAAGCCGCCGGTCGCGACGGGCCCCCAGCGCTCCGGGGTGACCCGGATGATCGACTTGCCCTGCTTCACCATGGCGGCCCGGTACTCGTCCCAGTCCGGGTGCTCACCGGAGATGTTCCGGAAGTACTCGACGAGCGGCTCGACCGACTCCGGGACGTCGAGCACCTCCGCCACGCCGTCGACCTGCACCCACGGCCCGTCCCACTCGTCCGAGAGGACGATCACGCTGACCCGCTCGTCGCGCTTGGCGTTGCGGGTCTTGGCGCGCTCCGGGTACGTCGACATGACGATCCGGCCCGCGTCGTCGACCCCGCAGGTCAGCGGGGAGCCCTGGGGACGGCCGTCGGCCCGGGCGGTCAGCAGGATCGCCCGGTGCCGGGGCCGGACGAACGCCAGCAACTCATCGAGGTCCACGGCGGTGTTGGTCGCGATGTTGGGAGCCATGGCGACCACCCTACGACCGCGCACGCACACCACCCCGGCAGCGAACCACGCCCCCGCGGTCCCTATCCGGGCAACGCGTCGCCCTGTACGGCCTGGATGTCCAGCTCCACGCGCAGGGTGGTCCCGATGGCGGAGATGCCCGCCTGGACGACCTGGTTGTAGTTCATCGCGAAGTCGTCACGGCGCAGCTCGGCCGTGGCGTGGAAGGCGGCACGCACCCCGCCCCACGGGTCGGGCCCGGTGCCGAGGTAGGTCAGGTCCAGGTCGACCGGGCGGGAGACGCCGTGCATGGTCAGCTCGCCGTGGACCGTCCAGCGGTCGGGTCCTGCCGGGGCGATGCCGGTGGAGCGGTAGGTGATCTCCGGGAAGCGGTCCACGTCGAGGAAGTCGGGCGAGCGCAGGTGCTTGTCCCGCATGCCGTTGCCGGTGTCGATGCTGGCCGCGCCGATCACCGCGTCGACCCGGGAGCGGGCGACGTCGTCGCCGATCGTGATCCGGCCGCCGAAGTCGGTGAACCGGCCCCGGACGCTGGAGATCCCCAGGTGCTGGGCGACCGCGCCGACCGAGGAGTGCACCGGGTCCAGCGACCAGGCGCCCGGTGGCGGGAGCTGGACCCCGCCCTGGCGGGCCAGCACGATCTGCCCGCCCTCGATCCGGCCGCTCGCCGTGACGAGGGCGGTGGAGGCGGCGGGGGCGTACCCGACCGCCGTGACGATCACCGTGTACGCGCCGGCCGGCAGGGACCCGTCCGTGCGGACGGCCCCGTCCTCGTCGGCCGCGGCCCGCAGCACCTGGGTGCCGGTCATGTCGGTGACCGTCACGACGGCGTGCTGGACCGCCCAGCCGTCCCGCGTCCGTACCTGTGCGCGAAGTCCCATCCGTATCTCTCTCCTAGCTCCATGACCCTGGGTCACATGAGTCGGGCCCCGGGGCGGCCACGGCAGGCCGTCCCCTGCCTGCCGTACCCACCTCCGGGGCCCATTTCCACCCGGCCGCGACAGCCTCTCCGCAAGAAGTGCTGTCCGACCAGGGGTCTTTGCGATCCCTTCACGTGTTGACGCGCATCCTTATAGGCGCACGCGTGCACGTATGGGGAGGGATCAATCAGTCGCCGGGGTGGGCGAGCTCGATGTCGTGCCCGTCGACTCCCGTACCGGTCACCGTCACGGCACCCGCCACCGGCGGGTAGCCCGTCGCGATGACCGAGTACTCGCCCGCGTCCAGGTCGGTGAAGGCGTACGCGCCGTCCTCGCCGGTCGTCGCGGTGGCGACCACGTTGCCTGCCGCGTCGATCAGCGTGACCCGGGCGTCGGCCAGCGGGCTCCGGGCGGACCCGGCCCGTACGACGCCCCGGACCAGCGCACCGGCCCGCAGGGCTGCCTCGACGCGGGTGACGCCCTGGCCGCCGACCTCCACGGGCAGCGCCAGCGGACGGAACCCGGCCGCGTTGACCGCGACGGTCACGGAGCCCGGGACCAGCTCGCCGAACGTGAACTCCCCGGCCTGGCCGGTGGTCCCGGTGGCCAGGACATCGCCCCGTACGTCGGTGACGATGACCATCGCGCCGTCGACCGGCGTACCGGACTCGGCGGCCCGTACGGTTCCGGCCAGTCCGCTCGTACCGGAGAGCAGGATGTCGAAGGCCAGCGGCTCCTCGCCGACGACCACCGTGGACGCCTGCGGCTGGAAGCCGTCGGCGGAGGCGATCAGGACGTAGCTGCCGGAGCCCGGCGCGTCCAGGGTGTAGCCGCCGTCGCCCCGGGCGACGGCACGCCCCAGTTGCCGGCCGCCCAGCGAGATCAGGGTGAGCGCCGCCCGGGCGACCGGCACCCCTTCGGCGCCGCGCACGACGCCCTGTACGGGCGTGCCCTGGACGGTCTCGTACGAGGTGTCCTGGACGGTCCCGTTCTCGTACGAGGAGGTGACGGTGTCGGCCGCCTCGGCCGTATCGACCGAGGTGACCCCGGCCGCGCCCTCGGAGCCGAGCCCGGCGGCGCCGATGGCGGCGGGCACGGGAGCCTCCACCGCGGGGGTCTCCGGGGCGTCGTTGGCGGCGCTGGTCTTCAGGGCGACCTCCTTGATGAAGAGCGTCACGATGAAGGCGACCAGGGCGCACGGGGCGGCGTAAAGGAAGACGTCGCCGACGCCGTGCCCGTACGCGGCCTCCATGACCACGCGGAACGGCTCGGGCAGCTTGTCCAGGTCGGGGATGCCCCCGCCGCCCGTACCGCCGTGGCCGAGCTTGGCGCCCTCGGGGCCGAGGTCGGCGAGGCCCTCCTTGACGTACTGCGTGACGCGGTTGCCCAGGACGGCGCCGAGCGCCGAGACGCCGATCGCACCGCCGAGGGACCGGAAGAAGGTGACGACGGAGCTCGCGGAACCGAGGTCCTCGGGAGCGACCTGGTTCTGTGTCGCGAGGACCAGGTTCTGCATCATCATGCCGATGCCGAGACCCATGACGAACATGTAGACCGCGACGTGCCAGTACTCGGTGTCGTACCGGATCGTGCCGAGCAGTCCGAGCCCGGCCGTGACCAGGAAGCCACCGGTGACCAGCCAGGCCTTCCAGCGACCGGTCTTGGTGATGACCTGACCGGAGATGGTCGAGGAGAGGAAGAGCCCCGCGATCATCGGGATGGTCATGACGCCGGACATGGTCGGCGACTTGCCGCGCGCGAGCTGGAAGTACTGGCTGAAGAAGACCGTGCCGGCGAACATCGCGATACCGACGAACAGCGAGGCGATCGAGGCCAGCGTGATGGTGCGGTTGCGGAAGAGGCGCAGCGGGATGATCGGTTCCTTGGCCCGCGACTCGGTGAAGACGAAGATCAGGCCGAGCAGGACCGAGCCCGCGACCATCACGTACGTCTGCCACGACAGCCAGTCGTACTTGTCACCCGCGAAGGTGACCCACACCAGCAGCAGCGAGACGGCGGCGCTGATGAAGAACGCGCCGGTCCAGTCGACCTTGACGCCCTCGCGCTTGACGACCGGGAGCTTCAGGGTCTTCTGGAGCACGATGAGGGCGATGATCGCGAACGGCACGCCCACGTAGAAGCACCAGCGCCAGCCCATCCAACTGGTGTCGGTGATGACACCGCCGAGGAGCGGGCCGCCGACGGTGGCGACGGCGAAGACCGCGCCCAGGTAGCCGCTGTAGCGGCCGCGCTCGCGCGGGGCGATCATCGCGGCCATCACGATCTGCGCGAGGGCGGAGAGGCCGCCGACGCCGATGCCCTGGACGACCCGGCAGGCGATGAGCATGCCGCTGCTGGTCGACAGACCGGCGACGACCGATCCGAGGACGTAGATGACCAGGGCTATCTGGACCAGCAGCTTCTTGCTGAACAGGTCCGAGAGCTTGCCCCAGAGCGGGGTGGTGGCGGTCATGGCCAGCAGCGAGGCCGTGACGACCCAGGTGTAGGCGCTCTGCCCGCCGCCGAGGTCGGAGATGATCTCGGGCAGGGCGTTGGAGACGACCGTCGACGACAGGATCGCGACGAACATGCCGAGCAGCAGCCCGGTCAGCGCCTCCATGATCTCGCGGTGCGTCATGGGTGTGCCGTCGGAGGCGCCGGGGCCGCTGTGGCCTCCGTGGCCTCCGTGACCTCCGTGCTTGGCGTGGCCGCCCCGCACACCGGTCGGTGTGGTCGTAGCCATTGAGTTCCTTATCCGTGCGTATTTGCTTCTGTTACACAGGTGTACGGGTGTGCGCGTTGTCGCCGAGCCCGTTCCGGCACTCGCCGGAGTGGCTTCCGGGGGCACAGCCACCGGGTCCGCGACAGGCGAAGCTGTCGCGCAGCCGGGACAGCAGCGCGTTGAGCCGGCCGACGTCCTCGTCGGACCAGTCGTCGAGATTGCGGGCGAACATCTCGGTGGTCCGCCGCGTCAGCTCGCCGAGCTGCGCGCGACCGCCGGGGGTCAGCCGCAGGATGCGGGACCGCTTGTCCGCCGGGTCGGGGGACCGCTCGATCCAGCCGTGATCGGCCACATGGGCCACGTGGCGACTGGTCACCGAGAGGTCCACGGCCATCAGCTCGGCGAGCCTGCTGATCCGCATCTCGCCGTGCCGGTCCAGGAGCGTCAGCACGGCGGCGGAGCCACCGGGACACTCCGGGGGGAGTGCGCGGGCGAGTCCCCGCTTGACGGCCCCGACCGCGCTGAGCTGCCGGGCCAGTTCCTCGTACCGACTCCGTGCGGCCACCGGGACCCCCCAACGCACTGATGACTGTGCTGGTCATGGCTGGATATGTTGTTGCTTAGGGCAACCATAGAAGCCGTTGGTTGCTACAGGCAAACGAAAACGGCCTTGCAGAAGTAAAGGAACGCAAAAGCCTCCGTCGGGTCCGGGTCAAGCCCGTTTCCGCTGCGTTCCGCCGCTGGTCGGGCGGCGTGCCGGGTGGCCCGGGGGTTGGGCGGAAGGCCCGAGTTCGCTAGGGTCCTGCCCCATGGCACACAACCCCCACGCCCCTCAGCCGGGCCCCGAGGGCACCCCTGATCCGGCGGGCAGCACGCAGATGTTCCGCGCCTTCGTCGACGAGGGCGAGCCGCAGCGCCGGCAGCAGCCCGCGGCGACCTCCTCCGGGCCGAAGGTCGGGGTGATCGCGATCGTCGTCGCGGTCGTCGTCGTCCTCGGCGCGGTGGCGTGGCTCGCACTGGGCTGACGCACCGAACCACGACCTGAACCGCCTGGGGGGCGGGCAGCGGCCGACGTCGCTGCCCGCCCCCCAGGCGGTTCTGATTCTGATCTGCTTCGGCATCGGCATCGGCTTCGGTATCGGCTTCGGTATCGGCCGAGGTTCACTCCCACACGGCGGAGACGTCCTGGGTCTCGACGCGCATCCCCAGGGGCACGCGCCAGGACGCCACGCACACGGTGTACGTCTCCGAGCGCGTCGCCCCGGCCGCGATGGGCGCGGGAAGCGACTGGCTGGACCGGATGGTGGCCCAGTCGACGCCCAGGGCGCCGATGATGTGCGTGGCGAAGGTGATGGTTCCCGAACGGGCCGGGGAGCCGCCGGTGTTGCGGAACTCCACGGTCACCTTCTCGCACCACCGCTTGCCCGCCGGCGCACGCTGCGGGGCGCTCAGGGTGAGGGCGGCGGGCGCCGGGGGCGGGGCGGGTTTGCCGGGCGGGGGGCTGGGCGGAGGGGTGGTCGTTCCGCTTCCCTCACCGGGCTTGGACCCGCCGCCGGGCTTGGAGCCACTGCCGGGGGCGGAGGGCTCGGCGGGTTTGGGGGGCCTGGACGACGTGGGCGGCTGAGCGGGCTCACCGGGCCGGGCCCCGGGCTCGGTGCCCCCTGCTCCGGACCCGCCGGCCGCTCCCGTACGAGCTCCGCCCCCGCCCCCGCTCACGCCGCCGCCTCCTGCCCCGGGACCCGGAAGGGGTGCCGAGGGGCCTCCCGTAAGCCCATCGACGGCGTCAGGCCCACCGGAGCCTCCGGCTGGCGGCGGCGAGGAGGCCCCCGGGCCCCGGCCGGCACCAGACCCCCCGCCCCTCTCCGTACCCCCAGCGCCGCTGCCGTCCAACGGGACCAGCGTCACCTTCCCCGAGGGCCCCGAGGGCCCCTGGTGCCCCGAGGCCCCGCCCGCGGACCGCTCAGGCCCGCCGCCGCCCGCGCCCACCGCCGCGTAACCGTCCCCGGGGCCGCCTCCGCAGCCGGTCAGGAGGCCGCCGACCAGACACAGCGCGGCCGCCGAGGCGGCGATCACGGTGCCTCGGCGGCCGGCGGGTCCGCATGACTGACGAGTCTGACATCGCATCGCGCCAGTGTGTCTGACGCCCCGTCAATTAAGAACCCTCGTGCACGGCGCAAGCTTCACGTCGCACGGCTCGCACGGCTCAGTCGGAGATGAGCCCTTCCCTGAGCTGGGCGAGGGTGCGGGTGAGCAGCCGGGAGACGTGCATCTGGGAGATGCCGACCTCCTCGCCGATCTGCGACTGGGTCATGTTGGCGAAGAACCGCAGCATGATGATCTGGCGCTCGCGCGGGGCGAGTTTGGCCAGCAGGGGCTTCAGCGACTCGCGGTACTCGACGCCCTCCAGCGCCGCGTCCTCGTAGCCGAGGCGGTCGGCGAGGGAGCCCTCGCCGCCGTCGTCCTCGGGCGAGGGGGAGTCGAGCGAGGAGGCGGTGTACGCGTTGCCGACGGCGAGGCCGTCGACCACGTCCTCCTCGGAGACCCCGAGCGCCTTGGCAAGCTCCGGCACGGTCGGGGAGCGGTCGAGCCGCTGAGCCAGTTCGTCGCTGGTCTTCGTCAGCGCGAGCCGCAGCTCCTGGAGGCGCCGGGGGACCCGGACGGACCAGGAGGTGTCGCGGAAGAAGCGTTTGATCTCCCCGACGACGGTCGGCATCGCGAACGTCGGGAACTCGACGCCCCGTTCGCAGTCGAACCGGTCGATCGCCTTGATCAGGCCGATCGTGCCGACCTGGACGATGTCCTCCATCGGTTCGTTGCGGCTCCGGAACCGCGCCGCGGCGTAACGCACCAGCGGGAGGTTGAGCTCGATGAGTGTGTCCCGCACATAGGTCCGCTCCGGACTGTCCGTTCCCTCAGGACCCGAAGCGGGGCCGAGCGCGGCGAGCCGCAGGAACAGGGAGCGGGACAGAGTGCGGGTGTCGATGGCTTCCGGCGAGCTGGTGAGCACGGCGGGTGCCGGCACGCTCTTCGTGAGCGTGAGCACCTTCGAGCTGCCCTGTTCTGCGGACATGCCACCCCCTTGAGGTCGCGGACGGTCGCGGTGGCCGCGACCATCGGAGGAACGCAGCCTCCACCTGAATACCGGAGGTGGGGCTGCGGCAAACGCGCTTCCAGCAGAATGTCACATGTCGGCAACACGCTGTAGTGACATGTCGACAAGTCAGCGGTGAATCCGCCCTGGAAACAGGGGGTGTAGGGCATTTACACCGTCAGAACCGGTCCCTGGAGGGTCTACCCGTTCCGGTTACGCTTCGATCCTGTTTGCGGACCTCAGTCGGGCGAAACTTCTGGCCAGGAGCCTTGACACATGCATCTGGGAGACGCCCAGTTCGGCGCTGATCTGAGACTGGGTCAAGTTGCTGTAGTAGCGCAGGAGGAGGATGCGCTGCTCGCGCTCGGGAAGCTGGACGAGGAGGTGGCGTACGAGGTCGCGGTGCTCGACGCCGGCGAGCGCGGGGTCCTCGTAACCGAGCCGGTCGAGCAGCCCGGGCAGCCCGTCGCCTTCCTGGGCCGCCTCCAGGGAGGTGGCGTGGTACGAGCGCCCGGCCTCGATGCAGGCGAGCACCTCGTCCTCGGAGATCTTCAGCCGCTCGGCGATCTCGGCGGTGGTTGGGGAGCGCCCGTGAGCGGTCGTCAGGTCCTCGGTGGCGCCGGTGACCTGGACCCAGAGCTCGTGCAGCCGGCGGGGGACGTGGACGGTGCGGACGTTGTCGCGGAAGTAGCGCTTGATCTCGCCGACGACGGTGGGCATCGCGAAGGTGGGGAACTGGACGCCGCGTTCCGGGTCGAAGCGGTCGATCGCGTTGATCAGACCGATGGTGCCGACCTGGACGACGTCCTCCATGGGCTCGTTGCGGCTGCGGAAGCGGGCGGCGGCGTACCGGACGAGGGGGAGGTTCGCCTCGATGAGGGCGGCCCGGACGCGGCCGTGTTCCGGGGTGCCGGGTTCCAGGTTCTTGAGCTGCCCGAAGAGGACCTGGGTGAGGGCCCTGGTGTCCGCCCCGCGGGTTCTGGCGGGCGGGGTGGTGGGGTCCGGGGTCTCGGTCTGGATCTCCTCGGCGGGAGTGGCCTGGACGCCCTGAGGGGCGGCCTGAGAGGCACCCTGGGAGGCAACCTGAGGAGCGCCCTGGGACGGCTGGACGGACTGGGGAGGCACTTGAGGCGCTGTACTGGCCGGCACGGTGACGCCACCCCTTCGCGGTCAACTTCGGTCAACTCATCCGTCAAAAGCGGTCATAGCATCACAAGACATGTCCACTGTGTGCAAGCACCGCAAAAGTCCGTGTTGAGGTCATAAAGGTTTAAACAGCACAAAGAAACCCCTCGCCTGAACGGCGAGGGGTCGGCCGGAACGGGTCCTGCACCTACACAGGGAAGGGGCCGGGAAGGGGCCGGAGTGGTCTCAGAAGGGATAGTCGGCGATCACCCAAGTGGCGAATTCGCGCCACTGACCGGCGGCGGCCTGGTGGGCCGGGTGCTCGATGTAGCGCTTGAGGGCGGCCTCGTCGGCGACGGCGGAGTTGATGGCGTAGTCGTACGCGATCGGCCGGTCGGTGATGTTCCAGGCGCACTCCCAGAATTCCAGCTCCGGAACCTGCCCCTCCAGCTCCCGGAAGGCGCGGTCCCCGGCGGCGACGCGCGGGTCGTCCCGCTCGACGCCTTCGTTCAGCTTGAACAGGACCAGGTGGCGGATCATCGGTACCCCTACGGTTTCGCTACTTCACCAGTTCGGTCATGAAGTCGCCGACGCTCTGAGCAGCGCTGGAGACGCCTTCGAACCCCACCCCCACGAGCTCGGCGGACCGTTTGGGCGAGGTGATGATCGAGTACAGCACGAAGACCACCACTATGTAGAGCGCGATCTTCCTAGCCTGCGCCACTGCCCTTGCCTCCCCGTAGACCCCGCCTGACGCCGCCTGGACCCGGCGTGCGATCGGCAGATTGTATCCGCACGTATGGCCGTATCCAGGGGCTGCTCTCGATCACTGATGCGCCTTTTAAGGACCTAGGCCCCGCCCATAAAGGCCTTTTGCCCACCCGTACGGCTTCTGCGCCCCGTCAGGATGGATCCGAGCCCTCCGGCCCTGGCAGGAAACCGGAGGGCCGGAACAGGCCCTCACTGCGGGGTCACCGCCGCGCGACTTCCCCCCTGACCGCGACGGCTGACCGGGAGGCCCTGTTCTCATCGGGGGAAGCGGCCTGTCCCCCCGACGCCGCTTCCCCCGACCTGACCTTTTCCGGCGCTGCCGCCGAAGCGATCTGTCACACGAGGCCGCTGGTGTCGAGGTCGAGACCGAATGGCGCTGGGAGCCGCACGACGGCACCGAACGGGTGGGGGCCCTTCACGTGGGTGTACCCCAACTTTTGCGGCTCTGAAAAGAGAGTGACGCTGCGTTCCCTGCGGTCGACGAGCAGGTGCAGGGGCGCGCGGTACTCCGCATATCTACGACGCTTGACGGCACGGTCTGCCTCCGCGTTTGACTCGGACGTCACTTCCACGATCAGCAATGTCTGCTCAGGAAGAAGGGCGCTGCCGCCCTTGGCCAAATCCTCCGGTACAACAGCGATGTCAGGGATGTACCAGTTGGAGGTTCCGGGCAGATCCAGTTCCCGGAACCCTCCACGCACCCGAGTTCGCCAACCCGCTTCTCAATCTGGCGGCGTACCAGTCCGGCGGCGTGCTCGTGGTTCCACGTCGGTGACACCGGTTCGATGATCCCCTCAATGATCTGGACACGGCCCCCGCGCATACGCTGCACGGCGAACTTCAGGGCGCGCTCGACGTCGATGCCTTGGCTGTAGTCCGGTGCACCGGTCATTAGATCCTGCTTCCGTCTGTGTCCGAGGCAGGCTGCGAAGCATCACGCCCGTGGCGGCCTCAGTTGGGAGTGGGAGCGGGCCACTCAGCGATGACGTAGGCACAGGTCGCGAAGCAGGGATCACCCCCGCACGCGCGGGGACCACTGGCCCCGGCCTGGCGGGCCATAAAGCTCGACGGGAACACCCCCGCACGCGCGGGGACCACAGTTCGTGACCTGCGGGTTTAGGCGGCCGGGGGCTCGTTTTTACTTACTTCTTGAGAAACGGACATATCTCCCAGCGGTCCCCGTTCGGAAGTCGTGCGACCCTCATTATTTCGATGCACAGCTACGCCATCAGCACTCGGGCGACCTAGATCCCCTCGCAGCACGTTCGACCTGGGTGAGCTTCAGAAGCCGCCAAGGCGACAACGCGCAGGCCCTCGCCCACCCCGAAAAGGCGCAACCCTCCCGATGCGGCCGGACTTCATGTTCCGCCGCACGCCAGCGTCTACTTCTTGCCCTCTCCGAGAGCTGTGCGGAGCCAGTCGAGAGATCCTTGCGCTAGAAGCTCGTCGGCCAGGCGGTTCGCGGTCCCGGTGGTGAGGCGGCTGCGGCTGTTGTCGATCCATCGCTGGACGTTCTCGTAGCCCTGTGCCTTGTACTCGATGCCTTGGAGGAGGCACTCCAGCTTGTCTGCGTCGCGGGCGCAGACCGCCTCCGGTGACTCCTTCGCCTCGTACTCCGCGACCAGTTCGCGGACCGCCGAGGCCAGTACCTCGGGCATGCCCGCTGTCTGGTCGGCGGTGACTTCCTGGGGGTCGCCGGCGGGCGCGTACTTCTTCCCGAGGTGGTTCACGTCCCCGGTCCGGCTCTCCTGCGTGTCGTGCCATACGGCGAGGTAGGCGGCCCGGGCCGGGTCGGCGCCCTCCAGCTTCGCGATGATCGTGGCGATCAGTGCCGTACGCCAGGAGTGCTCGGCAACGCTCTCGGGATCACGCACCCCGGCCATCCACCAGCCGGTGCGCCGCGTCTGCTTGAGTGTGCCCGCTTCGAACAGGAAACGGCCCACCGCGGACAGGTCGTCAGCCACGACCCTCTCCTCTCACGCCTCGGCGAGGCGAATCGCGTACCGGATGCCCTCCAACTCCCGGCGCGATCGCGCCGACAGCTCCCGACCATCCAACATCACAGGCAGGGATGCGCGTAGTTCGTTCCCGATCACGGTTCCGGGGCGTAGCAGGTTGGGACGAGCGGCGACCAGGGCCCACAGGGTGTGGACGTTCAGATCGAAGAACCCGAAGTCCGGAGTCAAGCCCCGCACGAGGTGACGCATCAGCTTGTCCCCAGGCCACGGGCCTGGGGACGTTTTGGCGATGAAGTCGTCGGACAGCTGGATATGCGGTGCCTCTCCGATCCAGTACGCCCAGTAGTTGAGGTTCGCTGCCTCGCCCGCGTCGTCATCGGTGAGGGCCGTGGTGATGAAGTGCTTCATCCGGTCTCGGTCGCCCTGCCTGGCGGCGACGGCCGCGACCGAACGGGCGTTGAGCCAGTTGGCCAGCCAGCCCTCCGGGCGCTCGGCCCGCTGCTGTTGGGCCAGCCACTCGGAAGTGTCGGATGCGGCGTCGTACCCGGCGAGGTAAAGGGCCTGGCGGCGTAGCAGAAAGCTGTCCCTGCCGTGCGCCTGCTCTGCCGACTCGCGCATACGGGAGAAGAAGCGCCTGTGGTCGGCAGCAGCGAGCTCCGGTCCTCGCGGTACGGGGCCTCGGCGTGGTCGCGGCGGGACAGGCAGCGTGTGCAACGGTGTTGGAGTCACGCCGTTGAGCGGCCAGGACAGCACCTCGACCAGTCCGCGCTGCATGACCCACGCGCCGAGCGGGCTGTCACGGGCAGGTACGTCCTCGTCGAGAGCCGCTCCCAGAAGTACGTCGGCCTCCATGGCCCGTTCCAGAGTCATCAGCAAGGCCGGCGCACTACCCAGCCGTAAGAGCTGATGGCGGTACACGAGCATCTGCCCGACCGGCACAGCGATCAGGGGGCGGCGCCCCGACTCCCAACCTGCGACGGTGTCGGGCGAAATTCGCAGCTGCTCCGCGAGGGAGTCCTGGGTGTGGCCCAACTGCTCGCGAATCAGGCGGAACACGTAACCGGACACGGTGCCGCCACGGCTCCTCTGTGTCCTTCCCTGACCGCTGGTCAGGGAGGTGCGTGTGCCGTTGTCCATGGTGTCCCCCTTGCCTGTCGACCGCAGTCGGACACCCGTACTCGCGGTCAGTTCAAGCGGCGGCCCCCGTTCCCTACCTTCGTAGTCACAGTGACGACCGGGCAACTGAGCGTAGTGGAAGGGCGGAGTCGTGACGATGACGATCAAGGTGTACGAGGTGGACCGCGAGGGCGGTACCCGGGTCATCCGGCCGGAGACCGAGGTGGCACCACTGGAAAGGCCGGAGTACGCGCCCGAGTACCCCGCTTGCGCATGCCTCACCTGTTCCGAGGGGGCCTCGTGAAGACCACTTCCACAGGCGACACCGCCTACAAGACCTGGCTTGGGCACACTCAGCGCTGTGCCGTGTGTCGTGCCAGGGTCTCGTGTGCGACGGCCACCCGGCTCGGCCGGGCCTGGCGGGAGGCTCGCGGGTGAGGTGTTACGTGGAGGGCGACGCGCACGACTTCCCGATTCAGGACGTCACCGGTGCCTACTGCCCCGAGCACGGGGTGACGTTGCTCTGGCGTGGTGAGCCGATCGCCGGGGCCGATCTGGTCCAGGAGGCGGACACCTCCTGGGGCGAGCTGCTGCCCGGGGCGGATGGCCGGTACAGCGTGGTCTGCCGTGGTGCCTCGGTCTCGGACCTGGCCGCCGCGCACGCGGTCTGCCGGCAGGCGGACTGCGGCTGTCCGTGTCACGTGACCGCCACCGCCCTCCGGGAGGACGGATGAGCGTCAGCTTGTCGCCGACGGTTGTCCGTACGTGTGAGGCGTGTTGGCGTGCGCCGGTCACGGCTGTCCGGCGCACCGCGAACGGGCGGGATCTGTTGTGCCGGGGGTGCGCCGAGGGCGGCTGTCCGCGCCGGGTCGACCTCTTTCCGCCGTACGGGATCTACCGGCTGCGCCGCCCGGGCAGCCGAACCAATCCACTCCATGAAGGAGACGCATGATGAGCAGCACCGCACTGATCGATGACGGTAAGCATGGTGGGCCGCCGTCGGACAAGCCGTGGACGCCGCCCCAGGAGCCGAAGCCGTCCCCGGACGGCAGCCGCCCCAAGTTCGCCCCGCAGTCGTGAGTACCGCACACACCGCCCCTACCTATCCGGGGCTGGTTCGGGGCCTTGCCGATCGGGGGTTGGTGGATGCCCGGTGGCGGCGGGTGTTCGAGGCTGTGCCGCGTAGCCGGTTCGTCCCGGCCAATGTGTGGCGGCAGTTGCCCGACCGGTGCGAGTTGGTCATCGGGACGGAGCAGTGGCTCGCCCTGGTCAACAGCGACGAACCCGTTGTCACGCAGCTTGATGACGGGGCCGAGGGTGGGCCGGGTGTGGCGACGTCGTCGAACTCGATGCCGTCGATGGTGGCCCGGATGCTCGGGCTCCTCGCTGTGGAGGACGGGCAGCGGGTGCTGGAGATCGGGACCGGGACGGGGTATGTGGCCGCGCTGCTCTGCGAGCGGCTCGGCGACGACCTCGTCCACAGCATCGAGCTGGATCCTGTCGTGGCCCGGCAGGCGGCGGAGGCTCTTGCGCAGGCCGGGTACCGGCCGCATCTGCGGGTCGGGGACGGCGAACAGCCCTGGCCCGGCCTCGGGCCGGTCGACCGGCTGATCGCCACCTGCGCCCTGCGGCACGTCCCGTACGTGCTGCTGCGGCAGGTGCGGCCCGGCGGGGTTCTTGTCGCCCCGCTGGCCCGGGAGTTCTGGTCCGGGGCCCTGGTCCAGCTCCATGTCCAGGGCGACGGCACCGCGACCGGTCCGTTCCGCGGCGGGGCGACGTACATGCCGATGCGCTCCCACCGCGTCCCCGACCTGCACGAGGTGCGGGAGAAGGGGCGGGCCCGGGCGGCCGGTCTGGATCCGGGCCGGCTCCTCGATCTCGGGTTCGCCCTGTATGCCGGGGCCCGGCTGCCCGGTGTACGGCTCGTCCATCAGAACACCCCGGACGGTGTCCAGGTGTGGGCGACCCACCAGGACGGGGGCGCCGCTACGGCTGCCACGGGGGAGGAGGTGTGGCAGTACGGGCCCGGCTTCCTGTGGGAGGAGATCGAACAGACCTGGTGGGAGTACGAGACCGTCGGGCGGCCCGACGCCGAACAGTTCGGGCTCACCGTGACCGACCGGGGGCAGCAGGTATGGCTGCGAGATCCGCGCGAGGTCATCCGACCCAGCAGGCGGTAACCGGCCGCCATGGCCGCAGAGACGTAAGACGCATGCCAGAAGGGGTGTCCGACTGAGATCAGTCGGACACCCCTTCTACCAGCGGTAGCGGTGGGATTTGAACCCACGGTGACGGGTTACGCCACACTCGCTTTCGAGGCGAGCTCCTTCGGCCGCTCGGACACGCTACCGAGAGAGAGCTTAGACCATCCCGGGGCGTGCACAGAAATCGGTTCCCGGGGGCGGGGCCGTGGCCGGTCAGAGTGTGCGGAAGAAGGCCGTCAGTCGGGTTGCGCAGTCGGCGTCCAGCACGCCCGCGACGACCTCCGGGCGGTGGTTCAGGCGGCGGTCGCGGATCACGTCCCAGAGGGAGCCGGCCGCGCCCGCCTTCTCGTCGCGGGCTCCGTAGACGACCCGGGCGACCCGGGACTGGACCAGGGCGCCCGCGCACATCGTGCAGGGCTCCAGGGTGACCACCAGCGTGCAGTCGGTCAGGCGCCACTCGCCGACCGCCTCGGCCGCCCGGCGCAGGGCCAGGATCTCGGCGTGGGCCGTCGGGTCGCCGGTGGCCTCGCGCTCGTTGTGGGCGGCGGCCAACTCGGTGCCGTCGGGGCCGAGCACGACGGCGCCGACCGGTACGTCACCGGCCGACGCCGCCCGCTCGGCCTCGGCCAGGGCGCGGCGCATCGGGGCCTGCCACGGGTCGCGTACGGGATCCGAGGCGGGCCGGGAGGAGGGGGAGGAGGAAGGGTTCGGCGGGCTTGCGGTCACCCGCGGACCCTAACGGACGGGAAGGGGGAGGGGCGGGAGAGCGTCCGGCGATCAGGGCCGCCCGACGCCCCCTAGCGGACCGCCTCCAGAACCTCGGCCGCTCCCAGCGCGTCGGCGATCTCCGTCAGCGCGTCGGTTCGCAGCGTCAGCAGGTCCTTCTCGGAGACCCCGAAGTCGGCAAGGATGCCCAGCTCGCCGATCGGGCCCGCCGGTACGGAGTCGGAGTCGGGATCGGAGTCCGTATCCGCTTCAGGGGTGGTTGTGGTGGTGGTGGTGGACGAGGACGCGAGGCGGGTCGGGCCGTCCGGGTCGTCGTCCTCCGTGCCGTCGAGGTCGACGAGCTCTTCCAGCGCGGCGATCTCGTCCTCGGCCCCTGGATCGCGGCCGAGCAGTTCGTCGGTGAGCAGGATCTCCCCGTACGAGGAGCGGGCGGCGGCGGACGCGTCCGAGACGTAGATACGGGGGTCCTCCTCACCGTCCACCCGGAGGATGCCGAACCAGGCGTCCTCCTGCTCGATGTAGACCAGGACCGTGTCCTCGTCCACCGAGGCCTCCTGGGCCAGATCCGTCAGGTCGGACAGGGTCTCCACATCGTCGAGCTCTGTATCGCTCGCTTCCCACCCGTCTTCGGTGCGCGCGAGCAGTGCGGCGAAGTACACCGTGACTCTCCCACTGGTCATAGGTGAATCGGTCCGACGGGAGGGCAGATGGAGAAGTCCGTCTGCTCTGAGCCCCGCCCAATCGGCATCGTGGCAGAAACAAGCGCCGAGCGAGACCTCTTCGACCGTTGCGTCGGCCATCAGTTCCAGGAGTGCCTGCTCGGACGTCCGCCTGACGGACCCGATCAGCGGAGGGCGTGCGCCGGTGGTACGGACCCGCTTCACCAGCGGAACGTACGCATCCGCATCTGTTGGCGCATACGGGCCGCACGGGCTCGGCGCGGCTGCACCCGGTCGCGTAGCTGCTTGGCCTCATGGAGCTCGCGGAGGAACTGTGCCCGTCGTCGGCGCCGGGCCGCGTCACTCTCCTGCGCGTCCGTGACATCACCTGTCATGTCGCGCGCCGGCTCGCGTGTCGTGTCGCGCGGCTCGCGCGCGTCGCTCACTCCGCGTGAGACCGCGTTCCGCCGCCGTTCCCCGTCCGCCATCGACATACCACCCCAACCCTGGGTCCGTATGCCCCCACCTTCCCCCCGAACAGGTGGTTGATGCCAGCGCAGGGTGCCGGAAGGCGCGGTTACTGTTGACGCATGCGGATCCACGTCGTCGACCACCCGCTGGTGGCGCACAAACTGACCACGCTGCGCGACAAGCGCACCGACTCCCCGACCTTCCGGCGCCTCGCCGACGAACTGGTCACCCTCCTCGCCTACGAGGCCACCCGGGATGTGCGGACCGAGCAGGTCGACATCGAGACCCCGGTCACGCCCACGACGGGCGTCAAGCTCTCGCACCCCCGGCCCCTCGTCGTCCCGATCCTGCGCGCCGGTCTCGGCATGCTGGACGGCATGGTGCGGCTGCTGCCCACCGCCGAAGTGGGCTTCCTCGGCATGATCCGCAACGAGGAGACGCTCCAGGCGGAGACGTACGCGACCCGGATGCCGGAGGACCTCTCCGGCCGCCAGGTCTACGTCCTCGACCCGATGCTGGCCACCGGCGGCACGCTCGTCGCCGCCATCCGCGAGCTGATCAAGCGCGGCGCCGACGACGTCACCGCCGTCGTCCTCCTCGCGGCGCCCGAGGGCGTCGAGGTGATGGAGCGCGAGCTGGCGGGCACCCCCGTCACCGTCGTCACCGCCTCCGTCGACGAGCGGCTCAACGAGCACGGCTACATCGTGCCGGGCCTCGGCGACGCCGGCGACCGGATGTACGGGACCGCGGAGTAGCCACCCGTACGGGCGGAGTGGCCATCCATACGGCCCGACGGCAGAACGGCACGGTGCCCCTTCCGCGTACGTGGTGGAAGGGGCACCGGTGTGTCCGCGCGTGTCCGCGTGTGTTGTTCAGCCGCTCTTCGTCGTCGGAGTCGTCGCGCAGGACGCCGAAGGCGCCGGGGACGGCTTCGTGAGGGCCGTCATGGCGGCCGTGGCCTCCGCCGGGGTGCTGAACGCCTTGAACTTCGCGCCGAGGATCAGGTCGACCTCGGCGCTCTTGCGCTGGTCGGTCTTCTGCACCGTGCCCGGCAGTTGCGTGCCCAGCACGGTGAAGCTGCCGCCGGCCGCCGCGATCGGGGCGCCGAGCAGCACACCGGGACCGGGGACCTTCTTGTCGTACGCCTTCGGGGCGTTGCCCACCTCGCCTACGGTGAACCCGCGCTTCTTCAGCTCGTCCGCGGCGGCCTTGGCGAGCCCGCTGGTGGTCGTCGCGTTGTAGACGTTGACCTTGATGGCGGCCGGCTTCGGGAGCGCCTTCGCCGGGGCCGCGGGCTTCGGCGTGGGGCAGTCCCGCTGGTGGCCGGCGGCGCTCGCGCTCTTGTCGCCGCCCGTGAAGACGTCGATGAGCTGCAGTGTTCCCCAGCCGGCGAGGCCGAGGGCGACCACGGCCGAGACGCCCACGAGGACGATCCTGCGGCGGTGCCGGGGGCGGCGCATGCGGGGGTAGGTGTCGCCCGTGATGCGGTACTTTCCGCCCATGCCGGGGGGAGTGAGCATGCTCATGGAGGCAGCGTAGTGCGACCCCGTGATGCTGCGTACTAAATGATCAACGTATGGCACCCGGATGAGCGCGAAAGCACCCGAAAGGCCCGAATTCGCGTGCGGACGCCGGGGGGCTGTTATGAGGGTGATACGTACGGATGCGCGGCGCGCGTGCGCTGGAGGTGTGGCGGCGTCAGCCCAGGTCGAGGACGCGTGCGTGCAGCACCTGGCGCTGCTGGAGCGCGGCGCGGACCGCCCGGTGCAGCCCGTCTTCGAGGTACAGGTCCCCCTGCCACTTCACGACGTGGGCGAAGAGGTCACCGTAGAACGTGGAGTCCTCGGCGAGGAGGGTCTCCAGGTCCAGCTGTCCCTTGGTGGTCACGAGCTGGTCCAGGCGAACCGGACGCGGCGCGACATCCGCCCACTGTCGGGTGCTTTCCCGGCCGTGGTCGGGGTATGGCTTCCCATTTCCGATGCGCTTGAAGATCACACGGAAAGCCTACCGGGCAAGGGGCGCCGGGCGCAGCCACGGAACCTCACTGCGGTGGCCCGCGAAACGTTGTAGAGCGCCGCATAGCGCTGGATACCGGGGCAGGGGTTCGCCCGTACGAGTGGGCAGGCCGCAGGCGGGGTGGTGTCCCAACGTTCGCCTGCGGTAGGCGGTAGGCGGCAGGTCGCATACCGATCGCGGCACCCCGACCGCGGCTTCCTGCCCGTGAACCTTTTCCCTTGCTCAGGCGTCTGACCTGATGACGGACGGCTGTGTCGACCACCCCGGGAGGGCGCGTGGCAAGGAAGGACCGGACGGCGGAGGCGGCGGAGGAGAAGGCCCGCGAGAAGTGGATGGCGCGCTTCCAGGTACGGCTGGCCATGCAGCCGGGTGTGGACCGGGCCGTGGTGCTCCAGGCGGTCAAGGAGGTCACGACGCACTGCGCGGATACGGGGGAGAGCCCGCAGACCGCTTACGGGGACCCGGACGCCCATGCCGTGCGGACCGCCGAGCGGCTGGTGCCGACGGACGTCGCGGCGCGCGCGAAGCGGCAGGATGCGGCGGTGGACAAGCTCGGCTCCGCGTTGAAGAGGGCGCGGGACATCACCGGTCTGTGACTTGTCGAAGCGATGTCCACCGCTCACGGTTCCGTGGCGTGACGGGCTCCGGTGTGTTCGCTCCGTTGTGTTTGCTCCGGTGTGTTTGAACGGGACGGAGCGGGTCAGGCGGGGGGAGAGACATTGCCGAGCGATCAGGGTGTGAGTGACATGGCTGCTGATGAGAAGGCCCAGGCCAAGACCGAGCAGGCCAAGGGCAAGGTCAAGGAAGCGGCCGGACGTGCCGTGGGCAACGAGCGCCTGACGGCCGAGGGCCGGACGGACCAGGCCAAGGGCGACGCCCGTCAGGCCAAGGAGAAGGTCAAGGACGCTCTCACCGACTGAGGTCCGGCCGAGGCCCGACTGAGGTCCGGTCCCGCGTACCACGACGGCGACGGCCCCGCAGGAGATCGCTCCTGCGGGGCCGCGCCGTGTTCTGTGCCAGGACGTGGGCCCTCACCCGTGACGTGGGCCCTGATCCATGACGTAAGCCCTACTCCGTGACCTCGTGGCCGTGGCCGTCGTGCAGGCCGCCGCCGCTGCCCGGCGTGCCGGTGCTCGGGACCGGCTTGACCGGGCGGGTCAGCGAGCGCAGGTCGTGGGCGTACGTGCCCACCGCGTTGGCGATCACGTCGATGTTGACGTCGAAGTGCCGCATGCTGATGTTGTCCAGGTCGTCGCAGGCCGCGTGGTAGCACGGGTCGTACGCGACGTCCGCCTTTCCGCCGTACACCTTGGCCTGGGCCGCCGTCTTGATGCCCTCGGCGCCCGTGAACGTACCGCCGGAGGGGATGCCCACCTCGATGAACGGGCCGTAGTCCGAGCGGCCGGTGAAGTCCGTGCCCTCGTGCTTCTTGCCCTTGCCGTCGAGGAACTTGTTGATGTCCCGCTCCAACTGGGCCGAGCCCTCCGGGCCGGGGCCCGCGCCGACGCCGTCGGAGTCGTCGCCGTCGTAGACGAACTGGACGCCGTTGGGCGAGGCGATCATGTCGAAGTTCAGGTAGAGCTTGATCTGCTGGCGCTGCTGCTCGGTGAGCCCGGCGACGTACGCCTCCGAGCCGAGCAGGCCGTTCTCCTCGGCCGACCACCAGGCGAAGCGGACCTTGTTGGCGGGCTTGCTCTTCGACTTGGCCAGCTCCTGGGCCACTTCGAGCAGTCCGGCCGAGCCCGAGCCGTTGTCGTTGATGCCGGGGCCCTCGGTGACGGAGTCGAGGTGGGCGCCGAGCACCACGGTGTTCGCCGCCTTGCCGCCGCGCGTCTCCGCGATGACGTTGCGGGTGGTGCGCTCCTCCTGGAGCTGGCGGACCTCGAAGGAGACCGTCACCTCGCCGCCGGCCAGGTCGGCGACGAGCTGTTCGCCTTCCGCCTGGCTGATGCCGCCGGTCGGGATCCTGCCCGCCGCGGCGTCGCCGAGCGTGCCGGAGAGGAGGCCCTCGGTGTTGTTGTAGATGACCGCGCCGGCCGCGCCGGCCGTCGCTGCCGCCGCCTGCTTGTCGGCGAAGGGGCAGCCGCCGCGCTTGATCAGCGCGATCTTGCCGGTGAAGTTCGCCGAGGCGTAGTCGGACGCCTCGCAGCCGGAGGTGTCATCGACGGGGACGTTGACGAGTCCCGCCGTCAGGCCGCCTACCCTGGTCGACGGGGTGTACGTCATCGCCTTGATCGTCACGTCGCGGGGCGTCGGCGACACCACGGCGAGCTTTTCGGCCAGCGTCTGCGTGTACGGGAAGCGGAAGGTCTGGTACGAGACCTGGTACCCGGCGCGCTGGAGCTGCCGGTAGACGTACGCCGCCGAGGCATCGTGGCCGAGCGATCCCGCCGCGCGGTGACCGTCGGCCGAGTCGGCTATCGCCTGGAACTGCTGGAGGTGGCGGTAGGCGTCCCCTGCGGACGCGTTCTTCACCAGCTCCCGGGACAGCTTGACCGCCTCCTTCGAGGCGTCCTTCGAGTGGCCTGACCCGTGCGAAGGCCCGTGGTTCGGGGCTGCGCCCAGGAGGAGCGGCGTGGCCAGAGCGGTGGCGGCCACAACTGCCATGGCTCTGCGACGTGTTGCGTGCACAAGAGTCCTTCCGGTCGAGACGTGACGGAGGTGCGCTTGGAGATGCGAACGAACGTGCTGCGAAAGCTGTTGCGAAAGCTAGCGAGTGGGGCGGCCCCTGGGAACACCAGTGGCCGATTTTGATCGTTTCCGCCGGGTGTTCTGTCCGACTGCGTGCTGAGCTGTGCATTCCGGTCACCCCTTGGCCTTGGGTGAGCCGTTGGCCTTGGATGAGCCGTTGGTCGTTTTCGCTGTCTTCGCCGTCTTTGTTGCCTTCGCCGTCTTGGCCGCTTTGGCCGCCGCTTTTGCCTCCTGCTTGTACGCGCGTACTTCCGCCAGTGACTCCGGTCCGGTGATGTCGGCGACCGACCGGCGCGAGCCGTCCTCCCCGTACGCCCCCGCCGCCGCCCGCCACCCCGTGGGACGTACGCCGAACTGCTTGCCGAGCAGCGCCAGGAAGATCTGGGCCTTCTGGGTGCCGAAGCCCGGCAGGTCGTTCAGCCGTCGCAGCAGCTCCTGCCCGGTGCCCGCGTCCCGCCACACCGCGCTCGCGTCGCCCCCGTACTCCGCCACCAGGTACTGGCACAGCTGCTGGACCCGCCCCGCCATGGAGCCGGGGTAGCGGTGGAGGGCCGGTTTGGTGGTGAAGAGGGCGGTGAAGGCGTCGGGGCCGTAGGCGGCGATCTCCGCCGCGTCCAGGTCGTCCGAGCCCATCCGCTCCGCCAGCGTGTACGGGCCGGTGAACGCCCACTCCATCGGGACCTGTTGGTCCAGCAACATGCCGATGAGGGCGGCCAGGGGGCTGCGGGCGAGGAGCTCGTCCGCAGCCGGCTGCTGGGCGATCCGCAGGGTGAGGTCCTTGCCACTGTCGCTCTTGGTCATACCTTCGATGATCCCGAGGGCGGGCGCCGACGGCGACTCCAGTGAGTCCAGTCGCGCCGATGGGCTTCGCGCAGGAGGGGGTACGCGATCGTGCTCGCGCTGTCGCCGTACGTGTTCGGGCGCGGGTGCTACGGGGCGAGCCGGTCGGCCCGCATGCGGAGGTAGCGGGCCTCGGGTTCGCTCAGGGTGGCGTCGGCGGCCGCGCGATAGGCGGTACGGGCGGCGCCCGACTCCCCGGCCCGCTCCAGGAGATGGGCGCGTACGGCGTCGAGCCGGTGGTGGCCGCCCGACGTCCCCGCCAGCGCGTCGACCTCCACCAGCCCGGCGCGCGGCCCGTGCACCATGGCCACCGCGACCGCGCGGCCCAGAGCGGCGGCGGGGTCCGGGGTGCGGTGCACGAGGAGCTCGTACAGGGCGAGGATCTGCGGCCAGTCGGTGTCCTCGGCGCGCCCGGCCTCGTCGTGCAGGGCGGCGATGGCGGCCTGGAGCTGGTAGTCCCCGGCCGGCCCTTGGGTGAGCGCCTCCTCGGCCAGCGCGGTGCCTTCGGCGATGGCCGTACGGTCCCAGCGGGCCCGGTCCTGTTCGTCGAGGGGGATCAGCTCGCCGTCGGGCCCGGTGCGCGCCGGAGTGCGCGCCTCGGTGAGGACCATGAGCGCCAGCAGCCCGGTCACGCGCCCCTCCCGGGGGAGGAGCCGGCGTACGGCACGGGTGAGCCGGATCGCTTCGCGCGCCAGATCGGTGCGGTGGAGGTCGGGGCCCGCGGTGGCGGTGTACCCCTCGTTGAAGATCAGGTAGAGGACCTGGAGGACGGCCGCGAGCCGCCGGTCGCGGTCCTCGGGCTCCGGCCGCCGGAACTCCGCCCCGCGCACCGCCCGCTTCGCCCGGCTGATCCGCTGCGCCATCGTCGCCTCCTCCACGAGGTGGGCGCGGGCGATCTCCGCCGTGGTGAGCCCGCCGACCGCGCGGAGGGTGAGGGCGATCTGGGCGGCGGGGGTGAGGGCGGGGTGGCAGCAGAGGAAGAGGAGGGTGAGGGTGTCGTCCTCGGAGGGCGCCCGCCCGCCCCGGCCGGTGAGGCCTTCCCCGGGCGGCGGGGCGACGAACGCGTCCGCCGGCGGGGCCACGAACGCGTCCGCCGGGGTGAGGGCCGCCACGGTCTCCTCACGCCGCCGACGGGCTTCGTCGCTGCGCAACCGGTCGGTGAGGCGCCGGGAGGCGACCCGGATCAGCCAGCCGCGCGGATTCTCCGGAACCCCGTCCTCCGGCCACTGCGCGGCGGCCGCGATCAGGGCTTCCTGGACGGCGTCCTCGGCCGGGTCGAAGTGCCCGTAACGGCGGACGAGCGCGCCGAGGACCTGCGGCGCGTGGCGGCGCAGCAGGTCCTCGATGTCGTGGTCGTCGCCCGTACGGTCTGCCTTCAGTGGTTGCTCCTGGTCGAAGCCTGCTCCTGGTCGAAGCCTGCTCCTGGTCGAACTAGTCGATCCCGCCGCCGATGGTCCGGATGAGCACCGGGTACTCGGGCGCCCCGGCCGGCTGCGGGCAGCGTGCCACGCGGGCGGCGATCTCGGTCACCCGCTCCAGGCTCTCGCACTCGAGGATCCAGAACCCGGCGAGCAGCTCCTTCGTCTCGCTGTACGGCCCGTCCGACACCACCGGCCGCCCCTCGGCGTCGAGGCTGACGGCCCGCCCCTGCGCGGGCTCCGTGAGCCCGTACGCGGTCACCAGCTCACCCGACTCGGCGAGGTCGTCGTTGATGCTGCCCATGTGGGCGAACATCTCCTGCATGGCCTTCTCGTCCCAGGCCGGACTGTCCGCCGACCCCTTGCCGGACTGCGCGTCGTAGTCCGCCTGGCTGCCCTGGACCATCACCAGATACTTCATGACCGTCGCCTCCTGGAAGCACGTTCTTCGTTCTCTTCTTCGTTCTCTTCTTCTCCGCTTACACAGGGGACGTCGGGGCCGGGGCGGGGTTCTCGACACGACGCGCGGATTCTTTTCGGGATTCACCCGCCGGAGGGGTCGGAACGGGACGTTCAGTAAAGTTCGGCAACGTTGCGCCCACCCGCCTCCTCCGCAGCTGAACGAGGTCTCGACCGTGCCTGCCACCCCTCCTGCTCCTCCCGCCCCTCCCGCCTCTCCTGCCCCTCCCGTCGCGGTCGTGGGGATCGGCGCGGACGGCTGGTCCGGGCTGTCGGGTGGGGCGCGGGAGGCGCTGCGGGAGGCGGAGGTCGTGATCGGCGGGGCGCGCCAGTTGGACCTGCTTCCGCCGGAGTGCGCGGGCGTACGGGTGGCGTGGCCGTCACCGCTGCGCCCCGCCGTACCCCGGCTGCTGGCCGAGCACCGGGAGCGCCGGATCGCGGTGCTGGCGAGCGGGGACCCGATGTTCTACGGGATCGGGCGCGCGCTGGCGGAGGAGCTGGGCCCCAAGGCGCTCCGGGTCCTCCCGCACCCGTCCTCGGTCTCGTACGCCTGCGCGCGGCTCGGCTGGCCCCTGGAGGACACGGAGGTCGTCACGCTGGTGGGCCGCCCGGCGTCCCGCCTGGCCGTATCCCTCCACGAGGGCCGGAGGCTGCTGGCGCTGAGCGCGGACGCTTCGACGCCCGCGACGGTAGCGGCCCTGCTCACGGCCCACGGCTTCGGCCCGAGCCGTATGCGCGTGCTGGAACAGTTGGGCAGCGAGGCGGAGGCGTACGTGGACGGCTTCGCGGAGACGTGGACGCACGCGCCCGGGGACCGCCTGAACGTCATCGCGATCGACTGCCGGGCGTCGGCGGACGCGCTGCGGCTCGGGGCCGTACCGGGCCTGCCGGACGAGGCGTACGAACACGACGGCCAGCTCACCAAGCGCCACATCAGGGCCGCCACGCTCGGGGCGCTGGCGCCCGCGCCCGGAGAGTTGCTGTGGGACGTGGGCGGCGGATCGGGCTCGATCGCGATCGAGTGGATGCGCACGCACCCGACCTGCCGGGCGGTGAGCGTGGAGCGGGACCCGGCGAGGGCGGAGCGGATCGCGCGGAACGCGGACCGCCTGGGAGTCCCGGGCCTGCGGGTCGTCACGGGCCCGGCCCCCTCGTCCCTGTCTGAACTGTCTGAACTGTCTGAACTATCCGAGCTGTCCGAACTGGACGTGCCGGACGCGGTGTTCATCGGCGGCGGCCTGACGGCACCGGGCCTGCTGGACGCGTGCTGGGAGGCGCTGCGGCCCGGGGGCCGGCTGGTTGCGAACGCGGTGACGCTGGAGTCGGAGGCGCTGCTGGCCGAGCGGTACAGGGCGTACGGCGGTGAGCTGACCCGGCTGGCGGTGGCGCACGCGGTCCCGGTGGGCGGATTCACGGGCTGGCGTCAGGCGATGCCGGTGACGCAGTGGTCCGTACGCAAACCCTCAGTTTCAGGAGATCGAACATGACGGTGTACTTCATCGGTGCGGGCCCCGGCGCGGCCGACCTGATCACGGTGCGTGGCGCACGCCTGCTCGCCGCCAGCCCGGTCTGCCTGTACGCGGGCAGCCTGGTCCCGGTGGAGCTGCTGGCGGAATGCCCGCCTGACGCCCGCCTGATCGACACGGCGAACCTGGACATCGAGCAGATCACCGCGGAGCTCGTACGGGCCCATGCGGACGGCCACGACGTGGCGCGGCTGCATTCGGGGGACCCGTCGGTGTTCAGCGCGGTGAACGAGCAGATGAAGCGCCTGGACGAGGCGGGAATCCCGTACGAGATCGTCCCCGGCGTCCCCGCGTTCGCGGCGGCGGCCGCGGCCCTGAAGCGCGAGCTGACGGTCCCGACGGTCGGCCAGACGGTGATCCTGACCCGCATCGCCCAGCGCGCCACGGCGATGCCGGAGGGCGAGGACCTGGCCACCCTGGGCCGCAGCGGCGCCCTGATCGTCCTGCACCTGGCGGCCCGCTACGTGGACCGGGTGGTGGAGGAGCTGACCCCGCACTACGGGGCGGACTGCCCGACGGCGGTGGTCGCGATGGCGTCCCGCCCGGACGAGATCGTGCTGCGCGGGCCGTTGAACTCGATCGCCGAGCAGGTGAAGGCGGCGGGGGTGATCAGGACGGCGGTCATCATGGTGGGGCGGACGCTGGGGGCGGAGCAGTTCCGGGACAGCCACTTGTACGCGGTGGGGCGGGACCGGGGCGACTGCTGACGCAGTCCCGGGCCTGAACCCACCGGACACGCTCAGGGTGACGGCTCTCCCGCCAGGACGGTCAGGCGGAGTGCGGACCTGCTGCTTTCGGCAGCGCCCCGGCTCATGTCGAGCGACGATTGCCCGTGCTTTCGGAGAGTGCCACACCTGATAAAGATGAGGTCATAGATCAAATCCTGTGCTCAACGCGGGGCGCCAACCACATCGATGTACGGTGCCCCGCCGGCTTGTATCAGTGACTGGGGCTCCGCCGATCTCGCTGGATGCGGTACAAGCCACATCACAGGGTGATCAAGGCTTGTCCATGGGCTCGGGCAGGTGCGGAGCTACCCCTGGAAGATCCCGTGACCTACGATCACGCCCTGGATCACCAGGAAGGCATCGCAGCCAGGGGGGCATCATGGACTTTCTTATCGGCATCCTTCTGATCATTTTTGTGGCACCGTTGGTCGGGATCATCGGCCGATGGATCGAGAATTCTGGTCACGAAAGCTTGGGCAAAACGCTCTCTACCGGTGGATACCTGCTGGTGCTCGGAATCGCCGGATGGTTGATCATCCGCAGCTTCTGACTTCACGTGGCGATTTCCTGGGCCCGGATGCGTGCGCTACAGCACCGAAGAACAACAACCAGAGCCATCGTCCGTGCCCGGCAGTGCTCTTGAAACGCGCAAGGCGCATCTGTATGGCCGCTCTTGACTGATCCACATAGAACTGCGGATCAGAAGGTCGCAGGTTCGAATCCTGCCGAGTGCACAGCAGGTCAGGATCCCTGTGGAGCAATCCACAGGGATCCTGGCTTTGCCTTGCGGCACAGCGGCCGGCAACCGGCGGGTTGTCGCTCAGCCAGTCCTGCGGTGTGCGTGCCAGGCGGTGGCGGCAGTCGCGAGGCGCAGGGTCCACGGGCCGGGGTCGGCGTTGCTGATGTCGGACCAGAGATTGGCGTTGGCGGTGGCGAAGGCGGTGATGCCTTCGGCAGGGGCGGTGTGCCAGGAGGGGATTCCGGCGCCCCAGCGTTCGGCGGATGCGGGGGTGTGTCCGGCGGCGATGAGCCAGATGATCCAGTAGCCGGCGTCGAGCCAGGGGGCGCCTTGGGTGGCCCAGGCCCAGTCGACCAGGCGGGCGCGATCGCCTTGGGGGGCGTGGTCGTCGATGAGGACGTTGGTGTTGTTCAGGTCGGTGTGGAGCAGGTGGGTTCCGGCGAAGGAGTGGAGATCGTCGGGGTGGGCGGCGTAGGACTCCAGGCGCTGTTCGGCGTGGCGCAGTTCGATGTCAGGGCAGGCGGTCTTGCCGAGGCGGCGCAGGAGGGCAGCTACTTCGGGGAGGTCGGGGGAGTCGGGGGTGTAGTCGGCGTGGTGGCCGGCCAGGGCTTCACATCCGAGGAGGTCCCATCCGGCGGTTTCAACGCGCCAGCGGAGGGCGGGGGCCAAGCCGGTGAGGAAGGGGGCGACGGCGGCCTCCCGACGCTGGGTCCAGGCGCGGGGGTGGTCGGTGCGCAGGCCTTGATGTGCCAGGTGCCCGTGGTGGAGGTGACGCGGGCCGCGATCTCGCTGTTGAAGCCTTCGGTGGTCGCCTCGACCGTGAGGAGGGGGCCGGTGTGTTCTTCGACGGCGGTGCGGGCGGCGGGCGGCAGTCGGTCGAGGCCGATGCGGGTGGTCGCCATGGGGCTGCACTCTTCCATGGGTGCGGGCATGTGGGTGCGCACTGGTGCGGGGGCTTCGGGTGGAAGAACGCCCTCAAGCCCCCGCGGTTCTGTGCGGCCAGTTGTCTACCGGTAGGGGTTGTCCTCGTTGCAGCCCGGGATGGCCCCTTCGGCCAGCACCTCCAGGTCGTCCAGGAGGATCACTCCCTCGGGCTCCTCCAGGGCCGGAGGTCGGGGGCGGATCTCCACCATGACAGCGGTCATGACGCTTCCTCGTTTCCGTGTTGGCAGTAGGTGTTCAGTGGTGCCTTCGCCTCCTGGTACGCCTTGGCGAGCGGTCGGCAGACCCGGCAGGTGCCGGAGAGCTGACAGCCGCCGCAGCCACCGGTGCGAAGCATCTGGGCATCAGCGATGCGGGGCAGGCGGAGGAGTCCGTCCACGCCCTCGGTCATCTGCGTACCGGTGTGGCGGAGGCGGACGTTCCGGCTGAGGGTGCTCGGTTGGGGGGCCGGGCGTACCGTCCGTGCCGCCGTCGTCGCGGCGCTGCTGCTCGGTGCGAACGACGAGGAGCGGTCCGGTGCCGTGGCTGCCCTGCGGCTCGTGGGGCGCGTGTCAGTGGGCGTCTCGATCTGTCAGGGGCGGAGATCTCCCACACGTTGTTCTTGGAGGGCTGCCGGTTGGATGAGCCGGTCCGGCTGTACGGCGCTACGACTCGGACGGTCGTGATCGCGGACAGCGGGGTTCCGGGCGTCGACGCCGAACTCGCGCGCATCGGGGGTGATCTGGACCTGCGGCGGTCGACTGTCGCGGGCGGCGCTCTCAACTCCTTCGGCTGGGTGCTGACCACCGCCATCGTCGCCGGTGTCACCCGCGCTCTGCAGAAGAGCTGAGGGCACGGAACTCAGCCCCGCCCCACCACCGCCCCCGCCCGGTCGATGCAGATCACGTCCACCTCCACCGGCGCGCCCCGCAGGACCGCCAGCGCCTCGTCGCGGGCGCGGGACGCCACCAGGTCGCCCAGCCGTACCCCCGCCGCCTCGCAGAGGCGGAGTGCCTCCAGGCCTGTGTTGGCCGTGGCGATCCGGGAGGCCAACTCCTCGGTCGCACCGCCCTGTCGGGCCAGATCCGCGAGGAAGGGCTTGTCCACCTGGGAGCGGGCCGAGTGCAGGTCCAGGTGGCCTGCGGCCAGTTTGGAGAGTTTGGCGAAGCCGCCGCAGATCGTGAGGCGGGGGACGGGGTGGCGGCGTACGTACTTCAGGACCGCGCCCGCGAAGTCGCCCATGTCCAGGAGGGCTATGTCCGGGAGGTCGTACTCCGCGACCACCGTCTTCTCCGACGTCGAGCCTGTGCAGCCCGCCACGTGCGTGAGGCCTGCGGCTCTTGCCACGTCCACGCCCCGGCGGATCGAGTCGATCCAGGCCGAGCAGGAGTACGGGACCACGACGCCTGTGGTGCCGAGTATGGACAGGCCGCCCAGGATGCCCAGGCGGCCGTTCCACGTCGAGCGGGCGATCTCCTCGCCGTGGTCCACCGACACCGTCACCTCCACGTCCCCCGGCGCCCCGTGCTCCGCCGCCACCCGCTCCACGTGCTCGCGCATCAGCCGGCGCGGCACCGGGTTCACCGCGGGCTCCCCGACGTCCAGCGGCAGGCCGGGGAGGGTGACCGTACCGACGCCGGAGCCCGCCCGGAACACCACCCCGGAGCCCGGCGGCAGCCTCCGTACCGTCGCCCTCACCAGCGCCCCGTGCGTCACGTCCGGGTCGTCCCCGGCGTCCTTCACCACCCCGGCGCTCGCCTGCCCGGGCCCCAACTCCTCCACCGCCAGCGCGAACGCCGGTGTCTGGCCCCTCGGCAGCCTGATGCTCACCGGGTCCGGGAAGTCGCCGGTCAGCAGGGCCGTGTACGCGGCTGTCGTCGCCGCCGTCGCACACGCACCGGTCGTCCAGCCGGGGCGCAGGCCGGTGTGTTTGAGTTGGGCATCCCGGCCACCCGGGGTCCCGGTGCCCGATCCCCGCGCCTCAGCGTTCATGAGAAGAGTCCGTTCCGATGCCTGTGCCTGTGCCTGTGCCTGTGCATGTTCTTGTTCTGGGGGGGACCACCGAGGCCCGTCAGCTCGTCGAGAGCCTGGTCGGTGACCCGCGCCTTCGCGTCACCACCTCGCTCGCCGGGCGCGTGGCCGCTCCCCGGCTGCCGCCCGGTGACGTACGCGTCGGGGGGTTCGGGGGCGGCGAGGGGCTTGCGGAGTGGGTACGTGAGCACCGTGTCGACGCTCTGGTCGATGCCACCCACCCCTTTGCCGCCACCATGAGCCGCAACGCGGTCCTGGCCGCCGCGCAGGCCCATGTTCCTCTCCTCGCCCTCCGCCGGCCCGGCTGGGTCGCCCAGGACGGCGACCGCTGGCACTCCGTCGCGTCGCTCGCCGAGGCCGCGCGCCTGTTGCCGACACTCGGTGAGCGGGTCTTCCTCACCACCGGGCGGATGGGGCTCGCGGCCTTCGCGGGGGCGGGGCTCGATGCGTTGTGGTTTCTTGTGCGGTCCGTCGATGCGCCGGAGCCGCCCTGCCCGAGGACGATGGCGGTCCTGCTCGATCGGGGGCCGTTCAGCCTCGACGGTGAGCGGGAGATCCTCCGGCGCCACCGCATCGACGCCCTCGTCACCAAGGACAGCGGCGGCGACGCCACCGCCCCCAAGCTCACCGCCGCCCGTGAGGCCCAGATTCCCGTCGTCGTGGTGCGGCGGCCACCGGTTCCGGAAGGGGTGCCGGTGGCCGCCACGCCCGACGAGGCCGCGGCGTGGGTACGACGCCTCTACGCCTCCGGGTAGCGGCGCGGCGTCCACACGATGGACCTGCCCGACTCCCCCCGCCGCACCCAGCGCGTCTGCGACGAGCCCACGATCAGCAGCGTCCGCATGTCCACCTCCGCCGGGTCGACGTCCGCCAGCCGCACCGTACGCACGCTCTCCGTCGGGCCGCCCACGTCCCGCGCGAGCACCACCGGGGTGTCCGGGGAGCGGTGCTCCAGGAGCAGGTCGCGGGCCTTGCCGACCTGCCACGTACGGGACTGGGAGCCCGGGTTGTAGAGGGCCAGGACCAGGTCGGCCGAGGCCGCCGCGCGCAGGCGTTCCGCGATGACCTCCCACGGCTTGAGGCGGTCCGAGAGGGAGATCGTGGCGTAGTCGTGGCCGAGCGGTGCGCCGGCGCGCGCCGCCGCCGCATTCGCCGCGGTGACGCCGGGCAGGACCCGTACGGAGATGTCCGCGTACTCCTCCTGCGCGGCCACCTCCAGCACCGCCGTCGCCATCGCGAAGACCCCCGGGTCGCCGCCCGAGACCACCGCGACGCGGTGGCCCCGGCGGGCCAGGTCCAGTGCGAACTCCGCCCGCTCGGACTCCACCTTGTTGTCCGAGCCGTGCCGCGCCTGGCCGGGGCGGACCGGGACCCGGTCCAGGTAGGTGGTGTAGCCGACCACGGCGTCCGCCGCCGCCAGGGCGCCCCGCGTCTCCGGCGTCAGCCACAGGGGGCCCGCCGGGCCGGTTCCCACGACGACCACTTCGCCGTCCGCAGTTCCCGAAGGCCTGACCGCGTCCACCCGGCTCGGCAGCACCGCCACCGAGAAGTACGGCACCGACGCCGGGTCGATCTCCGCCAGGTCGCCCGTACGCTCCCCGGCCATCGTCGCCCGCTCCACGTACCGCGCTTCCGCCAGCCGGCCCGAGGCCTCGAACGCGCCGCGCACCGCCGGGAACGTACGGCCCAGCTTCATCACCACCGCCGTGTCCGTGGCGGCGAGACGGGCCGTCAGCTCCTCCTCCGGGAGGGTGCCGGGCAGGATCGTGAGGATCTCCTCGCCCTCGACCAGGGGGGTGCCGAGCCGGGCCGCCGCCGCGCTGACGGACGTCACGCCCGGGATGACCTCGGTGGCGTACCGGTCGGCCAGGCGCTTGTGCATGTGCATGTACGAGCCGTAGAACATCGGGTCGCCCTCGGCGAGGACCGCCACCGTCCGGCCCGCGTCCAGGTGCGCCGCGAGCCGGGCCGCGGCCTTCTCGTAGAACTCCTCCAGCGCGCCCCGGTAGCCGCCCGGGTGGTCCGTGGTCTCCGTCGTGACGGGGTAGACCAGGGGCTCCTCGATGTGGTCCTCGCGCAGGTGCGCGGCGGCGATGGAGCGGGCGATCGAACGGCCGTGGCGGGCGCTGTGGTACGCGATCACGTCGGCCTCGCCGATGGCCTGGACGGCCCGGAGCGTCATCAGGTTCGGATCGCCGGGGCCCAGCCCGACGCCGAAGAGCCTGCCGCTGCCGTTTCCGCTGATCTCGCTCACCGCTTACTCTTCCTCGCTGGCTATGGCGTTGAGGGCTGCCGCCGCTATCGCGCTGCCGCCGCGCCTGCCCCGTACGATCAGGTGCTCCAGGCCCGACGTGTGCTCCGCCAGGGCCTCCTTGGACTCCATCGCGCCGACGAAGCCGACCGGGACGCCTATGACGGCGGCCGGGCGCGGGGCGCCCTCCTCGATCATCTCCAGCAGCCGGAACAGGGCCGTCGGCGCGTTGCCGACCGCGACCACCGCCCCCTCCATCCGGTCCCGCCACAGCTCCAGCGCCGCCGCGCTGCGGGTCGTGCCCATCTTCGCCGCCAGCTCGGGCACGGATGGGTCGGAGAGTGTGCACACCACGTCGTTGTCCGCGGGGAGCCGCTTGCGGGTGACCCCGCTGGCCACCATCGCCACATCGCACAGGATCGGGGCGCCGGAGCGCAGAGCGGCGCGGGCGTCGGCCACGGCGTTCGGCGAGAAGGCGAGGTCCGTCACGAGGTCGACCATGCCGCACGCGTGGATCATCCGGACGGCGACCTGGCTGACGTCGGCGGGCAGCCCGGCCAGATCCGCCTCCGCGCGGATGGTGGCGAAGGACTGGCGGTAGATCGCCGGTCCGTCCTTCTCGTACTGGTGCACAGTGCTGTCGCTTTCTTCTGCCGTGAACTCATCAGGGGGTGCAAGGGTGTTCAGGCGCGGGCCTCGGCCACCGCTGCCGCCAGCCGCGCCGGGTCGTTCCCTACGGTCGCCGTTGCTGTTGCCGGAGGGTCCCTGTGCTCTCCCCGTACGTGGGAGATCCGGTGTCCGTCCGGCGTGGCGATCACGTCGATCCACTCCCCGTGGGGGTGGCCGCAGCGGCGTTCGCACCCGGACCAGTACACAGGTAGCCGCCCGGGCACCCCGACGGCGGCCCCCGCTTCGGTCCGGACGTCGGACAGCGACTTCGCGCAGCCGGGGTGGCCGATGCAGGCGCCGACGCCCGTCCACGGGGAGTCGGGGGCGGTGATCAGGCCGGACGCGGAGAGCGTGCGGAGTGCTTCCGCCGCCTCCGGTCGAGGGACCGGCCCGGGGATGACGATCCCGCGCCACGGGGTGAGCCGCAGTTCGCCGCCGTACCGCCCGGCTGTCTCCGTGAGCAGGCGCCACTGGGCGGGGGTGAGGCGGCCCAGGGGTACGTCGGCGGTGATCGCGGAGCCGTGGGGGCCGGGAGCGGGGGGTGTCGCCGTACGCGGGCGGGGGCGGGGGACCGACGGGCCGGACGCCTGGCCGATGGTGCGGACCAGCTCCGCCCGTACGTCGTCGGGCAGGTCCTTCACGCGCCACGCGCCGGAGTCCCGGGCCGCGCGCAGGAACTCCTCGGCCGCCCGCAGCGCCGCGCGCGGGGCGTCGGCGACCGGCACCCGGAACACCTCGTCGGCCGCCCCGATCCGCAGCAGGGCGGCCCCCGAGGGCCCCTCCGCGATCAGCGTCACGTCCGCGCCCAGGGCGTCCACGTCGCCCCGGCCGTCGTCCAGGGCGAAGAGGAAGCGGCCGGAGAGCGTGGCGGCGGCGCCCGAATCGCACACCAGCAGGTCCAGCTCGGTCAGCCAGGACCTGATCGACGGCGAGCCGTCCAGCCCGGCCAGCGGCGAGGCCACGATGTTGCGGGCCCGTTCGTGGGCGGCGGAGGGCAGGAGGCCCGCGTCCGTGAGCAGGCCGGCCAGCTCGCCGCCGCACTCCGTGCCGAGGCCGCGCAGCTGTACGTTGCCCCGCGAGGTGAGATGCAGCTCACCGTCCCCCAACCGCTCGGCCGCCAGCAGGAGCGCGTCCGCCTGGTCCGCGCTCAGCAGGCCGCCGGGGACGCGTACGCGGGCCAGCGCCCCGTCGTCCGCCCGGTGCAGCCGCAGCGTTCCCGGGCAGGCGTCGCCACCGGCGCGGGGGGTGGCACGTGCAGCGCCGCCGTCGCGGGGGGTGGCACGTGCCGCGCCGCCGGCGCGGGGGGAGACGCCGCCCGCGGAAAGGGGCGAGGGGGCGGAATCGGGCATGGCGGCGAGCATACCGACCGGGCCGGTCCCGGCGGCGGGGTCGTGTCTGTGACCTGCGGGACAGATCCCCTGCCGGCAGACCGAACAGTGATCACCACCGCACCCCCGCCCCCTGCCCCGCCCCCACCCCCGCCGCTTAGGATGCAGGCGGTGGTCCGTTCAGGCCGCCATCGCCAGACGGCGACAGGGGAGGAAGCCCGGTGTGATTCCGGCGCGGTCCCGCCACTGTGAGTCCGGCCGCCGCCACCACCGGCTGCCGGACGAGTCAGGAACTCCCTTCCCCGAGCGCCCGGCCTCCGAGCCGGGTGCGGCGCCCGGCTCCGTGAGCCGGACGCGGGGAGACCCCTCCGACACCGCCCGGGGCGTGGACACCCCGAGGAAGGCCTGACGCAGCATGATCCTGCTCCTGTCGACGTCCGACACCGACCTCCTGAGCGCCCGCGCCTCCGAGGGACCGGTCAGCTACCGGTACGCCAACCCCTCCCGCGTCGACCTGGCCGGGCTCCCGGCGCTGCTGGACGGCGTCGACCTCATCGTCGTCCGGCTCCTCGGCGGCGTACGCGCGTGGCAGGAGGGGCTCGACGCGGTGCTGGCCACCGGGCGCCCCGTCGTCGTGCTGACCGGTGAGCAGGCTCCGGACGCGCAGTTGATGGCCGCCTCCACCGTGCCGATCGGGATAGCCGCCGAGGCGCACGCCTACCTCGCGCACGGCGGGCCCGCCAACCTGGAGCAGCTCGGCCGGTTCCTGTCCGACACCGTGCTGCTGACCGGCCACGGCTTCGAGCCGCCCGCCCCGGCCCCCGCGTGGGGAGCGCTGGAGCGGGAGGCCCGTGCGGTGGACGCGGGGGCGCCGACGGTCGCCGTCCTCTACTACCGCGCCCACCACATGAGCGGGAACACGGCGTTCGTGGAGGCGCTGTGCGCTGCGGTGGAGGACGCGGGGGCCCGGCCGCTGCCGCTGTACGTCGCGTCCCTCCGTACGCCGGAGACCGAGCTGATCGACGTACTCCGCGCCGCCGACGCCATCGTGACCACCGTCCTCGCGGCGGGCGGCACCAAGCCGGCCGAGGCCTCGGCGGGCGGCGACGACGAGTCGTGGGACGCGGGCGCGCTGACCCAGCTCGACGTGCCGATCCTCCAGGCGCTCTGCCTCACCAGCCCGCGCGCCGCGTGGGAGGAGAACGACGAGGGCGTCTCCCCGCTGGACGCGGCCACCCAGATCGCGGTGCCGGAGTTCGACGGCCGCCTGATCACCGTCCCCTTCTCCTTCAAGGAGATCGACGAGGACGGGCTGCCCGCGTACGTCGCCGACGCCGAGCGCGCGGCCCGCGTCGCCGGGATCGCCGTACGCCACGCGAAGCTGCGGAACATCCCGAACGCGGAGAAGCGCATCGCGCTCGTGCTCTCCGCCTACCCCACCAAGCACTCCCGGATCGGCAACGCCGTCGGCCTCGACACCCCCGCCAGTGCCGTGGCGCTGCTGCGGCGGCTGCGCGCCGAGGGGTACGACTTCGGGCCCGAGGCCGACATCCCGGGGCTGGTCTCCGGGGACGGCGACGAGCTGATCTACGCGCTGATCGATGCGGGCGGCCACGACCAGGAGTGGCTGACCGAGGAGCAGTTGGCGAAGAACCCGGTCCGCATACCGGCCGCCGACTACCGCCGCTGGTTCGCCCAACTCCCGCAGGAGCTGCGGGATTCGGTGGAGGAGCACTGGGGTCCGGCGCCCGGCGAGATGTTCGTGGACCGGTCCGCCAACCCGGAGGGCGACATCGTCCTGGCCGCTCTGCGCCGCGGCAACCTCCTCATCCTCATCCAGCCGCCGCGCGGCTTCGGCGAGAACCCGATCGCGATCTACCACGACCCCGATCTCCCGCCGTCCCACCACTACTTGGCCGCCTACCGCTGGATCGCCGCCTCCGCCGAGGACAACGGCTTCGGCGCCGACGCCATGATCCACCTCGGCAAGCACGGCAACCTGGAGTGGCTGCCCGGCAAGAACGCCGGCCTGTCCGCAGCCTGCGGCCCCGACGCCGCGCTCGGCGACCTCCCCCTGGTCTACCCGTTCCTGGTGAACGACCCGGGCGAGGGCACGCAGGCGAAGCGCCGCGTCCACGCCACCCTCATCGACCACCTCGTACCCCCGATGGCCCGCGCCGACAGCTACGGCGACATCGCGCGCCTGGAGCAACTCCTCGACGAGCACGCCCAGATCGCCGCCATGGACCCGTCCAAGCTGCCCGCCATCCGCGCGCAGATCTGGACCCTGATCCAGGCCGCGAAGCTCGACCACGACCTCGGGGTGGCGGACCGCCCGGAGGACGAGGGCTTCGACGACTTCATCATGCATCTCGACGGCTGGCTCTGCGAGATCAAGGACGTCCAGATCCGCGACGGCCTGCATGTCCTGGGCAACCCACCGGCCGGGAACGACCGGGTCAACCTGGTGTTGGCGGTGCTGCGCGCCCGCCAGATCTGGGGCGGTACGGCGTCGCTGCCGGGGCTCCGCGAGGCGCTCGGGCTCGACGAGTCGGCCGCGACCCGCACCGACGCGGACGCCATCGAGGAGCAGGCCCGCGCGCTGGTCCAGGCGATGGACGACGCGGAGTGGGACCCGGTGGCGGTGGCAGGGGTGGCGGCGGGCCTTCCCGACGCGGTGGCCGACATCCTCACCTTCGCGGCCACCGAGGTCGTCCCGCGCATGGCGGCCACGACCGATGAACTCACCCACGCCGTGCACGCGTTGAACGGCGGCTTCGTGCCGGCCGGCCCCTCCGGATCGCCGCTGCGCGGCCTGGTCAACGTGCTCCCGACGGGCCGCAACTTCTACTCGGTCGACCCCAAGGCCGTTCCGTCCAAGCTGGCGTGGGAGACCGGCCAGGCGCTGGCGGACTCCTTGTTGACCCGCTACCGCACCGACAACGGCGACTGGCCCACCTCGGTCGGCCTCTCCCTCTGGGGCACCAGCGCCATGCGCACGGCGGGCGACGACATCGCGGAGGCCTTCGCGCTGCTCGGCATCCGGCCCGTCTGGGACGACGCCTCGCGCCGGGTGACGGGCCTGGAGCCCATCCCGTACGAGGAGTTGGGCCGTCCCCGCATCGACGTGACGCTCCGCATCTCGGGCTTCTTCCGGGACGCGTTCCCGCACACGATCGGGCTGCTCGACGACGCCGTACGGCTGGCCGCCTCGCTCGACGAGCCCGCCGAGCAGAACTACGTACGGGCCCACGCCCAGGCCGACCTGGCCGAGCACGGCGACGAACGCCGGGCCACGACCCGCATCTTCGGCTCGCGCCCCGGTACGTACGGCGCCGGGCTCCTCCAGCTCATCGACTCCCGCGACTGGCGCACCGACGCCGACCTCGCCGAGGTCTACACGGTCTGGGGCGGTTACGCCTACGGCCGCGAGCTCGACGGCCGCCCGGCCCGCGAGGAGATGGAGACCGCGTACAAGCGGATCGAGGTCGCCGCCAAGAACACCGACACCCGCGAGCACGACATCGCGGACTCCGACGACTACTTCCAGTACCACGGCGGCATGGTCGCCACCGTGCGCGCGCTCAAGGGCAAGGCCCCGGAGGCGTACATCGGGGACTCCACCCGCCCCGAGACCGTCCGCACGCGCACGCTCGTCGAGGAGACCTCGCGCGTCTTCCGCGCCCGGGTCGTCAACCCGAAGTGGATCGAGGCGATGCGCCGCCACGGCTACAAGGGCGCGTTCGAGCTGGCCGCGACCGTCGACTACCTCTTCGGGTACGACGCCACGACCGGCGTCGTCGCCGACTGGATGTACGACAAGCTCACCGAGACGTACGTGCTCGACCCGGAGAACAAGCAGTTCCTCCAGGAGGCCAACCCCTGGGCCCTGCACGGCATCGCGGAACGCCTGCTGGAGGCCGAGTCGCGCGGCATGTGGGCCAAGCCGGACCCGGCGGTGCTGGAGGCGCTGCGGCAGGTGTACCTGGAGACGGAGGGGAATCTGGAGGGGGAGGACTGACCTCCTGGCCCCGCCTGTTTCCCGTCCTGCTTGTTCTTCCGGTTCTCTTCGTCCGTCCCCTGCCCCGTTGTCCCCACGACCGGCACAATCGCCGTCATGGGGATGACGGGGCAGCGGCGTGCGGACGAGGTCGACCGGTCGTCCGGGGAGGCCCGTTCGGGCATGAGCCGGTTCCTCGCAGGGCTTCGGCTCGTGGTTCTCTCCGGTGTGACCGGCGCGGCGGTCGCCGCTCTCGTGGTCGGCCTGATCCTCACGGACGTGCCGGTCATCGCCACCGGCGGCGGGGCCCTGGTCCTCCTCGTCGTTCTCGGTGCTCTCGGCGGGCGGCGTCGTTCGGCGCGCGAGCAGCCGCCGGCCGGCCGGATCGCGCTGGCCCGGATCGAGGACCTGCGGGCGACGAGCGGCGAACTGGCCGACGTACCGGTCGAGTTCAGCCTCACCGTGGCGCCGGAGCCGGATGACGGCCGGCCGGCGTACCGCGTGAAGATCAGCCAGTCCATCAACCTGGTCGACATCCCCGCCTACCGGCCGCGCGGGATCGCGGTCGTGGAGTACCACCCGGAGAAGCCCTGGGACGTGCGGATCGTCACCCGGCCGACCCCGGAGTGGAGCCGCCGGGCCGAGGAGGCGGAGATCGACTCCGCGCCCGAGTACACCCTGGTGAGGGATCCGGACGGGGGCGCGGGGGCGTGGTGCCTGCTGGTGCTGGTCGGGTTGGTGGCGGGTGCGGCGGTGGTGGTGCTGTCCTTCCGGGCGGAGCTGTTCGCGTCCGACGACTCCCGGGGTGTGCCGAAGGAGTCCTCCTCCTCGTCCGCCTCCCGGACGTTCTCCACCTCCACCACCGTCTCCGGGCCCTCCTCCTCCCTGCTCACCTTCGGGCGGATGCGGATGACCGCGATGGAGCTGGAGGCCCGTGTGGACACCCCGTACGTCACCGCGCTCACCATCGAGGCCCACCGTATGGCCGTGCGCGGCGACTCCGCCCTCCCGCCCGCCGAGACGGTCCACCTCCAGTCCCTCCCGTACGAACTCTTCCCCGGCCTCGTCCGTGAGGCCCGCACCACCCTGGGCGTCCGCGATCCCGAGAGCTGGCGCATCGACGTCACCCCGGGCACGGGCGCCGGGGTGGGGCCCCGGGTGCGGGTCACGGTGAGCGGCACGGAGGGTACGGCCCGCCTGGACGCGGACGCGACGGGGCGGATCACGGATCGGCGGGCGGTGGGGGAGAACGGGTGATGCCGGCCCCGGGAGATGTTCCCGGGGCCGGCATCACGAACAGAAAGAGCGAGGATCAGTTGGCGTTCACCAGGTTGTGGGCGGGGACCGTCACCGTACGGGCACCCTTCTTGCCGCCCAGGACGACCTTGCGCAGCGCGCTGTTGTTCTTGTGGTTGGTCTCCTTGAGGCGGTTCTCGGGGTTGGCGAGGACCTGGATGTAGTACGTGCCGTTCGGCAGGCCGGTGATGTCGAAGGACTGGCCGGGCAGGTCCTGGGTGTAGGTGTCACCGGAACCGACGTCCAGAACCTCACGGACAGAGATCGAGTTCTCCTGGCCGCACGCGGTGGAGAGGTCCGTGTTGCTGGGGTGCCAGTTGGCGTTCTTGACCGTGTAGTCGACGGCGTCGGTGTTGGCGAGGCAGAAGGCCTCCTTGCCGCTGCGCACGGTCTCCTTCTTGTCGGCCTTCAGCAGCCGGTAGCTGGCGAAGTCCGTGAAGTGCCAGTGCTCGTGGCCGGGGCGCGGGTCCCACTCCATGGTGCCGGTCGGGGTGTAGCCGACCTGCTTGCCCTTGGCGTCGTAGAAGTACTGGTAGGCGTCCATCAACTCCGCTCCCGGCGCCCGGAATCCGTCCACGACGAGCTTGGCCGGACCCGCGTTCCACACGTTGGCGCTGAAGGCGAGGTAGTCCTTGCCGGGCACGTCCTCGTACCCGTCGCTGACGGTGATGCCGTACGCGGGCAGCGAGCGCAGGTCGGGCTTGGGCACGTCGGGCACGGCCGCCTTGCCGGTGGGCCGCTTGGCGTTGGGCTGCGCCCCGGTCGCCTGCCGCGACCCGTCGGTCTGCCCGGCCCGGTCACCGACGCGAGCGGCGGAGAACCCCTGCGCCCCGAAGGCGTCCTTCCCGCCCTGCTTTTCGGCGGCCTGCTTCTTGAGCGCCCAGGGGAGGGCGGGCGGCGCCGGCGGGTAGGGCCCATGACCGACGTTGAACGTGGACCCGGCACCGGTCGTCGGGGTGGCGGGGGCCTCGGTTCGGGCGGGGGCACCGTGCCCGGCGTGGGCGGAGGCCGGGGCACCGTGCCCGGCGTGGGCGCCGTGCGCGGACGGGGCGGCGGACTTGGCGGCGGCCTTGGAGCCGGCGGACTTGGCGGAGGACGGGGCCGCGGAGGCGGAGACGCCCTCGCTCTCCTCCCAGCTCCGCTCACGCACGACCACCTTGACGCTCTGAGGCTTGTTCGCGATCCCGAAGAGGTCGCGGTACTTCTTGGTCACGGAGATCTTGGCGGTGTACGTGCCGGCGGCCAGTTGGACGGGCTGGGAGTAGTACCCGGCATAGGTGTTGGCGGCCCACCCGTTCTCCACGCCCCACACGGAGCCGAGGGTGAAGGGGTTGACCGGGCAGCTCTGCGGATACTTCGAGTTGGCGGGGGCATCGGGCCGCACCCGCCCGGAGGCGTTGTTGGGACAGAAGCTCTCGGTCTTCGTCAGCACCGGCTTACCCGCCGCGTCGACGACGCTGACCGTCATGAAGTCCGGCAGCCCGGAGAAGTCCTTCACCAGCCCCGCCGGAAGCGCCTTGGTGGTGGTCTTCTTCCCGTTCCGGATGATCTGCGAGGCGACGACCGGGTCCTTGTAGGACTTCCGGGTCACCTTGAACTCGAAGGCACCGTTCTCGGAGGTGAGGTAGGTCCCGAGATCGAGATAGACGCCGGGATCCTCCTTCCACGAGTCGAGCGTCACCGACTTGGAGGCGGCGATCAGGCTGAGCTTCGGCCCCGCCGCCGCCGTCTTCGCGTCAGGCGCGGCGGCGACGACCCCCGCCGTCACGGCGACGGCCGCGGCGATGGCGACCGAGGGGCGGGTGAGGCGGCTGGTGCGGCTTTGCTGGGATCTGGTCATCATTCCTCGTACTTCCGGCTTTCCGGGTGCGTGACGTGACGCGGACGAACAGCACGGCCCCAACTCACCTGTGGCGACCTCAACTGTGGCGACGCTGTGTCCGGTCTGTGAGAGGGGCTGTGGGGTGCCTGGGGTTGTCTGGGGTCCACCGAACGGACCAAGGGTGGCCGGAAATCTCATCCAGGCGCTGGACTCGGCGAGGGTGGCGAGGCTGCTGAGCAGCGGATTCGCCGAAGCGGTGGCAGTGCGCGTTCAAGCCACGGGCCCGCGACGGGTTGAGGGGGGCCTCTCGTCCGGCGGTGGTCGATCCTTCTGCGGACACGGTGCCGTTGCGAGAGGACGTGACGGGTGCGGGTTCAGCGCTCTCCCGAAAGCGCGTCGGTCAGTCCGTGGGCGCCGGTGCGGTAGAGAGCATCGATGATGTCGAGGCACTGTGCGCGTACCTGGGCGTCACCTTGGCGGTACAGGCGGAGCACCGCCTCGATCAGATACCGCTGGATCAGGGCGTGGCCGCGTCGACCCTCCCTGCTGCTCCGTTCGGAAACGGATGCCAGCGCCTGGCACGCCTCGATCGCCCGGGAAGGCAGCCGCGACGCCGAGCCGGCCAGGGCACGGGCCAGCGTCTCAGGGTGTTCCGGAAGAGCGGGGCTGCTCAGGAATGCGCCGATGAGGTCGTCCGCGGCGCCGGGCGGCAGCGACGCCACGTCGCTCATCGAGCGGGCTGCTGCTGCGCGTACCGCCGCATCGTCGTCGTGGAACATCCCCTGGAGCAGCGATGCGCCGTACGCGGGGTCCCCGGCAGCCGCCTCGGCGGCTCCCTGGCGTGCCGCCGTCGCGAACTCGGCGGGGTCGGCCGGCAGGCCGGGAATCAGCCGTCCCTGCATGCTGAGGACGGACCAGGTCGCTCCGGCGTGCCGGGCGGCTTGCTCCGGTCCATTGAGCGCCCGGAGCAGTTCCGGCGCGAAGCGCCGGGTGTCGCGGATCAGGACCCAGGTGAGCAGTCTGTGGGTGGTCAAGGCTTCGTGGATATCGACGGGTACGTCGGTGAAGAGGTCTTCCGCCAGGTCGAGGGCGGTCTCCGGGGCATGACGCAGCAGGGCGACCACGGCCTCCGCAGCGCAGACGCGGACCGACATGACCGGGTCCACGGCGAGTCTGCCGAGCAGCGCGAGGAGCCCTTGGGGTGCGGTATCCGCGGCCCGGAGCAGAGCGCCGACGGCGAGCGCGGCCTCTCCTCGCGTGGAGTTGATCCCCGCCGTCAGGAGGTCGCCACCGTAGGGCTCCTGCCCGGGAACCGCCCCGGTTCGCGCCGCTTCGGATCGGGGGTCCGGGTCGTCGGCGCAGCGGACCATCAGGTCGATGAGGTCGGGGTGCCCCACGACCTCCGACGCAGCGGTTTCGATCGCTCGGCAGACGGTTCTGCCTACGCTTGTCCCCACGAGGCGGCGAGCGTGGACGCAGAGCTCGAGCAGGCTGTCGGCATCCGCCTTTCCCGCGACCCCATTGATCACGGCGTCGAAGGCCGGAGCCGGAACCGTCTCGTCGAAGGTGAGTGCCAGCCGGACGAACCGCTCGGGCTGTTGCTCGGCCACGGAGCCCAGCAAGGAGGCCAGTTCGCGGGCCCCACCCGTCGGGACGTCACCGTCCCAATCGGTCTGTTCCGTGTCGTACTTCCTCAGCGCGCGCAGCCACTGATCGTCCGTCATGTGCTCACCCGCGGAGCGGGGCACCGGAGGGCCCACAAAGTGGGCCGCTGAATCCCGGGGGCCCACCGGAGGATGCTGCCCGAACTTTCGTTCCAACTCGCCGAGGCGCCTCTCCACGGCGGTGGTGCGGCGCTTCTCGTCGACCGCGCCGAGGAGCACGTACTGCGTCCGCCCGAACAAATCACGGTTCTCGGGGACCCGCTCCCACCTGGGGACGAGGTGGAGCAGCAGGTGGACGAGCCGTTCCAGAGTGGTGTCGTCGCACTGCTGCGTCGCCGCGGCGATGAGTTCACGAGAACCCCAGCACGCGCTGTCCATCCAGCCGATACGCGCATGCTCAGGGTCGCTCATCAGCCAGGCGAGCGCTTCGTCCGGGCGGTTCCAGACCGTGTAGGTCCGGCAGATCAGGAAGCTGAGGGCGCGTCCGCCGCCCGCCGAGGTCAGGACCCGCATGGCCTCGGCGATGGAGGAGGGGTCCTGCTGCGCCATGGTCCGCAGGCTCTTGTGAACTGCCCCGTAAAGGGCTTCATCGAGGTCGGGCTGCAACTCGGAAGGGGGAAGCGCCCACCGGGGGCGCAGCAGTGACACGTCCGCGAGTGCCGTGTGGCTGGCCCTCGCCACGGCGACGACGAACGGCAAGACGTGTTCGAGCGCTGCCGAAGGGGCTGCCTCGCACGCGTCGGTGACGAGCGTGCCCAGGCTGGTCCCCGCGCGAGTGGGCAGGTGGCTTGAGGCGAAGGGGTCGCCGTGCCCTGCGGCGGCGGCCTGCCGCAACGCGCGGGTGAGGAAGGCTCCCAGCACCTGGAGTGCCGCGACCGCGTCCTCGTCCGCGAGCTCTTCGAAGAGGCGCCAGAAGTCCGCCCCGGCGCCGGAGGACCCGTCGGGCGCGACGTCGAAGTCACCCCGGCCGATGAGCGCGAGGATCAGCCTCAAGGCGTGCACCGAGGGCCGCGACTGGACCCAGGAGAGGAGCCGCTGCCGCCATGGGCCGTCGGCGTCCCGATACCGTTCGAGGAGCTCCGTCACCCGCGCCGGATGGTGCAGGGTGCTCCACTCCAGGTGGGGGAGGACCAGCGGTACGACCTCGGGTGCGGCGAGCCACTTCTCCCAGCTCCCGGTATCGGCCGCCTCGAACCAGGACGGCAGGGCCAGCAGACGGCGCAGGCTGTCCGCGGTCACGTCATCGCCCCACGCGTGCGGTTCCAGCGAGGCCCAGTCCTCGCTGGTGGCGTCGAGCTGTTCGAGTACGGCCAGGACCACGAACCGCAGGTGCGGCCGGACCAGGTCCGAGGTGAGCAGGCGGACCGTCGTGTCTCTGAAGGCCGTGCGGTCCGTGTCCCGCAGATGCTCCAGGACCTGGCGGGTCTGGGCCCGGCGGAACAGGGCCTGTCCGCTCGTCGCGAGGAAGTCATGGAGGTCGTGGCCCGCCAGGACGAAGGAGCGGGCGAAGAGATAGTCGAAGTACGTCTCGTGGAAGAACCCGATGCGGCCGTTCTCCGCGTGGATAAGGATTCCGGCCGAGGAGAGCACGGCCAGGTCGGTTCTGGCGAACCGGTCCAGGAGTGCGTAAGGGACGGTGACGGTCTCGCGCCGGCTCATCTCCTCGACCAGCTGCCGGGTGATGGCCGGCCAGGCCTCACGGGAGAGAGATCGCTCCGCCTCACGTCGCTTCTCGTCCGTGTACCGGTCGTAGAGGTCTTGCAGACTCCTGTAGGCCGTCGTCCGTGCTGCCTTCGTCAGTCTGCTGAAGACGGCGAGGTGCAGGGGGGTCCGCAGCAGGGCCAAGGTCTCCGCGCCCAGCTTCTCCGCAGGCGTGCCGCCGTGTTCGAGGACTGCGCGAACGGCTCGGTCGTCCAGCAGTCCCAGCGCGAACCGCTCGACGGTGTCCTCCTGGTCGACCAGACTCGTGAGCCGAGGGTCCTTCTCGACATCGACCGTCCGCGCCACCAGCACGACCTTGACGTTCGGTGAGGTGGCCAGCGCCTCCAGCATCTCGTCGACGGCCTCGAAGACAACAGGGATGCGCCCGCTGTAGCTGCTCACCGCGTCGAGCTGGTCCACGACCAGCAGGGCGGGACCACCGTCCGCCACCTGGGCGATCAGCTCGGCGGGGGAGCTGGGGAGACGCAGCCGTAAGCCCACTGCCAGTGCGGTCCGGTCGTCCGCCTCCACCTCGTCCATCCGGAAGGGCAGGACCGGCCATCCCCGGTCGGACGCGAGGCCGATGACCTCCTCGACGACGGCGGATTTCCCCATTCCCGCGGGACCCTCACAGACGATGGTGGTGGGCCCGTCCCCTGCTGTCAGCCGGTCGAGCAACTCCTGTGCGTGGGGCCGTGCGGCCAGACCGAACGGAGGCCGGACGCGTCTGCCGCGCCGCAGGAAGCGTTGCCGGGCGGCCAGGACGGCCTCGCGGGCGGCGTCGGCCGCGTCCCGCGCGATGCGTTCTGTTGGGGGTGGGCCTGAATCACCCGGTCCGGTCAGCCCTGGGCCGGATCCGGGTGGAAAGGGGAGTTGAAGTTGATGTCTCCATTCACCAGGCCCACCGTGAGCGAGCCATGGTCGGCCTGAAGCCGCACGTTCTCGCCGGCGATGACGCCGGGAGCCCGGGCAGCCGGGGCACCGCCGGCGGAGTGGTCGCGCACGAGACGCTGCAGGTGTGCGGCCGCAGGATGGCGTTCCTCGGCGGTCAACTGTTCCAGCACGGCGGTGAAGCGGCCTTGCCAGGCCATCGCATGGCGGGCGGCGATCGTCCGGGACGAGGCGTCGACGGCCGCCCGCAGGGCGGCCTGGGTCTCGGCCAGGCGGGCGAGGTCTGCCTGCGCGGCCCGCCCGTCCCGGGCGAGCCAGGACGCCACCTGTTTCCCGAAGAGCGCCCAGTGATCGGTTCCGGCCGTCTCCACCACGGCCACACCGGCCTCCGCCGCGATCCTGCTCAGTGCTTCCGGTAACACCTGGCCCCTCCCACTCGGTCTTCGGCCCGTCGACACGATAGTCAGCCCGTGCGGTCGGCAGGGGTAATCACGGAAATCGTGCGATGCGGAACCGAATGTTTCGCATCGCACAAGGGGCTGGGTCACGGAATCGGCATCACCGGCATTCCTGCACGTCGCACGCCCGACTCCGGACCGTGATCACACCAGGGAACTGCGGGCTGCGCAACGGTTTCCCGTGCCCGAACACAAGGAGGAAACATGAAACTTCGCTTTACCCGGCAGAACAACGCGCGGCCGTGCCAGAATCTTCTTCAGGAAGCGGCCGAGGAGTAATTCGGTCGTTCAGGGTGTGGGAAAGGTGGGAATATGGACGTCCCGTTACGTTTCGGTGCGGAGCTGCGTCGGCTGCGCGAAGAGGCGGGAATGACGCTGAAGCAGCTGGCGAAAGTCACGACCTACAGCACAGGGCACCTCTCCAAGATCGAGCGGGGAGTAAATCCCCCCACGATGAATCTGGCTCAGTGCTGCGACGCGTACTTCCATGCCGGCGGACGGTTGCGTCGACTGTTCTCGGCGGAGGATCAGCCGGCCGGAAGCAGGCCGAGGCCTGCGCGGCGCCGGGTGATCGTCACGGGAATGGGCTCCCTGCTCGCCGCCCGCATCGTGGACGGCGGCGGAACCGGTCATGTCGGCGACCAAGACCTGCCGCCGGGCGCCCTCTTCCAGGAACAGCTGCATCAGATGAAGCTGTTGGGCCAGAGCCTGGCGCCCGCCGCGATGCTGCCCGTTCTCCGCTCACAGGCCTCCACCGTCACGGCGCTGGCCTCCCGGACCAGCGGATCCTCCCGGTCCGGTCTGCTCATCACCGCATCCCGTTTCACCGAGTACATCGGATGGATGGCCCAGGAGAGCGGCGACGAGACCGCCGCGCTGCACGCCACGGCCGAGGCGGTGGAGCTGGCGCGGGCTGGTGGGGACACGGACCTGGCGGACTATGCGCTGGTCCGTCGTGCGCTCGTCACCTACTACAGCGGGAACGCGTCCCGGACGATCGCACTCGCCCGGCAGGCGCAGCGCAGCGCCGCGCCGCCCAGGGTCAGAGGTCTGGCGGCCCAGCGCGAGGCGCAGGGCCATGCGCTCGCCGGAGACGAGAAGGCCTGCGGAAGAGCGCTTGAGCGGGCGCGTGAACTCCTCGCCGCCGACGTGGACCCATCGGCCGGGCCGGTGCTCGGCACCACCCAGCTCAAGGACCCGGTCTCGATGGTGGAGGGGTGGTGCCTCTACGACCTGGGCCGCCCCGGGAAGGCCGCCGAGGTGCTGGAACGCGAGTGTCGACGCGTCGCGCCCCATGCGTTGAACACCCGCGCACGGTACGGCCTCCGGCACGCCTTGGCGCTCGCCGCGTCGGGTGAGGTCGAGCGGTCCTGCGAAACGGCCCGCGAACTGCTGGCCTTCATGAGCGTCGTTCCTTCGGCCACCGTCCGTACGGACGTGCGCCGGCTGGACCGTGCATGGTCGCGGTTCCGTGGGAACCCGGCGGTGCGCGGGCTCCGGCCCGCACTCGCCAACGTACTCGGCGCCGGTCGCTGACGATTGTTTCCAGCCACAGGGGTATCGGCCGCATAGCGCTCGGACCGCCTTTCGTCTTGCCGGGAGTTCTTACACCTCCCTGGGCCCTCGGTGGCCCAACGGCATTCTTTTGCTTTCCCTGCCTCGAATGAGGCCATGATGCAGGAGGGAATTCCGCATGCCTTTGATCTTTGTGAATTACCGAACCAATGACGAAGAAGCCACCGCCACGCTCGTGGACAGGGAACTCTCCAGGGTGTTCGGCAATGACCATGTCTTCCGGGCGAGCAAGTCCATCGGGCTGGGAAGCCGGTTCCCCCAGGAACTGCTCACCGCCGTCCGGCGCAGCAGTGTGCTGCTGGCCGTCATGGGGCCCCGCTGGCTGCAGCCGGCAGCCCCCGGCGGCCGGAGCCCCTTGGAGGACGAGGACGACTGGACCCGGCGGGAGATCCGGGAAGCGCTCGAGACCGGGGCCGTGGTCATCCCTCTGCTGGTCGGTGGCGCGAAGAGGCTGCGCTCCGAGGACCTTCCCGAGGACATCGAGGCGCTGGCCTCCTGCCAGTACCGGCGGCTCAGCCACCGCAACGCGGACGCCGATCTGATGGGGCTGGCCGACGACCTCGTGGAGCTGCTGCCCGAACTCGGAGCCGCTGCCCGGAGCAACGGCTACCGACCGCGTTCGGCGGTGTCGGCGGCCGACCGGGACGGTGGGACGGACGGGGCCAAGGGCGCTCGGGTGCAGGCAAGGGTGATCAAGCATCGCCAGCACGGGGGGATCGGCAATGTCAACGGAGACTTCTCCGGAACCTTCGTCAGCGAGCCCCAGGGCCCGGTCCACACCGGGAGCGGACACCTGTATCAGGCGCGTGAGCAGTACCTGGGCCCGCGTATCTCCGGCGACGGAGGCCCTGTGCAGTACGTGGGCGAGAACCACGGGGAAGTCCGGCAGCGGGCGGACCGGAACGTACGGCCTCTGGAAGAGGAACGTTGACCGGCACGGGCGGCACGTCGATCAGCGACCCGCGGGGGCCGGTGCACAGCGGTGGCGGTGACCAGAACAACACCTACTACTACTCGGTCGGCCCGCGAGAGCCCCTGGTCAGGACCGGGGTCGACCGGCTGGAGATGGTACGCGAGCACCGGCGTCGGCTCGCCAAGTGCTTCGTATGGCCGGGTGGATACACCCGGGCGGCCGACCGGCTGGCGCGGCCCGGTGCGGTGGTGCTCCTCGAAGGCGCGCCCGGCATCGGCCGGCGCTCCGCGGCGACCATGCTGTTGATGGGGGCGTCGGTGCCGGACAGCCGCATCGAGGAGCTGCCCGCGGTCAGGGAGGAGGAGCCTCTCGACCCGTCGCCCGACGACCGCTACCTGCTGGACCTGTCGAGCGTCGGCGACGCCGACTATGCGGCGGCCCAGCGCACGCTCATGTCCTACTGCGTGCTGGTCGAGAAGAGCGGTGCCCGGCTCGTCGCCGTATCTCCGTCCGGCCTGGAATGGATGCTCGACGCCGAACTCGCCCCCTTGGCCGTGCATCTCGAACGGCCGAGCGGGCGGGCGGTCTTCAGCCGGCATCTGAGGGTGCGGGGTGTGAGGTTCGCGTACGAGCAACTGGACCACGGCGACCTGCCGCATCTGTTCGAGACCGCTCCGATGGGGGAGCTGGACCGTCTGGCGGGCCTGGTGGTCCAGGCCCGGGACCGGGCCGGGCGAGGCACGGAGTTCGAGCACTGGCGGGACGAGGCCGTAGCCGCCGCGACCAACTGGTCGCAGCAGGTGGCCGGAGACCTGCGGCAGCACCGGGGTGCCGGGGAACGCGCACTGCTGCTCGCGGCGAGCATGACGAGTGGCGGGCCGGCGGACACGGTGCTCAGCGCCGCACACATCCTCCTGGGCGTTCTGGGACACCCTCAGGACGAAACGCCCAGGCTGGCTCGGGCGGGCCTGGGCGAACAGTTCGAGGAGCTGTCCCTCGACCGGGAGGACGACGGGCGGGTGCGGTTCGTCAGGCTCGCCTACGACGACGCTGTCCGAAGGCACTTCTGGGAGAACTTTCCCGACCTCCGCGCGGACTTCCGGGACTGGGTGGGGCAGTGCATGGAGCTGTCCGGCCTCGGAGCGGAGGACCGTGCGCGTCTGGTCAGCCGCTTCGCGGAACAGGCCCTGCGGACCGATCGGCCCGATGATCTGAACCTGCTCATCGAGAAGTGGACCCAGCCCTCGGCAGGGGGCCGGCTGCGGGCCGAGGCCGCGGCGGCGCTCGAACTGGGCCTCAGCCACGAGCGGTACGGGTCGCGGTTCCGCTCGCACGTCTACCAGTGGGTGACGACGGCGCGCATAGCGCCCGATCTCGCGCGGGTGCTGACGGACGTGTGCCGGCAGGTGATGGCCGTCACCCATCCGGAGCAGGCCATGGTCCGGCTCAGGCACCTCGCCCTGCGGCAGGAGAACCACGAGGACATCAAGAAGGCGGCCCGCTCCGCCCTCCTGGACTTGGCGCGCGGCAACCGCCGGCTGTACGGGCAGCTGGTGCACCGCCTCCTGCCGAGGGCGAGACCGGTGGACGGCGGCCTGGACGTACTGCTGGCGCTGCTCGACCCTGCTGAACGGCGCGCCGACCCGCCCTGGCAGGCGTTCGTCCTCGCCTGGCGGGCCGTGATGGCGGGGAAACCGGCCCGCGCCTGGTCCCCCGCGGCCCAGCGCTGGCTCGCCGTCCTGACGCTGCGGCAGGCGGGGGACGAGGTTCTGAACGCGTTGCTGATCGCCGCCTACGGAGACCGGGATCTGTTGAACCAGCTCTACGTGACGACGTGCGACTGGGCCGATTCGGAGCCCGTCGACATGCCTGAGGAGTTCCGGGCGCGGCGTGACGACCGCGTGCGGACCGCCGACCGGTTCTGCCGGGAGATCGACCTTGCACAAGGAGTCGGAGGCCTCTCCTCCGCCTCAGGCGCCCGACGGACAGGGGAAGGACCATGAACACCCAGCACATCACACGTCTTCTGTCCGCCGGACTCGTTCTCGCCGCCCTGGCGGTGGGAGCCGCGCTCGGCTGGCCGCTCTGGCTGTGGTTCCTCCTGGCCTCGCTCATCGCCGCCGCTCTGCTGATCGATATGCGGGTGTCGCGCGTGGAGACCGGCCGTCCGACGGCTCCGGACCCGGACGAGTCGGCTCCTGAGCCTCCGACCGAAGTCCCTTACCAGGAGACGTCGATCGTGGTGGTGCCCGTCCAGAGCGCCGTCGACGACTGCCCCTTCCTGTTCTCCGCCGCCGTCTGGTGGCGGCCCGCCGGAAGGTTCGCTCTCTCGACGCACGGCAACCCGGCCGCACTGGCCGCCACATCCGTCCTGCAACGAGTGCAGAGCATGACACTGACCGAGGATCCCGGCCGGTGCACGTTCCTGGAACGTTCGCTGGAGGGACTGCTGGGAACACCCGCTCTCGATGATTCGGGGCTGGTGGTGGCCTTCGCCACGGACGTCCGGCTGGTCCTGCGGCCGAGGGACCAGCGGCATCTGGAAGAGCTGGACGGTCTCCGTAAGGCCATGGGCAGTTGGGAGAGCCGGCGGCAGCACGAGCGCAACCTCCGGGAGTACCTGGGGGAAGACGTTCTACGGAGCCCCGGCAACGCCGTGGTCTGGTGGATGGCCCGCCACGACGACGAGATCGAGCGCGCGGTGGACATGATCGCTCCTCTGACGGTCCTGTCCGCCGCCGCCAACGACGAGGAGATTCCCGAGGAGTACCGGGACCTGTTCCGGGGCCGTGTAAAGCCGGTGGAAGGGGAGCCGATGAGCGGATTCGACCATCCGGAGCCGGGCGGTGGGCAGGCCCCTTCGGGCTATGGGCCGATCCGTTCGGCGGCGGGGCAGGGGCCGCCGCCGAGCGACAGCCTGGCGGCCTGGCTGGACGGCGAGGGGTTCACCGACGGGTCGGACGAGACCAGGGTGTTCCTCGACCGCCTCGCACGTATGTCGGACGCGGCGGGCCGGCCGGAGGCCGCGGAGAACATCCGCAGGCATCTGAGCCGGGCCGACCACGAGAGCGGGCGACCACCTGCAGACCCCTTCGAGGACGCCGGTACGGAGGATCCGCCGCCGACCGGACCTGCCTCCTCTCCGCCGCCCCCGCACGGCGGAGACGGGGCCGGCCACCCGACCGACGCGGCGGAACCGCCGAGCACCGGGAGCCGGCAGACGGTTCGGGAAGGCATGGCCTCCGAAGCGAGCGGCACCACCCGCCAGTTCGACCCCGGCGCCTGGGCGCGGGGCGGCACCGGCCCGGAGTGGCCCGGGGGTGAGCGATGAGTCCGTGCCCGCCCTCCGATGTCTTCACCCGCATCTGCAGGTCCGTGGAGGAGCGGTACGCCCACGGCCGACCGCTGTGCGGCGGTTCGGACGCACGCACGGAGCCGCACTGTGCCGGAACGGGCATCTCGCTGGACGATCTGCGGTCCCAGGCCCTCCGAGCAGAACCGGACCACCCTGACCGGATCGCTCACTGGCGGCACATCACCGACCACATCCGGCGGGACCCGGAGAAGGAGGCCGAGAGTGTGAGGAGTTGGACGCTTCTCGCCGTGTGGCTGCTCGCGCCGCGCTTGAGAGGAGCGGCGTACTCGCTCTCCCGCCGCACCGGGGCCGAGCACGCCGACGTGTGCTCCGCCTTGCTGCAAGGAATGTTGGAGGGTTCGCGAACCCTTGGCCGGGACGCATCGGCCGCTGAGCAGCACCTGGTCGATGCGGCCTTCGCAGCCGGGTGGCGGACAGGCCGCCGTAGTCCGGAGGAGACCCCGGTGGGGGAGTGGGGGACGGTGGAGGAGCCGGAAGGGCCCGATCCGTTGGCGATCGCGGCCGATGAAGTCGTACGTGTCGAGGGGATGTCCAGGTCTATCGCCCAGCAGGCACAGGGCGAACGCCTCGGTTCGCTGGCGTACCGATTGGGCCTGCTGGCCCATGTGCGCCAGGTGCGTCAGCGTGGGCGACGCCGAGCGAGTCGTGGCGTCGAGCCCGTGGTGAGCGAGCAGTTGGACCTGTTCGGGATGCGGGGGCCCGGCCGATGAAGCGCCATCGCGATGAGACCGTCGCCTTCTCGGCTGTGTTCGGACTTCCGGCGGAAGTGGGGATGTACGTGGCCGCGCAGGCGCTGAGCCTGGGTCTGAGCACGGCGTACCAGCGGGCGAGGAGGGGCGAATTCCCTTGCCCGCTCCGGAAAGTCGGGCGACGGTACGTCGTGCGGCTGACGGACCTGATGCGGGCTCTCGGCATCCAGGACGTGCGCGTGCACTACGACGATTTCGAAGCGGGTGCGCGGATCGCGCGTGGTCCGGCCGACGGCCGGTACTGAACAGAGGCGGCGGGGCCGGGACGGTGCACGTCCACTCCCGGCCCCGCTCTCCACGTGCTCGCGGAGTCAGGGAGCGAGTGCCGGCAGCCGGTGTCCGGCGGGGCACCGGGCCCCGACGCATGGCGGAGGCCCGACGCTCGGGGCGGCGACCATGGCCCCCGAGAGCGCAGGGGTGTCGCCCAGGTGACCGACAGCACGTACACCATGACGGTGCAGGGCAAGCACTCATCGTCGACGGCGTCGACGCCACGATCACGTTGGGATGGCTGACGCCGGCGCCGGTACAGGCCGTCCCACCTGTCGGCGATCACCGTCTGTACGTCGCCTGCCCGCCGGGCCCCACCTTCGGTGCCGACCGCCTCGGTGCTGGAATGACGACCATGGCCGACATGTCGCCCCGCCCTGGACCCGGATCACGTGAAGCCCACGCCACCGACCTGATCGTCATCGGCGGCGACCGGCCGGCTGCGCCGCCGCGAGCGTGGGCCTGCGCTCGGCCCTGATCGAGCCGGACACCCTCCACCGCATCCCGGCCCGGACGACGCCGAAGGCCGTACGCTCCTCGTCCTCGGCGGCGACCGCCCGATCGGCACCTTCCTCCGCGCCCACCCGGCCACCGCGACCCGCCTGCTCGTGGCGTACCCGCAGACGGACGCGTACAAGACCGAGGAGATCCGGGACGACCCCCGCGTCACGCTCCTGCCCGTCGAGCATCTGACGCTGTACGCCTCCGGAGGAGGCACGGTGACCGCGGACGTACGGACCCGGGGCGGCGGACGGCACACGGTCACGGCGGACACCGCCCACCTCAGCCTCGGGAGCGCACCCACCGCCCCTGCGAGCGACCTGGTCCGGGGCGCCGACGGCTACTGCCCGCCGGACCGCCAGCACTCGCGCGTCATCGTGGCCGGCGATCTCCGCTCCGCCCGCTTCCAGCGGATCATGACGGCCATGGGCTCCGGCAGCGAGGCCGCGCTGCACGCCTACTACGCGGCGCGGGATCTTCTTTAGGAGTCGGCCGCCCGAAGCCACTCAGGCGCCGCGAGCCCGCAGAATCCCCTCGACGCCCAGGAGGAAGGTCTCGGCGATCGGCTTCGGGTCGGAGAGGCAGCCGGCGGCCATGGCGCCGTCGCGGAGCATGACGAGGTGCCGGCCGGCTCCGTCGGCGGGCTGGTCGCCGACCTGCGCCAGCAGCTCGGTGACGGTGTCCAGGAACCACTGGCGGTGGGCCAGGACGGCCTGGTGGATGGGGTGGGCGGGGTCGGGGTATTCAGCCACCGCGTTGAGGAAGGCGCAGCCGCGGAACCCGGGACTCTGAATGCCTCCGGTGATGAACCGGCCGACCGCCCGGACCGCGTCGGCCGCCGACTGCTCGCCCGCCCGCGCGGCCTCGATGCCCGCCCGGATCCCCCGGTCGGCCTGGTCGAGATAGGCGAGGACGAGCTCTTCCTTGCCGGTGAAGTGCCGGTACAGCGTGGCGCGGGTGACCTGCGCCTCCGCGATGATCCGGTCGACGCCGACGGAGTGGATGCCCTCCGCGTAGAAGATGCGCGTCGCCGTCCCCAGCAGCCGGGCCCGCGCTGCCGACGTGCTGCTTCCTCCCGTGCCCTCACTCATGCGGTCAGGCTACCGCACCGATGAGGGAGAACGTTCGGTCTTGACAGTGCGACCCTCGCCCCCTTCAATACGAAGAGACCGAACGTTCTCCCTCGTTGGGCGACGCGACACCTCTCCCTGAAAAGGAACTCCTGTGGACACCCTCGTCGGCACGGCCCACACCAGCGTCCCCACCGCCCTGCGCAAGCTGTACTTCCTGCGCTTCGGGTTCGCCGCGGTGTGGGCGGCCCTGCTGTTCGCGACCGCCGACACACTGAGCGCGCTCACGGTCACGCTGCTGGTGATCTATCCCTTGTTCGATGTGGCGTGCGCGGTCATCGACCTCCGGTCCGCCCGGGCGAACGCCCGACCGGCGCGCGGCCTGTACGTGAACATCGCGCTCAGCACCCTCACTGTCATCGGGCTCGCCGTCGCCGCCACGTCCGGCATCCCCGCCGTCCTGCGGGTCTGGGGCGCCTGGGCCATCACGGCGGGCGTCGTCCAACTCCTCGTCGGCGCCGCCCGACGCCAACTCGGCGGCCAGTGGGCGATGATCGCCGGCGGAGCCATCTCCACCCTCGCCGGCGCATCGTTCCTCGCCCAGGCAGGCACGGACGACGCCTCCCTGGCCAACCTGGCCGGCTACGCCTTCCTCGGCGGCGTCTTCTTCCTGGTCTCAGCCCTCCGCCTGGGACGCACCCGGACGGTGTGACGCGTCGTCGCCTCGACCCGGTCCGCCGACGTCTGGAGAGCCCAGGCATCAGACGTCGGCAGGGTCGGCCGCGTCATCCAGGCCGCTCGACTCCCCCTCGCCATGGAGTTGGGCGGGGATCTCGACGGGATGGGTGCAGCGCCACACGGCGTCCACGCCCGTCTCGGGGTGGACGGTCTCCTTGAGGCCCTGCTGGTCGCATCGGGTGCACGCGCCGATGACTTCGCGGTCGTACACCCAGCGGATCTCGGCGTGCAGCCGCCGGAAACAGGCGAGCGCCAGGGGCGACGTGTGCCACCGCGGGGCCTCGTACTCGGGGATGGAATGGTGCAGCTCGATCGCCTTGTCGATCTTGCCGTTGAGGCTGGTCACCGAGGCGGACGCCGCCTCCGGCGGCCCCATCCGAGGATTGCGCTCCTTCCACGACGCAGCCGAGTCGGTAGCCCGCCAGGCGAAGCAGATCATCTGACCAGAGGTGTACCCGTGCGCGAAGCCCTTGCGAATCACGTCGGCGAGTTCCTCGCGCCGTGCTTCGGGCACCGCGGGATAGCCGTACTTCTTGGTGAGCAGGTTGTCGAGGTAGCCGGAGATCTCGAGGACCTCCAACCGGTCCACCAGCGCGGTGAAGGCCTCACGCGCCTCAGCCGGCTCAGGACCGGGCTGGGTCAGGAGGTCGTCCTTGATCTTCGTGACGCGCTCCTGCGCGGCGGTCAGGCCACCGACCACGCGCCACGCGACTTCGGCGGGGACGAAGGCGATGCCGTCGCCGTCCGGAGAGAGAGTGAACGCCTGCGGCGGGCTCTCCGGCGAAAGGGCGAGCAGCTTCGCGTGGTAGAGGTCCGACAGGAGTTCTCTGTCCTGCTCGGTATCACCTGTCCAACCCAAGGGGCCGATACCCGTGAGACTGGGAAGTGGCTTGCCGGGATTGCGTGTGGCATAGCTGACCAACGCCACGTAGAGGGCAAGGGCCATAGGGCTGTCCGTCGGGAGGGAGCCGGCCGGCGCGGCCTTGGCCTCTTCGTCCGCTAGGGCGTGAGCAACCAGCCGTTGGAGCATCTCCGCCTGCTGCTGCTCATGTTCCCGCTCGACGCGCTTCTGTTCGGCGGCGCGTTGTTGCCGCTCGGTCTCCTCCTGCTGCCGGATTTTCGAGCACTCTCCGCAGAGGTACGAGGGAGCCGCCACGTCGAGGTACCTGCCGCCGACCTTGTTGGCCCAGGACCGACTGGTGACGGAGATCGGTTCGGAGCAGTTCGCGCACGGGCAGTTGAGGAGCGTGGCGTACGAGTGCGCAGCGGCCACCGAGCCGATGTCGCCGGCCACGCCGATGCTGCCGACGGTCCGGGCCCAGGTTCCGTCGGCCTTGATTTCCCAGTAGAGGGCACTGATCCTCTGGGCATCCTCCGGAGCATCGTGCTTGATCACGACGCGGAGGCGGGGAGCGTCCAAGGGAAACTCGCGAACAATCGGCTCCGGAGTGGCCGGTCGTCGTGGTGACTGGTTCTTCTTGACCCGTTCCCGCTTGCGGCGGCGTTCGCGCTTACCCATGCGTCTGTCCCTGGCTCATGTGTGGATGGTGACGCAACTCCGTTTTGGTGGGGCGGTTTTCTGACAATTTCGATGACTTCGGGAGCGCGCGGAAGAACGTGCGCTCGGCGGCGCTCTGTTGAATGTCAGCCACCATCTCTACGGTTGATAGCTCGAATGGCTGGCGCACCATGACAAGCGCGAGTGCCTGTCGGAGTCGGGTGGGAAATCGCCCTGGATGTTCATCCGCCGAGGGCGCGTCGGCGGCCGGCGGCCGCTGGTCGCCTCGCATCTGCCGATCACGCACAAGGCGACTCCGGAGGAGCGCGCCCAGCACAAGGCCACCAAGGAGCGGGTCGTCGCGACCGCAGGGCGGTACGGCCTGGACGCCGAGGCCGAGGTTCCCCGTCGCCAACCGGCGGAGCGTCTCGGACGCCGTCGTCACCGGCCCTGCCGGACTGAGGGTCGGCTGGGAGATCCAGTACCCCCATCTCAGCCCCAGCAGCGTGCACCGGCGTTCGGTCAACGCCGTGGAGAACGGCATCACTGCGCTCTGGGTGGCGAAGGACCGGACGGCTTACCTGATCGACCGGACCCCGTGGGCGCGTGTGGACGACATGCCGTGGAGGGGCATCGCCGGCGGCAAGGAGATGGTGATCCGTGGCGGGGACCGGCACCTCGAAGTCTGGAGGTGCGTCCCGAGCACCGAGCGCCACTGCCTCGTCAGCGAGGGGGCAGGCCACTGTGGTGCGATCCACACGGTCTGGTTCGTACCGGCGCTGTGCCTCCCGGAGAGAAAGCCGATCCACATCGAGGACCTGGTCCTGCGGAGCGCTACGGGGGAGAGCGTTCCGGTCTACGTGCCCAGCCGGGGGAGCGGCCGCGCCGGACGGCACATGTGGGTGTCGGCGGCCGATCGTGCACTGTGGGAGGAGATCGTCGACGAGAAGACGCCCCTGCCCATGACGCCGGTCGAAGAGGACGACGACACGAATCACCCCTGTCGAACGAGCGGCGGCCTCCGCAGCACTGGGCTGCCCGCCATGGGAACTCGGACTGTGTGCCGGCTGCAGCCAGATGATGCGCCGGTACGGCCCGAACGCGGCCATGTACTGCAACGTCTGCCGGGCCGCCCTCAGCGGGCGGTGAGCGGAACTGCAACCCCCAACGTCGAAGGCCCGCAACGTCGAAGGCCCCCGCAGCGAGCTGCGGGGGCCTTCGACGTATTGCCCGGTGAGAGCAATGGCGGAGGATACGAGATTCGAACTCGTGAGGGGTTGCCCCCAACACGCTTTCCAAATGTCCGTCCGGGGGTTCGGCGGGGGTCGTAGGAGTTCTGAGCTGCGGCGGAACGTTCGGGTCGGCCCCGTCCGGACGAACCCGGACGGGGCCGAATGAGACCAGAACTGAGACCGCGCACATGCGCGTGCCCAACCTGTGGCCAGCAGCCGCACAATCAGATCGGGATGCCTGGCCCCTTTTGAATAAGCTGCCTCAACCTTGGTCCAGACTCGTCGAGGGCATACCCGACCTGATTGTTATCCGGACAGCACTTCTTGCCGAGTGCCACACCCTCCGTGATCCGATCCAGGACTTCCTCGTACTTCTGCGGAGTCAGTGCTTCACCGCACTTCTCCAGCCACCGGCTGCCTTCGCGGGCGAGCGCGACGAAAGCATGCGGAGCCTGGCTGCGGTACTTGGTGGCGACGGTAGACAGGTCGTGCACGGCACGCTCAGCCGCCCGCATCAACTGTGGACTGGTCGGGTTCTGCATCGAGGAACGCAGCCGGACCCTGGCGTCGGCGGTGAGGACAAAGCGATCCTCGCCGCCGTTGGGACAGTTCTTCGCAGCCGCAAGGTGGTTCTTGGCGAGATCGAGCCGGCCTTGCTCGGCCTCATACTCAGCGCGCTGCAGCCAATAATGGTGGTCGTCATCCAAAAACTGGTGCGCGGCGTCATAAATCCGCCGCACTGATTCGGCGTCCAAGTCCAGACGCCGCATAGTGTCGTGATTGAGCAGCTTAATCATGGCGCTCCGGTCGCGATGCCGGTTGTCCTTGATGTGCCAGGCACGTCCTGCGTAGAACAGCAACAGTTTGGCAATCACCCACTCCAGATCGCCCTTGCGCTCCTGGAGCACGGTCTCGACAACGGTATCGGCAATAGTCCGCTGCCGACAATGCAGCCGACCATCACCGGTGCGCACCAGCAAGTTCATCTGCACGAGCTGCTTGACCGCGGTCCGGTGGCTCCAGTCCGGCGGGTCCGGGTGGGAAACGATTTCCAACAAGTCCGCTTCGTCGATGCCGCGCTGTTGGAAGACGAGAGAGGAGTCGGAGAAGGACACCACGGCATATGGGGCGCGCTGGATCTGGTTAAGCTCCTCAAACTCGCTCTTCACTTTCTGGGTCAAGGAGGTCCCGGTCACCGCCTCGATCATGGCGGCTAGCAGTCCTTGGTCACATTTCTCCCGGAGCCTCGCGACCTTCTGGTGCATGAAGAAATATTGCTTGAGGTTGCCGATCAGCGCATTCTTTGCCAGTGACTTTATGATCTTTTCGAGGTCGTCGTCATTCAGTAACTGGTCAGAGCTGACGACTTCGGCGGGGAATCCGGCACCCAGCTCTGACTGGCGGGTGACACGGATCGCGGCAATCACAAGGGCACGGCCGTCGTCGTTCAGGTTCTTCAGGAGGGAGGACGCTCGGCTCGTGAACATGTCCGCGTCGTCCACGAAGATCGCTTCGAATCGCTGCTGACGTGCCTGACGCTCGACTTCATGGGGCGGTAGCGACGCCCTGCGGTCTACCCAGCCGGCATTTCTTCCCTCTTTGTGGAGCCGGTAGGCGAATTGCATCAGGGCGGTCGTTTTACCGGAACCGGCCGTGCCCTTCAAGAGTACGATCGGCAGTCGGCCCCCTTCGGCGGGATGGGCCCGCTCCTCGACCTTAGCGACCAGGGACAGCTGTGCCGCGATCTTCTTGTTCTTAATGTCGCCCCACGTCGGGTCTCGCCCCATGAGGAACTCGCGACTGCCTGCGGGAGCGTTCTCGACGAGGCGCGCCACCCGGACGACACCAACACCGTCGCGCGTTTTCCCGTACTCCTCGTTGAGGACACGCTGTCCCTCGGCTAGGGCGTGGATTCCGCTGCCGAGACAACGCTGTACGAAGTCGCTAGGGGCCATGCGGATATGGCGGAGACCTGCCTCGCGCAGCCGTGCCCGGTCGGCAGACGTTCCCTCCGGAGTGACGAGGAACCTCGGGAAGTCGTCTTCCCCGAAAGACATGCTCCGGGAAATCCCTAGGGTCTCCCACAAAGCCGGGCTGTTGGCGGTGGCGGAAAAGAAGACCACCGGCCGGGTCAGCAGTTCTGCCCGGAAGCGCCGGAACCACAAACTGCGCGCGTCGTTGCCTGGGGTTGACCAGGCGTCGCTGAAGTCTTGGGGGGCATCCTCCTTACCTGGCCAGCCGTGCATGGCTATGGCTTCGAGAGCGTTACGTTTGCCAGTCGGAAAGTCCTTACACGCATCAACCAGGGACACCACGTCGGCAAGGTGGGCGTTGTGGACAGAGGCCATGGTGCTGCTGCCGGTGAAGTCGTAGATGCGTGACCACGGGGCACGCATCAGCCCGTGCGTTGTCTGCGCGTCTTGGCCGTCTGGAGCGGCCAGTGCCCTGAGATGCAACTCCATCTGCTGCTCGGCGAGCTGGCGGCGGGCTGCCACCCAGGTCTCGTGCAATGCAGGCAAAGGCTGTGGTATCGCTCCGAAGACGGTTTCCGCAAGCCGGTGGTTGAGAGTGTCTGTGCTGATGACGTTCTCATCGGTTCCTGAAACCACCACGAGGACCATCTGGCCGGACGCCGTATACCGGTAGAAGTCGTCAAGCAGAGGTTTCTCGTCGTACGGCTCCTCCTGCGGAGGTGCAGGGACCACGCGGCTGGCTGGAGACGTACGGGGATGGACGGCCGATGGCAGCTGACGGCGGGTGGCGGTGTCCGTGACAACCGGTCGCCCCCCTCCCACGTCCACACGCACCAGCAGGTGGGCAGTGGCGGCAGCATCGAATGGCAGGTGCCACCCCTGAGAGGATTCCTCGCCACTTCCCGCCAGAGCGAGCAACGGTGCTGCCGTCGGTGGCAGGTGTGGTAGTTCGGCGCTCCGGCCGGCCAAGAGTAGGGTGAAATCATTGTGTGCTGCCCAGGCTGCAAAAGACTCCCCCACGGCTTTGTCCAGCTGCTCAGCGGAGCAACTGGCAAGGGTGGCGGGTGCATCGTCGGCCACCATACGGAAAACGGTGTTCACGCACACCATGCCAATTGTGCGTTCGCCTACCCGCTGCCGCAGGGAGCCGTCGCCGGGCAGCAGACCGGGATACCAGTCCGGGCAAGAGTCCGCAATGTCCGCCGCCCAGGGAGCGAAGTCCGGAAAGACGTCCTTGCGCAAGGGCTGGACGATGTCCTCGGTCATGGTCCCGTCCCACAGGTCAGGTGCGACCTCCTGCCAGCCTTCAGCCAGGTTCCGCGCCAACAACCTTCTGGGCGACATGGTCCGGAGGTCGTAGGGTCCAGGGACAATGGCGACGGCGGGCTCGTACCCCTGCTCCAGGCAGGCGAACTGCACGTCCTCGACGAAGCTTTTGGCCTCGCCCGGGACGCCCGCGGTACCGAGGACGACGATCGCATTGAGCTGGCCCCCAGACTCGTGCAGCCGCGCCACCTCCGTGAGAACTGCCTGCTTGGAAGATTCGGCAGTCGGGAGAAGCGGCCCGAGAAGGAGATAATGAGTGACTTTCATGAGCTGGGGCTCAGGCATTCTGCCACCTCACGGCCTTGACCTGGTTGCGCGGAACGTGCAGCGTCGAGTCCGGCGATTGACAAACGCCGCGGGCCGGTTCGATCTCCACGAACGAGGTACCAAGGGAATTCTTGACGATCTTGCCCTCGACCCCGCCGGTGGCAGCGGCCTTCTGCGAGCAGGCGGCGCGTAGGACGGGTGCGTAGGAGGGGTTGACCAGTACGGTACCGTCGGCGGTTTCACGGACTGGGCTGGTGAGAACTGCCAGTCCGAAGGTGATGAGGCTCAGCGCGACGGCGACAGCCGCTACCCCGTTGGACCTTCTTTGGCGATGGTCGATCGTTCTGGCCTCCTGTCGAACCTTGTCGATAACTTCATTGAGAAGTTGCTGACGCGTGGCCACTTTCAGCCGGTCGAGTGTCTCGGGTATGGGGGAGGCGACCGCCCTGAGGTACAGCAGAGCCGATACCAGCCAGAGCCCGACGGACACGATGCCGAGCCACTGAATCACCAGTGGTCGGTCGGCAAGGGCCGTGACGCTCAGCGCCGCCATCAGCCCGCCCGCGAACAGGGTGACCGTGGACTGTGCGGCCTGGGCGCGGCCCCGGGCGACACTGACAGCTTGGACGAGCTGCGAGTAGTAGGCCTCCGAGACCGAGGTGACCACGGCGTCCAGGACTTGGTCGTACTCCGCGCGCTCGCGCGCAGTATCTGGATGGCTGGCTATGTCTTGCTCAACAGCCACTGGGGCCCCCTTGCACTCAACGGGGCCTGAAAGTACCAAATCCTACGAACTGCCATCAGTGCTTCCCCGGTCTGCGAGCGTCTTCTATCGGCCACAGTCGCTGGCTGGCGCTCCCGCACCGACAGAACAGCGTCGGCGATCTTCGCGGTCAGCATGACCTGAGTGAAAGACCCTTTAGAAGGCGCGGCACGCCCATCTCGGCGGAGCTGTCGCCCTCAACGATGCCTGGCTACGCCGGGAAGGAGGCGCTAGGCGACAGTTGGGGTGGGCGTAGTGGCGGGAGGGCTGGGCGAATCGACGCGCCCAGAGCACGGCGGCATGCTAGTCGTGCTCGGGGGCTGCCAATTCCTCGAAGGTCAGCGATTCGCTCGGGCAACCCGTTGTTTCAGCCGTTCGTCGGCGAGACTCTCCACTGTGCGCCACGCCGCATCCGTGACCTCTTCGGTCTGCAGTTCGCCGATGTCGGCGGCGGTACGGAAGAGGAAGCGGAAGTCGAAGTGCTGGTGGGCGGGTTCGTCCTTGGCGGGGTTGGCGTCGATGGGGTGGACGTTGATGTGCAGCGGGATCTCGCTGTGCGGGGTGACGACGAAGGGCGGGATGCCGGTCTCCTCGGCCAGTTCTCGGCCGGCGGCTTGCAGGAGCGTGTCGTCGGACGGCTCGATGTGGCCGCCGGGGAGCAGCCATTTGCCGGGGGCGTTGTGGAGGATGTGCAGCACACGGCCGTCGCGGCCGACGAGGATCGCGCCGGCGGTGACGTGCCCGGGCAGGGTCTTGCGACTGGTGAGGTCGTCGCCGTCGTTGAGGGGGCCCTGGATGACGGCGATCTCGCGCTTGTCCTCGGGGTGCTGGTCGAGGTAGCCGTTGATAGTGGTGCGGATGTGCTGGGCCGTAATGGGCATATTGATCACCTGTTGAAGTAGGAGAGCCAGGTCGCCGCGATGGCCTCGCGGTCAGGTGCGGAGACCTCGTGGATGCCAGGGGTGAGGTCCCCGCGGGTGAGCATCCTGATCGCGGCGAGGATCTCGGCCTGGATCAGGAAGATGAACGGTCCAACGCTGGCGCCGTGGATGAAGTTGACGGCGTTGCCGCCGTTCGCCAGATAGAAGTAATGGCCGGTGGTCTGGTAGCGGGTGACGTGGTCGCCGACGACCGTGCGGGTGTAGACGTCTGGCAGACCGGCTAGGTCGAGCTCGTCCTCGCTGGAGGTGACGGTGGCGACGTAGGCGCCGTTGCGCAGAAGGGAGAAATCCTCGCCGCGTAGGGAGACCGCGCCGGTGGCGCAGAGCACCAGGCCGGCACCCGTGAGAGCGGTCTCGCGGTCGCGGACGACGGTGAAGCCCTGGGACAGGGCCTGAGTACGTCGGACGGGGTCGATGTCGAAGACGGTGACTTGGACGCCCTTGGCGTGCAGGAGCCTGGCGATGGAGGAGCCGAGCTTGCCGAAGCCGATCACCAGGGCGGGGCGGCCGTGGAGGATGTCGCCGCGGCCGCGCATGACGGCCTCGGTGGAGAACACCACGGACTGGCCGACGAGGAAGTCCTCGGGATCCTTGAGCGGGGAGCGGGCCACCGAGACCACAGGGCAGGGCAGCTTGTCGAGGGCGTCGTAGCGGCGGTGGCCGTTCTCGGTGTCCTCGACGACGCCGATCAGACGGCCGGTGAAGCGGCTGTGGAGGTCGGTGAGGGTGGGGGAGAAGTAGCCGCCGACATCGAGGAGGGTGACGGTTTCCCCGGCAGCCCGGGATTCGAGATAGTCCAGTGCGGTGTCCGGGTCGGTGAACAGTTCGCGGGTGAGTGAGTCGACGGCGACGGTCCGCTCGGTCTCACGCTGGGCGGCCGGGTGGACGGACTTCGGCTTGGGCAGCACCGCCGCGAGCCGGGTCATTGAGGCGACGGCACGGACGAATGCGGGGCGCTCGGCCAACAGGTGAGTGATCAGGAGCGACGAGGTCTGCTCCTCGGAGGCGAACTGAGCGGCGATCCGGGCGAAGTAGGCGTCCAGCTTGGCGCGTTCGAAGGTTTCCATCTCAGTTTCCTCTCATCGGGGCGTGCAGGAAGTCCCAGGGGGCAGCGGGTCAACGGGTGCGGGCCATCCCGTACAGCAGCCGGTCGGAATGGCTTGCGGTATCCAGGTAGGTGTCGAGCTGGGATGCGTCGGCGGACTGCGACAACGAGTCCAAGCCGAGCAGGAGAACGGCTGTGCCGGTGCGGGTGGCCAGTGCTGTCCAGGCAGGGCGGCTTTGCAGCCGCAGCCTGCGGGAGGCGCCGGGAATGTGGAGGAACACGTGATCGCCGATGATGTGCAGGCAGCGGCCGGCATCCGGAACCACATCCTCTGCCCGGCCTAGTCCGCCGAGGCTGTCCGCGAGACGCCGCATGCGGGATTCGGGTGCGTCAGCGGGGTCGGAGAGAGCCGGAGCAGGAGTGTGCGTGATCAGGATGTGGGCGATCTCGCGGTTGTCCGGACTGATGCCCGGCCAGCTCCACGCGGCGAGTGAGAGGGGTAGTCGGGGCTCAGGTCCGGTCGGAGTAACGGCGGCGGTCACGCCTGCTTCCCTCCCGCGCCCTTGAAGGAGGACCAGACGATCTTCCCGAGGGGCGTACGGTCCTGCACTCCCCAGTCGTCGGCGAGCGCGTCCACCAGGATCAGGCCGCGTCCGGACAGGTCGGTGTCGGCGGCCTCACCCGTCTTGGGGCGTTCGCAGCGGCTGTCGTGCACCTCCAGGCGTACGACGCCGTCCTCGGCGTCGAGGCGAACCAGGAATCCGTGGTCGGAGACGGTGCCGTGGACGAGCGCGTTACAGCGGCTAACACAATGAGGTGGATCGCTCCTGTTGGCCGTGTCCGCGTCAGAAGTTGCGCGTTGGGCGGGCATGGGGACTTCGCCGTGGATCG
>NZ_JBHXOX010000010.1:0-276595 GCF_042718795.1 Streptomyces cyaneofuscatus
TTAAAAGTGTCGGGGGCCCCGGGCGGGGTGGGGTTGCGCGCCACCCGCCCCACATCCCCCGCGGGGGGGGGGGCCGCCGCGCCCGCGCCCCGCGACCGCACCCCGATCCCCTTCCGTCCGAAGGTGACCGCCGCCGGCGCCGACCACGGCCGCTCCACCACCCCCGTACTACGCAGCATCCGCAGAAACGCCTTCAGCTTCGGATGCGCGAACCGCTTCTTGATGTCCCGCTCCAGCTCCTCAGTGCTCACCCGGTGCGGGGCCCGGACCACCACCGGCCTGCCGATCACCACGTCCATGCCCAACCCCCTCCACCCAACGAATCCGCGTGCGGCCACCGTACGCACACCGCCCGAACACCGAGGAGAATCCCGTGCACCGCCGTCTGACCCACCCCAGCCTGCTGCCCGCCGTACCCGTCCAGGAGGCCCTGCGGCGCCCGCTGGACCTGGGCGTCCACGTCCAGCGCATCCAGATAGACGACCTGGTCGTCACCGACCACCGCCGAGTCCTGGCCCACGGCCGCGACGCCGCCCGCCAGGACCCCGAGACCGCCGCCCTCCTCGGCTACCGGCCCTCCGCCCCGCTCACCCTCCAGGCCGCCGCAGCCCTCCTCGCCGCCCTCCACACCCCCGACGAGCTGGCCGAGATGGGGATGCGTACCGCCCGGCACCTCACCCGCACCACCGCCGCCACCCAGCACCGCGCCTCCGTCGTCCTCGAACTGGCCGACGCCACGGAGGACGACTGACCCCCTCGCGTTCCGCTCAAGGCCCCGCCAGGTGTCCGGTCAGTCAGTGAGGGGCTTGGTGTCGTTGTAGATCGCGTAGTCGCCGTCCGCGTGCCACCTGTCGTCCCACAGGCACAGGCCGTGGGCGCGCAGGCCGCTCGACCACCTCGGCCTTGCCCGCCTCCAGGGCGCTGACGCTCGTACCGGAGGGGGTGGCCAGGGTCTCGTGGAAGATGTCGCCGCCCTCGATCTCCTCGTACCCGCCGGGGCCTTCGCCTTCGTAGCTGACGCGGCGTACCTCCAGCTCCATCCGGCCGTGTGTGTAGTCCGAGTGGTAGGTCAGCAGGGCCTGCACGGACTCCAGAAGGCTGAAGTCCTCCTCCAGGTCCTCCAGGTCGTTGCCTTCCGGGCCGTCTGCGCCGTCAGGCGCGGGGGTCGGGGGCCCGGCCAGCGGGGCGGTCAGGGTGGCGTACTGGTCTGCGGTGATCAGGGGCTGTATGACGGGCGATGGGAGGAACGTTCCTGGTACCCCAGGTTGAGCCGCCGCGCGGGCGACTGCCTGGATACGGGGAGGCCACGAGGGCAAAGCGGCGTTCGGCTGGCGCCGGGCTCCGGAAAGCCCCTTGGGCTGAGGACGTGCGCCGTCCTCCTCAGTCCGCGTGCGGCGGTGGCGCGTTACTGGAGGATGTGAGGAGGTGCTCCGGATGATGATCTTCTGGAGTATCGGAAACCGGCCGCCCCAGGCTGAGGTCGAGAGTGTGGACCAGGCCGGGTTTCGCGATGGCAGGCAGGAGGAGGTGCCACATAGTGGTGATCCGCTCGGCTTCGCCCTCTCCAGCGGTCGGGACTGGCGTGTATCGGCGCATACCTGCCAGGATCGTGGTGAGCAGCTCGGCTGCCTTGGCCGGCTTGACGTGACCCAGCAGTTCTCCGGCGTCGGCGGCTTCGCTCAGGAGCCCGCTGATCGTGAGCTGGAGCCGTTCCTGCCAATCGCCGCCCTCGTATTCCTGGAATTCCTGCTCGAGGGCAAGGCGCAGGGCACCGTGCAGGATGGGATCGGTGGCGGGTGGAGCTGCGTAGCCGTTGAAGAGCGTGATGAGTGCCTGCAGCCGCACGGGATAATCGGCGGCCGCTGTGGGGTGTGCATCCTGAAGTCGGGCCAGGAGGGACTCAGCTATTGCTGCCTTGCCGGGGAAGTGGAAGTACACGGCTCCCTTGGTCATGCCGGACCGCGCGATGATGTCGTCGACAGAGGCCCGATGGTATCCAAACCCGGCGAAGACTTCTCCTGCCGCGCGCAGGATTTGCTCCCGCGTGATAAGCGCTCGTTGCTGTTTGGCCACGGTGGTTCCTGCCGATCATGCGGATGGACGATGGGGGCGGACTGTGCCCCGGGGGTAGCGGACTCGTCCTGAGCGGGCGTCGCGGGTCCGCAGGGAGTGTGGGTGGGCATGGCGGAACAGCGCGGCCTTCTCCGTCAAGGGTGGCGCGTGCTGGTGTGTGCAGTCGTGGTTCGCAGGTGCACTGCCTGATCCGCGCGTGGTACGCAGCGGCCCGGTTGATGGGTGCTGGGCTGCCGGTGCAGGATCGTGGACCATGAGTCGAGCGTATCGGGCAGGTCGGACATCGGGCTGGGTGTTGGTGCGGCGCCCGGGCGGGCTGCACCTGTACCTCGACCAGAGGGTGACACCTCTGTTGTCGCCGCTGACTGGTGGCTGGCCGAAGCTGTGGAAGCTGTGTTTGCCGCACTGGGCTGCTATCTCGTCGGAGCGGAGCAGGACCTCGACGGCGATCCGCACTGCAGCGGCGGGGGCTGGACCTCACCTCTGTGGTAGCCCCGACTGCGAGCTGTGTCACCTCGGGCGACGGAACGGGCGGAAGAGGCGCAGGCGCCGGGGCCGGTGCGGTCGGCTTGGTCGGTGACGCCCGTCGACTGGCAACACGCTCGTTGGGGCGGTAGAACCCGAAGGATGAGCCCCGATCCTCTCCGCCCGCCGGTGGAGCCCATGTTGGCCCAGGCCCGAGAGACAATGCCGGGCCCGGGCGCGCTGCGCGGCGGAATGGCCATAGAGCTCAAGTGGGATGGCTACCGCATCGTCCTCTTCACGTCGAGCCGACCGGGCGGCCCGGTCCTGCTTCAGACGAGAAAGGGCGCGCTGATTCAGGACCGGTTCCCCGATCTGGTGGCGGCTGCCTCCCAGCTCCCGCCCGGCCTGGTCCTCGATGGTGAGCTGCTGGTGCTGACCGGCGACGGAGTTATGGACTTCGGGGCACTCCAGCGTCGAGCCGCGTCCGGAGCCCCGCGGACGGTGCAGGCTCTTGCGACGACGTTTCCGGCGTACGTCGTTGTCTTCGACATTCTCCAGGTGGATGGGCAACCGGTCCTTGCCGAGCGGTACGAGCGCCGGCGCAGCCTGCTGGAGTCGCTGTTCGCCGACCAGGCGCTGACGCCGCCGTGGACCCTGTGCCCGTCGACCAGAGACCCGGCGGTCGCCCGGGAGTGGCTGGAAACGTGGAGCCGGACACCGGGGATCGAAGGAGTGGTTCTCAAGGGCCTTCGCCAGCCCTACCGGCCCGGCGCCAGGGGGTGGCTGAAGGTGAGGGCGCGGGAGACGACCGAGGCCGTGATCGGGGCGATCACCGGCACCCTGGGCCGTCCTCACTTGCTGGTCCTCGGGCGCTACGACTCTGAAGGACGGCTGCGGCACGTCGGCAAGACGACCGTCGTCTCGCCAGCTGCCGCCCGGCAGCTCGCCGACCAGCTCACTGCGGCCGGCCCGGGCACACACCCGTGGGAGGGGGCGCGATTCTCGGCAGGGTGGGGGTCCAGCAGCGTCCTTGATACGACGCTCGTTGTTCCGGACCGGGTGGCAGAGGTCAGCGTCGACACCGCCCGCGACCGCGGGGTCTGGCGCCACCCGGTCCGACTGATCCGTCTGCGATCCGATGTACCGGTGCAGGACGTGAGCACCTTCTGATCGCGTTCACTCGGAGAAGGGGAGCCAGCGGTTTTGCGTGGGGGGGGGTGCTCGGGGCCCGAGACGGCGATCCCAAGAGCCCAGGGCATGATGGTTCCCAGGGTCGGACCGGCGATCACTCCTCGCCGGTCCGATTCCGCGAGTGCTTCCCGGGTCCGTTCTGAATTCAACGCCCAGGCCTCCACTCCCATCCCTCTTCGGCGCGGCCTGGCACCTTGCGTGGGGGCCGCCGCGCGCCTGGCCGTAGAGCAGGTGGTGCCTCTTGGGCGCTGGTGTTCGGTGCCGAGAGAGCGGAACCGCGAGAGGGGGTGGCGCCGCTGGAGCCGCGGCAATCCGGTCGCCAAGGTTGGGTTGGTTGGTGCGACGTTCGGCGGCAGAACATCGCGGCTAAGGGCTGTCCCGTAACGGCTGACCACAGGTGAGATGATCTTGATGTGGCTGGTGTGATCACGGCATCGGAGCCGTCTTGGATAGGCCCGTTCACCGGCTTGAGCCCGCGCTGTTTCCGTATGTTGGTCACTGCGCTGCGCCGCGAAGGGGCTGATGCAGTGCGTCGGGGTCGGCCGTGGAGCCTGTCGTGGGAAGACCGGGTGTTGCTGGTCACGACTTACTGGCGAACGAACTTGACGATGCGCCAACTGGCTCCGCTGTTCGGGATCTCGAAGTCCGCGGTTGACCGGATCATCGATCAGGTTGGCCCCCTTCTCGCGCTGCGGCCCCGACTTCGCTTCGCCAAGGGCACCGTGCTCATCGTGGACGGCACCCTGGTTCCCACCCGCGACCACACGGTGGCCGAACAGTCCAAGAACTACCGGTACTCCACCAACCACCAGGTCGTCGTCGATGCAGACACCCGCCTCGTCGTCCTAGTCGGCCGGCCCCTGCCGGGCAACCGCAATGACTGCAAGGCATGGGAAGAATCCGGCGTGAAGGCCGCCGTCGGCAAGACCATGACCATCGCCGACGGCGGCTATCCCGGTACTGGTGTCGTCATGCCACACCGTCGACGGCCGGGTGAGGAACTACCCGCCTGGAAGCAGGAGCACAACCGCTCGCACAAGCAGGTCCGCGCCCGCGTCGAGCACGCCTTCGCACGGATGAAGACCTGGTAGATCCTCCGCGACTGCCGGTTGAAAGGCGAAGGTGTCCACCACGCGGTGCTCGGCATCGCCCATCTGCACAACCTTGCGCGCAGCACGTGACCGCACTCAACCAAAGCAGCTGCCGCTCAAGATTCGATGGGCAGCATCTGGACCAGGCCGACCCAGTTCTCTTCGTCCGCCTTGGTATGGGTGGCTCGGACCCTCCAGCGGCCGGCGGGCAGCGCAACCGACGCCTGGGAGGGCATCCCGCCACCGGGATACTCGCTGTCCAGCGCGGAACCTGCTTCGTCAGAGTCCATGAGTGTGGCTGGACCGTCCGATGACCACGTGCCGCACTCCTCCCACTCGGTGGCGGGGTCTGCAAGAACAGCCCTGGCCGCCGCCTTCAGCTCGGCCTCGGAGTCAGCCGCAAGCCACCGCAGGAAGGCCCGATGCTCGGGTAGAAAACAGCTAGTGGCTGGCTCGTCCGCCAACACCAGTGCCTGCGCACCGTTCTCGCCAACGGTGATCACACCGGCCAGACCGTCCACCGCGCAGGCCCGGTCGTAGTCGTCTGGAGCGGTGGCGTCTCCCACCATGACCCCGGTCTCAGTACACCCACGCCATGCAGCCAACGCGGAGACGGGGACGACTATCAAAGGCCCGCCCATCGACTCCACCCAGACAGGAGGTGCTGGACGCATGGGCTTCGGGAGACGAAGAAACGCTCATGACATCAGTGTGCCCTAGCCCACTGACAACGCCCACGGTGGCGACCGGCACCAGGGCAAAACGGCCCAGGGCCCGCCGCACCTGCAGTTACGGGACAGCCCTTAGGCGACCATTGTCGCAACGTCATAGGAAGTGCCGGCCGGTGTGGAGCGGCCGCCCTTGCGGGCGATCTGGGTGAGGTAGCGGCCAGGGCCGCCGGTCGCCGCTTGCTGGTGGTTGCGACACAGAGCGCCGGGCTGTGCTGGTCGCCGTCGCACGGCGCCCTGTCAGCTCCGCGAGCGGACGGCGACCTTGCCGCCGAGACAGCGCGCGCGTTCCGCTGACGGCGAGCTCAGCTTTTGGCGAGCCACTCCAGGGGGTCCTTGTACCAACCCTGGCCAAGTTCGACGGCTTCCGGCTCGGAAAAGGGGGTGACCAGGAATGGTGTGCAGATCTCCTGCGGCTTCCCCTTGGCCACCTTCTTCTCCGCATTGTGTTCCGGGCAGTTGGGCCATGTTGCTTCGCCCCAATAGACGAGCAGGGCCTTGGTGCGGTCACCCTGGGTGGTCCGAATTGCCAGATCGCCGGTCATCACCCGAATCCGCAAGGGATCCCCGTCCGTGACGGTGAGAGTGGACCGCACGAAGATCGGGATCCTGGGGCCCTCCAGGTCGTCCAGGTCTAGGCCGGAGTTCTTCATGTCGGCCTTTGTGCCCGTCTCGACCCGAGTCGGAGTGACCGTGTAGGTCGTCGTCTTACCCTCCTGCGAACTCTCGTGTTCCTGTGGGGGGCTGGCCTCGCCGAGACGGAAGCTCGTCTGCTGCTCCGTCTCTTTCGGCTTACTCTTCGGGTCTTCCGTGTCGTTACAGCCGGTCAATGCCACGGCCAGCGCTATTGCGCTCGCGGTTGATACGACTCTATTCCACCTACGCATGTGTTTGTGCTCCCCGTTGATTGGTGCCCGCCACACTCGACGGCGGCCTGGCACCGCCCTGTCGTCACGACGGGCGGCCCAGGTCGATCATTCCAGAGCTTAAGCGACCGCCGCGGGCGAGGCGAGCCTAGGAATATGGGCTCTGCTCTGCGTTGGGCGTATCTCGCCCGGTGGTTTCATGCGGGCGTCCGGCCAAGGAGGCGGCGTTGATCCTGCGATGCACCACCTCCGCAGCGGCGTCCGCTCGCTCCACCGGGCGCGGTCGCACAGCTACCCTGTTGCCGAAATGGCTCAGAGCTCCGCCGATCGCCGGGCACATGGTCATGATGGGTGTCGGGGCCGATGGGCGACACGGGGTGGAACGTACGAGCGCCTAGCGGCAACCCGCCTTTCGCCTGACAGGCGCTCAACTTGGGAGAGGGGTGCGCAGATCGATGGGTGTGGAGTCAGCACTCAAGCGAGCGCGGCTGGCTCACAGCCTGACGTTGGAGGAGGCTTCCGCCCGTCTGAACGAGCTCACCGGTGGCGGGACGGACGCGAGTCAGCTCAGCGCGTGGGAGTCCGGGCGCAGGCGCCCGGGAGCGAAGAATCGGCGCGGGCTGAGCGAGCTCTACGGAGAACGCCAGGATTCCCTCTTCGGTCACCCGGAGGGTCAGGGCACTTCCGTGCTGGAGAGCACCGGCACGGGTGTGGTCGTGCGGGAGCTCACCCGGTACACCGAGCTCGTCGAGGCCATGGTCGAGGTCGCTGTTAAGGCTCGTGAGTATCTGGTTGTCACGGGGTCTCGCAGCCGGGAGAGGCTGTACCTGGAGGCGATCGAGACCGCCGTGGCCCAGCAGCCTGATCTGGTCCACTACCGGGTGCTCTACGGGCCGCCGCGCCACGAGGAGCTGACCGATCATCTGGTAAGGCTCTTGAAACTGCGCGACCCCGGTGTGCGCCGCAACGGCCTCAGGACGTTGCGCATCGGAGTCGTCGAGCAGCGTGAGGTCATGGAGCGGTACTTCGTGGCCTCGGAGTCGGCGGCGGTGGTGCCGTTGCCGAGTTTCTATGGTGCTGAGGGCTTCGACTGCGGGGTGCTGCTTGGCCGCGAGGCTGCGGCGGGTCTGGTTCAGCATGGTCGGGAGGTGTTCGCCTCGGCGCGGGCGGTGGAGACGTTGGAGGCTGTGCGCGCGCTGCGGGGCTGGCGCGGCGCGAAGCCAGGGCAGGGAGAGATGTGACGGAAGACCTCGTGGTTCATGCCGCAGCGCGGTCGGCGTCGGTGGTCAGGCTGGCCCAGGAACTGATTCGCAGGGCCAGTCGCGGAGGGCTCGACGGCTACGGGCCCGTCCTGAGCGTTCTGGAGAACTGGCTCTCCGCGCACTCCCTGCCCCACCGGCGCCTGCATGACGAGGCGGGCGATCTGGTCGGGCTGCTGGTCGAGATCGCGGGCGGGCAGCCGGGACCGTGGTGGACACTGGACGCGTGCGTCGATACCGCGCCCTTCGGTGATGAGGAGGCGTGGTCCTTCTCGCCGGTGGCCGGAGACATCGTTGGTGGGTTTCTCCGGGGGCGAGGGGCGGCCGACTCGAAGCTGGCGGCGGCGATGTACTGCCACATCGCCGCCGACCTGCTCCCGGTCGCGGACGGTATGTGCGGTGGGCTGGCGGTTCTTCTGGACGTTGATGAACACACGGGCGGCTTCGGAGGCGCGCGCGCGTACCTGAATGACCCGCAGGCCGTTACGCCGGCGGGGGTGATGATCGGCTATCCCGGCATGGACGATGTGGTGGTCGGTGGGCGTGGCCTGTGGCGTGCCACGCTCACGGTGGCGGCGGAGTCCGGTCATTCCGGCTCCAGCAGGAAGGTGCTTGGCGCCGTGTCCCGGGCCGCGCGCCTGATCCGGCTCCTGGATACCGCGGACCTGCCCGGCCCTCCGGGAGCCGGCACGCTGTTCGCCTTGCCTCCGAAGCTGTCCGTCACCGCCGTCCACGGTGGCGAGGGATTCTCCGTGACGCCGGATCGATGCGATGTGAACGTCGACGTACGTACGACTCCGGCATTCGGCGCCGACGACGCCGAAGCTCTGGTCCGTCAGGTGGCAGCTGAGCTCGACGCCGAGCTGCCCGGCCCTGCGGCAACCCGGGTCACGTCCGTGGCCAGCTGGCCGCCGTTCCAGCTCCAGCCGCACGAGCAGCCGGCAGCCGCCATGCTGGACGCCGCAGCCTGCTTGGGTATCACGGTGCGGGCCAAGACGGCCGGACCGTCCAATATCGGCAACTTGCTCGCCGGACGGGGCATTTCAGCCACCGCTGGCTTCGGCGTTCCGTACTCGGGGCTCCACGGGATCGACGAACGCGCGAGCCTCGCCGAGCTCCCCCAGGTCTACGCGGTCTACCACCGTGCCGTCCTCACACTGCTGCACACCCCCTGACCTCGGCACACTCCAAAAAAGCATCAAGTTTCTCCCAACCCACCCACCAAAAAGTCTCCAACTTTCGCTCTGGTGCCTCTAGTTGAGGCGCGGTGTCATGGAGGCGTCCGAGAGGCCGCACGGGCGCTGCAGGACACCCCGTACGGCCGGCGGACATCCGAGTGAGCCCTCCCAAAACCGCGCGAAGACGACGCGGGCCGGGGCCTGGGTTCCCTTCCACGGCACGTAGCGGAGGAGGTGTTGGCCATGTTCTCGATCGATGAGGAGTCCGCGGGTGCGGGACGCCCCTGCTGAGCAGGCATGACCCGCCGGTGGGGCCGATGAGCGGTCTCACCGGCGGGCAGGACGACACGGGATGGAACTGTGAACATGGACCACACCGAAGCCACGGGTGAAGGTGTCACCCTGACCCCGGCGGAGCAAGGGGTGCGCGCCGACATCGTGCGCCGTGACACGACCCATCTCTTCGTGCACAACGACGGTTTCGCGGCCGCTGTACACGAACGCATCCGGCGCGGAGCGTTCGTCCTGATGGACCGAAACGTGCGTGACGCCTGGCCCGAGCTCAGCCTCCCCCCGGGCCGGCACCTGCTGATCGACGTCGGCGAGAAGAGCAAGGCACTCGGCCATGCCGAAGACCTGATCGGCCAGCTGCACGCGCTCGGTGTCCACCGCTCGCAGCCCCTGGCCGCGGTCGGCGGCGGAACCACGACCGATCTCATCGCCCTGGTCGCCGCCCTGTACTTCCGCGGCGTCCCCCTGGAACTGATGCCGACGACCCTGCTCGGCATGATCGACGCCGGCATCGGCGGGAAGTGCGGGGTCAACCACCCCGAACAGAAGAACCTGATCGGCACCTTCTACCAGCCTTCCGCCGTCCACATCCACCTCGATGCCCTGCGCACACTGCCGCGCGAGGATCTGACCAGCGCCCTTGGCGAAGCCGTGAAGATCGCGGTCGCCGATGACCGCGAGGGGCTCTTCGCGCGCCTCCAGCGCGGAACGTCGGTCCTCGACGATCCGGCCGAGCTGCGCAGCATCGTCCTGGCCTGTGTAGCCACGAAACTGCGGCTCCTGGGACCAAACCTGTTCGAACGCGATCTGGCCAGGGTGCTGAACTTGGGACACACCGTGGCCCACCCCCTGGAAGACATCACCAAGTTCCGCATCCCCCACGGCACCGCCGTAGCCATCGGCGTCGCCGTCGCCTCCCACATCTCCTGGCAGCGCGGCCGGCTCCCCCACGAGGACCTCCACCGGATCCTTGCCCTGCTGCGCGCCCTGGGCCTGCCCACCATGGACGACGGCTTCGCCGTCGACGAGCTCATCGGGAAGGTCGACCGCCTGCGCCTGCAGCGCGGTGGAGCCTCCCTGCACTACGTCCTGCCCACCGGCATCGGCACAACCGAGTTCACCGACACGGTCGAAGCGGACGAGCTGCGGCGCGCCGTCGCCGGCCTCACCGACCACCGAGGAATCCCGCGATGACGTTCACCACCGACCGGTCCGCACTGCCATACGTTCCGGAACTGATGGCCCGCCCGGAGGTGGAGGGCATCGCGCTGTGCGGATCGCACCGCCAAGGCAGCGACGACACCTTCTCGGATCTGGACCTGTGGGTATTCGTCGAGGACTCGGTGCCGCTCAGCGAGGCGTACGTACTGGAGCAGATGCTGCCCGCCACCGCCCGGCAGGAGATGCTCTTCGAAGGCCGGGACGACACCCTCACTCCCCACCTCGTTGTCAACCTCCTCGCCGAGGACGGCGTGGTGAACATCAAGGCGCTACACACGGGTGTGCTCAGGAAGTTCGCCGAGGAGGCGCGGCCCAGCCTGGACCCCCAGTTCCTGGAGGATCTGGAGAACTACGCCACCATGCATGTCCTGCACGACCCCCACGCGATCCTGTTGGAACACCGCACCGCCCTGCGGGAGCGGTTCGTCTCCACCACCGGCGAGTGGCTCGTCCCCGCCCTCACCGCCCGGTACGCCTCCCTGTACTGGCGGAGCGTCTACCAGGGCTACCTGCGTGCGGAGGCGGCGTGCTGGCACCACCTGCTGGGCGAGATGGTCGAGCTCCTCGCCCAGTTGGAAGCCGCGTGCGACGGGAGGCTCCCGTCCCCGGCCAAATGGCTGCTCTCCGAGACCGTGACGGGGCGCGCTCCGCTCGTCCGAGCGCTGAGCACCATCCAGGCCGAGATTCGCTCGGTGAACTGCGCCGAGAAGCCCAGCGTGCTGCGCGTCTACCATTCACTCGCACGAGTGGAATCCGAGGTGCTGGCGACCGCGCTTCCGCCCCACGGCCTGTGGTGGCGCAAGGTCTTCACCGAACGGCTGCCGAACCTCGCCCTGCTCCCCGCCCACCAGGCGCTGCAACAGCGGGCGATGGCCGCCGCGACGCTCTTCAGGGACCTGGTGTGAACCGCAGGCTCCTCCTCGGAGTGTGCGGCTCCAGCTCAGCGCAGAACACCCCCGCGCTGATCGACGAGTCCGGCCGCCTCGGGTGGGAGACCACTGTGGTTGCGACCCCGGCGGCTAAGCGCTTCCTGCCGCCCCTGCCCGTGCGCCTCTACACCGACGACGACTGGCACACCAGCCCCTACCCGCTTCACCTGGCACTTCCCGAAGACAGCGACGCGATCCTGATCGCACCCGCCACCGCCAACACCTTGGCCCACTGCGCGACAGGACAGGCCCAGACCCTCCTGGCCGCCATCGTCCTCGGATCCGAGCACGTGTACTTCTGGCCCTCCATGAACCGCCGCATGTGGAACGCCTCCGCCGTCCAGCGAAACGCTGCCCAGCTCTGCATGGACGGCCACACGATCCTCAGCCCCGACGCCACCGACACCCTGACCGATCCGGACCGCTCCACAGGCGTCGGACCGATTCCCGGCACAGCACTCCACCAGCTGCACGCCAGCCTCACAGCCGTCAACCGAACGGCCCAGCGAACCTGAGACCCCCGCGCTGCCCCCTACGCTGTGCCCTCCCCCGACCTCAAGCTCAGCCTGGGAGGGCACCCCCTTGCACCCCGACGCCCCGCCCCGGAATCTCCTCGCCCTCGCCGGCGGCGCGGGTTCGGGCAAGACCACGCTCGCGCAGTCCCTCGCAGGATCCCGTTCGACGACCGTGCTCCTGCACCTCGACCGCCTCTTCCACACGCAGGCCGACCGCGCGCCGTCGGTGCCCAACCTCAACGGCACCGGCCGTGTGATCGACTTCAGCGATCCCCGGTCCATCGACTGGGACCGCGTCCGCCAAGTCATCCACGCCACGTCGGACGACGAACTGCTGGTAGTGGAGGGCACGTTCGCCCTGGACGAGCAGATCCGTCGCATCGCGCGCTGGACCGTCTACCTTGACACCCCGGCTGATCTACGCCTCGCCCGCAAGACGCTTCGCAAGATCGATGCAGGTGCCGACCCCCGGGTCGGTCTGCTTGGCTACCTCGCGCGCGGCCGAGACGGCCACCATGAGCACGTCGCCCCCATAAAGCACCGTGCAGACCTGGTCCTCGATGGCACCCTGCCTGTGAAAGAGCTGACCGACCAGCTGAGCGGCCTACTGACTCCCGCCACTTCACCTACCGGGGCCCGCTAGCGTCGCGGTCTCCGACGCCGCAAGCCGGGCGGTCGTCCTGCAGATGAACCGGGGCACTGCGAAGGGCGGCGGACGTGCCGACGCGGCCGCCGCCGGGGCAGGCGGCGAACGGCTAACCGGGCGGCGGCGTCCGGCGGTCGGGCAGGCGGCCGCAGCTCAGCTCCCCCTCCCCCGGCACCGTGGCAGCGTGGTTTCCCGTGCGGCGAAGTCGCCGTCGGTGAGCGGGCCACCTCATCACGCCAGGTCAGCTCGGTGAGTACGGTCGAGGCGGACAAGGTCTAGCGGGCCACCTCATCACGCCAGGTCAGCTCGGTGAGTACGGTCGAGGCGGACAAGGTCTGCCGAGCGGAGCGCTAAGGAGCTGTCGCCTCGACGGGTGGGACCCCGTCGAGCGTCACGTCCGGTCGGCAGGCAGTGCACCAGCGCTCCCCCGGCTCAGAAAGCGCGTCGGGTACGTCGCGCAGGCCGCCGGGCACGCTGATGCCCGGTTCGCCGCAGGCAATGGGGTGGTAGTCGCAGTCACCGTCGCACGAGGCGGGGTCGGCGGGCCGGTGCCAGATGATCTCCACCGGTCCGAAAGGACCCTCGGGGTGAAGGCGTTCGGCGGTCGCGAGCATGCTCAGTCCTCCGGGCAGGTCGGTGCGGCAACGGCCTGATCCGGTGCCAGGGCACTGCTGGGCAGCTCAGTGCGCAGCACTTCGTTCAGCTGTGTTCGCAGAGGGTCACGGCCGTAGGTCAGCACAGCGTCGTCGCCGCGCACCTGGCGGTGCTCGGTGCGGAACTTCTCGGCCAGCGGCAGACCCCAGTACAGGGTGGCGAAGCCGTCCGGCAGTGCGGGGTCGGCCACCAGGCCGTCGGTGGTCAGGCACCAGTAAGGCGGGTGATGTCACCGGAGACTTTGCGTCCGTCGATGGGCGGGTTCGCGGCGATGTACGCGGCCTGCGTGGCCAGCCGCTCGGCCTCCTCGGAGAACTGGGACTGTTCACGCCTGAGCGTGTACTTGAGGGCGTCGTGGGCGGTTACCAGTGCCATGGTCAGCTCTCCTTGGTGGTGGGCCCGTACCGGGCTCCGTCGTCGTAGATCGGGTCGGTCGGAACGTCCTGCGGGGACTGGGCGTCCGGGTTGGGGCCATAGGTGGCCCCGTCGTCGTAGATACCGCTCATGGTCAGCTCTCCTTCACGGTGCGCTCAGGGTCGATGTAGGCGCAGCTCGGCTGGTGGGCGGTTGCGCAAGGGGCGCTGCGGTAGTCCTCCGTGCACGTGGGCTGCGGGTCCCTGGTCTCGGTGACGGGCACCCAGGGCGTGCCGCCGGTGCGCTGGACGAGGTAGACGTCCGGCCAGGCGTCGCGACTGTCGGCGATGCGGGCTTCGGCGGCCTGACGGTTCAGCCGGCCGAGGGGCTCGATGTCGTCGGGGCGGGACGGGGAAGCGATGCCGTACTCGGTAGTCGGCATGGTCAGTTCTCCTTGTAATTCGGGTTCTTGCGGTCGCGGGGCTGACCGTGCTTCTCCATGACGCGGTAGAGCCGGGAGGGGGCATGGCGGCGGCGGTGGCGATGGCCTTGCGGTCGGCGGCGGTGATGGCCAGCTCGCGAAAGGCTTCCAGGTGCTGGACGGCGCCGCACCCCCCCTGATGGGCCGTCCTCGGGTCGTCTCAACGGACAAGCAGCAGCACTTAGACTGACACGACGTTGCCCCCTGGCCGGGGCAACGCGCTACGTGGGGGTCCTCACTGCTCGGTGGTGATGGGTGCCGGGTCCCAGACTTCGACCCCGCACTCGGGTCGGGCGCAGTGCCACTGGATGCCGTGCTTGCCCTCGTGGTCGATGACGACGTCGTGGTCGTAGGCTTCGCCGCAGACCTCTTCGTTCGCGCTCGGCTCGTTCTCCATGGTCGTTGTCCTCACTGCTCAGTAGTGGCCTGGTTGTGCTGCTGCTCATTCCAGTCGACCCGCAGGTTCCGCAGGTCATCGCAGATCCCGTCGTACAGGGACTTGGCCCGGATGTAGGCCTTCTTGGCGTCCGCAGCGTTCGCCTCCAGGCGGCGGTACTGCGCCTCGTACTCCTTGCGGGTCATCGGCCGCGCTTCCGGAAGGCCTTCCACAACGTCACGCGCGGCCTGCAACTGAGAAACGGCGGGCTGTTCACTGCTCATGGTCGTGGTCCTCACTGCTCGGTGGTGGCCAGCTGCTGCTGGATGGCCCGCAGGTCGTCGAGGGTGATGCCGGTGCGAACACCACTGCCGTAGATGTTGTTCGTCGCCTCGACGATCAACCAGCTGCCGTCCGTGTCGGCGTGAGCGGCGAGCGTGTGGGCCAGCCGCTCAGCGGGGGTCGTCGGCTCGGGGCCGAGCCGCTCGATCGTCTCCTGGCGCGCACGGTTCATGGGCGAGGCCATGGTCAGCCCCCCTCGGTCTCGGTGATGGCGGCGGCTTCGTCGACCGGCAGCTCCTGGCGGTGTCCGTCGTCGAGCAGCACAACAACGGTCTCGTCGTTCAGCTCAGTGATCTCTCCGGTGCAGGCCCAGTCCTCGGGTACGGCGTAGTCGGGGATGGTGACGCGGGTGCCGACTGTCATGCCGGTCTCCATGGGGGTGAGTTGGGCGATGGGCTTGCCGTGTCGGGTGAGGGTGATCGTGTTGCCGGTGTAGCGGACTTCGTTGGCGAGGTCTCCGAGGGTCTTGCGGGCTTCCTCGATGCCGACCATCCTGTTCGTCATGTAAGAACCTTAAGATTCTAGAGGATTCGGGTCAAGGGGGTCACGGCCACCCGGGGCGGCAACTCGCCCCACCAGGCGCACCCTTGAACCATGAGCACCGACCTGATTCCCCGCGAGGTCGAGGCGCCCAGCCCCGACACGGACACCGCCCACCCCGGCGAACCACCCGACCCGCCGGAACGCCCGCACGAACCGGGCGCTCGGCCGGCCCCGCTGTCCCGGCTGCTGTACCCGTGACGCGGATGCTGGGCGCGTGGTCGACGCCGTGGTGCCCGTACTGCCGTGGCCCGGCGCGGGTCGACTGCCCGGCCCGGTCGTGGTCGAAGAAGCAGCAGCGGGCACGGGAGAAGCGGGCCTGGCGGCGGGAAGCAGCCCGCCACCGGATCCCCCTGAGAGCTGGGCCGAACGGCACGGCATCGACACCGCCCGCCGGCTGGTCGATGCCGAGAACCTCGCCGACGCAGTCGCGCGAGAGATCACCCCTGACAACACCATCGACACCTACGCCAAGTCGTGGCGCGTGTGGGAACGGTTCTGCGCGGACCAGAACTTCCCCCTCACCGAAGGAACCCGCGGTTCCCTCGTCGCCTTCGCCGTGTGCGGTCTTCTGCGGGGTACGGGCGTCAGCCAGGTTCCGTACGGGCGTCAGGACTGCGGGGGTCGAGTCGGCTGAGGGTGTGTCGGATCGGAGGTGGCCTGGCCGGACTGCAACAGCATCATTAGCAGCTCGCTCAACCGGAAGCTGCACCAAGCCTCCTGGGCGCAGCTCCACCGCTTCCCTCGCGCGTGGTCCATGCTGACCACCGCCCTGCCGGAGACGACGGGCGGCGGCGCGCCGGTGCCGATCTGGTCGGGGGATGCCGTCGTGCTCGCAGGGCGCTGGTCGCCTCAACAAGTGGTCCAGGCAGTGGAGATGATCACCCTGCCCTCCCTCATCGGAGAGACGGTACCTACGGTCGTACTGCCGACCCTCAGCGATACCCCGGATCCCGCGCTGGAAGAGGGGAGCCGCGCTCGGGTTCTGCGGGCGGCGGTGACGGCAATGTCCGTGGCAACCGCTCGCATCCAGGGCTCCCGTGCGGTGAACGGCACCCCATCCTCGGGACAGCAGGATGATGACGACGTGCCGTTCGTCGGCATGAGCGATGCGCAGTGGCGGATACTCCGTCGCGTTCTCCCGCCCGAGCCGGTACGGCCCCGGAGCGGACCCCCGTGTGATCTGCGCCCGTACCTCGAGGGCATGCTCTGGTACGAGCGGACCGGACTTCCCTGGAAGTGCTTGCCCGCCCAGCTCAGGAGGCCGAAGGCCACCTTTCGGCACCGCAACCGGTGGAGGGCCGACGGCACCCTCGAAGCTCTCTACCAGCTGCTCGTCCCCTACCGTGCTCCGGCCGCCGACGGCGGGATCACCGGCGGGGAGATCACGGACGCGGTGTGGTCGGCGCTCGAGCCTTTGCTGCCGCCGCCTGCGAGGTGCTCATACACCCGCCTCCGGGACCACCGGCAGGTCCTCGAAGGCATCATCCACAAGTTCCGCACCGGGCAGTCCTGGTCGAACCTTCCGGAGCGGTTCGGCCCGGGCACGACGGCCCAGACGGGGTTCGCCCGCTGGGCTGCCGACGGAACGTGGGACCGTCTACGGGCAGCAGCAGAGACGATCCCCGACGCGACTTCGTTGGCTGCGATCGACCCCACCTCACTCCGCGTTGCCCGCAAACCCGCCACCCCGGCCTCCCTCTCCGCCCCCTGACCGGAAGCATTCTCAGCGGCCGCATCGGGCCCGGGTGCCACACCGGTACGTACGGGCCCTACCGGCCGTGCAGGGATTCTGAGCTCTCTGCAGCCGAAAAACGCTGAACGGATGCTCCGCCGTCTGGTCAGGCGGCGCGAACAGGAGCGGGGCACGGATGAGTTGCCTGAGCCCAGTCCTCAAGAAGGACCGTGTACCTGCGGGCGCGTTCGACATCGTCGAGGTCCGGCCGGTCCATGAGCTCGCGGATCCTCGCGTTCACCACGGCAGCCTGGGAAAGCGGCTGCATCGGGCGGCCGGCGGCGTACGGGGGCTTCATACGAACAGAATACCGACGGGGTATGACAGGAATCTGAGAATTATGGCGTGGAGCTCTCCGCTCGGCTCTGTGCGAGGGGTCGCGGGGGTGCGGAGTCGATGATCTGCTGGCGGTGCGGTCCCGCCTCGACGCGCAGCTCCTGCCAGCGCTCGACGCTGGCACTCTCAGGCCATCCCAGCTCGGCGTACGGACGGGGCTCTCGCTGGCCGCGGAAGCGCATGAAGTCGGCCGCCGCTACGAAGTGCCCGTGGGCGGTGCCGTTGCCCGCTCCGGTGAGGCGCACCAGGAGGTCGCAGCCGAAGGGGCTGTCGAGGGGGGCGAGGAGGACACCGCCGGGGCGCAGCTGGTCCAGCCACGGCTGGGGGATCTGGCGGACTGACGCGGTGGCGACGACCCGGTCGTACGGGCCGGCCGCGGGGTGTCCCAGTTCGCCGTCGCCGGTGATGACATGCACGTCCAGGCCCAGCCCGTCGAGGGCCTGGCGCGCACCGTCTGCGATGGCGGGGTCGATCTCGATGCTGACGACGGTCCCTGGTCCGGTGCGGGCGGCCAGCAGAGCAGTGGTGTACCCCGTCCCGGTGCCGAACTCGAGAACTCGTTCGCCGGGCTCCGGCGCCAGGTGGCGAAGGAGTTCGATGATGACGCCGCTGGAGGAGATGCTGGAGGTCAGGGCGCCCTTCGCCGGGCCGTCCGGCGAGATGAGGCCGTCGTCCATCTGAGTGATGAGCGCGACGCCTGGGCTGTAGAGGGCCTTCAACCAGGCGTTTGGGCGCTCGTCCCGGTCGATCAGGCTGTACAGGCCGTCCTCGCGTGGTGAAGGCCACCACACGCGCGTGGGCGCGAAATGCTCGCGGGGCACGGTGAGGAAAGCGTCGCGGAGCCAGGAGGCGTCCCCGAACCCGCGGGCTGCGGCGCCCATTTCTTCCGCGCAGCGGCGGCGGAGGGTGTCAGCGTTGATTGGCATCCGCAGGGCCTAGTCGTCCGAGTCGGAGTCGTCGGGTTCGGGCATCGGGTTTCCTGGATCGCCTGGGCTGGAATAGGGGCCGCCGACCTGGCCGTCGCCGGACTGCCGGTCGCCTCCGTGGGCCAGGACGCACATCCGTGGGGGCTTCATCTGCTCTCCTCCGCCTGTAGGCCTCGCAGTCAACGGTAGTGGTCTGTCGCCGAGTTCGTGGCCGTCTTCTTCGCTTCGATCGGCAGGGTGCTGAACCGCGGCTTCGTCGGAGGACGGGCGCGGCCCAGGGGCCCCCGCATGTCGATGCTCGCTCTGTCACGACACCCGGACTCGGCTGACCGGCAGGCGCTCTACTCGCCCATCAGCGCTGTCGCGCCCTGCCTACCAGCCAGCCGACGGTGCACGCGTCGCCGGTAGACACGTGCGGTCCACGGTCCACGAGAGGTGGCCAGCGCTGAGGGATGTCCGCGGGCGGCCGGTCGCCCGCCTCTCCAGGCCACGGATCGGACGGTCGTGGAGGTTGACCGCGCGGCGTCCGCCCTCCACGCGCCGATCGCCCGCATTCGGGTGGCGTCGACGGCGGTCGTGGCGGCCATCCCATGCAGGCCGCGGCGAGGGCTCTGCGGGACGGCTGTTGGATTCTGGCGGTCAAGCGGCTGTCGCGGGCGGCGCGAGCGCAGCGCGGTGAAGCGCTTCCGCGCGCCCTGCCGATGCGCTCCTGCGCGCCTCCCTTGCGGGTATAGGCCTGAACGGGAGGCGGGCTTGTCGCCGATATGGACCAGCTGGGTGTCCCGGAGGGACTGCCGTGGAGATATACGAGGTGGCCGCGGAGCGTCCGAACCCGTACCGGCCGAAGGTGGAGAGCACGTACGAGGACCCGCCGTGGATGTGGGAAGCGGCGCTGGGTGCGGACAATCTCCTCTTCCAGTTCGGCCTGTTCGACACCTCGGAGCTCGTGTCCGGTCCGGTAGCGGGTTCGGTGGGGCCGTCCGAAGTACGTCACTTCGCGGCGCAGTTGACGATCGCCGGTCTCCATGCGGCCGGGGGACGCGATGTGCGGCGCATCATGGATCTGGGAAGCGGCTGGGGCTTTCTCACCGGATATCTCGCCGAGCGTTTCCCTGAGGCCCGGAGGGTGGACTCGGTGAACGTGAGCCGGCGGCAGCTGGAGTACGCGGCGGTACGGCTGTCCGGTTCCCCTGCCGCGGACCGTATCCGGCTGTACCAGTGCGACGGGCAGGACATCGGCCTTCTGCCGGAGCCGGAGACACCGTACGACCTGGTGGTCGTACGCGGCGTGTACACGCACTTCCCGGACGATGTGTTCGAAGCGTCGGTGGCGGCCGTCGCCGCACGGATGCGGCCCGGCGGCCTCCTCATCATCTCCGACACCCTCTATAAGACGGACATCTCCCGGTACCGCTCTGCGGTGACGGACACGGTGGACCGGCTGGCCTGCCGCCACCGGAAATCACCGGCTGCCTTCCTGTCGGTGCTGGAGCGCAACGGCATGATGCTGGAGGACATGAGGGTCCTGCCGAGCAACCGCGAGGTGATCCACTGGTTCGGCAAGGTGGCGGCGAACATCGATGCCCGGTTCCCGGAGGGTGTGGGGGGTCCGATCGGTGAGCTGCGGGAGATGTGTGACAGCTTCTCCGCCACCCTCGCCGCGGGCCGGGCGTCCGTGTGCAGCGTCATCACCCGCCGGGCACCGGACGCCGTGTCGTCGCCTCTGCTTCGCGCAGAGCATCACGCCTAGGGAGAGCGGGCGATGGCCGAGAACGCGGACCAGGGCGCGGAGCCGGCCGCGGGGTTTCCGTGGGAACGTGAGCACGCGCTGGACCCGCCGCTGGAGCTGGCTCGGTGGCGGGAGCGGGGCGCCGTCGCTGCCGCGGTGTTGCCGGACGGCACACGGGTGCTGCTGGTGCTGGGGTACCACGAAGCACGGCAGGCTCTGAGCGATCCCCGCCTCAGCCGCGAGGCGCTGTCCCGCAGCGGACCCGGTGAGCTGGTCGCGGGCTCTGCGCGCCTGCCGGCGACGAACGGCGAGGCGGAAGAAGAGCACTCGACACCGTACGAACTTGTAGCGGGCATGGTGTCGCCGCGCGGGGCCGAGCGGCTGCGGCCGACCGTGCGGCGTGAGGTGGCCCGGCTGCTCGACGGGATGGACGAGGCCGGCCCGCCCGTGGACCTGATCGCACACCTGGCCCGCCCCCTGCCCGCCGTGGTGACCGGGGAACTGCTCGGCATTCCGGTCCCCGACCGGGCCTGGGTACAGCAACTGGCGTCCTCCACGGTGGTCTTCGCCCCGACGGCGGACAGCCGCGGCGCGGTGGCGCAACTACGCACCTACCTCGGCGGTCTGCTCGACGCGGCGAAGCGGACCTCCCCCGGACCGGCGGAGCAGGAGCGGCCCGGCATGATCCGGCAGCTGGCCGGTGCCCAGCGCGGCGACGGCACCCCGGTGCCGGTGGAGGGCCTGGTGACGCTGCTGCTGCGGGTGGCTGCGGCGGGCGGTCACTCCGTCCAGGTCAGTCTCGGCAAGGGTGTTCCCCTGGTGCTGCGCGACCGGGCTCTGTACGCGGCGCTCGCCGAGCCCGGCCCGGTCCGGGACGGCCTGGTGGAAGAGCTGCTGCGCCGCACTGCTCCGGCGCCCGCCGCGCTGCCCCGCCTCGCGGTCGAGGACGTGCGGCTCGGCGGCGAAACCCTGCCGGGCGGCTCGGTGGTGCTGATCAGTCTGGAGTCCGCCAACCTCGATCCGGCCCGCTACCCGGACCCCGGTCATCTGCGGCCGGAGCGTGGCGACAAACAGCATCTGTCCTTCGGCGCCGGTTCGAACTACTGCATCGGCGCAGGGCTCGCGCGCATGGAATTGGCCGAGGCCCTCGCCGGGCTGTCCCGCCGGTTCCCCGCCCTGCACCTGGCCGTCCCCGAGGAAGCCCTGCGGCTGAGGGAGGGCGGCATCGCCCCGGACCCCTTGGAGGTGCCGGTCGGCTGGTGACCGCCAGATCAGAGCATCCCCTGTTTCCGGCACGTGTCGGGGTCGTGGAGCCACCACCAGCCCACCGGGCCCCAGGCTTCCCTCGGGATAGCGCCGCCCGCGCCGGTGCGCAGCGCGGCCGGGTCCTCACTGACCTGGACCGCGGCACCCGCGTCCTCGCGGTAGCGCAGGGAGCCTACGGCCCAGTCGACACCGCCGCGCACCAGTCGCTCCAGCATCCCCACGTACCTCGTCGCCTCGCTCCCCTGCTCGTCGAGCACATGACGACGAAGGCGAAGGAAGAGGCCCCGAAGGTGTGCGCCACCACGTCGATGGCGTTGTGCCCGTCACCACCCGCCCGCTGTTCCCTGCGCCACGACAGCAGCCCGGTGTCCCAGGACAGCAGCCAGCACGCCATCTCCGTCAGCGCCCGGACGCGGCGGTCCGCGCGCACCCGTCCGGGGACGCCGTACCCCTCGGCCCAGGGGGACAGCACGGTCCACACCTCCGCACTGCCACTGATGAGCACAATCGCGGAATACTCGCCGAGGCGCGGTAGGCGTCCCTCGGCGACGTTGCCCGACTTCCACGCCTCGGCGAGGAACCAGCCTCGCATCGACGCGGCCCAGGCCGTCACCTGTTCGGGCGGACCGAGGTGCTGCAACCGCATCCTCAGGTCGTGCAGCGCGACGCCGTAACGATCGCCGAACACCGCTTCCTCCGGCACCTCGACCGAGCGCTGGAGCAACCCCAGAACGCGGACGAACCTCCCCGGAGAACGGCCCAGTTCGCCCTCGTCGCAGTACTCGTCGTCGAACGCCACGTTCCATGTCGCGAAGTCGGCGGCCAGCTGGAGCTGCTCCTGGTCGGCGTCGGGGACGAAGTATCCGCCGAGCAGCCCGCACTCCGCCGCCACCAACCGCTCCCGGTGCGCGGCGTCGGCGTACAGGCCGAAGCGGTCCATCCAGACCACGGCAGCCGCCTGCGCCTGCCCGGCCCCGCTGTTCAATCGGGATGGAAAGGGTAAGTACAGCACCACGCCAGCCAGTCCCATCGCACCCGCCCCTCCTCCGTACCGTCCGGCCCACAAAATCCCTACACCGGGATACCCATCCAGGGCGCCGCCCAGTGCGCTGCGGGCCGATCCGCCGATCTGATGAAGGGCGGAGCGCCGGCATTGCACGTGAGGTCGGCTGCCCGAGGCGGCAGACTCGCTCTGATCGGACGACTGTTGCCAACGAGGCCGCCAACATTGCACGACCACGAAATGGCAACGGGCTGTCCTGCGGCTCAGATGACCTGGGCGAACATCAGGATTGCGTGATGCGGAGCCCTGCTGTTCCGTTGCCACCGTCACGATCACGGAACGCAACGGTCGCGCCACACTCCATGCTGGTCCTCACCCACCTGGCGCGGTGCCGGGTAGGGCGATCCCGCTGTCATGAGGGCGGGATGGATGAGAGGGGTGAGCTGTGTACCAGCCGTTATTGCCGCTGAGGTCGGCGTTGGTGTTTCTGATGGCGGTGATCAGCGGCCTGGTGGCGGGGTTGCTGTGCTGGATGGCGGAGGGAAGTGTTCCGGGCGGTGTTCTCGCCGGGCTCGGCGTAGTCGGGCTGGCGGTCCCGTTCTTCAACTGCCTGATCGCCTCCGAGGCCGCCGGGGAGGTGCACGGCCGTGGGTGAGTTGCGCCCCCTGGGAGAGGATCTGACGCAGGAGTCGCGGGCCCTCGCGCTGGCCCTGCGCGAGCTGTTCGAGGGCCTGGGCGTGTCCGTCCGCCGGTATGCGGCCCGGCACCGTCGCGACCCGGGCACGTTCTCGCGCTACCTCAACGGGACCCGGTTGCCCCCGTGGGAGGTGATCATGGGGATCATGACGGACCTCGCCGAGCACCGCGGTACGACCGTTACCGCCGAGGCCATCGAGCTGATCCGCGGCCTCCACGGCTCCGCGTTCGACTCCAGTGCCTCCCCGATGCACGCGGTGGAGATCATCGAGCGGCAGCTGGCCGACGCGGATCACGTCTCGCGGCGCTCCACCGTGCGCGGCGATGTCCTGGGCGATGCCCTGCTGGAACGTCAGAACCGCATTGCCAGCCTGGAAGTGCGCCTCAACCAGATGGAGGCGGCCCTCACCTCCGAGCGCGAGCACGCCGGCCAGCTGGCAGCGGACCACCCCGACGTGTCGGAACTGCTCGGGGAGCGCGAGGTGCTGCGTCAGGAGGTGACGCGCCTGGGCGGCGAGCTCCAGGCGGCCCAGGCGCAGAGGGATGCCGCCGAGGCGCGCTGCGATCTGCTGGAGCGGCAGCTCGCCGCCGTCGAGCACCCCGTCCCTCTCCCGGCGGCCCCACCGCTGCGGCTGCCCAAGGTGCTTGTCATGGACGACCAGCCCGACAACCTGCTCGCCCTGACCGCTGTGCTGGAGACGCTGGACCAAGACCTCGTCACCGTCTCCTCCGGACGCGACGCCCTCAGGGCGCTGCTGGACCACGAGGACTTCGCCGTCATCATCATGGACGTGCAGATGCCCGGGATGGACGGCTACGAGACCGCCGCCCACATCAAGCGCCGGCCCCGTACCCGGGACGTGCCGATCATCTTCCTCACCGCGATGGGCATCGACCCCGAACACACCGCCCGCGGATACGCGGCCGGCGCGGTCGACTACATCAGCAAGCCCTTCGACCCCTGGGCCCTGCGCGCCAAAGTCGCCGTCTTCACCGAGATCCACCTCGAACGCCGGATCGCCTAGTAGCGGGCGACCTCATCGTCGCGGATGAGTTCCCTCACGCCCCTGCCCCGCTCGGCGGCCGGCGGGCTCTTCGCGCGACCTGTTCATGCGTGGCCGGACGGATCCACCTTGCCCGCGGCCAGCTCGCCCACGTGCAGCCGGACGCGTACCGGCGCCAGTCGCACCAAGCCAGCGCCATGGCCCGCCACTCGGTCACCGGGCCGATCCGTGGACAGCACCTGACCGTGTTGCTGGACGTGGCCCGGGAGAACCTGGGCTCGCCGAGCAGTACGAACACGCAGCGCCTGCACGACGCCGTCCACGAGTTCCGCAGCGCTTCGTCGTCACAGGCTGACAGGGCGGCGGAGCCGTCTTGCACAGTTGCGCCCTGCACAGCCGCCCTCTTCGGATCGTCGGGTGTCACCACGCCGCTCGTGAAGGCACCCTGGGAACCCTCGATGGCCACGCGTGCGGCCAGCGCGCCAAGGAACTCGCCCGCTTTAAAGGCCAGTTGGCACCAATCCCCGAAGTATGCTCACGAGCGGGTTGCGCCTGGCTATGCTGACCGCTCGTGGCAGAGTTACAAGATCTACCAGACATCATGTACAAGCGTCTGAGCCCCGATGATCATTTCCGGGTGCACGCTCTGTACGAGAACATCCGCGACTGGATCAAGCGCGGCGAACTTCCACCGGGGACCAGGCTCACCTACGCGGAGCTGTACACCTGGCCCGGCTCTCCGTATTGCCCCATCGTGTCGAGCGCGCTGTGGCTGCTGCGCAGAGACGGCCTGGTGGAGACCAGGCGAGGGGTCGGGTCACGGATCGTGGTCCCTGGTCAGGAGTGGTCGACCCCCGAGGAGGACCGGTACCTGCCGCTCAGGCTGTGGGTCGAGAAGACCATGCGCCAGCGGCTCGCCGACGGGGTGTACCCCCCGGGCACGCGAATACCGCCGCTGAGGGAGTTGCACGAGGAGTTCGCAGTTTCCATAGGGACGGTCCGGTTCGGTCTGGCCCCGCTGATCAGGGCGGGTTATCTCGTCACGCAGAGCTTCAACCAGCCGGGGAAAGCGGTCACCTACCGGGCTTCGGAGGTGGGGACCGTCGTCACCGAGGCCGTCACGAAGACTGACCGCGATGAACTGCTGCGACCTGAGCAACGAGACGACCTCCCGCCGGACAGCATGTTCAAGGCGTGGGGCGAGTCGAACACCCTGATCGCCTGGAGCCGACACCGGCGCTGCAAGGTCTCCTACCACGTCTTGTACACCCGGATCCATCGGTACTACTGGCCCTTCGAGGCCGCGATGACGACGCCGAAGAACTGACGGCACACAGGCTCGCAGGATCCGGTCGCTGTGACAGGACCGCGGGGCCTCCCCTTCGCCGCCAGTGCCGACTCCGGCTCACTGGCCGTGAAAGCGCAGGAGATTCGGAGCCCGCTCGTCGCCCAGCTCAGCGCTTGCTGGGGTAGCAAACGGTGGTGTACTTGTCCTGCCCGGCCTCGGCCCACGGGGTGTGGCGCAGGGGCCGGTGGTATTCGAGGCCGGGCACTTCGAATCCGGCCTGGATGAGCTGCCGGGTGGCCTGCGAGGCCGAGAACGGGTCTTTCGACGCCCCGTAGGGCTGGCTGGTCCCGTCGTCCACGACGAGGGTCCACCGGCCGTCGTCGAGCCGTACGTGGGCGGTGTGTGAGGCGGCCTGGGTGACTGGGTGAACCGGTGTGGTGTAGGAGTCGCCGTCCTCGGCCCGGTCCCAGGGGGATCCGCCGTTGAGAACCGGGTGAACGTTGGAGGTGTAGTAGCCGAGAAGTCGCCGGAGATGTTCGGTGAACGTCTGCGGGTCGAAGCCCTCCCGGTGCTCCACCTCCACAGTGGTGGTGGTGCCGTCTGTCACGGTGATGGTCCACCGGCCCGGTGCTAAAGGGGCGGCGCTGGCGGACTGGTCCTGGGCAATGGTCATCGTCGAAGTCCTCATCGGAATAGTCAGGCGGGAGCCGGTAGGCCTCATTGCGATCGGCATTATGCACTTCATCCTGCTCCCGACGGTCGGCGTTGTGCCACGCGGGACGGGTGGGTACGTGCTGGGCGCGCCGATCTCGGCATGGGCGGCGAGCTTAGAGAATGTGCCACCGAAGCTCGGTGTCGTTGTCACGCAGTCCCTGCACACGCCGCTTCACTTCAGTGATGGTCTCGGGGGCGTGGTGAATCTTGCGTGCGTTGGTGGTCACCATGCGGAGCTCGCGGATGGCTGCGAGGGTCTTGTAGCCGGGGTCCAGGATGATGTCGTGGCCGTAGGTGTCTGCGAAGGCCTGGTAGTGAGGCATGCCGTAGCCGAAGCGGCGGCAGTGCACTTCGACGGTGATGAGGTCCCATTCCGGCTGCCCGACGGCGAGGGTGTCCCAGTCGCATAGGACGACGTCGTCTGGGGTGCGCAAGGCATTTCGGTGCTGCGGGTCACCCTGGATAAGGGCTGGTGGAAGGGCGAAGTGAATGGTGCTGAGTTCGGCTTCCAGTTCGTTGACGCGATCGGCCAGGAAGCTGGTCTCCTCGGCTCGGAGTGCCGATATCGCCGAGAGAGACCTGCGGATAGCCCGGATGTTGTCGTGTGCTGGCAACTTCATCTGCGGGATGTCCAGGGAGTGGAGCGCCCGCAGCGGCCGCGCCAGTTCCTCGGCCGAGATCGGTGGGCCGGGCTGGGGAAGATACGTCCAGATGGTGACGGCGTGCTCATCTACGAGGATCGGCTGCTCGACAGCGTGGAGGGAAACCGTCGGGAAACCGAGGCGGGAGAGGTGACGTACGGCTTGCACGGTGCGCGAGACATGGGCCGCAGGGGTGCCCCTCCGGGCAATCTTTACGACGACTCCCTCGTTCTCCAGCAGGATGACCGCGTTCGTGTGACCCCGAAGGAGTTGTGGATTCGAGCCGTTCAGGCCGGCGGCCGCGCATGCCCGCGCGAGAATTGCTTGTACTTCAGGACCGTCGTATCCGCCGGGCGCCGGCGTCGGGTTGCTCATGGCTCCAGGCTGACGGACGCGGCGGCTGCTGTCACATCTCGCCTGGGGGCAGCGCGAGGAGCTGGTTGAGGTCGCGGGCTGAGCGCGACTTACGGACGGCGGGGGGCAGAGCCGTCAGAACGTCGCGGGCGCGCTCGTCCACGATGGACGTCCGGTGCGCGGCGGCCATCCGGAGGTAGGTGCTGCCGGCCATTTCGCAGGCTTCGGCGGGGCTGCGGTCCTTGGCGAGGCAGATAGCTCCTTCGAGAAGAAGCAGCGCGGGGTCGATTCCCGTCTTCGCCGGGTAGAGGGCAAGGGCCTGCGTTTGGGCCCGACGGGCCTGCCTGGTGCGCCCGAGGGCGGTGTAGGTTCCGCTCTCGTAGAGGTGGAAGCGTCGTTCCGGGAAGCTGAAGGCATCGGCGTCGTGCCCGCCCGCGCCGCTCTGCTCGAAGACCCGGGTGGCGTGGTTGATGGCTGTGAGAGCGGCCTCTTCATTTCCGAGTTTTGCGTGTGCACGGGCTTCCGCGGCTGCGGCGAAGGCTCCGGTTGCGCTCGGGCGCCCGTGGCAGAGCATGCGGGCCTCTCGTGTGAGGGCTACGGCGGTTTCGACGGGGCCGTAATAGAACGGCAGCATCGCAGCCTGGGCGCGCACTCGGGCCCGGAGTTCGTTGTTGCCGCTGTCGTCGGCGGCCGCCCTCGCGGTGCGGTACCAGTAGCGGGACTGGCTGAGCCTGCCCAGCTTCATCAGGCCGTCGGCGATGAGCGTGGAAAGCATCGCCGTCAGCTCCGATAAACGGACCTGCACTACGGCTGGTTGGCGGTCGGCAGCGAGGCTGTTCACCTCTCCCAAGTGGGTCAGGAGCGCGGTGAGCATCGGCGCGGGTGGTGTGTACACGTATTGGTGCCGGGCTTCGAGGACCTGTTCGTCCAGAAGGTCGAGCTGCCCGGCGCTGACACTGGAGGCGGCCAGTGTCCGGTCAACAGCTCGGCGGGCCTGGTCGAACTGTCGGTCGAACATGCTGTCGTCGTCTTCTGCTGGCGCCGCGCCGAGGCCCGGGGCACGCATAGCGACTGGAAGGCTCGCGGCCGTGTCCGTGAATCCGAGATCTTCGGCAGAGCAGCCGTAGAAGCGGCAGAGGAGACCGACGGTGGCGGCCTTCGGCGTGCGATCGCCGCTTTCCCAGTGTCCCAGCTGGATCCGATCCAGCCTTGGCGCGCCTCGGCTCCCGGCTCCCGGGAGAGCGCGCAGAGCTGTCGCTGCTTTCTCCAGCGTCAGGCCGAGGGCGAGGCGTTGGGCTCGCAGAAGTGAGACGCCGCAGTGACGGTGGATGTTCTTGGCGATCTGCAGCGGCGGAAGCCCTGCCTCCTCGCCGTCCCGCCGCAGCGCTTTGGCACACCCCGGCCCGTGGGGCGTCGAGAGCGGTACAGGCTCCACCATGCGGCCCTCCTGATCGATCGCGAGATAAAGCCTAGTCTCACGCCAGCTCGACGGCGTCAAGAATGTGCAACTTCCTCTGTGGATTGTGTAATCGGCCTCGCCCTGACTCACACATGTGTAAGCGGTGGCACTTGGCGAAGGCTGCCTCGGCGCAGAACTCTTACCTCCGATTCGGAGACACTCCAGACCCGTGAGCGACGGGCCCGCCCCGGAGCCCTCCGAATGTCAGAGCGTGAGAGTGCGCAGAGCACGGCGATCGTTGGCATCTGGAGGTTCTGTCATGGTATTGACCGCAACAGCACCTGATACACCGGCGGAGTTCCTCTCGTATTTGGCCCCCACCGCCGCCCTGCGGCAGTTCTCGGTCGACTTTCCTCATGAGCCCCGTTCCGCCGGCCGCGCCAGGCAAATCGCTCGGGAGCGACTTGCTGCATGGGAGGTCCCCCATACCGGCGGTCTGGTGGATCGCGTCGTTCTGACGATCAGCGAGCTGATGAGCAACGCGATTCAGCATGGAGCCTCGGGAGTCGACGGTAGGCCGGAGATCGCGTTCTCGATCCGGTTCCTGCCAGGTGTGGCTATCGGCGTGAGGGTCGAGGACCGGTCGTCGGCCATGCCGGTCCTTCGGGAGCACCGGTCGGCTGAGGCCGTTGACGGACGAGGAATGCAGCTGGTGGCGTTCGAATCCACCTGCTGGACGGCCGAGCAGCTGGGCGAGGGCCGCGGCAAGGCGGTATGGGCGTTCTTCCGATGCGTCTCCACCTGTCCCTCCTCGGCGGTGTGCGGCCTGTGATCATCTACCTCCACGGATCACGCGGCACCGGGAAGTCGGTCCTCGCACGGGGGCTTGCTGACAAGCTCGGCGCCCATCTGTTGAGCAAGGAAGAGCTGCACAGGGTTCTTTTCCCTCGCGATGGCCATCCGCTGTCTGAGGAGAAGGACGGCTGGCTGTGCGACCTCCTGCTGCAGGCCACGGCCTGGAACCTGGACATCGAACCGACGCGGACCATCGTTCTCGACGCCCAACGGGCCGGACGCACGGCAGAGGTCGTTGGATTGCTCCGCTTCTCCCGAGCACTCGGCCAAGAGCTCCACGTCGTGGAGTGCGTCCACCCGGGCAGGGAGAGCGAGCGACGACCGCGAAGCCGTCGCTGCCAGCCCGTAGAAGGCCACCTCGACGCCGTACCCCGAGACCGCACGCACCTGGTCGACATGAGTGCACCAGCGTCGGCCGCTCTGCAGATCGCACTGTCCTGTCTCGGCGCTCCAACCCGCGTCGAACCGTCGCACGACGGAAGCCAGGGCCCCGATGGAGTGCGTGCAGCCATGTCCGAGGCGCACTGACGCGTTCCGCGTGCACCTCCAGCCCGCCCGAATCCTGCCGCTCCCCCAACCTGGTGTGCCCATTCGCCAGGCATCATACGAACGAGATCGGATCTCATGAACAGCCGTCTCCTCCCCACGAGCAGAGCCCTTCCTCAGGCGGTCGCTACCCAAGGAGGACTCATCCCCTCCCCCAAAGCGACCGGCGCGGGCGCTCCTTTGGGACGACCCGGCACGACGCAGCGCGCAACGCGCATCGAGGACTACGGCCTGATCGGGAATCTCCGTACGGCCGCGCTGGTCGACCGGGCCGGCAGCATCGATTGGCTGTGCGTGCCCAGGTTTGACTCAGCTGCAGTCTTCGCTCGCCTCCTGGGCTCGGAGAAGCACGGACAGTGGACCCTCGGACCCGTGGGCCTCAACGGGACCACGCCGACGCTGAACCGTCGGCGCTACCTCGACGGCACACTGATCCTGGAATCCACCTGGCTCACCCCGGCAGGCACCATTCAGCTCCTGGACTTCATGCCCGTCGGCGACGAGACCGCCCAGCTGGTCCGCATCGTGAAGGGCATCAGCGGGTGCGTGCCGATGCGGTCCCTCCTGCGCGCCCGGCCCGGTTACGGCTGCCGGGTGCCGGACCTGGCATCGGACGGGGTCAGGGCCAGTGTCGACCTCGGAGTCGGCAATCTGTGGCTGGATGCTCCCACTCCCGTTCTGATCTGTACGGAGGGCGGAGATCTGAGCTCGGATTTCACTCTCTCGGAGGGGGAGACGCTGGCCTTCTCTCTCTCCTGGCAGCCGGGGACCGACGCCCCTCCGGTGCCGGACGGCAACCGGCTGCTGAATCAGACGCAGGCGTTCTGGCAGGACTGGATTTCGCGGAGTACCTACGCCGGGCCCGACCGTGACGCTGTCGAACGGTCGCTGATCACGCTCAAGGCCCTGCAGTACGAGCCGACGGGCGCATTCGTGGCGGCGCCCACGACGTCGCTGCCCGAGGAGATCGGCGGGGTCCGCAACTGGGACTACCGGTTCTCCTGGCTCCGCGACTCCGCGCTGATGGGCGAGGCCCTCCTCAGCTGCGGCTACGTGGAAGAGTTCACGAAGCTGGTCAAGTGGCTCCAGCGGGTCTTCGACGGCCGCCCGGAGAGCCTCCAGATCATGTACGGGGTCGGGGGCGAGCGCGACCTCACCGAGCAGGTCCTCGACTGGCTGCCGGGGTTTGCGGGCTCCGCGCCCGTACGGATCGGGAACGCCGCAGCCGGGCAGCTGCAGATCGACGTCTACGGCGAAGTCGTCGATGCCCTCTTCAAGGCGCAGCTGCACGACCCGAGCCTCGCGCCTGTCGTGGCTCCGCTCGTCACCGGACTGGTCACCTGCCTGGAGGACGTCTTCGAGAAGCCGGACATGGGGATCTGGGAGGTCCGCGGGCCCCGCCGGCACTTCGTCCACTCCAAGATCATGGCCTGGATCGCCTTCGACCGCGCCGTCCGGCTGATAGCAGCAGGCCACGGTGACGGCCCCGTCGACCGGTGGATGGGGATCCGCGACCGGCTGCACACGCAGGTCTGCGACCGTGGCTACGACCCGGACCGGAAGACCTTCACCCAGTCCTACGGATCGCGGGAGCTCGACGCGTCGCTGCTGCACATCGTCACCAGCGGATTCCTGCCGCCGCACGACCCGCGGATCGTCGGCACCGTCAAGGCCATCCAGAGGGAGCTGTCCACCCAGGGCGGGTTCCTCCTGCGCTACCCCACCGAGGGCGATGACAAGGGCGTGGACGGCCTACCGGGAGACGAGGGCGCGTTCCTCATCTGCATGGGATGGCTGATCGCCGCCCTGGCCGCGATCGGCCGCCCGGAGGAGGCCGAGATCTTCATGCATCAGCTGCTCCAGATCCGCAACGACCTCGGCCTGCTCGCGGAGGAATGGGATCCGGAGACTGGCCGCCAGCTGGGGAACTACCCGCAGGCCTTCTCACATGTCGGGGCCGTCCTCGGAGCGATCGCAACCGTCCCTCGTCCGGTCAGCAGCGGGAAGAGGTGATCATGGCATGAACGTCGGCGACTCGATCGATGACCTCTTCCCGCTGGCTCGTACGGCCACCATCCCGTTCGAGATGCCGGTCGGCAAGAAGTTCACGGCGCTGCGGCTGCCCCTGGCTCTGGCTCTGGACCTGTTCACCAACCCCAGTCCCACCCGCGACCAGTACCTGGGAGCGGCCATCTGCGAGGGTGACGCCTGGACCCTGATCCTGCCCCCGTCCTCCCACCTCTTCATGGACTGGGGCCCGCAGGTGGAGATCCTGAGCAGCGGGATGATGTTCGTGCCGCCGCTGAGGTTCACCGACGAGCACGCGATGTACTGGGCGAGGCGCGGGAATCTCCACGGCCGCGCTTTCAGCGCTCCGTTCTGTCTCCACCCCTTGGTTGGCGGAGTCGTTGAACCCGTCCAGGACGTTCCTGGTGAGCGGCAGTCGACTCGGCTGGCCGATGGGCCCTTGCCGATGGTCTCCGTCGTGCGGTCCCAGCCAGATTCGGAGTCGCGTGACCTGCTGAACTCCCCCAGGTGCGGTGCACTTGAGGTGGCCGAGGTGTCCGTCGGCGGCTTACCGGCTCTCCGCGTCCCGCCAGTAGTCCTTGAGCATTTCGCCGGGCCACGCGGGCTCCTTGACCGGTCCGCGTGGCCCCATGGCAGTGAAGTACGGGCCGATGTCGACCACGGGGGTGCCGTCGACGGCGTCGAGATCGGTGACGAGAAGGTCGCGGCCGTCGATGTCGAGCAGGCGCGGGTAGGTGATGGCGAGCTGGTTGGGCCGGCGGTGGTTGCGGTGGGCGAGGGGGCCGGTCGCGGGCCAGCGGGGGTTGTTGCGCGGGCTGCGGGCGTGGAGATGGACGTCGTCGGGGCTGGCGCGGTGGAAGTGCCATGTCACCGTGATGTGGCTGAATTCCTCGAGTCCTTGGAACATCTCGTCGGGCGGGTAGGTGTCGTGGAGCCGGATGATGGACTCGACGCCGCCCTGGTAGTCGTCGAGGACCTCGGTGTGCCCCCCGACGACGGTGGCGATCGGGACGACCTGGAGCGGTTGCTGCGCGGTCAACTCGGTGCTCTCCCTGCTTCAGCCCTGGCCGCTCCCGTAGAGCTGGCACGGGGTGGTGTTCCCTTGATGCGCTCAGCCTATGGCGCGGAGCATCTCCCGGGCGCGCTGGTCAAGTTCGGTGAGCTGCCGTCCGCCTCGGCGGCGGACCGGGGAGAGGTCGCGCTGCATCTGGACGATGACGTCTCGGGCGCGGCCGGAGCTGATGCCGTCCATGGCGTCCATGGCTTGGCTGTACGTGGCGCATCCTTCGTCGAGTCCTCCTCGGCGGATCTGGACAGAGCCGAGGTAGCCGAGGGTGACGCTGTGGGTGCGGGCGAACTGCTGCCTGCGGCGTGTGGCGACGCTCTCCTTGAAGTGGGCCTCGGCGTCGCGGAGGCTGCCGAGGTCGCGCAGGGCGCAGGCGGTCTCGTGCGACAGCGAGGCGCTGGCGAAGAAGGAGACGCGGTCGGGGGCATCGCCGGTGTCGCGGCTGAGGTCCCGTTCGGCCTGGCTGATCGCGGCGAGGGTGCCTCTGCGGTCGCCGGTGGCTGCCAGGGCGCGGGCGTGGACGATGCCCAGCAGGGCTTTCTCCCGCCAGCTGGCCTGCCCGTACCGGTCGGCGGCCATGGACGCTACGGCGAGGTCGAGTGCCTGGCTGGGGTGCTTGAGGTCGACCGCCTGGTGGGCCATGGCCCGCAGTGTGTGTCCGGCGAGCGGACCGTCGCCGGCCTCGGCGGCGAGTTTCACCGCGAGGGTGAAGTATCTCTGGGCGCGGCGGTGTTCACCCGCGTCGAAGGCCATCCAGCCGGCGAGGTAGGTCATCTCGGCGGTCGCGGAGTACAGCTCGCGGCGCAGCTGTTCGCTGGGGAAGCGGCTGGAGAGGAGCGGGGCGGCTTCCAGGCTGAGGTGGGCGGCGAGCGCCGAGCGGCCGGCGGCGCCCCCGCGGCGCTGGTCGCGGGCGGAGAAGAACGCGGTGGTCTGGCGGATGTCGTCGACGTCGGCCGGGGTGACGGTGGTCTGGGAGTGGACGCGGCGCTGCGCGGCTACGGAGGGGGCATCTTTCCACCAGGAAGTTGCCGGGACGGCGAGTCCGGCGACGGAGTAGGCGGTGTCCGCCAGGAGTTGGCGTCGGTGGAGCATGTCGAGGTCGTCTCTTCCCAGCTCGGTCAGCGCGGTCAGGGTGTCGGCCTCCCAGTCTTCTTCCCCGGTGACGTCCTGGCTCTGCACGCCGGGCAGCCCGATGTCGGTGAGGGTGATGGTGCGGCCGAGCTTTCGCGTCAGCGTCTCGCAGAGGATATGCGGCGCCTGCCCGCTGGGACGCGTGCCCATGATCCACATGGCGATGTGAGAGCGGCTGACCGCGGCCAGGTCCCGGGCCCCGACCTCCTCGGCGACACGGCGGACGGCCGCCGCGGCCTTGGGCTGTGTCCAGCCGGCCTCGGTAATCCGGGCGGCCAGCGCCTCGTTGCGCATGCGAGCCATGGACGATCCCCGACCTCGAAATGATCTTTGACGCCTTTGACGGGGTCCACCCCCCACGAAGGCTGTTCGCCAAGGGTAGTTGGCGGTTTCCTCAACGTAGCCGGTGCGTGCAACCCGCACTGCTGGACATGATCGCCCGCCGTCGCCCGTCCTCTGGACGTTCCCCGTTTTCTTCACCTCTTGGAGTTGCCGTGTTGTTCCCCAGCCATCAGGTCCACCCGGGCCTCCCGTGGGCGATCTGCACCGGGCAGGTGGGCTGATGTTGGTCCACGCCGTCTACGCCGCTCTCGGGCTGGCCGTTCTCGCAGCGGTGGTGTTCGGGATACTTCTCCGCCGTGCCCGCGCGCAGGCGGTACGGGCCAAGGCGGACGCGCAGGCCGGGCGGCAGACGATGGAGGCCACCGCCCAGACTCTTCGCAAGGCGGCCGAGCAGGCCCGGGCGCAGGCGGCCCGAGCGGAGCAGCACAGTCAGGCTGTGGTGACTGAGGTGAGGCACCTTGCCGCTGTTCGGCTTCCTGCAGCGGTCGAGGGGCTGCGTCGCCCTGGTGTTCCGGTGTCCGGCATGGCAGATGAGCGTCTGCTGGCCGGCCCGGTGGCCCGGGCGTGCGAGCAGGTCTTGGCCGTGGTGACCGAAGCGGTACGGGAGGACCGGATCCGCACCGACCAGTCCGCCCAGGAGGTCGTTCGGTCCGTGATGGGCACGACGCGTGCCCTGGCAGCCCAGGCGGTACAGCTCGTGGAGCAGGCCCAGTACAAGGCGGTGAACGCCCCGGACCTTCTGGGAGACCTGTACGGGATCGATCACCGGCTCGTGCTGCTGCACCGGCAGGTACAGCGCACTGCGGTGGTCTGCGGTGACCTCCCGGGCACCGCGCGGGAGGACACCACGATCATGACCGCCCTGGAGACGGCCCGCTCGCGGATTGTGAAGCACCAGCGGGTGTCGGCGGTCAGCCACGTCCCTGCGGAGCCCGACGGCCGGGACCTGGGTCTTCAGGCTCCGGTTGCCGAACCGCTGATCATGGTGCTCGCCGAGCTGTTCGACAACGCGGTTTACTGCTCGGTCGGGTCCGGGCTGGTCAGCGCCGAGGCCCACCCGACCGCTACCGGTGTGCTGATCACCATCGCCGACAGCGGCCCGGGGCTCGACACGGTGGAGAAGCAGCTGTTCGTCCGGCAGATGCTGGAGTCCCCGCGCCTGCTTCTGCGGGATGCCGGTTCCCCGCCGCGGCTGGGACTGGCGGCGGTCGGCCGTCTCGTCAGCCGGTTCGAGGGGCTGAACCTCACGCTGGACCCCTCCCCGGCCCGCGGCCTGCGGGTGAACCTGCACATCGACGCGAGTCTTCTCGTTGCGGTGAGCGGGCGGCAGCGCCCCGAGGGGTCCGGTGTGCGGCTGGACCCGCTGCCCCAGCCGGAGCCGGCACTGGTCCAGGCTCCGCAACTCCAGCAGCCGGCCGACCCGTCCCGTACCGCGCTTCCCACGCGCGACGGCTTCCCCCAGCGCCAGCGCAAGAGCCCCGGCGCGCCCGTGGACCACGAGCCCGAGCCTCTGCCGCTCCGGGACGCCGCGGCCGTGCAGTCCGCCTATGCCTCCCTCCAGTCCGGAACCCAGCGGGCCCGTCACGAGCCCTCCCCCCACACCGATCACCCGTCCGACGTCGATTCCCGGGAGTCCTGATGAACACCAGCCCGCGGTTCACCGCGCCCACCGAACAGACACCCCTGCAGAGCAAGTACAACGGCCACGCCCAGCGTCTGCTGGAGACAACCGACGCGCGGCACGTCGTGCTGTGCTCCGGGGACGGTCTGCGGCTGGGCACCGACGCGGGCGCCGACCGGGACCCGTCCGACGGCGCCTCCGCCCTGGGCGCCTCGGTCTTCGGCACCATGCAGGCCCTCGCCGAGCTCTTCCCCGCCTCGGATGACAAACAGACGGCGGGTCAGGTGACCGTCGAACTCCATGGTGGCGGCGGCGGATACCTGATGCTGGAGCGGGTCGGCCCGGGCGTGCGGGCCTTGCTGTGGCTGTCGGCGGGAGCGGACCTCGGCAAGGTGGCCTACGACATCGTCAAGTTCTCCGAGTGGTTCGCCCCGGAAGTAGCGGACCGTGCCCAGGCGTGAGCGTCCCCGGGAGATCCCCACCTACCTGGCGACCGAGGGGCGCACGCAGCCCCGCAGGGTGATCAAGGGCCTGGAGGACCTGCTGACGCGCCTGGTGTGGCTGCGGGGGGAGCCCCGACCGGACCAGCGCCTGAGCCCCGCGCAGCAGGACCTGTTCGACGCCGTGCGGGGCGGCTCGCTGACGCTGGTCGACGCCGCGGCGTATCTGCGTCAGCCGCCCCTCGCGATCCGGATCCTCGCGTGCGACCTCGCGGACCTTGGCCTCGTCCAGGCCGTCCCTCCCGCCGCCCGAACCGACATCGATCTCATGGAGAGAGTCATTCATGGCCTCCGCAAGCTCAAGGACGCAGCCGCCTAGTGTCCCCGGCTATGTGCCGGAGGAAGCGCCCCTGGTCAAGATCGTCGTGGCGGGCGGCTTCGGGGTCGGCAAGACCACCATGGTCGCGTCCGTCTCGGAAATGCGGTCGCTGCACACCGAGCAGCCCTTGACCGCCGTCAGCGCTGCGGTCGATCTCCTCGACTACACCCCGGAGAAGACCACCACGACCGTGGCCACGGACTTCGGACGCCTCACGCTGGACCCTCACGATCCCACCGCACCGGTGATCTACCTGTTCGGCACCCCCGGGCAGGAACGCTTTAAGAGCGTGTGGGACGACGTGACCTTCGGGGCGCACGGGGCGCTTCTGCTACTGGACCTGCGGCGTCCCGCGGCGTCCTTCGAGGCCATGGACCTCGTCGAGCGCTCCGGCCTTTCCTACATCGTCGCCGTCAACGAGTTCCCCGGGGCCCCGTACATCGAGGACTCCGCGGTGCGCGCGGGCCTGGACCTGAGCGGGGAGACCCCGCTCATCCACTTCAACGCCTGCGATCGCAATTCCTCCATCGATGCGCTCATCCAGCTCGTCGAGCACGTCATGACCACCTACCCCCGGGACGCCGCCCGATGAGCACACCGCCCCCGCCGCCGTACTACCGACTGCACACCGACCACTTCGCCCAGGCCGGCAACCGGCCCGCCTACTACTCCAGCATGCGCGAGCACTACGGCCCGGTGGCCCCCGTGGAGATCGTGCCGGGAATCCTCGGCTGGCTGGTCGTCTCCTACGAGGCCGCCCAGGAGGTGCTGCTGGACAAGGAGAGCTTCAAGAAGGACCCCACCGACTGGGCCGCACAGCTCCCCGCCGACCACCCGGTGCTCGGCATGCTCGGCCCGCGACCGAATCCGCTGTTCACCGACGGCGCCCAGCACGCCCGCTACCGGCGGGTCATCTCCGACGCGCTGGCTTCCGTCGAACCCCACCACCTGCGCGACACAGTGCGGGTCGTCGCCGACCACCTCATCAATCAGTTCGTCGACGACGGCACGTGCGACCTGATCCGGCAGTTCGCTCGGCCGCTGCCCAGCTACCTGTTCAACCGGCTCTTCGGACAGCCCGACGACCAGGCCCCCCGGCTGGTGTCCTCCCTGGCAGGACTCATGGAGGGCGTGGGCGCAGAAGTCGTCGCCGCAACCCGGGAATTCGAGGGCTACATGGGCGGCCTGCTCGCCTCGAAGAAGGCCCAACCCGGCCCGGACCTCGCCACTGCCATGATGCAGCACCCCGCACGGCTCAACGACGGTGAACTGCAGCACCACTTCGTGCTGACCGTCGCCGCCGGGCAGGAACCCACCACCAACCTCCTCGGCAACAGCCTGCTGGAGTACTTCGTCGACGACGACATCTACACCGAAGTCGTCAACGGAACCCTCGACGTCATGCCCCTCATCAACCGTGTCCTGGCCACCCGCCCGCCGATGGCGAACTACGGGGCCCACTACGCCCGCCGCCCCGTGACGTTCCACGGCCGGCAACTGGTGCCCGAGATGCCCATCCTCATGTCCTACGAGGCCGCCGCCCAGGACCCCGCCGTCCTGGGCACCGGCGCCCACATGGCGTGGTCCCTGGGCCCGCACACCTGTCCGGCCAGCAGCATGGCCACCACCATCACCACGATCGCCCTCACCCAGCTCATCCACCGGCTCCCCGACCTCCACCTCGGCGTGGACGCGGCCGAGGTCCGTAACCGGCCCGGCCCCTACCACCACGCGCTCGAAGCCCTTCCCGCCCGCTTCACCCCCGTCACGGCGACCACCCGCAGCGAACCGCCGTGGCCGTCGAACCCGTACACCACCGCACCGCCGGCCGACCAGAGGCGCGAAGCCGCGCCCACGCCCGCGAGCTGGCAGACGTGGCTGCCGGCCACCTGCCCGGCCGGCCACACCGGCCCGTAGCTCCTCTCCACCGCCCGCCTGCAGATGCCCGCGCCGCTGAACTGATCGAGGGAGCACCCATGACGCACGTCTTCACGCTCGACCCCGCAGCCACCGACCGCACCGGGGAGGACGCCGCGCTGCGCGCCCTCGGCCCCCTCACCCAGGTCGACATCCTGGGCGTCCGGGCATGGGCCGTCAGCGACCCGGAGGTCCTCAAGGAGCTGCTCACCGACAAGCGGGTCTCCAAGGACCCCCGGCAGCACTACCCCGACTTCGCCTCGGTGGTGGCCCAGTGGCCCCTGGTCACCTGGATCGCGGTGCAGAACATGTTCACGGCCTTCGGTGACGACCACCGCAAACTGCGCAAGCTCATCGCCCCGGCGTTCAGTACCCGCCGCACCGAGCAGATGCGGCCCGTCATCCAGGAGATAGCAGATCAGCTCCTCGACGCACTGGAGGAAAAGGCGCAGCACAACGAACCGGTCGACGTCCGGGCCGAGTTCGCCCACCAGCTGCCCATCCGGGTGATCTTCCGGCTCATGGGCGTCCACCAGCGGTGGGAGAAGCGTCTCGCAGGCCCGGTGCACAAGGTCTTCGCGACCACGCTCGGCAAGGAGGAGCAGCAGGCCAACTACCAGCTGCTGACGGAGCTCCTCACCGAGTTCGTCGCCGAAAAGCGCGAGCAGCCCGGCGACGACCTGATCTGCGACCTGATCGCCGCCCGCGACGAGGGCACCAAGCTCACCCAGCGCCAGCTCGTGGACACCCTGGTCCTCGTCATCAGCGCAGGGTTCGAGACCACCGTCGGCCTGCTCACCAACGCCGTCCGCAACCTCCTCACCCACCCCGACCAATTGAGCCTCGTCCTCGCCGGGCCGCCGGAGCAGTGGGACGCCGTCGTCGAGGAGACGCTGCGCCGGGACGCCCCCGTCGCTTTCCTGCCCCTGCGCTACGCCGTGGAGGACATCCCCATCGCCGGTGCACTCATCGGTAAGGGCGAGGCGATCCTCGCGGCCTACAGCGCCGCCGGACGGCACCCCGCGGCCCACGACCGGGCCGACGAATTCGACGTGGAACGGGTCGACAAGGCCCACCTCGCCTTCGGCCACGGCGTCCACTACTGCATCGGCGCACCGTTGGCCCGCGCGGAGGGCACCATCGGCCTCTCTTCCCTCTTCCGGCGCTTCCCCCGTCTCCGGCTCGCTCACCCCGGCGCCGGCCAGCCGCCGACGGAATCGATCATCAGCAACAGTCCCCGCGAGCTCCTCGTCCTCCTGGACCCGGCCGACGAGCAGTCCACTGCCGTCTCCGCGGGAGCACGCACATGAGCCCCGCCATCAGCGACCACACCGAGATCGCCGATGACCACGGCGTAGATGTGCGGTCGGGCTGCCTCGACCGGGCCATGAGCTACCTCACCGGCGGGCCCGTGCCGCACTTCCCCCGCGATCGTGCCCTCGCTCACCGTCTTCAGGCGGCCACCCCCTGGCTGGTGACCTCTCTCGAAATCAACCGGGCCTTCCTGCACCGGACCGCCCAGGACTTCGCCGGCCAGCTGGGGATCGGGCAGTTCATCACCCTCGGCGCCCGTGCCGAGCTCCCCTGGCCCGGACAGCCGGAAGACGTCCAGCCGGCCTGCTCCGCCGTGCCCAAAGCGTCGTTCACCCACCTCGACATCCTGCCGCCCACGGCAGTCACACGGCAGGCACCCGGGTGCCACCATGCCCGCCGTGTCATGCGCCTCGGTGACATGCTCACCGTCCTGCGAAGCCTCCATGCCGTCGACCGGACCCGCCCCGTCGCCGTCCTCGTCGACAACGCCGGAGCGTGGACCGGCAGCGACGCCGACCTCAAGTTCGCCCTCGATCAACTGCGGGCCTGGCTCCCGCCGGGCAGCGCGCTCTGCATGACCCACGCCACCACGGAACTGGCCCCGGCGGCAGAGCAGCAGGCGGCGCTGCTGCGCCGGAACGGATCCACCGCGCCCTTTAGCCCGAGGTCCCGCGAGGCCATCGCCGGGCTCCTGGAGCCCTGGGCGTTGTCCGAGCCCGGGCTCGTCCCCACCAGCACCTTCTACCCCGGCCACCGGCACGTCCAGCTCCCTGCCCGCTACTCCGGCGCCTACGCCGCCATCACCCTCCGCACGGAAGCGACAAGACAACCCGAGGTTGCACGCCGCCCCTGACAACCCGCCGCTCAGCCCCTGGCTGCGGCCCCTTCCCTCGGTAGCACGCCTTTCCCATCCAGCAAGGACTTGTGATGCACGCTGTCGTGCCTCCCCCGGCCGAAACCCTGAAACCTCCAGCCCAGATCATGATCGCGCTCTACCTGCGGCTCGTACGCGAGGCGCAAGGCATCCACCAGGAGAAGGCCGCAGACCTCCTCGGGGTGTCCATCTCCGCCGTCAGCCGGTGGGAACGAGCAGAGACCCCCATCCAGCGCCCGGAGACCCTGCGCGCACTGCTGCGCCTGTACGGGGTGAAGAACCCGCACAAAGAGTTCCTGGTCCAGAGCCTGCCTCCCAAGCGACGCGACCGGGTGGAGATCGGCTTCGCCCGGCGTGCCCTCCACGATCACTGGGCGGATCCCGCCGATGCCGAGGCGACCGCCCGCCACATCGCGGTGATGCGATCCGCGAGCGAGGTCGTCGAGTTCTGTATGAGGCCTCCGGCGGGACTGCGGACCCAGGCGTACGAGCAGCTGGTTCTGGCCCCCGAGATCTGTGCCATCCCCGACGTGCCCGTACTGGGGCTGCCAACGTGGGTGCACCAGGTCGACTGGGCACCTTGGCAGCGGCGGACCGTGATCCTGGACGAGGTAGTCCTCACCCAGGGCGGCAATCACGCGGCCGTCGTCGCCGGTCAGCTGCGCCACCTTGCCACTCTCATCGACCAGGAGGACCCCGCAGGGGGCGGCCTGAGGGTCCGCATCCTGCCGATGAGCCAGGTGCTGTTCATCACCACCGTCGGCCCGGTCGCCGAGGTCACCGTCCTCGGCCAGCGCATGGTGGCCAGCGTCGGCCTGTTCCCCTCCTACGAGACAGGTTCCGGCGCCGCCCGGAGCGTCAGCGCCGGTCTGCGGGAAGCGCTGGACAAGGCGTGGAGCCGGGAGGAGACGCGCGCGCGGCTGGTGAGCGCGGCCGAAGCCATGGAACGGCGGGCCGCTTCGTGACCTCCATCCCTCGTCGGGGACTTCGGGCAGCAGGAGGCCGGGCCGGGCAAGGCCAGCCCGGGCCCGCCCGACCTGACCGTATGCCCGTCGTCCCGGGCAGTTGACAGCCGCGTTCGACCTCAGCGCCGTCAAGACCGCCCCTGCCTGAGCACCGCCATGCCCCCGTCCTTTGGAGAGACCGCCCTCATGTCCAGCATGTCGCTCGTTCCGTCTCGCTCATCCGGCACCGGGCCAGGAGGCCGGCCGCCCCATGTCGCCGGCGTCGTCGACCACTTGACCGGCGGATCGGACAACTACGCGGCGGAACGGGACTTGGCGGCCCAGCTGCTCACCACGGCCCCGTGGCTTTCGCTGGCGGTGCGCGCTCACCGCCGGTACACCACCCTTGTGGTGCAGTGGCTGGCAACCGAGGGCTTCACCCAGTACCTCGACCTCGGCTGCGGGCTGCCGTACGCAGATCCGGGAGACGGGGCCCTCCACCCGTACGACGCGGCCCGCTCGGTTCTCACCGGTGCGCAGGGCGCCCCGGCCGATGTCCGCACGGTGTACGTCGACAACCACGGTCCGGCCTACGGCCACGCCAACACGATGCTGGCCGAGGAACGCGGGACCCTCGCCGTCCATGCCGACGTCCGCAGGACCGCCGAGCTGCTGGCGCTCCCCTCCGTGACCTCGAAACTCGACCTGGGCCGGCCCGTCGCGGTCCTGGCGCACGACCTGCTGCCCTGGATGGGCGACCACGACGCGGTCGACCTCATCAACGACCTCCGTCGCCTCCTGCCGTCCGGCAGCGCGCTGTCCCTCACCCACGCCGCGACCGACCTCGTTCCCGGCCCCGAGGGCGAGGACTGCATCCGGACACTGTCGGCCATCTACGCCGAAGCGGGCATCGGCTTCCACCCCCGATCGGCCGGACACCTGCGCGCCCTGCTCAACCGGTGGTCCGTGCAGGCCCCCGGCGTCGTACGCACCGAGCTCTGGGGCTCCGGCTACGGCCCCTTCGCCCAGCGCGCCCCCACGCCCGGCGACTTCACCGGCGCCTACGCCGCGATCGCCCTGACCACCGCCCCCTGACCGCGTTGCCCCGGCGGGCAGATCGTGGAGCCGCACCGGACGAGCCCGGCCTGCCGAACCCGGACCCTGCCCCCGGCCTTGAGGAAGCGGACAACCGGCTGAAGAAGCCGCCGCAACCAACACCACGCATTCGTCGCCGACCGGCTCAACCGGCGCCCCGCAGCTCGGACACCGGACGCCGCCGCGCCCCGCACCGGGCGCACCCCTGTTTCTCACCGCTCAAAGGGATCCGACCATGACCACCACCATCAGCGAAGCAGCCGACCGCGGGCCCCGGGAACTGCTCCAGGCACGTAATCGCCTTGCTGACGCGCTCGCTCTCGCCGGCGTGCAGCACGCCGTCACGATCCAGACGGACACCTCCACCGAGGAGCCGGTCCTGCAGCTCCGGCCGCTGGATGGCCCGGACGTCGCCCGGCTGACCGCCCTGGTGACCGCGGGCTCCCATGTCCCGCCCACGCCGGCGGCCCTTCAACCACGGCTGTTCGGCTCGATGGCCGCGGGCGAAGAGGAACTGGAGGGGTTGCGCGAACAGCTGGCGACTGCCCTGGATGCGGCGGGGGTGGCCCTTGAGCTCGGGCCCGTGCGCACCCTGCGCGGCAGCCTGTGCGTGGAACTGGTCAGCGTCAGCATCGACGCGGCGAACCCCCTGGCCCGTCTGATCCATACCGCGGTAGAGGCATGCCAGGAGGCAGTGAACGCCCTGGAAAAGGTCTTCGCCCACCTCGCCGCCACGGGCCTGGACGACCTTCCCGTACCGAAGTGGGACCACCGGCTCGACCGTGTCGCTCTGGGGCCCATCAGCATGCCGACCGCCCTGGAGCTCGGGGGCCGCCTGGGAGCACCGGTCATGACGGTCGAGGAGCCCGAAGAGCCTCACCACGCGGAGGCGGAGGCGATCGGACAGCGCCTGGAAGACGCCGTGCGGGCCGCAACCGGCGGCGGGCTGATGGACATCCGGTACAAGCCGGCCTGCGACTGCAAGCCCTCGCGTCTCCAGCTCGCCGACATCGCCTTCACCACTGCTCTGCTTCTGGCCCGAGCCCTTGAGCCGGGGGTCGAGCCGTCATGAGCAGCCCGAGCCCGGCACCGGCCGGACACCTCGTGCTGGGTACCTACCTGCGGCACCTGCGTCTCGCGCGCGGTCTGACCGCGGGGCGGGTGTCCGCCGACCTGGCCCGTGAGCAGGGGATGTCCCTCTCGGTTCCCGTGCTCAGCCGCATCGAGTCAGGGCAGCGGCCGGTGAGCGAAGCGGAGGCCGCCACCCTGCTGAGGACCTACCGGTGCAGTCGTACGGAGAGCTTCTCCCGGGGGAGGCGGCAGCTCGGCGACACCACCTACGCCACCGGCGGACCCGAGCAGCTGCCCGTGGTCGACTCCGTGGCGGGCTGGCAGGATCGGCTCGCCGCCGTCGAGCACCGCGCGAACCGGGCGCGGTTCTACAGCCAGTTCCTCATTCCCGCGTTCCTGCGCACCGACGCCTACGCCGCCCTGGTCGAGAACGGGCTACCGGAGCCGCAGATCGGGCGCCCGGGTGTCCTCGGCGCGGGCACCGTGCCGGTCGTGATCCTGGACGCGAGTCTCCTCTCCCGCCCGTGGGGCGGGGCCAACCTCTTCACCGCCCAGGTCCAGCACCTGCTGAACGCCATGGGCACCGGACGGCTGGACCTGCGGATCCTCCCCGTCGACCGGAACGTCCACCCGCCGGCACACCAACGGGCGGAGTACCACCTTCAGCGCGGGCAGCGGCTGCACGCGGCCGAGCGGGCCTCCGGGGTGGCGTACTACGCCGGGAGCGACAACGACGCGCGGCTGGGCGCCCACCTGGACCGGGCCGCCGACCAGACGCTTGGCCCTGCGGATTCCCGCCGTCACCTGGAGCACGCCCGAGCCGCCGCGTCGCAGGGCCGGCTCCCCCCGCCCTGCTGATCCCCCGCCGACCTGCCGCTGCCCGTACCTGCCCCGAAACGGATCATCGCCGATGCTCACCTCCCTCACCCCGGGCCCCGCCCCCAGCCCCGCGGATCCCCCCGGCGACCCGCTGGCAGTCTCGGCCAGGCACATGCCGTTCATGGCGCTCACGACAGGCGAACGAGGCCTGCACGTGCCGCCGCTGACGCCCGGCGAGGACGGCTGGATCACCTACCGCAATCCTTCCCCCTACGACCGGTACCCCGGCTTCGATGTCCTGCTGATGCGGACGCTCGGCTCCCCCTCCGGGCGGCCGGTCGGCGCCCAGGTCTCCCCCTTCCGGCAGGCGCTGTGCATGATCGAACTGGCCTGCCAGGGCTGCCGGCGCCCCGCAGCACGCAACCCTGCGGAGCCCGACGAGGGCTATGGGCACCCGCTGTTCGTGCTTCCCCGGCGGCGCGCGGACGGTTCGCCGCGCCCGGTGGAAGGGCTTACGGACATGCCCCCCTCGTGCGCGGCGTGCGCACTGCGCTGGTGCCCGGTCCTGCAGGACCGGGGCCGGCAGCTGGTGTGGGCGGGCCAGGCCGAACTCGTGGGGTTGTACGGGTCCCTGTTTGTTCCCGGCGCGAGCAGCATGCTGGAGGAGCAGTACGTGGAGCTCGCCGAGGACGCGGGCGACGGGGACGAGGAACCCAGGCCGTCCGTCCTGTCCGCGGTGGTCGCGGAACGGTTCGTGCGCAATCTCCAGAACGTCACCCCCGCCGACCCCGCCGTCGTCCGGCAGCTCGCAGCCCAGCAGGACCGTGCCGCGGCCTGCCTCTCCCCGGCTCCTGTCGCCCCCGGGAGGCTGTGATGCGCAAGCGCACGCTGGGCGAGCGGCACCGGCTGCCGGCGGAACGGATCGCTGCCGGGATGATGCCCCAGCAGGCCGCGGAGACCTTGGGCATGGCGCCCCAGGCGATGACCGCACTCGTGGACGATCTCCAGCGCTCCTTCGGTGTGTTCACGCTGCGGTCGTTGTCCTTCCGGCTCGTCTCCCAGGGCTTCGTCCCTTTCCCGGGCCCGCACTCGCGGCCGCGGCTCGACCCGGTGACCGAGCAGGTGTGGGCGGCCCTGCGCTGGGACATCCTCGACGTCGAACTCGTCCCCGTCCTGGCCACCACGATCCGGGTGCGCCGGAGCCACATCCAGATGGTCATCGACCAGCTGTGCGAGACCCATGAGACCAGCCTTCACGGGCTGATCGGCCCGGGGTTCGCCCGCGGTGTGCTGTCCGGGAATCAGAGCGTGACGCCCCCGCAGAGCACGGCGGTGCGCCCCTCTCCTCCCGGAACCGGTGCCTGGGATCCGGCACCGTCTCAGCGCCGGGTGCTGGCCCTTCGCGCGTCGGGCCGGGACACGGCCGCCTGCGCCCGCGAGGAAGCCACCACCACCAGCGCCATCACGTGGAGGATCGGACGCTGCAGGGAAATGGCGGGCGTCGACACCGGCCGGGCCCTGATGCACGCGGCGCTGCGCGACAGGGTGCTGCTGCCGCCCGAGGTCACCCACGGTCTGGAACCGGCGGGCGGGGAGCGGGCCGTGTGGCAGTGCCTGCCCCTGGACGTGCCCGACATCCGGCTTCCCGCGGTGATCAGCAACCACACCGGCCTCAGCATCAACACCGTCCACGGATATCTGCGCAGGCTCCGCGTCCGCTACCGGACTGACGAGGCCGCGATCTACGCGGGGTGGAAGCTCGGCGTGATCACCGCGGACACCCGGACACAGCTGCCGGACAGGCAACCGCCTCCGCCGCTGCCGGCCCCCGCCCCACGGCCAGCAGCCCAGACAACGGCCACGGCGGCCACGGCGCCGATGAAGGTGAGCGGGCGCCAGCACAAAGTCCTCACCCTGCTCACGGTGGAAGGCATGAGCCTCACCGAAGCCGCCGCGCACCTGAAGGTGCGGCCCACGTCCGTACGGGCGCACGAGAGGTCCTGCCTCCGACGGGCCGAAGTAGCGACGCTGCGTGCCCTCACCCACCGGTCCCTGAGCATGGGGCTGCTCGACCCGCTCGACGCCGGCGATCGCGACCCGGGGGCGGTGCCCGGCGACGCCGAGGCGGTGTGGCGGTGCCTGCCGGCGGACGTACCGGACGGCAAGCTGATCGCGCGGATCGCCCGCATGACCGGGCTGAGCGAGACCCGGGTGATGGAGTGCCTGGATCTGCTGCGTGCCACCGGGCTGACCGACCCTCAGCTCATCGCCGTGGGATGGCACCGAAGAATCCTCACCGCCCTTCCCGCCGAACCGGCCGGGGCCGGGCCGGTGATCACCCAGCAGACCCGCCCTGGTCCACCGGCCCGCCCGGACGACTCCCGGCTCGACCCGCTGCTCCTGCTTCCCGGCACGCCCCCCGAGCTCAGCGGCGGCCTCCCACCGTGGGGAACGAGTGCTGTCGCAGGCCGGAAGCTGGACTTCGTACGGATCAGCGCGTCGACCTGCCGCCTGTTCCTCTCCCGGATCCCCGCCACCCGGTGGGGGCCGGTCCTCGGTCTCCCGGAAGTCCGCGAGGCCCTGCTCCTCACCCGGGCCGAGCCCCGGCCCGTGCGCCGCGGACAGGGCGCGCGCCTGGTCCGCCCGGGTGCCGACGTCGCCCTGCCCGCCCCAGATGCCCGGACCGGGCCCGGGGGCCGCTACTGGGCCGTCGGCCCCCAGGCCCCCCTCTGGGAACAAGGGGACTTGGCGTGGCTGCTGGAGCACAGCACCTTGCCCATGCCCGCTCTCACCGGCGGGACGGCCCGATGACCCGCCCCGGGCACCCGGTCGCCCACGTCGTCGGCGCGATCCTGGGCGACGCCCGCCAGCACGCCCGGCTCACCCTCGGCGAAGCCGCCCGCCGCCTGGGCACGCACGCCGAGCGGCTCGATCACATCGAATCCGGACGCCATCCCGCCACAAGCGCAGAACTGCGCCGCTTGTGCCGTCTCTACGGGGTGGCCGACCAGGCGCCCGCCCTGCACCGGCTGGCCGAAGGGCCACCGACAGCTCGAACCGATTCGCGGGCGGTGCACCGGACCGACCGTGACACGGGATTCGCCGACCGGCTGGCCGCAGTTGCACGCCAGTGCGTCCGGGTGCGGTGGCTGTCCACCCACCTCGTCCCCCCGCCCCTGCACACCCCCGCCTACGGCGCCGCCGTTCACCAGACCTCCCCCACCCGACCCTGGCCCGAACTGCGCGGACAGGACGTCGTCGTCCTGGACGAGAGCGTCGTACGACGCGGCAGCGCCACACCCGCGCTCATGTGCGAGCAGATCAGCCACCTGCTGACCGCCCAGCACAACGGAGCGCAGATCCACGTCGTCCCCGGCCTCTTCCCACCAGGGTCGTACGCCGAACTGACCCTCGACAGCGCCATGACCGTCGTCACCGGCGGCTTCACCGATGCCGTCTACCAGGCCACCACCGCCCTCACCACCCACATCGACCACGCACTCGACCAACCCGACACCGACCGCAGCCGCCGCCTACTCACCGAGGCCTACGCCCACCACCACAGCCTCCGGGAGGTCCGGTGACCCGCGCGAAAGCCGTCGATTACGTGGTGACGCTCCTGGACGTCCTCGCGTCGATCATCACGGCCGCGACCTTCCAGCCCCGACCGTCAGATCGGCACTCCATGACCCCCTCCGCCGCCGCCCCCAGCCCGGACCGCAACCTGCGCCCCCGAACCGACCAGCGGTACACCGTCCTTGCCGGTGAACTCGACGAACGCGTCAGGGCAGGCGACTTGGGAGAAGGAGGCCAGCTCCTGGACCCGGTCGGTCTTGCCCGCCTCACCAGCCGCACCCCCACCGCCGTCCGCCACGCTCTGGAGCAACTCGCCCGCACCGGAACCGTCGAACCCCGCGGCCAGCAGTGGCGCATCCCCGACGACCACGCAACGCCCCGCGCCGCCCGCCGCGCCCGCCACCTCCTCGAAGCGATGATCGACGCCGGTGGATACCCGCCGCACACCGCCCTGCCCCCAGCCCCGCATCTCGTCGAAACGCTCCTCACCCACCCCGACGCCCTCGCCCGCGCACTGCAAACGCTGACCAACAGCCACATTCTCGAACCCGTGCGACAGGGGTTCGCCGTACGGGCCCCGGAAGAGGGCCGGGGCTCCTCCGCCCTGCCACCACGAGGCGGGCGGGTCGTGCCACTGGGACCGGATACCGCGTGGAACCGAGACGCCATCCGTCACCTGCGCGACCTCGCACGCAAGCAGTGGCACCACGCCCCTTGCCCCTCCCACCACGTCATCTCCCGGACCGAAGCCCTCCAGCACGACATCCTCCACCGCCTCACGCTGGCCGCCGACCGCCAGCACGCCACCACGCCCGCGGCGGCAGCCGCACAGCGGGCGGCGCGAGGCCGCGCTCTCGCCGCCCGCGACACCACCGTCATCAGCCTCGGCGAACGGCACTGGCGCTCCGCCGTCCTCGCCGGCCTCCTCGCCGACTTCGCCGACAGCCTCTCCGCCTCCGCGCGGCCCTGACCAGAACGGAAACGCCGTGTCCTTGAGTGTCCGCCCCTACCCGAACCGGCCTTCTCCGGACGACCCGGTGCCGGTGATCCGCCAGCGCCTTGCCTCCGGCGGGTACCGACCCGGCCAGGCCCTTCCCACCGGGCTCATCGCCCACCGCCTGCAGACCACCACCGAGGCCGTGAAAGCGGCGCTGACGCAGCTTGCCGTCAGCGGTGAAGTCGAATACCGGTTCGCCGGTGAGCACGGCCCCGGCTACTACCTGCCCGGAGACGGCCGATGACCCCGTGGACGCCGGTGACCCGGGTGGTCGGCGCGTGCCTGCTACACGCACGTGAAAGCCGCATGATGCTGCCCGAGGAGCCTGCCGAGCTCCTCGGCATCACCCCCCGAGCGTTGCTGGCCCTGGAGGAGGGCCGGTGCGAGATCAGCACCGGCACTCTCACCAAGCTCACCGGCCTGTACCGGTGCGAGGCCGACGAACCGGGCCTGCGGCGCCTGCTGGCGCAGCGGCCCGAGTGGAACGGCATGACCCGCGACCGGGAGCCGGGCCACGGCCGCCGGCTCGCCGCGTGCACCCAGGGCGCCGCCCGGGTGCGCTGGCTCTCCTTCGAGCACCTGCCCGCCCCGCTGCAGACCTCGCACTACGCCCAGGCCGTCGCCGAGCCGGACGCCCACCTGCCCGGCGGACCCACGCCCCCGGCCGCCAGCGCGGTGTACGTGCTGGACAACTGTGTCCTCCACCACGGCAGCGGCACCGCCCGGCTGATGGCCGCCCAACTCGACCACCTCCTTCACCTCGCCGAGCAGGGCACCGACATCCGCGTACTGCCCGCACTGCCAGCGGGCTCACCTCGCCCGCAACCGGCCGGGCACATCGTCGACATCACCCTGCCCGCCGGGCGCGTCCTGGCCCGCCCCTCCCCCGAGGACGTCGAATACTGCAGAACCCTGCGCTTCGCCGCCGCCATCGACACAGCCCTCGGCAGCACCGACCAGCACTCATCCCGCGAAGCCCTGTACCGGGCAGCCGCCTCCCACCACGAACGCGCGGGGACCTCGACCGCGCACCGTGCCGTGCCGGCCCACCACACCCGGACCACCGACGAACCACCCCGAACACCCGGCCCGGCCAAGCTCCCCGCCCCCGCGCACCGCCCCGCCCCCGCCCGCTCGGTACCGAACGCCTCCGTGGCCCCGCGCGGGCGGCATCTCACGCTCGTACCGCCAACTCCCCTGCCCCGGTGGCCACCGCCCGGCCCGCGCTGGGCGGCATTCCGGACCGCTGTACGCGCCTCCCCTTGGCCCCGCGGTGAGGAGCACCGCCCCGGTAGAAACGGCGCCCAGGAGGGACCCGCCTTCCTCTTCCGCTTCTGAGCGCTGACACACCCACCACGTACGAGTGCTCGCGGCCCGGCCGCTCCGATGACGACGAACGGACATCCCATGCCCTCCTCACGCTCTGGCCTCGCGAACCTGCCGGTCATACCGAAGGGCAGCTGACGGCCCCGGCGAACAGCCCCGTCCCTGACCCGACGCACTTCCTCTCTTCAAGATCCAGAAGGTCATGAGCACTTTCCCTTCATCGCGTCGCAGCGATTCCGCACCCCAGTCCTCCCCGAGAACGCCCGCCCCGCCGGCCCGGGTGCTCACGGGACGTGGGAGCTTCGTACTGCTGGAGACAGCGCGCCGCAGCACAGCCTCCGGCCTGGGCGTGCCGCTGGTCGACAGTCCTGGGAGCGCCTGGGAGTCGCCGGCCGCCGTGCGGAGGCTCGGCGGGGCCGGAGGTGACCTCCGATGAACCGCGCGTTCCTTCGCCGCCGAGGTACAGGCCGCCTGTCCCGGTGGGTGACCGGGGCGCTCACCCGGGCCCTGCTCCTTCTTCTGCATGTGCTCGACCACCCCGAGATGCAGCTCGTAGGCCGTCTTCTGGCCCTGGAACCGCCCTTCTACGCCCCGGTCGGCTCCGCCTCCCTCCCCACGTACGACGTCGCAGGGCAGCCGACGCGTGATCCGTTGGGCGGAGGTGGCAAGTGAACGCAAGAGCAGCGGTGCCTCGTGTCCGTGGCGGCATGGCCGAGTCCCGCTCGGCAGCTCCGTCCTGGTCTACGTCGCGGCATCCGGCCGCCTCTCCCGGGCAACCCACGAGGAGCTCGATGGCTGTTACTGCAATGTCTCCTTCTCGCCCATCCGGCGGCAGCCCTGAGCTGTTGGCGGTGATGAACTCGCTGCGGCTGGCGCCGGGCGTGAGTGAACCGCCTGCCGAGGTGCTCATCCCGCTGCTGTACGAGAAGGGGCTCGGCATCCGCCGAGTGGCATCGCTCTGCCGCCGCGCGCCCCGCACAACTCGGCAGATCCTGGTCAACGCGGGGGTCGAGATCCGTCGCCCCGGTACCAAGGCCACCCAACAACGCAAACCGCTAGATGCGGTTGAGCTTTATCAAATCGGCCTTTCTCTTCGTGCATGTGCCAGAGCTGTCAGGCTTGCACAGCCCACGGTGCGTCGACAGCTGGACGAAGCAGGCGTCCCCGTCCGGGCCAGGGGGGTCGTCCCGGCAGGGCGCCCGACGCTCGTCCACCTGTACCGGCGTGGGCTGAGCCTTGAGCACTGCGGCGTCATCCTCGGCATCTCCCGCAACACAGCTCGAAACCGCCTGCTCAAGGCCGGCATCACACTGCGGCCGCGAGGGAGACGGATCCGGTGGAACAGCGACATGGACGGCCCCCGTCTGGTCTCCCTGTACGAGAGCGGGCTGAGCATCGAAGCGTGCTCCCTCTACTTCGGGATCGCCTATTCGACGGCCCACGCCCGTCTCCTCGACGCCGGGGTCACCGTGCGAGGGCCGGGCCGGAGCGACAACCGCCGCACCCGACCCAAGCTCGTCTCGCCTCCGACGCCGCTGCCCGCCGCTCTGGTTCCGCAGCTGCACGAGCTGAACTTCCTGAACTCTCACATCGCCCTGCTCACCGGGCTGTCCCACTGGGCGGTCCACCGTGAACTCACGCGGGCAGGGCTGCCGGCGCGGGTGAACCCGGACTCCTTCGGTATTTCCCTCGACGGACTGGTGGACGTCTACCGAGTCGTGGCCTCCGTCAAGGACACCGCAACCGCGCTCCACATCAGTCGCGAGGCTGTTCGGGTCCGGCTCCGAGAAGCCCATATGGGCCTCCTCGACCGGCCCGATCCTGATGCGACACCCGTCCGTCTGGGGGACGTGAGCATCTGGCGGCGCCAGGACCAGACCATCCTCGCTCTCGCCGCGAACGGTGAGAGCACGCTGGAGATCGCCCGTGCCGTCGGCAAGCCCGCCGCCGAGGTGGCCAACATTCTCCGTGTCTACCAGCTCCGGGACCGTACGGCAGCTCTGATCCTCCGCTCTCGCCAGCAGGGTGAAAGTCCGGGCGTCACCGCCCTTCGGCTGGGTCTGCGTCTGGACCGCGTTGCCTCGGTACTCGCCCAGCACCCGGTGAAGGGGCGGTCCGCGCCGCTGACCAGGACGCACACGGAGCGCCGGGCCCCGGAGCTTCGCGCCGGGCAGCCTGTCCGGCCGCGCGAACTGGCGGGCCGTCGATGAATCACGTGCCCGGGCCCCGGACCATCCAGGCGACCGAGACCCGAAACAGCATCAGCGGCGGGACCGTCCACGGCCCCGTCGTGCAGGCGAACACCATCACCGGCCTCACGTTCACCACCGCGGCCCCCGAGCCGCCTCCACCCCGGCAACTGCCCCCGCCGCCGGTCTGGTGGGTCGACCGGGATCCCGACCTCACACTGCTGCAGCGGCGGGCGCTCGGTCCGCCCGCCGCCCCCGGCACCCGGCTGATCGCCCTCCACGGGCCCCCCGGATCGGGCACCACCGCGCTCGCCACCCGGTTCCTCCATGAACTCCACCACCTCCACCCCGGAGGCCAGCTCTACGTGGACATGCAGGGCGGAGAACCCGACGGCCCGCTCCCCGCCCGCAGGGCCCTGGGGTACCTCCTGCGGTCCGTGCGCCCCGGCCCACCACCCGTCGACGCCCAGGAGCGGGCGTCGTGGTGGCGATCGGTGACCGCCGCCCGGGCCCCGATGTGCCTGCTCCTCGACAACGCCGCGGATGCGGTGGGCGTCCGCGCCTGCCTGCCGGCCGGCAGCGGCCACCTGGTCCTCGTCACCAGCCGGAGCCCACTGGTCGAACTCGGAGCGGACGGCGCCTTCTTCCACCAGGTCGGGCCGCTGCCACCTGACGCGGCCCGCCGGTACTTGGCGGTCCGCGCGGGCGAGGAACGGCTCCGTGGCGAACCGCGGGCAGCCGGCCGGCTGGTGGACCTGGCCGCCGGGCTGCCCACCGCCCTGTCTCTGACCGCCGCCCAGCTCACCCTCCACCCTCAACGGACCCTGTCCGGCCTCGTCCAGGCACTGACCGAAGGCAGGCGGCACCACGTGCCGGACCGCCCCGCCCACCACCGTCCAGGAGCAACCATGACGACCCATTTCGACGCCGCGTACGCAGGACTGGACCCGGATACCGCCCGGGCCTGTGGCGATCTGAGCCGCCTCCCGGTCCGCGACTTCGACGCCACCCTCGTGGCCGCGGTCTGCAATGCCTCCCCCGAGGACGCCACCAGCCACCTCACGGCACTCGCCGCAACCTCACTGCTGGAGAACCTGGGCTCGCACGAACTGAGGGGAGCGGTCTACCGATTCGCCTCCCCGGAGTTCCGGGAACTTGTCCTGGGACTTGCCCGCGAGCGCGAGACCGACGGCGACGACGTCCTTGGCCGGGCACTGGGGTGGGCGCTCGCCGCCACCGCGGCAGCGGACGCCCAGGCCACCGACAGCCACTACCGCACCCTCAACATCAACCCCGGCGACCTGCCGCACCACCCGCGACACCCCGTACGGCACGCACATCCCGAAGCTGCGATCGAGTGGCTGACCGTACAGAGCGAGAACCTTCTCGCCCTGGTCCGGGCCGCCTACCAGAACGGCCTGCACGCCTACGTGTGGCGCCTCGTCTACAGCATGTGGCCCTGGTGGCGGGCAGCGGGCCGCAGCAACGAATGGATCGAAGTACACGCGCTCGCCCTGGTCTCCCTGGGCCACGACGACAGCGCCGGCGAGCTGGAGGAACGCCACCTGCTCAACACCTACGGGTTGGGGCTGCGCCTGGCCGACGATCCGATCGCCCTGAGCACCTTCACCCGCGTCCGGGAGATGGCCAGCCTCGCGGGTGACGCACTCGCCGAGGGCCAAGCCCTCTACGAACTGGGCGCCACCCATCTCCAACGGGGCGACGCGGAAGAGGCGGTGCCGTTCCTGCAGCGGGCGCGGAGCATCCGCGCCGAGCACGACTACACACGGGGGGTGGCACTTGCGGACATCCTCCTCGGCCAGGCCGCACTGCGCATGACCCCCGCCGACACCGCACACGCCCTGCGCCGGTTCCAGGATGCACGAAACGCTCTGGAAGGCGTCGATGCCCACGATTCCGCCCGGGCTCTGGCCTGGCTGGGCCGCGCACAGACCCAGACAAGTGATCTCCAGGCAGGTGAGAGCGCACTGCGTACCGCCGCGCAGGAGTTCCTGGACTGCCACGCACCGCGCAAGGCCGCTCAAGCCCTGGAGTGGCTCGGCAACGCCGCCGAGGACGGCGGCCGCCCTGCCGAAGCCCAGGCCCTCTACTCCCGGGCCCTGTCCCTCTACCTGCCGGTGAACGGCGCCGATGCCGACCGTGTCCGCGACCTCCTCGCCCGCCTCGCCTGACCTGGCCGGCCCGGCTACCGGGCTGTCACCCCGACCGCGACAACCGATGAGGAACATGCGTGTACGCGATACGCGAGATGGTGCCGAAGGACCAGCCGGCCGCCAAGCAGCTGTGGGCAAGGCGCCTGGCCTGGGCGCGAGCCCGCGGCATCGGATCTATCCGCACTACCCCGCTCGCCACGGCCCGTAGGGCCATGCCCCTCGTCCTGACATCCGAGGGCGTGGTCGTCGCTCTGGCGGTCGTCACCTTCCCGCCCGACTTCGACGGCGACGGCCAGGCACTTGGCCTGGATCGGCTGGTGACCGACCCGGACGTCTCCATGCCCGAGGCCGCCCCGCTGAGCTGGATCTTCACCACGCGCATCAGTGACGTGGCCGCCCGAGAAGGCTACGACTGGGTTCGTATGGAGGTCGCTTCGGACCGGCTCGCCGAGCACTTTCAAGTCCGGCTCGCGTGGCGGCTCGAAGCCACGGTGCACCGCGACGGTGCCCCCGTCCACCACCTCCGCCAGCGCGCCGAGCGCAATGACGCCGTCCAAGCTCTCGCCCCCGCCACCAGCCGGACGCCGCTCTGCCCGGAGCTCCGGCCCTGACTCACCGCCGACGTACCCGTCCGCGGTCGACACCCCGGCGGTCCCTGATCCCCTCCCACGACCCTGAAAGGACCTCCGAAGCATGAGAACGGCGCCCGCACTTGAGGAGGACGAGAGCCTCCTCCTTCAGCACTTAGCCGACGGCGCCCTGCTCGCCGAGCTCCCCGGGCTGCTGAATATCCCGGTGCGAAAGGCCAGCGCTCTCTACGGCAAACTCTGCGATCGCCTCCACGCCCCCCGCAAGCCCGCGGTCTTGCTCGCCATCTGCTGCGCGACGGGGGCCAAGCAGCCCGCCCTGCTCGATCCGGCGGACATCGCGATGCCCGCCATCGAGCGGGAGCTGCTCCCGCTCATGGCCGTCGGTATGACCCTGGAGGGCATGGCCCAGCACCTGGCCCTTTCCCGAGGGACGGTGGAGCGACGGGTCCAGTCGCTCATGGAAAATCTTCAGGCCAAGACCTGGGCGCAGGCTGTCCACCTCGGGTGGCAGTACCAGATCGTGACCGCTGACGTCATCACGGCGTGGCTGAAGACCGGTGCGATCGGCGACACCGCAAGCAACGCGCGCCCAGCCCGGAGCCCCGCCCTGTACATCCAGGCGCGGGAGACAGAAGTCGCGGAAACGTCCCGGGCGTTGTGCCTGGTCCGTGGCCACTCCGGAGACCTGCCCATCCTGTCGTACTGGGACCAGACTGCGGGCGACCGCGACGAGCAGGGGGCACTGTGGGCCCGTCACTCGGGGGTGCTGAGCCGCAGCGGCCGGCCGGTGGGCCCAGCCGTGCCCGGCAGACATCCCAGCCGACAGTTCAGCGCGATGAGTCAGCAGCGGTGCCGGGTCGGCTTCTGCCCAACACCGCTGGATCTCGGCAAAGGTCACGCCCACCTGTATCTGGTGACCGCCAACGAGCTGCTTGCGGACGGCAGCGGCTACCGGACCGTCGAGCCGCCCACATGTATCGACCACGCCCTGCTATGCGCGGAAACCGAGCCGCGCCTCCAGGACGGGTACACCGCCCTGCTCGTCAGCTCCTCGACCATCTCCGGGGTGCTCGGCAAGCGGTTCGCACCTCTGGACGACGGAATCAACGTCGGCGCCACCCGCGACGAAGCGGAGTTCCACCCCTACACGGATCGGGACGCCATGCGCTCGGTGCTGGCCTACCAGCTCGCCCGTGACCTCACCTCGTACACGCCCATTGACCTCCGCCGACTGGTCCGCACGTACTTCCGCACACCACCGCTCTCCATGCCCTCAGCGCCCCGCTCCGCACTCTCGACGCCCTGACCGCCAAGCCGACGGCGGCCACCCGCCATCCGGCCAACCGACGTACCTCTCAGCCACTTTCCGAACCGGACCCGCATATGCCTACGTAAATACCTCTCAATAGAACGCCGATATCCGCAGCGCGGTGCCATCCTCGGTGGCACCTTTCATTTGGCATGCCGAAAATCTCAAGCCACCCTCATTCGAGAGGTCCGCGCGGCGGCGAAATGTGTTCCATCCACCGGGCAACCCTGTTGACCCCAGGCAGGAGACGGTTTAGCGTCCTCCCGACTGCATGCCAGAAGCGGGCAGAAAGGGAATCATCGGCAAGCTGTGTCGAATTCAATAAGTCCGACCTTCGCCAACCTGAAAGGCGACAAAAGGGGGACAAGTTCGGATGCTTTTGGGAAAGTGTCCGGCGAAGCCCGCTAATGCAGGCGGCCGCATCGCCGGGCACGCCGATCCGGCTCGCGGCAAGCGGCTGAAGCCGCCCACGCCGACACCCTGCGATGCCGTTCAGAGAAGGCAAGCCGAGGACGCCGCCGCACTCAGCGAGAGTCGAACCTCCGGCGCGACCGATCAACCAGCCGCCACCGCACCCCTTCAATCCCAACTCTGAGCCCTGGAGGCCGAATGACCGCCATCGTCGGACTCGTCCACAAACACCGCGTCCATCTAGGCGCTGACTCCGCCGGCGTATCCGGCCTCCAACTCACGGTCCGCGCCGACCGCAAAACCTTCCGGAACGGCCCGTATGTCATGGGCTTCACCTCCAGCTTCCGTATGGGACAGCTGTTGCGCTACGCCTTCCAGCCACCGCACCCCACCGGCGACCTCCATGGCTTCATGGTCACCACCTGGACCGACGCCCTGCGCGGCTGTCTCAGGGAGGGCGGGTGGGCCCGCAAGGAATCTGAGCAAGAGCAGGCCGGGACCTTCCTCGTTGGCGTACTGGGAAGGCTTTTCGTCGTCTGTGACGACTTCCAAGTCGGCGAGCACGCCGACGGCTACGCCGCGGTCGGCTGTGGAGACGAACTCGCCCTTGGCGCCCTCCACGCCACCGCCCACCTCGGAATGGCCCCGCGAGCCCGCCTCACCGCCGCCCTCGCCGCAGCCGACCACCACAGCGCCGGAGTCACCGGCCCCTACACCTACGCCAGCACTCCCAAGCAGTAGTCGTGGCAGGTCGCGAGACCCTCGCCGCCGACGACTGCCGCAGAAGGGCTCTCGACCATCGTGTCCCGCTAGTCGGCCGAGAACAACTGCGCCCTTTTCGGCCAAGATCACACCCGGCTGTCCCGGCTGACGGGCGGGCCCGTGTATCACGCACCGACCGTCGGCCCCAGAGAACAGGGGTTCGAGGTTCGGCCGAAAGGCGTGTATTCGAACTGTGTTCCCCCTCGTTGGACCCGGCATCCCCAACAACTGTGAAAGGGGGCGACGTTGATGCCTAGCAGACGGGCCTGGGCCCACCCATGGGCGACGTTGAAGGGGGATGAAGAAAGGTCCGCAAGGAAGTCCGCCCCGCAGCCGAGCCTGTGGCAACACCGGGACTTCCGTTGCTACTGGGGCGGCCAGTCCGTGACCGTTGCGGGCTACGGCATCACCACGATCGGCATCTCGGTGATCGCTGCTGTGGACCTGCAGGCCTCGACCATGGACGTGGCGCTGATCGCCGTCGCGGGCAAACTCCCGGCGCTTCTGCTGTCCCTCCATGCGGGCGTCCTCGCCGACCGCTACCGCAAACGGCCCATCATCATCACCTGCGACGTCCTGTGCGCACTGTCTCTGGGCAGCATTCCCCTCGCCCAGTTCGTCGGGCAGGTCACCCTGGGCCAGCTGTACACGGTCGCCTTCCTCGTCGCCGCCTTCCAGGTGGTCGGGAGTAACGCCTCGATCAGCTATCTCCCCACCCTGCTCTGCGGGGAGCAGCTCAAGGAGGGCAACGCCAAACTCGGCGCGACGAACTCGCTGGCCGACCTCGCAGGCAACAACCTCGGCGGGCTGCTGGTCACCGTGCTGGGCGCCGCCAGGGCGATCGCCCTGGACGCGCTCACGTACCTGATCTGCGCCATCTGTCTGCTGACCATCCGCCACCATGAGCCGGAGCCGGCGCCCCGGCCTGAGGACAGCAGCCAGTGGGCGGAGATCCGCGAAGGCCTCGCCTACACCCTGCAGACCCCCGTGGTCCGTTCCATCGTCCTGTCGAACGCCACCACCTCCTTCGCCCTGGCGGCCAGTTCCGCACTCTGGTCCCTGTACCCGTCGGCCCCGGGGCAACGGGCCAGGCCGTCATCGGTGCCTCTCTGCTGATCCAGACCGGGGCCGCGGTCGCCCATGGCGGACTGCAGCGCACTGTCCGCCAAGAGTTGTGCCCCGCCCATCTGCAGGGCCGCGCACAGGCCACTGGTACATGGCTCGCCTTCGGTCTGCGTCCGCTCGCCGCGTTCCTCGCCGGTGTACTTGGCACCCTCGTCGGCCTGCGGCCCGCCCTCGGCGTGATCACCCTCCTGCTCTGTGCACCGTTCGTGATCCTGTGGCGCTCCCCCGCCCGCGGCCTGCACACCTCCACTGCGCCGGCCCCCGGTGCCGGGCCGGGAGTCGTACCGCAGGTCCCACCCGGCCCGGCCGAATCCTCGTCCTCCACCTCATGAAAGGCGCCGCCCATGCCGCCGCCCCGAGAGCACATCCGTGAACTCGTCACCGCCTACCTGGCCCGCCACCCCGGTGAACGCGCCGCCCTGACACCCCTGCTGGAGGGGCTCGACGCCCTGTCCGACCCGACGTCGCGGGGGACGTTTCCCTGGCACATCACGTGCAGCGCCGTCGTGATCGATCACAGTGGCCGGGTGCTGCACGTACGGCACAACGCCTCGGGCGGGCTGCTGCTCTGCCCCTGCGGTCACGTCAAGACCCGCGACGTGACACTCATGGCCACCGCCGTGCGCGAGGTCCACGAGGAGACCGGCATCCCTCCGGCTTTGCTCAGCCAGACTGCTGCGTTCTGCCACGAGCCCGCCGACATCGACGTCCACCCCATCGACGCCAACTCGGCCAGGGGCGAACCGGCCCACCAGCACTACGACTTCCGGTTCGTCTTCCACCTCGTTCCCGCCTCTGTCGAGACGACCGTGCAGGCCGAGGAAGTCTCCGCGACCCTCTGGCTGCCACTCGACCAGGTCACCTCCCCCACCTTGCGGGAGAAGCTCCTCGACGCCGACCTGAGCGCCGCACCTGAACCGGTCAACGCGTCCGTGATCATCCACGACGCACGAGGAAACTACCTGCTGCACCTGCGCGACCAACGAGAAGGGATTTGGGAACCCGGCGTCTTCGCTCTCCTGGGCGGCGGCCGGGCCCCCTGCGACGCCTCCCTGGAGGCGACCCTGCTGCGCGAACTCGGCGAAGAGGTACCGGGGGTGAAGCTCACCAGCTTGGAGCCGTACGCCGTGGAGGAGACCACCAGCGTGGACGGGCTGAGCGTTCCCGTCCACATGTTCACTGGGGTGTGGGAGGGCCACCCGGACACCGCCGGGCTGCGAGAAGGGATCCTGCTGCACTGGTGCACCCTGGAGATGCTCGACCGGCTGCCCCAGTCCCCTGGCCTGGGAGACCTGATCCGCCGGCACGCCGCCCAGCACCCTGCGTCCACCGGCCCGGCGCGCAGGTCCCGTCCGCCGGCCGACCGGACGCCGGAAGGGACCGAGCTGCATGTGGTCGGGGTTCACCTCTACCTCCAGGACGCCGAGGGCCGGGTCCTTCTGGGGCTGCGTCACCCCACCTCCGCGTACGCCGGCGGCCTCTACCACGCCCTGGCAGGCCACTGCGAAAGGGAGGAAGCGGTCAGCTGCCTGATCCGGGAGGCAAAGGAAGAAGCAGGGCTCCTCCTCGATCCCGAAGGGATCGACCTCGTTCACCTGGTCCACAGCCAGGACTCGCCCACCGAGAGGCCGCGGATCCAGCTGTTCTTCCGGGCTCGGTCCTGGTCCGGTGTGCCGCAGGTGCTGGAGCCCGACCGGTGCGTGGAATGGCGGTGGTTCAACCCCAAGGACCTTCCGGACAACGTCGTGCCGTACACCCGGCAGGCCATCGAGGCGATCCGCGGGGGCCGCCCGTACTCGGACATGGGATGGACACGATGACCGCCGCGGGCACGGACCTCTCTTCAGGACCGGTCGGGATCGGTGCGCAGTCGCGGTACGCGGAGACGGTCCTGAGATTGACGGGTTACGCGTGCCTGTTCTTCACCGATCTGGAGGGCCGGCCCGTGCAGCTGCACGCCACGTACTCCTCGTCCCATCCCTGGCAGTTCCCGGGCGGCACGATGGACCACGGCGAGCAGCCGCCCCAGACCGCAGTGCGGGAGTGCCGCGAAGAGACGGGTCTGGTGGTGAAGGGGCCTTTGCGGCTGCTCGCCTCTGCCTTCAGCCCGCCCGGCGGCTCGTGGCCCTACAGCACGGCCGGGTGGATCTTCGACGGCGGCCGCCTCACGCCCCAGGAGATCCGGTCGATCACCCTGGACGCCGCAGAACACGACGACGTCCGGGCACTGACGATGGAGGACTGGAAAGAGCTGATGCCTGCCCAGGACTACGCCCGGCTGGACGCGGTCATGGCCGCCCGGGCCTCCGGCACCGCCGCGTACATCACCTGGGGCTGGGGGGACCAGTGAGCATGATCCTTATGTCCGACCCACGGGTCGCCGCGATCCCGGTCCGTGAATGCGGTGAACCCCTTGTCGACGTCCGCACCGGCCCGGTTCCGTTGCTCGTCGACGACCGCCGCAGCGACCCGGCCGGCGCCTTCGCGCATCTGCGTGAGCACGTACGCGACCAGCTCGTCGAGGCGCAGGCCCAGCTCCCCGACGGACTGCGGCTGCTCTTCGTAGAGGGCTACCGGCCCCTGAGCCTCCAGACGGAGTACTTCCAGCGGTACGCGCAGAGTCTGCGGGCCGCCCACCCGCAGTGGACGGCGCCCGAGGTGCGGGATGCGGCCAGCCGGTACGTGTCTCCCCCGGAGATCGCCCCGCACAGTGCGGGCGCCGCCGTCGACCTGACGCTCGTCGACGCAGGCGGCCGCGAGCTGGACATGGGTACAGCGATCAACGCGAACCCCGAGGACAGCGAAGGAGCCTGCTTCACCGCGGCCACGAACATCACCGCGACGGCGAAGGCGAACCGGACCCTCCTCACCACCGCCATGACCGCCGCCGGCCTGCAGAACTACGCCTTCGAGTGGTGGCACTTCTCCCTCGGCGACAGGTACTGGGCCCTGGTGCGGCAGCAACCCGCGGCGCTGTACGGGCCGAAGGACTGGCCCTGACGCCCAGCCCACATCCGTGTGCCCCACAGCCGTACGACCTTGACGTACCAACCCGCAGGACGAGTAGGAGCCGGAGCGATGATCGCTGTACCGAAGAAGCAGGCGTGGCAGGAGCACTACGCCGAGGGACGCGGGTTCCGTCCGGTGGGTGAGGTGGAGCGCGCTCTGCTGGCCGAGCACGTCCCCGTGCCCGACGGCGGCGGGCGGGCGCTCGATGTCGGCTGCGGCACGGGTGAACTGGCCATCACGCTGGCCGGCATGGGCTATGCGGTCGACGCGGTCGACTTCGCCGAGGAAGCCCTGGAACGGGCGCGTACCGAGTACGCGGGGGTGGCCGGAGTGCGCTGGCAGTGTCTGGACATCGAGCAGGACCCCCTCCTGGCCGAGCTGCCCGACCGGGACGGCGAGACGGCCGGCTTCGACCTGGTCGTGCTGCGGCTGAGCATCGCGTTCGTCCGGAACAGGACGGCCACCCTGCGCCTGCTCTCCGACCGGTTGCGCGCGGGCGGCACGGTCGTCGTCATCACCCCGCTCGTGGAGAACACCCCCGCCGAACGGCGGAACATTGCCCTGGATGAGGAGGAGCTCGCCTTGCTGGCGGAAGGGTTCCAGGAGGCGGCCCGGTTCGACGCCGAGGGCCTGGCCGTGCTCGTGCTGCGGGCGCCGGACGGGGAAGTTGCCGTGGTCGAGCGCGGCCGGCCGGAACCGCAGGCGGTTCTCGGCGTCTCCGTAGTCGTCACCGACGCCCAAGGGCGAGTTCTTCTGGGCCGCAAGAGGGCAGGTATGTGGGAGCTGCCGGCAGGTGGTGTCGAGTTCGGCGAGACCGCCGTGGCTGCCGCCGTTCGGGAGCTGGCGGAGGAGACAGGGCTGAAGGCGAGGAAGACGGATGCCTTCGTCATCACGGTGCTGCACGACGACCGGCTGGACGTCCGGCGGATCGCCCCCGTCGTCCGCGTCACCGCCTGGGAGGGCGAACTCGCCCTTCCCGAACCCGAGAAGTTCCTCCGCTGGGAGTGGTTTCCGCTCCACACGCTGGCCCGGTTGGGACGGCTCTTCGCTCCGTCCGCTCAGGCGCTGAACGCGGTGTGGCCCGGAGTCCTGCCGGGGCTGCCGACGATCCATTCCTATCCGTGAGCCGGCCGAGGCTGTCCGCCGACCTCGGGCCGCTCCTGGCCGGGGTGGGGAAGCAACTGCTCACGGCGCCTGACTCCTTCGCCACCACGGCTGTCGACAGCTCACCGTGGCTGCCGCGATCCTTTCCGACCGAGGGGAGATCGCCCGCGAGCGACCACTGCCCGGTCTCCTTGCCCGTCTGGACGAGGAGACCCGGAATCGGATCATCCACACCGAGTACTTCACCCGGATCACTCCCGGTCCCGACAGGGGCGATGCCCACCTGCTGACCCGCTGAACTGTGCGCGGGCGGGTGCCCCGCCCGCGCAGAGCTGTGAACGCGGACCGAACCCGTACCAACTGGAGAGCCATGACGACGAATCCCGTGTCCAATGACCCGCCCGGCACGTCCATGACCGACGAGGAGTACGGGCACCTGCGCGCGGCGGCCGCCCTGTGGGCCGGCACGTCGGTGCTGATCACCAACGTGCAGGGCGAAGTCCTCGTGCAGCAGGTGGACTACCGCACCACGCACCTCCTCCCCGGCGGAGCGGTGGATGAACGCGAGTCCCCCGCGGCCGCCGCCACCCGCGAAGTACTGGAAGAACTCGGCGTCGTCACGCCCATCGACCATGGCCTCGCCGTCGACTGGGTCTCCCCCGACGCCGCCTCCGCACCTCCGGCCCTGCGGTTCCCCGGAGAGATCCTCACCGTCTTCGACGGCGGCACCTGGAGCGAAGGCCGTATCGCCGAGATCCGCCTGCCGCCGAGCGAAATCACGGCGATCAAGTTTGTCGCCCCGGCCCGGCTGCCCGAACTGCTCTCCCCGGCCGACGCCCGCCGCGCGCTCTCCGCGCTGCGCGCCCGGATCAACAGCGGCGGCACGGTGCTGCTGGAAAACGGCGTCCCGATCGCCCCCACCGTCCTGGACCGCCTCGGCGTTCTACGCATCCCACCGCCCTCCTACCACTACCCCTGGCACCTGGGCAACGCCCCAAGCGAGTTGGCCGTCGCCCAGGCATGGGGGTGGGCCTTTTCAGGCGACGGCCGGGTCCTGGTCCTCCTCGACCCGGAGACCGGCACCGCCGTACTGCCCGGCGGCAAGCCCGAAGAACGGGACCAAGGCGACCCGGCCTCCACCCTGGTGCGCGAGGCCGACGAAGAGGCATCCGCACGGCTGGGAACGCCCCTCCTCCTCGGGCACGTCACCGATCCGGCCGGAAGCCGGGCCTACCTCCGCTACGCCGCAGCCCTCAAGGGGCTCGGCCCCGCCCGCCCCGACCCCGCCACCGGCACGACCTACACCCGCATCCTGGCCACCCCCGAACAAGCCACAGCTCTCTTCGACTGGGGAACCGCCGCAGGCGACCAGCTCGCCGCCGTCCACCAGGCCCGGCAGAGCCTCGGCATCCCCCGCGCCGCTCCCCAGCCCGTCACCGAACTCCCCGACCCCACCACCTGGTAGCAGCCCGCCAGGCCCGATCATCCGATCTGAGGAAACCCTCCATGCCCCTCTCGCGCCCCACCCCCACCGCTCTTACCGCCAGCCCGGGCACCGTCCTGGCGGAAGACACACCAGATACCGCCTCCGACCCTGAAACGGAGCACCGCACCGGGCACTGCCAGTGCGGCAACATCACCTACGAGGCCCTCGGCACACCCGACGACCCCCACCTGTGCTCATGCGCCCACGAGACCCGGATCTCCGGCGGGCCGGCCGTGCTGTGGGTCGGCTTCAGCAAGGACGGGCTGCGCTGGACCGGCCCCGGAGGAGAACCCACCTGGTACGCCACCTACGAGACCCTCCGGCGGGGTTTCTGCCCGCGCTGCGGCTCCCATCTCATCTCCGTCGCAGCAGGCTCGGACATGGTCATGGTCACCGCGTTCAGCCTCACCGACCAGAGCGGCACCGCACCGGTCGGTCACAGCTACCGCGAACACGCCGCGCCGTGGATGACCATCTCCCTCGCCCCCGACCAACCGGTGCTGCGCCCCGCCGCACGCTGAACACGAGACCGAGGAGAACGCCTCATCGGCGAAGGTTCAAAGAGGCGTACTTCCCGGCTCACCGACGAGGACCAGGGCGGCGTCATGGTCTACCTCAACGAGGGCGCCCAGGTACGCTCAGATCGTCGTGGACTGGCTCTCAACGGCCGCCTCGACCGCGCGGTGCTCGACATGGTCGAACCCGCCCGGACGGACCACGAGGCCGTCGTCCGCTACGAGACCGTCCGTTCCGCGATGGACACCGCCCTCGCCACGATTCTGGGCGGCTTTGCCTGCACCGCCCGTCGGCCGGATGTGTTCGGCTTGGGCCACATCGTCGAACAGCCCCCCAACGCCAGCCTCGACTGTTCAGGGAGTTTCCGTGCCCGAGACTGACCACACCCGCCCTCGGCCCCGCGCCGACGTCGTCGCCTACCAGCATCCCGACCTGCCCGGTCTCCTGCTCTGCCTCGAGCACGGCGACACCTGGCCCGGTCTGATCCCGCTCGCTTCCGGAGATATCCCGTACGGCGGCTTCTGCACCTGGGGAACATCCGACATGCACGTCTGCAGCCGCGCCCTGCCCCCGAAGAAGCTCCCGCGGTGACCCACCCCGAACGCTCACAGCTTCCGTGAGCAGGCGGCGCCATGGAAGACCATGACCATGCCACCTTCGCGTCACCTCGGCCGGATTGGTGCATCGCGCGCGAGGGTCGAACAGAAGTGCTCTGCTGTTGTCCGAGTCATCCATAACCGTCTAGGAAAGGACACCTGCATGCCCATCATCGGCCCTGGCCCGGACGATCCCGAATACGACAACTACGATCCGAACTGGCAGGATCAGGACACCCCGTTCCGCCGCTGGCTCGTGACGCGGCTGGCCGCCGCCGACAGCGCTCTGCCGGCGGACTTCGTCACGATGTACGCGCCTGCCAACCGGTACAACGGGCTCGATGAGGAGAGCGTCGAGACCATCGCGCTCCTCACCGGCACCGACCCCAACGACGTACGGGCTGCGCACGCCGCCGACATCACCGACTGGATCAGCGAGCAGCAACTGCGCGATCACCCGGACCTTGTCTCGGTCGACGCGGACCTCGACCGCATCCGGCACCGGTCGTAAGCACGTTGCGTGAGGGCCGCATCCAGAGCGGTCGTCGCGGACCGGCTGTCCCGGCTTTATTCTCCCGCAATGAGGTACGAAATAGCGGCGTAGGCCATACCCTTTTCCCATGACAAAGCCTGACAGCGGAACAAGGTCGGCAAGTCACATCCTTCCGGCGCAGGAAATCCTGTTGGCCGTACCGAACGTGCGCAACTTCCGGGACGCTTGCATTTCCCCTATGCGGCCCGGAATCCTCTACCGATCCGGTTCTTTGAACCGGCTGACCGCAGTAGGCTCCGAGCGCCTCCGAGAGCTGGGCATCCGTACGGTGATCGACCTACGCAGTGGTGTCGAAAGCAACGTCTGGCCCGGGCAGACGCACGGGCTCGACATCGAATGGGTTCCGATTCCGGCGCTGCCTGAACTGGACGCCCTGAAGGCGATGGGCTTCACCGACTTCTCCGGCTTCGACGGCAAGCCGTGGCCCGTGGACCCAGCCGCCCTGTACCCCTTCATGGCGACCTACGGGGCTCCGGCGATCGCAGCGCTGATCAAGCGGCTGGCCGAGCCGACCGCGCTGCCAGCGGTCGTGCAGTGCGCCGTGGGCAAGGACCGCACAGGTCTCGCGGTGGCGGTGATCCAGTCGCTGCTGGGCGCGCCGTGGGACCAGGTCGTCGGGGATTACGTGCGGTCCAACGTCGAGCTGGAGCTGACGGCTGGACCGACGTCCTTCCAGGACGAGGCGGGGGTCACCCGGTACTCGCACCCGGTCAGTGAGTCCCTGCTGGCCTCGGCGATGGACACGATTCTGACCGGGTTCGGCTCCATCCCCGCATACCTGGCACCCCACGGAATCACGGAGGCCGACTTGGATGCCCTTCGCTCCAACCTGCTCGCCTGACCAGACCCGCCCAACTGCGCCCGCGATCCGGTGGATCGCGGGCGCAGTTGCGTGAGCACTCCGGCCGGCGCGGCCGCGCGTCGATGCCACGTCATCCGTTCGGGTGACGTTCACTACGCGACGCACCGCGTGATCGTCGTGCCGCCGACATCGACTCCCAGCATCGCCGCAGGCCAAGCCGGTGCGCTTTGATCAATTCGGATGCCGGAAGTATTGAATTCGATCTTGAGAATGCCGGACTCTACATGCAGCAGGGCGAGTTGGTCACCCCGGGGCCGCTGCGCAGGGCGGCTCGTATAACATCGCTTGGGTCGCAAGGCGAGCCCTGGTGTCCTAGCGTGGAAATGTGCTGCCAGTAGACCCATGGGCCGATTCGGGATCTAGGTATGGGAGCGGCTTAAATGACTGATGCGCCTGGTGGTGCGGTCATGCTTTCCGGCGGACGGATGACCGACGGCGTCGTCCGGGTAGCGGATTCCGTACGCAGACCGGTTTCGGATTCTTCGGAATTCGTCGCCACCCTCCTGAAAGTATTCGAGCAGCAAGAATTCGACGGCGCCCCGAAATATCTCGGTCAGGCCGACGGGATGGACATTCTGAGCTTTCTCCCGGGTGAGGTTCCGGCGCGTTTCCAGGTGTGGGAGGACGAACAGGTAGCGGCGGCCGGTGCGCTACTGAGGGCCATGCACGACGCCACGCGGGGTAGCGACCTGGCCGGCCGCTCGCCCGTGGTGTGTCACCACGATGCCGCCCCGAACAACGCCGTATTCGTCGACGGCCTGCCCACCGCATGGATCGACTTCGACACCGCGGCGCCCGGCTCGCCCCTGGAAGACCTCGGATACGCCGCGTGGACGTGGTGCATCGCGTCCAAGTGCACCGTCCCGGTGGAACGGCAGGCGGAGCAGGTGAAGATCCTTGCCGACGCCTACGGCATTCAGGGGCCGGAGCGCGGTGCGGTGGTCGACGCCATCCTGGAGCGGCAGGCGCGCAACGCCCGGTTCTGGGCGGAGCTGATGGCCTCGCCCGAAACCGCGCCCGCCGAGCCCGAGGTGCTGGCCTCCCGGATCGAGTGGAGCCGCCGCGAGTTCGCGTTCACCGCATCGAACCGGTCGGTGTTCGAGGACGCTCTGGCCTGACCTGGCCCTTCGTGCGTCAGACGGTGGGCGGGGCCAGGACCGGCGCCGGGGGCAGCCCGAACATCGAGCCGCTGGTCCGTGCCAGTGCCGCGACGTCCACGACTTCGCCCCCTTCCGTGGTGTAGGGGGAGATGTTCCGGTCCAGCCTGGGGTTGACCAGGAAGAGTGTGGTGATGCGCCGCTCCAGCTGGTGGTTGCGGACCTGGTGGTAGAGCGGCGGGATCCGGCCGGCGGTCATCGCGGTGAGCACGCTGCCGGGCATGACGAGCAGGCGGCCGTCACCGACGGCCGCCTGCTTCATCTCCCCGTCGGTCTCGATCTCCAGTCCGGGACCGTCGGAGGTGGCGAGGGTGAACAGGTGGCCGTCCTCGTGGCGGTCCTGGAGCAGGTCCCGCTCGGGTTCCCGGAGGTACCAGTTGATCTCCAGGTAGGACGAGGTACGGAACTGCAGGTCGTCGCGGTAGCCGAAGTGGTCGGCCAGGCCGGTCAGCACCCGGTCGGCGGCGTCGGCGGCGACCCGCCAGTACGCGCCCAGGGCTTTGAGGAACGGGGCGACGGAGGCGGCCTCGTACCCGGGAACCCTGGCCGGGTCGTTCGCCCAGTAGGTGAACGAGCTGTTCATGTCGGGCCGTTCGGGCCTGACGGAGTACTGGCGCCCGTAGGGCCGGTAGCCGAAGTTGAAGTCGCCGCTGCCGTGCCGGAGCTTGGTCTCCTCGTCCTGGCTGAAGAACCGAGCCGCGTGGGTGCGCAGCTCCGCGAGGACCTCGGCGTCTGCAGCGGGCAGCGGAATCGTCGCGTGGCCGCGGTCGAGGAGGTCGCGGGCCGGGCTGGTGAGGGACATGCGGGCGCTCCTGGGTGTCTCGGGCCTGGGTTACAGGAAGTAGAGCTGGCTGAGGGCGGTGGCCTGGGCGGGCGGAGAGCTGATGGGGTCGCCGTCGAGGGTGACCTGCCCGGTGCCCGGGTGAACGCGGACGTCGCTGAGCCGGTCGTTGCGCAGCATGGTGGCCAGGCCGATCGTGCGGGTGTCGCGGACGGCGACGCGGCGGCGCCGGGTCGGCAGGGTGTCGGTGCCGCTGTCGTGCGCGGACCGGCTGACGAAGGCGACGGACAGGTCGGCCGCGGTTGCCCCGTATGCGCCGACCTGCGGCCCGAGGACGAGGGGCTGGCTCGTCTCGGTGGAGGCGTTGGGGTCGCCGGTGACGCCCCAGGCGGGGTAGCCGGCCTTGACTACGAGCTGCGGCTTGGCACCGAAGTAGGCCGGGTTCCACAGCACGATGTCCGCGAGTCGGCCGGGGGTGAGCGCGCCGACCTCGTGGGCCATGCCGTGGGCGATGGCCGGGTTGATGGTGAGCTTGGCGATGTAGCGCAGGACGCGTTCGTTGTCGTCCCCGCCCGGCTCGGGGTCCAGGGCGCGCATCTTGGCGGCGATCGCGAAGGTGCGGCGGACGGTCTCCCCGATGCGTCCCATGGCCTGGGAGTCCGAGGAGGTGATGGGGATGACCCCGAGATCATGGAGGACGTCCTCGGCGCCGAGCGTGCCGGTGCGGATCCGGTCGTGGGCCATCCGCCGGCAGTCCGGATCGTCCGGGTCGAGCCGGTGGACGGTGGCAATCATGTGGAGGTGCTCGGCGGCGGTGTCGCGGGTGTAGGGCAGGCTCGGGTTGGTGGAGGATCCGATGATGTTCGCCAGGCCGGCCAGCTGCAGGACGTTCGGGGCGTGGCCGCCGCCGCAGCCCTCGACGTGGAAGGCGTGCAGGATACGGCCGCCGATGACCGCGAGGGTGTCCTGGACGAACATGGCCTCGTTGAGGGTGTCGCTGTGCAGCGCGACCTGCACGTCGTGGTCGTCGGCGACGGTCAGGGCGGTGTCCAGGGCGCGGGGGTGGGCGCCCATGTCCTCGTGGACCTTGAACCCGGAGGCGCCGCCCTGCTCCAGGGCGCGCAGCAGCGGGTCCGGGTGGGAGGAGGAGCCGCGGGCCAGCATGGCGATGTTGACCGGGAAGGCGTCGAAGGCGCGTAGGGCGTGGCGCAGTTCGGCGGGGCTGGTGACGCCGCAGCCCCAGGTCGGGCCGAAGTTCTGGGAGACGATCGTGGTGACCCCGGAGGCGAGGGCGGCGCCCATGATGCCGGGTGAGCAGAGGTGGACGTGGGTGTCGACGATGCCGGGGGTGGCGATGAGGCCCTCGCCGGGGATGACGGTGGTGCCGGTGCCCGCGAGGACGTCGACGCCTTCCAGGGTGTCGGGGTTGCCGGCGCGGCCGACGGCGGCGATGCGTCCGTCCTTGATGCCGATCGAGGCCTTGCGGATGCCGAGGACGGGGTCGACGAGTAGGACGTTGCTGACGATCAGGTCGCAGGTCCGGTCGGTGAGGCGGGCCTGGTAGTGGATGCCGTCGCGGCCGGTCTTGGCGTAGCCGGTCAGGAACTCCTCGCCCCGGCGTTGGGCGTCGGCTTCGACGCGCAGGGTCAGGCCGGTGTCGGCCAGGCGGACGCGGTCGCCGGTGGTGGGGCCGTGCTGCTGCGCGTAGGTGAGGTGGCTGCTCACAGGTCGCCTTCCTGGTCGGTGGTGGGGCCGGTGTCGAGGTAGCCGGCGACGTGGGCGCGGGTGAGCGCCCTCTCGCGTGCGCCGGGGGCGTCCAGGGGGCCGTCGACCAGGCCGGCGAAGCCGATGACGACTCGGTCGCCGCCGATCGGGGTCAGCTCGACCTGCTGGGTGGTGCCGGGTTCGAAGCGGGTGCTGGCGCCGACGGGCAGGGCGAGGTGGCGGCCGTAGGCGGCACGGCGGTCGAGGGCCAGGGCGCGGTTGGCCTCGAAGAAGTGGAAGTACGAGGTGACGGTGACCGGCACGTCGGCGGTGTTGGTGACCTCGACCCGCACGATGTCGGCCAGCTCGGGCGGCGGCTGGTCGGCGGGCAGGACGGCACCGGGGGCGTGGGCCGGGTCGGCGGGCGGGCCGAGGGGGTGGGTGATGACGATGAGCTTGGAGCCGTCGGCGAAGACGGCCTCGACCTGGATCTCGGTCAGGATGCCCGGCACCTCGGGCAGCACGTCCGCGGCGGTGAGGGCCGCGCGCCCGGCGGCGACCGCCTCCTCGAGCCGGCCACCGTCCCGGGCGGCCTCGCACGCGGCGTGCGCGATGAGCGCGGTCGCCTCGGGCACGTTGAGCTTCACGCCGCGCTGGTGGCGCTCGCGGGCCAGCAGGGTGGCCGTGTACAGCAGCAGCCGTCCCTGCTCGGCGGGGGTCAGGTGCACGGCGTCTCCTTCCGGACGGGGGCGGTCGGGTTCATTCGCCGATGACCACGCCGCACGCCTTGGCGTGGGAGCGGATCGTGGCGCGGGCCTGGGCGAGGTCGTCGAAGGTGATCTCGGGCATCAGCGCGAGGGTGTAGTCCCGCATCGCGTCCTCCGGCATCACCACGTCCTGGTGCGCCCAGCGGGCCGAGACGGCGGCGAGGGTGGCGTCGTCGGCGACCGTGAGGCCGAGCTTCGCGGCGGCCTGCCGGGCGGCGTCGGGGGTGGTGAGGTAGGTGTAGTCGCGGGCGCCGGGCTGCGGGGAGAGCACCTCCGCGTCGATCGCCGAGAACACGCCGTGCTTGCCGCCTTCGGTGATCAGGGCCAGGATCCGCTCGAGATTCTCGGTCAGCAGGGCCCGGGTCATGCCGATGTGGCCGACGACGAAACCGGCGCGGATCAGCATGCCGTGGTCGCGGGCGACCGTGATCGCCTGCGAGTTGAGCTCGTACAGCTTCTCGGCCTCGGCGAGGACGTTGCGGCGGCGTCCGCCGACCGGCTTGTTCATCGCGGCGAGGGATGTCGCGGCGCCGGCGTCCATGCCGATCATGATCTGGCGCACTCCGAGAGCGGTGAGCAGCGCGGTCTTGCGGGGGTCGGCGATGCCGTCGGCGCGGCCGTACCCGACCAGGAGGGGCCGCTCGTCCTCGCTGAGGGCGGACCACCAGGCGGGGGCGTTCGCGGTCATGCCGGTCAGCAGCTGGGCGAACGTCAGGGGCAGTTCGTCGGCGGTCAGGTAGTGGTAGTCGTAGCCGGCGTTCCAGGCGGCCTCGATGGCGGCCCACGCCTGGGCGGGGGTGAGCTGGTTGCGCCACAGCTGTCCGGGGTGGATGGAGCAGAAGGAGCAGGCGTCGTCGGCGGCGAACTTCACGCAGCCGCGGCCGATGTCGACCGGCATGCCGGCCGTGACGGTTCGTCCGAGCAGTTCGTGGATCCGCGGGGCGATCCGGTGGCCGAACTGCCGGGTGTACAGCGGCGTCTGGGGGAAGGCCCGGTCCACCAGGGTGTAGTCGTAGCCGGAGAAGACCGGCTCGGCCCGCGAAGCGGTGGTGTGGACGAGGCCGTCGGCGCGGTACACCAGACCCGGGAACGCCGTCGGGTCGATCGGCGCCGCGGCCCGTAAGGCGCCGATCAGGTCGGTGAAGGGGCCCACGACCTCGTTGCCGACGAATCCGTAGTCCAGGCTGGGGGACGCGTTCATGCACGCCGTGGCCAGGGAGCTGAAGTGGTCGTTGCCCGCGACGGTGGTGATCCGGGTGTCGGTGTCCTTGGCGTGCCGGGCGATCAGGACGCCGGCCTCGTAGTTCGCGGTCAGCATGCCCAGGCAGACCGCCAGGATCCGGTCGGCGTGGGCGGTGATGTACTCCAGGACGTCGTCCAGGGGCGTGATCGTGCCGTCGACGTAGACCGGCTCCAGGGCGGGATTCGTCGCCAGCGAGGAGACGAGGGACAGCGCGCCCAGGCACAGGAAGTCCGACCAGTCGGAGTGCTCCTCGGGGCGGGTGACGTTCAGCAGCCGGCCGGTGATGACGGTGTTGGAGTTCGGCGGGACGACGACCAGGACAAGATCACGGGGCATGGCGGTCTGCTCTCTGCAGGGTCGGGGGCGCGCCCGGCGGGGCGCGCGGCTCACAGGTGGCCGGCCGGCCTACGGCTGAAGCTGCGGCCAGCGGTCGGACAGGGACTTCGCGAGGTGGTGCATGGCGGCGGCGGAGCGCCCGGCGGGCAGGCGGCGGTGCTCCCGTTGCCAGCGGTGGCGGCGCAGCGCGACGAGCACGGCCGCGCACAGGGCCGCGTCGCGCACCAGGTCGCCGTTCAGCGCGGCTCCGCTGCCCTGCTGGTAGCCGTCCAGCAGGTGGCGGGCGCGTCGGGGGGAGAATCCGCGCCGGCCGCACAGGCCGAGCAGCGCCATCCCCACGTCCAAGTGGGGCAAGTCCAGCGAGCCGTCCTCCCAGTCGAGGAAGACCAGGCTCCGGCCGCCGCGGACGACGATGTTGTCCGAAAACAGATCGCCGTGGACCGGAACATGGGGGGCGTCGTGCTCGGTGACGTGGCCAACGGCGTGCCAGGTTGAGCGCGCCCACTGGGCGAACGGCCCGTCCGGCAGCGAGTCCAGGGTGTCGGCGTCGTCGCCGTGCAGCCGCAGGTGCGGGAGCAGCGCACTGTCGAAGCCGGCCGCCGCGGTGCGGTGCACCCGCCCGAGGAGGAGCCCGGCCTCGTGGATCAGGCGGACCGGCAGTCGGGCGGGGCTGCGCCCGTCGACGAAGTCGCAGACGATGACCGGCCGCCCGCCGTGCTGGGTGACCCAGCCGCCGGCGCGCAGCGGCCGCAGCCGCGGTGCCGGGGCGCCGGTGAGCTCCAGGTGCCGCAAGAAGCGTGCGTACTCCTCGGCCTGCGCCGGCGACTTCTTGTTCAGCACGGTCACCACGACCGTGCCGGTGGCCGTCTGCGCCTTGAGGTGGGCGTTCTCCATGCCGCCCGAAAACGGCCGCGCCCGGCGCAGCATCAGGCCGTACGCGTCGAGCAGCTCGGCGGCGTCCAGCTCGGAGAGCGGCTCCGCTGCCGCGGCGGTGCTCACCGGGCCTCCAGCCGGGTCGTAGACAGGATGGCGGTGATGTCGGCGAGGGTGGTGTGGGGGTTGGTGACGGCGCGCAGCGCCTGGTCGAGGCCGCCGAGCGTGGCCGCGATGGCGGGCCGGGTGGCGGTGTCGGTGCGCCAGGTCAGCGTTCCGGCCAGGTGGCCGGCGTGCTCGTCCAGGACCCAGCGCTGCGCAATGCTGGTCGGCGCGCGGCGGGGGCCCCACCGCTCCAGGTCGATGTCCTGGCAGTGCAGGCCGTCCAGGGTCAGCGAGGTGGTGCGCATCGTGTTGAGCGCGAGCGTCACCCGGTACAGCGGGCCCGGCCCGAGGGCGCCGGTGTCGCGCAGGTCCTGGTAGAGGTCCTGGATGGGCAGGGCCTGGTGCTCGATGGCCTCGGTGACGGCGGTGTTCGCCTGCGTCACCAGATCCCCGGCGGTCATCGTCGGGTCGACGTGCAGTCGGATCACGGCGGTGTTCACGAAGTAGCCGATCAGGTGCTCGGCTCCGGGCCGGGCCCGGTTGGAGATCATCATGCCGATCCGCACGTCCCGCTCGCCGTCGGCGTGGTGCAGGACCAGGGCGAGCGCGGCGAGGAACGGTCCGGCCACTCCGCCGCGCTGCGCGCTGGTGGCCGCGGTCTCGCGCAGGCTCCGGACGAGGTCGGCCGGCACGAGGACCGGGTCGACGTCCACCCGGCTGAGGCCGTCGGCCTGCTGCTCGGCCCGGTGGCCGGGCAGCGGCGGGGCGAGTCGGCGGCGCCAGTAGGCGAGCTGGCGCTGCTCCTCGGGGCCGCCGCGCTCGGCGCGCATCTGCCGGCTGTGGGCGGCGAAGCTGCGGGGGATGGCGGGCAGGTCCGCGTCCCGCCCGGCCCGGGCGGCGTTGTAGAGCTCGGACAGGTCGCGGTAGAGGACGCCGATGGACCAGCCGTCGCTGACGGCGTGGTGGATCTGCAGCAGCAGGACGTGCCTCTCCTGGTCCAGGCGCAGCAGGTGGACGCGGAAGAGCAGGTCGTGGCGGGGGTCGACCAGCTGGGCTGGGGCGTGGCGCAGCAGTTCCTCGGCCGTGGGGAACTCCTGCCCGGCCGCGACGGCGTGCGCCCCGAGGCTCATCGGGTCCGGGGCGCGGTCGGTGACGAGCTGGACGGGCGCGCCATCGGGACGCCGGCGGAAGGTGGTGCGCAGCGCGGACTGCCGGGCCACGAGCGCGGTGACGGCGCGCCGGAGGGCGGCGACGTCCAGGGGGCCGTCGATGCGGATGGCGCCGGTGTCGATCGGGCGCAGCCGGGTCGGCGTGCCCGGAGTGGGCCAGGAGCCGTCGGGCAGGACGAACTCGGCGTCGAACAGGCGCTCCTGGCCGGGTGAGAGCGGCGCGATGTCGGTGACGAGCGAGGGCTCGCCGGCGGCGGTGGTCGCGGTCATGCGGGCTCTCCCTCGGTGGCGGGGTGGTCGGGGATGCCTCCGAGGAGGGTGTGCAGCAGTACGAGGCGTTCGCCGCCGGGCAGCAGCCAGCGAATGCGGTCGAAGTCGAGGCCGTGCACCGGGGCCAGAGCGAGGCCCGCTCCGATGGCGGTGTGGCACAGCAGTTGGCCGATGTAGCCGGCGTTCAGCAGGGCGAGGGGTTCGGCGTCGCATCCGTACAGCGGGGCGGACTCGGCGGGGTCGGTCGCCAGGATGATGCTGAACGCCGCGGTGTTCGCCAGGGGCCTGTTGGCCGGGCCGAGGTGGATGCCGGGGTCGAGGTCGATGTCCGGGGCGTGGGGGGTGAGGTCGTGGGCGTCGGGGTGGTAGCCGTACAGGCCGCCGGGCAGGCCCTGTACGCGGCCGGGCCGCACGTGGAGGTGGACCTGGACGGCGTACAGGCCGCCGGCTGAGGGGTAGAGGAAGGCGGGTCGGCCGCCGGCGTCGGTGCGGCGCAGGCTGTCCAGCAGGTCGGCGAGCGCGTCCAGGGTGACCGGGCGGGGGTCGAAGGTGCGCGGGGTGCGGCGCCGGGCCCGGATGTCCAGGTGGCCGGGTGCCCGTTCGGGCAGGGCGCGGGAGGCGGGCGCCGGGCCGTGTGCGGGCCGGGCGGCGCGGAAGGCGGCCCGCTCGGCGGGGTCGGTCAGCTGCGGCCAGCTGGACCACACTCCCGGTACGGCCGACACCGGGGCGTCGGTGGGCTCGGAGTTGTGCTGGAGGAGGGTGCGCAGGGTCGGGGCGGCGTAGAAGGCTTTGAGGTCGGGGCGCCGGCCGGTGTGCTGTTCGACGGTGTTGGCCAGCCGGATCACGTCGACGGAGGTGATCCCGAAGGCGAGCAGGTCCTCGTCCAGGCCGGGCCGTCCGGGCACGATCGCGGCCAGCGCCGCCCGCAGCTCCTTCTCCAGGCCGGTGTCGTGGCGGGCGGGCCCGGTGGTGGGCTGCGGTGCTCGGTGGCCGGGGTCTGCGGCGAGGCGTTCCAGCGCGCTGCGGTTGACTTTGCTGGTGGCGGTCAGGGGCAGCGCGGGCAGGATGGTGAGCGCGGCCGGGAGCATGTGGGCGGGCAGGCGGCGGGCGAGGTCGGCGCGTACCGCGTCCGGGGGGCGGGTGGTGACGGCGAAGGCGGCCAGGCGCAGCTTGGTGCGCTCGCCGGTGGCGACGACGGCGGCCTGCTCGACGCCGGGCACCGCGCGCAGCGCCGTCTCGACCTCGCGCAGCTCGACGCGGTAGCCGCGGATCTTGACCTGGGCGTCGCGGCGGCCGAGGAACTCCAGGGTGCCGTCGGGGCGCATCCGGCCCCAGTCTCCGGTGCGGTAGAGCCTGCGGCCGGTGCGTCCGTCGAAGACGAACGCGGCCTCGGTCAGCTCCGGGGCCTGCCAGTAGCCCAGCGCGGTGCCGTGGCCGCTGATGTACAGCTGTCCGGGGACGTGTGCGGGACACGGCAGCAGCTGGTCGTCGAGGACCTGGACGCTCTGCCCGGTCATCGCGGTGCCGTACGGGATGCTCGACCAGGCCGGGTCGAGGTTGCCGATCTCGTGGAGGATCGACCAGATCGAGCCCTCGGTGGCGCCGCCGAGGCTGACGATCCGGCACTTCGGGGCGAGCTCGCGCAGCCGTCCGGGCAGTTGCAGGGGGATCCAGTCGCCGCTGAGCAGGCACACCCGCATGCCCTCCAGCACCGTGTCGCCCGGGGGCAGGGTGTCCAGGAGCAGGTCCATCAGCACTGGCACCGAGTTCCACACGGTGACGTGCTCGGCGCGGGCCAGGGCGGTCCAGGCGGCGGGGTCGAGGCGCTGGTCGCGGGTGGGCACCACCAGGGTGGCGCCGGCCGCGAGGGTGCCGAACAGGTCCCAGACGGCGAGGTCGAACGTGGCCGGGGACACCGCCAGCACCGCGTCCGTCGCACCGATGCCGAAGCGCTCGTTGACGTCGAGAACCGTGTTGAGCGCTCCCTGGTGGGAGATCATGACGCCCTTGGGCCGGCCGGTGGAGCCCGAGGTGTAGATCACGTACGCGAGGTCCTCGGCCGTGCGGCCGCGCTGCGCCCGGCCCACCGTCGGGTCGCTTGTGGGGGTGGGGTCGTCGGTGAGGAGGACGGTCAGGCCGGCGGGCAGGCGGGTGCGGGCCCGGGTCTCCTGCTCGGTGACGACGACCGCGGCACCGGTGGCGGCCAGGAGGTCGTGGAGGCGTTCGGCGGGCCAGGCGGGGTCCAGGGGAACGTAGGCGTATCCGGCGAGCAGGACGCCCAGCGTGGCGGCGACCTGCTCGCGACCGGGCCGGCACAGTACGGCGACGAGTTCGCCGTCAGGCTCTGCGGCGGTGACCTGGTCGGCGATCTGCCGGGCCGCGGCGGCGAGTTCGCCGTAGGTGGTGCGCTCGCCGTCGCACACGATCGCGGTGCGCCGCGGGTGCCGGCGGGCCTGCTCGATGAACGGCTGGTGCAGGAGCCGGTTGCCACCGAGCGGCTCGGCGAGCTCGGGTGCCGGAGCGGGAGCGCCGAGGCGGGGCCGCTCGGTGGCGCCGGGGTCGTCGATCAGGGTGCGCAGCTGGGCGGCGTGGTCCTCGAGCATCGCCTGGACCAGGCCGTCGGGCAGGCGGCCGTCGACGGTGTCGAGGTTGATCACGAGGTGGCCGTCGGCCTGGTAGGTCTGGTAGTCGACCAGGACCTGCGGGGTCTGGCCGATCCCGAACCCGATGGTGCCGGGGAACGGGGTGGCCGGTTCGGAGCCGGGCACCTCCAGGTCGAGGGTGCTGGTGAACACGACGGGCGCGGCGGCCGCGGTCCGGTCCCGGGCCTCCCGCAGGTCCCGCAGGACATCGACTCCGCTGTAGCGGGCGTGGTCGAGGTCGGCCCACAGCTGGCGCTGCAGCGCGCGCAGCCGCTGGGCGAACGTCGGCGCGCCCAGGTCGATGCCGGTCAGGACGGTGGAGGTGAAGTCGCCGACGATCTGGTTGATCTGCGGATGGACGTCGGGCCGGTTGTAGATGGTGGTGTTGAGCAGGAAGGTGCTGCTGTTGGTGAACCGTCCCAGCGTCTCGGCGAAGACGGCCATCAGCAGCGCGGACAGGGTCGCGCCGTGCGCGGCGGCAACCCGGCGCAGCGCGGTGAGGTCGTCGGCGGGCAGGCGCAGTTGCAGCCGGGAGAACCGCGGCCCGCCGGCCGGGTCAGCGGGTTCGGGCAGGAGCGGCAGCGCGGGCGGTGCGGGCAGGGCCGGGAGCTTCGCCCGCCAGTAGGCGCGGTCGCGCTCAAAGCGCGGGCCGGTGGCCAGGGCGGGCAGGTGGGCCACGTAGTCGGCGAAGGTCAGCTCGAGCATGGGCAGTTCGGCGCCCGGGTCCACGTAGAGAGCGCGGGCCTCGCGGTAGAGGATCTGCCAGCTCAGCGCGTCGCCGATGAGGAGGTCGAAGCTGAGGAACAGACGGGTGACCCGGTCGGGCAGTAGGGCCGCCTCGATGGTGAACAGCGGCCAGGTGCCGGTGTCGCGGCGGGCGTGGGCCAGGCGCTCGCGTACCTGGGCGAGCTGCGCCTCAGGGTCGGGGTCGGAGCGCAGATCCGTGGTGTGGATCCGGTAGGGCGGGACGTCGGTGAGGATCTGCTGGCGGCCGTCGGGGGTGGTGACGGCGCGCAGCATCGGGTGCCGGTCGATCAGGGCCCGCCACACGGCGGTCAGCCGCTCCAGGTCGACCTCGGGCAGGTCGGCCTCGGTGTAGAGGTGGGAGTCGACTCCGCCGAGGTCGAAGTCCGCGTTGCGTCCGGTCCAGTAGGCCTGCTGGATGCCGGTCAGCGCGAACGGCTGCCCGGCGCCGGTGGGCGGGGCTGGGGTGAGCGGCGGTAGCGGGTCGGGGGCGGTGGTCTCGGCGGTGAGGAGGTGGCGCACCCGGGTGGCCAGCGCCCTGGGGGTGCCACCGGTGAGGAGGTCGCCGAGGGTGAGATCGACGCCGAGCGCGGTCCGTAACCGGGTCGCGAGCCGCAGCGCCAGCAGCGAGTGCCCGCCCGCTGCGAGGAAATCATCGTCGGCGCCGACCGGCCGGCTGAGGACGTCGGCGAAGGCGTCGGTCAGCACCCACACCAGCGGGTCGCTGCCGTCGGCCGTCCGGCTGGGCGCCGGGAGGTCGCCCGTCTGGGGCTGGCGGGGCTGGAAGGGGGTGAGGTCGCCGGTGGCCGCGGCCAGGTCGGTGACCCGAACCGTCGCCTCGCCGGCCAGCCGGTGCAGCATCGAGTGCAGGGTGTGCAGCGCGGCGCGGGCGTCGTCGTCACCTGTGCGGGTGCGGTCGTTGACCAGGCGCAGCCGCAATCCGTCGAAGATCTCGACGACCAGGGCGAGCGGGTGGCGGGTGCGTCCGCCCTCGGACCGGATCCCGGCAGTCTCCAGCACCAGGCCGGCCCGGGAGCCGCGGTCGCCGGTGTGCGGGTAGTTGGCGATCGACACCACGCTGTCGTACAGGGCGCCGCCCGGCGCGAGGTCGGCCCCGACATACAGCTCCGCGGTGGAGCAGGCGCTGTTCGCCTCGGCCTCGGCGAGCAGGTCCTGGATGGCGCTCACCCAGCGGCCGGCGTCCCCTACCGGGGCGGGCAGCCGGATCGGCATAGTCGTCGCGACGGGCCCGATCAGGTCGGCGACGCCGGGGAAGGCGGCCGTGCGCCCCGAGAGGGTGACTCCGATGGCGATGTCGTCGCGGCCGCGCTGCCGGGCGGCGACCAGGCCCCAACAGGAGATCAGCACGGCCGCCGCCGTGGTGCCGTGCGCGCGGGCGAAGCCGTCCAAGGCCTCGGCGGTGGCCGCGTCCACGTCGAGGTGGTGCTGCCCGTGCCGCTCCTGGTCCGGGAGCGGCGAGTGCTCGGCGACCGCGGGCAGCGGCTGGTACCCGGCCAGGCGCCCCGTCCAGTACGCCCGCTGCCGGCTGCGGTCCTGGGCGGCGAGCCAGCGCGCGTACGCGCCGAACCGCGCCCGCGCGGCCGGGACGTCCCCGGCGTAGCGCTGCAGGAGTTCGTCGACGAGCGCGAGGTGCGACCAGCCGTCCAGCACGCTGTGGTGGTGGGTCCACACCAGGTGGTGCCGCTCACCGTCGAGGTGCTGGACGACCAGGCGCAGCAGCGGTGGCCGCGTCAGGTCGAACGGCTCGGCCCGCTGGGCGCGCAGCAGCTCTTCCAGGTCGGTCTGCAGGCGGTCGGTGTCGTGACGGCGGCTGTCCACGACGCCGATCGCGCTCTCACTCCGGGTGAGGACGACTTGCTGCGGATCGGCGGCCAGGTTCCAGGCGAGGCCGGTCCGCAGGATCTCGTGGCTGGCGATCATCCCCGCCAGGGCGCGCTCCAGGCGGGAGACCTCCAGCGGCCCGGCCAGGGGGAGAACGGCCTGCTCGACGAACAGGGCGTCCTCGGGGGCGGCGAGCGTGCCGAGAAGGAAGCCCTGCTGCACGGGGGTGGCGGGGTGGACTGCGGCGATCGTGCGGTCGGTCATGATCGTCATCCCTCGAACGTGGCGGTGATCCGGCTCAGGTCGGCGGCCGAGAGCCCGGCCGGCCCGGTGGTGGTCTGCGGGCGGATGGTGAGCGTGGAGGCCGCACGGCGGGCGAAGGCATCGGCGAGGCGCTGGACGGTGGCGGCCGGGATGAATGCCTCGTCGAAGCGCCACCTGACCTCGACCGTCTCCGGCCCGGTCCACACCACGGCCTCCAGGCCGAACAGCGGGCTCGCGGCGGTGTCCGGAAGGTCGGGGCCGCGGTCGGCCGCGAGGTCGCCCAGGTAGTTGAGCGCCACCGGCGGCAGCGCTCCGCTCCAATCCCGGGGCTCCTCGATCCGGCGGTGCAGGGCGGCGGCCAGCGCCGCCGGATCGGCCAGCACATGCGGCTCGGCCCGCAGCGGCCGGAAGTCGGTGAGCCAGCCCACGGCGGCCGCCAGGTCGAGCCCGGGCCGGTCACGGCCGTGGAGCTCCACGCACAGCGCGGGCGGCAGGTCCGGGCGCACCTCGGCGAGCGCACCCAGCAGCCCGGCCCCCAGCACGGCGAGAGCCCAACGCGGGGCGTCGTGCTGCGCATCGGCCAGGGCTCGGCGGGCGTCCACGCTCAGCCGCGAGACGGCGTTACGGCACGCGGTCGGCCCGCCGGACCCGGGCCAGGTGGGAAAGGGCGTGGCGGGCCGTCCGTCCTGGTCCCGCAGCCACGCCCCGTACCCGTCCCCGTGCCGCTGCACCGGCTGGGCCGGGCTCGCGTAGGCGTGCCAGAGCTCCTGGTTCAGGCTCTGCAGGGAGACGACGTCGGCGACCAGGTGGTGGACGATCCACACGACCCTCTCCGCCTGTCCGGCGGAGCGGATCAGGCACAGGCCCACCAGCCGGCCAGCGAGGTCGATCCCGTCCTCCACCTGCTCCAGGGCGGCGGCCACGGCCCGCTCCCGCTCGGCGGCCGGGACGCCGTCCAGGTCGAGGACGTGCACGGGCACCGGGCCGGGCTCGCCCAGCCGGGCCGTCCACCGGCCGTCGGCGCGCGTGAACGACGTCCACAGCGCCTCGTGCCCGGCGACGGTCGCGGCGAGCGCCCGCTCCAGGCGCCCGGTGTCGACCGGGGCGGGAGCGTTGGCGCTCCACCGCACGGTCCACCGCTCGGGACGGGCGGCGGCGCGCGCGAGGAACCCGGCCTGGTGGGGCGTCAGCGGCACGGGCCCGGGCTCCACCGCATCCCGAACGCCGACCGGGCGCGCAGCAGCCGCGATCCGGCGCAGGGTCCGGCGCTGAAGGATGTCGTGCACGGTCAGCTCCAGGCCCGCCCGATGCGCCCGGCCGGCCAGCAGGACCGCCTTGATGGAGTCGCCCCCCTCGGCGAAGAAGTTGGCGTCCGGGCTGCTCGGCGGCGCGGAGAGGACCTCGCTCCACAGCGCGGCGACCACGGCGAGCTGCGGGTCGGCCGCGTCCAGCGCCTCCTCCCCGGTGGCGGGCGCGGGGCGTTCGGCCAGCGCCCGGCGGTCGACCTTGCCGTTGCCGCGCAGCGGCAGCCGGTCGAGGACCTCGTACCGGTCGGGGCGGGCGTAGAACGGCAGCCGGTCGGCCGCGAGCGCGGCGGCGGCCTCGGGCAGGGCGGCCGGGTCGGCGTCGGGGGCGGGGACGAGGAACGCGGCGAGCACCGGTGTGCCGCCGGTGGTGGTGACGGCGGCCGCCGTGATGCCGGGGTGGCTGGTCAGGACGGCTTCGATCTCGCCGGGTTCGATGCGGTAGCCGTGGATCTTGAGCTGGTCGTCGCCGCGGCCGAGCATCACCAGCTGCCCGCCGGGGCCGAGGTGGGCGAGGTCACCGGTCCGGTAGGAGCGGGTGTTGGTGTGCGGGCCGGTGGTGAAGCGGGCGTCGGTCTCGGCAGGCCGGCCCAGGTAGCCGGCCGCGACACCGGGCCCGGTGACGACGAGTTCCCCGGCCGTGCCGGGCAGCGCGAGCAGGCCGTTCGGCGTGCGCAGCTCGATCGTCGTGTTGTGGATCGGCGTGCCGATGGGCACCGGGCCTGCCGCCGGGTGCTCGCCCAGGCGCAGGGTGTGGGCGCAGCAGCCGACGGTGGCCTCGGTGGGTCCGTACTCGTTGGTGACGAGCAGGCCGGGTGCGTCCAGGAGGTCCAGGGTGGCGGCGGTCAGCTGCTCGCCGCCGACGACCAGGTGCCGGGCGGCCCGGGTGATCTGGGCGCCGGTCAGGAAGGTGCTGAGCAGGCGCAGGCCGCCGGGGGTGACCTTCAGCGGGCTCAGGCCGCGGGCCCGGGTGAGGGCTGCGGCCAGGTCCTTGGGCTCGTCGGAGGGCAGCAGGGTTACGGCCTGCCCGGTCAGCAGCGGCAGGAACAGGCTGGTGATGGTCATGTCGACGCTGATCGAGGAATGGGCCAGGGTGCCGCTGCCGTCCGCGGTGCCGTAGCGGCGTGAGGCCCAGCCGAGGTAGTTCATCAGGGCCGTGTGGCTGATGGGGACGCCCTTGGGGCGGCCGGTCGAGCCGGAGGTGTAGATCACGTACGCGTCCGTCTCCGGTCCGGCCGCGACCGGCTCGGGTCCGGCCGCCGGGATGCCGGTCGGCAGCGTGTCGATGCGGAGCACGGGCGGACAGTCGGCTGGCGGGAGGTCGGGGCGGTGCTGGTCCGTGACGAACAGTCGCGGGTCGGCGTCGGCGAGCAAGTCGGTCACTCGGCCGGCCGGAAGGGCCGGGTCGATCGGTACGAACGCGGCGCCGCGGCGGGCGACGGCCAGCAGCACGGCCAGCAGTGGCGCCCGGCGGCCCATGGACACGGCCACCCGGTCCCCGGCGGCCACGCCCCGCCCGGCCAGCGTCCGGGCGAGCTCGGCGCTCGCGTCGTGCAGTTCGCGGTAGGTGACCTCTTGGTCGTCGTCGCGGGCGGCGTAGGCGGCCGGGGTGCGCACCGCCTGAGCGTCGAACGCCTCCACCAGGGTGGTGGGCGCCGCAGTGCCGGCCCTGGCCTGGTCGGCGCCGTGCAGGCGGCTGTCGGAGGCGTACGGGTCAAGGATCCGCGCGGCCGCGAGCCCAGCCGGGGTGTCGAGGTGGTCCGGCAGGCCGGTGCACAGGGCGGCCAGCCAGTCGGCCAGGCGTCGGGCGCTGTCCTCGGTGACCGCGGCACTGTCCGCGTCCACGGTGAGGCGCAGTCGGCCGCCGATGTGCAGGGAGTGCAGGTCGAGGCGGATGCGGTCGGTCGCGGCCCGCAGCGCTTTGATGGCGACGTCCAGGCCCGGTCCGAAGTCCAGCGGGGGCGCGTCCACGTGCCGGAATCCGACGGTGAACTCGCCGCCCGGCCGCGGGTGGGTGAAGAAGTCGCCGAACCGGGCGGCGACCACGTTCTCGCGGTGGCAGCCGCGGACGGAATCCGCGAACGAGTCGGCGGTCTGCGGACGTACCAGCATAGGGACGCAGCGGCCCAGCAGGCCGATCGTGTACGGCAGTTGCTCCACCGGTCCGGGGGTGAACAGGCCCAAGGCCCCGTCCTCGCAGGGCGCGATCCGGTTCAGCAGCAGCCGCCACACCGTCACCACGACGGCGTCCACGCCGACCTTGAGGTCCCGGGCGAGACGGACGAGCCGGTCTCCGGCAGCGTCGTCCAACGGCACGGGAAGGTGCAGACGCGGACCAGGCGTGGCGGTGCGCATCACCAGGACGCGGGCCAGGTCCTCCGCCGCGGTGTCCAGCCGGCGGGTCTGCCAGTGCTCGCGGCCGGCGTCGGCGCCCGGGTCGGTGAGCAGGCTGGTGAGGAAGGCGTCGACCGTCTGCGGGTCCGGGCCGCCCGCCCCGGCGGCGGCCTTGGTCCGGTAGCCGGCGGCGACGGCCGCGGCGGCCCGCAGCAGGCCGGTGGTGTCGACCGAGCCGAGCGCCGGGCTCAGGCAGAGGGTGTGGCTGCCGTCGGCGGTGCGGACGAGCCGGACCAGGGGCTTCTCCCTGCCAGTGGCGGTGGCGTCGAGGCGGCGGCGCAGCGCGGGGTGCTCGCGCACGGTGTGTTTGGCGGCCTCGCGAAGCCGGTCGGCGTCCAGCGGTCCGGTCAGCCGCAGTTCGAGGATCGGGGTGGTGAAGGCGGCCTCGGGGTGGGAGGCCAAGTGGAGGTGCTGTGGTGCGTCCGGTGCGACGGCCGGGCCGCCGGCGGCGTCGATCTGCCACACGGTGGTGGCGGTGGCGTGTCGGGGGCTCGAGGTGGTCACCGGGATTCGCCGTCCTCTCGCAGGTTGGCCAGTCGGTCACGGAGCAGGTCGTGCACGGTGGCGGTGCCGGGCCGCAGAAGGATCCGCAGCCGCTGCAGGGGCAGTTCGGGCAGGGTGCAGAGCGCGGCCAGGACGAGCGGGTACGCCTCGGCCAGCCACGGCGGATCCACGGGGTGGCGGGCGTGGGCGTCGAACCGCAGCAGCGCGCTCGCCCCGTCAGCGTGCTCCTGGACGTCGAGCATCAGCGGGTACGGCACCGGCCACAGGGCCGGTTCGCTGCCCGTGATGGTGCAGCCGTCGAGGCGCAGCGGGTGCCTGGCGGGTGACTGGAGGGTGAAGAGCGTGTCGAAGACCGCACCGGCGCCGTCGGCGACCAGCCCGTAGGGCACCTCGGCGTGGCTCAGCGCCTCGGCCGCGGCAGCAACTGCCGTATCGATGTGCCCGCCGGCGGTGGCGGACCAGTCGACGCGGACCGGGACGGGGACGAGGTTGGCGAAGAAGCCGACCGTGTCGGCGAACGCCTCCTCGTTGCGGCCCGCGACCGGGCAGCCCGTCGCCACCGCATCCGTGCCGGCCGCGGCCGCGAGCAGGAGCTGCCAGGCGGCGAGGTGGACCGCGACCGGCGTGACGGACCGGCTTCGCGCCGCCGCCCGCACCGAGCCCATCAGGTCGGAGTCCAGTGCGAAGCGAAGGTGGCAGGGCTCGGTGGGCAGACCGGAGGGCGTGCTCCAGGGGCGAGCGGCTGCCCGGTCGAGCGCGGCGCGGACGGCGGCCGCGCCCTTGTCTGTGCCGCTCTCGCGCCGCAGGAGGGCCGCGGCACTGTACTGGGCGAACGTCGCACCGACCGGAACGCCGGCCAGGGCCTGCGGATCCGTGTACGCGGCGCCCAGGTCGCGCTGGAGGACGTCGACGGACCAGCCGTCGGCCGCGCTGTGGTGCAGCATCAGCAGCAGCACCTGGTCGTCCGGGCCCAGCCGCAGCACGGTCGCGCGCAGCATCACGTCCCGGCCGATGTCGAACCTCGCTGAGAAGAACCGGCGGGCCAGCAGGTCCGCCCGGTCGGCACGGTCGGTCTCCGGCAGGCTCGACACGTCGTGGACCTCGATGTCGACTCCATAGCCGGCGGTCAGCCGGCGCTGCACCAGCGCCCCGCCGTCGTCGACCAGCACGGTGCGCAGGGCCGGGTGCCGGGCGACGACCGCCTCCAGCGCCGAGCGCAGCCAGCCGAGATCGAGCGGGCCGGCGATCCGGTACGTCAGGGGGATGACCTGGGCGTTTCCGCGCCCGCCGATCGCCTCCGCAGCCCAGACGCGCTGCTGCCCGAGCGACGCAGGCGCGGTGTCCGCGTCCGACGGCAGCTCGTTGGCAGGCCGCTGCCCCGCGCCCGCCTGCTGGGCCGCCCCGCGGACGGTCGGATGCGCCAGGAGCTCGTGGACCGCCAGCTCCACTCCGTGTCGGCGAAGGCGCGCGCAGATCACCGCGGCGGTCAGCGAATCGCAGCCCAGCGTGAACAGGTCGTCGTGGACGCCGATCGGTGCGACCTTGAGCGTCTCCTCCCACACCGCAGTGATCCGGCGCTCCGTCTCGGTCTGCGGCGCGACGTACGGGGTGGTGGACGCCGTCTCGCCGGGGCGCCGGTAGGCGTCAACGGCCAGCGCGGCGGCCTCTTGCGAGACGGGCCAGCGCACCCGCGACGGAACCCCGGTGGGCGGGCACTCACCGGCGATCGGGGCCGCGGCGGCGGGCTGCGGCGGGGTGAGGAGCCGCCAGTCCAAGGTCGCGGCCGCCGAAGCATCCACCAGATCGGGCGCATCCGGGAGGTTGAACCGGGTCCGGGCAGCGTCGGCGAACTCTAGGGCCGGCCGGTTGCGCGGGCCCGGCGTGCCGGTGAGAGCGATGCCGTCGATGCCGAGAGCGCCGGCTCGCCCGGCCAGCTCCCGCAGGACGCACCACTCGACGTTGCGTCCCAGGGCGCGGCAGCTGACGAAGAAGTCCCTCACCCGCAGCACCCGGCCGTCGGCGTCGGCCGAGGCGAAGCCCACGAGCCCGTAGTCACCGAAGCGGTCGCGCACCCGGACCGACAGCGCCACCCCGGTGGCCGCGAGGACCTGACGGACCGTTCCCGGCGTATGGCCGCGCAGCGCCAGGTTGAACTGGGTGGTGCGGGCCGCGAGCTGCGCGATCCGCTCCACCTCGTCCCCTGTCGCCTCGGACACCTCCACACGGAGGTCCAGCTGCTCCAGGTACTCAGCCGTCGTCCCCGTTTGCGCCGCAGTCCTCCGGCGCCGGGCCTCCCCCGCGATCAGGGCCGTCCGCGCGCGGTCCTCCGCGGTCCCGGTGCCCTCCAGCGCCAGCTGCCACGTACCGCGCAGGGCGGCGGTGAAAGCCTCAGCCTCGGCGGGCAGGTCGACGACCGTGACTCCCGGGTGCGCGATGGCCACCTCGGCCCGCTCGGCCGCGCTGTCGTCGACGAAGACCAGCGACTCCACCGCGAAGCCGAGCTCGTCGGCGATCTCACCGACGGCGACGGACTTCGGGCCCCAGCCCGCTCGCACCACCGTGAAGTCCCCCAGGCCCAACGGCATGTCCGGGTGGGCGGCGAACACCGCCTCCAGGTCGCCCGGGTTGTTGCGGGAGCACAGGCACAGCACCCGCCCGGCTTCCTGCTGCGCGCGCAGCGCCTCCTGCACCAGCCGGTAGGAGCCGCCCGTGTCCACGTTCTCGGGCCCGATCTCGCCGCACACTCCGCCCCACAGCGTGTTGTCGCCGTCCACGACCACGGCCTTGACCACTGGCCGATGCGCGGCGGTCATCCGTCGCAGCACCGCCTCTGCCCACGCCAGCACCACACGAGGCTTCTCGGCGGCGACGTCGTTGGGCGTGAGGGGCGGCGGCTCGACCCAGGTCAGGCCGCGGGCTGCGACGGCCTGACGGACGATCCGCGTCTCGGCGGGCATCGCGCCGGGGCGAGAGGTCACGTACAGCGGCAGGGCTGAGGTCTGGGCCCAGCGTTCGGCGGCCGCGATCTGGCACTCCATCCACGGGGCTTCGGGGCGCGAGGCGCCGGGCCGCATGCCGTACAGCATGTAGATCTCCGATCCGGCGAACAGCGCGTCCTGTTCGAGGACCGTCTCGAAGCCCCGGCGCTGGAGGAGGGTTCGGAGTCTGTCCACCCGTCCGTCCCGGGCGTGGACCTCGGCGACGACCTGGCCGATACGGGGCCAGTGTTCGTCGTCGAGCCCGGCGAGGACGTCCTCCTCGGCGCGCTCGGCGTCGACCTTCAGGAGGTCGATGCGGCTCACGGCGTTGTCGCGGATCCAGTCCGACAGGCGGATCACCGGAACCTGGAGCTCCTGCCGCTCGGCCGTACGCGCGCGGGCTGTCGGCGCGAGGGCCTCGGCGGCGGCCGCTCGCAGCTCGGCAGGGAGTCCGGGAAGTGCCTCGGCCTGGTGGCGGGCGTACTCCCCCACGATGTGCTGGTCGCCCTCGGCGTCGGCGTAGAAGCCGGACTGCAGCGACGACTGCGGGTAGAAGGTGAGAGCCCGGACGCCTGCGCTCGCTCCGGCAGCAGCGCAGCTCACCGTGCCGCTGATCCCGTACAGGCTCATGTTCATCTGCAGTGCGCGGGCCACGATGGGGACCGGCTCGAAGGCGTGGACCGTGACCTTGCTCGCCTGCGCGGCGGCGAACAGAGCGAACATCCCGATGTTGGCCCCGACATCGACGACGGTGTCGCCGTCGCAGAGCTGTACGCCGTGTCGCAGGTACTGGTTGCGTACGACGATCTCGTCGTAGAGCTCACGTGTCTCGTTCGCGTTCGTCTGCGCGATAGGGCGGCCGTCCGGCAGCGCTCCCAGGCCCGTCCCCAGCGCGGTCTCACCTTCTGGGGCTGCCTCGTGCTTCGGCTGCGGGAGGTTACCCAGGCCCTGCTCCAGGATGACGAGATTCGCTCCCCACGCAGCCGGCCGGAGCCCTCCTCCAGCCGGCCCCGACGACGCCTGGGTCTGCTCGGTCTCGACGCGGTGCACCGTCACGGGCAGCCCGACCGCGTACCCCCAACCGCGAAGCGCGGTGGTCACTTCAGCAAGTCCGGTACCCCCCAGGACCTGGGTCTCGAAGCCCAGCGGCCCGGCCTGCTCCGCGGCCTGGGCCACGGTCAGGTCCGGTACGGCAGCCAGCGAATGCAGTACGGCGTCAACTAGGCCGGCGAGTGCCCACAGCCTGTCCTCGTCGGCGACTCCGGGCAGAGCGCTGAGGGTCCACTCCCAGCCCGCCGGAACGACACGGACCGAGCAGACGAGTGGAGACAGCGCCGGGGGCGGGGTCTGCCCGGCCGCCGAAAAGTGGAACGCCGGCAGCGCGCTGGAGTCGATCAGCTGCTGCAGGCCCGGGAGCCCGCCGACCTTGGTCAGCGGCGGCGAGCTGTCGGCCCACCGTGCGCAGAGGTGGCGGATCGCGGCTTGCGGAAGCACCTGCAGAGCCTCAACTCGCGATGGCTCCCCAGCCGCTGTGGTGCCGCACACCATCCGCACGTCCTCGACGCCGGAGCTGATCGCCAAGACGACCGCGAACGCCGTTCGTGCGAGCAGGCCGACTTCGACGCCGGCCGGTGCATCCGTCCAGCCGCCGGGCGGGCGGGTGAGGGATGACACCGTCACCCGATGACGCCCCCGGTCGTGGGCCGTATGGGCCCGGCGCGTGCACGGCCGTCCGAGATCGGCTGGTTCAGTCCATGCAGACGCCATTCTTCCCCCTCGTCGACGTGCACATCCCGGGCTCACGACAAGTCGGCTTCATGCGGCCGAGGCCCCGCACCGTGCGGGTTCTACGGACGCGCCAGTTGGCCGCCCTCAAGGAGACCGCCGGTCGACAGCGGCAGGAAGAGCGCTGTCGTCATCTCGAGTGGCCTCGCGGTCATCCAGCGGTCATCCACCTGTACCGGGGGTCTCCCATGAAGGGCTTCGCCCGGGGACACTTGGGCAGCCGGTCCAGCAGCGGAGGGGAGCACCGTTGAGCGAGGTCGGGGATCTTCTCGACTACCTCGTCGCACATCACGGGGGAAAGGCCGAAGCGTTCCTGAAACGGATCGCGGCCCGCCATGAGCACATGGGGTTCGGCAGCATGGCAACCCACAAGCAGAAGCTCCACCGCTGGAAGACCGGTACTCGGCCGGACAGAACGACCCAATTCGCGCTTGCCGATTTTCTGGGATTCCCCCGGCGCGACGTTGTGGAACTCGGCTGGCCGGCCTGGCTGCATCGCGCAGTGCCCGATGCACTGCTCGCACCGCGCCGCGCGACCCCGACCGCGCTGAAGGCCCCACGAAAGGCCGGTGAAACCGTGGAACGTCGTCGGTTCATGATCACAGCCGCCGCCGGTGGCATGGCCCTCGCCCTTGCACCCGGCGCCCCAGCCACGGCCAATGCCGGCCGTAGAGTCGGCGATGGCCTGGCCGCCCTTCACGAACAGCGCTTGATCGCCCTACGGCACCTCGACGACAAGGTCGGCTCGGGCCACGTCTACAACGCCGCCGTCAACGAGTTCGACATGATCGCGGGAGCGCTGCGCACCGCGACCTACAGCGAGGCAACTGGTCGGCGTCTGCTCGCCGCCGCGGCCGACGCACAGCGAGCAGCTGGCTGGACCGCGTACGACAGCGGGCACGCGGATCGCGCTGAAGCACACTTCGCAGACGCCTCCGAGGACGCTCTTTCTTCCCGTGATTCGGAGGTTCTCGCCACGACCCTCTCCTTCTGGGCCATTAAGCTGTACTCAACCGGCACCCCCCAGGAAGCAGTGTCCCTGGTGGAAGCCGCGAAGGTTCACGGTCGTGCAACCGGGTCCGCCCGGATGCTCGCAATGCTCCACGCCCGGGCCTGTCGAGCTCACGCGAGGGCGGGCGAGCGGCAAGCTTCCGACCGGGAAGCGAGCGCGGCCCTGGACGCATACAGCAACGCCATCTGCCTCACCGAGGATCTTCCGTCGCTGTACTGGGTCAACCTGGGAGAGATCTACCAACTCCTGGGCAGCTCCGCGCTCAACCTCGGTCATCCCGCCCGCGCGCTGGACCACTTCCAACAGGCCGCCACCGCTGGCGTGGCCGAACTCCAAGAAAGCTACGACGGCGACTCCTTTCCACGCGGGGCTGCAATCTACGAGGCACGCGCCGCCGAAGCACACCTTGAACTCGGTTCCATCGAACAGGCCGTAGCCATAGCCCACCTCGCCGTCGAGCACATGGGCGGCGTGAACTCGGCCCGCGGCAACACTGCCCTGGCTGACCTCCGAACGAAACTGCGGGCTCATCAGACTGTGGCCGAAGTCCGAGACTTTCTGAAGTTCACCGCGTAGCGGGACACCCAAGGAGTGGCGGCCAGGCCGCCTCCCGGCAACCACGTGTGTTCCGACGTCGGGTCGGTCGGGCTGCGTTGTCCGAAGCGGTCCTCTCCCCGGCTCGCCCCGTGACTCCGTGCCGAGCGACTGCGGGCAGATTCGGCTGCCGTGCTGCTCGCGGGGCTTCCGGAAGCCGCCGGACCGCCCTCAGCCGTCAGAACTCCGTCGCGCGCCGCGACGCCTCTCCCGCCCCCTTGCCCAACGGTGGACCACCTTGCTGATCAACGTTGTCCTTTTCACCCGTTTGAGGGATACCGCCCCGGCCAAGGGCATCCACATTCCGTCATAACTCAGCACCAAGGCCGCCCCGCCAATCGAAGGTCACCGACTCGGCGTAGCATCACGCACTGTGACGTCACCAATACAGGGGCTCTCGGTCGTCGTAGCTCTCGCAGCGCCGATGGCCCTCATACCTTCCTCCCTCTCCGGCCCAACGGACCGGCCGAGTCGTGCCGCGGTGGCCCCGGCCCCCTGCATCAGCGGAGAGCGTGAACGGCGGAGCGAGTCCTCCGTCGACGACGGCGAGATCCGCTGGACGGACAAGACCCGCTATGACGGGCCCCGCGAACACGCGCTGAAGGCGTGGCAGTACTCCGGAGCGAAGATCAAGCTGCGCCCCGACAGCGCCAGCACCGTCAACGACCTCGAGTTCCGCGACTACAAGGGCGGCACTGCCGACCGGGCGGCGGTGGCCCAGTACGTACGCGACTCCGGAACAGCGGCCACCGACTACATCCGTTTCAACCGGGACAAGATGAGCGGTCGCAACAGGGCATTCATGAACAGCGCCAGCGCTCACGAACTCGGCCACGCGCTCGGCCTCTGCCACAAGGGCGGCCGGGTCCTGTCCCTGATGTGGACCGACATCGCCTCGCCGCCCATCACTTCCCCCCAGGCCGTCGACAAGGCCAACTACAGCAACCTGTGGAGATAGTCGTGCGCAAGCGGTCGTGGATCATCACCGCAGGCGTCGGCCTCGCCCTCGCGGCGGGCACCGGCATCTACGTCCTCGTCGCCGACGGCGAGGTAAGCGTCTCCTCGCTGTGCACGCCGCCGGCCAGCACGCCCGAGTACGTCGCCGCCTACGCCCCCACCGTCGTCATCGGCACGGTCACGGGCCCCACCCGCTACACCCCCGACACCGGCGACCCCAGCACCGGCGTACAGGAAGCCACCCTCACCGTCGAGAAGACCCTCAAAGGCCCCCAGCAGCGCGATCTCGGCCTCTCACAGTCCGTCACCCGCACCGCCGAGGGCACCTACACCACAGCAGAACCCCTCTACCAGCCCCTGGCGACCGGGAAACGGTACGCCGTCGCCGTCCTCGACCGGGCGCAGGACGGAGGCCGATGGGTCTGGGGCGCGGAGCGGGCACCGGACGAAACCGCCGACGAGCGGTGGACCGCCGCCGTCGCCGCCAAGGCGATCCTGCCGACCGCCACCTGCGACGACACCCGCACCATCACCTCCACACCTGACCCGCAGTAGAGCAGCCCCACCAACGGCACGCATGCGGCGAAGGACAGGGAGCCTCGCTCCGCGCGAATCCGAAGGCGTCTGTGCGGTCGGTGTGGCCGTCTCGGCTGGTGATGGGGGCCGGGAAGCTGGGAAGCGGTCTGGAAAACCCTGCCACCGGCCCCGTTGACCTGCGACGAGTGTGGGCATCCGATGTACGCGAATAGCTCCTGCGGCGGCTTGCGGTTCTTCGCCCGCACCCCGGGAGCCCCTCGTGTGCGCTCGGCCTGAGTCCGTCACCCACCACCTGCTGATGCTGGAGATGGCCAACGCCGCCCGCGACGCGGGCGCCCACGCCGAACTCGAGGTCCCCGGCCTCCAAGGCCTGAGCGGCGCTCTGCGCTGCCGGGGCAAGGCCGGGGAGCTGGGGCTGGACCCGCACCGACGGGCCCGTGATCGCGGACCGAGTCAGGTGGCTCTCCGTACGGGCCGCGCTCCACTCCTCACCGGCCACCGGATCGCCTCGCGTACGGACAATCGCACGCCGGTGCTCCGGTGGCGCGGTCGCTCGGTATCAGGCTTCTCGGAGACCACCAGTGCCCGGCGTGGCGGGTTCCGCTCCTTCACTCACTCGCGAAAATGGGAGGATGACGACATACCACCTTCGCGCCGTAGATTTCCGTGGCATGCCTGGGCAGGTGGAGGCTGAGCTGTCGGACACAGCCATGACTGCCGCAGCCGCGCACTTCTCCGCGCTCCGCGTGCGATCGGAGTGCGGTGCGCGAAGAGTTTGGGTTCTGCTAGGACGCACAGATCCGACGTACAACGACTTCATCGTCATGCCGCGATGGATGCCCGGTGCAGTTGACGGTGGGGCCCCTGCCGGACTACAACAGCATCGTCAGCAGCCACCTCCACTACAGACTTCACGAGGGGCATCCTGGGCGCAGCTCCAAGGCCGCCCCGATGCCTGGTCCATGCTGACCACCGCCCTGACGGAGACGAGACCTGGCGTTGCACCGGTGCCGATCTGGTCTGCGGATGCCGTCGGCAGGGCGCTGGTCGCCCAGGGAGGCGGTCCGCGCGGTGGAAAAGATCACCCTGCCCTCCCTCATCGGAGAGGCAGTACCCACGGTGGTACTGCCGGCTCTCGGTGTTCACCCGCAGGCCGGACAGGAGACGAATGTCCGGGTGCGAGTATGGCGAGCTTTGATGTGGGCTCTCTCCGCTGCTGCGGATCGTACCGGGGGTCTTGTCACCGTGAACGGCGAACCGGCGCCGGCTGGTGCGAGGGGCAGCTACGACCCGTTCGATTTCATGAGCGACGAGCAGTGGCGGATGCTCCGTCATATGCTCCCGCCCGAGCTCGCCCTTTTGCACAGTGATCTGCGGTCGCATCTTGACGGCGTTCTCTGGTGCGTGCGGAGCGGACGCTCCTGGGAGCATCTGCCCGTCCAGCTAGGCACCTCAGACGGTGACCTCTGGCACCGCCGGTGGACCAGTGACGGCACGCTTGATGCCCTTCGCCGAGTGCTCGTCCCCTATCGGCCGCCCACTGCCGGTGGCGACTCCATCGAGACGGCGAGTTCGGGTGCGTACGGGCTTCCGGGCATCTCCTGTGAAGTCTGACCGGGATCGTGCTCGCGACCGGCTGAGCACCGCAATCATGCACGGCCGGTGGCGCGGGTCCGTGATTACCGGCCCTGGAGCGTCTTGCTCAGAGCTCGGTTGATCTGCGGGTCACGGCCGGTGACGTAGGACTCGACCTGGGCGTACCCGGCCTTGTCGTAGAGCGCGAGCGCGGAACGGTTGAGGGAGCCGGTCTCGAGGATGATCCGCCTGATGCCCCGCCGCTGGGCCGCGTCTTCCAACGCTCGGAGGATGGCCTGTCCCGCTCCTGTGCCCCTGGCTTCGGGGACCACGTACATCCGCTTGATCTCTGCCGTACGCGAGGCGAGCTGGCGGATGCCGCCGCAGCCCACGGCGGTCGATCCGCGTCGGGCGACGAGGAAAAGGCCGTTCGGTACGCGGAAGGAGGAGATGGGCGTGGCCGTGGGGTCGTCGGCGAATCCGTAGAGGCCGACCTGCTCGCGGTGCAGCGCCTGTGTGAGGCGCTGGGCGTCGGGGTGGTCGTAGGCCACCGGCTGGAGACGCAAAGGGTGAGCTTGGGAGTGGTGGGTGGTACCTGTCATGGGCGCCCCGTTCCTGCTCGGTTCTGCCGCCCAGGCCCGGGGGCGCGGATGCGTTGAAGCGTGTCCCCCCGACTGGAACGGGGGGACGCGCTTCAACGGGGCGACCGGATCCGTCAGATATCGAACGCGCCCGTTTTGAGGCCCGCCATGAAGGCCGTGAACGTTGCAGCGGGAACGAGCAGCGCGGGGCCCTGGGGATTCTTGGAGTCCCTGACCCCTCGCTGCCCGGGCGACGCGGCGGCGGTAAGGTCAGCGACTTCTACGCACTGGCCTTCGTTGCCCCCACTGTAGGAGGACTTCCGCCAGACGGCGCCTCGGAGTTCGGGGGCCGTCGGGTTGTTGGTGGTCACTGGTGCAGTCCTTCCAGGTACTGATGGAGAACATCCCGCGATGTGTCGACGGAACGAGCGATGCCGGCGATGGCAGTGAAGTCCTTCTCCAGGAACCCCACCTGCTTCGCGTCTTCGGTGTGGTTCCCACCCATGGGGCTGTCGGTGCTGGCGACCTTCGCCCACGGGTGCTTGAAGGACATGATGGTGATGGCGCCGTTGGACCCGTAGGTGGGGTGCGCGGTGAGGGGCACGAGCTGGAGTTCGACGTTCGGCATCGCCGAGAGGTCGAGCAGCCTGAGGATCTGGTCGCGCATGAGCGCGGGACCGGACTCGAAGGTGGCGTGGAGCGCCGACTCGGGTACGAGAGCGTGGAGTCTGCGGACCTTGTTGAGGACGACCTGCCGGGCCTGGCGGATCGCGACGAGCATCTCCGCGTGCTCGGCCGAGACAGCGGTGGGCGCGCGGGTGATCATCTCCCGGACGTAGCCGGGCGACTGCAGCAGGCCGGGCAGGATCGCCGGGTGATGGATCTGCAGTTCCCGGGCGTCGGATTCCAGCTCGATGAAGTCGAGGTAGTTCTCCCCGATGATCCCCGCATAGGGCTTCCACCAGGCGGAGTTGAGGGGTTCCTCTGCAGCCCTGGCTACTTCTTCGACCGCCTCGGGGTCGTCGACGCCGACGATGTCGGCGAGCTTGCGGACGTCGGCGGCCGAGATCCTGTATGTGCCTTTCAGGATGCGGCTCAGACGGGTCCGGTCCCACTGCATCTGCTTGGCGACGTCGCCGGCCGTCGCCGTTCCGATCCACCGACGCAACTGACCGCCAACTCTGCGCCGTTTGAGCGTCGGCTTCGCGCGCTTCTGCGTCATGGACGCAGTCTGGCACGTCGATGACGCACGGGACCATGCCCAGCAGAGCCGGTTTTTGGCAATCCGACTCACACACTTGCGCCCCGACCGCCAAAAGGAGCAAGCTATGGGTGTGGCGGACGCTGACTGTCCATCAAGTCATGATCATTCGTGACGCACAGTCGCCTCTGCCGCGATCCGGGCCGCGTCGTCGGCCCAGCGGGTCCCGCCCTCCCACCCCCGAGGGGGCGGGACTCCGCATCCCCCCTCCGACGAAGCCGAGGCTGTGATGAGCCAGAGCACCACCCGCGCCTCCCGTGCCCCCGCGGACTGGATGGATCGCGACAATGACGGCAACCGGGCGTTCTGGCCCGACCTTCCCCGCGTGGCACCGGACCGGAACATCCAGCTCATGCGGCTCCGCAGAGAACAGATGGAGCGCCGACTCGCAGCATTGAGGGTCAGCGGCCGCGTGCCCCGGATCGCCCTGTACGCCCGCACGGTTAACGGGCAGACCCCGGCCCGGTCCCTGACCGCCGCCCGCAGCTTCGCCGAGAGCAGGGCCTGGCAGGTCGGGCGCGAGCAGGAGTTCACCGACTGCCTCAGCCTGAGTGCCGCCGAGGACCGCCTCGGGTGGTTGCAGATGAAGCAGCGGATCGCGAGCGGATTCATCGACGGCATCGTCGCGATCACGCGGCCCGACGTCAGCCCGCAACTCAGCGAGTACGAGCACGAGTTGGATTGGCTGGCTTGGCACGGCGGCTTCGTTGCCCTCGTGCACCCCGAGAACGTCGTGCCGCAGTAAGAACACCCCCGCAGACTCGAACCGACTCCCAAGCGCTCAGCCCGGTGGTGGCCGTCCGCACAGCCTGACCGGCGCCGGGCCCCGCGCCCTCCTCCGGCCCGCGGGCGGCTCGCGTCACCTCTCACCGAAGACTCCCGCCCCGGCCTGCTGCCGGACACACGTGTCCACCATGGCGCAGGTCACGGGGCGGGGTTCCACCTTCCCGCCCGGGCACGGCCAGGCGACCGTGCAGCCGGAGCTCGCGCTGCGGCGGAATGGCAGCCGTGCACCTGGCCGGGAAGTTCACGCCACTCATTCGCCGCTCAACAGCTTCCAGGAGGACGCGATGTTCCTTCCCTACCCCGTGATCGAACAGCTCGACGACTCCCAGGTGGCTACCTGGGAGGAGCACTTCGCCGGCGCCGGACATGAACGGCCCCGGGCGATCGAGGAGGGCATCTGGCGCAGGACGCAGGACCCGGCGAACGCCGTCCAGTCCGGCTGGTCCGAGGACGCCCAGGGCCGCCGCCGCATCGTGCACTACCGCTACCGCTACGGCATCGACTACACCTTCCCGGTGCCGCGTCTCGTGCTCGCGGAGCTCTACCTCTACACCTCGGTGCTCGCCCCCAGGGCGGAGATCAGCGAGTACGGCGACAACGTACGCTCCTGGCTCGCCGAGGGCGGCTGGCGGCAGACCGGCGACACCACGTGGGCCAAGGGCGACCTCCGGGTCACCGTCACCCCGCACGACACCCACCCCCAGGACGAGCGGGCCTCCCGGCCGACGCCGGCCGGGTTCTGCTCGCTGGACGTCGTGTTCCTCTCCGAGGACTTCGAGGTGACCCGCAACGTGCGCCAGATGCCGTGGAACGTCCTGGCCGGCGGCATCCGCATCAAGGACGAGCGCGGCAACCCCGCCTATGCCGAGGACCTGGGCGAGCTGAAGAACCACCTGCCCTTCCAGGTCGAGATCGGCTGCGGCACGAGCGTCGAAGCCGGTGTGCCCCCGCTGCACTTCCTGCACCAGGCCTACCGGGTCACCGAGCGCACCGACAACGTCATGAAGCAGACCCACCCGTTCGTGCTGTCCCCGGCCAAGGACACCCTCGTGCAGGAGATGCTCCTCGACGCGACGGCGAAGGCCGAGGAGCTCACCACCATGTTCCGCGTCAGCTTCCTCGCCGAACCCACCGCCGCCCATCACGCTCTCAAGGCCCTGCACGACGCCGGCCACTTCGTCGGCCCCGTACTGCAGCACAACTTCGACCTCCTCGCGGCGCGGGCCGGACTCGAAGAGCACTTCGTGCGCCGGTACGACCAGAAGATCCCGCCCGTGCCGTTCGACCCGGAGGCCAAGGCGCTCCTGGTCATCGGGCTGCACGCCGACCGGCGCTCGGTGCAGAGGCGGGCCCGCGAGCGCGGCATGAAGGTCTTCTACCTCGACACCGAGGGACTGGTCGAGTTCGACGAGTACATGCCCTACCCGCTGGAGGGCCCGCAGGACGGCGACACGATCGTGCAGGCCGAGGCCACCCCCATGCTCCTGGACCTGTGCCACCAGCTCGGCGTGGACGTCCCCGCCGCACACGCCCCCGCCTGACCAGCACGCACCCCGTGGGGCCGCGCGCGAGCGCGGTGCGCGGCCCCACCCCCTCAGAGCACCCAAGCACGCACGCCCGAGAAAGGAACTCCCTCCAGTGGACTCGTACGCGCAGAACCGGCCCCGGCTTCTGACCTCCTCCAGGCCCCTGCCGGACTTCGAGGTCGTGGGCACGCAGGGCCCCTGGCTGCACCTGCAGGGCGGCACCCGGATCTTCGACGGCTCCAGCGGACTGCTGTGCACCAACACCGGCCAGAGCAGCCCCCGGGTCCGCGCCCGGATCCAGGAACAGTTCGACCGCTACACCTTCGGCGGGGCCGCCGTCGTCCAGCCCCGCATCCAGATGGACCTGATGGAGCGGCTGTGCCGCGCCGTGGGGCGGCCGGAGGACTCCGTGGCACTGACCACGTGCGGAACCCTCGGCGTCGAGGTCGCCATCCAGCTCGCCCGCACCATCACCCGCGCACGCGACCGGAAGGCGCGCGGGGACATCCTGACGTCGACCCTGAGCTACCACGGAATGTCCGCCCTGACCCTCGGCCTCGCGGGCAACCACACCCGCCGGCCCCGCGCGCAGGACGCGCTCGGCCTCGGCCCCGCCTTCCCCGCTCCCTACCCGCCGGCACACGGCAGCGCCCACCCGGACCGGGCCTGCGATGCCTCCTGCGCCGACGAAGTCGCCCACGAGATCGACCGCCGCGGGCCGGAGAACGTCGCCGCGGTGCTGATCGAGCCCATCAACGGTACGACGGGCGGGGCATTCGTCCCGCCCGACGGCTACCTCCGCCGCGTCTCGGAGATCTGCCGGGAGCGGGACGTCCTGGTGATCCACGACGAGGTGCTGACCGGGATGTGGCGCACCGGTATGGCGCTGGCCAGCCACCACTGGGAGGGCTGCGAGCCCGACATGGTGATCCTCTCCAAGGGGCTCGGCGCCGGCTACACCAGCGTCGGCGCGGTGCTGGTGTCCCCCATGGCGGCCCGCTGGCTCCGGCACGAGGAAGCCGATTCGCTGCCCGCGATGGGCACCATGGCGGCCAACCCCCTCATGGCGGCCGCATGCCTGGGCGTCCTCGACGAGCTGGAGCAGCTGGATCTCACCGCGCTCGCCGCGCTCGGTGAACGGCTCTCTGACGCCATGACGTCGCTGACGGACATCCCAACGGTGCGGGACGTACGCGGGCGCGGCTTCCTCTACGGGGTGGAGGTCGGTGCCGGACGGCTGTGGCCGGTGATGAGGGCCGCCGAGGAACGGGGCGTGTTCTTCTACCCGTTCACCGGTGCCGGGGATCCCACGAGCGAAGGGTTCGTCGTCGCGCCCCCGCTGTCCTCGACGGACGACGACATCGAGTTCCTGGCCAGCGCGCTGACCGGCGCACTCAAGGCCGCAAGCTGACCCCCGGGCCATCAGCCCCGCCGCCCGGCATGCCCCGACTCACCTCTGAACATCCGAGCGAGAACCCCAACAGGCGTACGAGTGCGCCCAGTTAAATGATCTCGCCTGCCGATAGCGTCTGGGGCACACCGCCTTCGGTGTGCCCGTACGAGACAAGGACGACCTGCAATGCGCGTTTCCGTGATCGGCTGCGGTCACCTCGGCATCCCGCACGCTGCGGCGATGGCCGAGCTCGGCCACGAAGTGATCGGCGTCGACGTCGACCAGGCCAAGGTCGACCGGCTCAACGCCGGCGAATGCCCCATCTACGAGAAGGACCTGCAGGAGCTCCTCGCCCGCCACACCCACAGCGGACGCCTGCGCTTCACCACCGACATCCGCGCGGCCGCCGACTTCGCCGAGCTGCACTTCATCGGCGTCGGCACCCCGATCGACGCCGACGGCCGCTCCTACGACACCGCCCAGGTCTTCGGCGCGATCCGCCAGCTCGCCCCCCACCTCGACCGGCCCTGCACGATCATCGGGAAGTCCACCGTCACCGTCGGCACCACCGCGAAGGTCACAGACCTCGTCCAGCGCCTCGCCCCCGCGGGCAACCGGGTCGACGTCGTCTGGAACCCCGAGTTCCTGCGCGAGGGCCACGCCGTCGAGGACACCCTACGCCCCGACCGGCTCATCGCAGGCGTCTCCACCCCTGAGGGCGAGAAAGCCATCCGGGCGGTCTACGCCGGGATCATCGACGCAGGCGTGCCGCTCTTCGTCACCTCCCCGTCGACCGCCGAGCTGGCCAAGGGCGCCGCCAACACCTTCCTCGGCCTCAAGATCTCCTACATCAACGCCGTCTCCGACATGTGCGCGGCTGCGGGCGGCGACATCGCCCAGATCGTGGAGATCCTCGGCATCGACCCGCGCATCGGCGCCGGAGGCATGCAGCCCGGCATCGGGTACGGCGGCGGCTGCCTCCCCAAGGACGTCCGCGCCTTCACCGCCTCCGCCCGCCAGCTCGGCGCCGACCGGGCGGCGGCCCTCCTGCGCGCGGCCGAGGAGATCAACGAGGACCGCATCACCGTCGCCCTCGGTCTCATCACCCGCGCCCTGGGCGACCGGCCCGTCAACGGCAGCCGGATCACCGTGTGGGGCGCCGCGTTCAAGCCCGGCACCAACGACGTACGCGAGTCCCCGGCCCTCGCCCTGGCCCAGGCCCTCCAGCAGGCCGGCGGAGTCGTCACCGTCCACGACCCGCAGGCCGTGCCCACGGCGATGGTCCGTAACCCGGAGCTGGACTACACCGACAACCTGGCCGCCTCTCTCGACGGCGCGGACCTCGTCGTCCTCGCCACCGAGTGGCCCGAGTACCGGCACGCCGACCCCCACACCCTGGTCAACCGCCCGGCCGCCGCCCTGCTCGTCGACTGCCGCACCACCGTCGACCCCGAACCGTGGCGCACCGCCGGCTGGACCGTCCACCAACTCGGCCGCCCCAGCCCGCCGAACCAGGAAACCCCGTGACCAGCGACGAGGTAACTGTCCGCCGGGCCCACGATGCGGACGCGCTCGCCGCCGCCGACGTGTGGCTGCGCTCCTACGCTGCCGCTCTTCCCTCCGTGCGCTGCGCCCACAGCGCGGCGGAGGTGCGGAACTGGTTCGCCAATGTGCTCATCCCCCAGTACGAAACCTGGGTGGCTGTCGCCGGGAACACGGTGGTGGGACTCCTGGTCCTCAACGGCCGCGACCTCAAGCAGCTATACCTCGACCCGAGCTGGCGGGGCTGTGGCCTGGGAGACCGCTTCGTGGCCCTCGCCAAGCAGCGCCGGCCCGACGGACTGTCGCTGTCGACGTTCCAGGTCAACGGCCCGGCCCGCCGCTTCTACGAGCGCCACGGCTTCACCGAGGCCGAACGCACCGACGGACAGGGCAACGACGAACGGGAGCCCGACATCCGATACGTATGGGCACCACGAACCTCATAGACCAGTCGGCACCCATACCGAGGGCGGCCACTGCCTCGCAGCAGCGGCCGCCCTCGGCGTACAGGCCATGGGACTACGGTGTCGCTCATGACAATTCTGGTCGTCGGCGGCAGCGGCTTTCTGGGGTCCGAGATCATCCGGCAGGCGGACTCCGCAGGGCACCAGGTGGGCGCGACGTACGCGACCAGGCCAGGTGAAGGGCCCCCGACCCGCTGGCACCGACTCGATCTGCGGGACCCAAGCTCCCTCGACGCCGTCCTGGCCGAGGTACAGCCGGACATCGTCATCAACACCGCGAGCGCCCGGTCCGACTGGGCGGTCACAGCCGAAGGACCGCTCCACCTCGCGATCACCACCGCCAGGCGGAACATCAGCCTGGTTCACGTGTCCTCCGACGCCGTGTTCTCCGGAACCGGACGCATCCACTACGACGAGTCCTGCCGCCCCGACCCCATCACCGCCTACGGTGCGGCGAAGGCCACCGCAGAGACAGGTGTCCTCGCCGTACACCCCAAGGCCGCCGTCGTCCGTACCTCACTGATCATCGGATACGGCCGCTCCGCCCACGAGCGCCTGGTGCACCAGCTGGCAGCGGGCACGGTCGACGGAACCCTGTTCACCGACGATGTCCGCTGCCCGGTCCACGTCACAGACCTGGCCGCCACCCTGCTGGAAGTAGCCCTGAGCGGCGGCACGGGTCTCCACCACGCCGCCGGGCCCGATGCTCTGAGCCGACACGCCCTCGGCCTGCTCATCGCACAGCGCGACGGCCTGGACATCTCCCTGCTACGAAAAGGGCTGCGCGCCGGCAGCACGATCCCAGGAGCCCTCGACGTACGCCTCGACAGCCGAGCTACGCAACGCTCACTGCGTACCCGGTTTCGTGGCGCACGGACTTTCCTCGGCCCGGCAAGCCGGTAGACGATCCGCCGAAAAGGATCGCGGCGGCGAGGGGCACGTCACCTCAGCACGAGCCGCGGCAAGCGGTTCCGGCCGCTGAACTACTAGCCCCACCCGCTGCTCGTGCCGAGCGCCGTCCACTGCCTGACCGCCGAACCCACGAACGGCCGCTCGGGCACCAACCGCCGATTTCCACGCGCACTACGCCCCGCCCGCGCTTATCCAGCGAGGCAACTGATCACGATCCCAAAGGGGTCATCTGTGCGAGGTCAGGATCACTGCCAGCTCGTCGACGAGAGCGATGAGGCGATTCAGCTCTGCCCCCTGCCGGGGGAACGTGGCCACCACCGCCGCTGCGATCAATGAAGACCGCATGGCCGCGGTGGTCCATGCCAGTCTGTCCCAGCGGGAGCTGCTACCTGAGGAGCACTGGGTCGACACTGGCTACGCCAACAGTCCCGCCATGGTTGCCGCCCGCCGCGACTACGGTGTTGAGCTGCACGGCCCTCTCCAGGCGGTCAACAGCGTCCAGTCCTTGCGCGGTGATGGTGCTTACGGCCAGGATGCGTTCACCATCGACTGGGATAACGAGCGCGTGACCTGCCCGAACGGTCGCACCAGTAGATCGTGGGCCGTTTACAGCTCGCAGCGGCGGATGCCCGTACTCCGGGTCGGCTTCTCGGTCCTGGACTGCCGCCCCTGCCCACACCGGCGTGACTGCCTGAGCACACCAACGACGCAGCGACGACAGATCACGCTCCGGCCACGCGAAGAGTACGAGGCTCTCCGGCAGACTCGTGTTCTCCAGCAGACCGACGAGTGGAAAGAGCGCTACAAGATCCGTGCCGGCGTCGAGGGCACCATTGCTCAAGGCGTCCAACATTGCGATATGCGCAGGTCCCGCTATCGCGGCCTGACCAAGACCAGCCTCCAGCACCAACTCACGGGCGCCGCCATCAACCTCGCCCGCATCGACGCCTGGCTCTCCGGTACCAGCCATGCCCGCACGCGCGTCTCACACTTTGCGGCTCTTCAGCAGAGTGAGGGCTGAGCAGCGCTCACGGATTGATGGCCCCAGAACCGCTTACGGCTTTGCCGATATCGACTGGCCAACTGGGCCTGTATCGGGCAACGAAGTCGGCGAAGTCCTCGCACAGATACCGCGGGTCAGAGGGCTTCAGCCGTATCTGCTGGTGACCGCTGTGCACCCACCAGACCTCGAACTCAGTCACTGTTCCCTCGACAGGCCAGTCTTCGCTTCGCCGACGAGGCAAGAGCACGACGTCGACGAACCCTCCGACACTGAGGCCAATGTCCACGAAGACACCAATCGCCCCCGGCCTGGGCACCCGGACGACGGTGCCCGTGAAGACCTGACCGAAGCGCAGCTCACCTTGAACTCGCTCCCACTCTGCATCCGTCACCACTTACGCATCCTCGCACCTCAGCACTGGCCTGGACAGGAAAGCCCGGTGCGAGCTCCAACTCACACCGGGCTCAACTTCTGAGTTCGCCAACAGCGTCCAGGACAAGTGGCCGGGGCGTCGCGGTGTCAGTGTGCGTTGACCCTCACGTCGAACGTCTCGCCAGCCGCGATCCTGCTACCGGCCGGGGGCGCCGCCGGTGGTGATGGACGTCGACTCGCGCCAGCAGGTGACGCGGCTCGTGGCTGCCCCGGGGGGCGTCGGACGGGGACCCGGTGGCCGGCACGGGGGCGGTCGAGGTGCTGGACGCGCACACGGCCGCGACGGTGTGGTGGCGGGCAAGCGGCCATCTGTTGGAGCGGTTACTCGACGGCAGTCCGGTGGTGCTGCGCCAGTTCGAGGACGGCCCGGCCGCCGCCCGCCGTCAGGACCAAGTGCGGGCGCACTTGGCTGCGGCGGCGGTGCCGGGGCCGGGCATGGTGGCGGACCGGTTCAGTGTGCTCAGCCCCGGCACCGAGCGGCGGCATCTGGCGGGGGCGGACCGCGAGGCCGGGTACATGACGCTCGGCCGGTCGCGCTCGGCTGCGTGCTGGAGCTGTCCCGCCGCGGGGCCACCAGCGTCCGGGTGGTGACCACGCGTCGGCACGCCGCGATCCGCCGAGCTCCGGGGTGATCTGTGTACCGTCCAAGGGCGCCAGGCGGGGACGGTTGGTCCTCGACGCGGCCGGCGTCCCGGCGACCGCGGCCATGTTGACCTCGCCCGGCGGCATTCTCGGTCTGCTCGGCACTCCCGCCGGGGGCGTCGCGCTCGGTGCGCTCCAGGTGCACCGGGCCGGCTGGAGCGTGGTGGGGATGCACGAGTTGGCACCCGCCGCCGAGGGCGCGCACCAGGCCGCGTTTACCACGGCCTGGTGCTGGCTCACGGGGCATCTCGATCCGGCCCTGGCCACGTTCTGGTGCCGGACGGTGCCCGGCGAGAAGGCGCCGCACCTGTTCGCCCTGCTCGACGGCCCGGGCCGCCCGGCCGAGCCGGTCCTGCTGCTGGACTGGAGGCTTGCGTGAGCGGCGTGAGTGCGGTCGGGATGGGGCTCTACAGCATCGGCGTTCGGGGCCTGGACGTGCCGGAGCTGCTGGAGTGGGCCGGAGCGCAAGGCGTTCCGTTCGTCCATCTGTGGGGCGGACCGCCCCGCTACGACCTGGTCCGGCAGTCACCGGAGTTACTCGCGCACTGGCGTCGGTGCGGGGAGTCGTTCCACGGTGCTCTTCACCAAGGACCGGCGTCCCGACAGCGCTTCGGGGCGCTTCATCGACCGCGACTACGGCGTGCTGGGCTACGAATGGCTGCACATGCTCGCTGTCACCCGCGGCATCCTGCCCGCCCCAGCATGGGAGCACTACCTGGCCCTGGACCCGGCCACCACCACGACCGAGCCGGAATACGACCCGGCGCTGTTCGTCGCCGCCCTGACCGAGCGAGTCGACCTCCCCCGCCCCGGCGCCCCGGGCGCGCTGCGGCTGGAGCTGACCTCCTCGCTCCTCGGCCCGGGGCAGGCCGACGACGACGCACCCGCACCACGGCCCCCGTGGCGCCAGGGACTTCGCGCGGCCGACGACCGCTACCGGCACGTCACCGTCCACGCCGGACGAACCCGCTTCACCCTGCATCTCGAACCCGTCACCCCACCCGGGGGCTGGCAACTCGAGCGCAACCAGCACCGGCTCACCGCTGTACGCGACGGCGCGGTCGTGCACGACGAAGTCCTCGCGGACTCCCCGCTGGAGACCTCCGTACGCCACGCGGCCGCGGCCCTGTTCGCCGAAGCCGCCCCACCCGCGCCCGACCTCGAACCGCTGCGCCGTATCGCGCGGCTCGCCGATGTTCTGCGCGAGCGGGCGCCGGACGCTTTGACCCTGATGCGTCCCGGACCAGCGCGTAGCAGCACACGACCCCGCCCCCGGCGCCTGCCGGGCCGACCGGAAGGCCCCGCCGTGATGAATGCCCTCTCCCTGACCGCCGGCCAGGGAGTCGTCACCATCCACTCCAACACCCCAGGGGTCACCGACTGGGCGACCAGGTACTTCGGCCGGTACTGGAAGGCCTCACCCCCGGAGGAGAGCACCGCCGTCACCGGGCCGGTGGTCACCGTCGTGGACGGTGACCACCGCGCCCCCGTCGTTGGCTCGCATACGCAGCATGCCGTCTTCGCCCGCGAACCCGTCGGCTAGACCCGCCACCCAGACGGGACCGTGAGCGCGCATACCCTGTCGGACCCGCCCTCGCCTTCCAGTACGCCCCCGCCGAGCAGCGCCTGCGGATATCAAGCCAACGAGCCCTGCAGCCGGCAGCCTTGCCGGGCCGGCCGACACGGCTGGCGACCGCCGCCACCCGCTTCGCCCGCGAGATGATGCGTGCGCGGCTTATCGGCGACGGCTGGGTCCTGCTCCATGCCTCCGGCGTCGTCTTCCCCGGCGGACGTACCCTGCTTGCCCTGTGCGACTCCGGAGCGGGCAAGATCACGACCGCTCTCACCCTGGCCTCCGCCGGGGCCGCGCTGCTGGCGAACGACTGCTGCTTCGCCCGCCCCCACACCGACGGCACGCTCCACCTCCTGCCGTGGCCCGCCACGGCCGCCGTCGGCCTCGGACTTCTCCACGCACTCACCTTCACCCACTCTGCCCGCTCCCACCTTCAGGCCAGCGAACCGCCTCATCCCACCCAGGACCAGCGCGTCACCAACGTCCTCACCACCGAGCGGGCGAGTACGCTGATGTCCGCATCCGGACGGGAACTGAAGGCACACATCTGGCCCGAGCAGCTCACCCGCCGGTTCGGCCTGTCGCTGGCCACCACCGGCACCGCGGCCGGGATTCTCCTCCCGCGCGTCACCCCGTCCTCCGGATCCCCTGCACACGCGAACGCGACCCGCCGTCCCGAAGTCACCAGCAGCATCTTCGTGACCTCGAACGAGGAGCGCTACCCCAACATCTTCGGGTTAACCGAAGGAAGCAACACCGGGACGCCTAGGGCCCGCGCGGAGGTTCTCGAGCACCTCAACCGGCTGCCGCGCCAAGAGTTCGACCTGAGCCACGACCAGACCGCGAACACCCGGCTACTCACCGCCCTGACCGCCTCGCTCATCCCGGCCGTCAGCCCGTCGCCCCTGCTGAAGTCGTGAAACGTGACAGTTGTTGGCCGGTGTGCCGGTCTTCGGTCAGGTCGTCCCTCACCCCGGCGGCTGCGCTCATCTCCGTGGGCCAGGAGAGTCCCCGCCCCACTGGAGAACGAGCAGTCGGCCCGCAAGAGGCGGTCTGAGAAGCGTGAGGGTGTGGTGGCCCGGGTTCCGCCGCAACCCGGGACGTGGGCTGCGACCCCGCCCGCCCAGGGTCGGACGGACCTTCTGGGGCTGGCCGCTCGCGTACGAGCTCGCGGCGGGAAGGCCGCCGGGGCCGGCGGCTGCTTCGACCTTCTGCACTCGCACCTCTCGCTGCTCGAACAGGCCCGCCGCCCGGGTGAGGCCCTCATCGTGTGCATCATTTGTGATGCTTTCGTATGTAGCCTGAAGGGCGAGGACCGGCCGGTCGTCGGCGAGCCCGGAGAGTGAAATGAACTCGGTCGCCTTCCGTCCGGCACTCTCCGGCTCACCGGGGCGTTCTCATCTGTGTGCTCAGGTCAGCGCAGGCCGTCCGCGTCGTCGCGCTCTTCGCCAACCGGAAGTGGCCGACGGTCGCCCCCCGGGTCCTCACTGTAAATGACCGCGGAGACCGCGCTGTCGTAGGCATCGTTGAGGCTGTTGCCGCTCGTGCCGAGCACGTTCTCCCAGTCGAATCCCATGCCCAGGAGCCTAGCCGCACTGTCCGATGATCTCGGCGATGCGGGGATCGATCTCGTGGGCCCGGGTCAAGATCACGGCTTCTGCTTCAGGGGGATGCATCCCTGGGTCCACTGGGGTTTCTGGGCTCCCCTGGGTCAGGCGCAGGCGCCTGCCCTCCTCGCCTCAGGCGAGGGCTACTGTCCGGTTCTCCCCGTCCAGCCACCGGCCCGATAGGTCAAGGGCTGCTGTTCGGCGAGCCGGTCGCCTCGATGTTCACGCCGGTGAACACCACCTCGGCCACCGGCTCGCCGCCGCCCACGCGGATCTTGGCGCCCACGGCCATGTTGGGGACGGTCGTGATCGGCAGCGGGACGACGACCAGGTCGCCGTCGACGGCCTTCGATGCTGGGCCTGCTGCGGCGAGTTTGGCCAGAGCTGACCGATGGCGGAAGCCCGAGAGGGTGAACGCCTACGATCGGGAGTACAACCAGGCCGCCCGCAACAGCGTCATGCGTCCGGAGCTGCGGCCTCTCCGGCTGGCTGGGTGCGGGCATCACACATCGAGGCGTCGAGAGCGGCCCGGATCTCAGGGGCGAGCTCGTAGTCGCCGGCGGTTTCAGGGTCGACGTCCAGGGCGTGCGAACAAAAGGCATCTCGCTCGGCGGAGAGCTGCTGAATGGTCTGGGTAATCCGGTGGATCTTCTGGCGCAGCTTCTCCCACTCCTGCTTGGCGAGTGCGAGTTCAGCGAGCTGGTTCTGGATCTCAGCCTCGTTCTCGCGGGCATAGCTGTCGCTCACCAGTACGACCAGAGGGACCCCGAGGGCCTCGGCAGCGGTGACCGCCTCGTCGAGCCTGACAGCACGGGTCTGCTGCTCGATACGCGTGATCGCGGTTGAGTCGACGTTCGTGCCGAGCAGTGCGGCCATACGGCGCGCCAGTTCTGCCTGGCTGATGCCGAGGCGCTCGCGCTCTTGGCGAAGTCGGCGAGCGAAAAGGTCGCCGGGCAGTGGATTCATGGCGATTTGATACTTCCTGGCTCAAGACCGCGGTCGACGGGGATGCCTGGGGTGGCCCGCCACGAGATCGAGCAGACCAGCGTCGTAGCAGCGCTGGAGCAGCACACTACACATCCCGCACTGCGGAATCCACAGGCATGCACCACGGCCCTGCGATCGAGCGGCACGATGCCGACTCGCCTCGTTCCCGAGCACCCCTCGACTCCTTGTCGACAGACCTTTTGCGACCCATGGGAATCGCCATTTGAATGAGGTAGATTAGCGATTATCGATGCGCACGTATACGAGCTGGCAGGAGAGTCGACAGCAGGCCATCTAGCATTCCATCTTGTATCACTGCCCGCCCTGATGAGCGGTCTGCGCTTACCGCTTCGCGACTCGCCTTCACACGGCGGAACGATTTGAAAGGCGAGAGGAAAGAACCATGACGAAGATCTACGAGGCGGCTGCCCTCACACAGGCCTCCCTGCCGAGTGCGGCCTGGGACATGACCAGCTTCCTGCAGAACGCCAAGTTCCAAGCCCAGATCTGGGGCGGCCTTCTGCTCATGTTTCTCGGCGTTGTCGGCCTGATCTGGGGCGGCGTACTCCTGATCAGGAAGCTGATGGCCAACCCGCAGTCCGCGAATCAGTTGCCGGGCTGGGGCACAATCGCGCTCCTCATCCTCGTCGGCGGAGCGCTGGGAACTGGCGGGTGGTCGCTGATCTCGATGATCGGCTCCGGCGGCCAGCAGACAATCACGGACCTCGGCGGCGGCACGGTGATCGTCCAGACCTCGGACCAGGTCAGCGGTTCCATCAGCAGCTCCGCCAAGTGAGTGGGCGTCACAGATCGTGCGCACGACCGGGAAGGGAGGCGTCCAGTGAACCGGGTCGGTTGAGGTGCAAGGCATCCTCCGGCCCGGTTTGCCATATCCAGGCCCGCAGCACAGCGCAGACACGAAAGGGAGCAGAGCATGGGGATGAGGGACAAGGCGCTGGCCTTCAGCGGAAAGTTCAAGCTCGACTCGCACCACGCGATCGAGCGTTTCGGGGTGCTCTTCGGCATCTTCGCGGTCACGGGCGCGATCGTGATCGGCGCATCGGGGGTCTCGGCGTACCAGGCGGGGCGTGACTCGCTGTCGCAGACGGCGCTGTACACCAGCGACTTCAAGACGTCGAAGACGAATCTCGATGGCACCGTGGACGGGGTCTACTCCAACAAGAGCGGTAACAAGGTGCTCGTGATGATGCACTTCGGCCCAACCGCTCAGATCTCGTACAACGCTGTTGACTACCGCGCGTTCCTGCTCGGATCGGACACGTCGTTGAACAGCGAGCCGGTCAGCACCAGCGGGATCGAGGGCTCCTTCTACGCCTTCGGCTCGACCGGCTACTTGGGGGTCCTCCTGAACGCAGATCGGCCCTTCGACCGCCAAGTGCTGAATCTGACGGTCCGTGCGAACGCCGAACTCACCACTCCCGGGACGAAGCAGACGCAGAGCAGCGGCAAGCTGGCCGGCGACGAGACCTTCTTCAAGTACGACCAGTGGCGGGTCTTCTTCAACCCTGGTGCGTCCGGGGTCCAGGAAATCGAGGCGCTCAACGCTCCGTCCTTCGATCCGGCGCAGGCCTACTACGAGGTCGTGCTCAAGGAGAAGGAGACCGAAGCCAGGGCCGCCCTGGACCAGAAGCTCGTGGAGATGCGCACGAACCTGACGCAAATCCAGTCGTATACGACGGACTTGCAGACGACGAAGATCGACGGCCTGTTCTTGCGTCCGCCGACCGTCCCGGTCTCGATCGCCACCGACAGGATCACGGGTGTCTCTGCAGCCGAGGCCGAAGACGGCGCCCCAACGCTGGCACTGCAGACCACGCATGTCGTCCCCGGCGGCTTCGACCTCAACTGGCGTTCAGGCAACGTCTACGACGGCTACCTCGACGCCCTGGTGCCGGCCGGGCAGAGCTATGCCCAGTTCTTCACCAAGAAGCGTGACGAGAGCTCGGATCCGACGAGCAGGCAGATCTCAGACATGCAGTGGACGCTTTCGGACGGCACCAGCCTCACCGAGGACTACCAGTCCTCTGACGTCACGATGCGCCCGCTCATGAACATCATGAACAACCTCTCACAGGCGTATCTCAACTACTCCACGAACAAGTCCCAGTACGAGTCTGATCTCTCGCTCGACCTACTCCGACTGGACGTGAGCCTACGGGATGTGCAGTCCAACAGCTCCATTCGCAACGACAAGGAGTTCCTCATCACGCTCCAGTGAGTGCGGTCAGGAAGGAGCACCTCCAGCTACCTGGCCTTGAGCCGGAAAGGGAGACGACATGACCACCGGCAAGCCGAATCGGAGACCCACGAAGGAGGCGACGAAGGACCCGCCGAGCACGTCGGTGAGCAAGGGAACGCCCCGGCAGCGGCCCGGGACGAGCCATCACTCTGAGCAGGGCATCGAGAGGTCCTCCGAGACCAAGGCCAGCGCGCCCAAGCAGTTTCCGAGGCCGGGAGTTGATCTCTATGGCGCGGCGAACACTGCACCGACGATGCCGGACGCGACGAACACGGCAGAGACCGCAGGCAAGGCCGGCAGTGTCACGAAGGCCGGATCGAAGATCAAACAGGGCATGAACGGCATCGCCGGAAACGTGGCCGGAGGCGCGGTCCAGAAGGCGATCGAGGTAGACGGCAGCAGCGCGGTCCGCCGTAACACCGGGCGCTACGCGGGAGCTGCCGTCTCCGGTGCCGTGGCCGGAGCCCAGGCAGGCGGGCTTCCGGGAGCTGCGCTTGGTGCAGCGAAGAACGTCGGAGTCGAGGGTGCCGAGGACGCGGTCAGGGGGGTGTCCAAGGTCACCGGCGGTGCCGCGGACGCGCAGTCGGCCGACCGGCGCGAGCTGGGTGCCGGCGGCACGGGCTACGAGCGCGGTGCGTCGAAGGAGGGGGAGGGCCTGGGCTCGAAGGCTGCCCAGGGCGTCGCCGTCGGCGGTGGTGCGGCCGCTGCTCCACCGGCCATGAGTGTCGTCATGGCCATGGCTGTCCTGAACTGGCTCAAGTCTATGTTCTTCGCTGCCATGGCCATGGCTGTCAACGCCGGGCAGTTGATGTGGACGTTCATCATCGCCATCGCTAAGGCGGTCGGTCACGCGATCGCTGCACCGTTCATGGCGATCGGCAGCTTTCTGGTCAAGGGGGCCGGTGCGATCCTGGGCGTCGCCGTCACAGCGACGATGGCCCCTGTAGCGGCAGCGGTGTCGGGTGCCGTCACGATGACCGCCGCTGTGGCCCTGATGGGCACGGTCCTCACCGGCGTCCTCAACTCGACGGCGCTGATCGAAGGCGGCATCCGCGCGAGCGAGGCAGCGTGCGTCGTCAACACAGATGGCATCGGGGACGGTTCCGGGGCCGCCGTCCCGGCGGATGTGGAAGAGAATGCCAAGGAGGTCTACTCGGTACTCAGCAGCTGGGGGATGCCGCAGGAGAACATCGCGGGCATCCTCGGTAACTGGTCACAGGAGTCCGGGATCGATCCGACGAGCGTGCAGAACTTCCCGGCGGGGACGTATTCCATGACCGCTGTGAAGGCCAGCGCCGCGCAGAACACGGACAACGGCATAGGTCTGGGGCAGTGGACGTTCGGCCGCAATGCGTTGCTGCGCCAGTACGCGAAGAACAAGGGTGTCGACTGGTTCACGATCAAGGCTCAGTTGGCCTTCATGGTCGGCGGTGACAACCCGGGCGATGTCAGGGTCTTCAAGGACATGCTCAAGGAGTCTCAGGGCTCGCCGCGCGCAGCGGCGCTGCACTTTCACGAGAACTGGGAACGCTCTGCTGACGGTGCGGCCGGGCTCACCGCACGCGGCGACAAGGCCGAGATGTGGTTCGGCAGGATGAGCGGCTGGTCGGTCGACAGCTCGATCGTCGGCGTCGTCGAGAACATCGTCGGCGGGGTCATCGAGAACATCGTGAACGGGATCGACACGATCGTGGGCAACTGCACCTCGACAAACGGCGGTTCCGTCTCGCTTAAGGACGGCGGGATGACACAGGAGGAGGCCCAGGCCCTCGTTGACCTCTTCAACAAAGAGGGGGGGAAGTTCCTGGATGACCGGTACGGTCCGGGCGGCGGCCCGGGTTCCTGCAACGGCAACCATGCGATGAACTGCGTTTCGTTCTCGACCTACTTCGTGAACAAGTACACGACGTTCCAGACCTACCCGGTCGGCGATGGCAAGGAGACGGCGTACACGATTGCGAGGGAATCGGGCAAGCAGATGTCCTCGACCCCGACGGCGTACTCGGCGGGCTCCGGTCCGGGCTACGGCCCCGCCGGCCACACTCTTGTGGTGCTCGGCGTCCAGGGCGACAAGGTCATCCTCGGCGAGGCCGGCTACTGCGCTTTCATGGGCCGGGTTCGCGTCGGCAGTGCGGTGCAGATGGCGGCCGAAGGCTGGAAGTTCGTGGACATGTCGGATTCGATGCTCCCCTCCGACAAGATCAAGACGGCCTGATGTACTACATCTGATCTCGGCGTGAGAAGCCGGTGCCCGGCGTTCCGGGCGCCGGCTTCCTCACGTCCGACGCAGGCCCTGCGTGCCACCTTCACCTTTCGGAACTCTAATTGAATGGATTGAGACTCGGCACTGAATGCCTTTCTTATAGACTTGAGTCGTTTATGAGAGCAGCATGAAGTGAGGAGTGTGTTCGGTGACGACTGTCCATGACGAATCCGAGAGCAAGGGCCCCGAGCAGGAGATCGGCTCGACGCCGGAGGAGAAGCCCGCGGTACCGAAGGTACGCACGAAGGTCACCGGAGCCGAGCTCGAAGAGCGCTTCACGGGTTGGACGATTGCCAAGCGCGAACGGGTCCAGGCCCTCAGCCCGGAGGACAAGGCACGTCTGATCCGACGCAGCGTGACCGCGGTGATGGGGCTCGCCGCCTTCTCCCTGGTCGTCACCGCGGGTGTGGGCGGCGAGAGCTTCAAGGCGAATACGGCGGACAACAAGGTCCAGATCATGCAGCTCAAGGGGCATCTGAATGATGCCCAGTCCACGCCCATGAAGGAGGACGCCGGCGCACAGCTTCTCAAGCTCACCGAGGCGGCAGCCGACGACGCGGAAAGGGTCGCGTCCGGGGAGCAGACCTTCGCCGCGCTGTACCACCAGGCCGGTGTCCAGCCCAGCCCGCGCAACGGGGCCCCGAATCAGGCCACGCTGGAGATCATCGAGCACCGCCGGGGCATGGCTCGGCTGTTCAGCAAGGGCTCCTTCGTGGTCAGCGACAAGGAGGCGTACAGCACCTCGTCGCTGATGCCGTTCGATGCGACCACCGAGATCGATCCGCGCCACGCCTGGTACATCCGCTACGACGGCCAGAACGCAGCTGCCCCGAGCACGTACAGGTGGCAGGTCGAGACAGTGATGCCCGATCTGAGTGCGAAGGACGGCTCCGGCACGACCAACCAGGCAAAGGTCGTGTGGCTGTGCCAGGACACGAAGAGCGGCGAGGTGCTCGCCTGGGCGAGCGCGCGCTACGTACGCGCTGCGGCGAAGGGGGCCTTCGACAACTTGGCGCTCGTGGTGACTGCCGCCGGGGCTCACTACGAGAACCACGTGATCAAGATGCCGACCGGGTCCGGTGTCCCTGAGCTCGGCGGCACGGGCGCACCGAAGGAGGAGGGGAAGCGATGACGGAGCAGACGGCAGCACCCGTGCGGCGGGCATCTCTCCGGCGCAACCTCTCGGTCCTGGTGACGGCAGCGCTCCTCGCGGTCGTCGCAACAGTCGCCGGCACGACCTGGAACAGACAGCACGCGATCCTGACTGACCAGGAAGCCCAGATCAAGGCCATCGAGGGACGACTGGCCAGCATCACGAAGAAGAACGCCGAGCAGGCGAACGCTGACGTTATGGCGACCCTGGGGGTCAGCCAGAACCGGCTGAGCACCGATGGTGAGCGCATCACGATGCTGCTCTCGATGGTCTTCACATGGGACTCGGGACAGGGCTACGAAGCGGCACGCGAGAGCCTGAAGAGCCGGTTCGGCCTCTCCGAGAACGGAACGTTCCTGAAGTCGTTCATGCCTCCGTCGAGGTTCAACGAGGACTCCCAAGGGCGGCGTTACTACTACATCGACACGGTCGGCCTCAACTCGGCTCTCGGCGCGGACCCGGACATCGAGGTGGTCGACGTCAAGGCGGGCCTCTACACCTACGCCGTCCTGGCCGACGTCGAGGTCACCTCCGACGCGGCGTCCCAGAACAAGTCGAGCAAAGCCAGTGTCACAGCCCACCGGCGCGCACTGCTCTTCGTCACGGTCGACGCCCAGGGGAAGGTCTTGAATCTCTCCGGTACCCCAGCGAGTGGCGAGACTCGCTATTCAAAATGATCCACACTCCCTATCGACTCACCTTGTTGATAGAGTCTCTTTGATGTATGAGTGGAATGACTAGTTGGGAACCAACGGCATCGACAGAGGCAGGTGGGTCGATTGGGAGCGCGGTGCACAAGACGCGTTTCGTCGCAACGTCCGCGTCCTCGCGGGAGGGCGCGAACACTCCCGCGAGGACGGAGCCAGCCGGGGCCCGCGCAAGCGCGCCCTGGTGGCCGGCGTGAGCATGGGCGTGGCCGCACTGCTGTTCTTGGTGCTCTCCGCGGGGTTCTCCGGCGGTCCGGGCACGGTGAGCGATACGGCTGCGCCGGGGATGTCTTCTCTGCAGGAGCAGATCTGAATCACCAAGGCGAAGACGGCGGCGCTGGGGAAGGTCGACGACGCCAAGCGTGCTCTGACCGGGTCCCTGACTGCCGCTGGTCAAGTCGCGAAGCTGCAGAACGACTACCGCTATAGACCCGACGAGACGTAAGGACTCGAACATGTCGACCCAGACCCGGGAGAAGACCGAGGCGAGCACAACCGCGACGGCGACGGCGAAGCCCGTGAAGGAGGCGAAGGACTCGTCGCAGCGCACCGGATGGCGGCGCCTGGTCCTGAAGAGGGAGACCGACGGATTCTCCGTCGTGGCGTGGGCGGGGTTCTTCCGGGCCATCGTCCTTCTCGCCGACTACCTGCTGGCAATTATCACGGCCGTGGTCATCATCCCGATGCTGGGCGCATGGCTGCACCAGCAGTCGGGTGCAGCCCGGGGTGCGCTCAGTGCGGACGGAACTATCGCCATATGGCTGATGCCGCTCCTCTTCCTGGTCGCACTGATCGTCGCGGGCGAGTTTGTCGTGATGCGCAGCATGTGGCGCTGGGCAACGCGAATGATCGCGAAGATCCGGGACGCCCGCGGCGAGACGGTCGGAGTCGACGTCACGCCGAAGTCCACCCCGGGGAACAAGACCAACCGCAAGAGGAGCGAGTGATGCGCACCGCAGGACTGCCGATGAATGACGTATGGGCCCACCGTGTCCTGCGTGAACGAGGCGTGGAGACGCACCGGCTGGAGGGGGTGACCGCCCAGCTCGGCGTCATGGTCGAATCGCTCGACCTCAAGCACCGCGGCAAGGAGGAGAACTACCGCCCCTACCTGCACATAACGGGCGAGCTCCGCTCGGTCACCCCGCCCAAAGCCCTGCCGTTCGGTATCTCCCAGGTGACCTACTCCCCCGGCCAGGGCGAGAAGGTCGATGCCTTCTACGAGTTCGATGACCAGCAGCTGGTTGTACTCGCCGGCAAGGGCTACTTCACGAGCCGCTTCGCAGTGCCCGAGCAGGTCACTGGAATCGAGTGGGAGCTCTCGGCCACCGCCGACATGCTCGTGCTCGCTCCGTCAGGGGCGCAGACCGAGGACGACACACCCGTGGTCTTCACCCAAATCCACGGCATCGGGGGCCTGGAGATCGATCGCGAGTCCAGCGGCTACGACCTCGCCGGCTACTTCACCGACCACTCCGGGGACGGCGTCCCGCGAACTGAGGCCGTGGTCGATGAACGCGGGCTGAAGCCGCGCTCGGACGCGATCGACTCCCTGTTCACCGACGACGAGCTGGGCCTGGACTCCGAGTCCAAGCACATCGTCGCAGCGCCCGTGTCCCAGGCGGCACCGGTTGTCGACGGCATGAGCGCTCGCCTGCAACAGATCGAGGCGGAGATCGCCGCCGAACAAGAGCAGTACCGCACCGAGCGTGCGAGCACTGAGGGCACCACGGAGAACCTCTACCGGGAACGAGTGGCCGCACCACTGCACAGGGCCGAAGAGCAGAAGGCGCCGTTCGCTCCCCCGGCCCCTGACCGTGAGGCGGGGGCCGACCTGAACCGAGATTCCGACCTGGAGCTGCAAGAGCAGGAGACCCGTCGACGTGAGGCCAAGCCCGTAGCGAGCCTGGACGAGCGCAAGCGCCAGGTGGCCCAGCGTGCGGCTGATCTGGATCTCGGCGACGACGGCGAGCAGGGCCTGGGTTCCTGAGGACGGATCAGTCACGGCGAGGGCGGCCCCGGTTGCTGGCGGACAGCAGCCGGGGCCGTAGTGCATCGGCACCGAGACAGACAGGAGAGCGACGATGGGCCTGAAGCAGGACATCGTGATCATCAATGAGTTCAGCGTGCCGCTGCCCGGCGGCAAGGGATCGCGCGGCGCGACACCGGGCGACTACGTCACCCGGTACATGGCCCGCGAGCAGGCGACGGAGTCGCTAGCTCCGATCCAGCGCCTGCGCACCGACGACTTCATCCTGCGCTACATGGCGCGCGCGTCCGCCGTCGAGCGCGCCGGCATCTCGCGGGACGCGGTGAAGCGTCAGATGCGCCAGGCCCAGGGCAACGGAGGTGTGGCCTTCGGCTACGGCTCGGTCTCACTCTCCGACGAGCAGCTCCAGGCGGCCAGCAAGGACATCCAGCACTATTTCGATGCCGGACACACCATATTGAAGACCGTGCTGTCCTTCGACGAGGAGTACCTGCGGAAGCGCAGGATCGTCGACGAGGACTTCCGCTGCGAAGCCCGCGGCGACTACCGCGGCCACATCGATCAGATGAAGCTGCGCATGGCGATCATGCACGGCGTGGAGCGGATGAGCTCGGGGGCCAGCGGCTTCAGCGACCTGCGCTACGTCGGGGTCATCCAGGTCGACACCGAGCACGTGCACTGCCACCTGGTCATGGTCGACGGCGGCCGGGGTCAGGTGACGAAGAACGGCACACAGCGCGGCAAGCTGCTGGACCGGCACAAGTCCCGGCTCCGCCGCGGTGTCGATGCCTGGCTCGACGAAAAGCAGGCGGTGGCTCACCTCGCCAGCGCCGTCGGCTACGAACGGCGCAACGTCACTACCTTCATCAAACGGTGGGCGCACGAACGAATCCGCGCCGAGTCCCTGCCGCAGTTCCTGCTCGCCTGCCTGCCTGCGGACCGAACCCTGTGGCGCGCCGGCTCGAACGACGCTCGCATGCGCAAAGCGAACCAGCTGGTGACCGAGCTCGTGAGCGAGCAGCTCGAACGTGCCGGATCCCCGATGCCGGAGGCCATGGAACGCATCATCGACTACGCCAACAAGCGCCGCGCGAAGGAGTCTCTGAGCACGGAAGAATGGCAGAGGCTGGTCGCGCGGGGACGTACGCAGATCATGGAGCGCGCCGTCAACGGCGTCTACCAGATGCTGCGGGCCACGCCGGAGTCGGAGCTGCGGGTGCGCACGCCGATGCTCGAGGTCATGGGGATGGACTATCAACAGATGGCGGCGATGGCCGCGGATCGGCAGAGGGGCGGAGAGAACGCGGAAGCCGATCTGGTCTCTTTCGGCTTCCGCCTGCGCAGCTACGCCTCACGTCTGCAGCACCACCGGGAGAAGGCCGGCGTCTACCGCGACCTCGCGCATCAGTGGGAACAGGCCGAAAAGGCCGGCGTGGCCGCTGAGGACTCGCGCCCGCTCTACGACTTCTACCTCTTCGAGGAGGGCTACCACCGGCGGTTGCTGAGCAAGTACGGGCACTTCCTGCCCTTCCTCGGGGACGCCGGCCAGTGGTACGAGCAGCAGCAGGACGTGGCGACGTACGGCCGTCGGCTGCTTTCTCTAGTGGCGCTGCGCGCGAATGCCTCCCTGCAGCGGATGAAGGACCCCAAGGAGGCCGAGAGCCTGGGCCGGACAATCTACGATCAGCCCGGCGGCAGGCTCCTGACCGAAGGCAAGCGCGGACGAGCGGTGCTGGACGTGCGAATCCGGACGATGAAGCAGTCCTACGACCGGAAGGTGGACGGCTTGCGGGCCGATCTCGCCTCCTCCGGCCTGGTGTTGCGCGCGGGGTCGAGTGCCGAAGGTCCGGAGAGCACGAAGACCGACGCGGTCAGCTCGGACTACGAGATTGTTGCCGGTGCCGCGTATGCCTTCGCCGAGGTCAAGGCCCTGGACCTGCACCACTTGGGCTACGACTTCGTCACCGCCATCGAGATCGGGCCGCACGCACGCCAGAACTTCGTCGAGACGACCAGGGACCGCCGACGGCTGCTGCTGGCGGCGATGGACTACCTGGACCAGTCCGGCCAGGCCGAGGCAATTCACGATCTGCCGGTGGACGATGTCGCGGCGATGACCCGGACCTCCCGGGAGCTGACGTCTCAGCCGACGGACGAGGGGTCTGGCTTGCTCGTGTTGCGCTCCCGGATCGCGGAGTTGCGTGCCGTGCGCGAACGGGCCGGGCGGATGCAGCGGTCCAAGGCTTCACCGCTGGACGCCGGCCTCGTCGTGCGGGTCCAGGTCCAAGTCGATCAGGCTGTGACCACGGCGGATGCCGGAATCGGACTCACCCCTCAGTCACCTTCTATCCCAACCGACTTGGAACACGACTAGAGGAACTAGTCGAAAGCCTTGTTGAAAGCCCTATGATGGCATTAGCGTGAAGGGCGTTCGGCGGGGACGCAACTACCTGTCCGGACGATGTGACTGATCACGTCCGACTTACCTGAGGGCAGTCGGATCAATTGGAAGGGAGAGGTCATGGCAGTACTCAAGGGCAAGGGCGCGATGACCGGAGTCAACCTCATCGCGAAGGTCTACAAGAACGGCGTCACCAAGGACGGCAAGACCCAGTACGCCGACATCCAGATCGACGTTCGAGATCCGCGCGGGCCGGAACAGACGAACCTGCACCTGAAGTCCGAACGGCTCAAGGGCGAGGACGGCAAGGTCCGGTATAACAACGGCGCTCCGTACTCCACCAACCAGATGGAGGAGATGGCCGCGGCCGCGGGTCCGAACACCGAGCCGATCCTCAACAAGGATGGCATCGAGGTCGGCAAACTCTACGGCTTCAAGGGCAACGTGATGCCGGCCACGCGTGGCAGCGGCCTGGTGGTCAACACCAAGTTCGTCGAGGCCTCCGAGTTCGAGGTCGACAGCAGCACGCTGGACAACCAGTTCACGTCCATGCGCGCCGCCAACGAGGCACAGGCCGCGGCCAAGGCGGCGCAGGCTCAGGCCCCGGCCCTCGATGCCGAGCAGCAGGCAGTTCAGGTCGATGAGCCGGCGGTCGGCTGAGGCCGAGGCAAGCCCCGTCTCAACGTGCAGATGGTCCAGCTCCAGGGTTCGGCTGACTGTCCGACAGCGTCGGGGCCCCACCTCATCCAGGGGATCCCTCCATGAATCCTGTGTTCCAAACAGCCCTGCCCCGTCGAAGGGCCCGCCGCCTGGGCGCCAGCCTGCTGACCGCTGTTGCGGTAGCCGGCTGCACGACGCTCTGGGCCTCTCCGGCCAGCGCGGCCTCCTACAAGTGCAAGACCTCCACCAAGCCGATCGACACCGCGAACTACAACCGCCCCTGGGCCGACCAGTGGGGGGTCAAGACGACCCTAGGCGCCAAGCGTTCGGGGTCGTACGTACAGGCCTAGGCCAAGGTCACGTGGGACGGTCCCACCTTCGGGACGATCGATGACAGCCACATCTTCGACTCGGCACGCTTCCGGCTCCAGATTAAGAAGTCCCAGTCCGGAACGGATCCGGTCAAGGCGTCCAAGGACTTCTACGGCATCGAGGGCAAGCTGGAGAACTCGGACGGCTGGGGCACTACAACGGTTCGTACACCACCGGCACCATCAAGTGGAAGGCCGGGAGCTCCAAGGGGCTCGCGGACGGTGTTCTGCAGCTCGACTGGCGGAAGTGCTGCGGTGGGTACTACAGCCACAACTTCACGGCCTCACCGGTCGTCTAGCGCGCCCATCTGACCAGCCAATCCGTGGCTGCCGTGCCCTCCGGCGGGCAGATCCGGCCTGAGGGCACCGCACGGTGCGGCTGCGCAGAGGGCCGCCGAGCACAGAGGGCGCCGTCAATCCCCCGACGGCGCCCTCTGTAGCACGAGTACGGCGGGTGCGCAGCAACCGGGGCACGTCACGAGAGGCGCCGGAGTCCATGGTGCGACCTCTCGTATTTCCCCGTCATATCTGCTGCTCAGTAGAGAGGTCTTGCGCGGCATGTTTCAAGAGGTGCAGCTCAACGAGGGCTACCCGCTCCTGTCCAAGCTCTCGGAGCCGCTGAAGAAGGCAGAACGCGCCATCGTCGGCCGCGAGCACGAGATAACACAGCTGCTGGCATCGATGAGCCGACCCGAGCTGTGCAACGCGCTCCTGCTGGCCGAAGCCGGCACGGGCAAGACGGCCCTGGTCCAAGCCACGATGCTGGTCGACCAGAACCGTCTCTACCTCGAAGTCGATCCGGTGCGCATGGTCTCCGAGGCGGGCAGTGCCGAGAACATGGCCGCGATGCTCAAGAGCCTCTTCGACGAAGCCGAGAGCTTCGTCAAGGGCGAGAGGCATGAACTGGTCCTCTTCATCGACGAGTTCCACCAGATCGTGCAGCTCTCCGAAGCCGCCGTCGAGGCAATCAAGCCGGTCCTCGCCGCCTCGGGCACCCGCGGCATCAGGATCATCGCGGCGACGACCTACGAGGAGTTCCACAAGCACATCTCGCCGAACCAGCCGCTCGTCGAGCGCCTGCAACGCATCAACCTCAACCCGCCGGACCAGGCGACGACCATCAAAATCCTGCAGGCCATGGCAGAACGGTACGGGGTGGCCGACGAGTTCTCCGACGACCACATCTTCCGGCAGATCTGGGAGTACACCCAGCGCTACATGCCGGCCAGCGCCCAGCCACGCAAGTCGATTCTCGTACTCGACTCCATGGTCGGCTGGGCTCGCCTGACGCACCGGCCGATGGACCGGGACCTGCTCTCGGACGTACTTATGGAGACCCTGAACGTCAACGTGGCTTTCAAGGTCGACGGGGCGAAGATCAAGGAACAGCTGGACGAGCAGGTTTTCAGCCAGGACTGGGCGACCGGCGCCGTGGCACGTCGCCTGCAGCTGTCGGTTGCGGATCTCCACGACAAGGGAAAGCCGATGGCGAGCCTGCTGTTCACGGGGTCCACGGGTACGGGGAAATTCTGCACCGACCTGACGCAGGTTCCTGTCTACTCGGACGACGGCGAGACCGTGTGGAAGCTGCATGGCGACCTGGTCCCGGGCGACAGAGTGTTCGGTCGCCGAGGTCGCCCGGTCGAGGTGTTGGGACACTTCCCGCAGGGCATGCAGGACGTCTACCGGGTCACGCTCTGGGACGGCCGGACGCTCGACGTCGGAGGGCCGCACTTATGGACGGTCTACACGGCCACGCAGCGGTCGAGGAAGCATGCGGGTAAGGACGTCGCGCCGATGGTTCTGAGTACACAGGACATGGTCGAGCGTGGCGTCGTGTGGACCTACCCCGGCGACTCTCGGGAGCATCTGAAGTTCTTCATCCCGGCGAACGAACCTGTGGACTGGCCGGCGCAGGATCTCGACGTCGACCCGTACGTCTTGGGCGTCCTCATCGGCAACGGGTGCCTCACTGAGACGCAGCTGACGCTCTCCTCCGACGGGGACGACGCCGACCACACCGTGTGGATGGTGGGCGAATGGCTGGGATCGGCACCGAAATCGTACGGGAACAGCTACAACTGGGTCTTCCCTCTCGGCGTCGGCTCGGTGGAGGACCGCCGCGATGCGCTGCACCAGACGAAGCACGTGCTTGCCTCGGTTCCCGATCTGATTGGTGCGCGCTCGGCGCAGCGCCGCATCCCGCAGAGGTACAAGCACGGTTCGGTACAGCAGCGGTGGGCGCTGGTGCGGGGGCTTTTCGACACAGACGGATCGATCGGCGGCTCGAACGACCGTTTCAACGTCTCGTACTCAACGTTCTCCAAGGGGCTCGCGGAGGACCTCAGGGAGGTGCTGTTCTCGCTGGGCGTCTCGAACACGGTCAACGCGTGGACACGCACGAGGGAGGGTGGGCGCGAACAGACCGAGTACGACGTGCATGTGAAGGTCGACAACGAGCACAAGGCCCGGTTCTTCTCCCTCCCTCGCAAGCGCGAAATCGCACGGCGGGCGGTCATCGAGACTTCGGGGCGTAAGCGCGTGAAGAGGTTCGACATGGTCGGCATCGCGTCGATCGAGAAGCTGCCGGAGCGGCAGAGCTCGTCGTGCATCTACGTAGACGACGAGGAACACCTGTACCAGGCGGGCCAGTTCGTGGTCACACACAACACGGAGCTCACGAAGCAGCTGGCAAAGCTGCTGTTCGGTGACGACCAGCGGCACCTGGTCCGGTTCGACATGACGGAGTACGCCGAGGATTCTTCGTTCGCGGCCTTCCGCTCCGAGCTCACCAAGCGGGTGTGGGACCTCTCCCACGCTGTGCTGCTTTTCGACGAGGTCGAGAAGGCCTCGGCGATGGTCACGCGCGTGCTGCTGCAGGTGCTCGACGACGGCCGGCTCAACGACGAAAACAACCGCGAGGTGAGCTTCCTCAGCACGTACATCGTTCTGACGACGAACGCCGGCTCGGAGATCTACAAGAGCATCTCGCAGTACGCCGCCGACGACACCGGCTCGGGCAAGCAGCTGAGGGAGTACGAGAAGCTCATCCGCCGCTCAATCTCCTCGACGACCGGCGACAACCGGTTCCCCCCCGAGCTGCTGGGCCGCATCGACGCGATCGTCCCTTTCCAGCCACTGTCGCTGCCGACACAGCAGAAGATCGTGCGGAAGAAGCTCCAACAGATGGTGCAGGAGGTGTTCATCAAGCACGGCGTACGGGTTGACGTCGATTCGAGGGTCCTGCGGTATCTCATCGAGGACAAGGGTGACACCGACTCCGATGCTGGCGGCGCACGTGCGGCCGTGGCGAAGCTGACCGACGAGGTCACCACCGCGGTGGCGACATTTCTCAACGAGCACCCCTCGGAGCGCCGGATTCGCATCGACGTCGTCGGCGACCTGGTCAGCGACGACAAGACCCTGCTGAGTTCCGATGCCTACGTCGAGGTCAGTGCGGTGCGATGAGTCGGTCATGGACTCCGAGAACAAGCTGAATCGCGAGTCGATAGCTCTTTCAAGTCTCATTCTTGCCGACTCATACAGGACAGCGATAGGGTACTCATAAACCAGGTGGACTGTGTTTCTGCAGCGAAGGGATCGGCATCATGGGCTTTCTGGGAACAGCAGCAGTCCGCCAGAAGAAGCAGCGTAAGAAGAAGCCCGATGAGCTTCTGGCCTCCGTGGTGAGAGAGACCGCGATCCCGGCCGCTGTCGAACTGCTGCGGTCGAACACTCCGTTCGCCTTTCCCAGCGGTACGACCTGGGTGATGCTCGTGCTCGCAGCCGCCGATGTCGGCGGCTTGAGTAAGCGACACGGCCGGGACGAGGCCAAGGGCTCCATCATCGAGCTCATCAGCTCCGACCAGATCCGCACGGTGGCCACGGCGGAGATGATCGAAGAGGAGGTCTTCGGCATCATCCCCACCGAAGAGACCCTCGCGCGCATGGAGGAGTACTCGCTGCTCACTGGTGCCACTTACGCCTGGGCCGTCGTGTGGCAGGAGCCCAGCGGCGATCTGCACGTCGACCTGGTGAACGCTGCGACCTTCACGCAGGCACGCTCTGTCGCCGCTGGCACCACCAGTCTCGAAGATGTCGTGGGTACATCGGCGTGGGCGGAGCACAGCGGTTTGGTCGCCGAGACTGGGGCCACCGGCACTGTCCCAGCGGTCCTGGGGGAGGACGAGGGGGATGTGATCTTCGACGAGATCCCCGGTGACGAGGGGACCGCCGAGGGCCTGGACAGCATGCCGGTCTTCACCGACGTCGTTGACGACGGTGAGGAGGCGGACACACCCGTGTTCGGCGAGGGCGCCGCGGGAACCTCCCCGGTCGAGTCGGAGCCGGACCACGACGGTGACGGGGTGGCCGGCTACGAGGGTTTCGACGAGATCGACGCCGGCTACGGCATCGAGGGTGAGCCCCAGGAGGCGCGTGACACTGTGCCGCTGCCCGATCAGGCCCAGGTACGCGACGCCATCGCCCGCCGGTTCCTCTCCGAGGAGCTGGGCCTGGACGTCCGGCTCGATGAGTTCAACGCGACCTTCGCCATCGGCGCACCTGTCGTGCAGATCGCCGTGCCGGAGGGCGCGACGGAGTGGCTCGGGGACCAGGTCGCCCAGCTCAACCGGCAGGCCAACGCGGACTTGATGCAACTCCGTTCGGCACACAACGTTGAGCTGCGTACGCTCTACGTCAACCTCATGTCGGCGCACGCCGAGCGGGTCATCCGCGATGTGGCCACCGACCGCGAGGGCTCCCGGTACAAGCTGCTGAAGGACGCCGCCGAGGGCGAGCACCAGCAGCGACAGACGGAGAGGGACGAAAAGGTCCGATCCCGCCGGGCGGAGATCGCCAAGGACTACGAGTCGCAGGCTTCGAAAGTGGCGCAGCAGGCGGCGCTCTCGGCGGAGCTGCAGTACAAGGAGCGCAACCGCTCACGGATGGAGCGCGAGCAGATCGACTCCGCCGCTGAGATCGAGCGAGACATCGAGGATACCCACGCGCACAACCAGCAGGAGATCCTGCGGGTCCGGCGTTCGGACGCGACTCTGAAGATGCAGACCGGGCAGACGCGGATCTTCGAGGTGCTGGCCGAAAGGCAGTCGGAGTACCTCGCGGCCGAAGAAGAGTGCCTGAGCCGGTGGAAGTCCGAGATCCAGCGCATCGTCGACGACAACCGCAAGGCCGACATCGCCCAGTCCGCGGCGCTGGCCGAGCAACTGCGGACCGCGGACGAGATCGGCGTTCTACGCCGGGAGCAGCAGGATCTCCTGATGTCGGTCCGCGCTGAGCACGCCGACCGGATCGCCCGGATGGAGGACGAGCTCGAACGCAACCGCCAGGATGCCATCAGGCAGATGACAGCCCGGGACGCCGAGTGGCAGCACAACCTCGACTTGGAGAAGGAGAGGACCAACCATCAGGTGGCGCGGGTCACCGACCTGCTCCAGCAGTTGTCGACGGTCGAGGAGTCAGTGGCCAATCAGTACAGGGCGCGCCTGGCGGGGATGGAGAAGGACAAGGATTCCTACGCCAACGAGCTGGCGCGGGCCTCCGAGATACAGAGCCGCTCGAACAAGATCCTCGTCGTCATGATCGTCACCCTCTCGCTCCTGATGGGCGTATCCGGCTTCATCGTCGGGGTGACCTTGACCCATTGAGCGACCCGGTCATGACCAAGGAGGCGATCTGACGGCGCATGGGGCGCGTTCCCCATGCGCCGTCGTCGTCTGCACTGGCAGGCACGCCGGACATCAACAAAGCAGGACGGCCGAGGCTCGAAAGCAAGGGATCACGATGGCCAGGAGCAGGCGCAAGGCGGCACAACCGGAGGCGAGCAGCTGGGACAAGATCTCAGCGCGGTCGCCCGGCGAGACGCTGACCAACCGAGACGTCTACGACAACCAGCAGCTGGACCGCAGCAAGTTCCTGACCCTGAGGTCCACCAGACCGGGCATCGTCGTCGCGGTGATTGCCGGCGTGCTGGTGACGATCGTCGCCTGGGTCTTCTACTCGCTCATCGCCACGGCGGTGCTCTCGATGGGCGCGTCCGTGGGCTCGGGCGTGCCGGGCAGCAGCGCCGGCCTGCCGAGCGCGTATTACGTCCAGGACACCACGACGGGTGCGGGCGGCTCGGCCGTGAAGTGTTACCGCCCCCTGACCAAGGACGGCAACCCGGACGTGAAGGCGAAGTGCTACCCCAATGTCAAAGCTGTTCCGGTCCCCAATTGGTACACCGCGGCGAAGGACGGCAGGCCCAGCGCCGAGAGGCCGGCTGAGCCGAAGAAGAGCGCGACGACGGTCGGCGAGCAACTGGCCGACGTCTCGACATTCAAGCTCTTCATCACGCTCGGCTCGGGTCTGACGGTCGCCCTCATCATCGGCACGTGGTTCTCACGGAGGGTCGCCGCGGCGAACCTGATGAACACCACGAGCGACATCAACCAGTACCAGACCGACCAGCACATCGCCCTGCCGGAAGAGATCCAGCGGAACTACGACTGGTTCCCCGACGCCGGTGCCCACTCGAACGTGCAGGTCAGCTCGATGCTCAGCCACATGATGCTCAAGAGAAAGGGCCTGGGTGCCGTCCAGGTCGCCCAGCGCGCCGAGAAGGACGTCATCGACGAGAAGGGGAACCTCGCCTTCTACGCCGGCGAGGTCATGGACGACGACGAGGGCGATCCGCTACTGCAGAGCCTGCCGATCCTCGACGAGGCCTTCGGCGACGAGCTGTTCGAGGCATCAGGGCTCCCCGAGGACAAGGGGCTGCGTCAGAAATACGACACCACGCAGATCCCGTACAACCCGGACGGCAAGAACCGGGACAAGCTCGGCTTCGGGTCGGACAAGTACAAGACCGTCGCTGACCTGATCAATCAAGACTGGACGTTCCCGGCATACGAAGTCCAGCGCCCGGCAGGGGCGTACGTGGTCGATACCGCGCCGGTGAACACCATGGTGCTGGCCATCACCCGGGCCGGTAAGGGCCAGACCTACATCGAGCCGGTCATCGACATCTGGTCGCGGGAGAAAAAGCCTTCGAACATGGTCATCAACGACCCCAAGGGTGAGTTGCTGGTGAAGAACTACGTACCCCTGGTCACACGCGGGTTCGAGCCGGTGCAGTTCAACTTGATCAACTCCATGAAGACCGACATCTATAACCTTTTGGGGCTGGCGGCCGACGCGGCGCGTGAGGGCAACTTCACCAAGTGCGCCCTGTACGTGGAGAACATCGCCGCGATCTTCTTTCCGCTCGACGGCACCGAGGACCCGGTCTGGCCCAATGCGGCCAACAACGCCTTCAAGCGCGCGGCCTACGGACTCATCGACTTCTATCTGGAGGAGGAACGGGAGCTGCGCAGCACTGCAGCTGTGCTGCGTATGGACCCTGCGCTGGTGGAGCAGAAGCTCGATGGCCTCTGGGGCAAGGTCACGCTCTACAACTGCTACCAGCTCTTCGTACAGATGAGCTCGAAGAAGATCAAGAACCCTGAGGCCGAGCTGGAGAAGCGAGTCAAGGCCGGCGAGTTCGAGAACAACGAGGATGCTCTGGCCGAGGAGCAGGAGAAGGCAGCGGTCCAGGCCTTCATGTGGGAGGGCAGACCTGATCAGGACATGCTTAGCCTGTACTTCAACGCGAGCGAGGAGCTGCCCCGCAACAACATGCGTACGCTGATGGGCAACGCCCACAACGCACTGCGCTCCATGGCCGGCGCGGAGAAAATGCTGGCCTCGGTGTACGGCATAGCGATAACCGCCATGTCGTTCTTCACCGACCCCACGATCTCAACGCTGACCTCGGGCAAGCCCTCGCAGAACACTGACCTGGCCGGCCTCAGCTTCCCGCGTCGCCTCGGCGTGCGCTTCGCGCCGAACTACGTCAAACGCGACCACCTCGTCGGCCAGCAGGCCGTGTGGTCGGCCTACGCAGACCCAATGTTCACCGAGAACCTGGGCGAGGACTTTGAGCACGAGGAGATCGTCGGCCGCGAGGGCTGGGCCCGGTACAACTTCAAAGGCAAATTCCCCGGTGACGAGGCCTGGCTCAAACTGGAGCTGGTCAACCCGCAGACGAAGATGCTGGTGCGGACCTTCTTCTTCAGCTTCACGAAGAACTACCGGCTCTCACTCAACGGCCGGCACTACGTGGTCGAGCCGGTGACGGGCAAGAAGATCGTGAAGAACGGCGTAATTCGTGAGCTCAAGCCGGTGCGCGAGGGCGGCGCCCTGGACGGGAGGCCCTTCTCCTTCCAGCCCGGAGATACGCTCTACCCGGACACACGGATCGACTTCTCCGGCGGCGGGAACCCGGAGAAGGTCTCGTACCAGGCACGGGCGATCACGCAGACGCTGTCGCGTTACTCGGAGTCCCCGAAGGCGCTGTTCCTGGTGACTCCGCCTCACCTGATGAAGTACGCGAAGTTGATCCTGATCCTGATCAAGCAGCTTTTCGACGTGAGCGCCGACCAAGCGTATATGACCAAGTCGAATCAGAAGCCCCTCTACCGAACGCGGTTCATGCTCGACGAGCTCGGCAACCTGCAGTCGGAGGGCAAGGGTATCGACGGCTTCGAGACGATGCTCTCCATTGGGCTGGGCCAGGAGCAGCAGTTCACGCTCATTCTGCAGACTCTGCAGCAGTTGCGCGACGTCTACGGCGAGAGCGTTGACAAGATCGTGCAGGGCAATGCTGCTCCTCTCCACTCTCTCATCGCCACCCCTTCGGGGTGGAAGCGCATGGGCGACATCCAGGCCGGCGACGAGGTCCTCACTCCGTTCGGCACGATCACCTCGGTGACAGCCGTCTATCCGCGAGGTGTACGTCCGGTCTACCGGCTCACCCTGCGTGACGGCTCTTCGGCCGAGTCGTGCAACGAGCATCTGTGGCCGATCGAGCGCTGGAAGTCCAGCGTGAAGTACCTAGGAAGGAGGACCGAGGACGGCAAGAGGGCTTATGTCTGCGGCCGCGACGGCAAGACTGCCGAGCGTGTCACCGAGATCGTCACCACCGATGAGCTGAAGTCGCGCGTCGACAAGGGTCGTCAGGTCGACCTGCCTCGAATCATGCCGGTGGCCTACCCGGAGATCGACCTTCCGATCGCCCCGTACGTTCTGGGTGCTCTCATCGGGGACGGGCATATCGGCAAGGCTGGTTTCGCCTGGCTCTCGTGCAACGACGAGGAGATCGTGGAAGAGATTCGCCGTCGCGGCCACACGGTCTCGGAGTACAAGGTCAAGGACGGACACTGCTTGACGTACAGCATCCTTGGAGTCAGTAAGCATCTGCGCGACTTCGGCATCGCGGGTAAGCGCTCGTGGGAAAAGTCGATACCGGTGGCTTACCTCTTCGGTTCGGTGGAGCAGCGGACCGACCTTCTGCGCGGTCTCATGGACACAGACGGCACGATCAGCCCCACAGGCGAGATGGAGTTCACCTCCGCGAGCCGCGAGCTGGCTGAGGGCGTCCAGAAGCTCGTGCGCTCCTTGGGCGGTCGTGTGGCGATCAACGTCAAGTACACCTCGCCGAGCCAGCCGACGCCGAAGGAGACCAGGGACGTCTACCACGTGCAGAACATCCGGCTGCCCGAGATCAACCCCTTCTTGCTCTCGCGCAAGGCGGAGCGTTGGCGCGACCGTACACGCGGATTCAATCGTGTCGTCAGCGTCGAGTACGTGCGAGACGAGGAGGTGCAGTGCATCCAGGTCGCTGACGAGCGGCATCTCTACCTCACCGACGACTTCATCCCGACGCACAACACCTCGAACATCGTGTTCCTGAAGTCCACGGACGACTCGATGATCGAAACGCTGGAGAAGATGAGCGGCAAGACACACCGGTCATACAGGGACAGCAAGCAGATCAGCCAGGATCTTGACAAGGTCATCGGTGGCAAGACCGAGGGTCGGGTCTCCTACACGATGAGCACCAAGGAAGAGCCGCTGATCAGCTACAACGACATGGCATTCCTCGCGCCGCGCAACTCGATCGTCTTCCGGGCAGGCGATGCGCCGATCTGGAACCGCAACCAGACGATCCTGCCGATGTCGTTCCGGTTGCTGGGAAACACGATCAAGCACCCGGGGCACACGTACTCGCTGCAGACGATCCCAACGCTGTCCAGTGCCATGGACTTCGACGTACGGATGAACCAGCCGGACTTCGTGAAGATGCTGGAAAAGCGCATGGGGCAGGCGATCAAGGCCGCAGACGCAAAGGCCCAGTACAAGGAAATCTACGGCTACCAAGAGGTCGACATCGAACGCCTGGACCCGGATGTCTACGCCGACGAGGTCATGGAGGTCATCACCACGATGACCACGGTCGACCAGGGTCGGGACCCCCATGACCCGGTGGTTGTCGATCCCGACGAGTACGAGGGGATCGGCATGTTCGACGACGACCAGTTCATCGAGTTCGTCGAGGTCGGGGTTGCAGTCGCCGAGAGTCAGGCGGCCAGCGCCGAGCGGCAGCGACTGCTCTACGCCGAGGGGACGATCAGCAAGGAGATGCTGGTCAACCCCGACGGCTCGGCGAAGGTCAAGAGCCTGGACATCCAGATCGGTGAGGCCTACAAGTCGGCGCAGACTGAGCTGGAGCAGGATCGCGAGCACTTCTCGGTCGGCGGTGACGGCGACTTGCGCAGCGCCGACGGGTCTCAGACCTACATCAGCCAGATCCGCTCGGACGCGTATGCCAACGCGGTCCGCCGGATCAACGGCCGTGTGAACGACAGGGAGTCGCGGGTGTTCGCCGAGGGGGACGTCACCGAGGAGGACCTGAAGTCGCTGGCGACGGTGAAGGTCCACTCGGCCTTCTACCAGTATCTGGCCTCGCTGCCGAGCTGGGAGGTGCTGGCCGACGGCCGGTTCGACCGGGCCATGGCCATCGAGATGAACTCGAAGTAGTCGGCTGCCCCTTGGGGGCCGGGCAAGGATCACCTCCAGTGCCGGGGCCGTCTCTCGACTAAAAGAGACCGCTTCGGCACTGGCCTTTGCAATAGCCTCTTACCGCCTTTCGATAGGCAAGGTACTCTCTATTCAACCCGGAGCGTCCACAGGAGGCTGATCATCTATGAAAAAGGCACACGGACTGCGCAAGTACTTCTACGAGTACGTCTTCTACAAGGCAGTCGACCAAGCCCGGGAGCAGGCCGGACAGGTCGTTCCGATCTCCCAGGCCAAGGCGATCCGGGCCCGGGTCGACGCGATCCTCGGCCAGCGGGGCACCGCGCTGGCCGACCCGCGGCTGGGCGTCACAGACTGCCTCTCCGCCATAGACCAGGCGTTCGCGGAGAAGGTGACCGACTACGAGCAGCAGTTCGGTGACCATTCCCCGCAGAACGAGCGGTACCAGCAGTCGCAGCGGGAGTTTACCCGCGTCACCGGCGTCGGCGCCCAGGTCGACCCGAAGTCGGCCCGGCTGCCGGTCAGCCCCTACGACCCCGACTGGTCCGAACGCGCGACGGTGAAACGCGCCGGGACTGCGCTGGTGTACCTGCCGGACGAGACGATCGGACGCGTGGCCGGCGGCGAGGTGGAGACCCTCTCCGATCCGCGGCGCGGAAACATGGTGCTCTGGCGCATCGACGACGAAGGCAAGCCGTTCGAGGCAGGTCGCGCGATGACGAACGACGACGCCGCTGGACTCACCGCCTTGATGGACAAGATGAGCCGGCAGGAATACGACCAGGTGCGCGAGTGGGTCATCGACGGCGGCCGGGACCCGCAGACGAACCGCGTCGACCGCAACCACTTCATGTCCCGGCGCGCCGTGGCTCGCTCGGCGGCACTACTTGAAGAGCTGAAGACCCAGGGCGTGTCCTACGCCGTGCTGCGCGACCGCGAGCCGGGGCAGATCAAGGCAAAGGTCGCCGGGACCGGCATGGAGATCCGCCTGACCGACACGCGTCAGGAGGAGTACGCCGGAGCCCGGATCTACGACAGCGGCACCGTACTGCGCTACTCGACGAACTACCGGGTCCCCGGCGGCATGGCGGTCTACTCCCCCTCGCCTGCGGAAGCTGTCCAGCTACTGCGCTTCGCGCAGGGCCATCGCATCGAACGCACGGATCTGCCGGGGCACCCCGCGGGCGAGACCGGCATGACGCACTCAGAGCGCGTCCGTGGCCGCACGGTGGTGGACGTGCCCGACAGCTACCACATCGACCGCGAATCGATGTTCGTGGCCGGCGACTACGTGGCCCCTGGTGAGTCCGGCCCTCGGCCCGGCTCGAAGGTGATGCTCCGCCGGGATGCCAAGAACCGCTCGCTGCCGGCCTTCTTCATCGACGCTGAGCCAGCTGAGGCTTATGCGAAGGCCGCCGTCGAGAGTGCTCGGCACAACCTACAGTCAGCCCTGGGCGTCGAAGAACTCATCGCTCGTGCCGAGGCCGAGCTGGAGCGAACCGGCGGACAGTTGGATGCGATCGAGCCGCCGGAGTACTCGGCTGACTCTGAGATCGCTGCGATTCAGCGCTCGTACTGGGACGTGCTCACCGGCGCGCACAGCGAGCTGCTGCGCCCGGGCGCGACGGAAGAGATGTACCAGGAACGGCTGGAGAAGATCGGCGAGCTGCAGGCCGGGAAGGTGCCCGAGATGGGCAACCTCGTCTACAGCGGCACTGCTGTCGAGAAGGTCCGGCAGCACGCTGAGGACGTTCCCTTCGAACTCATCGGGACCTGGGAGGCGCAGGTTCATGATATTGATGGTGAGTGGGTTGATCAGCGCTTCAACCCCGACCGGGTGGCGCGGTACATGACCAGCCCCGCTGGGCAGTGGTCGAACCTCGACAACCTCGCCTCGGCGCTTCGTCGTTGCCGGATCTCCCCCGGCGAGATGCTGGGCTCGACCTTCCAGACGACCCGGTTCAAGGACCGGCTCGTACGTTTCAACGCCGAACGCTCTGTGCCGATCGCTGATCACGGATCTGCGTTCATGCGGCGCGTCGGGGTGACCGTGCGTGAGGCCATCGAGCGCAACGCTGCGACGGTCTCCGAGATCCTGGTCGACGAACAGGGCGTCATCCGCTGGAGCGGCGAGAAGCTGCGCCGTGATGGTAAGGGGACACCGATCGCGGGTGAGATCGGCCAGGTCTTCGATGTCGGCGCGTACGGCGAGATCACTACCGCCTTCGCCAGCGGGGAGAATGCCCTGGTCGTGCCGGGCTACGAGGCCACGATCACGGCCCAGCCTCCGGGTGAGGCTCCGACCTCGATCGAGGAACGCACGCGCCTGCGCGGCTACGAGCAGCTCATGCACGAGCGCATCCAGTACCAGATCGCCGGCGACCTCATCGCCGGGCGAAGCGAGACGGGCGAGCCCTCCTCGCTCAACGCGGTCTACTCCCAGCTGTACGGCACGAAGCATCCGATCGACTTCATCGAGCGTGCGACCACGTATCAGCTCGACGAGTCCACCGGCAAGGTTACGGAGCATCTGGAGGAGTGGACGGCTGCGATCCTGCAGACCGAGGCGCGCCGTGTGCGCTACTCCAACGAGATCAAGGCAGGCTCGACGATCTATGCCGAGTACCGGGCCCAGCGCGATCGAGCCGATCCGGCTGACGACAACCGTTTCGACGCCTGGCGACTCACCGGCGGGCGGAACATGGCGGTGCTCACGGGCAAGGACGGGAACAACGTTGCTGCCGTCGGCGGCTACTTCGATCCGGTGATGACCGGAGGTGCGACCAACCAGGGCATCGTGCGGTACCTGACCGCCCAAGCCCAGGTCGACACCGACGGCCGGATCGTGCCGGGCGACGAGAGCGTGGCCGGGCAGCGTGCACCGCTCATGGCGCTCTCCGAGCTTGAGACGCTGCGATACGACCCGTTCGACCGCCAGCAGATGACGGCCTCCACGATCATGCAGTCTTCCGAGATCACCGCGCCGGCGAAGACGGCGCTGATGACCTTCGGCGGCTGGACGGCTGACGACCCGATCGTGGTGTCGAAGGAGTTCGCCGCGGGCCACCGCATCCGCGGCGCCGGCGGCCAGGAGCGAGAGCTCGTCGTGGGCGACAAGATCTCGGATCTGCACGGCAACAAGGGCGTGATCTCGCTGATCGTCGACCGGGACATGCCGCTGCAGGACGCGCAGGAGCGGGATGTCGTCGAAGAGGTCAACTGGTTCCGGGCCAACCCGGGCCTGCACGTGGTGATGAGCCCGTTCAGCCTGATTTCCCGGCGCAACGCGGGCTCGGCGCGCGAGCTGATGGGCGGGAATGTCTCCGACCTGCACTCTCCCACCGGGGAACTGCGGCCGCGCGCTCTGGGAGAGATGCGCTTCGTGATCACCCATATGGCCGTCGACGAGAAAACGAAGATCTACGACGACGACCAGGTGCGCGCCGGCAGAGGCCGTAAGGCCTCCTCGCAGCTGGCCTGGGCGCTGCAGTCTCAGGACTGCCCGTCGATCATGCGCGAGTTCTACAGTCACAACAGCGGGGCCGAATCCAACCTGCGCGAGTACCTGCTGGTGACAGGCATGGACATGGAGGCTGACGGCACGCTGCGGGTGGTCGGCCAGGCCGAAGGCGTCGACGAGCGCCCCGAGCGCCGGTTCATCCCGATGCCCGAGCTGCTGCGTACTCAGCCGCGCAAGGAGGGCCAGCTCCCGGGACTCAACACCACGGCGATGCGCAAATCCTTCGGCAATCTCATCGGCGACCGCGGCGGCGACATGGAGATCCCGTTCCCGCTCACGTATCCGACGGGTGAGCAGACCGAGACGGTGAGCGCGAGCTCGTGGAAGCTGCCGGTGATGTCCTCGCATCTGCGCAGTGGCCAGGAGTTCGAGGACGGGGCCTCCGTCACGCACGACTACACCCGCAGCTATCAGGACATCTTCGTCGAGGCCTGCCGCTACCGCTATATGGCCGAGCAGCTGGATAGCCAGGGTCTGCCCGCGGAGAAGCGCGCCGAGGTACGCCGCGGCATGAGCAAGTCGGTATCGGGCGCCCAGCGCGCCTTCGAGGCGATCACGACCGACGTGCAGAACCGAGTGTTGACGGGCAAGAACAACGTCTTCAAGACCGGGCTGATGGCCTCGCGGCTCACCGACTCGGCGACGATGGTGTGGACCTCAGACCCGCGGCTGGACGTCGACCAGGTTGCGCTCAGCTCGGTCAAGGCCCAGCAGCTGGGGCTGGCCGAGGGCGACCACGCGCTGGTGTGGCGTGATCCGGTGCTCCGTGACGCCGGCGTGCGTTACATGCGGGTCGCGATCGACGACCGGCTCACCGGTGCCGCAATCAACCCGGTGATGGACGCCTGCTTCGACGGTGACTTCGACGGCGACGCCGTCGCCGTGGTGAAGCTGCACGGCGAGGCGGCCAAGGCCGAGGCCCTGGCCAAGCTTTCGGTGCCGGCCAACCTGTTGGACACCGGAGTGGTCAAGGGCGATGGTTCGCATCCGCTGGCCATGCAGGTGTCTCTGGACACCCAGGTCGCGCTCTCCAAGGATGCCGGACTGGCTGAGGAGTTGGAGAGCTCGCGGAGCGAGGCGAACCGGATCCGGCTGCGGGCGCTCACCCACGCGGAGTCGCCGGAGGACATCATGCTCGACCAGCAGGTCGTGACGGAGGAGCTGAGCGGACTGTACCGCCAGGCACAGCGTGGCGAGTTCGGGGCAGCGCTGACATTCTCGGATCGCGAGACACATCTGCAGAGCATGCGTGAGGTCTGTGTCGAGACCGGGGCCAAGGGGAGCGAGAAGAAGCTCACCGACTACGCCCGGAACCTGGGCGATACGCAGGGCACGCCCGGCATCACGCAGGCCGACCAGGAAGCCTCAATGTTCGCCACTGCGATCAAGGCCCACGGCACCGGTCTGGGCGGCTCGTTCAGCCAGCGCGCCGTGCGAGCGCTGCGCGGCGAGGACCTCAAGGCCGTCTTGGAGGTCACCTACCCGGTGACCCAGTCGATTCTGCAGGCGAAGCACGACGCTGCCGAGGCCCGGCACAAGTACGCGATGCTCCAGGGCCCGGGCCGCGATCTCTGGAGGGGCCGCAGCATCGAGCACGTCGGCCCGGGCCAGTGGCGCACAGCATTCCTCGACGGTGAGCCCGTCCAGGCCACGGCCGAGGAGTGGGAGAGGCAGTTCGTCGAGTTCTACGAGTCCAAGGAGGGCTTCGGAGTCACGGTCAACCCGGACTATGTGGCCCGCGTGGCAAGTGCACTGGAGGATCCCAAGACCGGGCTCATCCGAAACTTGGAAGAGGACGCGTCGCTGCGGGGCACCGTGATGGACCGAATGGCCTACGGCGGCACGTTCGCCGATCTGGTCGAGGCAGCCAAGAACCGCGAGAGCGTCTACGACGGAGAGAAGAACGAGCAGTTCGCGCCCTCAGGAACTCTGAGGGCCCGGGCTGAGACGTCCCGACAGCTCAATCAGCTGGGCTCGGCCGAGACGCACAGCCTGGACGATGCCGCGATCGATCTCGATGACTCGGTGGTCAAGCCCGACGTGATCTCGCAGGACGCGGGGGGCGCCCGCACCCGCGGATCGCACCGCCGCTCTGCGCACGCCGTGCGCGTGGGCACGTCCCGCCCGGTCTACACGCCGAGCATCGAGATCGATCCGGCGCAGGGCAACGACGACCACGGGCCGGGGTATTGAGATGGCACAGCACAAGGAACTGGGAACGGAACCCTCGGACCGTCGGCGCGCGACCCGGATGCTTCCGGTCGTCGACGATCGGCAGGCCGAAGGGCCGAGCGGCAACGCGCATACCTACGGACGCTCGGGCCCGGACGAGCCGATCGACGGGCCGGGACCGGAGCCCGCAGACGGTGAGCGCGCCTGGCGTGAGCGACTCCGGGACCGTGCCCGCAGATTCTTCGGTGCGAAAACCCGGGACCGGATGGCCGATCACGAACACGCGTACCGGATCGACGTCGACCGGGCCGAGGCCGAGAGCGAAGGTCTGAATCAGCGCGAACATCTGCTCAAGCTGCGGGCGGAGACGCGGCTTGCCGGTGAGAAGTACATGGCCTCCCTGCGCGACTCGAATCTACTGGTGCCCGGCTTCAACGACGAGGAGCGGACGCAGGATCTCGGCGTCATGCACCGCGTCTACATGCAGATGATGATGCAGTCGTGTCTCAAGCCGCTCTCGCGCGGTGTGAATGCCAACTCGATCATCCAGGCGGTCGGCATGGTCATGACGATGCGGATGCTCGCCCCGGATTTCAAGACGGAGATGGACAGCTACCTCCAGCCTCTCAAGGACAAGATCCAGGAGCGCATCGACACCAGGGCCCGCGGTATGGTCGCCTTCGCCGAAACCGGCATCGCGCACCGGCAGAGGATCTTCACGACTGTGCCGAGCGACGCCCGGCGTGAGCGCCTCGTCGGCAGCGCCGATCCGCGTGACCATCTGACGAAGAAGTGGCGCAACCGCTTCGACGCCATGCAGCACCGCGAGCGCGGCCACCGGGAGATGTTCACTCCCGACTCGGCAGCCATGACCGAGGTCGCGCTCATGGAGAGCGCCTTTTGGAAGATGCGCGAGCCGGGCGCGGACGTCGGCCTGATCCGCGATAGCTACCAGGCGATGCGCAAGCGGCTGCGCAAGCAGATGAGTGAAGACGGCCTGGAGCGCCAGGAGGTCGTGCAGCGCGCGCGAACGATCATCGGCGAGCGAATGGCGTACGAGCCCGAGCTGCGCACGATGGTCAACGGTGTGGCCCACGGCCGGATCGTCAAGGCCCCTGCGCACGATGAGCGGATCGCGGGGTCGGACTGTGTCCGCACGGTTTGGAGCGGGGAGTTCGACGACCAGCTGGGCCAGCGTCTCTCCGAGGACGGCATGTTCACGCTGCGTCGGCCCATGGACGCGGACGCCCATCAGATCCAGCTCGCCGAAACAATGAAGACCTCGCTGCTCGACACGCTGGGACGCGGCGACCAAGAGGCTTACGGAGGCAACGTGCTCGGCTACCTGGTCGGCTTCGCCGCGCAGAAGCGGGCACTGGACACCAGAGGGCTGCCCGACCTACTCCAGCAACGCCTGGACCAGTCCGAGGTGATGATCGCGAGCATGGACATCGACGGCCTGCCGGCCGAGGAGCAGCAGCGGGTCTACTCCAACGCATACGTCGACGCGATGGAGGCAGTGAACGAGAAGTACCCGGATCTTGAGGCCGAGCTGATCCGAAGCCTCGGAGAGAACTGGCAGCAGACGTTGCAGACGGCGGTCGACGACCCAGGCGCCTTCTTTGAGGAGCGGCGGCTCAAGCCGCGGTCGCACCCTGCGGGTCCGTCTGCCGAGGGGGAAGCCAGCCCGCAGAACGGCGGCCCGAACGCTGAGGCCGATTCCGAGGACTACCAGCCCGCCTGAGGGTGATCCGATAGCACGGATAAGGAACGAACGAAGGTCATGAGCCAGGAACAGAATGAGGGACAGCAGGTCAGGTTCGGATCGCGTTTCGCGCGGATGTTCGGCTATGTCACGCCGGAGGATCGGAGCAAGTGGGAGCAGCAGCGGGCGCAGAACAAGCCGCACGTCAACGCGATCAAGCAGGGCGCGAAGTCGTCGCTGAGTTCGATGCTCGAGTTCGGAGAGCGCAACATCGGGGCCAAGCTCGATGCTGCCCACCGCGTGGCGGCGCAGCAGCAGTTCGACGAGTCCCACGACAAGGTCGTGGGCCAGCGCCGCGATCCGTACACGCGGAACATCATCGAGTCGGTCGACTACGAGCCCAAGGACGACCGGGAGGAGATCGAGCCAGATCTCGAGCTCTAGTCAAATGAGTCGGGATAGCTAGAGATAGTGCGCTCGATCAGCCCATACCGACCTCTCCATTCATGAATCCCTTCGATAGACTGGTTTCTCAGTAGCGCGGCGACATGAACGACGATAGGACAAGGTGTAAGCATGGGGACGACGAACATATCGCGAGTCAGTAAGCGCGCATTCATCTCGCGGGTTGCGACTCGCAGCGGGCTGCCGATCCGGGTGGTGAGCAAGGTGTACGAGTCGTTGCTTGGTGAACTCACGGGGGCAGTCAGCGGCGGAGAGAGGGTCGTCCTTACGGGCTTCGGCCGCTTCTACCGGCAGGACCATAAGGGTCACAAGGTACGCTTCGGCAAGGGCAGCGTCGACGATTACGTGGTTATGAAGTTCTCCGCATCGAGCAGCTTCAACCGACGGCTGGGGGGTGACGGGGAAATTATCTCACCGGAGACCAGCAGGCCGATCGAAGATGCCGACGGATTCGAGAAAGTCACAGTAGATCGTGAACTGCAGGCCGCATCATAGACAGCGATGGCCAGCAGAAAATGGAACCCCCGTGATGCACAGGCATCACGGGGGTTCTCTTGATGGCGGGACGAGCCCAGTTGCAAGGCTCAGCCGTGGGGACGGCGAACGTCAGCACGTGCGCGGTGGCCGGGACGATGAGCACGCCCCCTGCGAGGGGGCGCTCCCACCGCAGCTCCACGGCGAGTTGATCCACACCCAGAGTTGTTCCACGGGCCGGCGACATTGCTCGCGATCGAGGCGAAGAAGCCGGTCGCCCATCCGACGATGACGGCCAGACTGACGCGGTTGATCAGATTGACGGCGACGGCTCCACGCGCGCTCTCACGCGTGGCCCTGCACTCACTCCCGCACTACTTCCGGTCCTCGAAGAGCAGGTAGTACAGCCCGATGTAGGGGATGACAAGGGTCGCCAGTGCGATCCAGGCCCGCCCCGGGTCCTCAACCACCCAGCCGATGAACTCCTGCACGGGGCCGGCGTAGGCCAGCACGGAGGAGAACACCTCCGTGCGGAAGGTGATGTGGAAGATTCCGTAGGCCATCCCAAGGGCGATTGCCAGTCCGACGCTACGCCGTACGAAAAGGATGGAACGAGGACCGATCCGACGACGGCAGGCCTTGGCTGCATCGGGCTGGGGCTCAATATCGGGAGCAATCATCTGAGCCGTTGGCGCGCGGTCATACATTGCCACCACCTCTTTCCTGTCGAATCACCGCTATTCCCTGAAGACACGTAATGATCAAGAATTAGCGAATCATAGGTCACTCGAACTGGAGATCAGGCTCGTTCGTGGATTGCGTACCGAAGTTGCCGATCGAGCGCTGCCGGGGTCCCGAGGGACTGGCGATCGGCTCGCGCTGCGCAGCCAGCTCGGCGAGAGTGAAGCCCACAGGGCGCCCCAGACGCTGGCCGGCCAAGTAGTAGGCCTGCCCGTTCGCGCGTTCCCCCAGGGCGATGACCTCGCGAGTAACGGGCCCGCCCGGGCGCTGAGGCGCGCGCTCCCGCCAGACGATCCGGTGCGAGGGCTTCTCATTCGGATCTGCGCCGACGTACGTGGTCTCGCAATCCGAGAGATCGGGGTAACTGGACATGTACTCCAGCGGGTGCGTGCTCGGGGCGCCCTGCTGGATCCGGCCTAGCTGGTTGAGGGCCACGCGCAGGAGCCGGCCCTCCGGTCCATGAGGGTGCATCAGCGCGGCGTCGTGGAGCCCCTGGAGGTCCTGCTTGAGACCGGTCGTCGGGAGGAGACGGATGGGGGGCTGACGTTCACTCATCACGCTTCTCCCGCTGCGCAGCGCGATGCTCATCCGCCCACTGCTGACCGAGCGGGCCGAGGCTCTCAGCGAGCTCTTCGATGGTCACCCCCGGCTCGCCGGATGTGTCGGGCTCCTGGAGGCGGCGGGAGAGCTTGTCCTGAAAGGCAGCCTCAGCGCGGACGCCGGCCGCGTAGTCGTACTTCACGAGGCGGACAAACGCCGCGAAGGGGATGATTGCAGCTTCGGCCTTGTTGTCGCTTCCGAAGATCAACGGCTTGGTCTCGCCGCGGCGATAGAGGTTCAGCACCGTGTCGAGGTGCTCGCGCCCGATCTGATCGGCCGGGACGACATTGACTGAGAACTTCGGGAGTTCGGAGTCGGGAGTGCTGTTGTCGTGAGCGTTGCTGTTATGAGTCATAGATTCAGTCTATTCAGTCGGGAATAGTTTGTCGTCGACTCGCACGCGGCAACTTTCGTCGAGTCGATAAGGGCGGCGAATAGCAGATCACTCCATCTTGGAGAGTGGGCCGGGCACAACGAAAAGAAGACCGTGCCCCAGCCCGCACAGCGCGGGCTGGGGCACGGATACTGACGGATGGACGGCCGCGAGGTCAGAAGTTCCCCTTGTCGACCTGCAGGCAGACGATGCCGAGCGAGCGCCACAGGGCTACCACCCGGTCACGGTCGTCCAGGGCCAGGAGGACGTCGTAGGCATCGCGAATGTGGGCGTTGAACAGCTCATGCTTGACGGCGGGGGTCGGGGCGCATGTCCCCCTGGCCGCGCATCAGCAGCAGGGCTTCGCCTCCCCCCTTGTCGAGGCTGATGCTTCATCCGGCCCCCGGAGGGGGGCTTGAAAAGACTCGGAGACGAAGTCGCCGACCACGGAGGCATGAATGAGCCCGCCGTCCTGAACGATCCAGTCCGAGCGGTCGGCCGGTGTGTGGTCATCGGCGTCGAACAGCTCGTCGGGCGCAGCGCTTTCAGGCATCGGTGGGCGCCCCTGGGCTGGGAACGGGCCCCGGCAGAGCCGGGGCACCGAATGGCGGGGCTTCGATGGAGGGATCGTCACGTGTCAGCCGGACGAACTCCAGGACGTGGGCCTCGATGTCTGCGCGAGCCTGGGCGACGACCTGCTCTCCGGCCTCCACGAGCGAGTCGACAGTGAATTGGGTGTCACTGCCCGCGCGTGCGACGGCGTTCTCGAGAACGTTGAGCGCTTCCTTGGTGGCCTTGACGCCCTTCTTGTTGTGGATCGCCGCGTGGAGTGCCGCCGTGGCCGTCTTGACGCGAGCGTACATCCGGTCGGTGACTTCCCGGACCTCCCGCAGGTTCTCGGCGGTGCGGGGCTGATGTGGGATCTCGGGCAGGGAGGCGTTGCACTCAGTGCTCCGGATGGTCACCGGCACACCACTGCCGAGGCCCATGGAGGACACGAGTGAGCCCCACTGAGCGAGGCTCATCTCGATCTCCACGAGTTCTCGGCCCGGATGGACCCAGTCGTGGTTGAGGTCGCGATTGCGCCTGGCCTGGCGGACGGAGAGCGAGACGGTCTCGTTGTGGAGCAGGTCGGACTGGAACAGCGAACGGCCCCCTCCGCTTCGTCGCGTGACGACGGCGACGCCGAAGGCGGGATGGGATTCATCGCCGCTTTCCGCGTCGATGGCTGGTTCCTGGGCTGGACGGCGGCTCATACGGCCATCACCTCAGACGCCTCAACCTGCGGGGCCTGGTGGCGTAGATAAGGCCGTACGGTCAGGTCGATGGGGAGGGAGCATCCTGAGGTTCGTGAACTCGACCGCCAAGGCTGGCCGTTCCGTGCGCTGCCTCGTGGATTCCGACAGATCAGTGGTTCAGCCATCACTCGCTCTCCTTCACCGTGTTATGTGGCTGAGAGGCACCGTCGGGCTGATATAGACAGCTGGGCGCAGGGTCTTCGAGTCCTAGAGCCTGGCGAGCGAGCGCGAGCAAGCTGTCCGGGTCCGGGCCTGCCGCCGGGCGGATGAGCCGCTTGCGCAGCACAGGCACGTCCAGATCTATGCCCAGCAGTTGGCCGGGGTGCTCCCGGTCCGTCTTCACGCCGTACGAGCGGGGTGTGATCCACCAGGCGTCGAATGCATCTGCGGGACGTCCGGCACGCGGTCCATCGTCGGCCTCGGCGACCCCGGGTAGGCCCGACGACGCGGACGTGACCCGGTAGCGTGTGACTTCTCCGGACAACATCGGACAGGCGCGCACGCTGTATGCGAGGCACTCCGGATGCATGCCAGGCTCGGCGGTGTAACCGGCGTGTACATCGGCAGGCCGCACCGCGAGACAGATCCGTTCATCGAAGCTCTGCCCACAGACCTGGCAGAGCCGTTCGGCTAGTGCCAGGTCGCGCCGGGCTTTGTCGAGCGCTCCGAACAGGTACCGACCGCCAGCGTGCAGCGTAATCCACGGGATGACCAGGCCGCCCAGAGTCGGACGGCCCGCGCACCGCATCGGCACCGGCGCCTGCGCGATCACTCCTTCTCCCCTTCGTCGGTCCCATCGGGGACGTACATGGTGAGGAAACGGTCGTCGAGCGGATCGACAGCATGCTCCGCGGTGAACTCGGCCTGGTACGTGCGGGGATCGCGGCCTCCGGGGTGGTTGCGTACCTTGCCGATGGCGTCGGCGATCCAGGCGAGGGTGTCGGCACCGGGCCAGTCCGGCGAGGTGCCGAGGCCGAGCGCGATCGCGTCGACTATGTCGGTGTCGGTGAGGGGCGTGTGGTCTCCGCTGCCGTTCGCACGGGAGAGCGGCAACTCATAGCCTGGAATGAAGCCCATGGCGACCAGCACGCTCTCGGGCAGCTTGTAGGCGTTCCAGATCGCGCTGGTCGCATCCGTACGGCTGTCGCCGTTGGCGAGTCCGCCTGAGATGTAGATCCGGTAGTCGGCGACGATGAGGAAGGTCGTCCCTCGGGAATCGAGGGCCTTCTCGAGACTGTCGATGATGGCCATACCGGCGCGCCGGGCGTACTCGATGAGTACTGCACCGTCCTCGCCGACGAGGTCGCACTCGACATCAAGACCCGTCAGCAGCTCTTCCAGCTCGGTCCGAGGGTCGTCGAAGTTGAAGAGTGACGGATCCTCGATCTGCTTGAGCAACTGGCGGCCGCGGTCGAAGTTCGGCGGCTCGGCACGTTGGGCAGGGAAGGCGATGGTCGCGATGAGCATGCTGTCGCACATGGCGATCTGCTCCTTCAGTGAGGGCGGTTCAACAGGTCGGGCGTGTCCGGGTGGTCAGTACCTCCTGCGCTCGAGACACCGGCGGTAGAGGGGGCTCGGCACGCGATTGGACTTTCGCCGGTTGTGCCGGCGGCAGAGCAACTGGCCGTTCCACAGTTCAGTCGGTCCGCCTCGGCTCCAGGGGTGTACGTGATCGGCCTCGGTCCCCGGTGCCGCGCACCGGAACCACAGAGGCGGCGTGTGCTCGCACCGGCCGTTGGCCTGGCGGATGAGCTGCTGCTTCTGGCCCCAGCTGAAGAACCTGGTGGGGTCCCGCCAGCGCCGCTTACGGCCAATGCCGATGGCGAGGCACAGGATGCCGATAGCAGCGACGGCCAGGTAGGCGAGCAGCGCAGTCGGGTCTGGCTGCATGGCGTTCATTGCGGGTCGTTGCCGAAGGTGATCAGCTCACGCCGGGTCGCACAGGACAGATCCTCGGAGCCGATGACCGTGACGAGACGATGCTCGCCGAGGCGAAAGCCGGCCGTCCGGGGCTCACGATGCCCTGTGCTGGGGCCGGGCTCGGAGGCTATGCGGCACTTGGGCATGGTCGAAGGCTGCTTTCTGTACGGGAAGAGCGCTCGGGTCGGACGCCGAACCGCCGAGGAGGCCGCAGTAGCTCCTCGGCGGCTCGGCGGGGGCGTCCTCAGAAGTCGATGGAGTACTTCGGAGGGCGACGCAGGATCACCGAATCGGCGCTCAGGTCCCTCTTGTCGTCGCCCAGCTTGTCCTCCTGGTCACGGAGGTCGGTAAGCGTGAAGGCGCCATCCGGGAGCAGGTAACCGTCTTGGGACGGGACGGCGTCGCGCATACGGAACCGCAGCCCGGTACCGGTGTCCCAGTCGTTGATGGTCTGCAGGCTGTCGCCGTCGAACAGATCGACATAGTCATCAAGGACGTCGGTGTCGCCGCTCTTCCAGGTGATACTGGCCTCGATCCGCGAGCCGGCGGGCCCGCTGCGCTTGATGTTCAGGTCACCGATCACCTCAGCGAACAGCTCGCCCCGGCGCAGCTCGAAGGCGATCGCCCGCAGGTGGTCGAAGTTGATGTCGTACTTCCGGGAGAAGTCGACGATCTCGACCACCTGCTTCTCGGTCACTCCGGGTACCTGGTCGTGCAGGTAGGTGGCGACCGTGCCGGGCTCGGGGTAGGTGAAGCGCATGTGGTAGTGGAAGCGGCCGGGGCGGTTGAGCATGTAGTTGTTGACCCGGTGCAGCTCGTTGACCGACAGGACGTAGAGGCGCTTCGTCGTGCTCAGCCCGTCGAACAGGCTCAGGAACTGGTTCTGCGACTCGTCGTCCTCGTTGGAGAAGATCTTCTCGAACTCGTCGAAGACGATGACAGCCTCGCCCAGTTCGTCGAGGAAGGCGGCCAGCCCCGGCGTGTCGTGCTGCACGAGCACGGTGGGCAGCTGGCGCTCGTCGCGCATCCGCTCGGCGAGCAGGCGGAGCATGAGGCTCTTGCCCATGCCCTTGTCGCCGGAGAGGATGACACCGAGCGACCTGCCCATGGCCGCGTAACCGGTGACGATCCGGTCCACGCGCGAGGCGTGGCTGCCGTAGACGGCCTCTTCGGCAGGTGCCAGCGGCTCCGTCTGACGCAGGCTGTGGCCGGACGTCTGGGAGAAAGCGATGGTGTACGTGGCCACAGGAAGATCGGTGAAGGTCTGTACGGAGTCCCCGTAGAGGCGGAACCTCCCGCCGGAGGCGACGATCGTGGATGCGGGCATGATGATTTCTCGCTTTCGCAGGCGTAAGTGGGTGGCGATGTGCAACGGGGCAGCGACACTCAGCGGATCGGAAGTACGCCCCCGTCTGGCCGGTTGACGCCCTCGTTCTCATTGAGCGCGGGCTTGATGAAGGTGACGGTTGTCGACATCAGGAGCGTTGTGACGAGCGCGGCCAGGTGCCGCTCGTCGGGAGCAACTTCGGTTCTATGCACGCCTGGTGAAGCTGTCTCGGCTACTTCATGCTGTGCGTGCGGTCAATCTGCTCCACTCGGACGCTCAGGCGGACGGCAGTACGGCGAACGTCGTCGACGGCGTCGCGCAGGACCTCCTCCAGTGCCTGCCTCATGCTGTAGCCGTCGCGCTCATTCGCGACGGCGCAGGCCGTGCCAGCATCGATGCCTTCCAGCGTCACCGTGCCGGTGAGAAGGACGTCGTGACAGTCGCTCTCCAGCAGCTCGTAGTAGGACCGGGTGTCCTCGGAGGTGGCACGGCGCACTTGGAGCGCGACGGTGTAGCCCTCATGGAGGAAGCAGGCGGTGCCGTCGAGGTCCAGGCGGAAGCCCGGGTCGGCGGGGGCGCCAAGCTGCAGCAGTTCCATTCGGGACCTCCCAGTGTGGTGGCGCCTGCCGGTCGGTGCGGGTCGAACCCGGCAGGACTCGGCGGCGAGCAGTCGGCAGGACCGCGGATGGTGAGTGGTCCCAGAGCGGGCCGGGGTGGTGCTGGTGAAGGTCGATGACCTCACGGTTGTCGGCTTCGGTGAAGCCGCACGCCTCGGGCGTGAGCAGGCCGTGGGGGAAATGTCCAGCAGGACGCTGAGCAGGTCGTTGTGGTTGCGCAGGGGCAGGGTATGCAAGCGTGGCGGGGGTTGCCGGGGATGAGCTGGGCAGCCACGAGACGGCCCAGCCGGCGCCAGGCTGGAACCGGGCCGGCCGCCAAGCTCGGCGCACACGTGGCGGGCGATCGCGGCAGGGGCGGGTTGTGCGTCACCTCTCCGGGACGGTCTGCGGCGCCGCGGGGTTGGCGCTAACGAACTGGAGGAACCAGTCGGGTACCTGGCCCAGCTCGGCATGGTGGTGGGTCCATATCTCGCGGACGGGGCGGCGGTCCAGTCTCTCGTCGGGGAGGATCACGTGACCCGTCACCTCGATGCTGTTCCAACGGGGCGCGGCAGCACCGTCCTGGAACCAGCGAATACGCAGGCGGACGGGCCGGACGCGGTAGTTGCCCTCGCCGTCCTCGATGATGAAGTCCGGGCCGCACTGCCCCTGCCACACCTTCTCGTACGTCCGCTGCGGCGACTTGACCGCCCCCGCGTCGTCGTACTTGACCAGCTCGTCGTACCGCTCCGCACGCAGTGAGGGCGTGAACGACACAGGCGCGCACGCACGGGCTGTCGGGCGACTGCTTCATGTCCTGCTTCCTCTCCATAACAAGGGGCGGTCAGGGTGGTGTGCTGCAGGGGCGCTTCGCCGCGGCGACTCGTAGTGGTCGTGGAACACGATCCGGTCCTGGTGGCAGATGATCAGGTCGTAGGTGGTGTGAAGGCCGGGGGCGGGCTTGTCGGATTCGCCCTGTGTGACGAACGCGTTCACGGCGTGCTCCTTCGGGCTGCGTCGTTCAGCGGTGCGAAGTGTCGAAGTCCGCGGGGGCGGGTGTTCTCGACGAGCGAGACACTCGCCCCCGCAGCATGGGGGTGGCGGCGGTTGTTCAGACGGCCGCGGTGACCGCGGAGGGGTCGTCGGTGCTGCCGGGAGCAGAACTGTCGTTGTCGTCCAGGAGATCCGGATCGATGCCGAGGGCGCGAGCGGCGTTCTTCTTGTCGCGCTCGGTCAGAGCCGTCACGATCTGCTCGTAACTGCTCTGGATCGGAGGGTTCCTCACGGTGCCGTAGCCGAGGACGTACTGGCTGTTCATGGCACGGGTGAAAGCGACGTAGAACATCCGCTTGGCGTCTTGGCCCATCTTCGGGTCCTCCCTGTAGAGGACGACGGTGTTGTCGAATTCGAGGCCCTTGGCGCCGTGGATCGTCGAAACGACCAGGTCGGCCTTGGACTCGAGGTTCTTTCGCTTGCGCTCCTGGTTCTTCTGCTTGTTGATGTTCAGCTTCTGCTGGTTCCGGTGAATTTCGAAGGAGAGCAGGTTGTCTCGCAGCCGATCGAAGAACGTCTCCTGCGTGAGCGTGCCCTGATGGCAGAGCGTGATCCAGCCGTTGATGGTCGCGCTGTTCTCGATCCACCACTCGGAGATCGTGCGCAGGATCGCCCTCTCGACGTTGGTGTTGGCAGCGTTCTTCGTCAGCTTGTCCATGTTGTCCTTGATCCCCTGGGAAACCACGAACGCGGCGTTGGTCGGCGGCGCCTGCAGGACGTCGTTCCAGAAGAGCTTGATGTACTTCGAGAAGATGTCTGTGGCGTAGACACGATCGCTGACCAGAGAGGCGACGTGGCAGCTCGGGTAGTGCACTTCGAGCGCATCCTGGATCAGGGACACCTCGCGGCGCGAGTGGGCCAGGAAGGCCACCTGCTCGCCGCGGACCAGGCACTTGTCCACGTAATCGGGGACGACGGTGTTGCGCACGATCGCCTGCAGGTCCTGAGTGACGAACCCGGTGAGTCTGGCAACCTCCCGGTACTCCAGGATGACCTTCTTCTGGAACGAGTCAGCCGTCGGCAGTGCGAGCGAGTTCGCCTGCAGTTGGATGTTGGCGAACTGGTTGGTCTCCAGCCCGCCGAGCGCGACGTTCGCGAAGTCCAGGATCTCCTGGTTGCTCCGGTAGTTCGTCGTGAGCTTGAAGGTCGCGAAGACCCCTGAACCCTCCAGAGTGTTGAGCGCGCGGGGGTTCGCCGAGCGGAACTCGTACAGCGTCTGGGAAGCATCGCCGACGATGAACAGGGACTCACCGTGCTTGGAGATGTACTTCAGCAGGTAGATGAACTCGAACACGCTGTTGTCCTGGACCTCGTCGATAATGAGGTACTTCGACTGCACGTGGGTCGGCTCAGCCATGTCGTCGATCTTCTGATAGCAGATGATGATCTGCAGTTCCAGCGACGTCTGCTCGATGCGGTCGAGCAGGGAGATCACCTCGTCGAAATGGCTCTCGACGAAAGTGTTCAGCGCCGTGAAAGCACCGGTCCTGTTCTGGTCGACCTCCAGCAGGCGGTGGCGGAACGTTGCCGCGAATTGACTGTTCGGGTAGAAGATGTCGATCGAGTTGATGATGGTGTCGATCGCCGAGACCTTGTGCCGCGGGTGGTTCATCGAGTAGATGTCGATGATCATCTTGGCGATCGTCATCGAGCCGACGTCCGGGTTCTTCTCCGTGATGTTGTCGGCAGCGGCGTTGGTGAACGAAAGCACCGTGATGTCCGAGGCGGGGACGCCGCAGGCTTCGAGGTACTTGATCCGTTCGAGGATCACGGTCGACTTGCCGGTGCCGGCTCCCGCCTGCGTCATCACCAGCGGTTCGTGCGTGGTGACAGCGTCGAGCTGCTGATGGGACAGGTGAGGCGGCAGACTCGCAGGCGTGGCCGGCCGCGCGGGTACGACCAGCTGAGGCTTCATCTGCTCCAGGTGGTCGAGCGTGTGGTTCATCAGCAGACTGAGGTTCTGCTTCGACAGCGTCGTGGCGACCTGGCCGGAGAAGGCCGCATCGATCTGCTTGTGGATCTGGCGGTATGCCTCCAGCGGGACGTTGTAGTTCTCCAGGTAGCGCAGCTGGACGGCGAGCATGTTCAGCTGCTGTTCCGTCGGGCCTGCGGGCATGTCCCGGATGTACTGGCAGACCTCGTCGGCGATCGCCTCGGAGTCCCAGATATGGGCCAGGCGTGTGATGCGCTCGTAGATCGAGTACTGGCGCATCCACTCGTCGAACTCATCGTCGAGGTTGGAGGCCGTCAGGCCGGCGGAAGTGAGCACGCCCTGGACGTAGTCGCGAGCGTTCTCCAGCGGGCTGGTGTCCCACTGCAGGAAGAGGGCGGCGTCGTGGTTGCCGTAGCCGATCGAGCTCGAGAGCGTCGCGCGCTCGGGCTCGGGGAGCCCGTTGTTGAAGAAGTACAGCTCCATCCGGTACTGAAGGACGAGGTCACGCGTGGACTTGCCACCGGACTTGTCCTCGTAGAGAACCAGCGCCTGCGGCGTCATGTCGAAGGCGACGTCCCAGGCACCGAATCTGCCGGGCGAGGTGTCGACAGCAAAGCGGTCGTCGGCGTGCGGACTCGGCAGAGTGAAGGGCCCGCCGGCGTTCAGAGCGCGGCGCGTGATCGGTGCGAGCGGGATCGATGTCGTGGTGATGTCGTGCTGCGTCGAGCTCTGCTTGACCTCGGTATCGGTAGCCATCGCATAGGCGGTGTTAGTGGAAGTGTTCACCGGCAGCAAGGATTCGTTGAGCAGGCCCATCTTCTTGCCGTTCCCGGTGAGCTTCGAGGAGAAGAATTTCGGGTCGACGGTCTTCTGAGCAACGGCATGGGCCGAGAGGTCGAGGTCATCAAGCAGGACAGGCATGTCGTTGCCCTTCTTCGGTGTATCGAGAGGAGGATTGAGAAAAAATGCGAGTCATCTCGCGCAGCAATACCGACAAGACGTGGATAGCCGGTCAAAGGATCGACGGCGAGCGACAAACGCAGCACAGGGCTGGGCCATGGGCGCCGGTACGAACAAGGGCGGAGCTCGTCGGCTGACAGGAGCCCCGCCCTTGTTCCTCTCAACCCACCCGTCAGGGGCCGTTAGGCCCCCGAGTCCGGGGCATGTGGCGCGAAGCCACGCCCCGGACACCGCGCGCTACCCAGGCGTGCGGTGGTTCATCAGTGGCAGCTCATCTCACTTCGAGTCCGAGCGCCGGTCGGGACCATCGGCAGCAGCGCCGTCGACATCGAGGTCCCAGGGACTGGCCGTGACGAGGGATCCTGCGCGATCGACCTCGATCAGGCCGAGCATGAGGCCCAGTTCGCGTAGTTCACCGGTGCTGCGGGCATGGGTCGTGAGGTTCGCCCGAGCTGCGGTGGAGAGCTTCATGGCTCGCGCTCGATGCTCGCGGAGCTGAGGTTCGGGAAGCTTGGCGGGCACGGCTGTCCCCCTTTCTGAGCAATGAGGGCGTGTAGGTGAGGGAGACCGAGAGCTCCTGTTCAGGAACATCTGGAACAGGAGCTCTCGGAGCGATGTGGACGGCTACTCAGTCGTCCGACGGGGATGCCGAAGCTGTACCACCGGTCTGGGCCGCGAGTAGGGAGTCCTCGATCCACGCGCGCACAGCCTTGCGCGCCGGCCGCGCACCCTGGGAATCCACAAAGGTGGTCTCCTCGATGGCGCGCAGTTCGTCGTCGGGCATCGCAGCGGGCAGCACCTGGGCCAGCCGCGGCTTGGCCACGGCGATACGTTCACGCTGACGCTCGTAGTCTGCGGCCATGATCTGCCGATAGGTCGCCCGGTCGATAGGGTTGAACCCCACGACGAGCGAGAGCCGGCCCAGCAGCTCGGCATCGAAGAAGTGCTCCAGTGCCTTGTTGAGGCTCTGGTTCGAGACGGTCTTCGGGTTGTTGCCGAAGCCGATCATCTTGCCGTCGAGTGAATCACGGGCGGCGTTGGTCGTGCAGATGACCAAGGCCTTGGAGAAGTCCAGCATCTTGCCATGGGCGTTGCGGATGTAGCCTTCGTCGAAGGCCGAGAGGAAGAGGCGCTGCACGGCCTTGTCGGCCTTCTCGAACTCGTCGAGCAGGATCACCCGGTGGGGGTTGGACTCCAGGGTGTCGAACGGGAGTTCCTGGTTGGAGTCCGATCCCACATACCCGGGAGGCGCGCCGATGATCTTCGACGTCGACCACGCGCTGTGGTATTCCGTCATGTTGAGGATGATCGGCTCGGTGCCGGTCATCTCCTCAGCGATGATCTTGGCCGCCTCGGTTTTACCCACACCCGACGCCCCGGCGAAAAGCCACACGACGGGCGTCTTCGTCGGGAACAGATCGAGCTCTTCGCGGGCCAGATGGTCCGTGAGCTTGGCGAGCACGTCGTCCTGGCCCAGCAGGCAGCTGGTGAGCGTGGCGCTCAACGCAGTGACGTCGAGATCCTGGCGCTGGGCGTTACCGGTCATCAGGCGCTTGGCCACATCGAGCACACGGGTGTTCGTCAGCGGCACCTGCGGGATGGACCGCAAGTGCTGCGCGAGTGTCGTGTCGCCGGCGTTCTCGGCTTGGACGATGAGCTTCTTCTGCTCCAGGACCCGATCGGCCATCGCCCGGTCGAGCAGCGTGATGGCGTTGTCCGGCCGGTGCTGGCCGGCCCGGGAGTTCGCTTCGGCGATCTGCACCACCGAGGCGAGGACGTCGTTGGAGACCCCGATCTGGTGACGGTAGTGCGCCAACAGGCCGGGCCGGACCGTGGCCATCACGGCCAGGGTCTGCTTCATGCTCAGTTCGTCGACGATGAGCCGGGTGAAGCGACGGGCGAAGGCCGGATCTTCGTCGAAGGCCCGGGACTCGGTGCTGGTGGTCGCACCGATGACGGACATATCGCCGCGGGCCAGGGCCGGCTTGAGGATCTGCGAGACCTTGCGGCCGGCGGCGTCGCCGTGGCTGCCGGATCCGCCGGTGATCTGGTGGATCTCGTCCATGAACAGGATGGCCTTGTTCTTGGGGTCCGAGGCGAACTCGACGATCGCCTTGACCTTCTCCTCCAACGAGCCGACGATGCCGGTCCCGGCGATGATGTTGGTGATGGGCAGCTCGTAGATCGTGTAGTCCCTGAGCTGGTCGGGAATAAGGGCGTCGCCGAGCGCGATGCGCCGTGCGATGTCCTCGACGATCTTCGTCTTGCCGACGCCGGCGGAACCGACCAGCAGAGCATTGGGCTTGGTCTTGCTGATGACGACCGAGAGGACCTGCCCGATGAGCGTGTCGCGGAACATGGTCGGATCGGCGTTCTTGAACTTCTCGTTGTAGTCGACGAGGAGCTCCTTGACGTCATCGGCGCTGCCACCGCTGGACGTCAGCCCCGCGGACGGGAGCTGCGGAGGGAAGCTGCCGCCACCACCGCTGCCCTTGTCGTCGTCGGAGCCGCCGGGTGTGAAGTTGCTGAGACCCACCGGGTCCTCCTTCGGTGCGGGTCGCTCGGCGTGGTGGCGCGCTCGGTGGATGCGCCACGGTGTCCCGAGCAGGAAATTGGATGGGTGAGAGGGAAATCCGGGGTCGTAAAAAGGGTTGCAAGCCATGCAAGTTGACCGACACCGCTCTTGGTGGTTCTTGGAGAGCGCAGGTCAGACGACCATGCCGAGGAGCCTCTGCCGGATACTCGGGTCGATGTGCTTCATCGAGTCGGCGTAGCGCTTGGCCAGGTCCACCATGGACGACCAGTCCCCGGCGGAGCACGGCGCGTAGTACAGGTTCTTCGGGTGGTCCTGGCGCTTGGACGGCGGCAGCCAGTCGAAGTCGGTGACCATGAGCGAGAGCCTGCGTCGGCGCGCCCGGCTGGCGTTGATGTACTGCCAGATCTGCGTGTACTCGGTTCCACCCGACACCTTCGGGATCCTGCGGAACTCCTTCCAGATCTGAGCCGCCGACTTGTTCTCCGTGCGCAGCATCACCTCCTGGGACAGGAAGTGGCTGAACGAGTTGAAGTACAGGTTGACGTTGAGCTTCTTGGCGATCCGGATGAGCATCATGACCGCCTCCTGGTAGTTCTCCTCAGAGATCGAACCGGAGGTGTCGATGTAGATGTGCAGGTCGGGCATGTACTGCACCGAGGTGATCCGGCCGGGCTTGTTGAAGTCGTCCGGGTTCCGGCGGTTGGCCTTGAGGAAAGTCGCCGTCGTCGTGCGGAAGATATTGTGCGACTTGGCGACCTTGCCCATCCGGCGCAGTACGCGGGTGATGTCGCTGAACAGGTCGAGCTTGCTCGGCGGCTGCTTGCGGAACGCCACCTGGGCGCTACGGCTTCCGGGCTGGCCCGGTTGCTGCGAGGCGCCCAGAGCGGCGGCCCGGGCGGCAGCCCGTGGCAGAGACGTGAGCTTGGACAGCGACGTGTTCGAGACGACCTTCACCGGCGAAGCCAGCGACTGGTTGATGAGGTTCCACTCCCCCGTGATCTTTGCCGGGGTGGCCCGGGCGTGGGCCTCGACGTTGACCAGGACGAGGGAGCGTGGGCAGAACAGCTCCCCGATCGTGAACGGCAGGACGCCGGCGTCCATGGCGGTGTTCTGCTGGCTGGCCCGGGCCCGCTGCTGCTGCTCGACGTAGTTCATGTGCATGTGCACGAGCACCCGCGCGAAGGAGTGCTCATCGTTGGCGTCGGAGTCGTCCTTGCGCACCAGGAGCGATTCCGTGAGCCCCTTCAAGGACAGGGCCGTGAAGTCGTTGAGCAGCTTGGTGGTGGCCGGCGGCAGCGCGCTGGCCATCGTCTGCGTCTGCTGGGACAGCCAGGTCTTGAAGCCGTCGAAGGCCGCGGAGGACTGGAACCAGAACCCGAGGGTGTCGGGGTGGAAGGCGTAGGCGACCGAGGCGAAGAAGGCGCTCGCCTCGCCGGACCCCGCCAGCAGAGCCTTCGCGGTCGGGAGGACGTCAGCCTGTGCGGTGTAGAGCACCCGCGGGGAGGGCGCGGGCATCTTGTTCTGCTGCGCGGCCTGGACGGCGAAAAGCTCGGCGACCGGCAGCCGTGTGCCCTGGTCGAAGTTGATCAAAGTCTGCCCGAGCAGCTCCTTGACCGTCTGCTCGCTGGCCGTGTTCAGCGTGTCGCCGAGGCAGCTCAGGATCAGATCCGAAATATGCCCCGTCAGATCAGCGCCCTGAGCGTCGGTGATGCTCGCCGGGGCATTGGAGTTCAACGGTTGCAGCAGCGGGTCGACGAGGGTCTGCTGGATCGCCGGCATCGGGTCGTAATCACCGGTGCACGAGATGGTGTGCAGTGCGTCGAGTACGGCCGGCTTCTGGTTCGTGACGGTGATCGCCATGGGTTGTGGTCTCCTTCTGAGGACAAGGCGGCGGCAGAGCCCCGCCGGTGGTGGAGAGTTGCAGCAAGGACGGCAGCCCGCAGCACTTCCACCACCGGTGAGCGCGTGATCAGAGGAAGGCCGAGAGGATCGGCTTGGCCTGGTTGACGATCGGAGCGTCGACGTCCATGAACGCCTCCAGGTTCGTGCGGTCGATCTGCTGGCTGGTCACCATCTCGATGAGCGTGCGGGTGTGCTCCGGCTCGATCTGGGTCATGGCCTGAGCCAGCTGTCCGATGAGGCGCGTGTTGTCCTCGCCCTCCTTGAGCGCGTACAGCAGCGACCCGGACTTCTCGTTGCCGGTCAGCGCCGTGATGACCGTGGTCAGGTCGGTTACGGTCGCTGCGGACTTCAGGCTCTGGTAGCAGTTCGGCTTCGGAACGTTCACCCGGTTGTGCTGCACGCCGCCGGCGTTGTTCGCCAGGTCCTGGGCGATGGTGGCCACGAGCTGGGTGGTGAACGTGGTGTCTCCGACGTAGGCCTCGATGGTCTCGTTCAGCAGCGAGGTCTCGCGGCCACCGATCTGGATCGGGGTCGCCAGGTACTGGGCCAGCTGCTGCGGGTCGGCCGCGTTGAGCCACTTCGACAGGTTGTCGATGGTGCGCGGCGTGGTCAGCTGGTTCATCTCCTCGCCACCGTCGAACAGCTCGGCCATGGTGACGTTGCCGTTGTCGTCGTCATCCTGGCCGTCGGCGACGATGGCCTCGGGCGTCGACTTCTGGAAGACGAGCCCGGGGTATTGCGTGAGCACCGTCTTCACCCAGGGGTTGATGTTGTCGCCGAGGACGGACATGAGGGTGGCGGCGTCGGGCTCGACGTGGAAGATCGCGAAGCGGGACAGGCTTGCCTCGTCGAGCGAGGTGACGTTGCCCCGGTCGTTTCCGGCCACGACGATGCGGACGTTCGTGGGCAGCTCGACGTGCCCCATGCGGCGCAGCGTGACCAGGGTGAGCGCACCGGAGGTAACGTCGGAGGTGGTCCTGTTGACCTCGTCGAGGAAGAGGATCGGCCACTCGCGCGGGTTCTTCTCGGCGTAGTCGATGCACTCCTGGATCACCTGGTGCGGGTAGAAGACCTGCTTGTAGCTCTGCGTGCCGTCGTCCTTGGTGTACGGCACCAGGCGCGCGCCAGTGAGGTCGGCCTTGTCGGCAAGCTGGTTGCACGGCAGCGTGAAGGCCTGAGTGCCCATGGAGTAGGCCAGGTCCTCGACGAAACTGGACTTGCCAATGCCGGGTTCGCCCATGAGAGCGGGCGTCGCGCCGACCTCAAGGGCCTGCTTGATGAGGGTCTTCAGAGTGATGTCGAACTTCATGTCGATGTCTTTTCTGTGCGTGGGACAAGAAGAGAGAGATAGAAAAGAGACGTCGGAGAACGGCGCTGCTGCTCTCGGCGCCGCCGAAGCTGCCTAGGCCGTGGTCGGCTCTGTGGCGCGGGCCGGGCCGTCCGAGCCCATGTGAGACCCGCCATCTGTGGCGATGGAACCCTGCTGCACACCGCCACCCGTTCGCGCTCCGCGCGATCCGGCGCTGCCTCCATCTACGCCCGGCCTCGCCGCAGCAACGGTCACCCGCCCCACCTGCTGCCGGAGGCAGCAGCAGGAACAGACACGAGCGTTAGTCGGTCGACGCGGAACGGGCCTCGCGGTCGGCCACGAGTGCAGCCGCTCGATCGAGAAGGAAGGGCCGGCCGTTGCGCCGCTCGCTGTGCTTGGGACGCTCGGGGATGACGTCGAGCGCCGCCGTGTAGAGCAGCCACACGGTGTCGCTCGTCGAGTACGCGACGCCGAGGGCGCTGTATGCGCGGAGTTGTGTCCGCAGCCAGCCATGGAGTGAGGCGAGAACCGAGAACTCCCAGCGGGACATGTCGTGGTTGAAATCCCCGGGATCCCGGAGCTGATGACGTGCACCGGCCAGGGTCTGCTCGAGAATGGTCTGCGAATACGGGATGTCGGGCATGTCCTCGGCGGTGTCGACAGCCGATGCTGAAGCACCGGAGCCCTCGCTGGCGTTCACGGCCAGCTGCGCGTAGAGGTCTTCGATGGAGGCGAAGGCTGGAGCGGTAGTCGCTGCGTCGACGTGAGCGATGATGCGGTCGGGCACCGGCTGGCGGGTGAAGGTAGACCAGTGGTCCAGGAGCAGCTCGTACCATCCGTGTTCTTCACGCAGGACACGCTTGCCGGCTGCTGCGGGGAAGTCGTGGAAGTTCTCCGGCAGCGGCATGAGGAGATGGAAGCCGTGCCCGGACATCGACAGTTCCGAGTAGAGGATGCCCGGCAACCGCAGCAGATCTGTGGCCACCTCTTGCGGGCAGTCGGCCTCGATGTCGAGGACGAACAGCCCGTCAGTCTGAGCTTGGAGGTAAAAGGCGGTATTCGCGGCGTTCGGCATCGCCGCGGTGAGTTCGTCGAGGGTGAGCAGGCAGGTCGCGTCCAGGGCGAAGGCTCCACGTAGCGGGCCGGCGTGTTTACAGCTGGACGTGCAGCCGTCGAGCAGGTGCCGTACGTCGATCGGGACCTTGCGCGTCGGCTGCTTGGTGGGATCGCCGAGGGTCTCTTCCCCGATCTGTCCGGAGATGGTCCACCGACAGGCACCGGCAAGAGTGCCGATCGCGGGGTTGCCGTAGAACTGCGGGAACCAGGCGTGGGCTTCGGCTGGAGTCATCGCTGGCGTCATCGTGGGCTGCACGCTTTCGATCAGAGAATCCAGGAAGGGAAGAGACGGACAGGACCCCCGCACTGCACTGATGCGCGTACGGGGGTCTCATCGATGGTCAGCGTGGATCAGCCCTGGTAGGTGATCCCCGCCTCCTGGGCCGGGCCGGAGCCGTTCCAAGGGCCGGTGGCCACGGGCGAGCCCACGGCCGAACCCGCGTCCCTGAGGGAGGCGTTCTCGGCCTCAAGGCGCGCGAGCTTCTGCTCCAGGGTCTCCTGGGCCGGAGCCGGAGCGGTGACAGGAGCTGGAGCAACAGCGACGGTCGCCGGGGCGGTCTGAACCGGAGCCTGCGCGGCCACGTTCACAGGTGCGGACGTCGGCTGCGGGGCCGGGAAGGACAGGCCGTCCTCGATCTCCGTCGCCACCGGGACGGCAGCATGGGCAGGAGCGGCCTGAACGGGGCGCGGCGTGCCGTTGAGTACGATTCCACGCGCAGCCAGCTCGGCTTGGTCAACGCCGCCGGCCTTGTAGTAGCGCGGCGGCTCGTGAACGATGACCTGTTCGAGGGCCAGGCCACGGTTGGTGAAGTCCTTCGGCTTGTAGGTGCGCAACACGAGCGTGACGTCGAGGCCCTGCGCAAGCTCCAGGCCGGACTCGTCCTGGTCGTAGGTGCCGTCGCCCTTCGGAGACGGGATCGCGATGACCGGCAGGGTGCTGCCCTTGGAGTCGATGGAGTAGTTCGGTCCGGTATCGGGGTTCTTCGGGGAGTCGTAGCGGCGCTCGGAGACGAACTGCTCCTCGAGGGTGGGGCTGTTCGGGTCGGCGAACTGGACCTCGGCGTGGGTGATCGTCGCGGTGGTGTGCGGCTTGCCGATGGGGCTCATGCCGTTCTTCGTCTTGCGCTGGTCGCTGGTGACGAGCTCTGCGCCCTCGATGAGGCGGGCCAGTATGGCGAAGCCGAGCTTCCCGCGGATGAAGACGTTCTTGCCCTCGGTGATCTTGCTGGCGGAGATGGAGTGGTTCATGGTGGTGCGGTTCCTTCGTTCGGTCTGGCGGTCGGCGGATCAGGGGACCATTGGGCCCTATCGGTCGGGATTCGGACTGCCATCCAATCTCTTATCCTATCAATTTCGATTGGACTATGAGTAGAATGTTGATGTCGGACGTGAATGGTCGTGCGCGCTATTCGTAGAGGAGTTGGAGCCGGGATGACCGCTACGATTCAGAGGCCTGCGGGGAGGGCGAGGAAGCCGTCGGCGCAGACGAGAGCCCCGGCCCCGAGAAATGCCGGCCCGATGGGCTTCGGCAACGGACCCGTCATCGCCACCAGCGTCATGGTGGGTGGAGCGGCGCTCTTCGCCGGGTGGGGCCTGACGCAGCTCGTGACGTCCGATGGCGGCTTCATCCAAGCGCTGCAGGGCAATCACGCCCGGGTCGAAGCGCCCGGGAGTCCCGGCGAGAAGAACGCCGGAGGTGGCAGCACCCAGCAGCCGAACGTGGGTGGCGCGAGGAACCAGGACAAGAACGGGGCCAGGCAACAGCCGGCGCACGGTCGCGGCGACGAGGACAAGCACAGCGAATCGGGTACACCGACCGAGGCGAAGTCGGCGCCGAAGCCGATGCCGTACACCATCAAGTCAGGCGATACGCTCATCGAGATCTCGGGGGCGACGGGGGTGCCGATCGGCATCCTGGTCGAGACGAACAAGATCCAGAATCCGGATCTCATCTACGCAAGAGCTTCGCTGCTCATCCCACCGGTGTGACGACCCGGCAGGACGGTACTGCCGCGCACCGAGCCTGATTCGATGCCCTGATCGCCATGAGGCAGTCAGGGCATCGTCGTCTTCCCGGGGCGGAGGACTCTACTTCCCCGCGGGCCGCCGGGTCCACCAGTCACGTGCGCGGCTGGTTCAGTTCCTGGGGAAGTCCAGATAGCAGCACCCGGCGCAGGCTCTAGACCTCGTCGTTCAGGGACCGGATGCCACCGGAGCCCAGCCCTACGGGCATTCGAGCGTGCACGACTAGCAGGTTGACCGCCAGCTCGTCCCTGCTCAGTGGCTTGCTCATGGATTCCACTCATGGAAGCCGACGGTGCCGAAGATGCACTGCGCGACCTCTCAGGGCTCCCCGCGAGGCGCCACCCGGGACCGGCATGAGCCGGTCCACGGTATGCCTCCCCACAAGCACTCGCCCTGAATTCGACACCCGGATCAGCTGTGCTGATCCCCTCCCCCTATTGCGAAATCGCGGCACCGTAGCAGCGTCAAAAAGCCATAGGACCCCGTCGGCTAGGCTGCTGGCGGGGTCGTCCGAGGTACCACGTCGTGGGCCCTCACGCCGTATCAGTGTCATCCCGACCAAAGAGGAACGAGCGGACATCGCCGTTCTTCATCATGTCCTGAAGATGCGCCAGAAACAGCGCGCGCTGAGTAGCCCGGCGGTCGGCCAGGGGATCGTACTCGCGCAGTTCCTTCAGGTTGACTACCCAGCCGTTCTCACGAGAGATGGCCTGGTCAAGTTGGGAGTCCGGCACAACGTCCATGCCGGTGAAGTCGTGGTCGAACTCGGGCGTGATGTGCAGGTGTTGACTTGGCTCTTCGGTGTAGAGCGTGTCAACTGCGACCTGCTGGCCGAACATGTCGAATGCCACGAGGAACACACGGTCCGCTCTACTCGTGTTGTCGACGTGGACCGCTGCAACATTCGCGTCATCGATGAAGTCCGTCAGCATGAACCGCTCGTAAACACGAGCACGAGCGTCATGGCACCACATAAGGCGTTGGGCTTCATTGAAGCCTTTAAACTCGTCAGAGTCGGACGCCTCTGGGTGGGGGTGAGTCATCGGTGCGCTCCTTCATGTGCGAGATCCGGAAGGTTTGCAATCCTCTGCGTCGCCTTCGCGCCGGCTGGCCGTGCAGGCAAACTCTCCACCGCGGCAATGAGTTGGCCACTCCTGTACTCGGTCTCGGCTAGACGGGCCCGCTGGATGGCGGCGTGCACCGTCCGTCCAGCGGGCCCCAGGCGCGCTGGCCACCAGCAGGGTCTCAAGCTGGTCCGGCATGCCCTGAAGGGACTGCCGGAGGCGCCGGGTATACCTTCAGCAGGGACTGCGATGCTGACGCGGCCATCGACAGACATTTACCGAAGCACCCCTTCGATCGCGACTCACCCCCGGATCCAGAACGGCACAGCGTCGGTCACGAGAATCAGGGCGCCCTAGCCTGGCCCGGCGCGGCACCACGTTCTTCAGCAACCCGTCTCGCGGCAGGGCAGCCGGTTGGTGCGTTCCCCGGGGTGGGGCGCGAGCGAATGTGCATTCAGGGTCGATGCCATATGTGGACAAACGAGCCAATGGCCAGCATTTGCGCTCTTCGTCGCTGCTGGCTCGAGCCAGCTCAGGCAGGGTGTGAGGTAGCGGGACTCAGCGGATGCAGTCATGCACGTTTCGGTGTTCAGCATTTGTTCCCCCTCGAGTAGCACAGCAGCGCTCGGCTATGGACTACCGGTCTTCGGCGCCGGGGCGATCGAGCGAGGCCGCAAACCCGACTTTTGATCGCGCATAGGTTGACGGCGCACTTCAGCAGCCGAGATCGACCGAGTGGACTCCCCCGAAAATGAGCTGTTGTAGCGATACTGCCGAACACCCAAGAAGCTGTCAACAAACGTGGGGATTTTCGAAGCCATCTAAGGGCGATCCCCACGTTCGTGGATCGGGCTCTGGCGTGGGATGTCCGCCCCCGATAGTCTGACGAGAGCTGTGATCGCAGGGCACGGTTGAACGTCAACGGAGCAGGAGTCTGTCTCGGCCATGTATGCCGCCACTGAGGCTTCAGACGCAGATGATCTTGCCGAGGTCATAGCCGCAATCGACGAGCTCCTTGCCGTCATCGGACTGGGCCGCGAGGCCATCGACCTTGAAGGACTCACCCGCAAGACAGGCATCCCGGCGGGCCGAGTTGTCCAACTTCTCGACGGCGCTCGGCCAGTGCCGCCGCCGAGCCCCGGAGCCGAGCAGCAGGTCTTCGTTGAGCGGCTCCGCTTCCTCCGCGATACGCGTTTGGCACCGGGGGGTAAGAAGTACACCCAGGATGAGATCGCCGCCGGCACCGGAATCTCGCACGGCCAGGTGGGCTACATGCTCAAGGGCGAGCGCACACCGAAGCTCCTCGTGGCCGCCAAACTTGAGCGATTTTTCAACGTAACACCGGGGTTCTTCACTGCCAGCGAGCATCAGCTACTCCTCAGGGCGCTCACGCCAGTACGGGACGAGCTGACCTATGTCGCATTCCTCAGAGGCAAGGGCATCACCCAGATAGCCATGCGGAGCAGCACCGCAGCCGATGAGAGCAGCACGATCGCGAAGGAGTTGCGTTCCGCCCTTGCCGCCGCTCTCACCCAGCAGCCCGGACGCGACGAGGAAGGGGATGCGGACGTTCGTGAGCTGACCGAGCAGCTCTCTACACTGCCCACGAGAAGCCGGCGCCGTGTCATGCGGGTCCTCCGCGACGTGCTGGGCCTGGTCCCTACGATCGACGACGGCCGCGAAGGTCCTGCTGGAGGCGCACAGGCCTCTCGTTGACATCCGGTGGGAGCTTTACAACCGTGCTTATGTCGTCGTGCGCTGACTCTGGGACTCGAAGGCCACAATGATCATTCGTGCCCCTGGAGAGGCGTACGGACTTGCCGCGACCATCTGGGCTAAGCCTGGTCCGTGCTTCGGGTGAAGCAGCCGGCGCACGGCACCGTCGGGCGCGATAGAGGCTTCGGTGCAACCTGTGTAGATCTGGCTGGCCCGAGGATCCGCTCGCACGTCGGCTTCGAGCCGCCGCAGCACTTCGTTAGTGGGATGCTCGGCCAGCGCGGCTTGGACTTGCGCCGAGACAGCCGGCGCCCAAGTGGTCTCCCAGTCCATCAAGGTGATGCGGGCTTCGGGGGTCAACAGCATCCAGCGCGCCGTGTTCTTCGGCGCCCGGCCACCGGTGAACAGGTCCGCGAAAGGTTGATTGTGGGCCAGCAGGGTCCAGGCGAGGTCGGTGACGTACATCATGTGCCTCTGACCGTCGCATGCGGCTTGCCACAAGTCACGAGCCGCCAGGTCAATCACGGGTTCCAACTGCTGGACGGGCTTGTGGCCCAGCGCGTAGATGCACAGCAGGGTGTACTCGTCGACGCTCAGCTGCAGGATCTCGGCGACCGCAGCAAGGTACTCCTCCTTCGGGTTGGCAAGCAGACCGTGTACCAAGCGGTTGTAGGTGCGTTCTGCCCGATTGGTCAGGGTGTCGATGTTGACCTGCGTGAGGCCATCGGTCTTCGGACCGGGCTTTCCACTGCGCGGCGAAGGAAGTCCATGGTCTTCCGCCCGGATGGCCGCCCTCTTGGGCTCCAGGAGCGCGGCGATGAGATGTGCGGACTTGCTGCCCCTTCTCGGCACCTTCGCTCCCTCTGCGCGGCTCTGAGTCCCCCAGTATGCCGGGTGCGAATTGCTGCAACGAGAATGCCGTAGATCGATCAGGCTCGATGAGCGAAGATCTGTAGCGGACCGGGCGGTCCGTTTTCATGATGACGAGGAGGCCGCAACCCGATGCATGCCAAGGCGGACCACTCCCCGGAGAGGCGCGTGCCCGCCTCCTTCTGGGACTCAGTCCGGGAGCAGATCTCCATATTCCTGGCGACTCGGTCTGCAGTACGGCTTATTAGACGCGAAATCGGACTGTCCGGCGGTATGTCGCTGCAGGCTCTGGTCGATCACGTAGCGATGAAGCGGGGCAAGTCCATCACGCTGACCGAGGCCCCTCTCCCCCCACAGGTGTCGGCGTTCTGCGCTCGGGGGCACGACCGCGACTACATCGTTGTCGATGCCGGGGCCAGCGAGTTGACTCAACGTCATTCGAGCCTGCACGAACTGTTTCACCTCTGGCAGGCGCACCCGACCGAGCACAGCGCGCACCAGTCCATGACGGAGGACGTAGTAGCGCAGCTCCTCCCTGGACTGAACCCCGGACCGGTTGTCCAGATTCTGACGCGTTCCCACTACCACGACGATCACGAGCGGCGAGCCGAGGCATTTGCAACCGTGATGCTCGATCGCTATCTTCAGCTGACGACGGATCAGCAGCAAACGGGGCTTGTCACGTCGGCCCTTGCGCACCGGCGGTCAGGTGTCTGAGCGCCTCTCCGACGTCGTCTACCTCTTCGTTGCGGCGGCCACATTGGTGCTGGCACTGTGGAAGGGTATGGCGCTGCGGCGTGATCCGACAGCACCACTGGCCCTGACGGCGTCCATGCTGCTGTGTGCGACGCTGGTTTACGCCATGGCAGCTCCCGTGGGTTACCGCACAGTCGGCGAGTGGGCCGGGGAGCCGAGCTTCGCGACGTTGCCAGTCTATCTCGGTATCCTGACCTGCTTCTCCTTGGTGCACATCATCACTCTGCTCTGGGATCCCCGCCGTCGCCGGAGGCCACGCTTCCTGCGACGTACCGTGACGCACTGGGTTCTCGGCTATCTCGGCGCCGCCACTCTCATGATCACATTCTTTCTGCTGGCTGACCTAGACGGCCCGGCGGACCCTCTGCGCTTCAACACCTCCTTCGCCGACGACACCATGGTCCTGCTCTTCCTGGCCGTCTTTCTCGCGACCCTTTCCAGCGGCACGCTGAACACGTTCCGGCAGTGCCGGAGCGTCAGGCTCTCCGATCCTCAGCTGCAGCATTCCCTGCAGGCTTTCGCGGTCGCCATGCTCGGAGTCTTCGGCTACGTCGTCTGCGGAGCCCCCGCAATCGCGGCCGCGGCGCTGGGCTACCACGGTCTGGACACCGTAGGCGTCTTCGGATCGACCTGCGGAGTGATCGGCACCGTCGTCATGTGCTACGGGCTCTCGGGGTCCGCCGTGGTGGTTTGGCTCAGGCAGCGTCAGGACTTCCGGAGGCTCCAGCCACTGTGGGAGCTCGTCGTGGCCCGCGTCGACGAGGATCTCGCCTACAGCAGCGACTCCTCCCGCAGAAGGCGTCTTGCAGCGAACGTAGGGTTCAACCTCCACCGCCGTGTCATCGAGATTCTTGACGGCACCAGAGCTCTGCGACCGTGGGTGTCTCAGGCTCCCGTGGAACGGCTCTACAGTCTTGCCGCCGAGGACACATGGGAAGAGAAGGAGCGTCTGTCCGCACCTGAGCTTCAGGCCGCAGCGACAGCGGCCGCCCTGCGGGACGCGGTGAGACGCCTTCAAGAGCTCCGCGGGTCCACGCTGCCCGGCGGCTACGACGAAGGCACGCACCCTCCCGGCGAGCCTGCGGCGCTTCCTGGCGACGACACTCCCGCCGGCGAGGAGCGCGAGCGGCTGCTCCTCGTCGCAACGGTCCTGTCGCACCCACTGGTTTCCGCAGCGCTGGAGGAGAGCTCCGCGAGCTCACGTCCAGGAAGGCCTCGCACCTAGCCCACCACCTGCTCGCACCGCCCGCCATTCCGGAGCCTGTCGACCGCCTGGGTCTGGTCGTCGAGCGCCCCGTGTCTGCGGTGGCCGTAGTGCCAACGCTCCTATCTGCTCGGGCTCATACTGAGCGGACGAGTGGGCCGACGTACCCTCACGCCATGTCGTCGGCGACCTCGCCCGCATCAACGAGGCCCGCCACAACAGCAGGGAGCGAACTGTGGAGAAAGCTGTAGTGCTGGGCGGAAGCTTCGCCGGTCTTCTTGCCGCGCGTGTTCTGAGCGATCACGCCGACGAGGTCATCATCATCGAGCCAGGACACGGCCCCGCGGGGCAAGAGTTTCCCGGGCAGGCGCACCACCAGCAGCTCCATGCTCTTCTGGCGACGGGGAACACGGAGTTGGAGCGCTGGCTTCCCGGCATCACCGACGAACTGGTCGCACACGGTGCACGCTTGGGCACGGGTACGGCTGTGCAGTTCTACAGTGACGGTGTGCTGAGGCCGTCGACCGACGTCGACATGCTCGGGGCGACCCGGCCCTTCATCGAACGCCATGTGCGGGACCGGGTCCTGTCCATCGGCAACGTGGGCATAGTGAGCGCGCGGGCACGCGATCTACTCATGGGGGGCTCCCGGGTCAGTGGCGTGCGCATCGCCCGTTCCGGCGGTGCGGGCGGCAAAGGGTGCGAGGAAGAGATACGTGCTGACCTCGTCGTCGATGCGATGGGCCGGTCCAGCAGGCTGAGCACCTGGCTCGAAATGCACGGCTGGGGAAGGCCCCCTGTGGACCGTCTGAGAATTGATCTCGGCTACGCCACGGCGTTCTTCCGTCGAGGGGAGGAGCTCTCCGACACCGTGATCGCTCACAGTTCTCCCGGTCCTGCCAGCGGGTACCAGCAGCGGTTGAGTGAGCCTGGCGCGCTGACCGCCGTAGAGGGAGACCGATGGTCGGTCGTCCTGGCCGGCTATGGCGACTACCGTCCCGGCAGGGACCCGCAGGAGTTCCTGCGCCGGATGCGCCGATGCGTGGCTCCCCTGCGCGAAGTGGCCGACCGCTGCGAGATGTTGGGTGAGGTCGCCCCGTTCACCTTCACGGAGAGCCAACGGCGGAACTTCGCGCAGATGAAGAGGTTTCCCGGTGGACTGGTGGTGGCCGGAGACGCGGTCGCCTCGGTCAATCCCATCTACGGCCAAGGCCTGACGCTCGCGACGCTCGCTGCGTCCTCGCTCTCCGCCCATCTGCGCTCTTCCACGTCTCCCCATGACCCGGCGCTCGGATATTTTCGGCGTCTCAGCTCAGCCGTCGACGCGGCCTGGCAGATCTCGACCGCGGCCGATCTGGCTCAGCCGCACGTGACCGGGCCCTACCCCCGGGGCTACTGGGTGACCCGGCGGGCCGGTGACATGGTCACCGCCGCCTCCGTGATCGACCCCGTCGTGAACGACACCTTCACCCGTGTCCTGCACATGCGGGCGCACCCGCGGGCCCTCGCAGGGCCCGGTGTGCTCCTGCGCTCAGCGGCGGTCCTGGTCTCATCCCGCAGGAAGGGCCCACGCCGCTCGGCGGACAGTTGAGGGTTCAGGTCGCGCGTGGCTGCGACGCCGATGTCCCCAGGTCCCGGTACCGGGCGTAGGCGTCGCGGCTGTCAGAGACGAAGGGCCACTCCTGCGTGGCCTTCTCGAGCTCGTCGTCCGTCAGCCAGCCGTGCCAGGCCACCTCGGCCGGCTCGGCGACTATGTGCTCACCGTCCACGACGCTCTCGAACACGGAAAACCAGTAGGGGCTCATTTCGCCTTCGCAGAGGAACTTGAAGAGCGGACGGACCGTACCCCGTAGTCCGAGTTCCTCGGCCAGTTCCCGGGACGCTGCTGCTTCGTAGGATTCGCCGACCGCGACGGCGCCCGCGACGAGCCAGCTGTACTGGCCGGGGAAACGCGGGCTGCTCTCGGGGCGTCGGTGAACAAGTATGCGGCCCTGCTTGTCGCGGACCAGGACCATCGCCATGCGGTAGAGCAGCCGGCCTTGGACCGCATCACGGCGGCTCACCTGGCCGACAACTTGATCCTGTTCATCCACGTGCTCGACTAGCTCCATCTCCCTATTTTCGCAGAACCAGAAGTGCGGGGCTGAAGGGGGGCAGCGCCCCTCCCGCATGCAGGTGTCGAGGTACAAGCGCGTCTCACCGCCAGGCCGCATCGGAGCGACGTCGATGTTACGGATCATGACCCGGGTCGGCTACGGGGTGCGCCGATGAAGTCTTCCTCGTTTCCCGCGAAGCCGCAGCGCCGGCGCTTCCGCACGCACCACTCCTGCCCTCCGCCGGTAAACCAGGAGGGCAACGGGCAGAGGCACCGGCCGGCAGCCCTTAGTCAGTTCATGGACCAGCCCCGTAGAGCCTCCAGACGGCGCCGGCGGTCCTCAGGCTGCTTCCCCTCCCGAATCAACTTCCTCTGCTGGAGCATCCACCGGTAGATAACAATGCCCTTGATCGGCTGATCAACGGGCACCTTGATATCGCCGTGCTCGGCCGCCCAGGCCGCGAGAATGTCAAAACTCGCTTCCCACTGAGCGGCGTGTCCGTCCCAGACCCACTCAGGGCGTTCTTCCAGGGCCTCGGTGTAGGCCCTGGACAAGATGCCCTTGCGGTACTCGGAACGCTTGACGGAGACCGTGTGACCGAGAGAGAAGACGATGCCCTCCCTCTCCACCTTGTACGCCTGCGGAACCCGGGCGTGCTTGTGCTCGGCGATGAACGCGTCGAGATGCTGGAGAAACACCCCGAATTTCGCGTCGTGCGCGTGCCACATCCAGCTCGGAAGCGCCTCGTAGTAGGCAATCTCCTCGGCATCCATCTGGCCGGCCCGGTGCCGGTTGCGCGCCAGGGTGACGAAGTTGTCCAGCCTGTAGCCAGTACTCGGCACGGTATACCCACGTGGCACCCGCGCGTGGCCGCGCTCAGCGACGAACCGCTCCAGCTCGGACCGGCCGAGCTTCCGCTTGAACTCGGCAAGCCTCCACGTCCATCCGGGCTGCGCCTCCAGCAGCGCTGCGCGCTTCGGCAGAAGCTTGCCGGTGGCGTACAGCTCGCGCTGACGAGCCGCCCAGCTCCCCAGGGTTCCGGACCCGGAGGTGGGCACAGCCGTGTGACCACGCGTGGTCGCGTACTGCTCCAGCAACCCGTAGAACTGGTACCAGTCCTCGGTTGTGTTCTCTAGGACGTGTACGCCCAACGCCGCTACGAAACTGGCATCGATGTTCGTGCTGCCGTAGATCCTCACCTTCTCCGGCAACACGGCTCGGGTGTCGCCCAACCCGGCGGCCACGTCGCTGCTGAGACGCCGCCGTGCGGTGGTCAACGCGGCGTCCATGCGCTCGTCCTGGTCGCGGAGGGTAGCCAGGACCCGCCACACGTGGCGAAAGGAGCTGGCTTCCAGAACGGCCTGCGGGTTCTCGCCGGGAGCGACATAGACAGGGAGGAGAATCAGCGCTGGGCGATCGTGATCGGGGTGGAGACGAAGAGCACGTCCGACGGCTTGCACGATGTCGATCTGCGACGACTTCGGGTCTACCAGGCAGATCCCGTCGACGCTGCTGACGTCCACGCCCTCGGTCAGGGTGCGGACGTTGTTCAGGACGACGCGGCGGCCGCTCGTGGGGCTGGCGAGCATTTCCAGCTGGGAGCGCCGGGTGGCTGCAGGTGTCTTGCCGTCCATGTGCAGGGATGTGATCCGCACGTTGGCCGACGTCGCGCCGATCTTCCCGAGGGTCGCGGAGAAAACCTTCGAACGGGCTACGCGGCTGTGGAAGGCGATAACCTGCCGTAGGTCGTGCTCGTGCATGGCTCGCGACAGTGCGATCTGGGCGGCCACCGTCGCCGTGTCGCTGGGCCTGGAGCGTACGCCTGAGCCACTGTCCTGGGCGAGCAGGGTCGCGTGGACGTCCTGATCCGAAACCAGGACGATGGCAACCTTGTAATCCGCAAGCAGTTTTCGCTGGATGGCGCTGCCGGTCGAGAGTTCGTAGACGCGCTTCCCGTACAGCTCTTCGTTGTCCATGGACACGATGTCCCTGGTGCCGTCGGAGCCCTCGTGGATACGACTGGTCGCAGTCAGCGAAAGGCGAAACGCCGCAGGGATCCGAGCATTGTCGAGAACAGCGGAGTAGGCCTTTCCTGCGCGTCCGGCAGTGTGGTGGGCCTCATCCAGCACGACGAGGTCGAGCGGCGGCAACGCGCGCAGTGCATACGCCGCAGCTATTCGCCCCACCGAATGGTAGGTCGAGATCAGAAGGCGCATTCGCGCGGACTGGCGCGGGGCAATGAAGTCGGCGATCCGTCCAGGCTCAACCGTGACCGGGGCAGCGGTGCCGCCTACGGCGGGGTCTGAGCAGACGATGAGGGCATCCAGCCTGTCGGGAAAATACGAGACCCACCCCCGGTAGATCTGTTCGGCAAGAGCGAGGGTGGGCACGGTCACCAGGACCATGCTCGCTGTGCGCGCCTTGGCCGTCTCGCATCCTACAAGGGACTTACCTGTCCCGCAGGCCATAACTACCAGTACCCGACCTTCCGGGATCTCAGAAATCGCCCGCAGAGCTTCTTCCTGATGTGGGTACGGGATCATTCGAGAATCACTCTGGCGGCGATTCACTGGCGCGGTGCGGTCATTCACGGCGGGCTCCGTCGGTGATGGGGATGGGGAAGTTAAGAAGGCCGATGATGTGTGAGGCCGGGCGCAAGGGCTGCACCGCCGCGAATTTCGAAGCAGGTGATCCTTCGGTTCCCGCTGGGGCAGGTTTCGGAGGCCTGTCGTGTCATCCATCGGAGTCCCCCTCGACGGCGCTGCCTTGGGGAAGAGGCTGGAGGCGCTCTGTTCCTACGTATCGATGGCCAGAGCCGTCGTCCGTCGTCGGGGCGCGCTCGCGGGATGCCGTCAGGGGTCTGGTTGGAGGCCGCTGCGCGCCCTGACTGACGCCTTGACGAGTCCCGCCGGTGTCTTGCTCGGGACTTCGGCGATCAGCGTCGATGTCACGTCCGGCCGGCGGCAGCAGGGAGTCTCCTCAGGGACACCACCGGAACCCGAGAATGTCCCCGCCGAGACTCCGGAACAGCAGTGGCGGAACAGGCCGATGCACGAACCCTCTGCATGTTCCGGAGCGCACCCGGGTCGGCTTTGCCGACCCACACCCAGGGGGCCAACGCTCTTAGAACAAACGGAGGATGGGCAGGCCGACACTTGCCTCCGTCGTGATCCTGATTCCGGATACGCTCCCCTTAGCCGGAATCAGACTGGGAACGGTCCTCAGCAGGCATCCGGCGGATGCAACAGCTTGGTCAAAGAGGCCCGGAGGCACAGGGGAGCGGATGAAGGGGAGGACCCAGCCGGAACGGGGACCGACGGAAGGCACGGTCACAGTCCAGAAGATGCTGTTCCCGGTGACGGTGACCGCCGTACGCCGGGAGATCGCCTTCGCCCGGTCGGACGGCGGTCCAACCGGCCGCGGCCTCAACATAGGCACCCTGGGTAGCAGGAAGAGCAGCCACGCCGGTCCGCTCCGGGCTCATCTCACGGCCGAGCGCGCCGTCTTCCGGGAGGAGATCGTCACGCGCGAGAGCCACATGTTCACCGCGTTCCACGGCAAGCGATCGGAGACCGGCCGATGATGCCGCAGCCCACACCCGACGCCCGGTCCTGCCGCCCGCCCGACTTACAGTCCTCTTCAGCGACCATGGAGGTACCGCGTGAACGCCCGCCCTCTGCCGCTCGGCGACGAGACCGCGCCGGCTGGGCCTGGGATGCGCTACCGACCACACCGGCCCGCCACCACCGCCGATCCGCTGTGCGAGGACTGCACGACGGCGTCCTGGGAGAGGTTCTGAGAAGCCCCGCACCGAACGACAGATCATCGCCCGCCGCCGGGAGTCGGACGGACCACAACTCGTTCACGCCCACGTCGGCAGGGTCGCCGAGGCTGCGCCTGCCAAACTACCTGCCACTGCCGTTGGCCAATACGCCCCAGGAGGCTGCGACATGACCCCGACCGTGCTCGCCGCCGCCGGATGCCCCCAAACGGAGTCTGCCCGGCCGTGGCCGTACACGGTGCGCCTGCCGTACGGCCGCCGTGACCACCGCGCCAGGCGGCGCCCTGACGGTGCCTTCGAGACGGTCTGCCTCGAGGGCGGCGTCTTCCCCGCCGGAGCCGGCCACCTCACCCGGGGCCTGTGTTACCGATCCTGCCGGGCCTGCATCCGTACCCTGGCCGCTATGCCCGGACGTGGCCAGTGAGCAAGCATCAGGACGACCACCCGGATGCCGAACCCGGCAGCGCCGCCCCGGCCCCACCCCTCTACAAGAGCGGCTCCGAGCTCGACCAGCAGGTCCGCGCCCGGCTCGCCGAACTCGGTGTGGCCTCGGGCGCCCAGATGGAGGAGGTCCTGCGCCAGCTCGCCGAAGCGAACACCGCCCTGGGCCTGGACCGTCAGGCGCCGCCGGAGGACGACTCCGTCCCCGGCCCCCGGGCCGCGCGGGTCGTACGGGAGCGGCCCGGCGATGACAATTGGCAGGTCGAGGCGCGGGCCTACCAGGGCGCTGCGGCCGCGCAACCCAGGCCGTGCGCGGGGGATAAGGTCTGCCCCTGGCGCCGGGACGCGCCCGCTGGGCAGTTCCCGCCCGCCGTCTTTGAGCACTCCGCGCCTGGTAACCGCACCGCCGGGCCGCGCGGCGGGTTCGGCTGTCACTCCAGCCCGGCCGATCGGTCGCTGCTGTGCGCCGGGTGGCTACTGGCCGGCGCCGACGGCAACAGCGAGATCCTGGAAAGGATGGACTCCGGGGTCCTGTCCCGTCCCAAGCTGCCAGCCGGCGTCAAGCTGTACGCCTCCTACGCCGAGATGGCCATCGCCAACGGCGTCGACCCGGACCTGTCGGCGCTCTACGCGGGGCCGGCCCCAGACGAGGACGGCGCCGACCTCGTCCCGCTGCGGCGCTTCATCGAGGACCACCATGCCCTGGAGGCCGCTGAGTGGGCCGAGGACCTGGAGCACGAGCTGAAGCGGTCGATGCCGCCAGGCGCCCTGCTGCTGCTCCTTGACTGCGACGGCACCGCCCTGGAGCTGAAGCTGCTGGGCGTCGAGGCTGACCACCGCGGCCAAAGCCACGCCACCCGAGTCCTGGCCCGGATCTGCGCCGAGGCCGACGCCCGCGAGCTGGCCGTGGTGTGCACGCCCACCCACAAGTACGGCGCGGCCGAGCACGCCTGGTGCCTGACCGGCGAAGGTCAAGTGGCCGACCCCGCACTGCCCGACGGGCACGCCGCCCTGTACTGGGGCCTGCCGCTGGCCGAAACGTTCCGCGCCGAGCACCGCCGCACCCGGGGCGACGACGCCGTCCTGACCTACGGCACCGACCCCTCCCGGGCCCAGCTGAACGAGGTGCTGCGCGCGGAACTGCCCGCCACCGCTCTATCGCCGCCCCACCCCGCCGCGCAGACCCTCCAGGAGACGTGAAGATGCTCGCGACCGCCGAACGCCACCACCCCGAGGGTGCCCTCGGGGTGGTGGAGATTATCTGGCACCGGCCGGCCGACCCCGAGGCATGCGACGGTGACTGCGACTACCACCTTCTCGTCTGCGGGGACCCGAGTATCAGCGTGCCGGGCGGCATCACCGAGGTACCCGAGAACCTCACCGAACCCGGACAGCGCTGGTGCACCGCCTGCCTGACCAGCCAGGGCCCCGCCGCGGCGACGGCCAGCCGCGTCCGCGCCGGTGCCCGCCCGGCCGCGCCGGGTCAGGTGTCGGTCGTCGTCTGCAAGGAGACGGCCGACGAGCCGCTCGCGGCAGGCGAGGGGAACCCCGCATCATGACCTCGACCGACCTCGGCACCGGGCGTTGTGCGCCGTCCGTACGTCACCATGGCCAGCCGGACATCCTCAGCCCGTCCCGTGCCCGGATCACGGCGTCGGCCGCCCGCAAGCTCATCAAGTCGGGTGATCAGAACTCCCGTGACGCCCGAACGGCTCGCTGGCCCACCTTTCTCAGGCGTCCAACAGCACGCAGACGGGGCACTCCGGGGCTCCGGTCGGCGCGAGTCGCTGCGCTGTGTACCCGCAGAGGCAGCCGTCGTACGTACCATCAGAGACATGCAGGTAATTGTCTCCATGCCCTCGGATTTGGTTCCGTGCTTGGACGACTTCCGGGGGCTCGATGAAATTAACGCTGGTGACTCCTGTCGGGGCGAGGTTTGCCGTGATGAAATCCTTGAGTTCCGCCGCGTTCTGAGCGCCGGCGGTAGCGTCACCCGGACCGGGCACTGTTGTCTTCCGTGTTCGCGGCTCAGGAGGCTTGCGAGACCCTCCGACCGTGAAATCTTCCATGGGATCGTTGCTCCTATTAGTGGTGCTTTGGCGCCTTCAATTTTCGTAGCAGATGCCGAGTTCGGAATATCACCTCGGCTGGAGTTAGCACCCATACAGGTCCGCGCCGACTTTGGGGCCTTCTGCAGTTCGCCTGACTCCATACTTCATTCCGCTCGGATCTGATGGGATTTGTCAGAGCTCGGACGAGAGACGTTCCAGAGCGGCATCTCGTAGATCAACGAAGCCAGGTGCTTGCGACTCGTATCCGTACGGAACAGCTTTGGCTGTCCGCTGAAGGAACTCAGCGACCGGCTGACGCGGCACTGTCATGGTCGAGCTATGTTCGTCTACCCTAAGACGGATGAGAATCGCAGATAAACTGTGATCAGGTCCGATCTGCACATCGCCCTCACCTACTAGGTGGAGAAGCCCGTCGCGCAGCAGATCTCGCCCTATGTACCAGGCAACTGGATCACCAACTGGGTCCAGCCAGAACCGGAAACGCACGGCATAGGGGTCCTGCTGCGAGTAGTGAAGGAACGCCGCAATGGAGACGTAGGCTTGCGACTGCGGCACGTGAAGCCTCATGGAGCATAGCGCCTCAACCGGACCATGCCTCGAATTTTGCATGAAGTGAACTCCTCAATAGTGATCCACATTGCGTTCTGACGCCGGAAAATCGCGCAGATATACACTTCTAGGCATTTAGCGATTAGCGATTAGCGATTAGCGGACTCTCGCTCAGAAGGCCCTGGGCCGCGAAGTGCTTGGGCTCTCAGAGCATGGGTTCCCGAGGGTTGAGTGCCATGTGACGGCGAAGGCTTTGCCCCGCACCGGCCAACGAATCGGTGATCCTCTCGGGAAACGTCACATAGACGTGGTCGAGGGACGTGGTTGCTTCGAACAAGGCCTTCACCGCTTGGTGGCGCGAGATACCCCTGCTCATCAGGTAGAACAGAGCGTCCTCATCGAGGACTGGCCGCCCGTCCAGGCTGTGGAGGGTTGCCTCGATGTCGCCTGCGAGCATCAGGGGGCGGCGCACAACGACGTACTCGTGCGGCCACAGATGCAGGTCGCCCCCGGGCGTCGTGATGACCGCCTGCTCCGGGTAGATCTTGACACCCTTCGAGACGTTGGCACCGGTGTTCACGGTGTGGGGACGGGCCCGTCACATGCTCAGCAGCGGGATCCGAAAGCGTGAGCGCAGCTCGGTGAAGGGTTCTTCCACCACGATGATCCAAGCGCCCTCCTCCGGGACGGCTTTGCCTTCCTGTTCGGGAAAGTACGTCGAGGGCTCGGTCCCACCAGATTCCGCGACGAGACTCTCGACATCGAGGACATCGGTACGGTTCTCCTCCTCACGCTCCCACCGCTCCGGAATGTCGCAGGAACGATCGGCTTCACCGGTGCTATCCGGCTTATGCATTCCCACGGTTGCCTCCGTAGCTGTTGTAAGTGGGTGATGGTTGGGGCCGGCATGTCGCCGCGCACGCGGACCCACCGGCCCGCGATCCCTTGCTCGTGATCACCATGCAAGGTCTGTCAGCGAGGGGGCGCCTCCCCTTCGAAGTCACTTCGCCATCGGGCCCAGATGATGAGCCCTCGTCCGGGAACGACCGGTGTCGCATCGGCCACGCCGTGCCACACCCCAGGGCAGCTGATGCGCCGCCCGCAGGCAGGACGGCCGGTTGCACCCCTGGAAGCACCACCGGACACGCGAAGGTCGCCAACGAGCCTTCTTCCCGCTTCGTCGGCGACCTTCGCGTGCCCCTTGCGGCGCAACCCGGGGTCTCATTGGCGGCCCGCGCAACGCATTGGGCATCCACGCCGCTGTCGTGGCCGGCCAAAGGCAGCGAGAGGCTTCGTCAGAAACTGCTCGCTACCTCGCCAGAGACCCCAGCGGGACATCAACGTGCCGGTAGGGGAAGGCTGGATCAGGATGGGACTGCCCGGTCTGGTACACCATCGGTTCGGCCCCCGGGTCGGCTACGCTGACCCAACCCTGGATGAGGTGTCTTCGCCGACTGAGTGGTCCACGTGCGCGCGGGGTGCATCTTTCAGACCCGCTCGGAGGCCCAGAGGCCGATGAGGTCCTCACGAATCTCTTCCTCCAGGGCACCGAGCAGTGCGTGCTCGGCGTTGAATTCCCCCGAGACGGCCTGGATAAGATCGTCCTGGACCTGCTGCTTGATAGCGAGCACCGAGGGCATCCGCTCATCCTGTGTGCTCTTGGCAATCAGCCGGTGGATGGTCACCGGCCTCGTCTGGCCCGTGCGGAAAAGTCGGCCGTTGGTCTGCAGGTAGTGCTCGAGCGAGAACGGCAGCGTGTACCAGATCATCGTCGAGCCGCCGTGCTGCAGGTTCAGGCCGTGCCCGGCGGCTGCAGGATGGAGCAGCATCACCGGGATCTGCTTGGCGTTCCATCTGCGGACCATGTCGCGCGAGCCGTCGAAGGCCTGCGCGTCGATGCCGGCCCTCCGGAGCCGCAAGAGCAGCTGCTCCTTGTCGGACTTGAAGTGATAGGCGATGAGCACGGGCTCGCCGCCGTTGTTCCGCACCAGGTACTCGGTCATCTCGATCTTCTTGTCGTGGATGACCTCGTAGCGACCCTTCGTGGTCGGGTCGTCAGGATCCGCGGTGTAGAGCGTGCCCGAGGCGAACTGCATCAGCTTGCTCGTCAGCACCGCCTGGTTCACAGCAACGATCGATTCGGTGCTCTGCGTCAGTTTCCCGTCGTCGTCAGTGCAGGTCTGCACGATGTCCAGGACCAGGTCGCGCTTGAAGTCCTTGTAGGCCTGGAGCAGGTCCGGTGGGAGGGTGACATTGACGTCCTGGATGCTGAGCGCCGGAAGTTGCAGGCTCGTGTTCTGGGCGCTCATTACCAGGTGGGAGATGGCCTGATGGATCTCGGCATCGGCGTTCGGCGTGGGGATCCACTTCGCAGGCGTCGTGGTGCCGGGCACCATCTTCGGCGTGAACCAGCGGTTGCGGAACGCGGTGATGTTCTCACCCAGCGTCCGGCCTTCGTCGAGTAGGTAGACCTGGCTCCACAAGTCGTGGAGACCGTTAGGGCTGGGCGTTCCTGTCAGCTCGATAAGCCGGTCTATGGCCGGCCGCACCGTCGCCAGGGCCAGGAAGCGCTGTGAGTCGTGCGACTTGAATCCCTGGGACTCGTCGATGATGACCGTCTGGAAGGGCCAGATGACGGTGCACTGACCGTTGATGTTCTGGACCGGCAGCTGGTCGACCAGACCGAAGCGGCACTGAGCGCAGCCTGCACCGGAACAGCTTCGGCAGTCATAGCCTTCCCACGTCGCCAGGGCCGACCTGAGCAACTCCTGAATCCAGGCACGGATCTTGGCCTTCGCGGGGCCCGAGTTGTTGGTGTTGCCAGCGACCAGAACACGGTACTCGTCGATCAGCTCGTCCCCGCCCAGTGGCCCCCGGGCCTGGAGCAGACCCAGGATCGCCGTCGCCTCCGGTGAGACGGTCGGGGCAGGCACTGCTCCCGGCACCGGCGTGATCAGCTTCGTCTCCTGGGACGGCTGAGTCAGCAACTCCTGGTTGATGAAGTACATCGTCGGCGGATCGGTGGCGACTTCCTGGAAGCGCTTCAGCCGCTTGGTCTTGGAGAGCTTCTTGTCGTTCTTGTCGACGATGAGCGACTTCGTCCGTATGGGGAACCCCCACTTCTCGATCTCGTCGATCCAGGTGGAGCGGGCGATCGCCACGGGCGCAATGACGAGGATGTGACCTACCGGGCGGATCGTCTGCAAGACGCTGAGGGTCGTGAGCGTCTTGCCGGCTCCGATGTCAAGCCACGCGCCGGCGAAGGGATGGTCAACGAGGAAGTCGTGGATCTGCTGCTGATGCGGCAACAGTGAGATCGGGGGTGCCGCGGTAGACGTATTCATGCTGCTTGTCCTCACTGTTCTTCCAATGGTGGTTGGCTCGTTCGCGTCGCGGAGCAGCTTCGACGGCGGCTCGGGAGGCGGCTCCCGCCCTGGATGCTCACGACCTCGGGCGGCACCTCGGCGGTGGCCGATGGCCGACCATCAACAGCCCGCCTGGAGTCCAGCGCGGGAGCGCTGACTTCGGGGGTAAGTGACAGCCGGGATTCAGCCACAGCTGTAGATCACACGAGACGCCCGGCACTCAGCATCTGAGAACGGACATCTCGTCGATATGAAGACCCATCCGTCGGTGCTCAAGGCGGACGAGCGCGACGCTGTACGGGTCGCGACCCAACGCGACGATCAGGTCGGCCGCCGTCGATCTCGGGATCATCCCCGAGACGCTGCAGAGCCGGGTGAGGACTGTCGGAGCCAGCCGTTCCTGGGGACGCCGGACACAAGCCGGCCCGACCGTCTGCCCGCTGGAGGCGGCGGACGCGGCTCTGCGGAAGAAGTCCGCGAGCAGGAGGAGAAACGCTAGAACCCGCGGACGGCGGCGAAATATCTCGTCGGGGAACCGCTGCCAGTGCGTCGCCGACCTCAGAGCCGCTGCGGCGTGATACGGCCGTGCCGCATCCTGGGAGTCAGCCGGTCGAGCTTCCGCTACCAGCACTGGACGGCCTCGGACCGGGCCGCCACACAGCCCCGACACGGGCGGAGCACCAGGACGCGGACGGCACTCATGGAGCTATGACGATCACCGCGGCTCGACGGGCTCAGCCTGTGGCGCCGGCGTCGCACCACCATTCCCGACCCGCCGGGAGAGCGGGGGCATGCGGCGTGCCGCTCACCCGTCGTACGTGAGATAGGCGTCCCAGGTTAGGCGGTCGCCCTCTCCTGAACCAGGCCTCGCGGCGAAGGCCGGGCTCCCCGCCAGGGTGAGGTTGCGTGCCACCACGGAAAGTTCTGACAGCACCATGGTGTGGTGGATGTCGCGTAGCGCTGCCGCGAGGACATCCTCACCGTCGCGGGGAGCCGTCCATTGGTTGCTCGTGGTGACCGCGCTCGCCGGCGGGGTGACCTGGATTGCTGTGGCTCCCATGCACAGAGCTTGGCGGGGCATGATCGCCACGTCTTCCCTGTGCACAGGGCTGTGCGCCGGCATCAGGGGGACATCCGGGACCTGACCGGCCTCGGCGTGGGCCGGACCGGTATAGGCGAGCCACAGGACGACCGCTCCGTTCCCGTCGGGCCCCCGGTCTTCATCGCGCGGCCAGTGCTGGTCTCGCCGGTGCGGGGGGTACACCTGGACCGAGCGATAGGTGTACCACTCATCAAGTTCGTGGATGGCCAGCGTGGCGAGGGCGTAGTGAGCCATGGCCAGGGCGAGGGACAAGATCTCATCGTCGCTGGCTCCTCTGGCGCAGGCGGCGATGAGCTGGTCGTCTTCCCAGTAGGTAAAGCCGCGGAACAGCTGTGGCGGGCCCTGAGGGTCGTACACATCCGGCATCAGGAAGCTGACCCGGGGGGTGAAGGCAGAGGCGTGGCTGCTGGCCTCGGTCCAGGTCAGGGTGACGCCGCGGTGCTCGTAGCGGATCGCGCTGAGGAGCCGTGCAAGGTGCTGGCCGTGGACAACTACCGCGTCTTTGCGGCAGGACCTGCACATCGACTCCTCGCAGGTGAGCCCGGACTGGCCGCACAGGCAGCGTTCCATTTCCCGGATCATGGGCGGGAGGTAGGGGACGAGGATCGGCAGGGTCGGGCCCGCGAGTGGTATGGCACCGCGTGTGGCTGTTCTGAGCTGGGGCATCGGCTTCTTCCTGCGTCTGATTCAGCTCCAGCGCGCGGGCCGTACGGCGGCCCGTCGACAGCTTGCGCCGCGCGAAGGCATGAACGTTAGGTCCGGCTTGAGTGCACTGTGGTGGGCGGCAGGGCCAGCTCTGCAACCGGGCTGTCGGTGAAGGTTGTCTGGTCAGTGTGCTGCGCCAGAAATCCTAAGGGTTGGTTCTGCTCTGCCTTCTGGACGGTGGTTCCGACCTTGGTGAGGTAGTCGGTACCTGTCGTATCGAAGAGTCCCCAGTCATCTATGGGAACCGCCGCTAAAAGGAGGGGCCCAGTGACGATCCGCTCAGCCGGGTCAAGGGATCCGTCGGCGGTGGCGAGGAGCCGCGGTGCAGGGGCTAGCGGGCGCGCTGCGGCGGCTACTTTCCCTCCGTGACGACGTAGTCGCCCTCGATCTGCTGGGCGACCCTGATGGCGTTGGCGATCCACCAGCGGTGCTGGCTGACCTGCATGGTCTGGTCGGTGGGGATGTTGTGCTGGTCGGCGATGGTCCACAGGGTCTGGTCGCCCGCACAGTCGATGTCGTTGTGGACGTGATCGGGGTCGGCGTTCTCGCAGTTCCAGCCGACAAGGACGGCCCAGAGGAAGGCGTCCAACTTGCCGGCGGCCCAGTCACGGGAGTCAACGGTGATACGGCTGCGAAGGTTTTCGAGGGCGGTCTTCGCTCCGAGGAGGGCCGGCACCGTGAGGCTGTAACCCACGGAGCAGGCGCGGGCCAGGCTGCGGAGCTCGGGCACGTCGGCTTCGGCGTCCCAGAGGCGGTCGTACAGCTCTGCGAGGGACTCCTCGGTGTGCTCGCCCAGGGGGAGTCGGTGTTCGGGGTCGGTGACAGGCGGGGCGGCCGGCAGCGCACCGTTTTCGGTGAGAAGGTGCTGCTCCCATAGGGCCGCGACGAGACGGTGCCAGCGTTGCGGAACCGGCGACCAGCCACACGGGCAGGCCACGGACCAGCGGCCGGAGGGCAGTTCGAGGCGACGTGGCCAGTGGTCGGTGACAAGATCCTTGTGGTCGGGGCAGATGTGGCCGCCGGCAGGAAAGATGCTGCCCGAGCCGAGCGTGCACCAGCCTTCCCCTGACCACTCAGCGCGAATGCGCGAGCCAGCCATCGTCGCCATGGCGTCGAATTGGCGCAGACACCCAGGCACCAGACAGGTGCGCAACACGGGGGCGTTCGTGAGGGAGTCGATGTGGACGTACAGGGCTTCGAGCTGGTCTTCGGTCAGCTCGGCGAGCGGGATGTGCTCTTCACGGATCACGTCAGATCTCCTCCGTGGTGAGGTAAAGGTGGCCGGTGCTGGCCGGACAGAATCGGTCGAGGCGGATGCGGGTCAGCCGTGCAGCCGGCCGATCGACCGTGATCAGGGCGAACGGATTCTCAAGAGACCGGACGCACGGTGGCGTACGTGGTATCCATCTCGGGTCCTGCCGGATCTGCCCGGAGGTCGAAGCGGGGTTGGCGTCAATCATCTGGTTCCTCCGGAGCGCGTGGCCTGGGCGTTAGGGTTTCGGGCACGGTGGCAGCAGGCATCGGAGCAGTAGCGCGCGGGGCGTCCGGGGCCGGCGCGGCCGTGGGAAAGGAACATCGACGCGGCGGGGCATTGCTGCTATGGGCCTCGATCAGCCACCTCTGGATCATGGTGCTGATACCTGCTCATAGGATGGGGGCTCGATGAGGTGCGCGATGAACGTATCGACGCTCGGTTTGTCGTCGACGACGTGAACCTCGGCGCCGTGGCGACGCAGCTTGGCGTGCGTCCGCTGTTGCAGCTTCCGCAACTGACCGCCAGGCCGTTTGACTTCGACGAATACGGTGCCGCGGGGGGCGACGACGATCCGGTCGGGCACTCCCCCGCGGGCCGGTGAGACGAACTTCAGACAGAGAAAACCGTGTGCGCGGCATTGGGCCAGGAGGTAGCCCTCAATGTCCCGTTCGCGCGAGGACGTCATCGGCTCTCACTCCTCTCGTCCGAAGAGGCCGTGGGCGCGCCGTACTTCAGCTCGCCTTGCTCGACGAGTCGCCAGCCCGTGGAGTTTCTGTGCATTCGGGAGACACTGAGGGTGGAGTGTTTCGTGCCGTAGTAGTCACGGACTTGGGCCTCCCCGTCCGCAATGGACTCGATGACGACGTGGCAGTTGCTCTGCCGGGTGTCGAGGTAGATCTGGCTTTGGCGGACCGGGATGCCTTCGCAGGTCGTGTTCTTCTCCTGCCCGGCCTGGGCGGCGTCGTCCTGGACGGAGGTGTTAGTCGGCACGGCGTCGGACACGATCTCGTACTTCTTCAGGAATGAGCCGTATTCGGTGATCGTTCGGCGTTGTGCTTGATGATGGACGGAACGCCGGAATTGGGAGGGCGAATCTACGTAAAGGATCCTGGTCAGAACTCCGTCACTTCTGCGCCGCCAGCGCTGATGGGGCTGTACTGATCCGGTCGCGGCACTCACAATTCGTCGCCACCTTCAGCGGTGAGGACGGGGCCTGTGGTCTGGAACATGGTGTCTCTCGATTCTGTTGCCATGGCGAGCCAGACTCGCCGGCATCTCGCATGCGGCTCGGACACCGAGCGGCGTCGTGTCGGCACGACCCGGCACCCTGCGCTCCGATGGCGGTGCGGGGAGCCGATCAGACGGCGTTCTTCCAGTTCTTGGTGAACGTCTCGTTGAGCATCTGGGTATAGGTGTCGAGGTCGATCGCCCCGATGAGCTGCTCGACCCGGGAGACCGGCAGCGTACGGAGGTCGTCGTTGACGACGACCACCGACCAGCACGGGTCGATGCCGTTGATCCGGCGGATCACGACGTCCTGGTCATCGGGCAGCAGCATGAGGCCGTCGGACGTGCTAGCCTCGCTGCGGTTCTTCGCCCACCCGTGGTGGCGCAGGATCCCCAGCGCGATCGGATCACGCCGCACCCCGGCGCTGCCGGACTCGCGGCGATTGTTCTGGCTGGCCGGGCTCACCTTCCACGCACCGGCGTTGTGCAGGCTCACGGCACCATCGGTGCCGTCGTGGACGATGAAGACCCGATTGACCATCTGCAGGGCCCGCGGGTTCACCAGATGCGCATCGACGTCCTCGTTGTCGTCGCGATCGGGCCCGCCGCCGACCGGGTCGGCGGCGAACGGATAGGTGATTGATCCACGCGAAGCGGCGAGGACGTTCTGGAACAGCAGCAGCGTCCGCACGGGATCGACCGGATCGATCGCCTCCTCGATCATTTTCCGGCCCAGCGCGGGGTCGAACGGCTCGGCGAGAGCCTCCTCTCCCCTGCTGGCGACGGTCTGCAGGTAGCGGGCCAGGGCGAAGTCGATCACGGCCGGGTGAGCCAGCGACTTCGTCGGGGTGGGACCGGCGTGGCAGGCCAACGTCCCGCCGGAGGCGGTGATGATGGGGCTGTCGGCGACGTTCCGGTCCTCACTGGGCGGCTCCAGCTCGAGTCGGTTGTTCGAGTCCTTGCTGATAAGGAACATCAGCTCCGGTTCGATGTCGATGCCGATGGCGGCCTGCTGCTCGGCGAGCACCCGATTGTTGGTGGCCTCGTCGAAGCCGTTCTCGCCGCCGACGACGGAGTAGAGGCCGTCGGTGTTGGTCGAGATGATCCGTGCGCCGGACAATGTCTGGGCCTGCCCGATCCGCCAGCTGAACAGCTGGCCGATGATCCGCATCGAGACGGTGCGGTTGTTCATCCTGATCGGGGTCCGGTGCGCGGCGTCAGCGGCCCCCGAGGCCGAATTGAGGATCAACTTCGTGCCGTTGCGCAAGGTCGCAAGCCGGGCCCTCTCCTCGGCGGGGATCCCCGGCTTCTTCATCTCGAAGCCCAGGCGCTCCTTCTCGAAGAAGATCGTCGTGTAACGGTCCTCGCCCAGCTCGGGATTGTAGAACGCCCGCATGTTGCGCAGCAGGTTCGGGTAGTAGCTCGTGAAGTCCTCGTGGATGACGAGACCCGCCGAGGTCCGTGCGAACTTCGGGTGCAGTTTGGTGGACCTGTCGCTCTTCTCAGTGAACAGCTCGGGCGCCCTCCTCGCCGGCTCATCGCGGTATTCAGCCTTGACCGCCGAGGTGACGGCCAGGACGACCTTGCCGTCGAGCACTGTCCCGTCGGCCAGGCGTACGTGCATCGCCTCGGTGCCCGGGCGCTGAGTGGCCAGCAGCCGGGCCGGATCCTGTACTTGGGCCTGCGCACGCACGAGCTGCTCAGCCTGGTCCGGGCGCTCCTTCTTCGGCTTGCGGTACTTCACCTTCTCCGGGTCCGAGCCCAGCAGCACGAGCCTCTTGTCGACGATCGTGCCGTCGGGCAGCGCGAGCAGGTTGTGCTGGCGCTTGGCCTCGACGACGAAATCCTTCGCGTCCGGGTAGAAGAGCTTGGCGAGGCCGATCATGGCTGCCTGTTCTCGGTGCTCGAAGCTGTCGGCGTCGAAAACTGTCATGTCCGCTTCCGCGCCGTGTATACCTCCGGTGCTGAACGTCGCGAAGCACGACGACGGCGAGGCGTCACGGTGGAAGTAGGCCACGTTGTTCGGCGTCTTCGGCAGCTCGCGCAGGGATGTGGCCGGGAGGTCGAACAGGTCGCGGTACTCCTCGGAGTCGTTGAAGTTCTGACCCTCGATCGAGCGGTAGTAGTTAACGACCTGCATGAACTGGCGATGCGCCTTCGTCTGTGCCGGCGTCGCGGCCGGGTCCTTGGCAGGGTCAGGCGCCACGTTCTCCTCGAAGAAGCGCACGCACTCGTCGAGCACGTTGACCTGGGAGACGCCTCGCTCGTCGGCAACCTCCTTGGCCGGGTAGAGGAAGGACACCGTCTCGATGTCGTTCAGTGAGGTGTACGGCGCGAGGATGCGGCCGACGAACTTCGCGGAAGACGAGTCGATGGTGAGGCGGTCCCGGCGCACCGAGCCGTTCTTGGTGTAGACGGTCTCGGAGTACTGCGCCAGGAGGCCGGCCTTGAGGTCGAAGTTGCTGGCGTAGGCCGGGTGCTGGAAGAGCTGGGCCAGTCCCAGGCAGTCGGAGACGTTGTAGGCCAGCAGCTCGTAGAGATCCTCGACCGAGGTGATCGAGGTGTCGTGGCTGAGCTTTTCGGACTCCTTGATCTGCCGGCCGAGCATCCCGAGCAGGCGCTTGAGGCTCACCTTGGTCTGCAGTTCGTTAAGCCGGGCGACGTCCAGGTGCCGGCCAGAGTGCATCATGGCGCGGCGGATCTTGGCGGCCGGGCCGTCCCAGCCGAGGTAGCCGGGCATGTAGGCGATGTGTTCGTTGAACAGTTCGTCGTTGTGCTCGCGCATCTCGCGCGCGGTGGTCGGCTGGACAAGACGACCGGAGTGCGGAGCGGGGAAGGACTCCATCAAGTACAGCGCGAGCATGGTCATGTCGTAGTTGAGTGAGTTGTACCCGGCCAGGAACGGATGCTTCAGCGGGTCGTACTCGGGATCCGTGTCGCAGATCGGGCGAAGGTTCGCCGGATAGGACGAGACGTCGCTCCGGTCGTTGACCTGGTCGGCGTTCGAGAGGCCCATCAGCTCGGCGAGACGGAGGTTGCCCCGCTCGCCGCGCAGGTTCCACAGCTGGACGCTCACCGCGGGCAGGCCCGGGTTGGAGCGCACCACGGCCTCATAGAGCGCCTGCGGGTCCACGGCGTCGGAGACCGCCTGGACGTCGGTGAGGAAGAAGATCTCCAGGTCGTCGACAGCTCTGTCGGGCTGCGGAGTGTAGGCGCACAGGGTGAAGACGTCCGACAGGGACTCGATGTCGTAGAAGGTGAAGCGTGCCTTCGAGACCGTGACGGGTGTTCGCTGTCTCGTCATGGTGGAGATCTCCTTTCGTCGGTCCGACCATCACGGCCGGTGTCTGGGGAGGAGTCGCGCGGCCTCAGAGGAAGTCGTGAGAAGCGCGTCGGAACGGTGCACCCATGCGCCAGGGCCTTCTCTACGAGGTCTGTCGTGATCCGCGAGCGGGACGGTGAGATTGGTGATCCGCTGATCGCGCGCGACATCGGCCATCGCCGTAATTCAGTGGCCCCGACCGGAAGTGAGTTCGGGTACAGCCTGGGGGAGTTCGCCGAGTGCACCACCGATCCTGCCCATGGGGTGCATCAGTCCTGTTCCTCAGCGGTGTCGTCGGACGGGGCGGATGGGCCCGTCTGCCGGAGCAGTCCGCGGTAGTTGACCTTCAGCATCGTCTGGGACTTCTTCTTCGGGTCGCTGCCGGTGTAGCTCGGGTGCATCCACTTCTTCAGCTCGTACTCGGCGATGAGTACCTCGGGGGTGTGCATCATCTGGCCGGGCCGGATCTTTCGGTTCTTGTCCGGGCAGTGCCACAGCGCGTCCGGCCGGACGATGGCCACGAGGTCGGTGATGAACTGCTTGTTGCTCACCGGTGAGCCCGACGGTGAGACGTCGGCGAACCACGCCTTGTACAGGTCGTAGAGGAACGTGAACGGTGCCAGGTCCCAGACCAGCCGATCGCGGAACTCTTTCCAGAAGTCGCGCACGGGGTCGTTGGCTTCCTTGTATTCGGCCAGGACCGCCTTGGTCCCCACTGGTTCGGAGAGCTCGTAGTAGTTCCCCGGGGAGGACGCGCCGGCCCTGTTGATCACGTACCAGAAGATGTACTCCAGAACCTCAGGGCGCTGAAGGTAGTCGTCCCTGATGTACGTCTTCTCGGCCCCGGTGAAGCTCTTGGTGAAGGGGACGAAGAGCTGCCGACGGTAGAACGAATCGGACTTGTCCTTCACACGCGGGAACTCGTTGAGGCATTGGATCATGAACCCGAAGAACTGAAAGGCGATCGGTACCCGGTGCTTGCGGTTGATCATGATGACGTCGTTGGTCACGATCGCCTTGAGGTTGGCCGCCTTGTCGACGAAGGTGCCGACGTCGTTCTCGTCGACGATGATCGCGTTGGCGCGCACCAGCGGTTCGAGCGCGAAGTCCTTGCCGAAGTCCGAGAGCGGGATCGAGGCATGCGCGCCGCCTCCGAGGAGGTTGCGCATGAGCGCGCAGAGCGTGCCCTTACCATTGTTGCCCTCCACCGAGTAGAACCAGGCGGTCTTGCGCCAGCGCACATGGGGTCGGATGATCGCGCCGATTACCTCCCAGATCAGGTCAGCGAGGCCTTCGTCACCGGGCTGGTCGAAGAGTTCCTCGATCCAGGCGACGACTTCCCAATCCCCCTCTTCGGGGTGCGTGATGACCTGCTGTGGAGCGTCCCTCACGTAGTCGACGTCGTTCTTTGTCAGCAGAACGATGCAGGGGTCGAAGGGGTGTACCTGCTTGGGCTCGAAGTGGAAGTTCTTGCCGAAGATCGTGACGTCCACCGGCTCGGTGCCGTAGAAGACGATGCCGTTGCGCGCAGCGATGAAGTCGCGGTTCGTGCTCTGGTGCCGACGCGGGCTGTCTTCGCGCAGGACGGCCAGGACCTCGTCGAACTCCTTGAGGCGCAGCTGGGTGTTGTACATGCGCGCCGTGGTGCGGATGTCGTCCTCACTGGTGGTGTACGTCCCACGTGCGCCCCCCGTGGGCTGGTACATCGCCAGCAGGTCGTACTCACGGTCGGTGTTCTTGGCGTTGGGTGCGATGCGGATGACATGGTGCAGACGGACGAGGATCTGCGCGATCTGCCAGTACGTCAGGTATCCAGGCAGGCGGTATTTCTCGGCGGCCACGGCCGCTTTGGAGTTCTCGGCCTTGATGACGCTGCCCATGATTGCCAGCAGCTCCTTCTCCAGCACGCGAGGCGTTGGAGGATCGGTCGGGTCGATCTGGTCGAGGTAGGCGGCGGTGGCGTAGGTGACGATCTCGTTCTGTGGAGCCATGTCGTCGCGGTTCGAGAAGTACCTCATGACGCTGGCCAGGACGTCGGCGACAGGGTTGGTGCGCGGTCCGGCGTTGGAACCGGCAGCAAGTACGGAAGTAGCGGCGTCAGGAGGCGTCATGTTGCTGCTTTCTCGATCATGATCGAGTTCCTGCCGGCGATGCGTGGGAAGCCGATTGGACTCGCAATCGAATGGAACGTGATCTTGACACTACGTCATCCATCCATCCTTTCACAACGATTGAGGCTTTAGTCGATAGGACAGTCAACTGTCTCTCCGGATAGTGCTCAATGGGTGAAGGAAGAGCCACCGCCGGCCACGTCGTGGGGCATGCGCCCGGCGCAGTCGCTGGCTTCTTGCACTCGACCGGGAACCCGCGGGCGGCGTAAGACGCCCGGCCTGCGGTCGGGTTCGGGGGAGTTCTTCTGACCGGCCGAGCTGGCTGCCGCCAGAGCATCAACTGCGCGCTCCCCAGGGGATCCGGGGACTCGCATACCGCAGCAGGTAACGGAGCCGGCGTACCACTTCACGTGGTACGCCGGCTTCCCCAGGTCAGAGCAGTAACTCGGGGAGCTTAAGAGCAGGGTGTACCACATGGCATTTTCTACGTGGTACAGGTGTTTGCCCAGGTCAGGTAGTGTTTATGCACCCCTAGTACCACCTGTACCAGGAAATTGAGACCAGATACACGCACAGGGGGATCGAGAGCAGACTGGTGCGCTGGGACTGGAGTCGTCCGGATCACTTCTTGGCTCGGCCCTTATGTAAACGGCAAAAAAACGTGGTACGCGTGGTACACAGGCGAGGAAACGTGGACTGACCAGGCAAAACGTCGTACCACGGTGGTGCTCTCACGTGGTGCACCCAATCTCAAATGAGCCTCGCGGTACAGGTGTTTGCCGAGGTCGGACGCGACCCTCGGGGCTGTACCACGCCTCGTGGTACAGCTGGCAGCTCGATGGCCCTTCCTGCGACCAGATCGAGGCGCACGTTCGCACCAAACCGCCGTGCGGTCCTTGGGCTGCGTGGCCGATCCTCGGTGGGGCCGGAAGCCGCATGGAACTTCCTCGACGTCCCGAGGTCCGCTGAAGGCTCCTGACGGACCCTCCGGTCGCGAGTCAGAAATGTGTCCGGGGCGTTGGTTCACGAGGCTCCACTCGACGCAGAATGGCGTTCGACTGGCATTCACTGCTCATTGCGAGTAAGCCAAGACAGCTGCTATCGTCGACGCCAGGTGATCGATGTTGCACTGGAACGCCAGAACAGAGAGGCCGGCGAGCATCCCCGTGGGAAGGGAGCTCGCCGGCCTCTTTGCATGTGCTGATACGTGCGGGACGTGGATGGCGCGCATCACCTAGGCGTGACCGTGCTCCAGCCTTGCCGGCATCCCGCACTGGGGGACTCAAAACCGCGGCTACGGCATCGCTCGTCGGACTCGACGACGTAGAGGATCTCGTAGGAGATGGTGGTGTTGAGGTTGAGCAGGTTTTTGCTCTGGCACCTCTGCATCGTGATCTTGTAGAAGCCACGAACGGCCTCGGCCCGATCGAAGAACCGGCGGAGCCTCGCGCACACGCGCTCATGGGCCAGATCGGGCGTGATGCCCATGTCGGAGACGACGAAGACGTGGGTGTGACCGCGTTCGAAGGTGGGATTCTCACCGGTGTCAAGGTCCAGACGGATCTTGGCACGGCTGATGTCGAGCATGTCGGGACGGACGAGCTGTCCTCGCGAGTCGTACGCGCAGGTGCTGACGATAGCCATGATGCGATCCTCTCCTCTCCCGATGAGTATGGCTGAATAGCTACTTTCGTCACACCCCCGGTGGCCGGATCACCCCGGTCACCCCAAGCATCCCCTCGTCCGGAGGGCTACATCGCCTTCCAGGCGGGTCCTGAGTACCCCGCTCACGGCATCGCAGACTCACCGACCGCGCTGTGGACTGCGCCTGGCCGAGTCCTATCGGCGACCCGCCGGTAGAGCCTCCGGACACAACCGGCGAAGGCCAGAGACAGGAGCACTGCGGAGGCGGGGTTCGCTAGAGCATGTAGTGCCTCTGCCGGAACAAGGGCGACAGCGAGGTTGAAGCTCAAATGCAGCAGCACGCAGGGCCACAGCGTACGTGTGCGCTCGTAGAGCAGGGCCAAAAGCACCGCCAGTGGGAGGGTCGAGGCGAACTGCACGGCGTTGCCATGCAGCAGGCCGAACACCACGGCGGTGACCAGCGTGGAGGCGAGGATGTTCACCCGCCTGCGCAGCAACGGGTAGATCAGCCCTCGGAACAGGGCCTCCTCGCCTGCGGGGGCGGCGACCAGGGTGAGCAGCAGTGTCGCGAGGGCTCCAGCCGCGCGCCTGGTCTGGGCCGAGGCGTCGAAACCGTCAGACCCGGTCGCGACGTGGATCCACAATGCCAGCGACTGACCGGCGAGGAAGGCCAGGGCCGCGCAGCCGAGGACGGTCCACCCGAAGCGTGGGATCTCCGACCTCGGCCGCGGGGCCGGCGCATGCGCGAGCCACCGTGGCCGCCGGATCCTCACCGAGCCGACCAGGACAACAACGAGCATGCCCAGGACAGAGGTCGCGACGACCGGCTCTCCGATGAGGAGGACTGCGAGGGTGCCGAGACCGAGGTAGACCGCGACGACAGCCAAGGGCACAACGGCGCACCATCCGACGCCGAGCAGACGCGCAGGGATCGCTGGCATCGTCACGGTCTCCTCTTCTACGGGTTCAAGCAGCCGTGGTGATCTGCTCGTTGATGACGGCCTGGACGCGAGTGTCGCCTCGGAAGGTGTTCAGCTGCAGCGTCGCCGTGAAACGCAGCGTGCCGAGTTCTGTGCGGCTGGCGCGCTGTACGAAGCTTCGGATCACGTCGAACTTTTCCTCGGCTGCGTTCCACCACAGGCAGGACAGGCCGGACCGGGTGACCAGGCGCAGGTGCTGTGCTTCGGATCCGATCCGGTCCACGCGTAGGCCCAGGGGCTCGATCGCGATCTCGACGACCGGCGCGGTGAAGCCGTGCCCGAAGGGCTTGAGTCCTTCGGTCCGGCGCACCAGCTCGAACAACGGCTGCAGGTCATCGAGGCCGATGTCGCAGTCGGCATCCGGGCCGAGCACGAGATCGCCGTTCGGACCATCGGTACTGACGGCGAGCCGCGCGTCCTGAGTGGCCTCCTGCAGCACGGCGACAAGATCATTCAGCTTGTCGGCTTTCGCTACGCGTACGCCGCAGGCCTGCTGGTGTCCGATGGCACTGAGTCCCTCGTGCGGCTCCAGGCTGGTGATGATGTCGAACCATCCCGGCGCGCGGCCGGAGCCGCTGACGAAGTCGTCGGGGCCGGCGGGCCGGTTGAGAACCACGACCGGGGAGCCGTTGAGCTTCATCATCCGGTTGGCCAGCAATCCGTACATGCCCGGATGGGCGTCCGAGAAGTACACCCACGGGGCCAAGGGCTGGTCCCCGGTGGAGAGTTCTTCCATGTGCTTGGTCACCAGCTGCTTGCGCAGCTCGTTGCTCTCGATTATCCGGCGGGCGGCCTTGAACTTGACGTCGACGTCGGCAGCCGTGAACACCGCGAAACACGGCTCGAGCGAGTCACCCGTGCGCCGGGGGCTGTTCATCGCCGGGGCGAGGTAGAAGCCGAAGAAGCCCTCGTCGAGATCGTCGACGTCGCGGATCTTGCCGGCCTGAGCGAAAACCTTGAGCATGACCGCGAAGCCCTCGAAGGCCCGGAGGTAGACCGGGTGGTGCGGGTCGGCGCGCAGCAGCTGCATCAGGATCGACTGTTCGACGTCGATGGCATCGGGGTCGGCGTCGAACCCACCCCAGGGATTGGGGATTGTCTTCGGAGCGGCGACACGCAGCAGGCGGGCAATCGAGATCGCATCGCGCACCAGCTGGCGGTTCTCGTACAGCATGGGCATGACGTCGGAGACGGTGCCGAGGCCGGCGAACAGACGCAGCAGATGGATCTCCCAGAGCTTCTGGGGTCGATGCACGCGGGCGTAGGCCTCGATCACCTGGTAGAGCACATGGGCACCGCAGATCCCGGTGTGGGCGTAGGTCTCGTCGATCCGGCAGGGGTCGACGGTGACATCCGCGGTCGAGCCCGGCGCGAGCTCCTCGTGGTGATCGGTCACCAGCGTCGTCCAGCCCAGGGCGCGCGCGGCGGCGATGCCGCTGTGGGAGTTCACTCCCCCGTCGCAGGTGAGCAAGACCCGGGTGCGGGGCCACTTCGCCTGAATCTCGGCGATGTCCTCGGGTGTGAGCTCGTGGCCGCGGCGATAGTCGGGCAGGTGCAGCTCGACATCGAAGCCGAGCTCGGACAGGCCTGCGTAGCCGAGGACGCCGGAGGAGATTCCGTCCATGTCGAAGTCGGGGGCGATGGTGATCTTCTTGCCCGTGGTCCCGGCGTCATGAAGAGCCTCGACCATCTCGGCCAGGTCCAGGAGCTCGTCGTGCTCGGTGGACTCGATCTTCTTCAGGTACTGATCTGACCACCCCCTGCGCTGGCGCAGCAGCTCGAAGAGGTCGGTGTCCTCGTCGGTGAGCGAATGGTCGTCGACGGTTTCGAGCACGGACATGGCGGACCTTTCGATCTGAGTTGATGGTCGGCGGGGAACGGAGTGCACGCCACCGCTGACGATGCTGTGATTTTAGCAGTAATAAGAGCCATTCATGCTCGTTTAGCAGTATCTTAGAGGCTCATCCGGGCCCAGACCGCCTCCTTATCCCGAATAGCCGCGACAGACTTTTCAAGGACCTTACGAGTCAGCTACTCTCACCGCTATGGCCATTCGAAGCATTGTCGAGTCAGATATCAGTGGTAAGCCAGATGCGGCTACGGCGACATTCGGCTTCGGTGACACTTGGTACGAAATCGATCTCACCCCTGAGGAGCGGAAGAAGCTCGAGGAGGCGCTGAAGCCGTACCTGAAGGCCGGCCGGAAGGCCGGGAAAGCGGCGCCGGTGACGAAGGTCGTGCCCGAGACGACGCCTGAGGAGCGCGACGAGATCCGTGCGTGGGGCAAGAAGAACGGCTACGAGTTCGCGGAGCGGGGACGCATCCCCAAGAAGATCATGAAGGCCTTCGACGAGGCACATGGCATCGATCGGAGCAAGTAGCGCTGCGCTGCTGTTCACCTCCTGGCCAACTCCTCCTATCCCTCCTTGAAGGGCCCAGCAGCACCACTGCAGGGCCCTTCGTGTGTCTCAGGCCGGAGGCAGCGACGGATGGAACACGTCGGCTGTCTCGATCCCTGCGGCTCGCGCGCGAGACCTGCAATGGATGGTTCCGTGCGAAAAGTGCCCCGGCCTATGCGGCATGAGCTGCTCGTGGCGCCGCTTCGGGCACCCGGGCTTCCGGCAGAGGTCGAGAAAGGCCGTGCACAGCACCTGCGCACCGGCGTCGCGGTACACCTGAGCTGTGTCGACCATCTCCTGGTTGCGCTGGAAGCCGGCCCCCCTGTTCTGAGCCGTCCAGGCGGCGGGGAAGGTGCGGATCTGGAGGCCGGCGGCTCGCCACAGGCGCTCGGCCATGGCGTCGGCACCCTCGTGGCAATGCCCCGAGATGAGTAGTGGCCGGGTGACGTTCTTCGCTCCCCAGTCGAGCCAGGCATCGTTGAACGTCTTACGCATGCTCTTCTCGTCGCTCCAACTGCGGGAACCCGTGACGAGGATGACGTGCGAGAACGATGCCGGAATCAATTCAGCAATCATTTCGAGTCTCCTCTCCCTGCGACTCGGCGGTCTCCGCTGCTGGAGTCGAGAGCCAGCTGCCCGGCCCCTGACCGCTTGCCGGACGTTCGCGTCCCGGCGAGTGCCGCCGTTTCACACCTGCCTTCCGGCGTCGGCCTCGATGGTGACCGTGCCCTTCGCGGCGTGGAGTTCGACCCGAATCTGATTGTCCCCGGACGCCGGCATGAGGTGGACGGTGAATACTCCGTTGTCTGCGCGGGACACGTGCACGGTGACGGCGGTGCGGTCCTCGTCGTCGGTGAAGTCGACGTTGCCGATGCTCTCGGCATCGCCGGAGCGCATCGCCTCGGCTACCGCATCACTGTTCGGCTGCCACAACTTCGGCTCGCACCGGGCTCCGGTGTCGTAGGGCGAGAGTTCAGGCTCAGACTGCGTCATGGTGATGCCTCCTGGTGGACTCGGGTGCGGGTGACACTCATCGAGTGCGGACCCCAGTGGGATCCATGCGATCTCGTGTTCCGTCCAGCTCCCGTGCCAGCTCTGCTGGCTGACGATCCAGAAGGCTTCGCTGCGTGGTCTGCTCCCGGATGGATCACATGGCGAGGCGTCGCGCAGGGCGTCATTTCTCGCCCGAGCCAGGGACGTGGCACCTGATCCACCCCCGCTGCTGTCCGCATCCGCGCACCTGCAGTTGGGCAGGGGCGGGCTTCTCCCTTAAGCCGCGCGCTGGGCATCGCCGACGGGAGTGTTAGCGAGGAATGGGCCAGCGGTGAAGCGAGCGGTAGAACCCGTCGGCTATGCCGGCTAACACGTCCCCGGAGCGCAGAGGAGAGGCCGCGCGAAGCGCGGGTCCGCAGGACACGCGTTATCAGGTTCTCTTATGCCCTTTCACTCCCTCGTCGTCGTCATCGCTGCTCCACGGCTGGAGCGTTGGCGGAAGCCTGGAACATCAGGGGAAACGGTCCGTACCCTCTTGACCCGTACCCCTCCTCCTTTCTCGCGCAGCAGGGTACGGGTCCGGCTGTTTCGCCTGTTCATCGCACTTTCTGGGTGTACTGCTCTTTCGACGTCCGTGATTCGGCCGTACCCCATGCCCACCCGTCGTTGTGAGGCACGAGCGAGGCGGGGGTACGGGTCTGGTGCCGACGGGGCGCAGCACCGGTTCATCGCCCTGCTGCCGCAGGCAGCACAGCCCTCGCCGCGCAGCAGATCTGATTCTGAACCCGGGACGTGCCCCGACCTGAGCGGGACGGCCTGGCCGTACGCCAGGTGGCCTGAGTGCTCGCCCTGTTCCTGCGCGCCGCGGAACGCTCGCCAGATCGGGCGGGAGCGCGGTCGCGATGTGCGCCACTTTTTCAAGATCCATTGCCGGTGCGGGTCCACGCCGAGCCTGAAGAGTGAAGGTGTCGCTCAACTTGCCACTGGAGGACTTGATGATCCCGCCGAAGACGCTTCTGCCTACGCTCACGCAGGAGGAGGAGGAGGAGGAGACGTACGGGTAGCTCGTGGAGCTGATCACGGCCGTTTCGGAGCTCGACGATCAGGCTGCAGAAGGGCTTGCGAACAGTCTGCTGTTCCGGTTGGGGCTCTACGGCCCGACCCCTGAACGCGTGGATGATCGGTGTCCGGCGCTGTTCTTCGACGCCGACCCGGAAGATGGCGGCTGGGTGCAGTGCGACAAGACGCCGGGGCACATCCGGCGTGGCGACCCACTGCACGAGGGCCCGTGGAGCGGCCTCTGCTGGAGCGACGACCACCATCAGGCCGTGGCAGCTGACAACGAGGAGAGCTGACGTGGCGGCGGCCGGAACAGGCGGCTCCGGCCGCCGCACCAGCATCGCGCCCGACGGTTCACCGGCGGCTGTGCCGACCTCGCTCGGCCATCGTTTCGCGGCTGTGGAAACGGTCCGCCGACGGGCTTCAACAAGGGTCCCGGTCGGGCCTCTCGGCCTCTGAGTTGTTAGTGAAAAGGCGTCTCTCTTGCGCCTCGGAGGTGACTCATCGGTACACGCCGGGGACGCGACTGGGACACGCATAGGACATCGACTCGTGCCGCTGGGCCTCCTGGAGTCCCGTGCGCGTCCCTGCCACGTCTCGCGCGCGCTCCAACAGCGTCTCCTGGCATCGCACACAGTGCCCTGGGAGGACACATCTGCGCAGGGGCACTGGGTGGCGCCTTCGAGAAGGCAAGGCCGGGACACTGAAGGGACTTTACGCGTACTCCCATACGGCTCCCCCAGGACGGGGCAATGGCCCCAGGTGTCTCACAGGCGTCCCCTAGGAGCCGTCCTTGCGTCGCGCATGGAGCCCACAGAGGCATGGCGTTGGCGGCTTGAGCGCGACCGTTCCAAGTGAGGCACTTCGGTGTCCCGGAGGCGTCCTCGCGAGTACCCAATAGGGGCACCAATGACGCTTCACTCATGTATCGAATGAGACTTGCATGGGACTCGATAGGGACACTAGAGTGAGCTCGCATCGATTCGCATCCGAGTGGAGGCGTGAACGGCGGTGAGTCCCTATGGCAGATCAAGAGTCATCCAGCGAGCCACGGCTTGGAGCGCAGAAGCAAGTGACAGGGCGAGGTGAGTGTGATGGCCAGTCAGCCGGGTGAAGCTCGCAAGGTCCGCTGGACCGTGCCCGCTGCCGATACCTCGGTGATCGAGTGGCTCGATCAGCAGGAGAGCATCTCGCAATCGCTGCGACTGCTCATTCGGGAGTCCATTCAACGCGACGGGTACATCGACGTCTTCTACAAGCCCGTCGATCAGCTGCCCCGTCGCGGCCGGCCACCGCTGGAGACCACCGAGCAGCGCGAGGACGACGAAGCAGCAGGGGAGCTTCATCCGGCCGCCCGCCCGATTCAGCCTCAACCGCAGCCCGTGGTCACCGACCGCGCCGACTCCGTCGTCAGGAAGACAGCACCAGAGGCTCAGCCCGAGCCTGTTTCCTCGCCGGATGAGACGGCCGAGAAGCCTGCGGCCAACGTCCCCAATCCAGCGCCGGGGCCACCGGCGCAGGCATCCATCGACGAAATCATGGCGGCCACTCGGCGCTGAGTGACGCGGTGAATCTCACACTCCAGACAGACAACGCAGACACCGAGGGACCGAATTCATGAGCGCGAACACTACCGATGTCGTCACTCTCACCGGCGGCATCGATGTCGGCAACGGATACGTCAAGGGCGTTATTCAGAACACGAAGCTGGGCACCTTCGACGAGATCGACCTACCCAGCGCGGTCGTCTCGACCTCTCGCACCTCGCCGAAGGTGCCGCTCCCCGACGCGGATGCAGTATCCGTGCTGGCCAGCGACTTCTACAACCAGATCGACTGCTCGCTCACCACTCCCCTGGTGGCGGCGTCCGACCGCCGGATCTTCGGCCGCGCAGCACTATCTGTGCGTGGCTCGAAGTTCACCGAGTTCGAGGTGCTGGGCAAGCACTCCAAGGCCGATCAGGAGCTGAGCAAGGTCCTGGTGCTGGGTGTCTTCGCCGCGAAGGCCCTGCGCGATTACGTCCGCGAGAACGGCGCTCTGCCCGATCACGAGCTGCGCGTGCAGGTGCGCGCCGGCCTGGCGCTGCCGATCTCCGAGTTCGTCGCGCGCCGCCACGCCTACGCCGCCGAGTTCATCGGCCTGCTGGGCAGCGCCGACCCCGCGGTGCACCTGGTGACGATCAAGAACTTCAGCACCCCGGTCTCGGTGCGCCTGCAGTTTGTCGACGTCCAGGTGATGGCGGAGGGTGCCTCCGCGCAGTTCGCCATCACCGACAAGGGCGAGGAGCTGGCCCAGGCGCTCCTCGATGACCTGCGCACTCGCGACGCCTCCCTCGTGGAGGGTGTCTCCGCCTCCGATCTGGTGGCGGTCCAGCACACCATCGGTGTCGACGTCGGCGAAGGCACCGTGAACTTCCCGGTCTTCACCGACGGTCGGTTCAACCCCGAGGCGGCCGCCACGCTCGAAGAGGGCTACGGCACCGCGCTGATGAACGCCATGGAGCGCATGAACGAGTCCGACCCCACGCTGCAGTTCTCCTCCCGCAAGCAGCTGGCGGACTTTCTCCACGCGGAACCGTCCGTGCTGGTGAGGAACCGTCGCCAGCGGGCCGCCGGCTTCGTCGAGGACGAGGCCAGCTACCTGGTCGACGAGATCGTCTCCTCCTTCGGCGACGTCCTCTCGCAGGCCGGCGCAACGACGGAAGTCGTCTACGTCTACGGCGGCGGCTCGGGTCCGATCAAGCACCTGCTGCACCCGGCGCTGCTCAAGGCCGCGGGCGACGTGCCCGTCCTCTACCTCGACTCGAGCTATTCGCGGCACCTGAACCGCGAGGGCCTGTACATCGCGGCCCGCCACGTCGAGCAGCAGGGCCTCGCTGCGAAGACCGGGGGCAAGCGCACCAAGGAAGCGGTGTGATGAGCGGTGCACCGGAGACACCTCGAAGGACGCGCGGCCGGGATGCCCGTACGGGGGGTGGGGTGGTTTTGTCCTCGCCAAGCGAATCGAACTGCAGCAGCCAGGGGCCGATGCCTGGTGCCAGCGCTGGAACCACCGGCTGCCGACGTGGCGACGTACCCGGGACGGCGGATTCGATCCGGAGGCGCACCGTGTCGTCCGGATCCCGGAGGCTCCGGCGAAGCGCTTCACTGTCGCACATCACTACAGCGCGAGCTGGCCGGTCGTACGGCTCGCGTACGGTCTCCAGCGCGTCGACCAGCCTCCTGCGCCCGGTGAGCCCGAAGGCGGTCGGCTGGTCGGGGTGCTCGCCCTCGGGGTTCCGATGAACACCGCCGTCCTCAATGTGTTCCTGGACCTGGTCCCTCTCCAGGAATCGCTTGAGCTCTCGCGTATGTGTCTTCTTGACTCAGTGGCTTCGAACGGTGAATCGTGGGCCTGCGCGAGAGCATTTCAGGACGCTGCCGCCAGGGGAATCCGAGGGATCGTTGCGCACGCCGATCCCGTCCCGCGAGTGAAGATCTCGGCCGACGGCCCGTCGTACGTGATGCCGGGGCACATCGGCCATGTCTACGGCCACGGCCAGGGTTTCGCCTATCTCGGCCGCACCCGCGCCCGGCGCCTGGTTGTACTTCCTGACGCCACCGTGCTGAGCGACCGCGCAGCAGCCGAGGTCCGCCGAGACGAGACTGGCCACGCGGCAGTCGAACGGCGGCTCACCGCACTCGGAGCCACCGCCCGCCGAGCTGAGGAAGACGGCGCGCGATCGCTCGCTCGGGCACTCAAAGATGTCGGGGCATCGACGGCGTACCACGACGGCTGCCACAAGTACGCGCGGACCATCGGCCCGCGGCGCACGCGGGTTCTGCTGGCTGGGCCCCCTCTTCCAGCTCCGCGTCATGGGCCCCGTTGCCCCTCACCGTCTACCTCCGAAATACGAGGAAGTCACCAGATGAGTCACGGTCTCAGCCCTACCGGCGCGAAGATCCTCGACGCCAACGACGACGGCCTCGTGGCCGGACACCCCGCAGCACTCGCCAAGCTGATGTCCGACGGCTTGCTCGTCCCGTACACCGCTGACCGCGGTACCCACCGGATGACCAAGGACGGATGGGCGGCCCTCGACGCCTGGCGGAAAGAGAACATGGGCCGCAGTGCGCTGGCAGACGCTCCAAGCATCCTGCCGAAGCTCCCTGGCCGGCAGCACGAGGCGGTCCTGACCGCCGCGCGGCGCCCCGACCAGAGGGTCCCCGGCCAGGATGACCCGGCCCACCGCGCCGGGGAGGCGTGGTTCCGGGGCTCCACCCTGCGGAAGATCGCCGCGAGCGGCTACGCCACCATCCGGCCCGAGCCGCACGACAAGCGCGAGGTCACGTGGGAGGAGGCAGGCCGCCCTCTCTATCTCACGGAAGCCGGGCGACTCTACGCCCGGCAGCGCGGGAACATCGCTGTCCACCGACGGCGCGTCGTAGTCACCGTCTGCGAGGAGAAGAAGCTGCCCGCTCCAGGCCTCGACGAGTACGGCAATCCGCTTCCTGACCACCAGGCTGGAGACCTCTACATCGGCGACTACCACCAGTCCCTGCGCGCTGCCGCGGACGCCCTGACCGACTCCGCACTGATCTTCATCGCCTCTGTGCTTCACGGCCTCGTTCCGCTCGACCGGCCCCTGCGCCCCTACGAGGTCACACTCAAGGACGAGGAGGCCGTCGGGCCGGAGACAATCCTCTGGCAAGCGGCGGGCCTCGGCCTGGACGACGCAGATGTCATCTTCCTCGGCGGCCAGGACTATGCCGCACTGCTGCTGCCGGCCGTCCCGCACCTGCACGCGCCGTTGGCCGGCGGCATGGGCGAGCAGCACGGCCAGTGCGCGCGAGCACGCGACAACGCCGGTATACGCGAGGGCTGGTGGAAGAAGGCTGCCACCCTGCACGACGAGCACGCCGGTCGATGAACGTCTCCCAGGCCCAGAGCATGAGGGGCTACCGCGAGATCGTGAAGTTGCTGGCGGCGAATACCGGCGCGAAGCGAATGAGCGTTGTCTTCGACGACTTCGTCGAGATGGCGGCACTGGCTCCGCGCAATGCCGTGGACGTCCCCGGGAGCGAGTCCTGGGAAGCGCGCGAAAGGCACTACCTCCAGATCGCTGGCGGCTACACCAGAACAGAGCTGAACCGCTTCGCGCACGCCCTGGCGCTGGTGACCACAGAGATGCAGCGTGCGCCCTGCGACGTACTTGGCCGCCTCTACGAGGAGCTGGAGCTCGGCAACGAAAGGTTGGGGCAGTTCTACACGCCCTATGGCATCGCCCAGTTGGTGGCTCAGATGCAGATCGACATGGTGGTCGAGCAAGTCGAACGTAGGGGTTTCGCCGAAGTATATGAGCCCGCCTGCGGCGCCGGCGCGATCATGATCGCCCTGTCGCAGACGATGCTGGAGAGCGGCCTGAATCCGCAGACGCAGCTGCACGTGACGGCGGAGGACATAGCTCCTCAGGCGATGCACATGATCTACGTCCACCTCACGCTGCTGCACATACCCGCGGTCGTACGCCATTGCGATGTCCTGACGCTGGAGACCTTCGAGACATGGCCCACCCTTGCTCACCTCCTGGGCAATTGGAGTCAGAAGCGCAGGGTGGCCCGGGCAATCGAGGGATCACATCGACTGATCATCGCGTCGCCTCAGGAGACCACCGGAAAACCCGCTGACCTTGTGGAGGTAAAGCGATGACGATCACGCAAGGACAAGCCGATTCTTCTGACGCCGAGAGCGACGATGCTTCGGTGTGGCCCGGGAACGAGCCGGCAGCCGAGTTGTGCCCGGCGTGCCTGCGCAGGGAGGTCCGTTCTGGACGCTGCGGCGGATGTGCGGCAGCCATCGGTGCCGAAGCGGCGGCGGCCGCGCTGGAAGGTATGCCCAAGAACGCGGGCACCCTGGTACACGAAGCCGAACAGGTGGGCTGGGACGTCCGTACAGAACGCCGCTGGACCGGCCGCCTGTGGGTACGCGCCGCAGTGCTCTCCGGGCTCGTGATGGTGCGCGCGGGGGTGGAGGAGACCGAGCACGTGTGCGCATGGAACGAAGCGACGGGCAAGCTCGTGGCATCCGCTTCGACCGGCGGGTTCAAGGCCGTGCGCGAGGCCGTCAGGGACGTACGCGTCGTCTCGCGTGAGCAAGAGGCCACGGGCCGGACGGTGTGGGGGCGCGACGCCGCGGAGTGGGTCCGCCAGATGGACGAGGCCGCGGCGAAGGTGAGTGCTGCCCTGAGTGACGCTCGGGACGCGTTCAACGCCCTCGACGGCTCCACGCCGACGGGCGCGCGGGCGGTGAAGCTGGGCTCCGCCGCCTACGCGGAGGCCAAGACGGCGGAGCGGTCGGCCACCGACGCCGTGGAGGCGGCGCGGGCGTGGCTGGCCGAGACGAACGGCGAGGACGCGCGGGGGTGTGCGTCGTGGCGTCGGGCGATCGTGCTGGCCGGGCAGCACGCCAAGGAGGCCGGGGAGGCGATCGCGGACGCCGGGGCACGGGCGGAGCGGGAGGCGCTTGCCGCTCTCATCATCGAGGAGGCGCAGGAGCGGCTGAACGTCCAGGAGGTCCGTTGGCGCGGGCGGCTGGCCGAGTCGGGCGGCGAGGCGTCGGCGGCGGGGTACGGCGGACTCATCGGGATGTTCGAGGGCTCCTCGCGCGCCTGGTGTGCGTGGTTCGACGGCCACACCGACTACGACGGTGTCGCGCACGCCGGGCACGGCGATCCCTCGCTGTCGTTCGTGGCGCAGTACGACGCCTGGGCACACTCCAAGCGCTCCAGCCAGTCGGTGTATTACCCGGCGCGGTACACCTCCGCGGCACTGATCGCCGGTGACCGGGCCGATGCCGCCGCCGTGGCGTTCACGCTGGCCGTGGTCGACCGGATCGAGGGAAGCGGCGCTGAGAGGCTGCGGCAGGCGGCGGCCACTGTACGGAAGAACCCTGAAGGGTTCGGGACGAGCAACGAGCGCAAGCACCTGGCCAGCTGGGCGAGGTACCCGCACAGCAGCTTCGGGGAGCCGACCCGCGTGGCCGAACACGCGCACGCGGAGTGGGCCGCGCTGCAGAACGCGGTGGCTGCGTACAAGGGCGTCCAAGACTTCGAGCACGCTCTGCACTGGGACATGCACTACGCCGTCGAGCGCGACAACGCCCGGACGGATGCGGCTCGTTCCGGGCAGGCCGGGCTCGATGAGGCATGTGCGGACCGGGAGAAGTCCGGCCAGACAGCAGAGGCATGGGCGACGGCAGTGGAACGGCTGGCGGCGGCCCGCGTCCGTGTGCACGATGCGGTGGTCCTGGCCTCGGGTGACGTAGAACGGGCGCAGGAGTGCGGAGGCCGGGTCCGGGAAGGGGACGCACTGGCTGGGGACGTGTGGTCGGCCGTCCGCTCGTGCGTGGAGGCGTACGACGCTGTCGCTCGGGCGAAGCGGGACGCCGCCCACTACACCGAGTCAGCGCAGACGTACCGCGATGCGGGTGTGCTGGCTGACTATGTGGCCGAGTGCGCGCGTCTGGAGGATGCCGCCGTCCGCGCCGAGGCCGGCCGTGAGGAAACGTTGAACCTGTACGGCTGCGCGTTCGCGGACGCTGCGACAGCAGTGGAGAACCGGCATGAAGGCGGGCTCCGGTAGTGGCCACGTCAGGTTTGACGGGGCCAATCTCACAGCCCGCAAAGCTGTCACCATGCTCGCCGCACCCCGGCGGCACAGAGGTGGAGAACAGCGGCGCGGATCGGTGGCTCGATGTGAGCAACGCCCGAACCGAACTGCCGCGTATGGGCTGGTGTACAGGGTTGGCCGACGTGCTGGCTGCCACGTACTCGGGTGACCTGCACGCGGACACGTCCGGGATCGTCCGCCGCCGTGAGGGCCAGGGTCGCCGCGTTCGGGCCAACGTGGTCGAGCTCCTGGCATCCGGTGGCTACATTGCGGTACCCCGCGCCGGTCGACGTGGCCCGGTCACGATCACCCCGGACGGCGTCACCGCGCACCGTTGGTGCTCCGCCGCACCCGATCTGTTGCACGCGGATCATCGGGCCGCCTACTGGGCGCGGGTGCGTGCTCATCACTCCGGTCGGACCAGCAAGCAGTCGGCACGGGACCAGGCCCGGCACCTTGCTCCGCTGCCGTACGGGGAGGAGGAGAAGCGCCGGCGCGCCGCGCAGATGCGACAGATCGAGCAGTGGGCCAAGGAACTGCAGGCCACACGGGAGCGGCTTGCGGCGGATCAGGCGAAGGATGATGCGCAGGCCGAGCAGGACCGGGCGGCTGCGTGGGCGCGGATCCAGCAGGAGGCCGAGGAGCGGCAGGCGGAGGAGGATGAGCGCCGCGATGAAGGTCTCGTCATGTCTGAGCACGGCCCCCAGGAGATCGTCATGGGAGCGGGCCTGCGGCGGGTCACGGTGACGCGAGTCGGCTCGGGCCTCTGGAACGCGGTGGTCCGGGGAGCTGTCTACGAGGTGTCGAAGGAAGGAGGCGAGGCCTGGCCCTGGCTGGTCATCGCGCCGAACGACACGCGCATCGGCGTCTGTTCGGTGATCAATGACGCGCCGTACGCGGCCAGCGTCCGGGACATCGTCCGTACCCACGCCGACACCTTGGAGCGCGGCGAGACGTTTCCCGAGTGGCCGCCGTCCTGCGCCGCCGCTGAGCCCGAGGGAACCGGACCGGGTAGGTCGGCGGCGACCGGTGGCACATCTGGCGTAGGGCAACCCGCTAAGGAGCCGGAGCCGAACGGCCCCGAGGGCGCCGACCGCGCGGTGACCGCTGTTGGCCTTTCATCGCCCGTCGGCCCGCCCGCAGTCGGAAAGGCGTACAGCAGCGCCGCCCGCGCGCGGGCGGTCGCCCTGAACCTGGCCGGATCCAGGTGGGTGGCCGAGTGCGACCGGCATGGCCCCGTCTCCATGGGGCTGAGCAAGTTGGGTGACGCAGTGGCAGACATCGCCGCCGCCTACGTCTACGACATCGAGCAGGATGCGGCCGACGCCGCCCGCGCCCATCTGGACGCGCACGCCCGGGAAGACGCCGACGTGATGACCCCGGAGGACATCGACGCCGCCGAGGCCCTGAGCTTCTCCCGCGACCAGTGGCGGACGCTGGGGTGGATACGTGACGGCAAGGTGCGCGAGACCGCCGACGGTTTCAGTGTCTATGACATCAGCCCCGACCGCGCCGACGTCTCCAAGAGGATCAGGAAGACCCTGGTACCGCGCCTGTGGGCGGCCGGGTTTGTGAAGGTGTTCGCCGTCGCCCCTGGCGTCCGCGAGTTCGGTCTCACCGACGAGGGAGCACGAGCATTGCGTCTGTGGTCCACCGCACTGCGCATAAGCGCCGTTTCGGAACCGGAGAAGGACACTCGGCACGCGGCCGTGAAGAGCTCCCGTTATCGGTGGCTGTCCGCTGGGGAAACCTGGACCGGCGAGCAGGAGAAGGCGCAGGCCGCAGCGGATGCGGAGCAGGCCGCCAACGAGCAGGCCGCCGCGCTGCGGGCAGCAGGGGAGAAGGCGGCAGCCGAGCGCGCAGCCACCCCCACCGTCGACGAGCTGACCGTGTTGGAGGCGCTGAACGCTGACGGTTTGGACGCGGGGGCGGCCGCGGTGCTCTCGGCCGCCTACATCGGCCACGTGGTCATCCGTCACCGTCCCGGAGCCACCTCGGCACGTCTTGATGAGCCCACGGGCCGGGGCGACCGGCGTGTGACGCGCACCTACAACGTCAACGAAGTCGAGAAGCCGATCACGTCGGCAGCTGACGAAGCCGTGGGGGCGGTCGTCGCGAACCTCACCGACGCCGCGGCCGAGAAGTGGCATGCGCTGTGCACTTGGGTTGATACGCGCCGCAGGGTGCACCGGCTCGACCTGGCCGCCGCTATCGACGCCGGCGCGACGGTGCTCGTAGCGCTCGCCGAGCAGGAGACGGCCGAGGCAGCGCGTGTCGCGGAATGAGAGCTGATCGCTCCTGCCGCGGCGCCCTGATGCTTACGGGCCCCGGTGAGGGTGCCGAGCCGTGGGGTCTGTCCGGCTTGGATCATCGCGGGGCCCCTGGGTGGTGGTGGGCTTCTGCCGGTGGAGGCCAAGGCAGTCTGTGCACCACGCCTCGTGTTCCTTCTCCAGTCGGATCGGTACGTCCTGCATCGGGCCAGGCGCAACGATCCCCTCCTCCTCGCTGCATGCGATGGTGTGAAAGTTGCAGCCCCCGTCGCATCGGTGGCCGGCTGCGGGCTTGTGCCAGATGGTCTGGTCGGGGGTGCGGCCGTAGCCGGGGACACGTTCAGAGACGGCGAGCATGATGCTCCTCGGTCAGGCGGAAAGGTCGGCGCAGACGGCGCAGAACCGGAACTTGTCGGCGGCCCAATGGCCTTCGATCTGGGCGCGGGTCCGCAGAGTCATATACGGCTCGCAAGACTCGTCGCGCTCTGTGATCCGGCTGTGGGTGCGGATCCTGGGGTGGCAGCCGGCCTGCCTGTTCTCGTTAAAGCGGTGGAGGTCGTACGTGTCCTCCGTAGTTCCGGCCCACGCACGGGCATCGGCGGTCATCGTGGGGGCTCCTGGCGGTAGGCGGGTCGAGGAGGTCGGCGGCCTCGCGAACCACAGAAGCAACCGCTTGCTGTGCGGGAGTCGCGCCGAATGAGTCCGCCCAGGTTCGCTGCTGCCCCGCCAGTTGGTGGGTGTGCTCTTGGAGGAGGAGGTTGATGCGGTCGTTGGCGTGCGGTGTGCTGAGTCCGGCTTGGGTGAGGTAGGCGAGGATCGCGGCGCGGTGGCTCGCGGGGGTTCTCCTTCGGGTTGTGGGCCGCCGTACCGTACACAGCGGCCCCAGGGGCGGTCAGGTGGTGGGGGCGTTCATGAGGCTGTGCGCCTCACGCCAGGCTGCGATCTTGGCGGCACGTCGGTGGAGTTCAGCGGTCTGCTGGATCAGGCGGCTGATATCGCCGCCAACCACCGCAGAGTTCGGGTCGTCAGCAATACGGTTCATGAGATCGGCGGCGCTTCGTGTGTCGCTGGCGAAGATCTCCTCTTCCTGGGCGATCTGCCGGGCAAAGAAGTCTGAGGTCCGCATGGTCTACTCCTCGTCGTTGGGATGGTCAGGTGGTGGGGTAGGCGGTCGCGGCGTCCTGCCAGCTCCCGGCCTCCGTGTCCCATTTCTCGATGCGAATGCGGACCACCCGGCTCGAACCGTCAGCGATCCTGGCAATCTCGACGGCGGCCGCACGGTCCGCCTCGGGGCGGGAGCGGTGCTTGGTGTCCGTGACGGAGCCGTTTGTGGTGTACAGCAGTCGCCACGGGCGCGAGGGCTTCTTGGCGGGCATCGATGTACTCCTCGGCGTTGATGCGGTCAGAGGATTTCGTCGGCGGTGACGGTCTCGAACCACCGCCACTCGCCGTTCTCCCAGTACTCGATACGGGCTTGTTCGGCGGGGCTGTCACCGCCGAACACGGTGCGGACCAGGGTGTAGGCGTTGGCCTCGCCGGTGTGGTCGGAGGTGGCGTTCACGTCCGGCCCGGTGACGATGACCCGCCACGGCTTCCGAGGCTTCTTGGTGGGCATCAGCTCTCCTCGCTGGCCTTCTGGTCGATGGCGGCGAACAGGCGGGTGGAGTGGGCGAAGGTGACCGGCCGTACGGACGGTGCGACGCACCGTTGCCCGGCGGGCTGTTCACAGATGGGGCACTTGATGGTGGCGATGGCGCGGTGGCAACGGGGCCGTGGGAGGCGGCGGGGTCACGGCGTGGCCTCGCCGAACTGGATCAGCCGGGCCGGGCAGGGCCCGTTGCGGTCGGGGTCCACGCGCTCGATCGCGTCACCCCAGCCATCACGCCAGTCCAGCCTCTTCGAGGGCGTGGGCACCGATGGCCTGCTGGAAGCTCAAGTAGGTGTCCTCGGCCAAGTGCTGACGCAGGAACGCGTCGACCTCTGCGGGGGTGGCGCTGAACCGGGAGGGACGTGCGGCCACCAGCTCGGCGCGCGCCTCGGCCAGTGCAAGGTCAACGACCCGCTGGGCGATGGCCGCGTCACGGGCCCCGCCGTGGAGCAGCATGAACAGCAGCTCCTCACGGCGAGACGGGTCACGTTCCGGGGTCATCGGGGTGTCGGTCATCGGGTTACTCCCTTGTCGAGGTGGTTGAAGAACTTCCAGGTCACGTCCGCCCCGTCGGCGTCGAGGACGGCGATGTCCCAGGCGTCCCCGGTGACACCCATGCGCTGAACGGTGGGGGCCCGCAGGTACATGTCCACACAGGTGCCGTCGACCACGTGCTCACCGGACTCGTCGTCCCAACGCAGCGTGTACGGGTGTGAGGTCATCGGGGTCCTTCCGGAGACAGGGCGGGGGTGGGGCCGTCCCACCCGAGGTCGAAGCCGTCGTCGTAGTCGGCGAGGAGCGGCAGGTCTCGGTTCACGTAGGCCCGGCGGCGCTCGGCGGCACGCTGCTCGTCGATCTCGTGCTGGATCTCAGCGGACATCGGGGGCTCCTTCAGGGTGAGGCGGCGTGCAGGGCGCTTCCCTGCATTACGTTCGCTGTTCTTGACCTTCCAGCGGGCCACGCCGTGCTCCATGATCTTCTTGACCAGGTCCGTGGGACGCGCGAAGGCGGTGTCCACCGGGTCGGCGACGCAGGACAGGTGCCGGTTCTCCGCCGTCGCCTCGGCCCAGCGCTTGGCGGCATGCGCGACGGTGTAAGCGTCAGCGCGGGCGACCAGCTCGTCGAGCGGGACGGCCAAGCATTCTATGTCGGCGGCAGTCACGACGTCGCCTCGGCTGGGCACGGGTCGACGTGCGTGAGATTGATGGCCGCGCTGTGCCCGTCGACCCACACCACAGCGGTGTGGCCACCGAGGACTTCGGCCTTGCTGCGGGTGCGGGTGACGAGCCGCTCGGCCTTCGGGTCGTCCTCAGGGCGGCACCCGGGGTACGCGACAACTGGGGCGCCCACCGCGTACAAGGAGTTCCATCCGGCCGCGACCATGGCGAGCAGTTCCGGGCTGGAGGCCGGGCGGGGGCCGCTGTCCGCGTACGGGACCGACAGGTAACGGGGAACGGGCGCCTCATAGGAGTCGTCGCCCACGGCGAGGGCGGTCTGGTCTTCTGCGGGCCATGCCACCGGCAGACCCAGCGACTGCGCCAGTTGACGCCGCGCCTCCGCGTGACCCGTCCACCGGTAATAGTCGTGTTCGCCGCCCTCGACGAACGACCGCAGGTTGCTGACGTACCCTGCGCGCTCTGCGCAGAACTGGGCGGCCTTCTCGGCCAGCGACTCCAGCTCGGCGACGTTCGGCAGTACGAACTCGATCGCTCGGGCCTGCCACACGTGGACCGGCTCCCGGTAGTCATCACCGCGCGGGGTAATCGCGCCCGGGTCCGAGATCGCGAACGCGATCCGGCGGTTCAGCGGCAGGCTCATCAGCGGGTCGCCGAAGAGGACCACCTTGCGGGCAGCCATTCGGGCTCGGAGATCAGCGAGACGCTTCGTGCGCTCTTCTTGCGCCGAGTTCGTCTGGGGCACGGAGTCCGCCTTTCATCAGAAACAAATGGGGGTGCATCTCACGGGCGGTTTCCGGCACGACCCTTTCGAGCCCTCCGTCGACGACCAGGCCGAGCGACGCCGCGATCTGCCAGGCGAAGTACCGGCGAGCGTTGTGTGGATCGGTTCAGTGCACGGCGTGATCCGACGTGCAGACGTCGACCCGCGTCGTGTTCCGGTAGTCGTTCGTCTCGACCAGGTCCCCACAGGTCGCAGAGGCCACCAACTCGTAGCTCATTCCTTCGCCTCCTTACTGACCGACTGACCGGTCTTGGAGATTGCCACCGAGTTCGCGCGGACGGTGACCACCAACTCGTCCACGGGCAGCCGACGGGGATGGCACCGCCCTCCCGGCGGACTGTCGGTGCGACGGCAGAACGCGAAGCCGGTGTAATAGCCGACCGGTCCGTGTTCGCGGTCGATGTCTTCCAGCTCCTCGACCAGGTACTCACGACCTCGCCAGCGTATGAAGTCGCCGGCCGTCACGAAGTTCACGGTCCACATGTCGACGGCCAGACGCCGCAGGCCCGGGTCGCAGATGTGCTCGGGGTGGAGGTAGGTGCCTATGGCGGAGGGTGGACCGATCCGATTGACCAGTGAGTCGATCAACTTGGGGATCGCTTTCGCGCTGTCTTTCTGCAGAAGTTGGACCTCGACCATGACGACCCTGCCCGCCTTGATGTCGGCTTGGTCCTCCTCGACGAGGTCCGACGCCCTGTCGCGCTCGTCGTCCGGTCCCTCCGGCTCGCGCTGTTTGACAATGCGAAGGCTCAACACGGGCCAGCGGTGACGGGTCACCTCGTCACCCCCTGCTGCTCACGCCACTGTGCGTACAGCTCCGCGGCCGCGGCCGGAACCAGCCACGGGAAGCAATCGGCCCACTCCCGGTAGGTCTCGCCGTCGGACTTCGCGTACGGGGAGTCGCCGGCCGACCCGGTGATCAGCTCGGGGTTCTCGGTCAGCTCGGCGACGGTCTGCTGACCGATGCGCCCGTGGAACATGACCTGGTGTCCGAGGGCAGCTACTTCGTCGTCGTTGAAGCACGCCGGGCACAGCCGTACCCGCTGGCCGCTGACCTTGTGGACCATCATGACTTCAGCGCTCTTGTAGGAACCCGCCCCGCAGCGCAGGCATGTGAACCAGTCTCCGTTCGGGGCGTCCCGGTGAATTTCTCCCCACTCTCGGACTATCTCGAAATCGTCGAGAGCCAGGGTGACCTGGGTGAGGGGGCCCAGCCACCCGCTTTTGTGATGGTGGCCCAGTTCGACGTAGGCGGAGTGCGGCTTGACCGGTCGCCCTCGGTAGAAGCCACCGTTGGCCTTCCGGAACTGGGTGATCCTGCCGTAGTGATGCTCGGCTGTCTCACTTTTCGTCGTGACGACGACGCGCACCAGGTCGCCCACTCCGAACGGGCGCCGGTGTGCTTCCACGGCCTGGTGCCACTTCTCCTCGCTTTCGGCTATGTACCCGTATCCGGGGCCGAGGTCGCAGAAGGCGTCCCGCATGATCCCGGCGACATTGTAGGAGTTCGGGTTGCGACCCTCCCTTTCCAATGTCGCGATGATCGCTTCGCGCACGGTACGCCTGCTTCCGTATCTGCTCACAGGCAGCTCTCCTAAATCAGTTCGCACTTTCTCGCCGCATTTTTTGCATATGAGGCAAGAGCCTAGATACCGTCCGGAATGATGTTGGGCAGCACCAAATGGCCGCCGGATAACTCGGGAATTCCCTTTCTCTTGGTCACCACCAATGCCGGAACAGGTAGTTGCCGCGCGGCAGCTCGCCGCGGCGGATGAGGTCGCCGAGAACCAGTCTCAATGACGGAGAGAAGGCGCGATCGGCGAAGAACCGGTTCTCGAACACGGCGTTCTCGAGGTCTTGGGTCGGCGGCGGGTTGGCCTCGACGGTGGCTGGTGTGTTCTCGTCGGCGACGCGGATGCTCAGCCAGTAGTCCAGCTCAGTCATGCCGGTCTTGAGGACGCTCTCGCCGGTGCGGGAGTCCCGACCCAGATACATCTCGGCGTCGTCGAGGTCTCCGAGTGCCTGCCGGTAGTCTTCGCCGGATGCGAGCTCGTAGAGCTTCACGCTGTCATTGCCAATGTGCTCGTCGTCCTGCTGGCATCCGCGCAGCGAGCTGTACGGTTTACCGTAGACGCGCTCGGCGATGGCTTCGATTGGGATGTATCCGTTTTCGATGGTCGCATGATCGGCATGTGGCTCCAGCATGTAAATGCTACGGGGCGTGTACTCGAATGCATCGGGCATGACGGGAGCCTCCTATGGGCGGTTCAGTGGTGGTTGCAGGAAGGAGCGCATAGGACTCACCTGACCGACCGCAGGCGCAGGTTCGGCGGCAAATTGCTCACGACAGCACCGTCACGCCGGATAGCCCAGCGATCCATCTCATTGACAACCGATCGCTCCCACGTATGACAATTCGACGTACGCCCCCGGCATTTCCGGGCAGCAAGAGAAGGACCTCGGCCTGATGCGGGAACACCAGGCCGAGGTTTTGTAGAGAATGGGCTCAGTGATTCTTATGAGGCAGTCGCAGCCCGCCCATACCCAGAGCATCCGAGTGGAAGCTGACTTCCATGGCCCCTAGCCCGTCGACGACCTGCTGAGCGGCTTCGCCGAGCTCACGCACGGCGTCGCGGTTGTACTTCCCGAGAATCTGCTCCACGCCGTGCGACTGCGAGATCTGCAGGTTCAGACGCACGCGGCCGTCGGCTTCGCAGACCGCAGCGAACACATCCAGTTCCAGCTCGCCGGCGTATCCGCCGATGCAGTTGTTGAGCATCGCACCCCAGCGGGAGAGCGTCTCGGCATCTCGGGCGACGACGAGCTTCAGACCGGGGGCTGCTTCCCGACCATCCAACAGTGCGGCCGTCTGCAGTGCCCACGCATGGCGCTGGGTCTGCCTCGCGATCCGCTCGAGGCGTCGGGCTTCGTCGCGTTCGTAGCGCTCACGATCGTGGGCAGCCATCAGCTCGCGCCGACGGTCTTCGATCAGACGCACCGCCTGCGTGCGGAACGTCTCGTCCTTCCAGAGTTCCCAGTCGGCGACCTGTGCCGTTCCATCGGGAAGCAGCCGGACCTCCCGGTTGTAGTCCTCCATCTCGCGAAGGGCGCGGATCTCCTCGACCGTGACGCGCTGGGCCGCACGGCCCCGGGGGTTCTGCCAGCGCTCGATTGCGGGCAGGTCCCGGACCAGGTGTTCGAGGTCACGGGAGCCGCGGACCCGGCGCTGCCCGCGGGCAGCGATGATTCCTGGAAGGAGGTCGAGGTCACGGGTGACGGCCAGAGGGTGAGCCGTGCAATCTGCTGCATCGGCCAGCGTGCGGCGCGCCTGGTGCACGGGCTCCTTGAGAATCCGTCGCAGCACCTGCTGCGGAGTCCGGCGCAGGATCGAGCGAATGCCTCGCTGCTGCAGGTATGTGAGCGACCGTTGACGCATCTCCCTTCGGCCGTCGGTTGCTTTCGCGGTGCGCATGGCGTCGATAAGCCAGTCCACGGGCACCAGCCCGCGAAAGAGGGCGAACCAGTTCAGCGTGCTGATGTCCAGACGTTCCACCTCGCGGGCCAGCGGTCGGCGGTAGGCGCGCACGCCGAAGAGGTTCTTCGCGACCTGCGCAGGGTCGTGGGCATCGAGATAGGGCAGGTAGGCGGAGGCCGGCCGATCCGGCCGGCCGTCCTTGAGCAGCGGGAAGCGGTCGTTCCAGTTCGGCAGCTCGCCGATGTGCTCGCGGATCTCGCCGATCGCCCCGTCCACAGCGTCACCGACTCCCTCGGGCTCCGGCCCTTCCAGCCTGCGGGCCTGCGGGCTGCTGCGCATCCAGCTCCGCAGTGTCCAGGACAGTCCGCGGATCCAGGACTCGACCACGATTCCGGAGAATACGTGGCGGGTGGCGGACTTCCCGGTGCGGCGGTCGATGCCGCGAAGGACGACGAGGTCCTTCTTCGTACGGGCGATCGACGTGAGCTCCTCTGGGGTCCAGTAGTGGAATGCCTTGCCCGAGGCGCGCATCCGGTGCACACGCCTGTAGAGCGAGGCGGCGACGGACGTCCGGCCGTCAGGCAGAGCCCGCGCCAGGATCCTCAAGCTCATCCCGGAGATCGTGCCTTCGACTGCGGCGGCACCCTGCTCAGCAAGGGCGTCGTCGACATACTTGATGTAGAGCAGGGTGCGTTCGGTACGCTCGGGCATGGCAGTCTCCCCCAGGACGATGTGATGGCTTCGGCAGTGAGACTCCCGGCGCTGCCTTGCAGCGCACTGCCCGCGTCCTGTCCGGCTTTCTCCCTCAACTCGCATCCCCTGTGGCGCCGTTCAGGATCCCCTGCCAGTTCGAGGCCGTGCCGTTCGAAGGGTGGCCATGCTGGGGTCTACTTCCGGGATTGCTGCTGAGGTCGGAGCCACTGTGCCGGTCGGCGAGGGGCCGGCCCGCGCCCTGCCTCGTGTTGCTCGGGGCGCCGGTCGGGAGCTGTGGGTTCTAGAACGGAGGGCCGCTGTAGGGACGGACGACGTACAGGCGGCCGTCGTTGTGCACCGTCAGCCGCTCGCCGTCCTCCAGCGTGAATGCGTCGTGTCCGGCTGTGTGGCCGCAGCCGCGCGCCGTGCACACGTAGAGCTGCTGACCGTGGCTGGGCAGCCCGGGTGCGGCGATGTAGCCGCCGAAGCCGCACTGTGCACACACCTGAGGGACGAACTCCTCATCGCCGATGACCGTTTCGCCGGTGTGCCGCTCGGCCACCCGAGCGGCCCGCTCCTCACCACGTGCCACGCACTCCGGGTTCTCGCATGGCCGGTGTCCTATCAGGCCGTCTGTAGACGGGTGGAAGATCTCGATCAGGCCGTAGTCCTCGCACCATCCGCAGAAGGGCCCGGGGGCGTGCGGGGTTTCGCCGTCGGGACATCCGGTTTGGTTGGACAGGCCGTACCAGGCACCTGACCCGTCGACCTCGATCCACTCGATCTGTCGGGCACAGTGCAGACACGTGCCGGTATCTGTCCTGGCGCTCATACACGTACCTCTTCCGGAGGTTGGGCCGCGCGCTGGTCGGTTACCCCTCCGGGGCGTCCGATCGCGGGGTCAGCGGAGTTCGGCCGCGAGGTTGGTTGGTCACACGCCGCTGGTAGGTGTCCCACACGTGGTCGGTGTCCAGGCTGGGACCTTTGGTGTAGCCGGTGGGTGAGGAGATGTGTGCCCACGTGCCGTGGACGGTGGCGGCTTCCCGGTACTCAGTGTGGGTGGCCGGGTGAGAGGCCTTGGTGACCCACCGAGCGCCGGTCAGGGACGGATAGGCGCGCAGGTGGGCGGCGACGTCGGTTGCCATGGCGTCCGCCGCGGTGTGCGGGTCGGTGATCTCGGTCGGCGCCTCGGTGATGTTGCAGTGAACGTGGCGCGTGTTGAAGTTGTCGGTGATGACGGCGCTGATCCCGAACAGTCCGGCGATCGGCACGTCGTAGCTGGACGCCCAGCACCGGTCGGAGTAGGAGTGGGCGTCGATCCACACGCCCGGCTGACCGGGGGCGGTGGTCATCAGGGAAACGTTGGGCAGGGAACGCCACGGCTTGACCACCCGGAATGCGACGCCGTGCACCGCAAGCGCGGCCTCGAGGAGAGCGCCAGTCCTCTCCGCGTCGGCAGGGGCTGTCTTAGTCAGGTCGTGGGGCCAGGGGGTCATGGTGTGCCTCTCCAATTCGATGGGGCGGGAGTACCGAGTGCTTCCGGCCCGGCTCGTACGGGGCTACCGGTCTGCCGCCGGTGTGGTCGAGCCTGAGGTATCCGCGCTTGGACGCTCGCGTCGCGCGGCTGCGTGGCCGGGGTGAGCGCAGATCGCGATGTCGCGGCGTCAAGGGTGCTCTCCGTGCACATCTGCTCAGCCGTCTCGACCGTGCGAGCTCGGCATGGTCAGGTGATCCCGAGCCGTTGATGAAGGCTCCCGGGCGGGGGTGAAGCTCTCGCCGGTGTGACCAGGTGCGGAACGCAGGTGCAGCACATGTGCCGCGCCCGGCGGGTATCAGCGGATTCGAGAGACTGGCTCATGGCCGTACTTCTGGCGTGGAGGTGATCTTTCGAAGACGGGACCGGATCAGCTCCGCTGATCAGGCAGAAAGAGAGAGCCTCCTGTCGGCTGAGCATCATGCTCAGCCGACAGGAGGCTCTGCGGAATTCACTGGTCGGCGACCCGAAGGGAGCCCCGGCTGCCTACGGCTGGATGCCGCCGTCCGGCACGAGAATCGTGATCCGGTCTTGGCACAGCTGCTGGCCACCGTCGGAGAAGAGACCACTCAGGATGACTACGTCCGTGTCAGCCTGGGCAGGTCCGATCCGCAGCCGACCTCTAGCATGGGGGTCGCCGGTGTAGCTCGGCCTCGACGCATCGATGGGCTTGACCGTGCAGCGTTCCCGCTCGAGGCGTGGCGTCCGGTCTGCCTCATGTGGATCGATGGTCCGGACCGTGATGTCGTTGATGATCGTCGAGTGGTGCCAGAGGAACGACGGCTGAGCTCTGCGCTCCTCTGCCGATACGCTTCGGGGCACGACGATGAGGTCTTCGATGGTCGTGTAGTAGTAGGTGCCGTGCGAGGGAGTCGCCTTGTAGTAGGAACCGTCCGTGCGTTGGACGAGCTTCTGCACCGGATCCGCGACGTAGACGATCTTCGTGTTTGCCATCTCGGAGCGTTCCTGGTTCAACTGAGTGTGGTGGCTCCAGAGGACCAGGCCCGTGACCAGGGCGGTGACTACCGCGACGGCGATCGTCCAGTCACGCAGGCATGTGGGTCGACGTAAGGGAGTGTTGACCATGATGTTGGCCCTCTTTCGTTCGTGGCATGGGCAGCTGATCTCGACATCGCCGCGCACGCGCAGCCGTTTGGTGAAGGCGCCGACCCGGATGGTCAAGTGGCCCTGGTGCGGCTCGTAGAGCTCAGGGAGACGCGCACGCGCCCGGAGGCCCAGGTATGGAGCTCTTTCGGGGACAGGGACGCTGTTGGTCCAGACGAGGTGCCAGCTCAGCTCAACAGGAGCAACGTGGTCGCGGCTGCGCTCTTCGCGGCAATCAGGACTCTCCCCGCAGGAGCTCGGCCAGGGCCTGGGCGTAGTTGTTCTTCGCCTGCTCGACGACGGCCTGCTCCTGGAGCGAGTGGATCTTCTCTCCCGCCTGGATGCGTTCCTCGACCGCGTCCATGGTGACGATCGCCGCAGCGAGTTCGAGCCGGGCGTTTGCCAGGCGGCTTCTCAGCTTGGGGTGCTGGGAGGTCATCACGCCGAGTCGGTACGCGGCGGTGACCTTCTGATCATCGCTGATGATGGTCATGGTCGGACTCCTCCTCTGCTGTGAGGTGTTGAGGATCAGGAGCTGCGGAGTCGGTGGCGGCCTACGTACCGATCGAGGCAGCCCGTGCCTTAGTTCACTTCCTCGGCGTCGATGCCGGGCAGGCGCACTCTGAGCCGGGTCGCGTTGCGATGGCGACCCCGACTCCGCAGTCCTGAGGATTCAGGACGCCCGCCTCTTCGTCCTTCCCCAAAGGTCTCGAACACCATCTCCTACCCGTGAGCATCCAGGGATCAGGTTGCGGTCGCAGTGTCCGTCGTTCCACCGATGGCGGGGGCCTCGATCTCAAGTGCGCCGAGGACGGCGCTCAGGATCGTTCCCGTGTCGGCGCCCGGCTCGCCGGTGGCGCCTTCGATGGCGTTCCAAGCTCGATCTTGTTCGCCGGGCGTGAGAACGCGCAGCACGGGCCTGTTCCCGGGGAGCCCGGCAAGGGCGTCCCGTAGAGCAACTGTTCGCTCCGGCTCCAGTTCCAGCCAGTACGGACGCCGCTGGTCGTCGGACAGCAGCATGGTTGTCTTGTCGTCGTCACCGAACAAGACATCGTCCAGGCCCCACCGGAGCATCGTCGGATCGGTGGTGGCCGGCTCGGCGCTTCGGGCGTGCTCAGCGAACTTGGTGAACGCCTTGCGCAACTCGTGCAGCCGCCCCGTGAGGACGACGACCCGCACAGCAGCGGACTCCTCGTCGCCGCTCGCCTGCCGGACCACCTCGAACGTGGTCCAGGGGCTGCCCGGCAACACGGTCAGGGTGCTTCCGGTGTGGTTGGTGACGCGGAATTCTCGGCGGGCGCAGAGCGCGGCGTCCAGGTCGGCGGCCTGTTCGAGCGTGAGCCACATGCTGACGACGGCGCCGCCAAAGGCAAGGTTATCGGCCTCAACCCATACGTAAGGGCGCTGTTGGGCCGCGTCGGTCGTAGCGCGCAGGACCAGCCGGTGGTTCTGGCCGTCGGTGTAGAAGTAGGGGTACTCGGGCTGCTCGGGCATGCTGTGGTCAGGCATGGAAAGGGGTCTCCGTCAACTGCCACGGGATTGGAAAGCCTCGCGGCGGGGGAAGAGGTGGCTGCGACTAGGCGTCCTTGCACAGAAGACGACCACGGCGGCGGACGGGCTGGGACGTCGCCCACGTGCCGACCACCGCTGGCTCGTAGTACAGGCAGGCATCTTGACGACGGACACCTCATGGCCTGGCCGGGGCGTCGCGCTGGGCGGATTACTGCCTGGCAGTCTCCGCCGCAGCCGCGCGGGCGACGAGCAACGCATCCTTCACCGTGCTGGGTTCATCGCCGATCACCCGCGCGTAGTTCGCCGAGGACCGCAGCAGCTTCGCTACTGCCTGGACGAGTTCCGGGGTGATCTTCTGCGGGTCGAGTCGGAGAATGGCGTTGGCGCCATCGATCAACTCCTGCGCGACCTGCTCCTTTGGGGGCTTTCGCTCCATGGTCGAGGTCCTCTCTGCTCGGCGGTGGGATCGGGGTCGACGTAGACAAAGTTGCGCTGGTCGGGTGGCGTCGCAGGGGGCGCTACGGTCGTCCTCCGTGCGTGGGCTACGGCCCCTCGGTCTCGGTGGTCGGCGTCCAGAAGTTGCCGGTGCGCTGAACGAGGTAGACGTCCGGCCGTGCGACGCGGCTGTCTGTGATGCGGGCCTCGGCGGCCTGGCGGTTCAGCCTGCCGAGGGGCTCGATGTCATCGGGGCGGGACGGCGACGCGATGCCGTACTCGATGCGCTCCATCGTCGCGGTCCTTACTGCTCGGCACGGTCGTTGTCGATGACTTGCTGGGCTTCGGTCAGGGTCATGGCCAGTTCGTCGCCGGGCTGGGCGATCACGATCTGCGGATTCCTCTCGTTGGTCCAGTCGACGTCATAGCGACGGGGCTCGAAGGCGCCGTTCGGCTCGGTAGGTCCGTTGCTCATGGGGTAACCGTAGCGAGATCGATCTGGCGGCCTCGGGAGATCTGGGCGTCCGGGACTTCGATGCGGAAGCCACCGACCGGGTAGTCCGGGTGGTTGGAGAACACCACGGCACACAGCCAGGCGCCGGAATGGAGTTTGCGCGGCAGCGGCTCCTCGTCGACGCCTTCGGGCAGCGCGTCCTTCCGGAACTCGATCGGCACTACGACGACGCGGTAAGGCTGCTCAATGCGCTGCTGCTGCCAGGGCAGTTCGACGAGCAGGTCCTTGGGCCACTCGTCGATGGTTACGGGCAGAGTCGACAGGTAGTGGTTCAGTGAGCCTTCGGGGGCCTGGGCCAGACGGGCGCGCTCCTGCTCCTCGGTCTCGATGAAGCCTATGCGGCTGAGGAAACTCATGGTGGTCAATTCTCCTTGGTCAGAGCTTGGTCGGGACAGCCGAAGCGGACAAGAAATAGGCGAGCTCCCCAGTTCACGGCGCACGCTGTAGATGCGGGCGGCCTTGCATCGGCGGCCAAGGCAAGGCTTCGTCCCTAGCTGGCTGTGCTGGCAGTCCTGCTCGACTGCCGCGGACTGGGTGCGGTCGGTGTACGGAGGCTGGAGTGCAGGGGCCAGCACAAGACAGCCCCGAGCGCTCCGGTACCGCAGATGACCCACGTCGCGGTGATGCCCCCGCCGTGGCTGAGGGACCATGCAGCGAGGAGAGGCGCGGCGATGACGGCCAGCGCGAGGTTGCTGCCCCACAGGCCGGCGTACCGTCCGTGTGCTCCGGGCGGGGCAAGACGGCTGACGAGATCCCCTGCCGCGATGAAGAGGATGATCTCACCGGGTACCGCTGCGGCGGCGGCAAGGCAGTAGCCGTATGTGGAGTCGGCCAGACCTGCGAGGCCCATGCCGATGCCGAGGAGGAGGGAGCTGGCGGCGAGCAACCCGGTCATGGGGCCGCCTTGCGCAGCGCGTCCGCTGAGCCAAGGGGTCAAGAAGGGGGAGAGAAGGAGTACGGCGGCTGCGTTCGCCACCTGTGTCCACCCGTACGCGGTCGCGTCGAGGCCGTCCGAGCTCATCAGCATCGGCAGTGCCGTGAAGACACTGCCCGCGCAGGTGAGAGCGCAGAGGCTGGCCAGAGAGAGCAACCACAGGCGGCTGTCACGCAGGGCCTGGGAGTAGCTTGGACGGCTGCGGTCCGCGCCCTGGCCGGTCCTTCGGGGCGGGAGCAGAAACACTGCGGCAAACCCGAACAATGCGCAGGCGCAGGCATTGATCCAGAACAGCGTCGGCAGTCCGGCTGTGGCGGCGAGGTACCCACCCAGTGATCCAGTGAGCGCGGCTCCGATGTTGACGCAGAAGTGACGCCACCCGTTCACGAGTATCTGCTGCGCCTTGGTGGGAAAGGTGTCGTCGATGAGTGCCGTGATCACCGGTCGCGCTGCGTCATATACCACTCCGGTGAGGAATGTCGATACGAGCAGGGTCACTGGAGAGCGCACTTCAGCAAGCACCGGCAGGGCCACGGTAGCTGCTCCCATGGCGTAGCCGAGCGTCGCGCGTGGGCCGAACCGGTCGGACAGCCATCCGCATCCGACCTGACCTACGAGCCAACCGGCGCCGAAGCTGGCCACGATCCAGCCAGTCATATGGGCAGAGAAGCCGAGGTCGTTGGCGTGATAGGGCAGGAAAGGGTAGGCGAAACCGAAAGCGCGGATGGTGAAGGTTCCGATGAGTGCCGCCCAGATAATGGGCGGCCAGCGGTGGGCCTTCGTATCGGAGTCGGGGGCAATCTGCGGCGTAGCAACGAGAGAAGGCACTGGTGCTCCGTCTGTGGTCAGGTTCCCTCTGAGGGCGTGGTCGTGCCGAGGCTGAGATCAGGTCCGCGGCAGGCGGATGGGTTGCGTGAAGGCGTCGTCGTCGGCGGCTGTCGCGACACCGGTCTTGTCGGGCGCAAGCACCGGACTATGGGTGTGCCGACGACGCGCCGGCCGCGAAAGAGGCGATCCGAAGCGGCGCGATCGGTATGCAGGTCCCGCACGGGGACCGAGCCGCCGGGGCGCAGTGAGTGAAAGGCCTTCGGTGGATGTGCCGTCTCGACGAAGAGCACGGTTGCTTTTGAGATTGCCGTCGGAGGGAGGAACCCACCGGTCAGCGCACCTCGCTGTAGCCGCACTCGGAACACGTATGCATGACGTTCTTGGTCTTCTTGCTGACGCGATCACCGTGGGCGTTCGACTCCATGTCGATGGCGCAGTTCGGGCAGTTCACGGCTCGGCTCCTGACGACGAGGATGTCCTTCAACGCCAGATCCGGATCAGCTCCGCTGATTCCTTGTGCTTACTGCCTCACGGGAAGAGTGAAGCGGACCACGAACAAGAAAAGAACAGCACCCCGGTGCAGCTGCTGCCGGAGGCAGAGCGAGCACTGGGGTGCTGTTGAAGCCGGATCCGCGGAGATCTCCAGGGACATGCCGCAGGGATCAGCTGCGGCGCTGTGGAATCGAACCTGTTCCGCGGTCGGTCTGCACGGTGTGCCTACTGGCGCGCGGCGAGGATCAGTCGGCGCGCTGCGGATTCGAACCGCTCTGTGCAGAAGATTGCGGTGGGCCCATCGCGTCAACCGCCCGGCGGCTGTCCGGGCGGCACCTCAGGTAGCGCTGGTACAGCTTCTGATCAGCCAGGCGGCTTTCCTCGCTGTCGACCAGTGTGTTGCCCGCGAAGTCGAACAGCAGGGCTTCCTGGAGGACGTCGACGGCGCGCACGACTGGCCTCCAGACATGACGAAAATGTTGTTCAGCACCAGATCCGGATCAGCTCTGCTGATCCTCTTCGTGATGATATGAGACTCACCGAAACGAAGCTCCCCGGTGTCGGAGCCTGCTTCGCTCCGCCACCGGGGTCGCTGTGTTCGGCTTCTCGGCGCTCAACCGTGGGTGTGATGGCCCGGCTCAGCCGAACGGCAGCTGCTCGCGCACGGCGCTGGCGTGCACGACGGCCGGAGCGGCAGCGCCGACCGGGGTGGGGCCCTGGGCCTGTGCCTGCAGGGTGTGGTTCTGGGCTTCGGCGCTCTGTACGCGCTCGTGCAGGCGGGCCTGGGTCACAGAGCGCGGCTCGAGGAAGGAGATGTCCTCGGAGATCACCTTCAGGTCGAAGACCGGCTCGCCGTTCTTGGAGTAGCGGTCCATCCGGAGCGTGTAGCCGATGGCGACGAGGTCACCTCGGTGGATGTTCGCGTAGGGGCCCAGACCCTGGGCCTGTGCGCGGACGAACGCCTCGACGGGTACGGCGTCCGAGTCACGCTGGTTCTGAGCGTTGGTGAAGTTGCGGTCGACGTAGAGCGTGAAGAGGACCTTCTTGGATCCGTCCTTGTTCTCGAAGACCTTGGGGTCGTTCGCGAGGCGGCCGACGATGGTTCCGTTGTTGCGGGGGTTCGACGACATGAGTCCTTCTCTCGAATAGCAGTACTACGCCCGGTCGACGACGATCCGCGCGCAATTCGGGTGGGCTGAGATGTTCACTTATCTGTCATGCCACCATCCGGATCAGCTTCGCTGATCAGGTGATGTTCTCTTTCAACGCTTCTTCCGAATCAGCTGCGCTGATCGAATGCTTTGTCATTCCGAGTCCTGAATCGACTTCGCCGATCAGGCTCGTTTCTCGCTGCTTACTGGCCACTTCCCCGACCAGACCCCCGACGTGACGGCGGACGGCACTGTGTACCCGCCCGCTGCCACGTCTTGGGCGAAGGTCCGGAGTACAGGGATCAACGACTGCGTGCTCGGTCTCACCGGAACCAGAGCCGCACCTGCAGGGCAGCTCACGAGTTGGGGCGCACCTTGGTCTGACTCACAGACGACCTTCACGTGAACGGACTCGTGGCAAGGGTGGAGTCGGGCGCGTATACCCGGGGCAACTCGTCACCCGCACCCCGGAGCCCGGACGGCTCGTGTCGTCAGCATCATGGCGGGCGAGTGCACCGTGTAGCCGGTGCTGATTCGCAGGCGCGAGGGCCAGCGACGGCGGGCGAGGTAGCTTCTGGAGCACGAGACCTACTGCGGCGGCCAGTCCGAGGATGCCGGAACCGAGGAAGCACAAGTTCAGGAGCCCGAGGCACTCACCGTTGGGCCCTACAGCGTCACCTGCACTTCGTAGGCCGCTGAGCTGTAGGGCCCAACGGTGAGTGCGCGCACGGGCGTCACCAGACCTGCCTGTGCCAGGCGAGCCGTCAAGCCCGAATGTTCAGACCAGTCCTTGATGAAGATGTTCCCCGGCTCGGGCGTGAGTCCGTAGCCCTGCAGGCTGATCGAGATGGGCTCGGCGGGGCCCTTGGCGTTTTCGAGTTCCAGCACGCGGTTCTCGTCGTCGTGCACGAGCGCTCCGGTCAGCTCGATGCCGCCGAAGTCGACGGTGACGTCGTGCTTCACGGTGGTCGTGGACTCAGCCATGGTGGTCTCGCTCTTCTCGTGATGTGGATGGTGGACGCGTTGCTCGGCCGTCAGGCGCCAGAGACGCTCGGACTCACCACGGTCGTGCAGCTCCTGGATCGTGGTGTTGAGCTGCCGGTTGGTACGGGTTCAGATAATGCGGAACATGACGTGCTCCTGGTTTAGAAGGTGAACCGGCGCATCGGGGCGATCAGCGGAGCAGCGGGGCCGCGTCGTCGTCCTGGCCCTGGTCGTCGGGGCCGTCATGGGAGGCCAGTTCGGAGGTTGCCTCGAAGTCGATGCCATCGGCGCCGTGGTAGATGATCACGGCCCCGTTCTCGTCTGTCTCGCTGTGGGAGGGCAGGTCGAAGTCGTCGTTCTCGTCGCCGGTGCCGTAGGTGCGGCGGGCACAGTCGGGGGCAGTGCAGCGCCAGACCTCCTCACTCTCGACCTCGATCTGCTCCGTCACGGTCGAACAGTCCGGGCACAGCGGTGCAGTGGCGGACGTCACGGTTTTCCTGGGCGGCTCCCGTCGTCGGCGGGCAGTTCGTCGCCCAGGGCGGCGCCGCCGGTTCCGCCCGCGAGCCCGGTGCCCCGGCAGTGCCCGCAGTAGCCGGTGCCGTCGGAGTGGGCATTGCGGAAGGTGTCAGGCTCGCGGCGCGCGAGGGCGGTCACCCAGTCGAGCTGTCCGGGTTCGATGGGGACCCTGTGCTGCTCGCCGGTCGCCGGGTTGCTAACCGTGACGAGCACGGAGGCGGTGCCCTCGGGATCGGTCGGGTATCCGTCGGCCAGATCGGCGAGCGCCTGGGCGAAGTCTGCCGAGGCCGCGGCGGCCCTGGCACTCACTGCTTCGGTTTCTGTTCGCTGGGCGATCTCTTCATCGAGCAGGTATGCCTCGCCCCACGGGTTCGGCTCCACGACGGGGCGGCCGTGCTTGATATCGCGCAGCCGTTCGCGTCGGCGGTCCTGGACGTAGCCGCGGCAGTGCAGGGCGTCGTGCTCGGAGGTGGGCCAGTTGGAGGCGGTTGCACACCACCCGCAGTGCGACCTGCGGGACAGCCTGCGCCGGACGGCAAGAACGAGCAGAGTGGCGGCGCAGCCGAGCAGCGCGCCGATCGCGAGCATCACGTGGTGTCTCCGTTCGTCGTGGTGGTGTAGGCGGCAGAGCCCTCGGCCCTTGACCTGTCGCAGGCATCACGAAGCGATCGCGCCCATAGGCGAGAGGGAGATGCCGATGTCCCCTGCAGATCTACTTCCGGATCGACTGCGTCGATCCAGATCAATCACCGGCCAGTGCCCCCTCGCGATAGCGTTCGCTGATCCGGGCAACGGCTCCAGTTGGAGGTTCGTAGACCAGCGGCAGCTCGCTGATCGCAATGTCGAGGTCTTTGGCATCTGGCAACAGCGCAGGCCGCGGCGTCGCTGCTCTGTCGGCGGTGCTCAGGTAGAGCTCGATCGCGCGCTCGATGAGCCTGTTTCGGATCAGCACTCTGCTGATGCTGCGGTTGACCTCGTCGAGTCCCAGGTTGAGGACCACCGCACACTGGTCGGCTGTCTCGGGGCCCGACGCCGAACAGCTCCAGCGGCGTGGGGGCAGCCTGTTTGACCGGCAGAACGATCTGGGTATCCAGCTCGGCGATCTCGGCTTTCAGGGTCAGGTGGCGGCGAGGCGGCCCGCCGCACCTGCGCCGCCTCGCCCGCGCAGAGCCGACTCCTCGGTGGGCCAGTCGCCCGGCCGGACAGCACAATCGTCGCGGCGGCGTAGGCGTCGGTCGGGTCGGACTTGTCCAGCAACTGCTGCGTTCCGCGGTTCAGGCAGATCTGGCCCACGAGGGTGACACCAGCGGCAGCCAGCGCCCGGGCGAGCTGGGCACCGGTGCTCCCGACGACACCGGGCCGAGCCGGAGAAGCAGGCGGGATCAGCTCACCTTGCTGATCTGGATCAGGTGGGTGCGGATCGGGCTCATCGGCCGGCTCCCTTCATGGCGGCGCGGTACGTGGCGAGGGCCTTGGTGTGGCGCATCAGCTCCGCGACGATGCTTTCGACGATGTCGCGGACCTGATCGGTGCCGCCGAACGTGCTCCAAGGCTTCCATCTCTCGCGCTCGGTCGGAGTGGAGAGGTCGATGGTGTCGGAGGAGAAGACGTCCTTGCGGGCACCGGCGGCCTTCGCCTCGGGCCAGCGGTCGATGATGTAGTAGGCGTGCGAGCCCAGCAGAATGTGCCAGGCAACGATGTGGTGATACCCGTGGTTGACGGCCGGGTCCGCGAGGTGCTGCGTACCGTCGCGCCACTGGATCGAACCGCCGTAGCGGCTACGGAAGACGGGAACATTCATGTTCAGCTCTCCTGGGTGACTGGGTCGGGAGTGGTGAGCGGGATGTAGAGGCGGCGGCCGTCACGAGCACGCGATGGAGAATCCGGTCAGGTGCGCGGTGCGGTTCGGGTAGACCGGCTCGGCGCCCAGTGCCCGGACGCAGGCCCACTCATTGATCTCGTCCGCGGCGGTGTCGGCCTTCACGTAGACGTCGAAAATCACACCCAAGTGCTGCTTGGGCTTGGTCTCCCGCTTCGGGGCGGCACGGGCCGCGACGACAGAGTTCGGGTGCATCTCGTGCTCGACGACGGTGTGACGGGTCCTGCTCACTCCTCGGTGGTGTCGGCCGGGCTCTGAAAGGGCAACAGCCGTAGGAAACCGAGTGGGCAGACGCGCTCCCCGTCTGTCCGGTTCCGTCGGTGCCCAGGAGGGTCAGCAGGGTGTGAAGCGCTGGGCCGTGGGAGTGCTTGCTGTGCCCCTCGGCGTCGGGGCAGTTCGAGGAGAACTCGAACTCGCCCTCCTCCAGCCAGACCTCGGTGACGTGATCTCCACGCGTCCGGTGTGGAGATCACGTCGTTCTCGACGAGGTCGCCGGCGCGGACCGGACGGTGGTCCGAAGCTGTCGGGCTGCGGTCAGTTCTCCGGTCGTTGGGCGTGAGAGGCGAAGTAGCGGGTGAGCCAGTCCTCGACAGTCGAGCGCAGGTGCGTGTGCTCGGGCTGGTAGTAGTCCTTGAAGTCGCGGATCTTGGCGGCGAGCAGGCGGGAGACGTGGTGGTCACCGGCCACGACGGGAACGTTGTTCCAGTCGATCGCGGCGAGCTGAGCGAAGGCGGCGGTGCGGTCGTCGATCTGCTGTACGGCGGCGTAGTCGTTGCCGTCCGCGACTTCGAGGCGGGCGACGAGGTCCCGCGGATTGCCGTCCCCGTACGCGGCCCACCACTGGGAATTGTCGGCGGTGTAGCGATACGCGGCCCACTTCGTCTCTCTCTGGTTGCAGTCGACCATGTAGCCGAGCCCGCTGGTGGTCTCCTCGGGCTTAAGCATCCCGACGTTGTACTTGTAGCGACCGAGCAGCTCGGAGGCGCACTTGCGCCAGTTCACGCCGTCGATCGCGGGTGCCTGGGTCTTGCTGGTCACGGATATCCTCTCGTCGCTCATTGGCCGGGCGGCCGCCGCCACGCCCCCGAAGGAGTGGACGGAAGCAGTCCGGATGTTCACGTGGTGTCCTTCTCGACAGGTACGCGGGCGTCGTTGAAGCAGTAGGTGACGGCCGGTTCGCCGGGGTGGTAGTCGATCGTCTCGATCCGCCATGCGGCCGGGTCTTCCTCGATGCCCTCGATGAAGGCCCAGTTCGAGGTGGCTATGGCCTCGTTGTCGTTGGCAAGGTAGGAGTACTTGCCGCGGCTCGGGTCGTCGTTGATGTATGTGAACATCCACGATCCGCCGTCGGGGTACCGGTCGATGTCGAAGTTCGGGCCCTCGGTCACCAGGATGTCGAGGCCGTCACCCGTGTGTTCCATGAACATCGGCTGGTTCATGATCTCGTGGTACTCGACGGTGCCGTAGAGGTAGTGCCGCTGGATCAGGTAGAGCGCTCGCAGGAGTGATGCGGCGCGGGCGATGCATCGGTCGACCAGCATGATGCGGCAGTCTGCGCTGTCATAGATGCCCTTCGGCATCTCGATGACGGTGTACGTGCTCGGGTGCGCGCCTTCGATGCGGACCTCGCGCTTCGTCGCTTCCACGGACTTGCCGACGCGAACCCACTCGGTGACGGTGCCCACGACCCGGTCGGTCGTGCCCCTTCGGTTGAAGCGGTACTCGGTTATGAAGTCGTCGCCGGAGCGGTGGTGCATGTTCTCGTACTCGGTCTCGGATACCGGGTCGAGACCGAGCAGTGCCAGGCGCTTGTTCTGCTCGGCACGGATGTCGGCGACGGGGGACAGAGGATCGTTCACTCGGATGCCTCCTCGGTGGTGTGGGCGGCGGTGGTCACGGGGCACGTCTCGCCCCGACCGCCGGCGCCCGAACGACCGGCCCGACGCCCGTTGATGGACGGCGTGGTCGCGTGCGTGGCCGTGGCGAGGACCGCGCGACCCGAGTGCTTGCCCGCGTACAGCGCGGCGTCGGCCGCCCTCTGCAACGTGGTCAGGTCGCGGGTGCCAAGCAGGTCCGAGGCGGCGGCGCCGATCGACGCTGCGACATCGACCGCGCGGCCGTCGTCCAGGACGACCGGCGTGTGCAGCATCCGGACCAGCTGCTCCAAGCGTTGCTCGCGGTGGCCGGAGGTGAGCTCCAGGACGACGGCGAACTCGTCGCCTCCGAGGCGACCGACGGACGCGCGCGGGCCTGCCCACGTGGTGAGCCGGGCGCCGAACGAGGCGAGGACCGCATCACCCGCCGCGTGGCCCAGGGTGTCGTTCACGGCCTTGAAGTGGTCTGCGTCGACCATGACGACGGCTGCGGTGTCGCCGTGGCGGGCCAGGATGCGACGGGCACGGGCGGTGTAGGCGTCGCGACGCAGGAGCCCGGTGAGTGGGTCGTGCTTGAGTCGCTTGTGCAGGACGCCGGCGTGGACGGCCCATCCGGTCAGCGGCACGGCGGCGGCGGTGATCAGGAGGGTGTGCGGGCCGAAACGGCCCCGGGTGCGCAGGGCGGAGTGCATACTGAGGATCTCCCTCTCGTCTCGTACGGGTTGGGTGGGCCCGGGGCGGTCGACGTGGTTACCAGGCCGATGGCGGCCGTCCCGGGGCAGAGCTACAGTTCGAAGGGGTGGGGCTTGGTCCAGCGGTAGGGGTTCATCCAGGGGTAGGCAGTCGCGGCGGGCCAGTCGAGGTCCCAGCCGGGCCGGTATCCGCAGGCACCCCAGCCATCCGGCCGCCCGTGCGGGATCTCCAGTCCGGCCTCCGACGCGGCGCGTGCCGCGTCGTACACCTCATGCGCGATCCGTACGGCGGCACTAGGGGTGTCGGCCCGACCGGTGAAAATGTGTAGACCGCGTGTTTTCGGCGCCTCGGTGTTGCGCATCGGGACTTCCACCTCGAAATACGGCAGCTGCATGGCGAGCGTCTCCTCTTCTGTGTTGAGGGGCGACTGCGACCGCCCCGGCCCTGCGGGTGCAGGGGGTCCGAGCGGCACGGAGTGCGCTCAACTCAGGTGGGGTTCAGCCGGCCCTGTCGACGCGGCGAGGACAGCGCGGACGTCTACGACCAGGTCGATGAACTGGCGCCACCCCAACCGAAACGGCAAGGCTGGGGACAACAAAGGCGGCACACCAGAATTGGTGTGCCGCCAAGTCGTTGTCGTGTGCTTGGCTCTACCGCTCGTCTTCGTGGCAGAGCCCGTTGTCGATCAGGTACGTCTTGTCGGCCGTGAGCTGCCGGGCCCTCTCGACATAGCTGGAGCTGGCCCTAACCCGCGCCGCGGCTGCGTCCGTGATAATCCGCATTGCGGACTGCCACTCTTGCGCGCTGCCTTCTGCCTTCTTCGACTGCTGCAGTCGTTTGAGCAGGCGGTAGGACCGCACGAGATCCCGGGCCAAATCGCTTGGTGCGGGAAGCGGCATGTGGTGGAGGCTGCTCCACGGCGTGATGAGCAGCGCAGACGAGCGGACTGCGGCGATCTTCATCGGTCAGGGAGTCCTCTTGAAACATAAGACGTGCCCGTTCTGCTGGGCGAAGGCCTCGCCCGCCCTGGGCACGTACCCCTTGAAGAACTTCTCGTCGCCAGCACACATGCTTGATCGAGAAGCCTGTCGTATATCTCATGCAGGTGCTGCTCGATGCGCTTCCTCCAGGTTGTCCTCCGCCAGGTTCTCGTCCGAGGCGAGCAGTTCTTCGAACTGCTCGGGGTCCCAGCTCGCCGCCGCGCTGCCCCCCGGCGTCGACGCCTCTTTCTCTTGCGGTCCAGCGGCGTCTGACCCGTCCGTCTCGTCGTGCACCTCGTTCATCGTGGCCCTTTCACTTGAAGCGAGTGAAGGCCGCGTGCGACTTCTGGGCCTCGACCCGAACCTTGTGGGCGAGCTGCCTGTCGAACTGTACGTCCGTCAGTTTCCTCGTGGCGTCGACCGCAGACACGCCGACGTTCTCGTGGACTTACGCCAACATTGTGAACTGCTCGACGTCGGCCTCAACGTCCCAGCGGGCGCACTCGACGGCGACCTCCCACATCCGGATGCGGACCCACACCTTCTCTGTGTTCCGCGTGGATATCTTCTCGATGCCGACGATCCGCAGCATCTTCGCCAGGTACTCCTTCACGTCGCTCATCGGTGCCCCTCCTGCTCGACGATCGCGGCCAGCGTCAGGTCGGCCCACTGCTTCATGACGTTCTCCACTCCGAGCTTGGAGTTCGGGTAGCCCTCGCGCGGGTTCGGCATGTTCTCGCGGATCGTCATGCTGCCGATACGCGAGCCGTCGCTGAGTGTGAACCGGTGACCGTCGAACTCGGCGTACTCGCAGGCCTCGGTCGACTCGCAGTTGCAGACGCTCGTAATGCCGTCGGCGAAGATGTTGTTGGCCGCGAGGCTGCTCTCGTAGTACTTCGTGGCGAGTTTGATTCGGATCTCGCCGAACACCCATAGTGAGGCGTTGTGGTGATCGGCATACTCCTCGAGCAGGACCACGTCCGTCCTCCGTTCCGCGGTCTCACCCTGACCCAGTCCGCCTCGGGGCTTGCGGTACCACCAGATCACTTCGATCGTTCGAGACAAATTCATTCGGACTCCCACTTGTTCTTGATCCACTTGTCGGCCCGCTGGTCGAGCCACTCGATCACCCTGGTCCGTGGCCTGCTCCTGGTGCCGGAGAACCCGGGGGTACTCCTTGTCCTCAAGCGGCTTGCCGAGAAAGCGGGCTGTGGACGATGCACACCTTGCCGACCGTTGGCCGATGATTCCGCGCCCAGTCGTTACACGCGAGCAGTCGGTCAACGAGCTTCGCGAGTCCGGGCAGCACGCTTACACAGCCGGGGCAGGAAAGATGCGGTGTCGGCGGATACGCCGTCCGACAGGCCCCCAGGCCCCGGCCAGTTCCTGTACCGAATCCGAGGAGACCAGTCGGCGCGGCCGCCATGCCAGCACGTCGCGGAACGCGGCCTCCGGGGTCCACAGCTGCACGAAGTGCTCGCCGCGCGTCCACGTGGCGAAGGACAGGCTGCCCGAGGCGGTCACCAGGTTGTGGAAGTGCCACGTGACCGTGCGCTCGACCCTCCCCTCGGTGTTGTCGATCTCCTCGATCTGCGGCAGGTCCGGCTGCTGCTGTCGCCAGTACCTGCCACGGGCACGGGCCTGCTCCCGGATTTCGTCAGCCAGCTCGTGGCCGGCCGACGTCATCATGTACGTGCACGGCTTGACCTCCGGGTCGTCGGGCTCGGGCGAGACCTCGATCAGACCCCGCCGCGCAAGGTCCCACGCCGTGTCGTAGACCGGTTCCCAGGCGTTGCGGTGGGTTCGCTCCAGCGGCTTGCCGAGCCGCTGCGCCTCCAGGCCACCGTCGTGCGCGGCCACGAGGTGCAGGACCTGACGCTCCAGCCTCCGCTCGGGTGTCAGCTTCTCGAACCAGTCGAAGTGCGGTTCCGTCACTTGGGGTTCTCCTTGCCCTTGTCCGTTGGGGGGTGCCACTCGAACACACCGGGCTTGATGTACGTCTCGACCAGGGCACCGACCTTGATCTGCTCGATCTCGGCCCGCTCCTCGTCGGTGAACTCGCGATACCGCCAGTGCTCGTCCGAGAGCGGCAGCCGAGTCAGGTCGAAGTCCTGGACCTGGAGGCGCGAACCGCGCTCGCGGGCCGCGTCGACCTCCGCCGCGGGAGCGATGCGCCGCTCCGGGCAGTTCTCGCAGTACGCGCCCCACCGCTCCGTGTTGCCCTCGCGGGGGACGAACTCCAGGATGTGCGTGGCCTCGTTGTCGCAGAACGCGGCGCTGCACGTGACGAGGCTTCCGCGGCTGTTGAATCGCGGGCCCGACCCGGTCGACAGGCCACAGGGAAGCTTTACTCGGTTCTGCATGGCTCACCTGTTCCAGTTCTCGCCGTTGGTCAGGGCCTCGACGAACGTCGCGGTGGTGCGCTGCTGCATCACGGGCGCCTCCTCGTCTTCCTCCTCGGGCCCGGGCTCGGCGGGCCTCTGGAGCGCCAGCTCTTGCAGGAATCCGTGGCACGCCTTCGGCAGGTCGGCAATCCCCGCCTGCGCCTGCTGGTGCACGACTGGGCGCACTGCGGCGATGTAGGTGTTGTCCCTCTGCATTCTGTTCCTTCCAGTCGCGAGAAGGTCCCCGCACTCATGCACGGGGGCGCTGATAGTCCGGGGTGGATCCCGCGCCTTGGGCTCGACCGAAATCAGGTCCGCAGAGATGCGGCGCCGCTCGTCGATTGCGGCGGTCAGGTCTTCTAGCCGGTAGTCGCGACACGCGCACGGAAGCTGCCGCCGGAGACGCGGTACATCACACTTCCAGTGGAAAGCGAGAAGGGCCCGACGGAGAATCGTCGGGCCCTACCTGCCTGTGCTGCTACTCGCCGAACGGCTTCCACAGCGGCTTGTGGAACGGGGTGCGGTCGGCCTCCGTGCGGTACAGCTCCGCCTCACACGACTCGCACTTCGTCGTGTTGCTGTCAATGTACTTGGAGGACACCTTGCCATCGCACACCGGGCACACGTTGCCGGCGGCGCTGCGCCTACGGTCCTCCTCCAACATCGCCCGCGCCGCGTCCGCCTTCGGGTTCGTGATCGCCTCGCGGCACCCCAGGAGCCATGTCGCGGCCTCCTGCTTGGTGTACGCGCTGTGCGTGGCCTTCCGGTCCCATGTTTCGGTGTCGGCCTCGACCGCGAGGGCCGCCACCCAGAGCAGCGGCGAGTTCGGGAACCGCTTCTTCGCCCGGGCGTTGGTTGCGTTCCGGATGACCCCGAGGAAGTCCTTCCCCCACGACACCGACTGCCACACGCGGAACGTCGGGAACTTCTCGTCGGTCGTGATGTCCTCGAACTCGAACATCATGTCGTCTTCTCCGAGAAGCACGCGCTTGATCTTCTCGAACTGCTCCGGCGTGAGCAGAAGGTCGTCCGTCTGCTTGTGGTCGATCCGGAGCGACAGATGGCACCTCGCCTGCTGCCCCGATGGCTGGCGGGATACCAGCCGATCGTGCTCCAGCCTTTCAAGCTGGGCACGGTGGTAATTTCTGTTACTCATGCTGTCCTCTCGCCCTAACACCAGAAGCGGGTTGTCTACGCGCCCGGCTCGGGAGTCGAATCCGCGCCGACGCCATATCGGGCTGTTCGGACCGTGGCCGTCGTCCGCTCGAAGACCCTGCCGGCGGGCGTGATGACCTTGTCGAAGTCCTCGTAGGTCTCGAAGAGGGAGCGGATCGCATCGCTGAGGTTCGCGGTCTCGAAGGTGCCGCACCAGGACCGGTGACCCGGCTGATCCCTGAGGTACTGCTTGATCTCGACCTCGGGCGTGTCCGCGGTCGCCAGGTCGAGCCTGAGCAAGTCACAGTCTCCGATGTCGATCTCGCCGCCGAGCGTCCAGTTACTCGCCATCTCGTACCTTTCGTTGCCTATCTCCACGCCGTACACGTCATCCGACGCTGCGGGACCGGCCCGCTCCGCGGCCCACTCGTCGACCCAGCAAGGCCGTTCACCGCTGGACCAGCAACCGCAAGGGTTAGACGCTTCGTCCGCGAGGCCGCCGCGCCGAAAACCCAGCTCTCGGCCGTCATAGCGGCGCCCTTGCTCACGCCTGCACCTCCAGGTCGAGCCCGTTGCTCAGCCTGCATCCGGGGCAGGTGATCCGGTCGCTGTGTCGGCCGTACGCCGGGTAGGTCATGTGCCCCGCGCACCAGTTCCGGTCGCCCGTGGTCTCCAGCAGCTCGCCGCAGACCGTGGACTGCCACGTCTGTCCCGTGTCCCTGTCCTCGAAGCCCGTCGCCGAGACGATGTGCTTCGCGCCCTCGACCGGTTGCCAGAGCCTGGCTTCCTTGCGCACCCACTGGCTCGGGTCGGTCAGGTGGCAGGCCGCGAGCTGGTCGACGTATCCGGTGTGCTGCCAGACCCGCAGGCTCACCGACGCGTGCCCGTGCCGGCACCGGCGGTGGGCGGGGAGGTTGATCGCCGGGTCCTCGACCACCCAGTAGTTCGTCCACTGGCCCCGGTAGTTCATCGCGCCGGGGTCCTTCACCGCGACCCGGTCCCCGACCGTGAGCCCCGTGAGCAGCTCCGTCGCCAGCTCCAGCGTCATCAGAACTCTCCGATCATGTAGCGGCCGGCGAGGATCTGGACGTCGTCGGCCTTCGGGATCATGTAGGTGTCGCGAACCGCCCGCTCATAGCCGTAGTGGTGTGCTGGGGACCGCCCGGCCGCGAGCGCCCTCTGCTCGGTTCCGTACGACTGGAGCTGGGGTGGGAGTAGTCGGGGGCGGATCGCGGCTGCTAACGCCGATGGGGCGTAGGGGTCGATAGGGCGTCGCACTGCGACGGGCAGCACCGTCGTCGTTCGTGTCACGCGTGTGGGCAGCGTGATGCGGCTGCGATCCAGATATGCGCGGGGAGACGCCATTACGAGGTGCTCGTCGGCCGTCCGAACTCGCCGGCCAGGACCGCCATGACGAGGCCGAGCATCTCCACGACCTCTTCGGCGTGCCGACCGGCGGCCGCGTCGCGGGCCTTGGACTCGTTGCCGGACGGTGCTCCGTCGGTGTCCTTGTACGGTGCGAGCTCGGCTTCGTGACGGGCCAGCATGGCGGCATGCGAGTGGATCAGAGCGTGGATCACGGCCTGGCCGTCCCCTTCGGGGATGTCAGCGGCCTCGGTAAGGTTTTGGGCCTGCCACATGGCGGCGCAGTGCAGCCATCCGGTCAGGTTCTGGATACGCGCGCTGTACGCGCGGTCCCACCGGTCGAAGGGGACGGCCTGGGACTCGGTGAGCCGGGTGAGGACTTCGGCGACATCGGTGGGGGCCGCGTCGCGCGGGAGCAGAGCCAGGGGAGTTTTGAACACGGCGTTCCTTGTCATGGTGGGTACTGGCGGGTAAGACACCGCCGGAAGGGACAGGCAGCGTGGGGTGCCGGATGTCGGGGGGAGGGGCTAGGGCCTGTCTGACAAATGATCTTGTCCGGGTTCGCGGAGCCAGAGGATGAGTGCTGCGAGGTGGAGTCCGGCCCGGTAGCGGGCGGCGAGTTTGTCGAAGCGGGTCGCTACGGCCCGGAACTGCTTGAGCCGGTTGAAGCAGCGTTCGACGACGTTGCGGGCCTTGTAGAGCTCGCGGTCGAAGGCCGGTGGTCTGCCGCCGGCCCGGCCGCGTCGCATCCGGTTGGCCTTCTGGTCAGCTCTTTCCGGGATCACCGCCCGGATGCCCCGGCGCCGCAGCGTCTGACGGATCGCCCGTGACGAATACGCTTTGTCGGCGATGACCGCGTCGGGTCTGCGACGCGGCCGCCCGACGCCGGCCCGGGGCACTCGCACAATGTCCAGGACCGCGCCGAGAACGGTGGAGTCGTTGACGTTGCCGGGTGTGACGAGGACGGCCAGGGGCAGGCCCCTGCCGTCGCAGGCGAGATGGACCTTGGTGGTCAGCCCGCCGCGGGACCGGCCGAGCGCCTGACCAGCCGCTGGGCGTTCCGGATCTTCCAGTTCGTCCCCCGGTGCTGCCCCTTTTTGCGGGCGCCGGCGGCGTGCTGGTGGGCCCGGTTGATCGTGGAGTCGACCGAGACCGTCCATTCCACGGCCCCGACGGAGTCGTCGCGGACCTGGACCTCCTCGAGCAGGCGAGCCCAGGTTCCGTCCGCCTCCCAGCGGGCGAACCGTTCGTAGACCGTCTGCCATGGCCCGTAGCGTTCCGGCAGGTCACGCCACGGAGCCCCTGTCCGCAACCGCCACAACACCCCGTTGATCACCTGCCGATGATCCCGCCACGGACGACCCCGCCCGTCGACACCCGGCAACAGCGGCGCTATCCGCTCCCACGCCGCATCCGTCAGCTCACCACGACCCATCACAAGATCAATTATCAGACAGGTCCTAGCCCGGGAGGCCGGTCACGCACAGGTTGGAGACACTGGGCAGCTCGGACAAGTCCACTGGAACTGCGGGATCTTGGGGAGGCGGCGGATGACGACGCTCCCTTGCTGGCTGAGTTCGTGTTACGCCCAGTCGTTCGCTCTCAGTTCGGTGCCGATCTTGACCGTGTAGGACGACCAACGCACCACCGTGTCCTGGTCGCCGACGATGTTGTAGAGGATCTGCTTGTGGCGGTCGCCGTCGGGATACTCGTGGTACTCCTCGGCGTACTCGCGGGCCAGGTCGATGGTCGGGAACGCGATCTCGACCGGCTCCCCGTGCCAGAAATGCGTGGTCAGGGTGCCCTTGATCGGCATGATCCGGAATCGCTCACCCTCCGGCGGCATCTCCCCCTCGTACATCCATCCATCCGTTGTCCCCCCTCCGCGCGCCTTGCCCTGGTCATCGGCGTTGGCTTCCTCACGCGTCTTGTATGTGGTGATCGTCGCCTTACGCCGCTCGCTACGGAGGTGGTTGCACGAGTCCGACCAGCCCGGGGTGCGGATGTGGTGCGGCTTCGGTCTCGGCGTGTAACCCGGCTCCGTCTTTTCGCAGCACGGCTCCAGAATGCAGACGGTGAATACGCCCGCCATGAATACCCTTCCCTGAAACAGGGCGCGGACCGAATGCCCGCGCGCAAGGATTGCGGAAGTCAGTCGTCCAGCTTCGTGCGCGTGTCCCGCATCACGAAGTCACCCGCAATGGCATCTTCGATTCGCTCCCAGACCGGCCCCCACAACTCCACGATTTCCGGCCGGCTGTCCTTGGCGGGCTCCTTGCGGTGGTAGTCCCGCGACCAGACCGTGTTGTCGAGCACGAACCCGCCGGCCTCCGGACGGACAAACTCGAACCACCAGCGCGGGGAGAACCCGTTGTGGAGCTGCACCCCGTTGCGCATCCACACCTTCGTCACGACGGCGGCGCCGAGCCCGTCCTCATAGAGCGCACTGATCCGGTCCCCGGCCGCCGCAGGCGGCTTCTGCCCCTTCTTCGCGTCCCGGACCATCATGTACGCCACGTCCACGTCCATGTCGTGCAAACTCGAGCGGCGCGGCCGAAACCCGTGTCTCTTCAGCCACAACATCAACCGCGCCTCGCTGGAGCCGAACTCGTTCGTGGGCCGCACCGCCATCCGCCATCCGATCGCGTCGGCGTACTGCGTCAGCGTCAACAGCGCGTGATCCCCGAACCGCTCCCCACGCCGGCCCTCCTGTACCTGCAGCACGTCCAGGGCCAGGATCTTCGACAGGTGCTGGACAGTGCCACGTATCTCGATGCTCACGCCGTAGAAGTTCGAGAACTCCTTGACCAGCTGCTGGAATCCCTGCAGCACGCCGTAGAAGTTCGAGAACTCCTTGGCCAGCTGCTGGAATCCCTGCTCGGTGTAGTCCATGCTTACCCTCCGATTTCAATGCCTCTTGCGTAGGCGCCTCTTGAGAGATGCCGTCACGAATCCGGCACGACGGCCGTAGGCGTTACTCTTTCGTGTTCGGTCAGGGCCGCCCCAGTGCGTCACTTGCCGATGAACAGGTCTTTGCCTCTCACCTTGTTCCGAGCGGGGCATCGATCATCTATTCATCGAGCTGACGCACGCATGCTGCGTAGATCCCAGAACGCGCCTGCAACCGGTCGGCCACTGGGTTTCCCCGTCCGGCGTGAGACGGTTGTCAACCCGAGGCGGATCTCTCTCTTCTACGATTCGAGGTAGTGATATCGGTCGAAGAAACCCCGGAGCCGGCTCCGCCGGCTCGGGCTTACTCACGGTGTGCCGCGGGCGGCGTGAACGGCATCGCAGATCCCTATGGGCTTCAGTTGCAGGCCAGTTCCGTGGCTCGTGACCAACTGCCCATCCGGAAGCGGATGGTGGTGGCCGGAGGAACACCAAACTCCGGATTCGCCGGATCCGTGCGCCACGCCTCGTAGGCAACCAGCGTCGTGGATCCCGTCACCAGCTGACACCGACGGATCGCGGCGATGAGCTGCTCCTGGGTCCACTTCGTCGTCGCATCCTGCAACTGTTCGGGCTGTGTGACCGTGTCGAGGCCGGCAAGCTCCAGCGAGCGGTTCCAGCTGCCGAAGCGCCGCTCATAGAGCGACGCAGACGGGTCTGCGTCCCTGCGGCGCTGCTCGAACATGCGACGTCCCAGAGTGCTTTCCCCTTGCGCCAAGCGGATGAGTGCGCGGAGAAGCTGCTGGTCGGTGTAGATGACCGGACCTGGCTTCATGGGCGCAGGGACGTACGCAGCATGCATGGTCATGGTCGTTGCTCTCCTTCTGGAAGCAGGCGCGTGTCAGAGCGTGTGCACCTGCACGAGCTGCTGGTCGCGGGTCGTGGACACGGGCATCGGGCTGAAGGCCCGCGGGAACCCGTGGCCGACACGCGCGAGGTGTCACAGAGCCCCCGGATCAACTCCGTTGATCCCCGGGCACCGAACAGACCCGCAGGTCGGCGCCCGAGTGCCGCCCTGCACGTCCTCTATCCCGTGGCATTCTGACTCATCACGGACTGTCATTCAATAGGCACTCGAATAAGATGCTCTCGAAAATCAGCCGATCCAGCCGGAATGGTCGGCAACAGGAGGGCGAGGTGACCATCAATGAAGGTCCGGAGGACGAGGAAGGGCGGGCTCCCCACCGCGGCGTTGACTGCGGCTGCGGGCGTCGTGCTCGGTGGGTGTTCCGGTAGCAACGGCGGAACAGCGCAAGAGACACAGCCGTCGCCTGTGTTGAGTCCGACCACGAGTACTGCCAAGGTCACCGACAGGGCCCTCGGCGGCGCCATGGACGGGCTCGCCTTCTTCCAGGGCGCCGGGAGTTCCAGCAAGGACGGGGAGGGCCCGTCCGGCCGGCGAGTACGGAAGGAGGGGCTGGCTTACATCGTCAAGGCCGACAGCAACGACACGGGCCCGGCTCCCGAGCGAGAGCCCGTCAAACAGAGGAAGGACCCCGTGCGACATGTCGCACGGGGTCCTTCCTCTTCACGCCATCACGCGAAGGCGAATGTGGACCACAGCAGGTGACACTGCCCGCGGGAAGAGAATCGGGCAGGGCCACCTGCTGCGGCGATGCGCCGCCAGGGGGGGTTGGCTGAGCGCGAGTGCGACTCTACTCATGTTCAAGAGGGAACGCAAAGGGTTCTGGCATCTTGTTGAGTAGTGACGATAAGATGCCTCAAAGATCAGTCAAGCAAGGCAAGGAGAAGCCGCGCATGACCTCCCCACCGGATCTGAAGAAGACAGCGCCGCCCGTGCCCGAAACGAAGCGGAAGCCGCCGGGCGGGACGCGGAGCAGCGGCGGCGGCCGTCAGGGCATGTTCGTCCGGCTGGGCTCGGACGACAAGCAACGAGCGGCGTACTGGGCCGACAAGCGTGGGTTCTCCTCGGTGAACGAGTACGTGGTCGAGGCGGTGGTCGAGAAGATCCGGCGCGAGAACCTCGACTATGACCTGCCGACCCTGGAGATCGCGCGGCTCAACGAGCTCGTCGACCAAGTCGCGGCGCTGGCGAAGAACTCGGCGAACCTCGAACGCGTCGTCACCACGGGCTTCGACTCACTGATCGGGCTCACCCGTGGCGACAACTACCTCTTGGACGACGAGGACGGCGAGCTCGTGTGAGCCGGGATTTTACAGAGATCCTGGGGGCGACCACTCCTACCGACGAGGTGATGGAGGTGGACACGTCCTTCCTTGAGGCCTACAGGCGTGGCGGGAGCGAGGAACTCCAACGTGTCCAGGCCCAGGCAGCACAGCCTGAGGCGGAACCGCCGGATCCGACGATGCCGCTCGACACGGCTGGCGATGTCGAGTCTCGACTCGATGTTGCAGGTCCGCAGGCCGCTCTCGACGTGGAAGCCGAAGCGGATCGCCCGGACCTGGAGCCGGGCAACGAGTCCAACGCCGGCGACTCGGAACAGGTCGGTGGGTCCAGTCAGCGCGGCGGTGCCGGCGGCGGACAGGACGCCGATGGCGGAGTGCTCCCAGGCGGTACGTCGGCGGGCCTTGCGGCTGATGCCGTCCGGCCTTCTGGGGCACAGCCGGACATCGAGGAAGCGGCTACAGCCGGCGCCGCTGCTCACTACGTTGCCGCACCGGATGCCCCCGGACAGGAAACGCCCGGATCGCTGCAGCTGACCGACCACCAGGACGCCGTGCAGAGCGCGACCTCGAGGGGAGGATCGGGCAGTTCAGCCGAGACCGCCACTCTCCCCCAGTCGGGCTTCCGGCTCGCCGGCGTGCAAAGGCAGCCGCACATCAAAGCGCTGCCCGACCGCATCGTGAACGCGCTGCGGGAGCACCTGCGAGCAGCCGCAGTCCGTGAGCTGGGCGTGAGCGACAGCGCTGCTCGGGAGTTCAACCGGCGGCTGAGCCAGGGCACGCTGGTGACGGCGTTCCTGCTGGCGCAGCTCGACCTGCACCTTGATGCCGATCCCGCCACCGAGCGGGCCATCGAGCTGTTCCGTTCCCGAGATCCGCTGCTGGGCAGCCTGGTGACACGGCTGATGAGCATCGAGGCGGCAGAACGTGAGCGGGACAGGTTGCTGCGCAAGCTGCGCGACGAACTGGACGAGGTGCGCCAGACCAGCGCGGTGGTTGAGCAGGCGCTGGCGTACTCCATCGCCGACCGCACGGAGAACTTCCTGCGGGGCTCGCACAACCTCCACGACGCACCGATCACGCACAAGGAGGCGATCTACCTCCGGGACAAGCTCCGGGAAGAGACCAGCAAGCAATCGAAGCTCGAACGTGAGCGTGAGGGGCGGCCGATTCGATGACCGCGACGAGCAAGGCAACGCTCCTCACCGTCCGGCTCATGCGTGAGTCCGCCGAGCTTGACCCACGGGCTGCCCGACGTCATCGCCCGGGGCTTGTCCCGCCGCCCGCGACCTTGACCCGCGCGCCGGAGGACTTCGCCGCGCACATCGCCCGCGAGCTCATCGGCCTCCCCTCGGTGTGCGAGACGGACGTCGTGGTGACCGCGAGGTACGTCGCAGGCCACGGCCCCGTCCGCCGCACCTGAACGTGGGAGGACCGGCACCCCGGCCACCGCACGATCTGCCCCGGTTCACCGCCCGGCCGATAACCCGGCCGGGCTCCGACAGAGGACTTACCAGCGCTTCGATCGCCACGCATCGCTTGGCCTTCCAGACCTCGAAGGAAGACGTTCATGACACACCTCTCACCGACCGGCGCGCGAATCCTCGACGCCAACAACAACGGCATGGTCCACGGGCACCCGGCGGCGCTCGCCAAGCTCGAAGGCGACTGCCTGGTCGTCCCGCACAGCGACGAAGGCGGTGCCCACTGGATGACCGAGGCGGGATGGGCCGCCCTGGAGGCATGGCGCCAGGCGCACCCCGTGCGCAGCACGGGCCCGGAGCAGGTCCGTGAGGACGCCGCCCAGTGGGCGCCGGTCGGGCGCGCCACCGTACGGGCGACCCGGGCGGTGGGGCACGGAACGGTCCAGGCGACGCGGGCAGTGGGCAGCGGAACCGTGCAGGCGTCGCAGCGGGCCGCGACCGCGTGGAAGGTCCACAACCCGCCGGCCGCCGTACGCAACGCGACGCGCAACGCCGCGGCTTCCGCGCTCATCGTCGCCTCGCCGCCCCCGCGGGCGACCGCGCCGCGTCGCGGTCCGGGCGGCGGGAGCGTCGCGGTGACCCGGCAGGCGGACCCCGCCGACGACGCGCGGCGCCGGGTGTTCGACGCCCTGATGCAGGCGCAGCGGACGTCCTGGCAGAACCAGCCGACGTGGGGCGGTGATCCGGAGTGAACGCGTGGCGGAAGGCGGGCTGCGCGGTGGTGGTGCTGCTCTTCCTCGCATCGTGCGCGGTGCCGGTCCTCGCGGTGAAGAACGCCGCCTCGGTGCTCGGAGCGTCCGCCGACAGCGGCGGGGGCGAGGACCTGGGGGAGCGGCGGCCGGGATTCCCGACCGGATGCTGGCCGCGTACAAGGGTGTGCCGACGATCCCGCCGAAACTCCCCGTCAAGCAGCACGAGGCGATCATCACGGCCGCGCAGCGTCCCGACCAGCTCGTCGCCGGGCGGGACGACAAGCCGTACTGGAGGGGCGAGCCGTGGTTCAACGGCCGCACCCTCAACGGCTTCCGCCAGGCCGGGCACGCCGCCCCGTACCCGCAACCGTGGCACGCCGGGCTCATCGAGCGGGGCGAGAGCGTCGGCGGCCCGCTGCACCTGACGCCGGCCGGGCGTACCTACGCCCGGGTACGCGGCAACGTCACCGTGAACCGCCGCAAGGTGGTGATCATCTCGTCTGGCGACGAGAAGAAGCCGATCCCCGAAGGGCAGCGGCACGGTTGGCCCGCCGGAGAGCTGTACATCAGCAAGTACCACCGATCTCTCCGGCGCGCGGCCGACGCCCTGACTCATCACGACCTGATCTTCATACTGTCCGCGTTCCACGGGCTTGTTCCGCTCGACCGCGACCTGCACCCCTACGACGTGACACTCAACGATGAGAGGGCCGTCACCGAGAAGACGATGGCCGGGCACACGGGCGCCGCCGGACTCTTCGACCCGGACGTGATCTTTCTCGGCGGCAAGGACTACGCCGACCTGATCTGCCCGTCCGTTCCCCACCTGCTCGCTCCGCTGAGCGGCGGCATGGGAGCACCGCGGGCAGTGCAGGCAGGCCCGAGAGGACTCCGCCGTACGCAACACGTGGTGGAGGGAGGCAGCCGCCCTCCACGGCGAGCACGCCGCCCGCTGACCGATTGCCCTGGGGTTTCGGCCCCGGGGCACCCGTGGCAACCAACTCACCAGCCTGGTGCACCCCAGCACCGGGCCCCAGACCGGGAAGATCATGAATTCGCTGTTCGGCCCCCCCATCGACCTCACCGACATGTCTAACTTCGCCCGAGCGGAGACGCGCCTGCGCCGGGCGGTCTTCTGCGGCCGGGTCTCCACCAAGGACCAGCAGAACCCGTCCTCGTCCATACCCCGGCAGGTGTCCTTGGCCTCCCAGCGCCTGGAGGACGGCGAGGAGTTCGCTGGGCACTTCTGGGATGTGGAGTCCGGGATGCTTCCCCCGGAAGCCCGCGGCCTCGGCCCGCAGGCGATGTACGACGCGCTTCACGTCAAGACTCCGAGGGACGGCGGTCTCCAAGACCTCCTTGACCATGCCGAACGGCTGGGCGTCACCCACGTCCTGGCGGAGCGCTCCGACCGGGTCGCGCGGGCCATGCTGACCAGCCTGACCGTAGAGCACGAACTCCAGAAGATCGGGGTGGAGGTGGTGTACGCCAACGAGCCGGTGGGCGGTACCGAGTCCGGTCGGCTGCGCACCCGCCGCTACAGCCAGGTCGAGGCGGAGGTCTACCGGACGGTCATGTTGGAGATGTCCATGGGCGGACAGGTCCAGCACGCCATCAACGGGTGGAACCATGGCATCCCGCCTTACCCCTACATTGCGATCATCGACGAGGATGCGCCACCGCCGGCTCGCGGCCGGTTTGGCGAAGGGCGCCTGAAGAAGAAGCTGACCGCACACCCGGACAAGCGGCGCTTCGAGGCGTCCGGGGAGCTGTGCCGACTGCGGCGGGAAGAGCACCTGAAGGCGGCGGACATCATCGCGATCCTGTCGGCGGACCCGGATAGGTACCCGATCGAGGGCCGGTGGACGCACAACCGTGTTGAGGGGCTGATCGCGAACCCCAAGCTCACCGGCTACCAGGTGTACAACAGGAAGGCGTCGAGGACCGGCCGGCCAGGCGTCTCCCGGTGGAACCCGATCTCGCAGTGGGTATGGTCGCCGCGCCCCGTACACGAAGCCGTGGTGAGCCTGGAGCAATGGAAAGCCGCCCAGGAGGTAACCGCCGCACTCCGCGCAGACACGGCAGCGGGGCCGCTGATGCGCCTCCAGGCCGCAGCCAGCCGGCGGGGGCTCGCGTTCTCCGTGGTCGAGGAGACCGGGAGCTACACCCGATACCAGATCGGCGGTCAGTCGATCGTCCTTCCCGACCCCGTCCCCGACGCGATTGCGCAGCAGGTCATCGAAGACCTGGAGAACGCGTCATGAGCGAGGTCATCAAGTGCCGTACCACCAGGCGGGGCCGGACCTGGGTGGCGCACGCCGCCGAGCACGGCGTATACGGCAGCGGAACTTCGCTGCGGCTGGCTCGCGCCAGCGTCGAGGAAGGTCTCGCGCTCGCTGGCCTGACCGGCGAGGTGGAGCTCGTCCCGGTGACGCCGGAGCTGGAGAGGCTGCGCGCTGCCGATAACGCCCGCACGGCCGCCTTGATCGAGGCGGTGAAGGCCCTGGCCCTTCGGAGGGCAACTCTGCGGGACATCGCTGAGGCCACCAGCGAGCCGATGGCGTACGTGAAGCGGCTGCTCGCCGGAGGCGCGACCGCTCCCGGCGCACAAGCGGCAGCGGCGTCGGAGGAATGCAGCTGTGTCCTTACCTGCGCTGAGGACCCCAAGACGTCCTGCTCCCTGTCCGGGCAGCGCCACGTTCACCCGGCCATCTCGGATCGACCTGGCGCATATGGTCCGTGCCCTGAGCACCGCGACGCCCCAGGCGACCACTGAGCGGTTCGATCACGCCGGGGGGCTCACTGCCGCCCGGCACGCTGGTGCGGCTGCGGCGCCGAGCGGGCTCGCCGGGTGTGGCTGCACCGAGACACTTAGATCAGCCACGGTTCCTCCGCCGACAGCTCCGCCACCGCCTGGCTCGCACTTGCCGCCACCTCGACGGGGACGCGGAGCTGGTCAATTCGCGCTGGCCGGCAACGTCCCGCTCGACGCCGCTCGGGGTGAACGCCGTGCCGTCGTAGTCGCCGATGCCGACATGGCCAACGCCCGCGACTGCACGCATGTGGTCGAGATGGTCCGCGACGGTGGCCTGGGGGCGGATGGGCGGGCTCGAAGTCCCCAAGGATGCGCAACGCCACCGGGGTGATGTCGAGATGGGGCAGGCCGCGCTCGATGCATCGCCTAGCCCCATCAGGTTCACTTTTCCCCACCTATCAGTCTCAGTCGAATGCTCTTTTCGAGTAGAATCGCACTCGATTGCGAGTCGATAGCGAGAAGGAGTCAAACATGGCCGTGATCCTGGTCGCGGAAAAGCCGAGCGCAGCGAGGAACATGGCCAGCGCCCTCGGCGGGACGACGGGCAGCTACAGGGGCACGATCTACGAGGTGGCGAGCCTGCGGGGCCATCTCTACGAGTTCACCCAGCCGCACGCGATGGTGGACTCCTCACTCGCGGACGCCTATCAGAAGTGGGACCTGAGCAATCTGCCGTGGGATCTCGATGACCTGACGTGGAAGCGCGAGCCGCAGAAGAACGTCGCGGACGTCATCAAGACGCTGCGCAGCGCGCTCGTCCGCGGCGACGAAATCGTCATCGCCACGGACCTGGATCCGTCCGGCGAGGGCGACCTGCTCTTCTGGGAGGCGATCGACGAACTCGGCTTCCACGGCAAGAAGTACAGCCGCATGGAGTTCACCGATGAGTCGAAGGCATCCATTCAGAAGGCCTTCGAGCAGCGCCGGCCCGTAAAGTCCATGCGGGACGAGGGCGACTACCGCAAGGCGATGTACCGCTCGCAGTGGGACTTCCTCTCCATGCAGTTCACCCGCATCGCCACGGCGATGGGCCGCCAGTCCGGCCAGGACCTCGTGCTGCGCCAGGGCCGGTTGAAGTCGGCGATGGTCTCTCTCGTCGGCGATCAGCAGAAGGCCTACGACGCGTACGTCAAGAGGCCGTTCTTCCAAAACCGCTTCCGCGACGAGAACGACGTCATGTACACGAACCCGGACGAGCCGCGGTGCGACCAGAAGGGCCAGGTGCCGCAGCAGTACAGACCTTCTGCTGTCGTCCTGGACAGCAAGGCGGACAAGAAGACCGCGCCGCCGAAGCTGCTCGACCTGGCCTCCCTGTCTTCGATGCTCGTTGGCAAGGGTGTCAAGGCAAACCTGACGCTCTCGACCTACCAGAAGATGTACGAGAACCAAGTTGTGTCGTACCCGCGGACCGAGGACAAGACGGTCACGCCTGAGCAGTTCAAGGACCTCGCGCCCTTGGTCGACAAGATCGCCGCGGTGGTCGGAGTCGACGCCGGGCTTCTGACGCGCCGCCAGCCTCGTTCCACGCATGTGAAGCCACAGGGTGCACACGGCGCGAACCGTCCTGGTCCGAAGGTGCCCTCGTCGCTGGACGAGGTCGAGCGCAAGTACGGCAAGGCCGGGCGGCTCATCTACGAGATGCTCGCGAAGAACTACCTGGCCGTGCTCGCTGAGGACTACCTCTACGAGCAGCAGAGGGGCCATGTGGCGAAGTACCCGGACTTCGTCGGTATCGCCAATGTGCCCAGGAGCCCCGGCTGGAGGGCGGTGTTCGATCCGGACGCGGGAGATGACTCCACCGACGACAAGCACGTGTCCAGCAGGGGCCTGGGCCAGAACGCGGAGCCGTTCATCTTCGAGGGCGCGAACAAGCGTCCGGAGCACCCGACGATGAGGTGGCTCATGAAGCAGTTGGGGAAGCGTGACGTGGGCACGGGCGCGACCCGCACTTCGACGTACTCGGAGGTCACCAACGACAAGGCGAAGTATCCGCTGCTGACCGAGAAGGGCCGGAAGCTCAGGCTGGCGCGGGCCGGCGAGATGAGTTGGAGGCTGCTGCCTGGTACGCACATCGGCGATCTCGGGCTCACCGAGAAGGTATACGCCGACATGCGCGACATCGCCGCCGGGACGGCGACCGCCGAGGAGCGCCTGGCCGTCGTTGCCGACTGGGTGCGCGAGGACATGGCCACAATGGCGAAGAACGCTACGTCCATGCGCGCCGAGCTGGGCCTGAAGAAGCAGGTCGGCCCCGCCCGCGCCGAGGGCGTGTGGCAGGCAGCTCCGGGTGGCCCGAAGAAGGTCACCTTCAAGAAGATCTGGTCGGGTCACGAGTTCGGTGATGACGAGGTGGCGAAGCTGCTCGCGGGTGAGACGATCTCGTTCGTGGCGACGTCGAAGGCGAACAAGTCCTTCACGGCCACTGGTGCGCTCGGCGTCGGCGACTTCAGGGGCCGCAAGTTTGTCGGCTTCCAGTTGGAGGTGCTGGACAAGCCGACGAGGTGGTCTGGCCGGACGTTCACGCCGGCGGAGGTCACCGTCCTTCTGGCGGGCCAGTCGCTGGAGATCGACGACTTCGTCAGCGCGCAGACGGGCAAGACCTTTGGATGCAAAGTCAGCTGGGACGCGAAGGCGAAGAAGATCACCCCTGATTTCGGCGGGGACGAGCCGCCTCGGTCCTGGTGCCAGGTGACCTTCACCGATACGCAGCGCAAGGACCTGGCGGCCGGCAAGACCATCCAGGGAACGGGCTTCGTCTCGGCCAGGGGAAGGACCTTCGACGCCCTCATCTCCTGGAAGAACGAGGGCGGCAAGAAGAAGATCGTCCCGTCGTTCGGTTGATGCCGGACGGACACTGCCGAGTAGCAGCGGGCCCCGGACCTCGGGACCCGCTGCTGCCCTTTCACGACAGCGGCGTCGAGCGACCGTTCTTGCGCGACACAGTGGTGGCACTGGCATCGAGAGGCTGCACCTCGTCGGTGCAACTGGGCGACTTCGGGGTGGTCTGGCGCAGCACACGCAGCGCGTTCCGGGCTCTGGAAGCGTTGAACAAGTAGCTCCCTTTGCCCGGCGAGCTCGTGCACGTCGACACGTAGCGCAACGGCTACGGGGCCTCTGGAGTGGACTTCACTGACGCTCCTCCGCCGCTCCGGCCTCATGCGCGCCGAGCCACCCCGTCGGAGGCCTGGCAGAGCCCGCGAGTATCGACTGGTGCCTACGGACGACGACGAGGACGGCGCCCGCCTCTCCCTCTCTGGGACGGCATCACATCAACACGTTCGGTTCTCTTGCTACGCCCATGAGCCCCATCGCCCACTGCACCTCCTTCCCAGCGAGACGCACTCTTCCCGGAACGCCTGCGAGCACTCAGCCCGCACACGATGCCGACCCGTCACAAGATCCTCGACCGCGCCAGCTCAACCGAGGCGCTGGCCGTACTCGATCTGGGCAAGGACCGCGCTGGGAGGTGGTAGCGATGGGCTGAGCGCCCCTGCTCCCGTGGCGCGACTGATCCGCTAGAGACTCAGACGGCATCCGATGACTCGCACCCACTAGTCCGAGTCGCCACGTACCATCACTCAAGAGCCTTTAACTATCCATTCGAATGACCTATCTTGGATAGGATCCAATTCACACACCTCACATATGAGGGCTTTTGGATAGACCGATCAATGACTGTGATGGCTGCAGGGGGAGACGAGAGACTCATGGCGAAACCGTCCTACAAGGTTCCGAGCTCACTGAACAGGAGCTTCCTCGACCACGAGATCACGCTGAGCAAGGGAGGTTGGGCGGCGAAGCCCTCCCCGATCAAGCAGTTGCTCTTCTTCGGCGGTGGCATCCTCGCCCTGCTGTGGTGCAGCACGTCGACATTCGTCGCGAGCTCGGGCCCAGTCGCCATCACGTTCTTCGTCCTCTGGGGACTGACGGCGATTGCCTATTTCGGTGGACTGATGAGGACGAAGGACCTGCGCATCATGCGGGTGCCGGCCTTCCTGGCGTATCTGCCCCGCAGGGCCCGCCACGTCCTCACCCGTCGTAGCTCGAACCCCACAGACTTCTACTCGATCGTGGGCATAGACGGGATCGACGAGGACGGGCTGATCCACTTTCCCGACGGCGGTGAAGGTCGGGTCTACCTGGTCGTCGGCTCGGCGAGCTATCTGCTCTTCGACGAGGACCGCATCGGGATCCTCGACCGGGTCGACTCCTTCTGGCGCAAGGTCGAGACGACCTGCGAGCACACCTTCATCACGACGAAGGAGCCGCAGCGGATCTACCACCAGGTGGCGAACCTGGAGCGGCGTAACCAGGCCCTGCAGGTCCGTGACCCCGATCTGATCGAGCTGCAGAACGAGCAGTACGACATCCTCACGCAGCACGTGGGAGGGAGATTTCCCTCGATCCACCAGTACCTGCTGCTAAAGGGCAAGAACAACGACGCACTGCGCAAGGGGCACCAAGTCCTCCAGGCCGAGGTCGCCGGCTCCTCTTTCATGATCAAGGAAGCCGTGATGCTCAACCGCGAGGAGGCCGAGCCGATGCTGCGGGTCTTCTACCAAGGCATCGACGACGACCTGCTCACTCTCAAGGCGTCGCTGAACTGATCATCGCCAGGCCGACCGACACGACCAGGAGCGAACGAGGACACCATGGCGCTGATGACGAAAGTCCGGGCACAGCTCGGCATCCCGGGGAAGAAGCCTGACGACACGAATGAGACCGCGGCGCTTGGCGGCGATGATCCGCGCGCGAACAGCACTGCTCGGGCTGAGGACATACAGGACACAGCGGCAGCTGACGGCGCGGCCCACGAGGCCACCGCGCCGAAGAAGAACTGGTGGCAGCGCCGCCGGGAAGTGAGGCACCTCCACGGCACGTTCGACGCCTATGCGCATCTGCTCGCGCTGAAGCCGAAGGAGCGGTACCTCTTTCGCTCCGACTACTTCGAGGTCGACGGCTCGGTGGCTTGCATCCTGGCGTACTTCCACGACGACGCCGCGCACGACAACTTCGCCGCCTTCTGGGGCATCGATCGGATCCCGGATGGCCTGGACGATCGGGTCACCGCGGTCGTGCTTGAGCAGGTCAAGCGGATGGACAACAAGTGGATCGACGCGTTCACGAAGCAGTCGGAGAAGCTGGAACGGCTCGATGCCAACGAGCAGGAGGAGACGGGCACGACATCCTCCAAGCGCAAGGCCGCGAAGATCTCCGGTGACCTCGGTGTCACGATCGGAGAGCTCCAGGACGGCGCGAGCTACCTCTCCGTGCACAACCGGCTCTTTCTCAAAGCCCCCGACCTGGCGACGTTGGACGACACGATCGACCGCGTCACGCGCTTGTACATCGACCGCTTCGGCACGCTGAAGGCTGCGCCCTACGCCGGCGAGCAGCGCCAGGAGCTCTCGGGCCTGTGGAAGAGCAACGAGAAGAAGAGGGGTAAGGGATTCCACTTCACCTCGACCGAGCTGGCCGGCTCGTACTCGCTGGTGACCAACGGGCTCAACGACTGGGGCGGTGAGTACGTCGGCTACATGGTCGGCGACGTCAACAACAGCGCCGTGCTCATGGATGTCAACGCCTACGACCAGCACGTGGTCGTCGCCGACGCCACGCTCAGCGAGTACCTCGATCGCCAGCGGGTGGCCAACATGTGGTGCTCGAAGATCTCGCAGGCCGCGCTGCTGAACAACGGCCAAGTCGTCCACCTCGTTCTTGACGGAGCGAACCTCGACAAGCTCGGTCCGGTGTTCGAGCACATCACCTCACGCGTGGACCTGAACCAGGGCGATGTGAACATGTTCGAGATGTTCGGCGAGGAGGAGGACGAACTGGCGGTCTTCTCCGCCCAGATGGAGAAGCTGAAGCTGATGTTCGAGCAGCTCTACGAGACCACCGATGGCGCCGTCGGCTCGATCATCCGCAGTGCCCTCGAAGACACCGCCACGGACTTCTACATCGAGCAGGGTATGTGGCGGCACAACGCCAAGGAGCAGCGGCACCGTCTGCGTGTGGTGAACATCCCGCACACCCAGGTGCCACGTCTTCAGATGTTCGTCTCCTACCTGGCAACCGCGCACAAGGCGCTGCTGAACTCCGCCAAGACCGACGCGGATCAGCTGCGGGCGTACAACGTGCTCAGGGGCATCGCCAACGCGATGCTGAGCACGAACGGCGACCTTTTCAACAACCACACGGCCTCGGCGGTGGACGGGGTCCGGGACTCCCGGCGCGTGATCTACGACTTCTCACGGCTCATGCGCCGTGGCAAGGGCGTGGCCATGGCGCAGCTGGTAAACATCGTCGGCTTCGCCGTCGGCAAGCTGGGGCTCGGCGGCACGGTGATCATCCACGGTGCCGAACACATCGACGGCCGGGTGAAGAAGTACGTCAAGGACCAGTTCGACCACTTGCACGAGCGTGGCGGCCGAGTGGTCTACAGCTACAACGACGTCGACAGGATGCTGGCCGACAGCAGCTTCAACAGATTCGACGCTGCGGATTACACGCTCTTCGGCCCGATGCGCGACGCAACGGTGACGGAGTACCAGAAGCAGCTGCACCAGCGGATCCCGCCGGACCTCGCCCAGCTCATCACGACCAAGGGCGAGAACCTCACGTACTTGCGCCGGGGCGTCTCCAACGTGGTCTTCCACCTGGATCTGGCACTGGGGATCAACCCCTACCGCGAGGCCCAGCGCAGGCAGGTCCGTCGGGAGGCGGCCAGGGCCGAAGAAGCAGTGCGGATGGACGCGATCATGCGCGACAAACCGGCACCGGGCGCGAACCTCACCAGCATCCGGAAGCGCAGCGACGGTGAGGCTGACGCAGGCCGGGGCGACGCGAGCCAGCGCAACGACGGCAAGAGCCTGCGGCCGCCCGAACGCAACGCAGGGCCACCAGCGAAACGGCCCGGGCCGAAGAAGCTGGAGAAGGCATGAGCGAGGCCAGCTCTGATACGAGGGCGAGGAGCAGAGGAGAGACGATGAACGGGATTACCGCGGTGGCGAGGCAGCCCGCCTGCGCCGGCCACGGCGGTCGTGCAGTCCGCCCGGGGCAGCTCGCACGCGGACTCGCCCGGGCGCTCCTGGCGGCGCTTCTCGTGCCGATCTTCTTGATGACGGCCTCTTCGTCGGCGTCCGCCGACGAGAAGGAACGCGACAACTACAGCCTCTACCAGCTGGCCTCGAACGCGAGCTCGTACTTCAGCGAGAAGAACTCTCCGCAGAACGACCAGGGCATGCACGAAAACTGGAAGCCGGTCACGTCCAGCCCGGCCGCGGGCGGTTCCATACTCGGCTACGCCGACCCGGACTTCAGCCTGGGCAACATCGTGGGCTGGTTCTTCGCCGAGGTGTCGGGCTCCTCGCAGACCGTCACCTACGAGACCCTGGCTGCGAAGGACGACAAGGGCGACACGAAGTACTCGGGCATGCTCGATTACGCGCACTTCGGGGCGGCCAACAACGACCTTGGCCTGGACACAATGTCGTCGGGCATCGGCGGCCAGATCGTGAGTGTGATCGGGGGGTCGATCATCTGGATCCTCTACGCCCTGGCCCTGGCGGTTGGCACGCTGTTCTACGTCATCATCCAGTTCCTGAAGCTCATCAACCCCTTCATGTGGTTCTACAGCGCGGTCGCGGCGGTCAATCCGACTCTTGCCGAGGGTATGACCGGAGGTGATACCACAGGCGGCGCGCTCTCGGGTCTGCAGCACTGGATCAGCGGCTGGTACGGCCTGCTCGTCGACATCTCGTGGCAGGCGCTCGTGCCGATCTTCATCAGCTTCCTGCTCATCGGCCTGGTCCTGTTCAAGAAGATGGACCGGGGCTCCGCCATCAAGAAGCTCGTCGTACGCGTCGTCTTCATCGGTGTCGGCCTGCCGCTCGTCGGGTCGATGTACTCCAGTGTGCTCGGAAAGTTCGACGACTCCGTTCTTGGTCAGCACGCCGGCCCGACGCGCGTCGTGCTGAGCACCTATGTCGACTTCGAGGCGTGGATGATGAACGACCGTCTGGGGATCCCGGACCAAGCCACCATCTCCTGGAAGGGCGACCAGGCGAGCCCGAACGCGATGATGTCGGTGCGCACGAGTGCACTGGCGATCAACAAGCAGGCGCATGGGGCGACGTTCAACGGCATCAGCATCGGAACAAAGGCCAACGATGCCGAGTCGGCGTGGAAGGACGGTACGGTGTCCGTCACCGGCGGCAGTTCCGCGGACGACTTCAAGGCCGTGTTCTCGACCTTCGGGATCATCGGCAAGTACATCGCCAGCAGCGAGATGGCCGCCTCCGACTTCGAGTCGGGGATTAAGAGCTCGATCACGCAGCTGGACGAGAGCTCGGATGCCAAGAAGAGCTGGTTTGTCGACAAAAGCAGCTACGGCGACGTAGAGGAATTTGGTGAGGAGAAGGGGCCGAAGCCGGTCGACCACCCGGTGATCTCGACCGACGGCACGGGCCTGACCTCCTCCAGTCCAGGAAGGGGCTCGACGGTCTTCACGACGACGGGCACGAAGGGCGGCTGCGGCTTCACGGTGAGCAAGACGCCCTCCTCATGCAACCTGTCCCCGCTGACGGCGTACAACTACCTCAACACCGGGTTCAGCCCCAGTTCGCTGACCATGTACTCGTCGAACAACGCCACCAGCGGGTTCACGCGCGAGAACCACATGGCCGTCAGCCAGGTAGGTACGGGGCCGGCGAAGTTCATGTACTGGAGCAACGCGGTCACGGTCCTGGGCTCCATCGTCCTGCTGGGCTTCTGGTACGCCATAGGCATACTGGCCGGCTCGGTCAAGCGGATCTTCGGCTTGGTGGCCGCCGTACCATTCGCAACGCTGGGCGCCCTGCAGGCGATCGCCAAAGTGATCATCTACTCCACCGCGCTGATCCTGGAAGTCCTTGTCACGCTGTTCATCTACCAGTTCGCCTCGGAGTTCCTGATCTCGGTTCCGGGCATCATAGCTGGACCCGTGTCGAGCTTTATGAGCCCGGACGGATTGTTGGGTAGCCCTGCGCTCGGCGGGATCATCGTGGTGATTCTGACTCTCATCTCTTCGCTACTGATCACGGGCATCACCTTCGCCCTGCTACGGGCGCGCAAAACCGTGCTGCAGGCGTTGGACGAGGTGGTCACCAAGCTCGTCGACAAGTTCCTTGAGACAAACAACACGCCGAAGCCGGACAAGGGTGGACTGGTACCAGCACTGGCCACGGGGGCAGGAGCCGGGGCGGGTATGGCCATGGGGAACAAGCTCGCCAACGGGTTCAACAGCAAGACCAGCGGCCCAGCCGCCCCGAACACAGGCAAACCAGCAGGCAAGACGGCATCGACGAACGCCGGCGGCACGAACGGTGGCACCACGGCGCTGACTGCCGGTCCGCAACACCTGGCACTCGGGGGCGGCGGCCAGCACAGCCCTGCGCTGGGTGGTGGTCCCGCTGGTGGTGCCCCCAATGTCGGCGCCGGCGTCAAGGCTCTGCCGGGCGGCAGTGGTTCTACCGGTGCTCAGGACGACGGCACCGACGACAAAGGTGGTCCGCTGCAGCTGTCGAGTAGTCGAGCGGGCAGCTCGCGGACGGACAAGAAGACGGCGCTGGGTCTGAGCCACCAGGGCGGCCTGTCGAACCTCGGGTACACGTCGAGCGGCAACAAGGCCATTCCCAGTGAGGTTCTGGCCCCGTCCAGGGGTCCGTCGAGCCCTCGCGGTGGCGCCCAGGGCCAGACCGGTGCCGATAGCATCGGCCCTGCTCCGGCCAACGAAAATCGTAAGGTTGTCACCGGTCAGATGGGCGCGACGCAGTTCGGCACGGGTTCCCAAGGTGCGCAAAGCCAGCAGGTCAGCGGCCAGCCAGCTGCACCGAAGCGCTTCAGCGGCAACGCTGTGCCCGCCCCGGCTCCTGCCTCAGGGCAGCTGACAGCGCCGAGCACGCGTCCGGCGCACATCGCTCAGAGCACCCCTGCCCCGAGGCAGCCGGGAGCTGGCACGTCGGCTCCCCGTCCCGTGGCCGCTCCTTCGCCACGGCAGACGCCGCCTCCGCCTCCGCGAGCAGAGGCCAGCCCGGCCCCAAACAAAACTCCGGTTACGCGTGGTGAACGGAGTCCGGCTCAGACACCGGCATCACGACCGGCGGGCTCGACCGGCGTGTGGATCCCGACATCGGACGGGACCGGAGTGTGGAGACCAACGCCGCACACGCCGCCCCCTTCGGCGAAGGCACAGGAGCCCACGGTTCCAGCACCGGCTCCGGCGACGCAACAAGCTCCGGCTCCCCGCCCCCGTCCTCGCCCGGAGACCGATCCGGCCCCTCGAAGCGTGGAGACACCGGAACGGCAGCACCCGGCCGGTGGAATTCGCCGGCGCCGACGCGAGGAGCCGCAGGACTGATCGCCCGGATGAGGGCGAACGTGGAGAACTGACAGAACCCGCGGACGTGACGTCCGCGGGTTCTGTGCTGCTTGGCCCACCGAGCGAGGCGCCGACAACCCTACTTCCCGCACGTGGCCTTGAAGCCGTCCAACAGAGCCTTGCCAGCATCAGAGCTGTCACGTACGTACGCACTACCGCTGATGCTGATCGAGGTGTCGCTGGTTGAGACGGGCTCGCTGCCGGTCCGCTCGTTGCGGCTGTCCTCTCCGGCGACCGTCCACGCGATCTGGGACCGATCCGCGTTGAACTCGCCGGTGCTGGTCACGTCCGGCTTCTCGTAGACACCCTCGCAGGTGTACTCATGATGCGAGACGGTGTTGCCCTTGACGACCAGCTGGCCGAGATCCGATGTGCCGTTGACGTCCTTGACGAAGTAGGCACCGTCGAGATTGCTGGCGCTGTCATTGCTCCCGCTGCAGGCGGTGAGTATGAGCGAGCCGGCCAGGGCCGCGATGGATACGGCAATCCTGGTGCGCGCCCCGCGTGCTGTCCTGGTGGTGTTCATGGTCTTCCCCCTTCGTTCGTTCTGCGTAGTCGCTTGGGGTCAGTTTCGCGGCGCCTGGCCGGTTGTCAGACGTCATCTCGAAGGCTGTCGAGGCGATGCTCTGTCAGCGCCAACGCGACCTCGACCTGGTTGAGCGCGTGTTCGCCGTCCTGAATCCGCCACTCCAGACGCTGCACGGGAGGGGCATCCACTTCTTGGACTGCCAGGTCGCCGAGCCCGCGCAGTTCTGCGTACGCACCCTGCAGCTGCTCTTCGTGGTGTGCTGCTCGGACCCGGAGACAGGCAAGTCGCTCTTTCCACCAGCTCACCCGTGACTGCCGGTCGAGCGTGGTCCTCCCCTCGAGCCAGGCACGTAGCTCAGTCTGGTCGACGTCACTGAGGATCCCCGTAGCGAGAGGCCCCTCCGGTTCCGGCATGTCGATGGGGATGTGCGACAGCAGCACCACGGGGGTTGTGTCGAGCACAAAGGCAATCGCGACAAGGTCGTCGACGGTCACAGGGCGAGCGCATCGCTCCATCTCCGCGAGGGCGTCGGCCGGGATCGGGTGACCGAGCATCGAGAGCACGTAGGCGAGTTCGTCGATGGTCAACTCGCGCAACTGACGATAGTGGGTGATTGCGTCGGACACAGCGAGGGATGTGGGAAACGGCGACGGCATGCACCGATCGTAAATGAGCACGAAATGCCCAAGGACCGACGTCGACAGCAGCCACCGCGACAACGAGGAACACCGGGCAAGCTTCGCCCGGATAATGGCCGACGCCGCGCCGAACGGGGAGGCTGGCCACCGCTGCCCGCGCCCGGCCTCCCCGCCTGGCGCGGCGTCGGCCCCGCCTCTGGCGCCGGCGGTGGGCATCCGCCCACCGCCACCGAACCGCACCGGCCCGGCCCGGCCCGGCCGCTGAGAGGACCCGTACGATGCCCGCAATGATCGAATCATGAATGAGACAGCACAGATGACCGGCGGCCCTGTGGAGGGGCAGCACATCGAGCTTCACCCCGTCCAGGACCAGAGCCGTGAGTGCGGCGTCCTGGTCGGTAGGAGCACCCGCCCCGACACCTCCGCCTACCTACGCGACGAGCTCGGCCAGTGGATCTGGCAGGGCAAGCCCTGGCCCACCGACTGAAACGCGCCTGGTCCGCTCTCTCCTGCTGCCGTTTGACCAGGTCAGAAGTGAAACGCGGGGTGGGAGCTCCGGGCCCACCGCCCCCGTGCCGCCCGTCAGAGCCCGCCACCGCCCGGCGGGCCCTCCGGGCCGAACGTCAGCCGGAACAGCGCCCCGCCGCCGGGCCATCGCCAGGCCGAGGCCCGAGCCGGGCAGGGCGCGCGCCGCCTCGGCCCGGTAGAAGCGGTCGAAGACGTACGGGAGGTCCTTGGCGGGGATCCCCGGGCCGTAGTCCCGGACGGTCAGCTCCAGCTCGCCGCCGCTCCCCGGTCCGCCGCTGCCCTCGCCCCCACTTCCGTACGCGCTCAGCGCCACCTCCACCGGGGTGCCCGGCGGGCTGAACTTGGCCGCGTTGTCCAGCAGGCGCGCCAGCCGCGCTGGAACCCCCGGCCGGACCGCCCGCGCCGTACCCGGCCCCACCTCCAGCAGAAAGGGGGTCCGCGGCCAGTGCATCCGGGCAGTGGCGACCGCGTGCTCCGCCACCGCCGCGATCCGCACCTCCTCCAGTAGCGGCAGCGGCTCCTCGTCCCGGGCCAGCTCGATCAGGTCGTTCACCAGCCCGGTCACCTCCCGCCTCCCCCCGCCCCAGCGCCCCCGACGCCCGCTTACGCTGCTCGGGCGTTAGCCGGTCGCCGCGGGTCAGCAGCTCCGCGTTGGTACGCAGCGCGGTCAGCGGGGTCCGCAGCTCGTGCGAGGCGTCCGCGACCAGCCGGCGCTGGGAGCTCACCGACTGCTCCAGCTCCCCGAGCACCGTGTTGAAGCTGGCCGCCAGCCGGGTCACCTCGTCCTGCCGGCCGGGCGGCCCCGGCGGCCGCTCGATGCGGTGGCGCGGGTCCCACGTCGCCGCGATACGCTCGGCGGTCGAGGTCAGCCGGGCCATCGGGGCCAGGCCCGTGCGCGAGACGGCGTACCCGAGCAGCCCCGCCAGCAGCACCCCCGCCCCGCCGACCGCCGCGAGCAGCACGGCCGCCTGCCGCACACCTTTCTCCACCGGGTCCGCCCGCAGCGCCACCTGGAGCGCCCGCTCGTCCCCGAACGGGGTCGTCAGCATCCGCAGCGGCTGCCCGAAGCGGCTAACGACCTCTGAAGCTCTCTCAGGGTGGTACTGGTTGCGTGAGTGGTCCCCAGTCCGGGCTTTTTCGGGATGTTTCGGATGCGATCGAGCCCTCCTCCCAGGGGCGGGCGGCGGGGCTAAGCCCCAGGCAGGACGGTGCGCGCACATGCGTGCCGATGTGGTGGGGCTGGCAGTGATCGCCACCCGCTGCCCCATGGTCTACGGCAACCCTTAAACACGGAGGTTCGCAGTTGGCGCGGACTGCGGCCCCTCCGCCACCGGGGTGGTCCCCGCCCGATGGCCGCTCTCCAGCGAGGCCCGTAGTAAGGATCCGGGCGCACATGCCCGCCTCTTGCCGCCGGTGAGGGGCAGACGTGAACCGGAAGGCGATCATGCCGATTCCTCACGAAGCCACTCCCAGCCCGGCCCCGCACGTCGGGCAGGAAAGGACGAGCCTGGGGCGATACCAGCGGTCGACCCGCCGGGTGACTCCGTCGAAACCCTCGACGCATGGGTCAGAGCCCAGGCTCATTCCGAGGCCCGAACACAGGCCGAAGACACGGAACAGACCCAGTCCGAAACCCACGCCGAGGCGGAGCGCCACACCGGCGTGACCCCGAAGTCCGTCGACCCCGTCGATGGGCTTGTGCATACCGCGGCCACCGCCCGGTCCCTGGACGAGGTCCTCGAACTGGTCAAGCTTCTGGAGCAGGCCCCTGAGGGCGACGAGGCTGCCGGTGAGACCGTACGCACCGCCGCCGTCGAACGCCCTGTGGACGACGTCGCCGAACTCGTGGCTCGGCTCTCCGAGCCCCCGCAGCCCGCCGACCGCGCCGACCAGGCCATCCACGCCGCGGCCGCACTCCGCCCGATCAGCGACATCAGCCACCTGATGGCCCTGCTCCACCGCCCACCCCACGACCAGCACGCCGGAGAAGAAGCCGTACACGCCGCCGCCACCGGCCTGACGGTCGAGGAACTGGCCGAACTTATCAGCCGGCTGCAAGCCGACCGAACGCTCACGGCACCCGCAACGCAGCACGAGCACCCGCACGTGCCCCCAGCGGAGAGCATGGCGTCGGGGGCCGACAGCAGAACGCCGGGGGGGCACCGTGCATGAGTCTGAGCCGCAACACACCGCACATCAGTGGGCTGCGGCGCCCGGACACGGCCCCGTGCATTCCTCCCGCCCGGCCCGCAGCCCCTCCCCGCCGCCGCAGACCCCGGACATTCGGCCCAGCCGAATGCCTTCCCCCTGGCTCCGTATGGTGACCGCGGCCTCGCTGATCCTCTGCGGCGCGGCCCACTTCCCGCTCCACCCCTCCGAGCTCACGACGACCGGCCTGGCCCTGTCCGCCGGCACGGCCACCCTCTGTCTCCTCCTGGCGCTGGGCATGCTGCTGCGCAACGCGGTGCCCGCGATGGCCCTGGGGATCCTGTTCACGGGGCTGCTGGCCGCAGTACACGTGATCATCCCCGAAACCTCCTCAGCCACCCTGGCCCCCGCCCTCCACACCGGCGGAGTCCTCGCCACCCTCTCCGCTGTACTGGCCGCACTGGTCTGCCTGCTCGCCCTCTGCGTCACCCTCACCCTCGCCCGCAACCGAACATCGGACCAAGTGATCGCGCGCATGAACACCCGCGCGCAACGCGACAGAGTGTGACCCTCGCCCGTGTGTGAAGAGCACAACACTTGCCGCCGCCGGCCCGGACGGTCGGCGGCGGTAACCGTATCCGTCGCTCCACCTCCCCGCCCTGGGTACCTGTCCTGGAACGGGCAGCCACCTATCGGACAACGGGCCTGTGTCGCGGCTGGGGTGAACGGCCAACTTAAAGGGACTGCGCGGTACTTCAAACCGCAGTGGTGTCATAGCTCAACGAGAGGGAGGGCGGGTGCGCATAGCTCTGGGGCTCTGTCTCGTTGTCAGTGCTGGGTGAGCATGTCCTTGCGGAGCTGGGTGAGGATGCGGTTCAGAAGCCGGGAGACATGCATCTGGGAGACCCCGAGGCGGTCGCCGATCTGCGGCTGGGTCATGTCCTGCCCGAAGCGCATCGCCACAATCTCGCGGTCCCGGTCTACCGAGTTCTTCCAGGAGCAGGGCCAGGGCGTGGAGGTCCTCGACCAGCTCCATACCGGGGTCGACGTCGCCCTTGATATCCCCGTAGGTGATGGTTTCGGCGCTGTTCTGTTCGGTGCCGATGGGCAGGTCGAGGGAGCCGGCGGTGTAGCCGTTGGAGGCGATGAGCCCGTCGATGACCTCTTCCTCGGTGAGGTCCAGATGCGTTGCGAGTTCGGCGACGGTGGGGTCACGGCCGAGCCGGCCGGAGAGCTCTTCCATGGTCTTGGCCAGGGAAACCCGGAGCTCCTGGAGGCGGCGCGGGACGTGGACGGCCCAGGTCGAGTCACGGAAGAACTGTTTGATCTCGCCAGCGATGTAAGGGATCGCGAAGGAGGTGAACTCAACTTCGCGGCTGAGCTCGAACCTGTCGATCGCCTTGATCAGGCCGATCGTGCCGACCTGGACGATGTCCTCCATCTCGCCGTTGCCGCGCTTGTGGAACCGCTTCGCCGCGAAATGCACGAGGGACAGGTTCATCTCGATCAGGGTGTTGTGAGCGTGCTGGTACTCGCGCGTGCCCGAACCTGCAACTACCCAAAGAACAGGGCCCCCAGAGCACGGGATTCCTTCGGAGCCACCTTCCTCGGATCCTCGATCCACGGAAGGTCCGCAGCGTCGGCGTCGAGGGCGATGGCGGAGAAAATCGGGGCTTCCGTGGGTATCGACATGACGCTGTCCTCTCCGAATGCCGTCAGCCCCCCGGTGCACGGGAGCGCCTACCCTGCCGGTGGCTCACCACACGTCTGGAGCAACGGCATCAGCCCCACAGCCTTGGGTCCCTGTCTGAGAACGGGTATGGACGGGTAAGCGAATGAACCTCAGGTTCGTATTAACGGGGGAACTTTCATGGAGCGGATCACTATGACCGCGCAGGAGCGGCCAGAATCAGCCGCGGACAAGCACGCGGTGCGGGGCAGTGCCGCCTACGACATGACATCCCAGTGAAATCTCCCGCGCGCGGGCGTTCGCCAGAGACTTCCCGGAAGACCGCCCAGTCACAGCGCGGTCTGACCGTTTCCGCCCGGGCCGTGGAGATCGCGCAACTGTACGTGAGCGAACTGGCCACCAACGTCTGCAAGTACGCGCCCGGCCCGTGCCTGCTGGACGTCGAAGCCAGCGGCACCCTGCTGAACATCGCCATGTGGGACTCCGGCCCTGTCCTGCCTGCCGCTTCTCCCGCGATCCCACCCGGATCGGCCAGCACGGCCTCGAACTCGTCCTCATGGTCTGCCACAGCTTCACCGTCCACCGCGAACCCGTCGGCAAACGCGTCCATGTCCAGATCCCCCTCCACGACCACCCCACCGATCCGAACACTTGGTAGAACACCGACGCGCCTTACTCAATCCGCCGGAACACCGGAAAGTCGGTCGCTGCGGGCAGCTCGTCGGCCACCTGGACCTGAGCCAGGACCGGGAGCTCTGGCGCGGGCGGGGCGCCCGGCACGCCGATCCGCTGGCGGGAGGTGAAGCCCGGTCGCTTCACGTTTGGGTAAAGGTGGTGGAGCAGCTCTGGCAGGTGAAGGTGCGCGAGCGATCCGTGAACGGCACGGGGACATGGCGGGCGCAGCGTGGTGTGCGGGCTGAGCCGCAGGCGGGGCAGATCCGTGGTGTGAAGGTGTTGCCGCATCCCAGGCAGCCCCAGTTGGTGCATCCGTCCACGGGCAGGTTCTCGGGGCTTCCGCACCACGTGCAGAACGTGTCCAAGGGCCCCGGGAGACAGCACCATCACAACAGACTATGCGTCCCCAGCAGCCCGGCGGCCTCCTGGCCGAGTGGGCCGGGGGACGGCGGGTGCGCCAGAGGACCACGGCCTTGGCGGCCGCCGCGCGCCCCTCTCCGCGACCGCGTGCAGAAGCCCGCCGGCCCACGCGGGCCGGTCGTATCGGTGGGATGCCCGCGGTCTTGTTACTCGCGACTGCGGGGGGCTAAAAGATTCCCGGGCCGTGCGCCTTCGGCTGCTGCCTATACTTCCGGGAGTCGGGTACAGGGTGGCGAGGTCCCGGGGCGGCCACCCTGATGCGCTCCAGTTGGGTATCCCATCCCCAGCAGGACGCCCGCCCCGGGACCCTCGACCCCACGCCAAAGCGGTGACCGGCCACAGGGAAACCCAGTGTTCACGATCACTGGCCCAGCGCTTTGGCTCAGAACGGGCGGGAAGCCGTGGATGGGGGTAGAACCGGAGGCAGGGTCGGGGCGGGCCGCGGCGAAGCCCGCAGGGTCACCTCCGGCGGTAGGACCGCCGCGGCCCCCTCCAGCCCGCCCGTCACACACGGGCAGAAGGGGCACCGATTCCCCGCCCCGTTCCATGCGAGGTGTCCGCGGCGGGGAATCGGTGGCCATAGGACCTGGTGCGACGGCGTACGAAGGTGACGCGCTGGTTGCGCATGTGTCGTTCGTGCAGTGCGGGGAGCCCCACTCTGCAGGCCGGGGCGGCGACGTTTCCCTAGGGGGTGACTTGCCGATCATGTGTCGAGCCAGATGAGTGTGCTGGCGAGGTGAGGTCGGCGAGGTAGCGGTCGGGGCGTTTGTCATAGCGGGTGGCGATGCCGCGCCACTGTTTGATGCAGTGGAAGCAGCGTTCGACGACGTTGCGCCGCCGGTAGATGGCCCGGTCGAATCCGCAGGGCCGTTCTCGGCGTCGTCTGCGGCCGGCGAGCTGGTTGGTGCGATCGGGGATCGTGGCTTGATCCCGCGCTGTCGCAGATAGGCCCGGAAGGTGCGGTCGGAGTAGCCCTTGTCCGCGACGACGTGATCGGGCCGGGTCCGGGGTCGTCCCGGCCCTGGTCCGGTCACGCGGATGCGGCCGATGACGGCTTTGGCCTGGGTGCAGTCGTTGCGGTTGCCGCCGGTGAGCAGGAAGGCCAGCGGTCTGCCCGCGCCGTCGCAGGCCAGGTGGACTTTGCTGGTCAGCCCGCCGCGGGAGCTTCCCAGTCCGCGTTCTTCGAGCCCCGTTTGGCGGCAGTTTGCTGGTGGGCCCGCACGGTTGTGGAGTCAATCGCGACCAGCCAGTCCACCTCCGCCCGGCCCTGAGCAGCGGCCAGGAGACGGTCGAAGGTGACGTCGGCCGCCCAGCGGGCGAACCGTCCGTGCACGGTCTGCCAGGGACCGAACCGCTCAGGCAGGTCCCTCCAGGGCAGCCCGGTACGAAACTTGAACACGATGCCCTCAAGCACCTGGCGGTGATCCCGCCAATGGCCCCATCACCGCCCAGGCACCGTCAGAAATCTCCCCATCCCTCACGGCCAGACCAACGATCCGATAATCGGAAAGACACCCCCTAGGGGGCTGGTCCGGCCGAGGCTCCCCCGGTTCGGCGACGTGCCGGAGGAGCCCTCACGTCACTGACGGCTCGGTTGCTCCGGGCGGGGCAGGGCACCAAGTTCGACGACCTCGCGGGCGACTTCCCGCAGCTTGACGTTGCGGTCCTGCGAGTGCCTGCGCAGCATGTTGAAGGCGGTGTCCTCGGCGATGTGGTGGCCCGCCATGAGGATGCCCATGGCCTCACCGATCACATGCCGGGTCGCGACGGACTCGGTCATCTGCGCATGGCTGCGGGCGCTCGACAAGGCCACCGCCGCGTGTGAGGCCAGGACCCACGCGGCGGTCTCGCTGGTCTCGGTGAAGCGCCCGGGGAGGCGCGAGTAGAGGTTGAGTGCGCCGAGGTTCTCGTTCTCGGTGAAAAGCAGGAAGCCCATCATGCTGCCGATCCCGAGCTCACGCGCCGAGGGCGCGTAGGCGGGCCAGCGCTGCTGCAGGACCGTCATGTTCTCGATCCGGTAGACCCGCTCCCCGTCCCGGAGGCGGGCCGCGTCGAAACATGGACCCTCCTGCAGCCGCTCCTGGAGCCGGTCGCTCGCATCGACCATCGGCTCGGTCGCCGCGAGCGTCCGCACCCGGCCACCGTCCATGAGGAGAATTCCCGCCGCGTCGCAACCGTGGACCAGCTCGGTCGCCGACCGCACGATCCGCTCCAACGTCCCTACCACGGAGTCCTGCTCCAGCAAGTCGTGCGCCATCGTCGCCATCTGCCGGGCAAAACGCTCCCAGTCCATACCCTCTCCCAGTCCCCCGCCCCGGTGAACAACGTCCGGCGCTCGCCACCATTCGACCAGTCGGTCATATGCCCCCGCCCGCCAACACTAAAGGTCGTCCCGCAAGTGATCTCGGACGTGCTCCTCATCGGTCGCTGGCATAGATCCGCTATCCGGTCAGGGTGAGGTTGTGGAGGCGGGCGATGCCGAGCATGGCGTGGTGGACGCCGTCGCCTTTGAGGCGGCAGTCGCGGAGGATCCTCCAGGTCTTCATGCGGGCAAAGGTGTGCTCGACTCGGGCGCGGACTTTGCGGTGGTAGGTGTTGTGGGCTTCCTTTCAGGCCGGTAGCTCGGTCTGGCCGGGTTCTCGGCGGTGCGGGATGATCAGACCGGTTACGCGGGAGCCACCGTCGGCGATGACGTTGGTGTTGCCGACCAGGTTCTTGGCTCCGGACAGTTCCCATGCCTTGCAGTCGTTGCGGTTGCCGGGCAGGGGTCGGCCGACGGAGACGACAAAGGGTGAGTCGGCGTTTATGACGACCTGGTGGTTGGTCGCGAGACACCCGACGCCGTCGCCACCACCACCAAGGCCCTCGCGGCCAACGCCACCCACTTGACCCGCCTTCTCACCAGCAGCCACTACCCGGCAGCCTGATGGCCAGCCCGTGATATCAGCGCGCAGCGAAGCACCTCTTCATCTGGCGGGAAGCCCAGGACTCCCCTGCTGAGAAGCGGAATTCTTGTTCTGGGTCTCTCTCTGTCGGCGTACTCGCCTATGTGCAGAGCCGCGTACGGATGAACGTGCAGAGCAAGGAGACCTGTGACGCGCGGGCATCGTGGTTCGAGATGATGGAGCGGTGTCTCTTCGCTATTTCAATCAGACTGGCTGGACTGCGATCTTCAATGGCACCGACACCGAGGTCGGCCGCATGGTGCGTGTGGAGGGCTGGGACCAGGCGACCGGGACGGCCCTGGTCGTCGATCCCAAGCGTGGTGCCCTGCGTGCGGTGACTGACTACGAGGACTTCTCCCACTTGGAGCGAGCCGACCAAGTCGTGGCCGCGGTGCCTGGCGGAGGGTGGCGGGTGCACTGGAAGGACGAGGGCCCGGGTGGAACGCCGCTGACGGAACAGGTGCTGGCCTGGCTCATCACGTCGCAGGGGCGGGCGACGGCCATCACGGTCGATGCCCAGGGGCATGTCGAGGATGCCGATGGCGCCGACGCCTTCATCCCGCCGGGCCAGGACCTGGGGTCCTGATCGCAGCTGGTCAGGCCACGTCGTTCTCTCGCTCGATGGCCTGGAGGCGGTTCTTCAGCCGGTAGCTGGGGCCGTTGAGGGAGATCACTTCGCAGTGGTGGAGGAGCCGGTCGAGGATCGCGGTGGCCAGGACCTCGTCGCCGAACACTTGGCCCCATTCGCTGAAGGTCTTGTTCGAGGTCAGGATGATCGAGCCCTTCTCGTAGCGCTTGGAGATGACCTGGAAGACCAGATTCGCTTCCGCTCGTTCAAGGGGCTGGTAGCCGACCTCGTCGACCACGAGGACGCCGGGCCGCAGGTAGGTGCCGAGCTTGTTCGTCAGGCGCCCGGTGGTCTCGGCGGCTTTGAGGTTGCGGACCATGTCGTCGAGGCTGGTGAAGTAGATCGAGTAGCCGGCCCGGCAGGCCGCGACCGCCAGGGCGACGGCGATGTGTGTCTTTCCGACCCCGGGCGGCCCGAGCAGGGCGGCGTTCGCCTTGCCCTCGACGAAGGAGAGGGTGGCGAGGTCCTTGACCTTCCGCGGATCGAGCTCGGGCTGGAAGGAGAAGTCGTACTCGTCGAGCGTCTTGTGGTGCGGCAGCTTCGAGAGCCGCAGGCCCTGGCGAAAGCGGCGGTCGTCGCGGACAGCCAGTTCCTCGGACAGGACCAGGTCGAGGAAGTCGAGGTAGCCCATCTTCCCCTCGTCGGCCCGACGGGTGTACTCCCTGATGGTTTCGGCGAGGTGGGGCAGGCCGAGCTTGCCGGCCGTGTTGCGGATGCGGGTGGAGACCAGCTCGCTCAAGACGTTTCCCTCGTGCTCGGGTGGGTGGTGAAGGGGCGGGTGCCGGTCAGCTCGTCATAGACCGACAGCGGACGGCGTCCGACCTCGATATGGGTGGCCGCGGCCCGGTTCAGCAGAGCCCGCAAAGGCCCTGATTCCTCGCCCCGAGGACGCTCACGACGGGGCTGCGGCAGGACATCTCCGGTGATGATCCGGCGTCCCTTGCCCGTGGGCAGGCCGTCCCAGTGGGCTTCCTCGACGACACGGACCCCGCGGCCGATCGCCCGCGGGTGGGTCGCCAGCAGTGTCTCGCCGCTGGAGTCGGCCATGGTGGAATGCAGCATGATCTGCGACTTCGTGGCCCGGATCTCCACCAGCTGCCGGGGGCGGACCCTGCGGGCGGGCACCGAGTAGAGGTTGCCGCCGAAGGCGACCAGGCAGTCCTTACCGACCGGCCGCAGATGCCGCTCGGCAACCAGATACGGAGTCTCCGGCAGAGGCCGGAGAGCCACGTGATCACGTGCCGCCCGTTCCCCGATGATCTGCTGGTGAGTCCGGTGAGCCTGGGCCCGTCGCTGCGGGACCCAGGTAATGAAGGCGGCGTCCATCTCCTCGACGGAGGAGAACGACCGGCCGGACAGGACGTGGTCGCGGACGATCAGAACCTGGCGCTCGACACGTCCCTTGCCTGTGGGCCGGTAGGCGGCCAGGACGTCGATGTCGAAGTCGTAATGGCCGGAGAACCCGACCGCTTCCGGGTGCAGCGGAACCGCCTCGCCCGGGGCGACGTGGCGGCGGACGACGGTCTTCGTGCGGTCGTAGACGATCGTCATCGGCACCCCGCCGAAGTGCGCGAACGCGCGGCGGTGGCAGTCGAAGAACGTCTGCAGGTCCTGGCTGGTGGTGAAGCAGCAGAACGGGTCGCGTGAGTACGACAGCGTCATGTGGAAGGAGTAGACCTTCGGGATTCCCATGTGGGCGAGGATCTTGCCCTCGTCGCCCCAGTCCACCTGGGCCTGGGCGCCGGGGATCACCTCGAAACGGCGGTGCATGCCCGCCAGTTCATTGGGCGTGATGCCGAGTTCCTCGGCGATCCGGGGCCGGGCTTCCTGGACGTAGAGCTTGGTCCGCTGGTAGTTGCCGGTGAACCCGTACTCCGCCGCAAGGCGCTCGTGGATCACTGCGGCCTTCATCAGGATCTCGGCCCTCAGCATCGAGTCGACCAGCGGAGCGAACTCGTCGATCACCCTCGCCTTCGACCGACCGTTCGGCGACCGGCGCGGAGGTGCGGCGGGTCCGTCGGCTGCCAGGTATTTGCTGACCGTCCGCCAGTTCAGGCCCGTTTCCTTGGCGACCTCGGTCAGGCTCATCGCTCCGGACTCGACCAGACCACGAAAACGCCGTAGTTCCAGCCAGCGCTGCGGATCCAGGACCACGGCCACCCCATCTCTGCGACCTCGACCAACAGGCAGCAGAGTGCCGAATCCTCAACCTCAGCGCATCAGGAACCCTGCACGTTCATCCGTACGCGGTCCTGCACGTTCACGTGTACGCCGACACTCTCCGCAGGACCACGGCGAGACGTGGCACCCCCTTAGACATCGCGACCGCATCCGGCCCAGCCTCCTCAAGGGCGAGTGACTCGTGTCCCGCCCCCAGGGCGCTGGTCAGGCCCGGCCGTTGTCCCAGCACTACGGCGACCTGGTCCGCGTCTCGCTCATGGAAGCCAGACCATCAGGACTCCAGACCAAGCAGCTGGTGGCTGCCACCCGTCTCTCTCCGTCTCAGGTTGCCCGGGGAGTGCGCCACCTGCGCGATGTCGGGGCCTCAGAGCATCTGACCCCGATCATCTGGCGCCGCAAGGACGGCTATCTCTTCTCCGAAGAGCCGGCCGACTGGATCGAATACGAGAAGAAGCAGTTCCGTCTCGTCCTGGGACGCCTCACCCGGTTGATCACGGGGACGCTCGACCCGCACCTCATGCGTCATCCCGATGACGAGTGGGCTCAGCTTGCTTCTGCCCAGCTCACCGGTGTCCGCGCCACTCTCGCCCAGCTCTCCAAGTGACCTCGGACCTCATCCCATGCCAGCTTCAACGGCCCACCGTCGCCGCTATCCCTCCGACACCACGGTCGCGGAGTGGGCACTGATCGAACCGCTGCTTCCCCTGCCGGCCTGCCAGACCAAGACCGGCGGCCGGCCGGAGAAGTGGCATCGGCGCGACATCGTCGACGCCATCCGCTACCTCGTCGACAACGGAGTCAAGTGGCGGGCGCTGCCCTCGGATTATCCGCCCTGGCAGACCGTCTACTACCACTTCGCCGCCTGGCATCGCCGCGGCGTCGTCAGCTTTCTCCGTGATCAACTGAGGCGGCAGGTCCGCACTGGCCAGGGGCGATGCCCCTGGCCAGTGACGTTGATCATCGACTCGCAGTCGGTCAAGGGCGCCGAGACCGTCTCCAAGGCCACCCGCGGTTTCGATGCGGGGAAGAAGGTCAACGGACGCAAGAGACACATCGCCGTCGACACCCTCGGACTCCCCGTGATGATCACGGTGACGCCCGCCGACACCACCGACCGGGACGCCGCCCGCGAACTCCTCTGGCGCCTTAGGGTCATGCAACCGCAGATCACGCAGGTCTGGGCCGACTCCGCCTACGGCGGCCAGCTCATCAACTGGTCCGGCAGCTTCCTCAACATGACCCTCAAAACGGTCTCCCGACCGCGCGGCGCGAAAGGCTTCGTCGTCCTGCCCCGACGCTGGAAAGTCGAACGGACCCTCGGCTGGATCATGAAGGCCAGACGCAACGTCCGCGACTACGAACGACTCCCACAGCACTCAGAAGCACACCTGACCTGGGCACTCATCACACTCATGACCCGCCGCATCACCCGCAAAGGCCCCCACGCCAACTGGTTGAAGAAAGCCTGACCGAACGGCCCTCACCCCGCCTAGGGCCTCAGCAGTCCTCATTCTGAGCTTCATCTCGACCGCGCAAAGCAGACCGCGGAGTCATGTGAGCAGGGGCGCAAGATAGCCGCCCTCGGAATCGAGGAGGTCGGCAAGCAGACGGCTCGGGCGCCAGTCCTCGCGACGTTCCTCGGTCGAGTCGAGGGCGAGCCAGATGTCAAGATCGCGGAGCTGGTCGAGAACCGCCGCTCCGTGGATCAGGGCTGGGCCATGAACTGGATCCATGTGACGACCAGCGATCTCCACCGCGACGGCGCCCGCCTGCGAATCGACGTGGTGGCCTTCCTCGGATACGCGGGCTTCGCACACCAGCCGGCACAGGTCGATCTCGACCGGGCCGAGCACGGCGAACTCGAAGTCCAGCAGGGAGACGACCTCACCGTCCCACAGGGCGTTCATCAGAGCGAGGTCCCCATGGTTGACGCTCTGCCCGACCAAAGGTGCCGCCCGGAAGTAGCCCTCGATGACGCTGTGGAGCCGCGACTTTTGAACGCTGGAAAGTGCCAGTGCGGCTTCGGCGCGTCCGGCCGCCGCCGCGGCATCGCCGAACGTCGCCGGAACAAAGCCCCCATGTGCTGCGACGTGCGTCCTGAGAGATGGGCTCGCGTCGTGCACGATCAGGGCTCGATCCCACAACTGACGGATCGCCTGTCGTTGCTCCGCAGGGGCCAGCGTCGGCCACACCTCGTGCAGGTTCTGGCCGCGCATCTCCGCGGTCACGATCCATCCATGGCCCTCAACGGTCCCCTCTCCGAGGACCTCCGGGTGCCCGACCTCTCGCGGCAGAGCCCTCACAAGCGCAGCCTCGCGGGCCATGTCGATGGGTGTATGCGTGATCCGCACGGCGATGCCACCGCCGACCCACGTCGCGTTCGAGTACCCGTTGGCTCGTCGCATCCGCGCGAGGTCACCGCCGTACTGGGCTGCAACCTGGGCGGCCAAACCCCGGACGAGGTCTACGCGCGACGGGTCACGATGTTGGTCGAGCGGATGAACATCCGCACTGGGCTCTTGCATCATCCGAGCACTTTGCCACAAACATCCGGGTGCTGATCCAGTGGATAAGCGACGTCACGCTACCGCCGGCTTCGTCCTCGCCAGCGGCACCCCCGCACCCCGGGCAATACCGCCGCGCCACCCCACCCGAGCCCACACAACCAGCATCGAGGCACTCAAGCCGTAGGACCGGATTCCAATCAGGCACTTACGACTGGCCCGTCCAACCCACGCAACAGCGTAGGACCACCTGATCTGAGACGGAGGCGGTACCCCGCTCAAGGTCATCACGACCGCGGCCAAAGTCAACGACGTCACCCAGACCCTCGCCCCGGTCGACGGCATCCCACCCGTCGCAGGCCGCCCCGGCTGGCCCCGCCGACGACCAGAAGCCCTGCTCGGCGACAAAGGCTACGACTCAAGCCCCAACCGCGACGAGATCCGTCGCCGACGAATCCTGCCCGTCATCTCCCGCAAGGGATCACCCAACATCAAGGGCATCGGCAAGCTCCGCTACGTCGTCGAGCAGACCTTCGCCCGACGCCACCACTTCAAACGCCTCGCTGTGCGCTGGGAACCCCGCACCGAACTCCACGACGCCTTCGTCTCCCTCGCTTGCAGCCTCATCTGCTACAGACGCCTCAAGAGGACCCGACCATGATCGTGTTACGAGCTCTAAGCGCGTTCACATTACGCCGACAGTACCGGTCCGGCACTGGCCGTGGCTTCGGCGCCCATTCCGGCCACGGCAGCAGCGGTTCGATCAGTCCCACAAGTTGTCGTCCAGGATCCACGGCCGAGTAGTCACACGATCACGAACGGCCGAATCGTCAGGATCGGTCGCTCCCATTAGGACGATTCAACAAGATCGAGTAACGAAGATCACAGCGTTGTGGCTCAGTAGTGCCCTCGATCTTCATCCCAGAGGCACCTCCCTTGCTGTCAGAAAAAGGAAGCATAGCTACAAAAATCGAACGCTTCCGAGCGTGAGGGCGCCGTACTCTGCTTTTTCCGGTCACGTGTCTCCGCGAGTATAGGCAAGTACGCTGACGTGTGGGACGCTTGTATTCGCACCACCCCCGGCCGCAAGCTCGCCATATAGATCATTAAGTTGAAGGATCGGCATGGCGAGGGTCAGCTGATCGATCCGCCCATCGAACGGAGTCGCACATGTGCGTTCTTCAGGCCAAGAAGCAGAAACCCATCAACGAGGAAGAGGAAGCGCCCGCACAGGATTAGCGGTAGCACGCCATGGGCGGACATGAAGAGCGCCTCGCCGACCTGGGGATCATTCTGCCTCCGCCCTTGGCAGCCGGTGAGAACTTTGTTCCAGTCAGAATTTGTGACGGTATGGCCTATGTCTCCGGACATGGTGCCGCCCTCGATGATCATGCTCTGTGTCTGGGAGTTGTGCCTGATCAGGTAGACGTCGAGAGGGCTAGGTGGGCTGCACGGCAAACGGCGATGGCCCTGCTCTCCACGCTCCATGACTGTTTGGGAAGCCTGGACGCGATCGATTACCTTGTTTCGATTCGCGGGTACATTGCCACCGCCCAAGGCTTCACTCAGCATCCAACGATTCTCGACGGAGCATCAGAACTATTCCTGCAGATTTTCGGCCCTCATGGAGTACACGCACGCTGCGCGATCGGAGTGGCAAGTTTGCCCTTCGGGCTTACTGTCGAAATCGAGCTCACAGCACGCTTGGCTTAGAGTGCTTGGTGCGTCGCCAAGACGCGAGCCTGTGCTCCTTAGTTTCATCGAAAGATACACCCAACAGGAATATCTAAATAAGGAGCCCGCCCATGCACTTCACGCGACAAGCGAACCGGCAATTGACGCTGGCCTCTCTTCTGGCTGCTCTGGCTCTCTCGAGTGCGCCCCTCGCATCCGCTTCTACACCCACTGTCATGACCTGCACGGGCTACGGCACGCAGACCCACACGCCTGGCCTTACCCTCGTCACGCAGCCAACCTCGATCACCGGTTCGTCGCTCATCGGCCCTTGTCTAGGCAGCGACTTGGTGGACAGTGGTACGACTTCCGGGACCGCAACCGCGCAGGCCAGTTGCCTGATCGGCCTCACCAGCACTACCACTTCGACCATCACTTGGAAGAAGAATGGCGAGGTCGTCGGGACGAGCAAGTTCACGGCCCAGAACGTCACAACCCGAACGCTGGGACAGACTATTGCCGTCTCTGACGGAACAATCACCGAGGGTCTGTTCAACGGAGCACACGCGCGACGCGTCATCACCTTCGTCACCTTCGACCTCGCGGGATGTGTTGGCACCGGCATCAGCTCTATTGCCGGCCCCCTCGAACTAGTCGTCACCGGCATCTGAACCCCCTGAAACCGCAGACTTCAGAGGGGGGCGTCTTGTCCTTTGACCAGATGAATCGACAGCGCTGAGTTGTTTGCAACGCTCCTGCTACGCGACTGAGTTGAGCGGCCGCTGCTTGGTGAGGGGTGTTGCGACGGCAGCGCGGCCTCGGTGTGATCATGTGCGATGTCGAGACGCTATGGATCATGCCGAGGCCGCGTAGGCGTGTCTGCCGCACGACGCTGTTCGCGTCGAGTCCCTGACCGCGTAGTCGCGGTTCCGGACCTACTTCTACGACTGCCTGACCGCCCGCGCGGACGCGTTGTTCGAGCTGACGAACGCGGTGTTGTGCACGGATGGGCCGGTGCGGTCGCTGGTCGATCTTGCGCTGGCCCCGAGCACCGCCGGGGTCACGGTGCTCTCTGCGCCGGTCTAACCGTGCCCGTGAAGGTGGTCTGCGGTATCGACTGGGCCAGCGACCACCACGACGTCGCGGTGGTCGACGGTGACGGCAAGCTCCTCGGGCGGGCCCGGATCGTAGATGACGCGGCGGGCCTGCAGCAGCTGCTCGACCTCCTGGCCGAACACGGCGATGGCCCCGGTGAGCGGATACCGGTGGCGATCGAGACCTCCCGCGGCCTGCTGGTCGCCGCTCTGCCCGCGACCGGCCGGCTCGTCTACGCCGTCAACCCGATGGCCGCCGCCCGCTACCGCGAGCGCCCAGCGTCTCGCCCAAGAAGTCCGACCACCTCGACGCGATGGTGCTGGCCAACATCCTGCGTACGGACGCCGACGCCCATCGCACGCTGCCGACGGACAGCGAGCTCGCCCAGGCCATCGCCGTCCTGGCCCGCGCCCAGCAGGATGCCGTCTGGGACCGCACCCAGGCCGGCAACAAGCTCCGCTCACACCTGCGCGAGCACTTCCCCGGCTACCTCGCCGCCGTCCAACCGGTCACCAGCGGCTTCAACTCGCCGCTGGCCCGCACCCTGCTGGGCGCCGCACCCACCCCTGGCCAGGCCGCCCGCCTCACCCGCACCCAGATGAAGGCCGTGCTCAAGCGCACCGACCGCCAACGCGGCATCGACGCCGAGGTCGAACGCGTGCACGCCGCCCTTCGCATCCCGCAGATGCGCCAGCTCCCGCAGGTCGAGAGCGCAATGGGCCGCAAGGCCCTGGCCCTCCTAGGCAAGTTCGAGGCCGCTTGCAACGCCGCTGACGATCCGGCCGAGGCATCGGTCGAGCTGTTCGAGCAGCACCCCGATGCCGCCGTCATCACCAGCTTCCTCGGTCTCGACGCGCTCAGCGGCGCCCGGGTGCTCGCCGAGACCGGGGAAGCTGGTGATGACCGCTCCCGTTTCGCCGATGCCAGGGCCCTCAAAGGCATACGCCGGATCAGCACCGGTCACCCGCTCCTCCGGCAAGAGCCACGCGATCATGGTCCGCCGGGTCAAGAATCAGCGGCTCGCCGCGGTCGGCTACGTCTGGGCCTTCGCCTCCCTTACCGCCTCGCCCGGCGCCAGGGCCCACTAGGACGGCCGACGTAATGCCGGCGACCGCCACAGCTCTGCCCAGAAAACCTCTACAACCGGCTCCTAGGCTGCCTCCAACACTGCCTCACCACCGGCAGGCCCTACAGCGAGAACACCGCCTTCCCCGCTCCGCCAAAGCTCGAACTGGCCATCGCGGCTTGACCCGCTATCCCCATCGGATGTCTTTTTCGTGGCTCCGCAACGGGGCCTCCGGCCTTCGGGTCGGGTATGACTTCCCCCTCCTGTTGGTGATGATCCGGGGGGTGGTGTCACCGGTCCCGGAGGCATCGACGGACCGCTGATGAGGGGTTGAGCACCGGTCTCACCCGGGCCGGTTGAGCTCTCCGTAACGTCGGTGTGGCAGCTCGGTGCCGAGGCAAGGCCGGACGAAAGCGTGACCGGAGGGGCCTGCGCGTGACCGACACCGGCGACATCGACGTCTTCCTCGGCCTGGACGTCGGCAAGGGCGAACACCACGCCACCGCCGTCACCCCGGCCGGGAGGAAGACGTTCGACAAGCGGCTGCCCAACACCGAACCCAAGCTCCGCGAGCTGTTCGCGAAACTCCAGGCCAGGCACGGACGGGTCTGGTTGTGGTCGACCAGCTAGCCTTGATCGGCGCCCTGCCGCTGGCCGTTGCGACGGACATGGGCTGCCCGGTCGCCTACCTGCCAGGGCTGACGATGCGGCGGATCGCCGACCTCTACCCGGGCGAGGCCAAGACCGGTGCGAGAGACGCATTCATCATCGCGGATGCGGCCCGGGCGATGCCGCACACGCTGTGGGCGATCGATGGGGAAGACGAGACGATCGCCGAGCTGGAGATGATCGTCGGGTTCGACGACGACCTGGCCGGCGAGGCCACCCGCGTCGCCAACCGGCTGCACGGCCTGCTGACCCAGATCCATCCGTCGCTGGAACGGGTCCTGGGACCGGGACTGCAGCACCCTGCCGTCCTGGCCCTGCTGGAACAGTTCGGGTCACCGGCCCGGATCCGCAAGGCGGGCCGTTGGCGGCTGGTCACGCTGCTGCGGCCGAGAGTTCCGAGGATGGCCGAGCTGCTGGTCGAGGAGATCTTCGCCGCGCTGGACGAGCAGACCGTCACCGTTCCGGGGACCGACGCGGCCGCGTTGATCGTCCCGAGCCTGGCCGGATCACTCGCCGCTGTCCTTGACCAGCGGAAACGGCTGGCCGAGCGGATCGAGGAACTCCTGGATGGCCACCCTCTTTCCAAGGTCCTGACGTCCATGCCGGGGATCGGCGTCAAGACCGGAGCCAGCATCCTGATCGAGGTCGGCGACGGCAGCACCTTCCCGACCGCCAGCCACCTCGCCGCATACGCCGGACTCACCCCCGCGACCCGCAGTTCCGGGTCGTCGATCCGCGGTGAACAGCCCTCCCGGAGAGGAAACAAGCAGCTCAAGCGGGCCTTCTTCCTCTTCGCGTTCGCCGCCTTGGCCGACCCTGGATTTCGGGCCTACTAGGACAAGAAGATCGCCCAAGGGAAGCACCACACCCAGGCACTGCTCTGCCTCGCCAGACGACGGGCAGACGTCCTGTTCGCGATGCTCCGCGACGGAACCTTCTACGAGCCTCAACCCGCCAGGTCAGCCTGAACCGCCGAGAACCTGGCGGGCCTCAGCCCGCACCCGATCGAACTCCTCTGCGGAGATCTCGGCTGCCTCGGGCTGATCCTGCCAGCCGTCCATCGGACCTTCAGCAAGGACCACGAACTGCCCTTCATAGCTGAGCATGGCGGCGAGATCGGCATGATCACGCAAGTGCAGCACCTCTTCCAGAGAGGCCGCCGTCACCGGACGTGAGTCCTGCCTACGGACCTCAACCTGCCGCGCTGCCCAACCCTCACCATCGGCCTCGAAATACAGCCACAGATCTTCGTCCTCGTAGTAGGTGCGGAACCAGGTCGTCATGCCGCCATCCTGGCTCAGCACCTTGACCAAACAGATAGGGGCACCCCCCCGGAGAGGGGGGCTCTTCGGGGCGCGGTCCACGAATAGCTACCCATGGAAGTTGCTGTCGGCTCGCCGCAAACCTGGCACAGCATGTGCGGTACCGATACTGACCTTGAATGAGTGATCTCGGGGAACAAAGGGTGTGATGGTGCCCCGACCTGCTCCGCAGATGGTTGCTGCGCCAAGATGAGCGCATGACCGAGAGCGAAGCGGAACTGCTGGCGTTGTTACGCGAGCTCGATGATCCGGAGTGGCTGGAGCGGCCGCGGTACTACGGCCGTGGCGAGACCGCAGTCCACTCCGGTGTTCTGAAGGCCCGGCTCGAAGTGGACTTCGCAGCTCGGCTTGTAGCAGGTCATCCCCGCCATGGAGACTCGACCCGATCCCCGCCCGCGCACGCGGACGACCGGAGTGCTGCCCCTGCGGCCCCAGGTCCCGGCACGCGGCGGCGTCATCGACTGGCCGGCCTCGTCTTCGAAGACCACCCAACCGCCGTTCGCCGCCGCGGTGCTCTTACCCGCGGCCACACCTCTCGTTTCCACAACTCCACCGCGTCGTCGTCAAGCTCGATCGCACGCCGGGTCGGCTGCTGCCAGGACCAGCCATAGCGCCGCAACAGTCGCCACGTGCCCTCCACGGTGTACGAGACGTGGAACAGCCTGCCGATCACCGTCTGCACGCGGGGCAGCGTCCACCGCTGGTCGGCCCACCCGTGTGCCAGCGGACCGCGCTCCAACTCCCGCTCCAACCTGGCCATCTGCGCGTCAGATAGTCGGGGTCGACCAGGTGACCCCTTGGAGGCCACGCCGGCGTAGCCGCCCTCGCGCCACTGGCGTCGCCAACGTTCCACCGACCGTTCCGAGACCCGCAGCATGGCAGCGATCTCTCGGGTCTTCCCGCCAGTCTCGAAGCACGTCACGGCCTGACGCCGGACCCGCTCCCGCGCGGCTCTCTCGACGTCGGTCAAGCCGCAGCCCTGATCATATCTCACCGAACGAGGACTACCGAGGTCACCTTCACGCTGTCCGGCGAACAGCCCGACATCACCCGCTCAAGTTCAGTAGACATTGACAGGTCGGCGCCCTGCGGGGGCCGATGTTAGGCGTACCTCTGAGGTGGAACGGCTGAAAAATTCCGTGCGGCAAGAGGTAAAGGAGGGTGCAGGTGTGGCTATGATCGAAGTCACCGCTTCCTGAAAGGTTACATGTTTTTGTGCCCTTTTTCCTGCCGCCACGTTTTCTGCTGAGAGTAAGGACGCGCATCACCTGATGCTAATATCCACCTCCATGCTGTTGCTCAAGGCTGGTATTTTTGTACGCCCGCGTAGGGCATGCCGCATTTGGATCAATTAGCGCGCCGGTGGGATTTCCGACTGATCGGAGCGGTACTGTCTGGAAAACGGATGCCCCATGCCGAGGTGGCACACTGCGCGACTTGCACTGCGCCGTGGCGATAATCGAGCTGCGAGTGCCGCAGATGAGTCTCCGCACAGACAACGGCGCATTTATCGTGGCAATCGCGGACCTGATGGTTTATCCCGGGGCCGAACAGACCCGCTCGACGTGCCCGTCCGGCCTCTCAGCGTCACAGAAATACACCTTCTTCAGTCCGATCTGCACTCGGGCTTTCCGGGGCGCCTGGTGATATCGGACATGTATGTTTCTGCCCGATGGCTGCGCCGTACGCGAATAGCGTGCGTGTTTATGCGGACGCCCTCAGGCGGCCTGTCTGGAATGAGGGTGCCCGGTGCGTCGGTGCTCGTCTGAACTGGCTTGCCATGGATGTGCGCCGGCCGGCCCCTTTGGGGCCGAAGACATAGACGTCGACGGCGGCGCGGTCCGCTGTGGGGTGATTGAATAACCGATTCCCGACACCAGCCTTTCGGCCGCTGGCATCACGGGCAATTTTCTCTTTCAAGATCTGCCCGAATGACGACCGTCATTCACTCCCGGCGCTGCAGGCTACGACTCACGCGGAATCCTTGGCTCCGCCACCCCACGCCCTCTGTCAACAACCCAGAATGGAGTACTACCTCGTGCGTACCGCCGACATCCGCAGCCGCTTCCTCGGCTTCTTCGCCACCCGGGGCCACACGATCGTCCCCAGCGCGCCCTTGCCGACCCCCGACCCCACCCTGCTGTTCGTCAACGCGGGCATGGTGCCGTTCAAGCCGTACTTCACCGGTGAGGCGCCGGCCCTGTGGGAGCGGGCCACCAGCGTGCAGAAATGCGTGCGGACCCTCGACATCGAGGAGGTCGGCCGCACCACCCGGCACGGCTCGTTCTTCCAGATGAACGGCAACTTCTCCTTCGGCGACTACTTCAAGGA
>NZ_JBHXOX010000011.1:0-255468 GCF_042718795.1 Streptomyces cyaneofuscatus
TCCTCCTCTTATGTCTTGTCGTCCGGTGTGGGGGTGTTGGTTTTTTTTTACACCTCCGTCCTGGGGTGGGTGGGGGGGGGGGGGGGGGGGGGCGCCCCCCCCCCCCCCCCCCCCGCTCCACATCACCGGAAGGGGGCGCTCCGTACGGATGTACATCACGTCCACCCTCGTGCGGGTGATCCTTCCACGAGGGCGCGGTGCGCGGCCCGTCGCATGACTACACTTCTCAACACATACACGCGTCAGGGCCCACAGTGTCGTGCGTCTACCACGCGGCTAGCCCCTCCACCGCCTGCGGCCGTCGGGACGGCCGTCCGGCACTGGACTTGTGAGGACTCACGTGAGCTCGAAACCTGTCGTACTCATCGCTGAAGAGCTGTCGCCCGCCACGGTGGACGCTCTGGGTCCGGATTTCGAGATCCGGCACTGCAACGGCGCCGACCGCGCCGAACTGCTCCCCGCGATCGCCGACGTCGACGCCATCCTGGTGCGTTCCGCCACGAAGGTCGACGCCGAGGCGATCGCCGCCGCGAAGAAGCTCCGCGTGGTGGCCCGCGCGGGTGTCGGTCTGGACAACGTCGACGTCTCCTCGGCCACCAAGGCCGGCGTGATGGTCGTCAACGCCCCGACCTCCAACATCGTCACCGCCGCCGAGCTGGCCTGCGGTCTGCTGGTCGCCACCGCGCGCAACATCCCGCAGGCCAACACCGCCCTCAAGAACGGCGAGTGGAAGCGCTCCAAGTACACCGGGGTCGAGCTCAGCGAGAAGGTCCTCGGCGTCGTCGGCCTCGGCCGCATCGGCGTCCTGGTCGCGCAGCGCATGTCGGCGTTCGGCATGAAGATCGTCGCGTACGACCCCTACGTCCAGCCGGCCCGCGCCGCGCAGATGGGCGTCAAGCTCCTCAGCCTGGACGAGCTGCTTGAGGTCGCCGACTTCATCACCGTGCACCTGCCGAAGACCCCCGAGACCCTCGGTCTCATCGGGGACGAGGCGCTGCACAAGGTGAAGCCCTCGGTCCGCATCGTCAACGCCGCGCGCGGCGGGATCGTGGACGAGGAGGCGCTGCACTCCGCACTCAAGGAGGGCCGCGTCGCCGGCGCCGGCCTGGACGTGTACGCGAAGGAGCCCTGCACGGACTCCCCGCTCTTCCAGTTCGACCAGGTCGTCTGCACCCCGCACCTCGGCGCCTCCACCGACGAGGCCCAGGAGAAGGCGGGCATCGCGGTCGCCAAGTCGGTGCGCCTCGCCCTCGCCGGTGAGCTGGTCCCGGACGCGGTCAACGTCCAGGGCGGCGTCATCGCCGAGGACGTACGCCCCGGCCTCCCGCTCGCCGAGAAGCTCGGCCGGATCTTCACCGCGCTCGCGGGCGAGGTCGCGGCCCGCCTCGACGTCGAGGTGTACGGCGAGATCACCCAGCACGACGTCAAGGTGCTGGAACTCTCGGCGCTCAAGGGCGTCTTCGAGGACGTCGTCGACGAGACCGTGTCGTACGTCAACGCCCCGCTCTTCGCCCAGGAGCGCGGGGTCGAGGTCCGCCTCACCACCAGCTCCGAGTCGCCCGACCACCGCAACGTGGTCACCGTGCGCGGCACGCTCTCCAGCGGCGAGGAAGTCGCGGTCTCCGGCACGCTGGCGGGCCCGAAGCACCTCCAGAAGATCGTGGCCATCGGCGAGCACGACGTGGACCTGGCGCTCGCCGACCACATGGTCGTCCTGCGCTACCAGGACCGCCCCGGTGTGGTCGGCGCGGTCGGCAAGATCCTCGGCGAGGCCGGCCTGAACATCGCGGGCATGCAGGTCTCGCGGGCGGCGGAGGGCGGCGAGGCCCTGGTCGTCCTCACCGTCGACGAGACCGTCCCGCAGGCGGTGCTCGGGGAGATCGCCGACGAGATCGGCGCCTCCTCGGCCCGCTCGGTGAACCTCACCGACTGACCCACCCTGTTCCGTACCCGGCTGCCGGGCGCCCCTTCACCGGAGGCGCCCGGCAGCCGCTTGCGTTCTACGAGGACCAACCCGCCCCTATGGGCCCCGGGTTGGGTCCTGGGGCCCACGACGGGTGAGCCGCCCCGACCCTAGGGTGACCGGTTGTCATGTCACTCATGGGCACCGGGGGTCGGATCACGTATGTCTGCTGTCGGTGGCATACCCGTAGCGGGAGGCCCGGCGCCGGCCGCCGCCCCGCGCCGTGACCTCCCGGGCCCGCTCGTCGTCGTACGGGTGCTGCTCCTGGTCCTGCTCGGCGCGACGGCCCTCGGCGCGATCGGCCTCTCCGGCTCCGCGATCGCCGCCGACGCCATGGGCGCGCAGGTGCTCGGCATCCTGCTGTACGCCTCCGCCCCCGGGGTGCTCTGCGCCCTGCTGGCCTGGCACCTGCGGACGGGCGGCGGGCGGGTGCGGTGGGGGATCGTCGCCGTCCAGGTCTGGCTGATCATCGGGGGCCTCGGCAACCTGGCGGACGGGTCACCGGACGGGTTCACGCAGCTCGTGCTGCCCGTGGTGATCCTGGTGCTGCTGAGCCGGGCGCAGAGCCGGGCGTGGTTCCTGCTGCCGCCCCGGGAGCGCGGGGAGCCGCCGAAGCTCTCGCTCCCGTACCTGATCACCTGGCGGCGGGACCGGGGGCAGTCCGCGCTGGAGTACCTGGGCCTGGTCCTGATCGTGGTCGCGCTGATCGCGGCGCTGACGGTGGGGGGCCTGGGCGGCCGGATCACGGAGGGGCTCCAGTCGGCGATCTGCTCCCTGACGGGCAGCTCGTGCCCGGTCTCGGGCGGCAGCGGCGAGGTGGAGGCGGGGGACACGTCGGGGGGCACGGGGACGGACGGGGGATCGTCGTCCGAGGGTGCTGACGGGGGTGTGGACGGGGGCGCTGACGGCGGTACGTCCGGTGAGACATCCGGTGGTACGGACGCGGGTTCCTCCACGGTCACGGGTGGTACGGGTGCCTCCGGCGGCGACGCGACAGGCGGGACGGGCGGGCCCGGCGGGACGGGTGGCACCGGCACCACCGGCGGCGGCGAGACCTCCGGCTCCGCAGGCTCCACGGGCTCCACGGGCTCATCCGGCACCACAGGCTCCACCTCCGGCGGCGGCACCGGAGGCCCCGACGACGACGGGCGCCCCGGCACCGGCGAGGACACCTTCCCCGAGGACCACGAGGAGCCCGAGGCCGCCTACGACGTCCCCGCCTCAGCGGAGGGGGGCGGCGAGAACGGCGGAGGCGAGGAGGCCGAGAAGCCGGAGGACTGCGGCGGCTGGGGGTTCTTCGGCTGCGCCTGGGACCGTACGACGCAGGTCTTCAAGGGCCTGGTGGTCGACGGCATCTGGGGCGACATCTCCGGGATCATCGACCTGTTCAAGCCCGAGACGTGGGCCGGTCTCGCCGACTACGGCGTCCAACTCGGCGACCAGTGGATCAAGGACTCCCAGGGCGCGGGCGACAAGTGGAGCGACGGCGACTACCTGGGCGCGATCGGGGACTGGGGCAAGGCCTCCGTCACCACCGTAGTCACGGTCGGGGACGACGTCTTCGTCGGGGACGAGGTCCGCGAGCGCTGGAACAACGGGGAGAAGACCCGGGCCGTCACCGATGTGATCTGGAACGTCGGCTCGCTCTTCATCCCCGGCTACAACGTGGCCAAGGTCGTCGGCAAGGCCGGAAAGCTCGGCAAGATCGGCAAGGTGGCCTCCGAGGTCGCGGACGCGGCGGGCGACGCGGGCGCGGCCGCGCGGCGGGCCCGCAAGGCGGCGGAGGCGGGCGACCTCGACGGCGTACGCAAGGCGGCGAAGGAGGCGGACGAGGCGGCCGACAGTGCCGAGGACGCGGCGCGCCGCACGGGGTGTGCCATCGCGTCAGGGGCGCCGCCGCTGGTGCGGTACGGGGGCGGGGCGACCGGCGGCGTCCCCGGTGACGGTACGGGTGTGCTGGCGGGCGGCTCGCCGGGCCGGGTGGTCGCGGCGGCCGGCGGCTGCGACGAGGCGGCGAAGGCCGCGGCGGCGGAAGCCCGTAAACAGGAGCGCGCCGCACACCTGGAGCAGAAGCGGCTGGAGGAGCCGGAGCGGGCGCGGAAGGCGGAGCTGGAGAAGAAGCAGCACCCGGAGCCGCAGCGCAACGACACCTCCGACCCGCGCAACTACAACCCGCCGTCCTGGGCGGACGACCTCACGAGCCGCACGCTCGGTGACGCGGACGCGGGTGACGGCTACTGGGCGAGCCGGGACCGCAACCCCGCGCCCAACTGGAAGAACGAGTCCTGGCTCCGCTACCAGGAGCAGATCACCGGCACCAACCGGGGCCAGGAGTACGTCGTACCGCACCCTCGCGAGGGCAAGCCGGCCGTGGAGTACGACGGCTGGGACTCCTCCCGGCAGACGTACCTGGAGGCCAAGAACGGCTACGGCAGCTACCTCTCCAAGACCGACCCGGGCACGCTCACCCCGTCCGGCAAGGACAAGTTCGTGGCGGAGGCCCGTGCCCAGGTGGAGGCGGCCGGCGGCAAGCCGGTGGAGTGGCACTTCTCGGACCCGGAGGTCGCGAAGGCGGCGAGGAAGGCGTTCCGGGACGAGGGGCTGCCGGTCAAGGTGGTCCCCACGCCGGTGAAACCGGGCGACAGCACCAGGAAGCCCGGAGCCTTCGACGAGTAGCCGAGTAGCCTGCACGCGAGGGGGACCCGGAGCACGCGGGGGAAACCCGGAGCGGTCCGGCGACGGAGGAGAGAGATCAGCATGCGACGTGTAGTGCGGGGCTTCTGGGGCCCGAGGCCCGAGTCCGCCGACGCTCTGGCCGACCGGTGGCAGCGGACCCTGGACGGGCTCGCGGAGCTGGTCCCGCAGGCGGCGGACGCCTGGAGCCAGGTGCACGGGGACGGTCCCGCCACCGCGTTCACCCCCGAGGGGGACGCCCTGCTCGACGCGGTGCGCACCGCCCGGAGCGCGGCGGACTGGTCGGACCTGACCGGCACCGGGCTGCGGCTGGTCGGCACGGGAACGCCCGGCTGGGAGGCGGAGGTCAGCGGACTGGCGGGCGGGCGGCCGGAGTTCCTGCTCCAGTCGCTCGCGGTGATCCTCCACGCCCCGGACGACGCACCCGTCCCCGAGGAGGACATCCTCGCGCTCCTCGCCCAGGTCTGGGAGCCGGACTTCGGCGATGTGAGCGACGACGACGTGCTGGACGCGTTGGAGGACGAGGCCGGGTACGCGGTCGGCGACCCGGTCGTGGGCCGCACCGGCTACCTCTCCCCGGCCCGCGCCGCCCTCGTCCCCAAGGATCTGGTAGCGGTCCGCCAGGAACTCCCCGGCGGCGGCGAGCTGTTGAGCTTCGCGGCCCCCGGCGACAGCGCGGCGGTGGTGCGCGCGTACGAGCGCCTGCGCGAGGCGGGGGCCCTGGCGCCGCTGCCCCGCCCGATGGACCGGGCGGTGCTGTGACCCGCGGAGCCGCCCCTACGACCTCCCGGGCCGCGCTGTGACGGCCAGGGCGGGGGAGCCCTTCGTGCTCCCCCGGGCGGTGGCCGAGGCCGAACAGCTCCTCGCCGCCCCCGTACCGCCCGCCGGTCCCACCCTCGCGCAGGGCGACCCGGTGACGGGCGAGTGGACCGCCACCGAGGGCGCGGGCTTCCGCATCGTGCCGCTCTGGGAGGGCGACCCGCTGACCGGCGTGTACGCCCCCGAGTGGAACGACGCCGAGGAGGCGGCGGAGGCTCACCTTGCCTCCCTGGCCCAGGAGTTGGACCACCGCTGGGGCCCGCACACCACCGTCACCCTGCACGTGCCGCTGCAACGGTGGCAGGTCGGCGGCCCGCCCGTGGAGCCGCTGTTCCAGGCGCTGTTCGCGGAGGACCTGTACGGGGACCTGACCGTCTGGGGCCCGGTCGGTGCCGCCGGCCCGGGCGGAGCCGGTGACCGCTGGTTCGCCGTGACCGTCGGCCACAGCGACGGCGACGCGCCGCTGGTGCTGGCCGCCCTGGTGAGTGACCGGCCGGTGGCTGCGGAGCAGCCGTAGCGGGGCAGCCGTAGCGGTGGCCCGGCCCGGATCACGGGGATGCCACGGTCACAGCCGCGCCCGCTTCACCGCCATGTGCAGCAGCAGCCGGTCCTCGCCGTCGTTCAGGTCGAGGCCGGTGATCTGCTCGATCCGGGAGAGGCGGTAGTAGAGCGTCTGGCGGTGGACGCCCAGCTCGGCCGCCGTCCGGCTGGCCTGGCCCGCGCAGTCCAGGAAGACCTCCGCCGTGTGCGCCAGCTCCTTGTGCAGCGGGGTCAGCAGTGAGGCGACCGCCGGGTCGGCCGGGTCCGTGCCGGTGCCGGGGAGGGCGGTGAGCAGGCGGTACGGGCCGATCGCCGACCAGCGGGCGACCGGGCCGAAGCGGGTCTCGGCGCGGGCCGCGCGGGCCGCCGCCGTGGCCTCGCGCCAGGAGGCCGGCAGCGCGTCCAGGCCCCGGCGCGGTGCCGCGATCCCCCCGGTGGCCCCCGGGCCCGCCCCCGTACGCAGGCGCTCCGCGGCGCCCGTCGCCGGGTCCAGCCGGTCCGCCGAGCGCAGCCGGATCAGCGCGGCCAGTGACACGGCCCCGGTGCCGCCCGGCCCGGTCCCCGCCCCGGTGACCGTCGCCAGTGCGGCCGCCGAGGCCACGCCCCGTACCGACGGGGTGTCCTCCACACTCCACGGCGTCACGCACACCACCGCGTGCAGCCCCTCCGCGTCCTGCCCCAGCGCCTCGCTCAGCGCCGCCACCGCCGTGTCGTGCTGCCGCCCGGGCCCGGCCGTCAGCACCGCGCCGAACTCCCGGGAGAGGTCCGCGCCCGCCCGCGCCTCGTCGGAGAGCAGCGCCCCGATCCGGGCGGTGACCTCCATCGCCGCGGCCAGCCGCTCCTCGGTCGGGCCGGGGTCGGTGTCGAGGAGCCAGACGTAACCGAGGACGACACCCCGATGGCGTACCGGAAGGCAGATCCTGTCCCGGAAGACCCCGGCCTCGGGCGCGGCGGGGATGCGGACCGGACCGGTCGCCCGGGTGATGCCGAACCCCTCGAACCAGGCGCGGACGGCGGGGGTGGAGCGGCGGGTCAGGATCGAGCGGGTGCGGACCGGGTCCATCGCGGTGTCGTCGTCGCTGTCGTGGGCCCCGAACGCGACCAGGCCGAAATCGCGGTTCTCCAGGGTGGCGGGGGCGCCGAGGAGGGCGGAGATCTCGTCGACCAGTTCCTGGTAATCGCCTGTCACTCCGCCATTCTCGCACCCTTCGCCCGCTTTCTTCATACAGATGTCTGAGATGGCGGCCACGGATGCGTGACAGGTGTCGATGGCACAGCGTGTGCGGGGTACCTAGATTTCACAGTGGTTATCCGTGCCGTACCGGTCCGTTCACGTTCGTACCGTTACGGCCCCTCGTCCGTATATTCGTGGAGGTCCCCGTGCTGGGTCCCGTGATTCTCGCCGCGTCCCGCAGCGACAAGATGCGCCGGTTCATCTCGGCCGCGCCCGGCACCAAGCAGGTCGTCGACCGCTTCATCGCCGGGGAGAGCGTCGACCAGGTCGTGCCGATCGTCGAGGACGCGGCGGACAAGGGCCTGGAGGTCACGCTCGACGTCGTCGGCGAGGACATCACCACCCCCGCGCAGGCCGAGGCCGCCCGTGACGCGTACCTGGAGCTCGTGGAGCGCCTGAAGGCCCTGGACCTGGGCCCGCGCGCCGAGATGTCCGTCAAGCTGTCGATGTTCGGGCAGGCGCTGGAGAACGGCCACGAGCTGGCCCTCGCCAATGTGCGGCCCGTCGTCGAGGCGGCGGCCGCCATCGGCACCACGGTCACCCTGGACGCCGAGGACCACACCACCCTCGACTCGATGTTCGCCATCCACGAGGAGTTGCGGAAGGACTTCCCGCAGACCGGCTGCGTCATCCAGTCCTACCTGTTCCGCACCGAGGACGACGCCCGCCGCCTGGCCGCCGCCGGCAGCCGCGTCCGCATCGTGAAGGGCGCCTACAAGGAGCCCGCCTCCGTCGCGTACCAGGACAAGGCCGAGATCGACAAGGCGTACGTCCGTATCACCCGGATCCTCATGGAGGGCGAGGGCTACCCGATGATCGGGTCCCACGACCCCCGTCTCATCGCCGTCGCCCAGGAGCTCGGCCGCCAGGCCGGGCGCAAACTGGATGAGTACGAGTTCCAGATGCTGTACGGCATCCGCAGCGACGAGCACATCCGGCTCGCGGCCGAGGGCCACCGGATGCGCGTCTACACGGCGTACGGCACCGACTGGTACGGATACTTCATGCGCCGCCTCGCGGAGAAGCCGGCCAACCTGCTGTTCTTCGGCCGCTCGATCCTCACCAAGGGCTGAGCAGCCCCCGGGCTGACCCACACCCCCCGCCGACACCAAGGAGACAAGGCACTCATGGACGCCGTCACCCAGGTTCCCGCGCCGGTCAACGAGCCGGTCCACTCCTACGCCCCGGGCTCCCCGGAGCGCGCCCGCCTGGAGGTGAAGCTCAAGGAACTCGCCGACAACCCGATCGACCTGCCGATGACCATCGGGGGCGAGAAGCGGATGGGCGGCGGCGAGCGGGTCAGGGTCGTGCAGCCGCACAACCACCAGGCCGTCCTCGGCACCTTCGCGGGCGCCACCGAGCAGGACGCCCAGGACGCCATCGACGCGGCCCTCGCCGCCGCTCCGGCCTGGCGCGCGATGTCCTTCGACGACCGCGCGGCGATCATCCTGCGCGCCGCCGAGCTGCTGTCGGGCCCCTGGCGCGAGACGCTGGCCGCCTCCACCATGCTCGGCCAGTCCAAGACCGCCCAGCAGGCCGAGATCGACACCCCCTGCGAGCTCGTCGACTTCTGGCGCTTCAACGTGCACTACGCGCGCCAGATCCTCGCCGAGCAGCCGCCGGCCAACTCCCCGGGCGTGTGGAACCGCATGGACCACCGCCCGCTGGAGGGCTTCGTCTACGCGATCACGCCGTTCAACTTCACGGCCATCGCGGGCAACCTCCCCACCGCCCCCGCCCTCATGGGCAACGTCGTGGTGTGGAAGCCGTCCCCGACCCAGACCCACGCCGCCGTGCTGCTGATGCAGCTCCTGGAGGAAGCCGGGCTGCCCAAGGGCGTCATCAACCTGGTGACCGGCGACGGCATCGCCGTCTCCGAGGTGGCGCTGAACCACCGCGACCTGGCCGGTATCCACTTCACCGGCTCGACCCCCACCTTCCAGCACCTGTGGAAGACGGTCGGCAACAACATCGCCACCTACCGCACCTACCCGCGGCTCGTCGGCGAGACCGGCGGCAAGGACTTCGTCGTCGCGCACCCGAGCGCCGACCGCGCCGTGCTGAAGACCGCGCTGACCCGCGGCTCCTTCGAGTACCAGGGCCAGAAGTGCTCCGCGTCCTCCCGTGCGTACGTCCCCGCCTCCATCTGGAACTCCGGTTTCAAGGAGCAGTTCGCGGCCGAGGTCGACTCCATCACGATGGGTGACGTCACCGACCTCAGCAACTTCATCGGGGCCGTCATCGACGAGCGCTCGTTCGCCAAGAACAAGGCCGCGATCGACCGCGCGAAGTCCGACCCGGCGTGCGAGATCGTGGCCGGCGGTACGTACGACGACTCGGTGGGCTACTTCGTCCGCCCGACCGTCATCGTCTGCTCGGACCCCGACAACGAGGTCTTCACCACCGAGTACTTCGGCCCGATCCTCGCGGTCCACGTCTACGAGGACGCGGAGTACGACGCCATGCTGGAGCAGATGGAGTCGGTCTCCGACTACGCGCTGACCGGCTCGGTCATCGCGGGCGACCGTGCGGCCGCCGCGTACACGATGGAGAAGCTCCGCTACGCCGCGGGCAACTTCTACATCAACGACAAGTCGACCGGCGCCGTCGTCGGTCAGCAGCCCTTCGGCGGCGGCCGCGCCTCCGGCACCAACGACAAGGCGGGCGCCCCGCAGAACCTCCAGCGCTGGACCCTCACCCGGGCCATCAAGGACACCCTGCTCTCGCCGACCGAGTACACCTACCCCCACCAGGGCTGACGCCCTTCCCCGGGGCGCCGCAGCACGGCGCCCCGGGCTCCAGGGCCTTGGTGAAGGCCCCCTGAGCACCGCCCCCCGACCGGTCCCCCTACCGGCCGGGGGGCGGTTTCCACGTGTCCCCACGTACGAGTGGTCCTTCAGATCTCCACCAGCACCTGGTCCAGCGACTTGCGTACGAGGTCGGGGACCTCGCAGTCGTCGGCGGGATGGCCCACGGGGATCACGGCGAACGCCTTCTCGTTCTCGGGCCGGTTCAGCACCTCACCGAGGAAGCGCATCGGGCTCGGCGTGTGGATCAGCGCGGCGAGCCCGGACAGGTGCAGGGCGCTGAGCAGCATCCCCACCGCGATGCCCACCGACTCGTCCACGTAGTAGTGCTTGCGCCTGGTGCCGTCCTCGCCGAGCCAGTAGCGCTCCTGGAACACCACGATCAGGGCGGGCGCGTCCGTCATATGGGCCTTGACCGCGTCGGTGCCCAGCGGGCGCAGGGCCGCGAGCCACTCCTCGCCGAGCCGCCCGTCGTAGCTCAGCTTCTCCTCGTGTTCGGCGGCCTCCCGGATCCGGCGGCGCACCTCGGGGTCCTTGACCAGGACGAAGGTCCACGGCTGCTGGTGGGCGCCGGAGGGGGCGGTGGCCGCGCAGGCGATGGCGTCGCGCAGCACCTGCTCGGGGACCGGGTCGGGGGAGAAGGCGCGGACGGTCCTGCGCTCGTCCATGCGCTCCCGCAGCCGGGCGGCGCGGGCCAGGGACTCCTCGGGGGCGGTCCGCTCGGGGCGGTAGGGGGCGGGGCGGTACGGGCCGCCATGGGTGGGCGACCACTGCCGGGGTGCGGGTGTCGTGTCGGACATGGGCGCAGTGTGCGCGGCGGGGGCGGCCGGGGGAAGCGGGGGACCGGCCAGGGCGGGGGCCGGTCCCGGTCAGTGTCCGGTGACCGGGACCGGCTGTCCGCCGGGCGTGTGCCTCGGAACACTCCTCCGGACGCTCCTCGGGGCACTCTCCGGGGCACGCGGTCTTGTGGCTCAGGTAATGAACATGTCAAATTTCTTCTCGGTACGTCCCCACGCGTCACCCGAGAAGGAGCTCCCCCCATGAGACGCAACTCCCGCGCCCGCCTGAGCCTTTCCGTCCTGCTCGTCGCCGGAGCCCTCGGCCTCGGCGCCACCCCCGCCACCGCCGCCGAGGTGCACACCGCCGCCGCCCCCTCGGCGATCCCCGTCGCCGCTGCCCCTTCGGCGATCCCCTCCGCCTCCGCGTACGCACTCGACGCCGCCGTCGAACGCACGCTGGGCGCCGGCACCGCCGGAACCTACCTCGACCGCAAGACCGGCGACCTGGTCGTCACCGTCACCACCGACCGGGCCGAGGAGCAGGCCCGTGCCACCGGGGCCACCGTGCGCCGGGTGGCCCGCAGCGCCGCCCAACTCGACTCCGCCATCGGGACCCTGGAGGCCGAGGCGAAGATCACCGGCACCTCCTGGGGTATCGACCCGCGCACCAACCAGGTCGCCGTCGAGGCCGACTCCTCCGTCTCCGCGCGGGACATGGCCCGCCTCCAAGCCGTCGCGAAGCGGCTCGGCGGAGCGGTGAGCATCAGCCGCGTACCCGGCGTCTTCCACCGCGAGGTGCTGGGCGGCGGGGCCATCTACGGCGGCGGCAGCCGCTGCTCGGCCGCCTTCAACGTCACCAAGGGCGGCGCCCGCTACTTCGTGACCGCCGGACACTGCACCAACATCTCCGCCAACTGGTCCGCCACCTCCGGCGGTCCGGTCACCGGCGTCCGCGAGGGCACCAGCTTCCCGACCAACGACTACGGCATCGTCCGCTACACCGACGGCTCCTCGCCCGCCGGATCGGTCGACCTCTACAACGGCTCCACCCAGGACATCGCCTCCGCCGCCAACGCCGTCGTCGGCCAGGCGATCCGCAAGAGCGGCTCCACCACCAAGGTGACCTCCGGCACCGTCACCGCCGTCAACGTCACCGTCAACTACGGTGACGGGCCCGTCTACGGCATGGTCCGCACCACCGCCTGCTCCGCCGGAGGCGACAGCGGCGGCGCCCACTTCGCCGGTTCCGTCGCCCTCGGCATCCACTCCGGCAGCTCCGGCTGCTCGGGCACCGCGGGCTCGGCCATCCACCAGCCGGTGGTGGAGGCGCTCCAGGCGTACGGCGTCTCGGTGTACTGAGCCGGTGAGGCGCGGGGTACGGAGCCGCCTCGACCGGCTCCGTACCCCGCGTCCCGTGCCCCGCGTCCCGTGCCCTGCATTCCGTAACCCCGCATCCCGTACCCCGCGTCCCGTGCCCCGTATCGCCCCTGCGTGCCTGGTGGGAGCCGGTGCCTGGGAAACTGGGACCATGACCGAGCTCCCCGCGGTGCACGCCGCCCACACCTATGAGCTGACCGCGGCTGTACGGGACGAGATCCGCACCCTGCTGGACACCGCCTTCGAGGGCGACTTCGGCGACGACGACTGGGAGCACTCCCTCGGCGGCGTCCACGCCCTGGTGCGCGACACCGGCGGGCTCCTCGTCGCCCACGGCTCGATCGTCCAGCGCCGGGTGCTCCACGACGGCCGCTCGCTGCGCGCCGGATACGTCGAAGCCGTCGCCGTCCGTCCCGGCCGCCGCCGCCAGGGGCTCGGCCACCGGGTGATGGGCGCGCTGGAGCGGGTCGTCGACGGGGCGTACGAGTTCGGCGCGCTCTCCGCCTCCGACGCGGGCGCGGCCCTCTACGCCTCCCGCGGCTGGCAGGTGTGGCCGGGGAGCCTCGCCGCCCTCGGCCCGCACGGGACCGTGGCGCTGCCGGAGGAGGAGGGCTCCACCTACGTCCGCCCGGCCGCCGGGCACGTACTGCCCGCCGCCGGCCACCCGCTGGTCTTCGACTGGCGCGACGGCGACCTGCTGTAGGCGGCGCGGGCCAACTCCGCGCCGCAGGGCCTCAGTCGGCGACCCGGATCAGCATCTTCCCGGTGTTCCCGCCCCGCAGCATCCCGAGGAACCCCTCCACCGTCCGCTCGAACCCGTGCGCCACCGTGACGTCAGGCACGACCACGCCGCTCTGCAGATGCGGCACCAGGAAGTCCTCCAACTCCCGCTGCACGTCGCGGTGGTTGCGCACCATCACCCCTTCCAGGCGCAGGCTCTTCTCCACGATGTCGAACAGGTTGCGCGGGGCGGCCGGCGGCTCGTGCGCCGAGTGGTACTGGGAGATGGCGCCGACCCACGCGATCCGCCCGTGCTCGCGGAGCACCGAGATCGCGCCCTCCAGATGGTCCCCGCCGACGTTGTCCACGTAGGCGTCGATGCCGTCGGGCGCCGCCTTCGCCAGCAGCTCCCCGACCGGGCCGTCGTGGTAGTCGAACGCCGCGTCGAAGCCCAGCTCCCCGGTCAGCCGGGCCACCTTCGCCGGCGTCCCCGCGCTGCCGACGATCCGCCCGGCGCCGAGCAGCCGGGCGATGCGCCCCACCGCCGTACCGACCCCGCCCGCCGCCGCCGAGACGAAGAGGTCCTGGCCCGCCCGGAACTCCAGCGTCCGGGTGAGCGCCACATAGGCGGTGAGCCCGGTGCCGCCGAGGATCGACACGTACGCGGCGAGCGGGACCCCGTCGTACGCGGGCACCTTGCGCACCCCGCCCTCGCCGGGCACCACCACGGCATGGGTCCGCCACCCCTCGCGGTGCAGGACGAGGTCGCCCTCCGCGAACCCAGGGGCGCGGGAGGCCGTCACCCGGCCGAGGGCCCGGCCCTCCAGCGGGACGCCCAGCGCCCAGCCGCCGTCCATCTCCTCGCGGTGGTACGGGTCCACGGAGAGGTAGAGGTTCTCCACGACGGCCGTGCCGGGGGCGGGCTCCGGTACGGGTGCCTCGCGCACGGCGAAGAGACCGGCCGTCGGGAAGCCGTGCGGGCGGGCGGCCAGGTGGAGGGTGCGGGCGGTGCGCTGTGTCGTCATGCCGCCGACGGTAGGAGGGAGCGCGGTGGCCGGGCAGGGGGTGGCGTCGATGGAAGAATCGTTTCCATGAGCAGCTTTCATGGGTCTTCAACGCCTCGCCCGGTGGACGGCGTGGGGCGGGCCTCGCGATGACCGACCTCGCCCCGCACGAGCTGCGCGTGATCGTCGCCGTCGCCGACGTACGCGGGTTCTCCGCCGCCGCCCGGCAGCTCGGCATGACCCAGTCCGCCGTCTCCCACTCCGTCCGGTCCAGCGAGCGCAGGATCGGCGCCGTCCTCTTCGAGCGCGGCCGCCGCGGCGCCACGCCGACCCCGGCCGGTGAGGTGGCCGCCGCGCACGCCCGCCGCGTCCTGCGGCTGCTCGACGTGATGGGCGCCGAGGCGCGGGGGGCCGCCGCCGGGCCCGGCGGCGGGGACACGGTCGGCGGGCCGCTGCGGATCGCCGCGTTCCGCAGTGCGGCCCTGCATCTGCTGCCGCCGGCCCTGGAACGCCTCACGGCCCGCCACCCCGGCATCGAGCCCGTGGTGCGGATGGTGCGTGAGGTGGGGCGGGGGACGGCCGGTGAGGTGCTGGACGGGCGGGCCGACCTGGCGGTCGCGACGATCGGGACCACCTCGCTCGCGCCGGCCGAGCTGGTCGGCGGCGTACTGCTGGAGGAGGAGTACGCCCTGGTGCACCCGGCCGGGCACCCCGCGCCCCGGACGCTGCCGCTGGTCGACTGGGCCGAGAACTGCACCTCGTACACCCGCGACTGGTGGGCGGCCCAGGCGTGGATCCCCCGGGCGACGGTGGAGGCCGAGGACGACGGAGCGGTGCTCTCGATGGTGTCCCGTGGTCTCGGTATGGCGATCATGCCCGGTCTGTCCCTGTACGGAGCACCGGACGGAATCGAGATCACTGCTCTCGGAGCGGACCGCCCGACCCGCTCGATCGGCTACCTCACCACCCCTGAGCAGGCACGATCCCTCGCCGTACGGGCCCTGATCCGTGAGCTGCGGGCGGAGCGCGGGGGAGTGGCCGTCTCAGATAGTAGGAAGTCCGACTAACTGTAGAGACAGAGCGGCCCGACTGTCCTAGCTTTGTAGGAGCCGAACGAATCGCTCGATCGAGCGTCTGTGGCGGTTGCGGGCGCACGCCCCGAAGCAGGTCACCCCCTGCGGCGTACGCTCCCCGCTCCTTCCGGCACCTCGAAATCCGATCCCGGCCCGGCCTCGGCGCCGCACCACGCTGTGCGGCCCGCCCCCGGCATCCATGCGATCTCAAGGAGTCGATCCATCATGGCCAACACCACCACCCGCCGCGTCCGCCACTCCTCCCGCCAGGCCGAGGCCGAGCGCAAGAACGCCGCCGCCGCGCTCCAGCGCGCCCTCGACCGCCGCGACAACGGCGGCTCGACCGGCCACTGAGCCGCAGGTCTCGACCGGCCGCCGCGCCCCGCGCCGCCCGCACACCGCTCACCCCACCCCGGGACGCCCGAACACCCCGAACACCCCGAACGCGCATACGTCGCGTCCGTATGGTGGACGTCGGATGTCATGGGGTGGGACGCACCGTTAGGCTTCCCGCATGTCTCGCAGCATCGATCTCGCAGTGATCCCCGGTGACGGAATCGGCCAGGAAGTCGTGGCCCAGGGCCTCAAAGTCCTCAACGCTGTCCTCCCGCAGGATGTGAAGCTGGAGACCAAGGAGTACGACCTTGGCGCCCAGCGCTGGCACCGCACCGGCGACACCCTCCCGGACGCGGAGCTGGAGGCCCTCAGGAACCACGACGCCATCCTCCTCGGCGCGATCGGCGACCCGTCCGTGCCGTCGGGCGTCCTGGAGCGCGGGCTGCTGCTGAAGCTGCGTTTCGCCTTCGACCACTTCATCAACCTGCGCCCCTCCAAGCTCTTCCCGAACACCGCGACCCCGCTCGCCGGCCGCCCCGACATCGACTTCGTCGTCGTCCGCGAAGGCACCGAGGGCCCGTACACGGGCAACGGCGGCTCGCTGCGCACCGGCACTCCCGCCGAGGTCGCCACCGAGGTCAGCGTCAACACGGCGTACGGCGTCGAGCGCGTGGTCCGGGACGCCTTCGAGCGCGCGGCCGCCCGGCCCCGCAAGAAGCTGACGCTGGTCCACAAGAACAACGTCCTCGTCTACGCCGGCCACCTGTGGAAGAACACCTTCGACAAGGTCGCCGCCGAGTACCCGCAGGTCTCCACCGACTACCTGCACGTCGACGCCGCGACGATCTTCTTCGTCACCCAGCCGGAGCGCTTCGACGTCATCGTCACCGACAACCTGTTCGGCGACATCCTCACCGACCTCGCCGCCGCCGTCACCGGCGGAATCGGCCTGGCCGCCTCCGGCAACATCAACCCGACGGGCGCGTTCCCGTCGATGTTCGAGCCGGTCCACGGCTCCGCCCCCGACATCGCGGGGCAGGGCAAGGCCGACCCGACCGCCACGGTCCTCTCCGTCGCCCTCCTGCTGCGCCACCTCGGCTACGAGGCCGAGGCCCTGCGCATCGAGGACGCCGTCTCCGCCGATCTCGCGGAGCGCGACGGCGCTGCCACGCGTACGACCGACGAGATCGGTGACGCGCTCGCGGTACGCGTAGCGAGCTGACCCGACGACTCCACTTCGAAGCCGCCGGGTCGCATCAGCGCCCGGCGGCTTCACCTGTGCGGCCCCCGGGTGCCACCATCGACCCCTGGACCGCATTCCCACCATTTCGTACCTGGCCCCCCGCAAGCGATAATCGAACGCGGGGCCGTGGCTCGTGGTGAAGCTCGGACGTCCTAGGACCTGACCGGAAAGTGTCGGGAGGAGGACGGGCGTGGGCGCGGTCCATCACACACAAGACCGGTGAAGGACACGCACTCATGACGACGCCCACGATCGAGCTCAAGCCCTCCTCGAACCCGCTGTCCGACGCGGAGCGCGAGGCGATCCTGGCCAGCCCCGGATTCGGCCGGCACTTCACCGATCACATGGTGACGATCCGCTGGACCGAGGGCCGTGGCTGGCACGACGCCGAGCTGGTCCCCTACGGCCCGCTGTCGCTGGACCCGGCCAACATGACCCTGCACTACGCGCAGGAGATCTTCGAGGGGCTCAAGGCCTACCGCCAGCCCGACGGCTCGGTCGCCTCCTTCCGCCCCGACGCCAACGCCCGCCGCTTCCAGCGCTCGGCCGCCCGCCTCGCCATGCCGGAGCTGCCCGTCGAGACGTTCATCGAGGCGTGCGACGCGCTGGTGCAGCAGGACAAGGCGTGGGTCCCGGCGCACGGCGGCGAGGAGTCGCTCTACCTGCGCCCGTTCATGATCGCCACGGAGGTCGGCCTCGGTGTGAAGCCGGCCAACGAGTACCTCTTCCTGGTCATCGCCTCGCCCGCCGGCGCCTACTTCCCCGGCGGCGTGAAGCCCGTCTCCATCTGGCTCTCCGAGAACCGCGTCCGCGCGGTCCCCGGCGGCGTCGGCGACGCCAAGACCGGCGGCAACTACGCCGCCTCCCTCCTCGCCCAGGCCGAGGCCGCCGCACACGGCTGCGCCCAGGTCGCCTACCTCGACGCCGTCGAGCACAAGTGGGTCGAGGAGCTCGGCGGGATGAACCTGTACTTCGTGTACGAGCAGGAGGACGGCTCCAAGAAGATCATCACGCCCTCCCTCACCGGCTCCCTCCTCGCCGGCGTCACCCGCGACTCCCTCCTCAAGGTCGCCCGCGACCTCGGTTACGGCTCCGAGGAGGGCCGCGTCTCCATCGACCAGTGGCGCGACGACACCGCGAAGGGCACCCTCACCGAGGTCTTCGCCTGCGGCACCGCCGCCGTCATCACCCCCGTCGGCATCGTGAAGACGGCGAACGGCGAGTGGACCCAGGGCGACGGCACCCCCGGCGCGGTCACCATGAAGCTGCGTGACCGCCTGCTCGACATCCAGCGAGGCATCGCCGAGGACACCCACGGCTGGATGCACCCACTCGGCTGAGGACCCCTCCACCCAGGATCAGGCCGCACCCGCTCTCTTCGCGGGTGCGGCCTTTTCCCTGTCCGAGGAATAGAGCGCTGCTCGAACAGGAGCGCAAGAAACTTCCTTACAGCCCCAGGGCATCGTTAGAGTGGCACTCTAATCACCGTGACCAGGAGCCCCACATGCCCGCCACTTCCGTCACCCCCACCCCCTTCCGCATGCCCCCCGAATGGGCCCCCCACGAGCGCACCTGGATGGCCTGGCCCGGGCCCAACCCCACCTTCGCCTCCGCCGACGAGCTGGCGGAGGCCCGCCGCGCCTGGGCCGCTGTCGCCCGGGCCGTACGCCGGTTCGAGCCCGTCACGATGGTCGTCGGGCCGGGGCAGGAGGAGGGGGCCGCCGCCCTGCTCGGCCCCGAGGTCGAGCTGGTCGTCCGGCCGCTCGACGACGCCTGGATGCGGGACATCGGGCCCACCTTCGTCACCGACGGCCGCACGCTCGCCGCCGTCGACTGGACGTTCAACGGCTGGGGCGCCCAGGGCTGGGCCCGCTGGGAGAGCGACCAGCACATCGCCCGGGCCGTCGCCGAGCTGACCGGCACCCCCGCGCACAGCTCCCCGCTCGTCAACGAGGGCGGCGCGATCCACGTCGACGGCGAGGGCACCGTCCTGCTCACCGAGACCGTCCAGCTCGGCGAGGAGCGCAATCCCGGTTGGACCCGTGAGCAGGTGGAGGCGGAGATCCACGCCCGCCTGGGCACCGAGAAGGCGATCTGGCTGCCGCGCGGGCTGACCGGCGACTACGGGACGTACGGCACGCTCGGCCATGTCGACATCGTCGCCGCCTTCGTGCGCCCGGGCACGGTCGTCGCCCACGTCCAGCCCGACCCGGCCCACCCCGACCACGAGGTCTCCCGGGAGCTGCTGGCCGTCCTGCGGGCCGCCGCGGACGCCAAGGGGCGCCCGCTGGAGGTCATCGAGGTCCCCGCGCCCACCGTGCTCCGCGACGAGGACGGCGAGTGGGTCGATTACTCCTACATCAACCACTACCTCTGCAACGACGGCGTGGTCCTCTGCGCCTTCGACGACCCGCGCGACGAGGAGGCCGCCGCGATCTTCCGGGGCCTGTTCCCGGACCGTACGGTGACCCTCGTCGACGCCCGTACGATCTTCGCCGGCGGTGGAGGCATCCACTGCATCACCCAGCAGCAGCCCAGGATCTGAACCCGGTCAGCAGCCCAGGATCTGAACCCGGTCAGCAGCCCAGGATCTGAACCCGGTCAGCAGCCGAAGGCCCGACCCACCCCGAAAGTCCGGTCCCATGCCCCCCACCCCCCGCCGCACCCACCACGCCGCCCCGCCCCGTGAGGACGTCCTCGCCGCCGCCATGGCCACCATCGCCGCGCGCGGGCTCGACGGGCTGACCATGGCGGGGCTCGGGCGCGAGGTCGGTATGAGCAGCGGGCACCTGCTCTACTACTTCCGGACCAAGGACGAGCTGCTGCTCCGCACCCTGGAGTGGAGCGAGGACCGCCTCGGGGCGAAGCGGCGCGCCCTCCTCGCCGAGCCGGGGACCGCCCGCGAGCGGCTGGACGCGTACCTCCGGCTCTACCTCCCCGCCGGGCACCGCGACCCCCACTGGACGCTCTGGCTGGAGGTCTGGGGCCGCTCGCAGAACGCGGACGACGACGCCCGGGGCCGGCAGGCCGCCATCGAGGGGGCCTGGCACCGGGACCTGGTCGCGCTGCTCGCCGAGGGGGTCTCGCGGGGGGAGTTCCGGGCGGTGGACGCGGACCGGTTCGCGACCCGGCTGCGGGCGCTGCTGGACGGGTTCAGCATCCATGTGACGGTCGGCATCCCGGGAACGGGCCGGGAGCAGATGCTGGCCCAGGCGGCGGAGTTCCTGGACGAGGCGCTGACGCAAGACGGCTGACCGAGCGATGCGACCGGCGTCACGACCGCATCCTGAGACGCCGGTGTCACGGACGCGTCACTGTGCGAGACTGCTGCCGTGTCCTCGTTCGTCATGATTATTGGCAGCAGGCGCGCCGGTCCGCAGTGACCGTCCCGTACCACCCTGTACGGCGCGGCCACCGTGCCCCAGACCCGCGCGCAGACCTCTCGCACCCGCGAGGGGTTTTTTCGTTTTCCGGCCCGCACCCGGGCCGGGCGGAGCGCGCGGGATGATGGGGGCAAGTGGAGCCCGATCGTCCGGATCCACTCATCCGACAGGAGTCAGATCAGCATGACCACCAAGGCCAACGCCACCGACGACAGTTTCCATGTCTTCGACACCACACTGCGCGACGGTGCTCAGCGTGAGGGCATCAACCTGACGGTCGCCGACAAGCTGACCATCGCCCGGCACCTGGACACCTTCGGGGTCGGGTACATCGAGGGCGGCTGGCCGGGTGCCAACCCGCGCGACACGGAGTTCTTCGCCCGGGCCCAGCAGGAGATCGCCTTCGAGAACGCCCGGCTCGTGGCGTTCGGCGCGACCCGCAGAGCCGGTGGCAGCGCGGCCGAGGACCCCCAGGTGCAGGCGCTCCTGAACTCCGGCGCCCCGGTGATCACGCTGGTCGCCAAGGCGCACGACCGCCATGTGGAGCTGGCCCTGCGCACCACCCTGGACGAGAACCTGGAGATGGTCCGCGACACCGTCTCCCACCTGCGCGAACAGGGCCGCCGGGTCTTCGTGGACTGCGAGCACTTCTTCGACGGTTACCGGGCCAACCCGGCGTACGCGAAATCCGTGGTCCGTACCGCGTACGAGGCGGGTGCCGAGGTGGTCATCCTCTGCGACACCAACGGCGGGATGCTCCCCGCCCAGGTCCAGGCGGTCGTCTCCACCGTCATCGCGGACACCGGCGCCCGGCTCGGCATCCACGCCCAGGACGACACCGGCTGCGCGGTCGCGAACACCCTGGCCGCCGTGGACGCCGGCGCCACCCACGTCCAGTGCACGGCCAACGGCTACGGCGAGCGGGTCGGCAACGCCAACCTCTTCCCCGTCGTCGCCGCGCTGGAACTCAAGTACGGCATGAAGGTGCTGCCCGAGGGCGCGCTCGCCGAGATGACCCGGATCTCGCACGCGATCGCCGAGGTCGTCAACCTCACCCCCTCCACGCACCAGCCGTACGTGGGTGTCTCGGCCTTCGCCCACAAGGCCGGGCTGCACGCCTCCGCGATCAAGGTCGACCCGGACCTCTACCAGCACATCGACCCGGAGCTGGTCGGCAACACCATGCGGATGCTGGTCTCCGACATGGCGGGCCGCGCCTCCATCGAGCTGAAGGGCAAGGAGCTCGGCGTCGACCTCGGCGACGACCGGGCCCTGGTCGGCCGGGTCGTGGAGCGGGTCAAGGAGCGCGAACTCCAGGGCTACACCTACGAGGCCGCCGACGCCTCCTTCGAACTCCTGCTCCGCGGCGAGGTGGAGGGCAGGGCCCGGCGCTACTTCCGTACGGAGTCCTGGCGGGCGATCGTCGAGGACCGCCCCGACGGCACCCACGCCAACGAGGCCACGGTGAAGCTCTGGGCCAAGGGCGAGCGCATGGTCGCCACCGCCGAGGGCAACGGCCCGGTCAACGCCCTGGACCGGGCCCTGCGCGTCGCCCTGGAGCGGATCTATCCGCAGCTCGCCAAGTTGGAGCTGGTCGACTACAAGGTCCGCATCCTGGAGGGCCGTACGGGCACCGAGTCCACCACCCGGGTCCTGATCACCACGGGCGACGGCGACGCCGACTGGGCGACCGTGGGGGTCGCCGAGAACGTCATCGCCGCGTCCTGGCAGGCGCTGGAGGACGCGTACACCTACGGCCTGCTGCGGGCGGGCGTGGAGCCCACCGAGTAGCGCGACCCGTCCCGCCCGCGAGAGCCGCTGCCCCGACCCGGGGCGGCGGCTCTCGCGCGTTCAAGAGCTGAACGCACAACGCGCCCTGCCCGCCCGGCAGATGAGACCGGCCCAATCTCGGTGTGAAGTATTGACGGCCCTGTATCGGCGGGGTTAACTCCTGCCGCAACGCCGGTACCGGTTCCGGAACCGGTACCGGAAACCTCTCCAGCACGTCTCCCGGCCCCTGGAGGCCCAGATGCGCGTCACCATCGCCGATGTCGCCCGTGAGGCCGGCGTCAGCAAGACGACCGTGTCGCGGGTCATCAACACCAAGGGCGAGGTGGACGGTTCCACTGCCGCCCGCGTTCGTGAAGTGATCGCACAGCTCGGCTATGTGCCCAGCTCCGGAGCCGTGGGCCTGGCCCGCGGCTCCAGCCGCACCGTCGGCATGCTGGTCCCCTCGCTGACCTGGCCGTGGATGGGCGAACTGCTCCAGGGGGTCGTCGACACCGTCGAGGCCGCCGACTACGGGCTGCTGCTCTTCACCTGCAACCGGGGCGCCGAGTCCGTCCAGCGCTTCACCACCCAGGTGACCGCGCGCGCCTTCGACGGGCTCGTCGTCGTGGAGCCGGAGAACACCCTCGGCCACCTCACCGCCCTGCACCGCGACGGCCTGCCGATCGTGCTCATCGACGACCGAGGCCACCACCCCGCGTTCCCCTCCGTCGTGACCACCAACCACGAGGGAGGAGCGTCGGCGGCCCGCCACCTGCTCGCCGCCGGACGCTCCAGGCCCGTCGTCCTCACCGGACCCCAGCACTTCGGCTGCGTACGGGACCGGCTCGGCGGCTTCCGCTCGGTCCTGCCCGAAAGCGTCGTCGTCGAAGGCGACTTCACCGAAGTGGGCGGCCGCCTCGCGATGGAGGAACTCCTCGCCCGGGGCGTCACGTTCGACTCCGTCTTCGCCCACAACGACATCAGCGCCGCCGGCGTGCTGCGCGCCCTGCGGGTCGCCGGGCGCAGGGTCCCCGACGACGTCGCGGTCGTCGGCTTCGACGACATCCCGATGGCCGAACACACCGAACCGCCCCTCACCACCGTGCGCCAGCCCACCCGCCGCATGGGTGAGACGGCCGCCCGGATGCTGCTCTCCCACCTCGGCGGCACGCCCGTACCCGACGGCCCGGCCGTGCTGCCCACCGAACTGGTCGTGCGCCACTCGGCGCCGTGACGGACCCGGCCGCCCGGCCGCGCCCCGCCTCAGCCCTTCCACCCTCCGCCGGATCGCCCCGACCCGGCAGCCCCTCCCTGGAGTCGCCATGTCGTCACGCCGTCGCACCACGCTCAGAGCGGTCGCCGCAGCCACCGTCGTGATCGCCCTCGCCGCCGGTTGCTCCAACGCCAACTCGGGCGCCAACAAGAACGGTGGCGGCTCCGCCACCGGCGTACTGACCCTCGGGAAGCCGGACGGGCCGCAGACCAACAACGGCAACCCGTTCCTCAACACCTCGGCGGGCGCCACCCTCGGCTACCGGTACATGATCTACGAGCCGCTGGCCATGACGAACATGATCAAGCCCACCGACAAGGCCGACCCGTGGCTCGCCACCGACTGGGCGTGGGAGGCCAACTTCACCAAGGTCACCTTCACCCTGGACGCCCGGGCGAAGTGGGCCGACGGCAAGCCCCTGACGGCGGCCGACGTGGAGTTCACCTTCAACCTCCTGAAGAAGCACTCGGCGCTCAACTGGAACGGCATCCCCTTCGACGGGATCGCGGTCGAGGACGGCAAGGTCGTCCTGACCTTCAAGGAGTCCCAGTTCGTCAACCAGAACAAGATCATCCAGACCTTCATCGTGCCCAAGCACATCTGGGAGAAGGTCGAGAACCCGGAGACCTGGCCCAACCGCACGCCCGTCGGCTCCGGCCCGTACAAGCTCAAGACGTTCACGCCGCAGACCACCACCCTGACCGCCACGCCGAGCTACTGGAACGGCAAGACCAAGGTCAAGGAGCTGCGCTACACCGCGTACAACGACAACAGCGCCGCCACCACCGCGCTGGCCACCGGCAAGGTCGAGTGGTCCTTCGTCTTCATGCCGAACCACAAGCAGCTCTTCATCGACAAGGACCCCAAGAACCACAAGCTCTGGTTCCCCTCCGGCCTCGGCATCCACGGCCTCTGGTTCAACACCGCCCGCAGGCCCTTCGACAACCCGGCGCTCCGTAAGGCGATGGCGATGGTCATCGACCGCAAGGCCATCCACATCCAGGCCCAGGCCACGCTCTACCCGGAGATCACCAACCCGACCGGCATCCCGCTCCCGGCCGGTGAGCCCTTCCTCGCCCCCGAGTACCAGAGCGCCAACACCAAGCCCGATGTCGCCGGGGCCAAGAAGATCCTCGACGAGGCCGGCTTCGAGCTCAGCGGCGGGGTGCTCAAGGACCCGTCCGGCAAGCCGGTGACGCTCACCTTCACCGACCCGGCCGGCTGGAACGACTACATCACCGGTCTCGCGATCATCAAGGACAACATCAAGCAGCTCGGCATCGAGGCCAAGGTCAAGACCCAGACCGCCGAGGCCTGGGGCGTGGACGTGGCCAACGGCAACTTCGACGCCACCCTGCGCTGGACCAACAGCGGCGCCACCCCGTACGACATGTACCAGAACGTCATGGACGGCGCCCTCCTCCAGCCCATCGGCAAGAGCTCCCAGCAGGGCAACTTCGGCCGCTTCAAGAGCGACGAGGCCACCGGAGCCCTGAAGGAGTACGCCAACGCCAAGGACGAGAGAACCCGTACCACGGCGCTCAACACCATCCAGAAGATCTTCGTCGAGCAGGCACCGATGATCCCGACCGCCGCCGCGCCCATCGGCGCCGAGTACTCCACGAAGAACTGGATCGGCTGGCCCACCGAGGCCAACCCGTACGCCCCGCCGCAGCACACCCAGCCCAGCGCGCTGGAGATCGTGCTGAACCTCACGCCCGCCAAGTAAGTACGGGGAAGAACCGGCCATGACCACCGATCAGTCCGAGACCGTGCGCACCGGCACCGACGTGGTGCTGGAAGCGCGCGGGGTCACCAAGCACTTTCCCCTGCGCCGCACCGCGCGCGACCTGTTCGCCCGCGAGCGCCGCAGCGTCCACGCCGTCGACGACGTCTCGCTCAAGCTCCGGCGCGGCACCGTCACGGCCCTGGTGGGGGAGTCCGGCTCGGGCAAGTCCACCGTCGCCCGCCTGCTCGCCCAGCTCCACCCACTCACCTCGGGGGAGATCCGGCTGGGCGGCGAGCCGGTCGTGGCCGGTCGTGGCCGGTCCTTCCGCCGCTACGTACGCCGGGTCCAGCTCATCTTCCAGGACCCGTTCGCCTCGCTGAACCCGGTGCACACCGTGCGCTACCACCTCACCCGCGCCCTGAAGATCCACGGCCGGGCGGGGAACGGGGACAAGGAGCTGGAGCAGGCGCTGACCGACCTGCTGAACCGGGTCCAGCTCACCCCGCCCCACCAGTACCTGGACAAGTTCCCGCACGAGCTCTCCGGCGGCCAGCGCCAGCGCGTCGCCATCGCCCGCGCGCTGGGCGCCGACCCCCAGGTGCTGCTGGCCGACGAGCCGGTCTCCATGCTCGACGTGTCGATCCGGCTCGGCGTCCTCAACCTGCTGCGCGACCTCAAGGAGCGCCTGCACCTGGCGATCCTCTACATCACCCACGACATCGCCTCCGCCCGCTACTTCGCGGACACCACCCTGGTGATGTACGCGGGGAGGATCGTCGAGGGCGGCGACAGCGAGAGAGTCACCCAGCGCCCCGCCCACCCCTACACCCAGCTCCTCATCGCCTCCGCGCCCGACCCGGACCGGATCGTCGCCGAGGAGGAAGAGGAGGAAGAGGAGGAAGAGGAGGAAGAGGAGGAGACCGGCACCGGCGAGCCACCCTCCCTCATCGCCCCGCCGGCCGGCTGCCGCTTCCACCCGCGCTGCCCGAAGGCCATGGAGCGCTGCCGCACCGAACTCCCGCCGCGCTTCGACCTGGCGGACGGACAGTGGGCGGCGTGCTGGCTGTACGAGGGCGGTGACGCGACCCCGTACGGGAACGCGGTCGCGGCCGGCAAGGAGGCATCCCGGTGAAGTACCTCCTCCAACGGCTCGCGTTCTACGCCGTCACCGCCTGGGCCGCCATCACCATCAACTTCCTCATCCCGCGCCTGATGCCCGGCGACCCCGTACAGGCGCTGCTCAGCCGCTACCAGGGCCAGCTCGACACCAAGGCCATCGACTCCCTCAAGGCCCTCTTCGGCCTCGACGAGCAGCAGTCGCTCTGGCAGCAGTACACCGACTACTGGGCCCACCTCCTCGACGGCGACCTCGGCCTCTCCTTCACCTTCTTCCCGACCCCGGTCAGCGAGGTGATCGTCCAGTCCCTGCCGTGGACGCTCGCCCTGGTGGGCGTCACGACGCTCCTCAGCTTCCTCCTCGGCACCGGCATCGGCGTCTACAGCGGCTGGAAGCGCGGCTCCTGGCTGGACGGGCTCCTCCCCGTCACCACCTTCATCTCCTCCATCCCCTACTTCTGGCTCGGCCTCATCGCCATCGCCCTGTTCGCCGAGAAGTGGTCGCTCTTCCCGAACTCCGGCGGTTACGACAGCGCCCTCGTCCCGGCCTTCGACTGGCCGTTCATCTCCAGCGCGCTCTACCACGCGTTCCTGCCCGGCGTGACGATAGTGCTGAGCGCGGTGGCCGGCTGGATCCTCGGCATGCGGAACATGATGGTCACCGTCTCCTCCGAGGACTACGTGATGGTGGCGCAGGCCAAGGGCCTCTCCGAGCGGCGCGTGATGTTCGGCTACGCGGCCCGCAACGCCGTCCTCCCCAACATCTCCGGCTTCGCCCTCTCCCTCGGCTTCATCGTCGGCGGCACGCTGCTGGTCGAGATGGTCTTCACCTATCCGGGCATCGGCTTCCAACTGCTCCAGGCGGTCGGCGCCAAGGACTACCCGCTGATGCAGGGCGTCTTCCTGATCATCACGCTCTCCGTCCTGGCCGCGAACCTGCTGGCCGACCTCGTCTACGCCGCCCTCGACCCCCGCACCCGGAAGGAGGCGTAGCCCGCCATGTCCATCACCGCCACCGATGTCGCCGTCCTGGACGGCGCGCCCGCACCCGAGGCGCCCACCCGCCGGGCCCGGCTCCGGTTCCTGCGCGGGGGCAAGACCCGTACCGGGCTGCTCATGCTCGCCTTCTTCGTCCTGCTGGCCGTCATCGGCCCGTGGATCGCCCCGTACGACCCCGACGCGATGAGCGACCAGCTCCTCCAACCGCCTTCCGGCGCCCACTGGTTCGGCACCACCCACACCGGCCAGGACGTCTTCTCGCAGATCCTCGTCGGCACCCGGGGCGTCCTGATCGTCGGGTTCGTCGCGGCGGTCATCGCCACCGTGCTGTCCGTCCTCATCGGGGTCACCGCCGGGTTCCTCGGCGGGGCGGTCGACGAGATCCTCTCCGCGCTCGCCAACATCTTCCTGGTGCTGCCCGGACTCCCGCTGATCATCATCGTCGCGAGCTTCGTCCCGGACACCGGCGACCTGCTCATCGCCTTCGCCATCGCCCTGACCTCCTGGGCCTGGGGATCGCGCATCCTGCGTGCCCAGACGCTGTCGCTGCGCCGCCGCGACTACGTGGAGGCCGCCCGCGCCACCGGCGAGTCCACCTGGCGGATCATCCTCTTCGAGATCATGCCGAACCTCACCGCCGTCATCGCCTCCGGCTTCGTCGGCACGGTCATCTTCGCCGTCCTCACCGAGATCACCCTCGCCTTCATCGGCGTCGCGGACATCTCGCACTGGAACTGGGGCACGGTCCTCTTCTGGGCCCAGTCCAACCAGGCCCTCGCCCAGGGCGCCTGGTGGTGGTTCGTCCCGGCCGGCCTCTGCATCGCCCTGCTGGGCACCGCACTCGCCCTCATCAACTTCGGCATCGACGAGTTCGTCAACCCGCGCCTGCGCACCGCCACCGGCTCCTCCCGGAAGGTGAAGATGCGCGTCGGCTTCACGCCGGTCGCCCGGAAACCGCTGAACGGCGGCCATCGCCAGCACAGCAGCAAGGAGCCGCGCCCATGAGCGCCGAGCCGGTCCTCACCATCAGCGGACTGAACGTCGACTACGGCACCGACGAGCGGGCCGTGCACGCGCTACGGGACATCGACCTCACCCTGCACCGGGGCGAAGTCCTCGGCCTGGCAGGGGAGTCGGGGTCGGGCAAGTCGACCCTCGCGTACGCCGTGACCCGGCTGCTCGCCCCGCCCGGGGTGATCACCGGGGGAGAGGTCCACTACCACCGGCAGGGCGGCGACCGGCTCGACATCCTCTCGCTCTCGCCGGAGCAGTTGCGCGCCTTCCGCTGGCAGGAGCTGTCCCTCGTCTTCCAGGGCGCGATGAACTCGCTCAACCCGGTGCACACCGTCCACAGCCAGCTCACCGACGTACTCAAGGCGCACCGCCCCGACCTGAAGAAGGCCCAACGGACGGACCGAGCGAAGGAGTTGCTCAGCCTTGTCGGTATCTCCGCCGACCGGCTCGCCGCCTACCCGCACCAGCTCTCCGGCGGGATGCGGCAGCGCGTGATGATCGCGATGGCGCTCGCCCTGGAGCCCGAGATCGTCATCATGGACGAGCCGACGACCGCGCTGGACGTCGTGATGCAGCGCCAGATCCTGCGACGGCTGGTCCAGTTGAGGGAACAGCTCAACTTCTCCGTCGTGTTCATCACCCACGACATCTCGCTCCTGATCGAATTCTCGGACCGGATCGCGATCATGTACGGGGGCCGCATCGTGGAGGAGGCGGGCGCGGCGGAGATCTACCGCGACCCCCGCCACCCCTACAGCGACGGGCTGCTCCACTCCTTCCCCGCCCTCCACGGCCCGCGCCGCGAGCTGACCGGCATCCCCGGCTCGCCGCCGCACCTGTCCGCGATGCCGGCCGGCTGCGCGTTCCACCCGCGCTGCGGCAAGGCGTTCGAGCCGTGCGGCGTACGGGTCCCGCTGCTGGCGGCCCCGGCCCAGTCACCCGCCGAAGACCGCCGCACGGTCGCCTGCCATCTGCACGGCTGACCGGAACCGCCCGGCCAGGACCGGTCGCCCCGGCCCCACCCGACCAGGCTCCTCCCTCTACGTACGGAGACCGGATGAACCTCGCCACCACCCCGCAGCGCACCCTTCGGCCCACCGCGCTGAGCGGGCTCCCGGCCGGCTTCCGCTGGGGCGTCGCCACCTCCTCGTACCAGATCGAGGGTGCGGCCACCGAGGACGGCCGCACGCCCTCCATCTGGGACACCTTCTGCCGGGTGCCCGGCGCCGTCGAGGGCGGCGAGAACGGGGACGTGGCCTGCGACCACTACCACCGGATGCCCGAGGACGTGGAGCTGATCGCGGGCCTCGGCGTCGACACGTACCGCTTCTCGCTCGCCTGGCCCCGCATCCAGCCGGGCGGCCGGGGCCCGGCGAACGAGAAGGGGCTGGACTTCTACAAGCGGCTGATCGACGAGCTCCAGGGCCGGGGCGTCACCCCCTGGATCACCCTCTACCACTGGGACCTGCCGCAGGAGCTGGAGGACGCGGGCGGCTGGCCCGCGCGGGACACCGCCCTGAGGTTCGCGGAGTACGCCTCCCTCGCGTACGAGGCCCTCAGCGACCGGGTCGAGCACTGGACCACGCTGAACGAGCCCTGGTGCTCGGCGATGCTCGGTTACGCGTACGGCCTCCACGCCCCCGGCCGCAAGGACTTCGGCGCCTCGATGCACGCCGTCCACCACCTGCTCCTGGGCCACGGTCTGGCCGCGCGGGCGATGCGGGAGGCGGCGGGAAGCAACCCGCTGGAGCTCGGCATCACCCTCAACCTGGGCACCGCGACCCCGGAGACCCCCAGCGAGGCCGACCGCGACGCCTGCCGCCGGGCCGACGGCATGGGCACCCGCCTCTACCTGGACCCGATCGTCCACGGCCGCTACCCGGAGGACGTGGTCGCGGACCTGGCCGCCCAGGACGCGGAACTCCCCGTGCGGGAAGGAGACTTGGCGGCCATCTCCACGCCCCTCGATGTCCTCGGCGTCAACTTCTACCGGGGCATGCAGTTCTCCGGCACCACCGAGGACGGATCGACGGCCGACGCCGAAGGGCTGCCCGTGGTCCGGATGGTGGAGCGGGATCTGCCGCGCACCGCCATGGACTGGGAGATCACCCCCACCGAACTCACCGACCTGCTGGTCCGGTTGGAGAACGACTACGGGCTCCCGACCGTCATCACCGAGAACGGCGCCGCCTTCGACGACACCGTGGCCGCCGACGGCTCGGTCCCGGACGCCGACCGCACCGCGTATCTCGCGGATCACATCGACGCGGTGGTCGCGGCCCGTACCCAAGGGGCCGATGTCCGGGGATACTTCGCCTGGTCGTTGATGGACAACTTCGAGTGGGCCTACGGCTACGACAAGCGGTTCGGCATCGTCCGCGTCGACTACGCCACCCAGACCCGCACGCTCAAGGACAGCGCCAAGTGGTACCGCGACACGATCCGGCTCACCAGGGACGGGCAGCGGTAACCGCACCGCGGCTCACCCGGGACGAGCAGCGGTAACCGCACCGAACAAGCGGTAACCCGCGGCCCCGTTCCAGAATCTCACTGACCCCTTTCCTCTCCAGCTCCAGCGACCCACCCGCCCCCGACATGAGAGCGCTCTCACCCATGCCTCGTAGCTCACACCCCCGCCCCCGCAAAGGCAGAAGCAGACCCGCGACAGCCGCCCTGGCCGCCGCCGCGGTCCTGGCCACCCTGCTCGCCGGCGCCGCGCCCAGCCAGGCCGCCGCCGACGACCCGGCCCCCGTCCTCATCGACCGCTTCGAGGGCGAGGTGCCGCTCGGCAACAACCCGCCCGCCGACGCCATCTTCACCTGGGGCGGCGATGCGGACGACCACCCCGAGCTGAAGCTCACCGAGCGCGCGGACGCCCCCGAGGGCGAGCAGGTCCTCGAAGGCTCCTACGACATCAGCGCCTGGGGCGGGTTCAGCCACGAGTTCGCCGTGGACACCCCGCCGCAGAACTGGACCGCGCACCAGGGCATCCGCTTCTGGTGGTACGGCCAGAACACCGCGCCCCTGCCGCCCGGTTCGGGCAAGCGCATCAACTTCGAGATCAAGGACGGCGGTGCCAACGGCGGCGCGTCCGAGCTGTGGACCACCTCCTTCACCGACGACTGGGAGGGCTGGCACCTCGTCGAGATCCCGTTCGCGGACTTCGTCTACCGGGCCGACTACCAGCCCGTCGGCGGCATCGACCAGATCCTCGGCCTGAACGAGATGTGGGGCTACGCCTTCACCATGCCGGGCGGCGCCCCCGGCACCTTCGCCCTGGACGCCGTGGAGCTGTACGGCAAGGCGGACCCGGCGCTCACCGCGAGCGTGGTCACCGACACGGCCGTGCGCCCGGTGAAGAACGGCTCCAGCGCCGACCTCACCCTCTCCGTCGCCACGACCGGCTCCGTCCCGACGGAGGAGCCCGTCACCGTCACGTACACCACCAAGGGCGGCACGGCGGTCGCGGGCAAGGACTACACCCCGGTCACCGGCACCCACACCTTCCCCGCGGGCACCGCCTCCGGCACCACGCACAAGGTCACCGTCCGCACCGCGAAGGCGGCCGAGCCGGCCGAGGCGAAGACGATCCCGCTGGAGCTGACGGTCACCGGCGCCAAGGCCCCGAAGGAGAACCCGCAGGTCGTCATCGACGCCCACGGACTCCCGTACCAGAACGCCAAGCTGCCGGTGAAGCAGCGGGTCGCCGACCTGCTCTCCCGGCTCTCGCCCGCCGAGAAGGCCGGCCAGATGACCCAGGCCGAGCGCAACGCGCTGCGCGCCCCCGGTGACATCGCCGCCTACGACCTCGGCTCGCTGCTCTCCGGCGGCGGCTCGGTCCCCACCCCCAACACGGCCGCCGCCTGGGCCAAGATGGTCGACGCCTACCAGTTGCGCGCCCAGGCCACCCGCTTCCAGATCCCGCTGATCTACGGCGTGGACGCGGTGCACGGCCACAACAACGTCGTCGGCGCGACGATCATGCCGCACAACATCGGCATCGGCGCCGGCCGCGACCCGAAGAGCGCCGAGAAGACGGGCGCGATCACCGCCAAGGAAGTCCGCTCCACCGGCGTGCCGTGGGACTTCGCCCCCTGCGTCTGCGTGACGCGCGACGAGCGCTGGGGCCGCTCCTACGAGGCGTTCGGTGAGGACCCGGCGCTGGTCGAGGCCATGGAGACAGTCATCCAGGGTATGCAGGGCGACCCCTCCGGCAAGGACCTGCACCGCAACGACAAGGTGCTCGGCAGCGCGAAGCACTTCGTCGGGGACGGCGGCACCGAGTACGGCTCCGCCACCACCGGCTCGTACACGATCGACCAGGGCATCACCAAGGTCACCCGCCAGGAGCTGGAGGCAGTCCACCTGTCGCCGTTCGCGGAGTCGGTCAAGCGGGGCGTGGGCACGATCATGCCCTCCTACTCCTCGCTCGACATCCTGGGCGACGACCAGGGCCCGGTGAAGATGCACGCCCACGCCGAGATGATCAACGGTGTCCTCAAGGACCGGATGGGCTTCGAGGGCTTCGTCATCAGCGACTGGCAGGCCATCGACCAGATCCCCGGCGACTACCCGAGCGACGTCCGTACGTCGATCAACGCCGGACTCGACATGATCATGGTCCCGACCGCGTACCAGGAGTTCACCAAGACGCTGAAGGAGGAGGTCGCGGCCGGCCGGATCAGCCAGGCCCGGATCGACGACGCGGTCTCCCGCATCCTCACGCAGAAGTTCCGCCTGGGCCTCTTCGAGAAGCCGTACGCGGACACCACGCACCTGGCGAAGGTCGGCTCGGCCGAGCACCGCGCGGTGGCGCGTGAGGCGGTCGCGAAGTCGCAGGTGCTGCTGAAGAACGAGGGAGCGGTCCTGCCGCTCAAGCCGGACCAGAAGGTGTACGTCGCCGGGTCCAACGCCGACGACATCGGCAACCAGGCCGGCGGCTGGACGATCAGCTGGCAGGGCTCCTCCGGCAGGACCACTCCCGGCACGACGATCCTGGAGGGGATGAAGAAGGCGGCGAAGACCCCCGAGTCCGTCACTTACTCGCGCGACGCCTCGGCCGCCACGGACGGCTACGACGTCGGCGTGGTGGTCGTCGGCGAGACCCCGTACGCCGAAGGCATCGGTGACGTCGGCAACGGCCACGACCTTGAGCTGACGGCCGCCGACAAGGCAGCGGTGGAGAAGGTCTGCGCGGCCATGAAGTGCGCGGTCCTCATCGTCTCGGGCCGGCCGCAGCTCATCGGCGACCAGCTCGGCACGATCAACGCGCTGGTGGCCTCCTGGTTGCCGGGCTCCGAGGGCGACGGCGTGGCCGACGTCCTCTACGGCAAGCGCGCCTTCACCGGACAGCTTCCGGTGACCTGGCCGAAGTCGCAGGCGCAGCTCCCGATCAACGTCGGGGACACGGCGTACGACCCGCAGTTCCCGTACGGCTGGGGCCTGACGACCCTGAAGAAGCCCCCGGTCGGCGGCGAGCTGACCCTGACCGCCCTGGCTCTCGCCGCGCAGATCGCGGAGAAGGCGAAGCTGGGGAAGACCCCGGCGGGCAAGGCGATCGTGGACCAGGCGCGGCTGCTGGTCCAGCAGAAGATCGACGGGAAGTTCACGCAGGCGGTGTCGAAGCCGTTCGCGGAGGCGGACCACCTGCTGCTGACGGGTGACCTGACGGGCGCGGTGGCCAAGCTGCGCACGGCGTACAGGGCCGCGTAGGTACCCCGCTCTCCAGGCGGGCGGCGGCGTTCGTCGCCCGCCTGGAGTAGCGTTAAGTATGAGGAAAAGGCTTTTCCCCTCGCTGTTGGCGGGCCTGCTGCTCATCATCGCAGCGGCTGCACTCGCCCTGACCTCCCCTGCGTCGGCCGCCCCCGCGGCGACGATCACCGACGCCGCCCAGGCCCTGCGCGAGGACCCGGTCTATGTGGACCCGGCCGCCCGCGATCAGCTCTCCGTCGCTGACGAGAAGGCCCTGGAAGCCACCATCCAGAACGCTGACAAGCCGGTCTTCGTCGCCGTCCTGCCCGACACCCAGGCCTTCCCCGAGGAAGGCCTCCTCACCACCCTGCGCAACGACACCGGCATCACCGGCGTCTACGCGGTACGCCTGGGTGACGGCTTCGACGCGGGCGCGGACCCGCAGGTCATGCCGACGAGGGCGGTCGACAACCTCACCGCCTCCGTCAAGAACCCGGCCACCGCCACCGACGCACCGGCCCAGCTCAACGCCTTCGTCGACCGGGCCGTCGAACAGGCCCGGGGCACCGCCCCCGCCTCCTGGTCGGGCGGCTCAGGTTCGGCCGACGAGTCCGGCGCCCCGGTCTCCGGCCTGATCACGCTCGGCGCCCTGGTGGCGGCGGGCGGCGCGGGCGCGTACGCGATCTCCCGCCGCAACAAGCGGAGGAAGGCGGAGGAGGAGCGGGCGGCCCTGGACAAGCTCCGGGTCGTGGTCGACGAGGACATCACCGCGTACGGCGAGAAGCTGGAGCGCCTGGACTTCCACCCCGCCGAACCGGGCGCCGACGACACCATGCGCGGCGACTACGAACGCGCTCTGGACTCCTACGAGACCGCCAAGACGAAAATGTCCGAGGCCGAACACCCCTCGGACGTGCGCGGGGTCACCCAGGCCCTGGAGGACGGCCGCTTCTCCCTCGCGGTCCTGGAGGCCCGCCGCACCGGGACGGCGATCCCGGCCCGCCGCCCACCGTGCTTCTTCGACCCCCGCCACGGCCCCTCGGTCACCGACGTGCTCTGGACCCCTTCGGGCGGCGCGTCCCGCGAGGTCCCGGTCTGCGGCGCGGACGAGGCCCGGCTGACCCGGGGCGAGGACCCCATGAGCCGTACGGTCGATGTCGGCGACGGCGACCGCCGTCCGTACTGGGAGGCGGGCCCGGCCTACGGCCCCTGGGCCGGCGGCTATTTCGGCGGCGGCCTGCTCCCCGGCCTCCTGGTCGGCACGATGCTCGGCTCGATGCTCGCGACCCCGGCGTACGCCTCCGAGTACGGCGGCGGTGACTTCGGCGGCGGCGGCGAGTGGGGCGGCGGCGACTTCTCCGGCTCGGACTTCGACTCGTCGGGCTTCGGCGGGTTCGGGGACGGCGGCGGCGGCTTCGGCGACGGAGGCGGTTTCGGTGGCGGCGGCTTCGACGGCGGCGGCTTCTAGGGGTCTGGTAGGCCCGGAGCCGCTACCGCACCGCCCACCAGACGAGCACGCCCCCGAGGACGATCAGCGAGCACAGCACCACATTGATCCGCTTGTAGTCGACGAGGACGGCGGCGAATTCGCGCAGCGTCGCGTTGGGCCAGAAGTACGCGGCGGTGGGCGCGCCCACGACCTGCCCGCGGATCTGCATCCGGCGGGCGGTGAGGGCGGCCCGGAAGGCGTGGTAGTTGTTCGTGACGACGACGCACCGGTAGTCGGGCTTGGCCTCCTCCATGATCGCCTTGCTGAACCGCAGGTTCTCCTCGGTCGACGTCGACCGGTCCTCCCGCCTGATCAGATGGGCCGGAAACCCCTCGGCCACCAGGTGGTCGGCCATGGCGTGCGACTCGGGCAGCTCCTCGTCCGCCCCCTGCCCGCCGGAGGTGATGAGCACGGGGGAGCCCCCGCGCCTGGCGAGCCGCGCGTGCACGTCCTGCCCGCGCTTCAGCCTGCTCGCGAGGAGCGGCGGCACGGTGGTGCCACCGATGAGCCCGGACCCCAGGACGACCACGAAGTCGGCCTTGCGGCGCACCCGCAGCCGCCCGTAGAGGAACGCGTAACAGACGAAGCACAGGAAGAGGAACGAGAAGTAGAGCGCCAGCCCACCGGCGGCGGCCGCCACCCCGATCAGCACCGGATGCCGCAGGCTCACGGCGGTGGCCAGCAGCGCGACGACCCCGACGATGGCGAGGGCGGCGGCCAGCGAGAGCAGGTTACCCGGACTCCGCCCCTCCTTGCGCAGCATCCGTACGCCGTTGACGAACAGGAAGTACGTCAGCAGAAGGACGGCCACCGCCCCCAGCACGAGCAACGACCAGGCGGCGACCGCGCCGGAGGTGGACTCGGACCGGATGAGTTCGTACAGCCAGGCGGCCAGGGCGCAGAGCACGGCGAGCCCGAGGATGACGGCGTTGCTGAACTTCCTGCGGTCGTGCAGCACGCTCACGCAGAAGACGAGGAGGAGGAGCGCCGCAGGGGCGTAGACGAGCATGGGCACAGGGTAGGGGGCGGGGTTCGGGCGGTTGACGGCGAGGTGGGGCCCGGCCCGGTCGGGCCGGAACCGGGCACGTCCGGCACCCCGGAAACTCAGGGCGCGAATTCAGGGCGTGCCCTTTCCAGGGGCTGAGCCGTTGAACCCGTCATGAAGAAGCGAAGCGTTCTCGCCGCCGTCACCCTCGCCACCGGAGCGGTCATCGCCGCCATCGCCCCGCACCCCGGAGGCGGGGACACGGCCCACGCGGCCGAGCCGCCGATCAGCCTGGGCGCGCTGGACAACGTCAGCGAGCTCGGCAAGGTGGTCGACGGCGCGGCGGAGACGACCTCCTCCACCGCGGGCACGGTGACCACGACCCTCTCCGACGCCCGCTTCAACTGAGCCGACAGACAGAGACACAGTCACCGTTTACAGGCGGCCCCCCGGGAAGAACCGGGTGGGCCGCCTTTCGCATGCCCGGCATTCCCTCCCTCCCTCCCTCCCTCCCGACCGACCGATCCGGGCACGGACGGTCGGGTCCGGCAGGCTGGTCCCTTCCTACGGTGAACGGGAAAGGAAGGCGGGACAAGGTTGCTGGACCGACTGAACGAGGCCATGGAGTACATCGAGTCGCATCTCGGTGAGCGCATCGAAGCCGCAGAGCTGGCGCGTATCGCGATGACTTCGGAGTACCACTTCCGCCGGATGTTCTCCGCACTGGCGGGCGTACCGCTGGCGGAGTACATCCGCCGGCGCCGTATGACCCTCGCGGGCGCCGAGGTGCTCGGCGACCCGGACCGGACGCTGCTGGACGTGGCCGTGCGGTACGGCTACGACACGGGGGAGGGCTTCGCCCGCGCCTTCCGTGCCGTGCACGGCGTCGGACCGGGTGAGGCCCGGCGGAGCGGTGCGGTTCTGCGGTCCCAGCAACGCCTGACCTTCCGACTCGTCGTCGAAGGGAGCAGTGCCATGCGTTACAGGCTGGTGGAGAAGGAAGCGTTCCGGGTGGTGGGGAGGCGGGCACGCGTCCCGCTGATCCACGAGGGGCCGAATCAGGCCATCGCGGAGTTCATCCGTGGCATCGGGCGGGAGGAGCTGGACCGTATCGCGGCCCTCTCCGACCAGGAGCCGGCCGGGCTGGTCGGCGTGAGCGACCAGCTCGACCCGAGCCGGGCAGAAGGGACCGAACTGACCTACTACCACGCGGTGGTGACGGGCCAGCAGAACCTCCCCGATGACCTGGACTCGCTCGACGTACCGGCCGGTTCCTGGGCGGTGTTCGCAAGCGAGGGCCCGTTCCCGCAGGCCCTCCAGTGCCTCTGGCGGGACGTGTTCACCCAGTGGTTCCCCTCGAACCCGTACGCCTCCCGGCCCGGCCCGGAGATCCTGCGGGTGCGGCTGTACGAGGAGGGGAAGCGGGCGGAGGCGGAGCTGTGGATCCCGGTGGAGCGGACGGATCGCGGCGCGATCGCGTAGGCGGAAAAGCGTCGGTTTCCGGCCAGGGGGCATATGCGATGCCTTAATGGTCCAGACCTGTTGTGCGGGTGCTCCTCGCTCGCTAGCTTCTTCCTGGCGGCGCGCGCTGATCGGTTCGGCTCTACCCATTCACTGATGCACAGTCATGTGCGTTGATTGAAAACGGAGTTACCGACATGCGTACACGTATCACCACGCTCGCGGTCACGGCAGTCGCGGCGGCCGCGATGGTCCTCGGCACGGCCTCCACCGCCTCCGCCGTGGGCTCGGGCTACACCATCCGGGGCCACTACGCATCACAGGCGGAGTGTCAGGCCGCCGGGGCGGCCGGCGCCGCCGCCCACATCTGGAGCCCGCTCTACATCTGCAACCCGTACGCGGCCAAGCCGGGCGTGTACGAGCTGTGGGTGCGCTACTAGGCCGTCCCGCGCCCATGAGAACCGCCCCGTTTCCGGCCGAGGGGCCGGGGGCGGGGCGGGTGCGCGTGCGGAGGGTTCAGAGCGCGGTGCCGCTGTGCACGAAGGCGCTCCAGGCGGCGGGCTCGACGGTGAGGACGGGGCCGTCGGTCACCTTGGAGTCGCGGATGTGGATGGCGGCGGGGTGGGCGGCGACTTCGACGCAGGCTTCGCCGTCACCGTTGCTGTAGCTGGACTTGAACCAGTGGAGGGTGGTGTTGTCGGGGGCCGGGTGTGCTGCGCGGGACATGTTTCTCCAAGCAGTGCGTCCAGTAGCCGGGCGCTCTCCTCGACGGTGAGCGCCTGGGAGCGCAGCATCCCATACCGCTGCATGAGAGCGCTGACGTCAGCCGGCTCGTCGTACAGCTCTGCGCGTAGCTGGCCGCTGATGTAGGCGAGCTGGTCATGGTCGGGGGTCTCCAGCAGGATGAGCGGTCCCGAGAGCCCGGCGTGCCGAGGGGTGTTGCGGGGCATGATCTGAATAGTGACGAACGGCAGATCCATGCAGCGCCGCAGATGGAGAAGCTGCTCCCGATAGCGCTCTTTCCTGGGGATCTTCTCCACCGCGACTCGCAACGCGCCCTTGGTCTGCAGCAGTTCATCGAGCCGGACGGCCAGGTCCAACTGAAGCGCCCGCCGCCCCTGCTCGATCGAGGCGAGAGCCGCGCGCACGACGTACTGCTCTGCGTAACCGAACTGGCGACCAACGCTCTCCGGCACGGTGTCCCGACTGGGCGTGGCTTCCGGGTCCAGATCTTCCTGGAGCGGATGGAGATGGCGCTCCGGGTCGAGCTGCGCGACAGCGGCGACGGCAGGGTCCGGGCGGCGGATGCTCTCCCGGGTGTGGAGGACGAGGGTGGCCGGGGGCTGCTGCTGGTCGGGGCGCTGGCGGACAAGTGGGGGGTCGCGGAGCGGAACCCCGGCAAGATCGTGTGGTGCGAGTTCAACCTCGGGTAAACATTGCTGTTTCGGCAAGCGTCTTTGTCGTTCCGGTCGGCCTGCGTGCACTATCTCCACCAACTGGAGGTGGTCCGCATGACCGACATGAAGCAGCAGCGGTACGACGTGGTGATCGTGGGAGGCGGGGCGGCCGGCCTGAGCGGGGCGCTGACCCTGGCGCGGGCCCGGCGCTCGGTGCTGGTGATCGACGCGGGGGAGCCCCGTAACGCCCCCGCGTCCCATGTGCACAACTACCTGGGCCGCGAGTCGACCCCGCCCGGGGAGCTGCTGGCGATCGGACGCGGCGAGGCGGCCGGGTACGGGGCGGAGATCGTCGCGGGGCGGGTGGCTTCGGCCGAGAGGTTGCCGGGAGAGGGAGAGGGGGAGCAGGAGTCCGGCTTCCGGGTGGTGATGGAGGACGGTCGGAGCGTCGAGGCGCGCAGGCTCCTGGTGACGACGGGGCTCGTGGACGAGCTGCCGGCCGTACCGGGGCTGGCGGAGCGGTGGGGGCGTGAGGTGCTGCACTGCCCGTACTGCCACGGGCGCGAGGTGGCGGACCGCCCGGTCGGGGTGTTGTCCGTCGGCCCCCTCGCCGTACATCAGGCGCTGATGTGGCGGCAGTGGACCGACGACGTCACCCTTTTCCGCCACACGGGTCCGGAGCCGACGGACGAGGAGTACGAGCAGCTCGCCGCGCGGGACGTGGCCGTGGTGGACGGCGAGGTGGCGGGGCTGGAGGTCACGGACGACCGTCTCACCGGCGTACGCCTGGCGGGCGGCCGGGTGATCCCGCGCGACGCCCTCGTGATCCAGGCCCGGTTCACCGCCCGTTCGGCCGTCCTCGCATCGCTGGGGCTGGTCCCGGTCCCGCAGGAGATGGGCGGTGAGGTGATCGGTACGTACGTCCCGACCGACCCGGTCGGCGCGACGGAGGTCCCCGGCGTCTGGGCGGCGGGCAACGTCACCCGCCTCACCGAACAGGTCATCGGCGCCGCAGCCGGGGGCCTCGTGGCGGCGGCCGCGATCAACGGCGACCTGATCGCCGAGGACACCCGTATCGCGGTGGAGGCTCGGCGGCGCGGCTGAGGGCGAGCGCCCGGGGATCCCGCGCGGTGCCGTTACGAGAACACGGCCGAGAACAGGTCCCCCACCCACCCGAAGAACGTATGCACCAGCACCGCCAGCAACACGAAGATCCCGAGGATCACCACGGTGACCCAGGAGCAACCGCGCCCTTCCCCCGCCTCGGGATCGTCCCGTCCACCCAGCTCCGCGTCGAACAGATCCATGGTTCGCCCCACCCCATCGCCCACATACCCGTCACCGGAGCCCCCCGGCTCCGTGGGGTGAACTCTCGCACGGGCGGGGCGCGGTGGTGGAGGGGCTGTCGTACTCAGGGCGGGGGTGGAAGGTACTCATGCGGCAGGCGCTCGTGCGGCAGGGTGCTCGGGCGGGCAGGCGTTCAGGCCGACGGGTCGGACCGCGCCTCTCCCACCTCGGTCGTCGGGAGCGGCCCGCCCTGCTCATCGGTCCTGTCGGAGGACAGCGGCCGCGCGCGGCTGATTCCTCTCGGGAAGGCCATGAAAAGCACGTGCCCGGGGATCTTCGGCCTGTCAGAATCCGGCGCATGTCCGTTCGCTACCCACGCCCTCTGCGTCCCGGTGACCGTGTCGGCGTCACCTCTCCGTCGAGCGGAGTCCCGAAAGAGCTTCAGGCGCGCCTCGACGTGGCGATCCGTGAGGTGGAGGCCCGGGGGTACGAGGTGGTGGTCGGGCACTGCATGAGCGGCGACGGCCACGTCAGCGCCCCGGCGGCCGAGCGCGCCGCCGAGCTGACGGCGATGCTGACGGATCCCGGTATCAGGGCCGTGGTGCCGCCCTGGGGCGGGGAGACGGCGATCGACCTGCTGCCTCTGCTCGACTGGGACCGCCTGCGTGAGGCCGAGCCGGCCTGGCTGGTCGGGTTCTCCGACCTGTCGACCGTCATGACGCCGCTCACCCTCCTCACGGGGACGGCCACCGTGCACGGCAACAACCTCATGGACACGCCCTACCGGGTGCCCGAGGGGCTGCTGTCCTGGCTCGACATCGTCTCCGCGCCTACGGGCCACCACTTCACGCAGATACCTCCCGGCCGCCACCGGGCCACGGGCTGGGACGACTACCGCACCCGGCCCGACGTACGCACGTACACGCTCGACGCACCCGGCCGATGGACCCGGCTGGACGGCGACGAGGACGTGGAGGCCGAGGGGCGCCTGATCGGGGGCTGTATCGAGATGCTCTGCAACCTCGCGGGAACGGCCTTTCTCGACGTCTCCGCCTTCGCGCGGGCCGTGTCCCCGCAGGGGCTCCTCGTATACGTCGAAGCGGGTGGCGACGACGCCTTCGCCATCTGCCGGAACCTGCACGGGATGCGGCTGGCCGGCTTCTTCGACACGGCGAACGCGATCCTCGTCGGGCGGACCTCGGCACCCGGCACCGATTCGCTCACCCAGCACGAAGCGGTGCTCGACGCGCTCGGCTCCCTGAACGTGCCGATCCTCGCCGATGTGGAGTGCGGGCACGTTCCGCCGTACCTGCCGATCGTCAACGGGGCGCGGGGCCGGGTCGTCCATACCGCCACCCGCAGCGAGCTGGTCCAGACGCTGGACTGATGTCTTACTCATCCCGTCGGCGTGTCGCACATCCTGGGAATGGTTCATGTCATGGACTACTACGCGGGATTCATCCTCGTGCAAGTGGTCGGCTCGCTCCAACTGCAGGCCGACGAACGGGGCATCAGCGTTGTAGCGCTTCGGTCGATGCGTGAACTTGCGGCGAATGACGAGCCGGAGATCGCCATCGACCATCTCGTCAACACGGTGAACTCGTTCGGGCTCACGCTGAAGCGGGATGAATACGACCGGCTCTCCGCGCTGGCCGTCCGTCTTGAGTACCCGGACGTCCTGACCGACATTCGCCCTGAACTGATGCTGTCCTGACCGCCGATGCCCATCTGTCCGTGCCCGAGACTCTCTGCGCCTGAGTGCGGCAGCCCTGCGGTCACGGCTGGACTTCGGCCCTGCTCCCGTTGCGCAGCGCGATGCCCGCCCAGATGCCCGCCAGGACCAGCGCACCGGCCGCCATCGCGGCGAGCTCCGGCGTCTCCGGGCGCCAGCCCAGGGAGAGGCGGGTGCCCACGAGGAGGAGGATGACGGCGATCGTGCCCGGGGAGGGGACCGGCACCTTGGCCGCCGCGACCCGCAGCACGGTCGTCACCGCCAGGCCGGTGGCGGCCCAGACGCCGAGGTAGGTCCAGGGTGACCCCGGGGCGGCGGCGAGCAGCCCGTAGTCGTCCGGGCCGAGGCGGAACAGCGAGCCCGCCCAGCCCAGGCCCACCCCGAGGGCGGCGACGCCCAGCGCCCACAGGGCATGGCGCCACAACGGGCCGGGCCGTACGGTCACTTCGTCGTCCGCGGGGCCGTCCTCACCGAACGGGTCCAGGAAATCCATCACGCTCCTGAAGACGCACGGCAGGGCCGATACGTTGCGTCGAACAGTCATCACATGGTCGAACCAGGCCGTCGGCGCCGCGCCGGGCCGGGCTCAGCCCGGGAACCGGCCTCGGGCCTCCTCGATATGGCCGAGGTGCTGCTGGGTCCAGTCGCACATCAGGTGGACCGTGTCCCGCAGGCCCTGGCCCGGCTCGGTGAGGGTGTACTCGACCTTGGGTGGCACGGTGGGGTACACGGTCCGTTCGACCAGGCCGTTGCGCTCCAGCATGCGCAGGTTCTGGGTGAGCATCTTGTGGCTGATGCCGTCGACCTCCTTCAGCACCTCGCTGAAGCGCAGGGTGCGGTCACCGAGGGATTCGATGATCAGGAGCGCCCATTTGTTGGCGACGTCCGAGAAGATCTCCCGCGCCAGGGAGTCCGCGCGGCGGAGGTCCGTCTCGTCGGGCGAGCCGCTGAACTGCTTGGTCACCATGAGGTTCCTCCGTCACCCGAAAGTGCGTTCTTCCACGTCAGCGCTGACTCTCCTACGGTTCCTGAGTAACCACAAGAGACCATCAGTTTGTTCACGAGGAGGCGCGGAACATGGCCATCACTCTGCTGGACCCCGAGGGGCTGCCCAAGGTCGGCGTGTACCGGCAGGTCGCCATCGCGACGGGCTCGCAGCTCGTCTTCATCGCCGGGCAGGTCGCCTGGGACGCGGACGGCACCACGGTCGGTGAGGGCGACCTCGCCGCCCAGGTGGAGCGGTGCTACCTCAACATCGGGACCGCCCTGGCCGCGGCCGGGGGCTCCTTCGAGGACGTGGTGAAGCTGACGGTGTACGTCGTCGACTGGACGCCCGACAAGATGCCGCGGTTCCTGGAGGGCGCGGCCCGGGCGGCGGCGAAGCTGGGCGTCACCCCGGTCCCGCCGGGCACGCTGGTGGGCGTCGCGGCACTCGACGTACCGGAGCATCTGGTCGAGATCGAGGCGACTGCGGTCCTGGACTGAGCCGCCCCCCCGAAGGTCCTGCGGCCCTCCGGGCTCCCAGGCGCCCGGGGGCTTCCCCGTCCGGCGTAACGCGTGGCCCCGTCCGGCGTAACGCGTGGCGGCTAATGACGGAGCCCTGGGGCGGCGGCCGTGCCCGGCCCATGTGTGAGCTTCTGCTACGGGGATACGCGGAGGGGGCCGGGCGCCACGCGGGTGCCTGTACGCCGGCAACGTAGAGGGAGACTTTCGTGAGCATCATCGCCTGGATCCTCATCGGCCTGTTCGCGGGGCTCATCGCCAAGGCGCTGACTCCGGGCAAGGACCCGGGGGGCTGTCTCCTCACGATCGTGATCGGCATCGTGGGCGGTCTGCTCGGCGGCTGGCTGGGCAAGGTGATCTTCGGCGTCGACTCGATCGACGGCTTCTTCAGCGTGTCGACGTGGATCGCCGCCATTGCCGGATCGGTGATCGTTCTGCTGCTCTACCGCGTGGTCACGGGCCGGCGAACGCGCTGACCCGGCCCGGCGCCCCGGCCCGGCATCTCGAAGCGTGCCCTGTCTCGCCCTCGCCCTCGACGGGTCGATTCGTCCTTGTCTGCCTACATTGGCAGAGGGTCAGTAGGGCAGCCGTAGCAGGAGCCATCGCCGACACGTCTGCGGAAGACAAACAAGAGGAAATGACGACATGACCGACACCTCGCGCAAGCCGACCACCTCCGACTCCGGTGCCCCGGTGGAGAGCGACGAGCATTCGCTCACCGTCGGCCCGGGAGGGCCGATCCTGCTCCAGGACTCGTACCTGATCGAGCAGATGGCCCAGTTCAACCGCGAACGGATCCCCGAGCGTCAGCCGCACGCCAAGGGCAGCGGGGCCTTCGGGAAGTTCGAGGTGACCTCGGACGTCTCCGCGTACACGAAGGCCGCGCTCTTCCAGCCCGGCACGACGACCGACCTGGTCATCCGGTTCTCCACCGTCGCCGGGGAGCGGGGCAGCCCGGACACCTGGCGGGACCCGCGCGGCTTCGCGGTGAAGTTCTACACCAGCGAAGGCAACTACGACATGGTGGGCAACAACACCCCCGTGTTCTTCGTGAAGGACCCGATGAAGTTCCAGCACTTCATCCGGTCCCAGAAACGCCGGGCGGACAACAACCTCCGCGACCACGACATGCAGTGGGACTTCTGGACGCTGTCGCCGGAGTCGGCCCACCAGGTCACCTGGCTGATGGGGGACCGGGGCATCCCGCGCACCTGGCGCCACATGAACGGCTACACCTCGCACACGTACATGTGGATCAACGAGGCGGGCCAGCGGTTCTGGGTGAAGTACCACTTCAAGACCGACCAGGGCATCGAGACGTTCACGCAGGACGAGGCCGACCAGATGGCCTCCGCGGACACGGATTACCACACGCGTGATCTGTTCGAGCACATCCGCGACGGCGAGTACCCGAGCTGGACGCTGAAGGTCCAGGTCATGCCGTACGAGGAGGCGAAGGACTACCGGTTCAACCCGTTCGACCTGACCAAGGTGTGGCCGCACGCCGACTACCCGCTGATCGAGGTCGGCCGGATGACGCTGGACCGCAACCCCACGGACAACCACGCCGAGATCGAGCAGGCGGCGTTCCAGCCGAACAACTTCGTCCCCGGCATCGGCCCGAGCCCGGACCGGATGCTCCTGGGGCGGCTGTTCTCCTACGCCGACGCGCACCGCTACCGCATCGGCGGCAACTACCAGCAGCTCCCCGTGAACGCCCCCGTCGCCCCGGTGCACACGTACTCCAAGGACGGGGCGATGGCGTACCGGAAGACCAGCGACCCGGTCTACGCCCCGAACTCCAAGGGCGGCCCGGAGGCGGACACGGCGCGCTACGGGACGCCGCCGAGCTGGTACGCGGACGGTGACATCACCCGGGCGGCGTACGTCGACCACGCCGAGGACGACGACTGGGGCCAGGCGGGCACGATGGTCCGCGAGGTCCTGGACGACGCGGCACGGGGCCGACTGGTGGACAACGTGGTCGGCCACCTGCTGAACGGCGTGACCGAGCCGGTGCTCCAGCGGGCGTTCCAGTACTGGTCGAACATCGACAGCACCATCGGCAAGCGCATCGAAGAGGGCGTCCGCGCGAAGGCCGGCGAGAAGGACCCGAAGGCGGCCGACCAGGGCAACCCGGCCCGCTCGTCGATGCAGCACAAGGCCTGAGGAGCAAGGCCCAAGGAGCACAAGGCCTGAGGCGACGGTCCGCCCTCAGGACCACGGCACAGGCCCCCCGCCCCGTCGACGACGGGGCGGGGGGCCTGTGCGGTTCGCTCGCCGCCGCGGTCAGCTGTCCACGGCTTCGCCCTGGGGAGCCGGTGGCCGCCGTATCAGGACGACGCCGCCGGCCAGGTCTATCGGACCCCGTCCGGGATCGGCGTCACCGGCATCGTGGAGGACGAGCTCCTGTCGTCGGCGTTCCTCCTCTGTGTGCCGACGATTCGCGGCGAATAGCTGTTCGAACGTGCTGATCATGGCTGCTGCTCCTCCTGGCGCCGCCCGCCGGGGACCGTCGGATGGGACGGTCCCCGGCGGCCCGGTATGCCGGCCGGTGCGGTGTCTCGGCTACTTGCCTCGGATACTCGCCATGTACGCGGCGATCCTCGGCTTGTCGTCCTCGATCCGCTCCAAGATCACTTCCGCCGTTTCCCGGCGCCGCGTCCCCAGCTCCCGGTAGACGAGCCAGAGGCCCGTGCGCGCGGCCTCCCTGCACCGTGCACCGAGTTCGGGGTTGCCGAGGGCGACCTCGTCCCGGTCCGACTCGCCCATGACGATCTGCTGGAGGAGTTCCAGGACGAGGTCGCGGGCATCGGCGGACAGATCGTCGAGGAGCCCCGCGAGCAGGACGGAAACCGTGGGAAGGGCGGCGCTGTGCAGTTGGCCCTGCACCACGACGACGTTCTCCAGGTCCCAGTAGGCCGCCATGGCCTCATCCTCGTCCGAGGCCGCCATCAAGCGGCGCAGTGCGTCGGGCACACCGGCGGACCGGTCGCCCATGGTCCGGAATTCCTCCCAGGCCCAACGGGTGATCTCCACCTCGGCCAGATTCCTGCTCACCGGTCGACCATCCTGTTCTCGTTGATCACTCCGACCAGGCCCCGCCCTTGTCGTAGGTGGCGTCCGGCGGGAACTGACTGCGCTTGTAGCGGGCCTGGCACCTCACGCAGATGGGGATCTCCACCCACTTCTTGGCACGCCATCCGAACGCCTTGGTGAAGACGACAGCGGCCGGGCCTCTGCCCACCTGTCTCTCCACGTCCTCTTCCGCGCAGTTGGTGGGGTTGGACGAACAACCGACGAACACGCGGCTGGGATCACTGGGATCGAAGCCACCAGTGTAGGCGGGGTGCTTGCCCTTCTCCTCCTGACCCTGCAGGTCACGTGCGTATCGGGCCGCTGAAGCGGGGTCCTCCTGTCCCTCGCTCCACTCCGCGGTCTTCTCCTGGGCAGCCTCCCCGGCCTGTTCCTTGGCCTCGGACTTCGTCTCCCGGGCCGCCTTGCGCACCGTCTTCTGTGCCGGCTTCTTCGCCTGGGAGGGCTTGATCCTGGGCCTGGGCTGGCTCCGGGGCCGCGGCCTCGGCTTGGGCCGTGCCGCCGCCCGGCGAGCCGACGCCCGCTTGGCCGCCTCTCGTTTGGCGGCCGCGCGCTGAGACCTGATCTTGGCCTGGGCCGCCGACCGGCGTTGCGCCGCCCGCTTCTCCGCGGCCCGCTTCTGGGCCGCCTTCTTCGCCGCGGCGCGCTTCTGCGCCGCGCGCCTCTCCGCGGCTTCGCGGTCCGCCTTCGCCTTGGCCCGCTTACGGGCCTCCGCCTCGGCCCGCTTCTGTGCCGCCAACTTCTTCCGGGCCTGCTCCGCGAGCTTCTTGCGCAGAGCCTCCTGCGCCAGTCGTCGCTGGGCGGCCTTGCGCGCGGCGATCTGTGCCGCGCGGAGACCGATCACGATCACGATGGGCCAGAAGAGCCCGCTGGCGTCGGAGAACGTCGCCGGGGCGTTGTTGCTGTAGGCGTAGGGGTTGATGGTGGCGGGCTCGCCGTAGTCGACCAGCGGGTCGATGGCGAGGAACCGCCCGGTCACGGGGTCGTAGTCGCGAGCACCGAGCCGGGTGAGGCCGGTGTCCTCGTCGACCGTGCCGCCCACGAAGCCGCGCGACCCCGGCCAGGTCGACGGCTGGGCTCCCCGGTGCTCACCGAACGGCATCAGCTTGCGGCGGGTGACGCTCATCCCGACGCCCGCCATGTCGACCGTGGTGTTCGACGAACCGTGGTGGTCGGCCAGCACGAGCTGCCGCCCGCCCCCCGTGGAGCGCACCGTCGTGGAGCCGTCGGGGTGGGGGTAGAAGCGCTCGGCCGTCTTGGTCGTGCCGTCGGCACTGACCTTCAGCTCCGCCTCGCCCAGGTAGAGCGTCTTACTGCCGTCGGACGCCGAGCGGATCAGCCGCCCGCCGTCCGCCCCGTAGAGGTAGGACGTCTTCTTGACGCCGCTCCCCGCCGGCTCGGACACCGAGGCGAGATCCCCCTCGACGTTCCACTCCAGGGTCTGCGTGACCCCGTTGTGCTGCCGGCTGGTGGTGTTGCCGGCCTCGTCGTAGCCGAAGGACTGGACCCGGGTGCCACCGGGACCCGTCGACGTGACATCGGCGAGGGCGTTGGGCCCTCCGACCCCCGGCTTGCCGTAGGTGTAGGTCCGCGTGACGTCCTTGGCGGTGTCGCCGGTGGTGTCCTTGTCGACGAGCTGCTTGCGGTTGCCCGCCTCGTCGAAGGCGTACGTCTGCCAGTAGGGGTCCGGCCCTGCGACGGTGTCCTTGGACGCGGGAGCCTGGCAGTCGTCCTTCGCCGTCCAGGCCGACGTCATCTGCCGGAGCTGGTTGTAGACGAAGCACTGGGTGTCGGTCTTGCCGCTGTCCGGCGCGGCCGCGCCCGGCGTGTCCTTGATCCGGGTGACGTTCCCGGCATCGTCGTACGCGTACCGCGTGGCGCCGATGTGGCCCGGGTTCACCGACCGGTCGAAGCTGGACTCGGTGAGGCGGCGGGTGAACTCGTCGTACAGGTGGGTCCCGTAGACCTTCCTGCCCGCGACTCCCGCGTCCGTGCGCAGGACCTCACCGAACGCCGAGTACTTGACGTCGTTGAGGTAGGACGCCGTGCCGCCGATCGAGATGGGGAGGTCGTCCGAGTTGTACCGGAAGACGATCGTCTCGCCCACGAGTCCGCCCACGCCGGGCGGCTGGACGAAGGCCAGATTGCCGGTGGGGGTGTAGCCGTACTTGTACTCGTAGGTGCCGCCCAGCCCGGTCTCCTCCGCCGGGATGACGGTCTTGGCCGTCTTGACACGGTACGCGCTGTCGTAGGCCGTGACCTCCTCGCGGTACTCGCGGCCGTTCTCGAAGCGGACCGCCGCGGTGGGCAGACCCTTGCCGAGCGTGTCGTAGGTCCACTCGATCCGCTTGGGACCGGTGTCGCTGCCCACCCGCAGGGAGGTCGGACGGCCGCCGGCGTCGCGGGTGGTGACCAGGACGTTGTTGCGCGGGTCGGTCGTCGAGACGACGTTGTCCGCGTCGTCGTAGGCGATGACGGTCTTGCCGCCGTCAGGGTCGGTCAGCGAGACCTGTCGCCCCCGCCCGTCGTACTCGAAGAGGGTCTCCGCTCCACCCGGGGCGGTGACCTTCACGACGTTGTCGAAGTCGTCGTACTCGTAGGAGGTGTCGCGCCAGGTCGTGCGCGCGGTGTTCGTGTACTCCCTGATCCGCTCGGTACGGCCCTCGGCGTCGTTGAAGGTCGCGGTGACCGTGTCGCCCTTGGGCGGGACGGCGGTGGAGACGTCACCGTCGCGCTCGGTGCTGGTACGGAACTTCTCGTTGCCCCGGTGGTAGGTGATCTCCGCAACAGGATCGCCCATGCCGTCGAACGTGGTGCGGTTCTGCGAGGGGACCTCGTTGTCACCGACCTCCAGGAGCTTCGCCTCCGGCTCGGCGGAGTGGAAGTATCCGTCGTTGGTCTTCCATCGGCGGCCGGCCGAGTCGTAGAACGTGTCGCTGACGATGCGGCCCGGTCCGTCCACCGCCTCGTCCTGGGTCTGCCGCTCACGCAGCAGGCCGTCCATGATCTCGTAGGAGACCGCGTACTCGCCGTTGTCCTTGAGCATCCGGTTGGTGACGACCGTGGGACCGTCGCGGCGGACGGCGTAGTCGTAGGTGGCCGTCGGTGTCTGGGTGGCCGGGTCCCGGTCGATCTCCCAGACCTTCAGCAGCCGGCCCAGCGGGTCGTACTGCATGGTCGCCGACTTGCTGTTGGCGTCCGACTCCTTGACCGGCAGGCCACGGACGGCGTCGAACTCCGTGGTCTCGGTGTGGCCGAGCGGATCGGTCGTGACCGTCTTGACCGGGCGGGCATGGGTGAGCGGCGTGTTGACGACCGAGGTCCTGCGGTTCTCGGCGTCCCAGGTCTCCGTCTCACGGCCGTGGATGTCGTACGCGGTCCGGTCGACGGTGATGTACCCGTCGCCCTTCGCGTTGAGCTCCTGCACCTCGGTCGGCAGACCCTTGACCGGAGCGGCCCCGAAGGCGAGGTTGTCGTAGAGCGTGCGGTTATCCTCGACGACCTTGCCGCCGCTGGTGCCGCAGGCGCCCAGGGTGGTCAGTTCGCGGGACACCGACTCCAGCAGGTGCAGAGCGGTGTTGCGGGCGTACGAGGTGACCGCGCACCTGCGTTTGCCGCCCGGCGTCGTCTCGTCCACCTGGCGCGGCAGCCCGTAGGCGTCGTACGTGGTGGTCTCGGTGGAGGTGCGCCACGTCTCGCCCTTGACCCGCTCACGGGTCGAGACGGTCTCCGGGCGCGCCATCCACGCTTCCAGGGCGGTGGTGCCCGGCCTGGCCCGGGTGGCCGTCCGGACCGCCCAGGCGGTGGTCAGGACCGAGGAGTCGACGGAGCCGCCGTCGGAGGCGTACTCGATGTGCTCACGCGGCTGGCCCTGGAGGTGCCCGAGGTCTGGAGCGCTGCCGCCGCGGGAGTCCACGACCGCCGCGGTGCGCGTGCCGGTGGGCATCTTGTCACCGTGCATACCGCGGAAGTAGCGGTCCTCGGTGAGCTGCTTGACGTCGTCGCCCGACCCCAGGCGGGTGCGCACCCGCTCGTAACCGCGGTACTGCGACCACGTGCGCTGCTTGTTCTCGGTGAACTCCCCGTCGTCGTAGGCCCAGGCGGGAGAGCCGAGGTACTCGTACGAGGTGACCTTGTCCGGTGCGTCGGTGACCAGGTCGTCCTCGCGGACCTGCTCGACGACGTACTTGTGGAACCAGTCCTGGACCGGATTCAGGGCGCCCTTCGGCGTCCAGTACTGCGGGTAGCAGCGCAGCGTGTTGCTCTCGGGCGACGCGGGCATCTTCCGCGGTGCCAGCACCTGGCACTCGCGGGGCGAGTAGGTGACGCCGATGCGTCCGCCGGTCTCGGTGTCGATGGCGTGGACGCGCAGCCGGGAGAACGGCGGCAGTCCCTCGATGCCGTCGACCCGGTTGTCCATCTGCGTGCCCGCGAAGGTCACCTTCGGCATGGCGGCACTGCCCCCGGCACCGTGACCGGTACGGGTGATGGACTCCAGCCACAGGGCCGGGGACGAGCCGTCACCGGTGGGCGGGAACTTCTGCTCCAGGTCCCAGGAGTCGACGTCGGTGAGAGCCGAGCCGGACAGGACCTGGGTGCCGATCCTCACCAGACGCTTGGTCGACCAGAACGTGGGTGAGTACTTGTCCGTGCACTTCGCCCCGGAGGCGCACTCCTGGTCGAGGGGGGTGTCGGGCCAGTACTTGGCGTTGGCGGGGGTCCGCTTGCTCGCCGCGCAGTCGAAGCCGGCGACGGGTATGCAGCGCTCGGTGGTGGTGAAGTTGACCCGCCCGGCCGGCAGCCGCCCGAACAGGTCGCTCGCGCGCTGCCCGTAGTCGATCCGGGCCAGGTGGGCGGCGCGGGTGTAGGAGATCTGCTGGTCGGCCTTCATGTGCTGGCCGTAGTAGTTGGTCTCCTTGTTCCACCACAGGGTCATGGCGTCACCGAGAGGGTCGGTGACGTAGTCCAGGTTCCAGCGGTACGCCTGGGCGCAGTCGGAGGCCGCGAAGGTGGAGGCGTGGCAGGGCTCGTCGGGGTGGTTGCCGAACACCGGCACGGTCAGCGCGGAATTGGTGCGCTGGGTGGTCGCGCCGGGCAGCTTGTCGAGGCCGAAGTGGTACTGCACACCGTCGGTGCCGGTGAGGATCCAGTACTCACCGTCCTTGGCGCCGTTGTCCGCACCGGTCCTGCGTTCCAGCTTGCTGCCGTCGTCGTCTGCCGGACGCCACTCCTCCTTGCCGTTCTCCGTGCCGTCCTTCTTGACCAGTTCGGTGGAGGAGCCGCCGAGCGACATCACCACGTGGTCGGAGCCCCAGCACAGGTCGGCGGTCTCACCGCTGTTGTTCGGGGCCTTCCCGTCGACCTTGCCCTTGTCGTCGGCGCAGGAGCGGAAGCGCCGCTCGATGAAGCCGGGCTCGTAGTCCCAGCCCTCCGCGATCCAGGAGGACTGGCTGTTGGTGGAGGCCGTACGGCCGTCCACGCTCTGCGAGGAGTACGACAGCTCGATCTCGGGCTGCGGACCGCCGGGGACCTCGGGGGCCTCCACCGGGTAGGACCAGGCGAAGCCACCGGAGGAGCTGCCCGCCATCCAGGAACCGGTCGGCGACAGCGAGGTGGCCTCGTGGCTGCCCCCGGGACCCGACGCGGCGGCCGAGGCGGCCAGGACCATCGGGGCCGCGGCGCGGGCGGCCTTCGCCTGCCGGAGATCGACGGTGGCGCTGACGGTGTGCGCTGCCGCGTCGTTGGAGCCGTCCAGCTCGGTCCTGGACCGGCACTCGGGCTTCTCCGGCGTGGTCAACGCACACGCGGGAAGCTGGACCAGGCGCAGGCGTGAGCCCCAGTCGCCACCGTAGACGTCCTTGACCGCCGCGTAGTCCAGCTCGACCTCGACGGCTCCCGACGCCGCCGGGGCCGTTTCGGTCCGCGCGGGGGCCGCGGTGAACAGGAGCCCTTCGACGCCCGCCTTCCGGGCGGTGGCACGGTCCTTGATCTCGATCTCGGCCGCCGTACCCACCTGCGCCGGGGTCTTGGTCACGGCGGTGGTGGTACGGGCCTTCGCGGCCTGCTTCGTGGAGACCTCCCGCAGTCTGACGGGCGGGTCGCCGAGGGCGGGAGCCTGTGAGCCGAAGGCCTTCCCCGGGGCGGCGCCGAGGGCTTTCCCGAGGGCGGCACCCTGGGACGTGCGAGCCGCCGGTGAGCCGCTCGTTCCCCCCTGGGGCGTCACCTGGACGGTGAAGTCGCCCACGGGGGGCGCGGCGGCGGAGGGTATCCAGTCCTTGGCGGCGTCGTTCCTGACGCGGGGGCGCTCGGCCGCGAAGTCGCGGCCCGGAACGGAGCGTTCGCGCTCCAGCTCGGCCAGCCGGGCCTTTCCTGTGCCCGCTACGGCGGGATCATTCGGCACAAAGGTGATCAGCAGCACCAAGGAGGTAACCAAGGACACGGATCTGTGCCAGTGCCCCAAATAGCGCAAATGTTGCAGTAGTTCCCGCACCAGTCTTCCTTACCTTACGTCACGGATCACACGAACGGGGTGACATTAGGTGGAGGCTCAAGTTGACTGCAAGTCAAGAACCAACCCAGAGAATGGCTGTGATTGGTCAACCTTCCGCAAAGGCTGCACTCCTCCGACGTGTACTCTTCGCCCGACATTGCAGTTGATCAGGGAGTCCTGGGGGGCTTTGCTCATGCCACACATATCCACGGTGAGAAAGAGACCGACGCACCGTGCTGTCCGAATGGCGCTGGCCGCAGTGGTGGTCGGCAGCTCATTGAGCCTTGCGCCCATAGGCGTCACTGCCGCATCCGCGGCCGGGCAGTCGGAACGCGGATCGGTCTCCAAGGCCGTCAGCGCGGAGGAAAGTGCCTTCGCAAGAGCGAAACTCACTGGCGAGCCGGTCGAATTGACGGCCGAGCGGTCCAGCACCAGCGAGACCTACGCCCTGCCGAACGGAAACCTCCGCCGCACACAGCACACCGTTCCGGTACGGGTCAAGCGTGAAGGCGTATGGACGCCGATCGACACCACCCTGACCGAGGTCGCCGGCCGCGTCGCCCCGAAGGCGGCAGCCGGGAAGGTGACCTTCTCCGCAGGCGGCAGCGGACCGCTGGTCACGCTGACCGACCAAGGTCGCGATCTCTCCCTCAGCTGGCCGAAACCTCTGCCGGCTCCTGTGCTCGACGGCTCGACCGCGACCTACCCCGAGGTGCTGCCCGGGGTCGATCTCGCCGTCGCCGCGAGCGTCGACGGCTTCAGCCAGGCCCTCATCGTCAAGACCGCCGAAGCCGCGGACAACCCCGACCTCGCCGAACTCGACTTCGGGCTGCGGGCGGACGGTCTCACCATGAAGCAGGACCCCGCGGCGGGCACGCTCACCGCGCTGAACCCGGCCGGTCAGACGGTGTTCGCCACCTCCACCGCCCGGATGTGGGACTCCTCCGGCGCGCAGGCCGCCGCTCCCGCGCGGTCCGGCGCCCGGAGCGCCGTCAGGACCGGCCCGCCGGCCGAGACTCCGACCGACCTGACGCCCGGCACGAACAGCAGCACCGTCGAGGTCGAGGTGTCCGCGGAGCGGCTGACCCTCAAGCCCGACCAGGAGCTGCTCAACTCGCCGGAGACCACGTTCCCGGTCTACATCGATCCCCGGATGACCGGTAACCGCCAGGCGTGGACCATCGCCTACAAGCCGCACCCCAACGACAGCTACTGGAACGGCACCGGTTGGAGCGGGGGAACCACCGGAGAGGCGCGCGTCGGGTACGAGTCCTCGACGGGCGGGACCGCCCGGTCGTACTTCCGCGTCGACTCCACGTTCCTGGCCGGCGTGAAGGTCGTGGACGCGCAGTTCCAGATCACCCAGACCCACTCCTGGTCGTGCACCCCCAAGCCGGTCGAGCTGTATCTGACCGGGGGCATCTCCTCCGCCACAACCTGGAACAAGCAGCCCGCCCAGTCCACCCGCCAGGACCGGCAGGACTACGCCCACGGCAACGAAAGCGTCGGGTGCTCCGACAAGCCCGTGGACTTCACGGCCAAGGACGCGGCGGCCAAGGCCGCGGCGGGCAAGTGGACGAACATCACCTTCGGGCTGCGCGCGCCGCAGAGCTCGGAGGACGCCAGGGACCCGTACAGCTGGAAGAAGTTCAAGCCGGACGCCAAGCTGATCGTGGACTTCAACCGGCTGCCCAAGGCGGCCTGGGCGCTGGACACTTCGCCCAGCACGAAGGTCGGTGCCAACGAATGCGGCAACGGCAGCGGATTCGTCACCCTCGGCAACACCGACGTGACCCTGGCCGCCCAGGTCTGGGACCCGGACGGCGGCGACGTCAACGTGCAGTTCCACCTCTGGGCGACCGGCAAGCACGACGTGGCCCCGGGGATCATCTTCGACAAGAAGGTCCGCAAGACCGTCCTGGCGAATGACTCCAAGGGCGTGCAGGCCCGCATCGTCGTTCCCAAGGCCCTGCTGAACCAGCACCGGGGCGCGAGCAACGGCCAGTTCTCCTGGAAGGCCCAGGTCGAGGACGTCGCGGACGCGAATTTCGCCTCCGACTGGACACCGACGCAGGGTGCCTCCGGCTGCCGCTTCGGGTTCGACCCGACCGCCCCCTCCGCGCTGCCGACCGTGACCTCGGTGGGCGGCCTCTTCCCCGAGGACGAAGAGGGCGCCCTGGCGCGTACCGAGGGCGAGTTCATCCTCGGAGCGGGGGGTGAGAAGGACATCGTCGAGTACCGGTGGGGCCTGGACCGCACGCCGCCCGCCAACGCCGTGAAGCCGGCCGCCGCGGGCGGAAGCGCCTCGGTCAGGATCACTCCGCTCACCCCGGGCCCGCACACGCTGTACGTCCAGGCGTTCGACGCGGGCAAGAACGCGGGCCCCGTCTTCCCGTACAAGTTCTACGCGAAGAGCCCCGGTGTCGTGGACAGGCCCGGAGACGTCAACGGCGACGGCCTGCCCGACATGTTCGCCGTCGACGGGTCGAGCAAGCTGAGGATGTACGCCGGCACCGGCAACGGCCGGGTCGAGCCCATGGTGCTGCAGAACTCCGCCGCGGACTGGAGCGGCGCCCTGCTGACCCACCGGGGCGACTGGACCGAGGACTACTACGAGGACCTGGTCGCACGGAAGCCCGACGGCAAGCTCTGGCTCTACCCGAACGACGGGCTGGGGCAGTTCACCGACGACACCCGGCAGGAGGTCTACTTCTTCGCGGACCCGGAGACCGACGTGGCCCTGGACCCGAGGACCATCAAGCAGATCGTGTCGGTCGGGGACGTGTCGGCCGGTGAGGAGTCGTCCAACCCCGACTTCCTCGCGGTCATCGGTGACCAGCTCTGGTTCCTGCCGGGGTACACCGGCGGGACGGTCCAGCCGGGCTACCCGATCGGGTCCGCGGGGTGGAGCACCCGGCAACTGGCGTCGCCGGGCGACGTCGACGGCGACGGCTTCACCGACCTGGTGGTCCGCGACACCGCCAACGGGGCGGTGTGGCTCTACCACGGACGGAGCAACGGGGACGCCGACGGCGACGGCACCCCGGACGGAGGCACCGACCCCGCGTCCCTGGCCTCCGATGCCAACCGCACCGCGTACGCCACCGGCTGGACCACTGCCGCCAGGCCCTTGATCACGGCCTCCGGCGACTCGAACGGCGACGGTGTGCCGGACCTGTGGACCACCACGGCCAACACCACGGCGGGCCTCGAGTTCATCCCGGGCCGCAGGACCGGTCTCACCGGCGCTCCGGAGGTCGTGGGCACCGGCGGGTGGCAGCCCATGAAGGCCCTCTCGTAAGAAGGACCACCGAGGCGACCCGCCTCGGCCGGCCCGGTCCACGCGCTGCCGCCGTGGACCGGGCCTTGCGCTGCCCGCGCGGTGCGGCCCGACATGACGACCCGGCGTGCGGTCCGGTACGGCGGCCCGGTTGCCGTCCGGTACGACGGCCCGGTTGCCGTCCGGCGCCGTCAGCCAGGCGCGTGGCCGTCAGGCCGGAGCGGGCCCGTCGCCGGACCCCTCCCACGTCTCCGGCGCCCACACCCCCGACCGCCGCAGCGCGTTGTGGCAGTGGCGGAAGATCTCGTCGATCTCGACGACCAGGGCCAGCTTCGGGCGCTGGCCCTTCAGGGTCATCGCGTCGAAGAACGGGGCGTCCGTCAGGATGCGGGCGCGGCCGTTGACGCGGAGGACGTCCATCGCGCCGGGTATCAGGTAGAGCAGGCCCACGTGCGGGTTGGACAGGATGTTGTGGAAGCTGTCCGCCCTGCGGTTGCCCGGGCGGTCGGGGAGGGCCAGGGTGCCGGGGTCCAGGACGTGGGTGAAGCCGGGGCCGTCGCCGCGCGGGGTGACGTCGCAGTTGCCGGACGCGTCGGACGTGGAGACCGCGCAGAACGGGGAGCGGGCCAGCAGCGCCAGGTCGTCCTCGGTCAGCCGGTCGTGCACCTTGTCGATCACGATCGGGTGCGGGGTGCCCAGGATCTCGCGCAGCTCCTCCGCCGAGCCCAGGGGCACGGCCCCGGCCAGCGGGCCGGGGGTGGGGGCGGCAGCGGGGTCGGCGGCGTCGGTGGCGGCGGCGTCGGTGGCGGCGGCGTACGGCAAGGAAGCGCTCCGGGCTCGTGGGGTGCGGCGGTGTGGGGGCGGACCGGCGCTGTTAGGGTGACCTTACTTTGGGCCCCCTGTCATGCCTTCGTCGGGGTGCCCGGGTGCGGACGGCCCGCGCGCCCGAGCGCCCCGCCGACAGAACGCGCCGATGAGCAAGGGTGAGACACCGTGCACCACCGTAGTCCCGCCGCCGCCACCCCGGTGGCGAGGCCGTGAGCGGCTCGACCCTCCTGGCGAAGGAGAAACCGGCGGACGGCGGCAAGAAGGAGGCGCGGGCCAAGCGCAGCCGGCCCGTCCTCGCCCTCGGGCTCCTGGCCGCCCTCGGGGTGCTGGTCCTCGTCGTCGTGGCGAGCCTCGCCATCGGCTCCGGGGACGTGCCGTTCCGCGACGTCCTGCCCGGTGTCTTCGACCCCGACCTCACCGTCAAGGGCCAGCTCGTCATCCAGGAGGTCCGCATCCCGCGTACCGTCGCCGGGCTGCTCGCCGGTGCGGCGCTCGGCCTCGCGGGGACCGTCATGCAGGGCGTCGCCCGTAACCCCCTCGCCGACCCCCAGCTCCTCGGCATCAACGCGGGCGCGTCCGTCGCCGTCGTCTGCTCGATCACGCTGTTCGGCTTCACCGTGGCCACCCAGTTCATCTGGTTCGGCTTCCTCGGCGCGCTGCTCGCCGCCCTCCTCGTCTACGGGGTCGGCTCGCTCGGGCGGGAGGGGGCGACGCCCGTGAAGCTGGCCCTGGCCGGGGCCGCGACCGCCGCCGTCCTCTCCTCCATCACCAGCGCGATCCTGCTCCAGGACCGGGGGAGCTACGACCAGTTCCGGTTCTGGCAGCTCGGGGCGCTGACCGCCCGCTCCTCCGAGGTGCTCTGGCAGGTCTCCCCGTTCATCCTCGTCGGGGCCGTCCTCGCGCTCGCCCTCGGGCCGCAGCTCAACGCCCTCTCGCTCGGCGACGACCTCGCGCGCGGCCTCGGCCAGCGGGTCGGGGTCGCGCGGATGGTCTCGGCCGGTGCCGTGGTGGTGCTCTGCGGCGCCGCCACCGTCGTCGCCGGGCCCATCGGCTTCGTCGGCCTCGCCGTCCCGCACGCCGCCCGCCTCATCACCGGGCCCGACTACCGCTGGGTGCTGCCGTACAGCATGGTGCTCGCCCCGATCATGCTGCTCGTCGCGGACATCATCGGCCGCGTGATCGCCCCGCCCGGCGAGGTGCAGGTCGGCGTGATCACCGCCGCGATCGGCTGCGTGCCCTTCATCTGGCTCGTCCGGCGCAGGAAGCTGGTGGAACTGTGAGCCTCGTCGCCAAGGACGCCGGCGTGGACCGGCTCGCCGACGCCGTACGGCAGGTGAACGCCGTACGCGGACGGGGGCGCCGGCGGTCCGTCACCGTCGCGGCCGCCCTGTTCGTCGCCGTGGTCGCCGTCTTCGGCCTCTCGCTCAGCGTCGGCGACATGGTCATGCCGATCGGGAAGGTCGTCGAGACGCTCCTCGGCGGCGGCGACGGCGGCTCGCAGTTCGTCGTCCTGGAGCTGCGACTGCCCCGCGCCCTCCTCGCGGTCCTCGTCGGCGCCGCGTTCGGCCTCTCCGGCGGCGTCTTCCAGACCGTGCTGCGCAACCCGCTCGCCAGCCCGGACCTCATCGGCATCAGCGCCGGGGCCAGCGCCGTCGCCGTCACCGCCGCGCTGCTCTTCCAGGTCAGCGGACTCGCGCTCTCCGTGAGCGCGCTGACCGGCGCGATCGGCGCCGGCGCCGCGATCTACCTGCTCGCCTGGCGGCAGGGCGTCGCCGGGCAGCGGCTCGTCCTCGTCGGGATCGGCGTCGGCACGGGCCTCTCCAGCGTCGTCTGGTACGTGATGGCGCGCTCCGACGTCACCGACGCCCAGGAGGCCTTCCGCTGGCTCGCCGGCAGCCTCAACGGGCGCTCCTGGGGCCAGTTCTGGCCGATCCTCGGGGCGCTCGCCCTCCTCGTCCCGCTCACCGCCGTCGCCGCGCACGCGCTGCGGCCCCTCCAGCTCGGGGACGACGCCGCCGCCGGACTCGGTACGAAGGTGGAGCCGAGCCGGCTCGCCCTGCTCGGGTGCGCCACGGCGCTGGCGGGGGTCGCCACGGCGGCGGCCGGGCCCGTCGGGTTCGTGGCCTTCGTCTCGGCGCCGATCGCCCGCCGCCTGGTCCCGGGCCGGGGCGCCGCCCTGCCCCAGGCGGCCCTGACCGGCGCCCTGCTGGTCCTCGTCGCCGACTTCGCGGCCCAGCACCTGCTGCCCTCCGTCCAGCTACCGGTGGGCGTGGTCACCAGCATCATCGGGGCGCCGTACCTGCTGCTGCTCCTGGCCCGCGCCAACCGCGTGGGGAGTGGCGGCTGAGATGACGGCGTACGAGAAGAACGAGACGCAGGACGACAACGAAAGGCATGGCCCGGTCGTGGCTGAGCACACTCTTCAAGCCCGGGACGTCCGGCTCGGCTACGGCGACCGGGAGATCGTCCCCGGCCTGAGCGTCACCGTCCCGCCCGGCAGGATCACGGTCATCGTCGGCCCCAACGCCTGCGGCAAGTCCACCCTGCTGCGGGCCATGGCCCGGCTGCTCGCCCCCTCCGCCGGCGCGGTGCTCCTGAACGGCCGGTCCATCCAGGAGATGCCGACCAAGGAGGTCGCCGCCGTCCTCGGCATCCTGCCGCAGAGTCCCACCGCGCCCGAGGGCATCACCGTCTCCGACCTGGTCGGCCGCGGCCGCTACCCCCACCAGGGCTGGTTCCGCCGCTGGGGCGCGGAGGACGACGAGGCGGTCGCGCAGGCGCTGCTCTCCACCGACGTCCTGGAGCTGGCCGACCGGCCGGTGGACGAGCTGTCCGGCGGTCAGCGCCAGCGGGTGTGGATCGCGATGGCGCTGGCGCAGCGTACGGACATCCTGCTGCTGGACGAGCCGACGACGTTCCTGGACGCCAGCCACCAGCTCGACGTCCTCGACCTGCTCACCGACCTCAACCGCGAGCGCGGCGTCACGATGGTGGCCGTCCTGCACGACCTGAACCTGGCCTGCCGGTACGCGGACCACATGATCGCCATGAAGGCCGGGCGGATCCTGGCCGAGGGGCGGCCGGTCGACATCGTGACGGAGGAGCTGGTCGGCGAGGTCTTCGGGATGCGCTGCTCGGTGATCGAGGACCCGGCGTCGGCCACCCCGATGGTGGTGCCGCTGGGCCGCCACCATGTGAAGGACCCAGCGGCCTGATTCCCGTACGCACGCGGGAGGGCCGACCCGATGGCACCGTTGTCATAAGGTGAGGCTAACCTAAAGGGTATGAACCCCTCCGCTTCCCGGCGCCCCCGCCGCACCCCCGTCCTGATGGCCGGCGCCGTCGCCGCCCTCCTCGTCGGCGTCTCCGCCTGCGGTACGTCGGACGACTCCTCCGACACGTCCGGCTCCGCCTCCTACGCCGCCTCCGAAGGCGCCTTCCCCGCCAAGGTCGCGACCAAGTTCGGCGAGGTCACCGTCGACAAGCAGCCCAAGCGCATCGTCGCGCTCGGCTGGGGCGACGCCGAGACCGTGCTCGCGCTCGGCGGCCAGCCGGTCGGGGCGAGCGACTGGCTGCCGTTCGGCGGCGAGGGCGTCGGCCCCTGGGCCAAGGGCATGTACGACAAGGCCCCCGAGCTCATCGGCACGATGGAGCCGGAGTTCGAGAAGATCGCCTCTCTCCAGCCGGATCTCATCGTGGACACCAAGTCCAGCGGCGACCAGACCCGTTACGACACCCTGAAGAAGATCGCCCCGACCGTGGGCGTGCCCAAGGGCGGCGACCAGTACACGATCTCGTGGGAGCAGCAGACCACGATGATCGCCGCCGCCATGGGCGTGCCCGAGAAGGGCAAGGAGCTGATCGCGGAGACCGAGAAGAAGTTCGAGGCGGCGGCGAAGGCGCACCCCGAGTTCAAGGACGCCACGATCGTGCTCGGCTCGCGCACCTCCGAGGGCTACGGCGCGTACGTCGGCGGCACCGGCCGCGTCAACTTCGTGGAGCGCCTCGGCTTCAAGAACAGCCCGGCCGTCGAGGCCGAGGCCGGCGAGGGCTTCTCCGTCTCCATCTCCAAGGAGAACCTCGAACTCCTCGACGCCGACCTCACGGTGATGACCCCGATCGGCATCCCCGCCACGGACATCAGCAACGACCCGCTGTACAAGGCGGTCCCGTCGGTGAAGGCCGGGAACTCCCTGATCTTCGACGACCAGATCATCTCGCAGGCGTTCGCCACGGACTCCGTGCTCTCCGTCCCGTACGCCCTGGAGAAGGTCGTCCCGCTCTTCGCGGAGAAGGTCAAGAAGTAACCCCCGTACGCCCGCAGTCCCGTACGCGTATGTACGACAGCGCGCCCCGGACCTCCGGGGCGCGCTGTTTTTTTGCGTACGGCCCCGGATCAGCCGGCGTGAGCCAGCGCGTACCCCCACCACACGCCGTGCTCGCGGGCCAACTGGACGCGGAGGTGCTTGCCGTCGGCCAGGGTCAGATCGGCCTGCGAGGTGCCTCCGCCGGGCGCCTTGAGCCGCTGGGGCAGTGACCGTGCGTCCTCCACCCCGGCCACCTTCGCCGTGACCTTCCCGGCCGCCGCCGACGCGGCGAGCGGACGCAGGAAGTCCGAGGACTCCCGCGTCGCACCGGACCCGTCCGGATAGCCGTCGGCGAGGGCGTCGACGCCCTTCACGTCCCCGGCGGCCAGCCGCTGGACGAAGACGGTGAGGAACGTGGCGACGTCGTCGTCCGGCCGCTCGCCGTCGTAGGCGAGCGTCACCCGTGGGCCGTCGGCGGAGACGGCGTACGGGGCGTCGTCGGTGCGGTCGAACCACCACAGGGCGGTGGCGCACAGGACGACGAGAACCAGTGCGGTCCCGGCGAGAAACGCCGTGCGCTTACCAACGCGGAGTGACATGGGCGATCCAGACCTTGCTCGGACGGTTGCGGCTGCGTGCGGACGACATGGTGGTCGTCCGGTGCTTGCTGGTGTGCTGGGCGATGGTGACCTTGCTGCCGGACTTGGCGATGACCATCGAGGCGTGCTGGATGGGCTTGTTGCTCTTCCACTGCCAGAACACCACGTCACCCGGGGTGGCCTGGGTGTCGTACTTGCGCCACGTCACCTTCGCCTCCTTGTTGAAGAACGAGTAGAGGTGGTTGGAGGCCGCCCAGGAGAACGTCTGGTTCCCCAGGAAGCCGTACGAGCGCCACCAGTAGTGGTCGCTGCGATACCAGCCGGGCCGCTTCATCGCCATCTTGCCGCCCCGGTTGAGGGCCTTGGAGACGAAGTTGGTGCAGTCGGCACCGAACTCGTCCTTGTCCTTGGCGTGCTTCTTGGCCCACGCGGCGGCGCCGGAGCGGTTGAGCGAGGCACGGGCCGCGAGGGGCGCCGGGGACGGGTCGGCGAGGGAGAACCCGTCGGCGTCCATGGCGACAGCCGGCGCGTCGAAGGCCTCGGGCACGTCCGCACCGTCGGCGTTCTCCGACGTCACCGCGGTCCGTACGCTCTCGTCGGACGGCAGTTCGCCGTAGACGTCCCGGTCGTCGCTGATCCGCTGGAGGACCGGCGGCTTTCCGCCGCCCGGCAGCGAGAACACGTACTCCTCGTCGGTCTCCTCCTCGATCGGCTCGGACGGCGTGCCGTCCGCCACCTCCGTAAGGGTTCCGGTCCGGGTGAGCCGCAGCGTCGCGGTGGAGCCGGAGCCGCTGATCACGGCCTCCGCCAGGGAGCTGGTGAAGTCCCGGTAGGCGAGGCCGTGCCGGTTGTTCGCGGCCCGGTCGGCCAGGATCGAGGCGGCCCGGGCGCGCAGCAGCGTCTCGAAGGACGCGGCACGCGGAGCGGCCGCCAGAGCCGCGTCGACGGTGGAGTAGGTGCCTGAGAGCAGTCCGTCCGAAGCGGTGGTGAACTGCTTCACCACCTCCTTCAGCACCGTGGCGTCCGCCGCCGCCGCGCCGGGGCGGACCAGGGAGGACCTGGTCTGCGGACCGGTGGCGTGCGGGTTCACCGCGGTCACCGAGACGGTGTAGCCGGTGCCGTTGGCGAGGGAGCCGAAGACGGCCCGCCGGTCGGCGGTGGTGACCTCGGCCACCTGGGCGTCACCGCTGTCGCGGACGGTCACCCGGTAGGTGAGCTCCTCGGGGACGGAGGTGCCGGTGTCCTGCGGGGCGTTCCAGGTGGCGACCAGGCTCCGGTCGCCCGGCACGGCCTGCACGCCGGACGGCTTGCCCGGGGCGGCCGCCGGAAGGTAGGCGACCCGGAGCCGGGGCCGGGTCTGCGGGGCTTCGGCGGACCGCGAGGAGCGGTAGGCGACCCCGGTCCCGGTGTCGCTGTCCTCGTCGTCCGCGCGCAGGGCGAGACCGTGGTTCGACTCGGGGTCCGAGAACCAGTGCGCCACGGCCTCGGTCACATCGAGTGCGGCCGGGTCGGCGGCGGAGGTCGCGTGGGCCTCCACGCTCTCCACCGAGTTCAGCGAGTCGAAGTCCCCGGCGGCCGAGTCCCATGCCTCGTTGAGCGGGTGGGCCTCGATCTGGTGGGCCTCGCACGCACCGAGGCAGCGGTCCGCGTCCAGGGACAGCGTTGCGCCGGTGATGCGGGCCCCGGTGGGCAGCGCGGACAGGTCGGGCTTCAGATACGACCGCCAGCGGTCCGTGCCCTCGCCGCCGACGCGCAGCAGCTCGTCCCGGACCGGCGCCGGAGCCCCGCTCCGTACGGCGGTGTCCTCGGCCACCGGCAGGGTCACCGTCACCGGCGACGGGTCGGGCAGGGGAGCCGGCACCCGGACGGTGAAGGCGGTGGGAGCGGTGTAGGCGGAGCAGCCGCCGGCCGTGCACGCGCGCATCTGCCAGGTGTACGAACCCCCGTCCACGACGGTGCCGTCACCGATCTCCAGCGCCGCGCGCTTTCCGCTCTCCACGTCGACCGAGCCGAGCGGGTTCGAGCCGACCACCGCGCCCGCCGCCGTCCGCAGGACGAACTCGGCGGTGGGCGAGCCGCCCCCGGGAGCGGTGATCACTCCGGACAGGATCGGGTTGACCGTCTCCGTGCCACCGGTGAGCGGCGCCTGCGGCAGGTCCGCCGGGGCCGGCGGCGCCTTGGACAGGTCGACCTCGAACGCGGTGGAGGCGGACCAGGCCGAGGTGTCGGTGCCGTCGGACGTGCGGACCCGGAAGCCGTAGCTCCGGCCGTTCACCAGCTTTCCGGCCGGGATCTTCACGCTCACCGTGGAGCCTGCCGCAGTGGAGGCCGTCGTTCCGGTGGCCACGGAGGCCGATCCCTCGGTGACCTCCCAGGAGCCGGTCAGCGCGTTGTTGTCGGCGTCCGAAGTGCGGAAGGTGAAGGTGGGCGTGGTGGAGGTGACGTACACCTGGCTGCCCGCCGCGCCGCCCGGCGTGGGCGCGCCGACGGCGGGAGCGCCGGGCGCGGTGTTGTACGTGACCGACAGATAGGGGTCGTTGCTGGTGGCGTCCGAGGAGTTGAACCGCTTCCAGCCGTACGAGTCCTTCTCGTCGGCGGCGCGCAGGCCGAGGGTGCCGACGGTGACGTTCTTGGCGGCCCACTCCTTGACGAGCGCAGTGGTGTCGGCGCTGACGTAACCGGCCGCGCACGAGGAGGAGAACCCCTTGGTCGCCGTCGAGGACGCGAACCTGGCGTTCAACTTGGGCTGGTTGGCCCAGCGGGTGGCCGCCGAAGCCGCACCGGCCGACCACACCTCCCAGGCCTGCGGGGAGCAGGACCAGGAGTGGTACGCGTACAGGCTCAGCGAGGAGGACAGGATGTGTTTGCCGCGCAGGCTGCCGGTCGGGAAGCTCATGAACGAGCGGGCGACCTGGCCGGAGCCGTTGTTGCCGAGCTTCAGCTCGGTGGTGTGCGACTGGTCGGTGCCGTAGCCCTGCTGCACGAAGGTGTCGAAGGTGTCGCCCAGCTTGACCGCCGGGTCGATGGTGACCGGGTAGCGGGTCCGCTCGTCCTTCAGGAACGCCGGGTCGGCGGTGAACTTCAGCTCGACGCTGTCGCCGTTCTGCACGACGTCCATCGTGACCTCGCCCCGGCGCAGATGGTCGCCGGAACGTTCGTCCTTGGAGGCGTCCCACATCACCGGTGCCGGGACGGAACCGACCGGCAGACCGCTGGTGCGGTCCAGGAAGGAGACGCTGCCGTCCAGCCCGCGCCGGGCGGTCAGCCCCGGGGCGTCCAGCGGGAGCGTGAACGTCCCGTTCTCCGTGGCGGTGCGGTCCTTGAGGACGACGTACTGCTCGGCCCCGGTGCGGGTGGCCTCCACCACGACATCCGTGGCGGGCAGGGCGTCGCTGTAGGTGGCGGTGTCACCGTCGATCGACGGCTCGGGCAGCGGGCCACGCCAGCCCAGGGTCAGCGACTGGTCGCCTGAGCCCATCCGGATCAGCGGGGCGGTGCCCCGGCCGGTGTACTTGCCGGCGAGCCGCAGCTCGGCCGGGTGCGCCTTGGCGGCGAAGGTACCCCTCGCGGCGCGGACCAGGTTCGCGTCCACCGGACGCCAGCCCCCGGCGGCGTCCTCGTCGGGCAGCCGGACCGGTGCGCCGTGGTAGTCCACGGTCACGGTGCCGTCGGCGTTGGCCCAGGTGGTGGTCGTCGCGGTGCGTTCGCCGACCGCCTCCGCCCGGTGGCCGCTGCGGGCCGCGGTCTGCTGGGCCGAGGCCAGTCCGTCGACCGGCACGGCGGCCGCGGTCGGCTCGGCGGCGCGCTCCGGCCGGAGCGCGGCGGCGGATGGGGTGGTGCCGATGAGGCTCATGGCGCAGGCCGCTATGAGGGCGGCGCGGAATCTTCGTCTGGTGAGCATCGTGCTCTTCCCCCGGATGTCTGTCATGTCCCCCCATATGGGCGGGCGCTGGAATCTAACAGTCCGGCGGGCCGCCGATCCGACGGGAAGTTCCGGTCTGACCAGGCGTTACGTGTTCGCCGGGTGACCTGCGGACAGTTGTTACACCTTCGCCGGGCCACCGAAACACCGCACGGGCGGCCCGGCCACCCGAAGGTGCCGAACCGCCCGTGCGGTGATGATTCGTGGTGCTGCGGTATTGCCGTCGCGGTCAGGTGCGGGTCACGCCTGCGGCGCGGCCGCCTTGATCGCGGAGATGTCGAAGTTCAGCTTGACCTTGTCGCTGACCATGACCCCGCCGGTCTCCAGCGCCGCGTTCCAGGTCAGGCCCCAGTCGGAGCGCAGGATGTCCGTGCTGCCCTCGAAGCCGACGCGCTCGTTGCCGTAGACGTCGGTGGCGGCGCCGTTGAACTCCAGGTCGATGGAGAGCGGGCGCGTGACGTCCTTGATGGTCAGGTCGCCGGTGACCCGGTACGCCTCGCCGCCGAGCTGCTCGGCGCGCGTCGAGCGGAACGTCATCAGGGGGAACGTCTCGGCGTCGAAGAAGTCACCGCTGACCAGGTGGCCGTCGCGGTCGGCGATGCCGGTGTCGACGCTCGCGATCTTCACGTCGATGGCGGCGGAGGAGTTCGCCGGGTCGGTGCCGTCCAGGGTCAGGGTGCCCTCGTGCTCACCGAAGGAGCCGCGGACGTTGGTGACCATGGCGTGCCGCACGGTGAAGCCGATGCTGCTGTGGGCCGGGTCGATGGTGTAGACGCCGGTCAGGGCGGCCAGTGCCGGGTCCACCGCGGGGGCCTCGGCGACGGTGGTCGGGGTGGCGGCGGTCGACTTGCGGGTGAACAGAGCCATGGCTCCTCCTCGGGGGACGTGTGCGAGCGGTGCTGTGCGGGGGTGGCACAGGTGCAAGCGGTGTGCGGTCGGTGCTGTCGTCGATGTTGTTTAACCTTCAACGAGATTGACTCTAACTCCATCTTGTTCAAGTTTCAACCTTTCCTCGCGCCGGGTGTCCCGATCCCCGGATCGCCCTCTGGCGGACGCGCGTAGAACTCGGGCACTATCTCCCTGCCCGGCGTGCGCGGCCCCGCGCCCGTACGCCCTCTGTTTTGTCATGAGCAGGAGGAAAATCCCCCATGGTGAACCGCCCACGACTCCGCTCCGCCCTCACCGCCCTGGCCCTCGTCCTCGGCGCCCTCTTCGTCCCCGGCGTCGGTGCCCTCGGCAGCGGCGCCACCGAGGCGCACGCCGTGACCAAGCTGACCCACGCGCAGGCGACCTCCCGGTTCAGCTCCTCCGGGATCACCTGGTCGTCCTCGGGCGGCTGCTCCAACCGGAACAACCCCACCTGCACGTCGTTCGACCAGCTCAACCTGCCGACCGCCCAGGGTGCCCAGACGCTCAAGAGCGCCACCGGCTGCGCGCTCAGGATCACCGGCGGTACGGAGACCGGGCACGCCGGCGGCACGTACTCGCACTGGAACGGCTACAAACTCGACTTCGCCAAGAGCACCTGCCTGAACAACTACGTCACCGGCGTCTTCACCTACATCGGCGTACGCGGCGACGGCGCCCGCCAGTACCAATCCGGCTCCGGCAACATCTACGCCGACGAGGGCAACCACTGGGACGTGACCTACTACAACTGCGGAGGCTGCTGACCCCCTCGGTGCGGGCCGCCCCTCCGAAGGGGCGGCCCGCACACCCGGGCGGCCCGCTCACTCCCGAGGACTCAGTCCACCGGGTCCACCGTCGGCCCCTCCCGCTCCAGCAGGTCCCGGGCGAAGCCCTCCCACTGCGCGTACCGGTCCGGGTGCGCCGACCGCTGCACCGCCTGGCACGCCTTGCCCGGCTCCATCGACTCCCAGCCCTCGATCTGGAGCAGCCCCGGGTTGCTGGTCGGCGACGGCAGGCCGTAGAAGGACTTCGACGCGGTCGGGACGTGGGTGATCTGCTTCGCCGTGCCCCAGCCCATGCTCGGGCGCTGCTGGAAGATCCCGAGCGAGTCGTGGTCCACCGGGGTCGTGTAGTTGACGAACGTCGACTCCTGCATGGCCGTCATCAGGGCGATCACCTGCCCCTCCTCCGGGATGTCCGCCCCCTTCCCGACGCCGATGACCGTACGCGCGTGCGCGAGCTGTTCCGGGCCGAGGTCCGACGGGTCGGCGAAGGCCGCGCGCAGTTCGCCGTCCGGGGCCGTCCTGAGGAGGTGGGCCGTCGCGGTGTCCACCTGGCCGGTGGGGGCGAGCCCGTAACTCTGCTGGAAGGCGCGCAGGCCCTGGGCTGTGGCGGGCGGCGGCGGGGGTGCGGTTGCGGCGTGGGCGGTGGTGGGGGCCGCGAGCAGGAGTACGGCGGCGAGCGCCGCGAGCGTACGGCGGGGGAGTCCGGCCTTTCGGCTGCGGATGTTCTTTCGCATACGGAACGGTTCCGGGACACCGAAGCGAAAGTCAAGAATGCCGCGAATAGTATGAATTGATGGTGTGTCGCGATTCTGAGGGCCGCCCACCCCAGGATCGTCGGACACACGCGTGCCCTCCGCCGGCCGGGTCCGGCGAAGGGCACGCACCCGCTGGTCGCGACGGCCGTCAGGCCCCCACGCTCACCGTGAAGCGGCGCGGGTTCCCGTCGTGCGCCGCGCCCGAGACGTCGGGCTCACCGTCCGGGCGGACGTCGTCGTACGGGAACGCGTAGCCGATCGGGCTGTTGGCGTGGACCACGCGGGACCAGTGGTTGGTCACCGGCGTCCTGTAGTAGTCCGACACCGACGTGCCGTTCGGCTGGCTCGGGTGGCTCAGCATGATCGACCGGTTGAAGCCCGCCGCCAGCCGGGCCAGGATCGCCTTCTTGTCGTCGGAGTCGCCCGGGTTGTTGGTGAACGGCCCGTGGTTGCAGGTGAAGATGTCCTTCGACTCCGGCTTGGTGAACGTGTGGCCGCCCTCGAAGGTGAGGGTGTCACCGCTGACCCGGCCTGCCAGCGTGCCCCGGCCGCCCTGGAGGTCGATGCGCAGGTCCTCGGAGCGGTACTTCTCCCAGACCTCGTCGATCTGGGCGGCGAACAGGTCCCGGAACGGCATCTCGGCGGGCCGGTCGAAGTACGGCGCCATGATGTTCTGCGGCGAGACGACCCGCAGCACCTTGCCGTCGTCGCTCCGGGTGACCAGCTTGTCCCACGGCTGCCCGTCGGCGGCGGCCTGGGCGACGAGGTCCTCGGCGATCCGCTCCGCCGCGCCCTCGGGGTGCGGGGCCACGACATGCGTCCCGTCGCCCTCCAGCGTGATGCCGATGGGGAGGGCGGTGATCAGGTCCACGTAACTGATGTTGGAGTACAGCTGCTCGGTGTTGAAGGTGAACTCGGCGAACGCCCAGGTCCGCCCGTAGTTCGGGTCCGTCGGCGTCGCGAAGGCGGGCTCCACCAGCGAGGGGCCCGGGTTGAGGAAGAAGTCCAGCTTGTCGTCGCGGACGAAATAGACCCGCGCCCCGTACATCTGCGGCAGGGTCAGCACCACCGGGGCCGCGCCGGCGCCGTTGAGCGGGATGGCGCAGTCCACCGGGAGCGGGGTCTGCGGGGCGCCGGGGGAGTCGGGGCGGTACACCTCGCCGTTCGGCCGGAGCAGCACCCAGCGGTCGGTGCCCAGCTCGTGGCCGGTGACGTACGCGTGCACCGTGCCCGGCAACGACTTGTTCTCCAGGGCGATTTCGCAGGTGGCGGGCGCGGCCGAGGCACGCGGGGAGAGGGCGGTGCCCCAGGCGGGGTACGTCAGCGCGGCGGCCGACGCGGCGGCGCCGGTCAGGAACATTCGGCGTGAAATCACGAGGGAACTCCCGAGTGTGTGGGGGCCGCAGACAGGTCGTGGGGTCAGGTCGTGGGGTGGGGTGGGGAAAGACCGGACGGTGGGGTGTCTGCGGGAGTGCGCACCACTCTCGCCAGGGGTGCAGCGGCCGTCAAGACTTAGGGCTGAGAGCGCTCTCAAAAACTCCGGGTCTTCACAACTCGACGCCCGGAAGCGGTACTTGCCGGAACCGAGCGGGTGCGAACCGTGACTGTACGGAGGCGGCGGCGGCCAAAAGGTGAACGGGAAGCCGGTCGTGGCCGACGCCCAGGCCACTTGGACTAACGGACCACGGTTGTTGGACGGAGACGGCCCCCGGGACCGCCATGCGTTGACGGTGTCCCGACACGGCGACTACTCAGGGGCCATGTCGCCAAGATTCCCCTCCGCCGGCTCGGTCGCCGTCGCCTCAGCCGCCGTCCTGGCGTTCGTGGGGACCGCCCTCCCCGCCGCAGCCGCCGATCCGTCCCCCACACCACCGGCCGTGGCGGCGAAGCCCATCGGCTCCGCCACCATCGGCTCCCCCCACCTCACCGTCGCCGTGGCCGACGACTTCCCGCGCGTCCTCTCGTACACCGACCGGGCCAGTGGCAAGAGCCTCCTCGGCAGTACGCGCCCGGTCACCGCCGTCACCCTCAACGGCACCGCCCACCCGGTGAAGCTCAAGGCCGCGCCGAAGGTCGACGGCTCCTCCGCCCGCTACACCCTCACCTTCCCCGGCCTGCCCGGCGTCGAGATCGACGCCGCGCTCTCCGTCTCCGGCCGGACCATCACCTTCAAGGTGACCGCCGTCCGCGACACGGCCGCCTTCCGGGTGGGGACCATCGACATCCCCGGGCACGACCTCATCTCCGTCGGCTCCACCGATCCCGGCGCCGCCACCGCGTTCACCACGCTGGACCCGGACTCCACCCGTACCGCCGACGTCTTCGGAAAGGTCACCGCCGCCACCAAGCCCGACCCCGCCCCCGTCGGCGCCACCTACGCGATCCTCAACACCTCCACCCTCGCCGCCGCCGTCGAGTCCAACTCCTCCTACGACAAGCCCTCGGGCCCCACCGGCGGCGACGACGCCCGCCTCTGGCGCCAGGCCCGCACCGAGGCCGACGGAAGCGGAGTGCGGGTCGGCGTCAGCTCCGGCCAGTGGACCTACCGGGGCGAGGGCGCACCGAAGCCGGAGAGCGGCGAGGACCTGCCCTGGGCCAAGGTCGTCATCACACCGGACGCCAACGGCGACCGGGCCGTCGACTGGCAGGACGGGGCCATCGCCTTCCGCTCCATCGGCATCACCGCCCCGGGCAGCGAGGAGACCGCCGACCGGGTCGTCACCCACATCCCGTTCAACTTCGCCAGCCAGGCCACCCACCCCTTCCTGCGCACCCTGGACGACGTCAAGCGGATCGCGCAGGCCACCGACGGCCTCGGCCAGCTCGCCGTCCTCAAGGGGTACGGCTCCGAGGGCCACGACTCCGCCCACCCGGACTACGGCGGCAACTACAACAAGCGGGCCGGCGGGCTCAAGGACCTCAACACCCTCCTCAAGCAGGGCGAGAAGTGGGGCGCCACCTTCGGCGTCCACGTCAACGCCACCGAGTCCTACCCGGAGGCCAAGGCCTTCAGCGAGCAGCTCGTGGACAGGACCAAGCCCGGCTGGAACTGGCTCAACCAGAGCTACTACATCGACCAGCGCCGCGACCTCAACAGCGGCGACCTGGCCAAGCGCTTCCAGCAGCTCCGCGACGAGACCGACAAGAACCTCGGCTTCCTCTACATCGACGTCTACTACACGCACGGCTGGATCGCCGACAGGACCATCCGGTCCGTGCAGAAGCAGGGCTGGACCGTCGGCACCGAGTGGGCCGACAAGTTCGAACGCGCCTCGCTCTGGTCGCACTGGGCGAACGACCTGAACTACGGCGGGGCCACCAACAAGGGCCTCAACTCGCAGATCATCCGCTTCATCCGCAACGGCGAGAAGGACATCTGGAACAACCACCCGGTCCTCGGCCAGAGCGTCCTGGAGGAGTTCGAGGGGTGGACCGGCGAGACCGACTGGAACGCCTTCACCGCCGCCATCTGGCAGAAGAACCTCCCCGCCAAGTACCTCCAGCAGCAGCGGATCACCCGCTGGGACGGCAACGACATCACCTTCACCGGCGGAGTGCGCGGCACGGTCGAGGACGGCAAGCGGACCTTCTACGCCCAGGGCCGCAAGGTGCTCAGCGGGACCGACTACCTGCTGCCGTGGGACGGCGGGAAGAAGCTCTACCACTACAGCGAGACCGGGGGCACCAGCACCTGGGAGGTGCCCGGGAAGGGCCCCTACACGGTCTACGAACTGACCGACAACGGCCGTGAGAAGACCGCCACCGTACGCCCGTCCGCCGACGGGACGATCACGCTCACCGCCACCGCCGGACAGCCGTACGTCCTCTACCCGGACCGTGCTCCGAAGAAGGCCTCCGCCGAATGGGGCCAGGGCACCCCCCTCAAGGACCCCGGCTTCAACGACCGTGACCTCACCGGCTGGACGAAGACCGGCACGGTCGTACGGGACACCGACGACCAGGGCCGCAACAGCGCCGCCCTCTCCGGCACCGCCACGGCCGCGCTCTCCCAGCCCCTCACCGGCCTCAAGCCCGGCACCCGCTACACCGGCTCCGCCCTCATCGAGGTGGAGCCCGGACGGTCCCGCCGTACGGTGCTGAGCGCGGGCGGGATGTCCGTGGCCGTCGAACGCTCCACGGCCGAGGACTTCGTCGCCGCGTCCGACTGGCACGGCACCCGCTTCCAGCGCGCGAAGGTGAACTTCACCGCCCCGGCGAACGGCCGCACCACCTTCCGCATCGAGGCGGCGGCGGGCTCCCCGGCGACCGTCCGCGCCGATGACGTACGGATCGTCGAGAACGCCCCCGCGACCCGACCCGGCACAGTGGCGTACGAGGACTTCGAGGCGGTCGACCAGGGCTGGGGCCCCTTCCTCAAGGGCGACGCGGGCGGCTCCACCGACCCCCGCACCCACATCTCCCAGCTGAACGTCCCGTACACGCAGTCCGGCTGGAACGGGAAGCTGACCGACGACGTGCTCGGCGGCAAGGAGTCCCTCAAGTCCCACGAGGAGAACACCGGGCTCGTCTACCGCACCGCCCCCTGGACCGTCCCGATGAAGGACGGCCACCGGTACGCGATCGCCTTCGACTACCAGTCCAGCCACGCCGGCGCCTACACCTGGGTCGACGGCTACGACCGCGTCGCGGACGGCAAGGCCACCTCCACCGAGACCCGCGCCACGCCCATCGGGCAGCAGCGCACCACCGGCCGCTTCACCCAGACCCTCACCGCGGGCTGCGGCGACACCTGGACCGGGCTGCGCAAGCGGGCCGGAGCCCCCGAGGGCGCGGACTTCGTCCTCGACGGGTTCACCGTGACCGACCTCGGGCCCGCACCGGCCGGCCAGGAGGCGGTCTGCGGCACGCTCGGGGTGGCCGCCGACGCGGAGACCCTGGAGCCGGGCGCCCCGAACACCGTGAAGGCCACCTTCGGCAACGGCGAGGCGAGCGCCGCCACCGGAGTGAAGCTGGCGCTGACCGTGCCGGAGGGGTGGCGCGCCGAACCCGCCGGTCCGGTGGACTTCGCCTCCGTCGCCCCGGGCGCCGAGGTCACCGGTAGCTGGCGGGTGACCCCGCCGGTGGACGCCCCGTACGAGACGTACCAGCTCGGCGCTCAGGCCGCGTACGCCGTGGCAGGCTCCCCGCGCACGCTCGGCGCGCAGACCTCCGTACGGACCCTGCCGCCGCCGCCCACCAAGGACAGTTGGGCCAGTGACCTCGACTGGACGGCCTCCCAGAACGGCTGGGGGCCCGTGGAGCGCGATCAGTCCAACGGGGAGACCGGGACCGGCGACGGCAGGCCGCTGACCATCGGCGGGGTCGCGTACGCCAAGGGGATCGGCACCCACGCCCCGGCGAAGATCCGCTACTACCTGGGCGGGACGTGCACCTCCTTCACCGCCGAGGTCGGCGTGGACGACGTCCAGACCACGCGCGGCAGCGTGCGGTTCTCCGTCACCGCCGACGGGACGGAGAAGGTGACGTCACCGGTCCTGGGGGCCGCCGACCCGGCCTGGAAGCTCACCGCCGACGTCACCGGAGCGCGGTACGTCGAGCTCGTCGTCGACGACGGCGGTGACGGCAACGGAAACGACCACGCCGACTGGGGCAACGCCCGCTTCCACTGCGGAGGTTGAACCTCCGCCGCCTGGACGCGACGTGGCGGTGGAGCCGAGCCGAACAGCGCTGGTCCATACTGAGGGGGCCTTCGGGCCCCCTCAGGCGCATGTGGCCCACAGCACATCGCCCCTTTGTGGGCTTCCCACAACGTGGAGCGGCGTTTCGCTGGTGGATCGCGTGCCCGGCGGGATGGTTCTGTTCACACCCACCACGAAACCGGGCAGGAGACTGTACGGAGTCGACGGCACGATTTCTGGGTCGGGGTTCGTAGGGTCGATGCATGACCGTTGTGGACGAAACCCAGGGTGAGCCGAGCGACACGCGTGGCCGGGTGGCCGAACTGCTGGCCCTGCGCGAGGAGGCCCGGCGCGGCCCCAGCGAGCGCGCCACCCAGGCGCAGCACGCCAAGGGCAAGCTGACCGCGCGCGAGCGCATCGAGCTGCTGCTGGACCCGGGCTCGTTCAAGGAGGTCGAGCAGCTCCGCCGGCACCGCGCGACCGGGTTCGGCCTGGAGACCAAGAAGCCGTACACCGACGGGGTCATCACCGGCTGGGGCACGGTCGAGGGCCGCACGGTCTTCGTCTACGCGCACGACTTCCGGATCTTCGGCGGGGCGCTGGGCGAGGCCCACGCCACGAAGATCCACAAGATCATGGACATGGCCATCTCGGCCGGTGCCCCGCTGGTCTCCCTGAACGACGGCGCCGGCGCCCGTATCCAGGAGGGCGTCTCGGCGCTCGCCGGCTACGGCGGCATCTTCCAGCGCAACACGCGCGCCTCCGGTGTCATCCCCCAGATCAGCGTGATGCTCGGCCCGTGCGCGGGCGGCGCGGCCTACAGCCCGGCGCTCACCGACTTCGTCTTCATGGTCCGCGAGACCTCGCAGATGTTCATCACCGGACCGGACGTCGTCAAGGCGGTCACCGGCGAGGAGATCACCCAGAACGGCCTCGGCGGCGCGGACGTGCACGCCGAGACGAGCGGTGTCGCGCACTTCGCGTACGACGACGAGGAGACCTGCATCGCCGAGGTCCGCTACCTCATCGGGATGCTGCCCTCCAACAACCGCGAGAACCCGCCGACCGCTCCGAGCGACGACCCGGCCGACCGGCGCGGCGACGTGCTGCTGGACCTGGTCCCGGCCGACGGCAACCGCCCGTACGACATGCACCAGGTGATCGAGGAGCTCGTCGACGACGGCGACTACCTGGAGATCCACGAGCGCTGGGCTCGCAACATCATCTGCGCGCTGGCCCGCCTGGACGGCCAGGTCGTCGGCATCGTCGCCAACCAGCCGCAGGCGCTGGCCGGGGTGCTGGACATCGAGGCGTCCGAGAAGGCCGCCCGCTTCGTCCAGATGTGCGACGCCTTCAACATCCCGATCATCACCCTTCTGGACGTCCCCGGCTTCCTGCCCGGCGTGGACCAGGAGCACGGTGGGATCATCCGGCACGGCGCCAAGCTGCTGTACGCCTACTGCAACGCCACCGTGCCCCGGATCTCGCTGATCCTGCGGAAGGCCTACGGAGGCGCGTACATCGTCATGGACAGCCAGTCCATCGGGGCCGACCTCACCTACGCCTGGCCCACCAACGAGATCGCGGTGATGGGCGCCGAAGGTGCCGCCAACGTCATCTTCCGCCGCCAGATCGCGGACGCCGAGGACCCCGAGGCCATGCGCACCCGCATGGTCAAGGAGTACAAGGCCGAGCTGATGCACCCCTACTACGCGGCCGAGCGCGGCCTCGTCGACGACGTCATCGACCCCGCCGAGACCCGCGAGGTGCTCATCGCCTCGCTCGCCATGCTCCGCAACAAGCACGCCGACCTGCCGTCCCGCAAGCACGGCAACCCCCCGCAGTAGTCGCCCTCCCGCAGCGGCGCGATCCGCCGCACGGTCCACGACAGCCTGCCGAGAAGACGGAGACACCCCACATGAGCCTCACTGCCGCCGAGTCCGTCCTGCGCGTCGAGAAGGGGCACGCCGACCCCGAGGAGCTGGCGGCCATCACCGCCGTCCTGATGGCCCGCGCCGCCGCCCAGCCGTCCGCCCCCGCCCACCGCGGCCGCGACACGGCCGGCTGGCGCCGCCTGGAGCGCACGCCGGGCTTCCGCGCGCCGCACAGCTGGCAGGGCTGACCCGCCGCACGCCTTATGCGCGAAGGGCCCCGCACTCCTCAGGAGTGCGGGGCCCTTTCGGTACGTCCTAGCGCAGGCGCGCCATCAGGGCGTGCTCGACCAGCGTGATGAGCGCGCTCTTGGCGTCGGCGCGGTGCCGGGCGTCCGTCGTCAGGATCGGGGTGTCCGGCCCGATCTGGAGCGCCTCACGCACTTCGTCGGGGGTGTAGGGCTGGTGTCCGTCGAAGCCGTTGAGGGCGATGACGAAGGGGAGGCCGCTGTTCTCGAAGTAGTCGACGGCGGGGAAGCAGTCGGCGAGGCGGCGGGTGTCGACGAGGACGACGGCGCCGATGGCGCCGCGGACCAGGTCGTCCCACATGAACCAGAAGCGGTCCTGGCCCGGCGTACCGAACAGGTACAGGATCAGGTCCTGGTCCAGGGTGATACGTCCGAAGTCCATGGCCACCGTCGTGGTGGTCTTGTCCCCGGTGTGGGTCAGATCGTCGATGCCCGCGGACGCGGACGTCATCACGGCTTCGGTGCGCAGCGGGTTGATCTCCGAGACGGCACCGACAAACGTGGTCTTACCCACGCCGAAGCCCCCTGCCACCACGATCTTCGCCGAGGTAGTGGAGCGGGCCGCTCCGCCGCTAGAGCTTGCGAAGTCCACTGAGCACCCTTTCGAGCAGTGTCACATCTGGCTGGCCGCCGGCGGCCTCGTCGCCGCCGGGCTGATGGATAGCGACGAGTCCGGCCTCGGCCAGGTCGGCGACGAGGATCCGGGCAACGCCGAGGGGGATCGAGAGAAGGGCCGAAACCTCGGCGACCGACTTGATCTCGATGCAGAGCCGGCAGATCCGCTGGTGCTCGGGCAACTGCCCTTGCAGCCGGGACGGATCGGCCGTCGTGCTGACCAGCGCCTCGATGGCGAGCTGGTAGCGCGGCCGGGTCCGGCCGCCGGTCATGGCGTACGGGCGGACCAGCGGATTGTGCGCCGCCGGCTTGGCGGGCTCGGGGGCCCGCCGCTGCTGCACCGGCTGGACACGCTGCTGGTGCTGCTGCGGCGCGTCGTACCTCTGCTGTGGCTGCTGCTGGGGCCACGGCGAGCCCGGCTGCTGCTGGGGCCACTCGGACCCCTGCGCACCGTGGGCGCCGTGCTGCTGCTGCGGCTGCTGGTATGGCTGATATGCGTTCCCCGGGGCCTGGCCGCCGGATCCTGCGGGGTAGCCGAACCGGTTGTCACCGTGCTCACCCGGAACCCTCTGTTCACCCTCGTAGGGGTGTCCGCCTGTGGGTGCTGTCACGTTTCCTCCTCCGACTGCCGGTCGCCGATCCCAGTGGGGCCGCGCCACCGCACCTTATGGCGCGGTGGCGAGAAACGCACTGTCTGTCTACTAGTTAAGAAGACTTCCCTGAAGTTCGGCGCGGAGATCCGGGGTCAGGACACTGCCCGCGCGGTCGACCAGAAGTGCCATTTCGTACCCGACCAGACCGATATCGGCATCCGGGTGGGCGAGAACGGCGAGTGACGAACCGTCCGAGATGGACATGATGAAGAGGAATCCCCGCTCCATCTCCACCACGGTCTGGTTCACCGCCCCGCCCTCGAAGATCCGCGAGGCGCCCGCCGTCAGTGACGTCAGACCGGAGGCCACGGCCGCCAGTTGGTCGGCGCGGTCGCGCGGGAATCCTTCGGACATCGCCAGCAGGAGTCCGTCGGCGGAGACCACCACCGTGTGCGACACCCCGGGGGTGTTGTCCACGAAGTTGGTGATCAACCAGTTGAGATTCTGCGCCGCCTGGCTCATCGGGCTCACACTAACGCTCCTGGTTGTAGGTGGTACTGGTGTCCGACCCCGCGTTGCGTCCCCGCTGGACACCGCGCCGCAGCTTGCTCAGCCTGCCGCGGACGTCCTCGGGAGCGCGGGAGACCTGTGGGCCGCCCTGCTGGGTCTGCTCCGCCGTGCCCTCGACCAGGTTGGCCTTGGGCACGCGCCGGGGGAGACCGGAGGGGGTGATTCCGCCCGCCTTCGGCTCACGGAGCTTCTCGGCCCGCTCCCAGCGCTCGTCATTCGTCGAGCGCCAGTCATCGGTGCCGTCCCCGTCCGGCTGCGGGGCCTGCCGCTCCTGCTGCTGCGGCTGCCGCTGCGGAGCCGGAGCGGGCTGGTCGTTGCCGCGGCCGCTCGGCTGCCAGTGCTGCGCACCGCCACGGCGAGGCAGACCGGCTTCGGTCAGCTCGTGGCCGACGTTCGGGGCGGACCCCGGACGGTCGAAGCCTACGCGCTCCTGCGACGGTGCGGGAACGCTCGGAACAGATTCCGCCTCAGCCTGCCGAACCGGCTCAAAAGTGTTCTGCGAACCGCTCTGAACAGGCCAGTCGTCCTGGTGGGACTGGTCGGTCGGGGCAGCGTACCGGTCGGCGGCGTACGGGTCCTGCGGGTTCTCCGGAGCGGCATATGCCGCTTCCGCGTAGCCCTGCTGCGGCTGCGCCTGGGACCCGTTCGGCCCCTGCTGCTGCGGGAAGCCGTTCCCGGTCCCGTAGCCCTGCTGCTCGTAGGAGCCGGCGTACGGGTCCTGCTGCGGCTGCTGGGCGGGGTCCTGGGCGTACTGGTCCTGGCCGTAGGGCTCCTGCGCGTAGCCCTGCTGACCGTTGTACGCGTCCTGCCCGGCGTACCGGTCCTGCGCGTAGCCCTCCTGTCCGTAGCCCTGCTGCTCCGGGGAGCCGTCCGGGAACGGGGAGCCGGAGCCGGTCTGGGCCTCCAGCGCCGCCCGGCGCTCCTCGCGCATCAGTGAACGGTTGACCGGGTCCAACTGGCCCGGGTCTGCCGGGACCTCGTAGCGCGAGTCGTCGAAGCCGAGCTCCGCCGCCGTACGCATCTGGCCGTGCTGCGGCGCCGGTTCGAAGGCGCTCTGCTGCTCGGGAATGATCGAGGAGACGGTGAAGTCGTCCTGCCCGTGCCCGGTCTCGCCACCGCCACCGTGGGTGATCGCGTCCGGGAGCATGACCAGCGACGTCGTGCCGGCCTGCTCGCCCGAGGGGCGGAGCTGGACCCGGATGCCGTGCCGGTCGGCCAGCCGGCCGACCACGAACAGGCCCATGCGCTGCGAGACGGCGGCGTCCACCGTCGGCGGGTTGGCCAGCTTGTGGTTGATGTCGGCGAAGTCCTCGGCGGTGAGGCCGATGCCCTTGTCGTGGATCTCGACCATGACGCGGCCGTCGGGCAGCCGGGTCGCGGTGACCCTGACCTTGGTCTGCGGCGAGGAGAACGTGGTGGCGTTCTCCAGCAGCTCGGCCAGCAGGTGCACGAGGTCGGTGACGGCCCGGCCGTGGATCTCGGCCTCGGGGACGCCGGACAGCTCGATGCGCTCGTACGACTCCACCTCGGAGGAGGCGGCCCGCAACACGTCGACCAGCGGCACCGGCTGGTCCCAGCGGCGGCCGGGCTCCTCGCCGGAGAGGACGAGCAGGTTCTCGCCGTTGCGCCGCATACGGGTGGCCAGGTGGTCCAGCTTGAAGAGGCTCTCCAACTGGTCCGGGTCCGCCTCGTTGTTCTCCAGGTCGGTGATGAGGGTCAGCTGGCCCTCGATGAGCGACTGGTTGCGGCGCGAGAGGTTGGTGAAGATCGCGTTGACGTTGCCCCGCAGCATGGCCTGCTCGGCGGCGAGCCGGACGGCCTCGCGGTGCACCTGGTCGAAGGCGCGGGCGACCTCGCCGATCTCGTCCTGCGTGGTGATCGGGATGGGCTGCACCCGGGTGTCGACCCGGCCCGGGTCGGTGCGGGAGAGCTGGTCGACGAGGGAGGGCAGCCGCTGCTCGGCGATGGAGAAGGCGGCGGTACGCAGTTGGCGCATCGCACGGCTCATCTGGCGGGCCATGAGCCCGGCCAGGACGAAGGCGGCCAGCAGGGCGATGACGACGATCAGACCGTTGACGATGGCGTCGGACTTGGCGTCGGCGGAGATGTTCGCGGCCTCGTCCACCGCCTTGTCGACGAGCTCCTTCTCGACGGTCGCGTACCCCTCGAACTTGGCGGTCGCGGCGGCCATCCAGGTCTCCGGCGTGATGCCCTTCTTCGCCAGCTCCTCGGGCTCCTGGCCCCGGCCGATCTCCTGCACCATGCCGTCGAAGACCGAACCGTCGATGCTCGGCGGCGCGACGAAGGGCTGACCGGCGGCGTCGGCCTGCTCGCGGGCGGCCTTGAGCTGCCGGGCGCCCTCGGCGGCCTTGCCCGCCATGACCTGCTTGAGGCGGTCCACGTCGGCCTGGGTGCCACCGGCGTTGAACTCGGCGAGGGCGATCTGCTCCAGGTAGTTGTACGAGCCGAAGGCCTTGACCTGCTCGTCGTAGACGGCGGACTTCTTGCTCGGGCGCACCAGCAGGTGCATGCCGATCGAGCGCTGAAGCGATTCTGCAGCCTTGGACAGCTCGATCGCGTAGACGGTACGGCCGTAGCTGGTGACGTTGCCGGTACCGAGGCCGAGCTCGTTGGCGAACTGCATCAGCGAGTGCTGGACCTGGGTGTAGCCCTCTTCGGTCTTCACCGGGTCGAGCGCCTGCGAGTAGGCGGCCTTGCGCAGCTCGGGGAGCCCCGGCTCATCCACCTTGAAGAGCTTCAGGCGGCGCTCCAGACCCGGCTTGGCGGGCATGTCCTTCACCGCGGCGTCGAAGGCCGCACGCGCCTCGTCCGTGGTGGCCCGGGTCTCCTCGACGATGCCGGCCTCCCGGTCGCCGGAGAGCAGCGGCTGAGCAGTCCGGTCGCGCTCGTTGAGCAGGGCCTGCCCGTAGTCCGAGGCGGCGCGGACGATGCGCGCGATCTTCTCGGCCTCCTGGGCCTCGCTCCAGGTGTCGATGGACCCCTTCACCTGGAAGCCGCCCATGATCAGGCCGATGATGACCGGGATCAGGAGGATCGCGTTCAGCCGGGTGGCCACCCGCCAGTTGCGCGGGGAGAACCGGCTGGTGCTGCCACCGGCCGGCTCCGGCTCGGGCGCCTGTGCAGGGGACGCCGCAGCGTGCGACGGCGGGGTGAAGTTGCCCCGCTCGGGCTGCACCGCGGAGCCCTCGTTGCTTCGCCTCACTCGACCAACAACCTCTCGGCGTCGGCACCTACGTTGTGCCGGATCATTCGTTCAGGGCCGTAACTACTCGGGAGTTCGACGCATTGCAGCACGGGTGCGGGCCCCCCTCCAAACACTCGGAATCGATCATTCCGAGTGGCCCACGCCTCAGATAAAACGGGCATAAAGAGCGAGCCCCGTCAAAAGGCGGGGCTCATGTGAGCGCAGTGGCACCGGATGGATGCGTCGGGTGGTGGCGCGGAGCCAATTCTCTGTCGAAATGTTATGAACGCGGGGGCGGACCGTGTCAAACGACACAGGCCGCCCCCGCGTGACTACAACAACTTCCGTATGCCGAAAACGACTTACGCCTACTTGTCAGGACTACTTGAGACGTGCCATCAGCGCGTGCTCGACCAGCGTGATCAGGCCGCTCTTGGCATCCGCACGGTGCCGCGCGTCCGTCGTGATGATGGGCGCGTCCGGCCCGATCTGGAGCGCTTCGCGGACCTCGTCGGGGGTGTAGGGCTGGTGTCCGTCGAAGCCGTTGAGGGCGATGACGAAGGGGAGGCCGCTGTTCTCGAAGTAGTCGACTGCGGGGAAGCAGTCGGCGAGGCGGCGGGTGTCGACGAGGACGACGGCGCCGATGGCGCCGCGGACCAGGTCGTCCCACATGAACCAGAAACGGTCCTGGCCCGGCGTACCGAACAGGTACAGGATCAGGTCCTGGTCGAGCGTGATGCGGCCGAAGTCCATGGCGACGGTGGTCGTCGTCTTGTCCCCGGTGTGGGTCAGGTCGTCGATGCCCGCGGACGCGGACGTCATCACGGCCTCGGTACGCAGCGGGTTGATCTCCGACACCGCACCGACGAACGTGGTCTTGCCCACGCCGAAACCGCCCGCCACCACGATCTTCGCGGAGGTAGTGGAGCGGGCCGTACCGCCGCTAGAGCTTGCGAAGTCCACTGAGCACCCTTTCGAGCAGTGTCACATCCGGCGCGCCGCCGGCCTCTCCGTTGCCCGGCTGGTGGATGGCCACCATGCCGGCTTCCGCCAGGTCCGCTACGAGGATGCGGGCGACGCCGAGCGGCATCGACAGCAGCGCGGAGACCTCGGCCACCGACTTGACCTCACGGCACAGGTGGCAGATCCGCTGGTGCTCGGGGAGCAGCGTCCCCAGATGCGCCGGGTCCGCGGTCGTGCTGACCAGTGCCTCTATCGCGAGCTGGTAACGCGGCCGGGTCCGGCCACCGGTCATGGCGTAAGGACGAACCAGCGGCTGGTCGCCTCCCTCGTCGTACGACGCGTGGTGCAGTGCGCCGTACGGATCGGGTGAGGCGGGTGGCGGGGTCATGAATCCTCCGGGCGTGACAGCAGGTTCTCGGCTTGCCGTCTGCAAGGGGCCGGTGAGGGGACTAAGGCGGCCTGGCGGGTGAGGGTTGTGGGCATTACCTGGGGGGATCGTGTCGTGAATCCGCAGGACGGCCGCCTAGTGGAGCAGACTGCCCTGGAGTTCGGCGCGGAGGTCGGGCGTGAGGACGGTGCCCGCACGGTCGACCAGGAGGGCCATCTCGTAACCGACCAGACCGATGTCGGCGTCCGGGTGGGCGAGAACGGCGAGTGAGGACCCGTCGGAGATGGACATGAGGAAGAGGAATCCCCGCTCCATCTCCACGACGGTCTGGCTGACGGCGCCGCCCTCGAAGATCCGCGAGGCGCCGGCGGTCAGCGACGTCAGCCCGGAGGCCACGGCCGCGAGCTGGTCGGCGCGGTCGCGCGGGAAACCTTCGGACATCGCCAGCAGCAGGCCATCCGCGGAGACCACCACCGTGTGCGACACCCCTGGGGTGTTGTCCACGAAGTTGGTGATCAGCCAGTTCAGATTCTGCGCGGCCTGACTCATGGGGCTCAACTAACGCTCCTGCTGGTGAGTGGGGCCGAGATGGATACTGCCGGTCGACGGGCCGTTGTTGGCCTGCCGTCCCTGCTGGATGCCCCGGCGGAGATTGGTCAGACGACCGCGTACGTCATCGGGCGCACGCGAAACCTGAGGTCCGGACTGGTGATTCTGCTGCTGAGCGGTCCCCGGAACCAAATTGGCGCGGGGAACCCGGCGAGGCAGCCCGGAAGTGGTGACCCCGCCGGCGGCCGGCTTCTTGACCCGCTCGGCCTGGCGTACGAGTTCGTCGTTGGGCGAGGCCCGCCACGAGCTGGTCACCGGAGCCTCGGCCGCACCACGCTGCGGCATGGACGGAACGGGTACGCCGGTGGGCTCGGGAGCGGCCGGCGCCTGCGGCTCGGCGCCCTGCTGGCCGCCCTGGCCCGGGCCGTGGAACCAGTTGGTCTCCAGGGTGTCGTACAGCGGCGTACGCCCGTCCCCGGGACCGGCCGGCGGCAGGGCCTCCGGCTGCTGGGGGAGCGCCGGACGGTACGGGGGCTCGCCCGCCGGGGACGCCGACGGACGCGGGGCGCCGAAGCCGTTGCCCTCCGGGCCGCGCTGACGCGGCGCGGGCAGGCCCTGGTGCTGGTTCTGCTGGAGCGGCGCGTTGAAGTCGGGCCGCGCGAACTGCGCGGTGGCCGCCGGGTCCTGGGCCTGCTGGCCGTAGGCCTGGTGCTGGTTCTGCTGGAGCGGCGCGTTGAAGTCCGGCCGGGCGAACTGCGAGGTCGCGCCCGGGTCCTGGTTCAGCGGAGCGAACGCCTGGTCCTGGCCGGGGCCCGTCGGCCGGGCGAACTGCCCGGTCGCGTCGTGCTCCTCGTGGCCGCGCGGGGCGTCGGCGCCCCAGTTGGCGGCCTGGGGGCGCTGCTGCGGGCTGCCGCCGGGCAGCTCGGCCCGGGGACCGCCGGTCGGCGGGAGCTGACGGCCGGGGCCGCCAGGCTGCTGGAAGCCGCCTGGGCCGCCGGGGCCGTTCTGCTCGTGGCGGGCCTGCTGGGGCTGCGGCTGGGGTCGGCCCTGCTGACCCTGGTGCTGTCCGGGCTGGCCCGGGCCCTGCTGGCCCGGCTGATTCTGCTGGTTCTGCGGGGCGAACGCGTTGGAGCGGCCGTTCTGGCCGGGGGCGGCCGGAGCGCCGTGACCGAACAGGTTGGGCTGACCCGGCTCCGTACGTCCGGGAGCGTCGCCCTGACCGCGCGCGCCGAGCCGGGCGCCGTTGCCGAAGGCGCCGGAGAGGCCGCCACCGCCCTGGCGCTGCGGCTCCTGGCCCGGGAAGGGCTGGTTCGGGTTGCCGGGGCTCTGCTGGCCGTTGCCCTGGGGCCCGTTGCCCTGGCCCTGGCCCTGCGGGCGGCCGCCGGGGCCATTGTCCCGCGCGGGGAGGGCGGCGCGCGGACCGGAGCCCGCACCGACCTGGCCGCGCTGGGCGCCGGGGCCCGAGCCGAGGCTCTTGGCACCCGGTCCGCCCGGACCGCCGCCGATCCCGGGACGCTGGCCGGAGCCCGCACCGTTGCCGTTGCCGGCGAGCAGGCCGCCGGGGGCGGAGCCGTTCTGCTGGCCGGAGCCCTGCTTGGACGGGGGCTGCTTGCCGCCGTGGGCGACATCGACGGGCAGCATGACCAGCGCGGTCGTGCCGCCGGAGTCGGAGGGGCGGAGCTGGATCCGGATGCCGTGACGCAGCGACAGCCGGCCGACCACGAACAGACCCATGCGGCGGGAGACCGAGACGTCCACGGTGGGCGGCTGCGCCAGCCGCTCGTTGATCGCGGCGAGGTCCTCGGGCGAGAGGCCGATACCGGTGTCGTGGATCTCGACGAGCACCCGGCCGTCGGGCAGTGCGTGACCGGTGACCCGGACCTTCGTCTGCGGCGAGGAGAACGACGTGGCGTTCTCCAGCAGCTCGGCGAGGAGGTGCACGAGGTCGTTGACGACGCGGCCGGCGACCTCAGTGGCGGGCACCGCGGAGAGCTCGATGCGCTCGTACTGCTCCACCTCGGAGGCGGCGGCACGGAGCACGTCGACCAGCGGGACGGGGCGGGTCCACCGGCGGCCCGGCTCCTCACCCGCGAGGACGAGGAGGTTCTCACCGTTACGGCGCATACGGGTCGCGAGGTGGTCGAGCTTGAAGAGCGAGGAGAGCTGGTCCGGGTCGGCCTCGCGCGACTCCAGCTCGGAGATGAGCGAGAGCTGGCGCTGGATGAGGCCCTGCGAACGGCGCGAGAGGTTGGTGAACATCGCGTTGACGTTGCCTCGCAGGAGGGCCTGCTCGGCGGCGAGGCGGACGGCCTCGCGGTGCACGTCGTCGAAGGCCGCGGCCACCTGGCCGATCTCGTCCCGGGAGTGGACACCGACCGACTCGACGGAGGTGTCGACGTCCTGCGGGTCGGTCTCGGAGAGCTGCTTGACGAGCTCGGGCAGCCGGTCCTGGGCGACCCGGGTGGCGGTGTCCTGGAGGCGCCGCAGCGAGCGGATCATGGACCGGGCCACCACGAAGGCGCCGACCAGCGAGACACCGAGGACGAGGAGGATGACCGCACCGTTGATGATCGCCTCACGCTGGGAGGCCTCGCGCAGCTCGCGCGCCTTGGCCTCCATGTCGCTGAGGAGGGTGGTCTCGATCGTCTTCATCGCGTCGATCTTGGTGGACGACTGGTCGTACCAGTCCATGTACGAGCGCACCTTCGCCCCGTCGATCCCGTTCGGGGTGTCGAGGATGTGCTTGGCGTACATGTTCGCCGCGTTGATCTCGGGGTTGTTCCCGTTGTCCAGCGGAGCCATCAGGTCCACCGCGCTCTCGCCTGTCGACCCGTAGATCGACTTGAACGAGCTGATCGCGCGGGTTTCCTTGTCGAGGGCGTTGGAGCCGAACTGCTTGTCGTTCTCGTTGAGGTGCGGTTCCTTGACCGAGCCGCCGGGCAGCGCCGCCGCGATGACCGCGCGCTGGATCGAGGCGTACTCCTTGGCGGAGGAGAACGCCGCCAGCGCACGGGTGCGCTTGATCATGTCCGGGTTGCTGGTCGCCTGGGCCATGTCCTGGGACAGGCTGAGCAGCGAGGTGATCAGCTGGCTGTACTGGTCGATGGTGTTGAGGGACGGCGCGCCTTCCTCGTACGCCGACTTGCGGATCGACCGGATGTCGCCGAGCTGGGAGGCGATCTGGGCGACGCTCGCGTGGATGCTCTCCAGCGCGTCGTCGTTCTCGAAGTCGCCGATCTCGTTGGTCGCGTCCAGGAACGAGTCCTTGGCCCGGTCGGTCTTCTCCCGGGGCTGGGAGACCTTGTAGTCGGTCGCCTTGGAGCCGTTGGAGAGCGGACCGGCGGACTGGTCGCGTTCCACCTGGAGGGCCTGCGCGAGCGAGGTCGCCTGCTTGGTCATCTGGGTGAGCAACTGCATGTGTTCCAGCTGCTGCATGTCCGTCATGGACTCGTTGATCCGCAGACCGCCCAGGCTGGTCGCTGCGACCACGGGGAGGGCGAGGAGGGAGACCAGTCGCGTACTGATGCGCCAGTTACGGAGCGCTATTCGCGACCCCGTGTCGACCGGACCGCGGGAAGCGGGAGGCGTGCTCGGCTCGGCTCCACCGCTCGGTGCGGAGCCCGGGCGCTGGGCACGGTCGCTGTTGTCGCCGGCAGCGGCCGGCCCGGGGTTCTGGGCGTGCTGGGGCGAGGAACCGCGGTCGGTCCCGCCGCGCGGCTCCTGTTCCGCCGGAGCGCTGCCATCCCTCTTGAAACGTCCCTGCACTAGCGTCGCAACCTCTGGACCAGGCGTTCCGTCCGGATAAGGACAGAACGGTGTCGGCGTCGTGGGGCGCTGGACGCGCCCCATGGTGGTCGTTGAGTGACCGGCGTACTTCCCCCTCCCGCCGCCGCTCGGCGCTGCGTTGCGCCCCGGTGCGCCGGTCTGAAACCCGCGGCGGTGCGTGGAATTCCAGCACAGTGCAGGATCTCCAACAAGGGCCGTGTACCGGGCTGTGACCTGGGTGACACGTTGTGATGAACGAGTAACAAGCAGTGCAGACTGTTCGTGGGTAAAACGGACTATCGGGGATGAGTCGCTGAGGGGTGGGGGGTGTCCCAGTCGCGATGATCAGGAGCGGAATGATGGATTCAGGAAGGTAATGTCCGTTTTCGGAACCCCGATTCCCTGTCCGTAATGGGCCAATTGCCTCTTACTTCGTGAGCAAACTCACATGATGATCGTCGCCTCATCCCGGCTCCGGCGGGGAATCGGATGTTTAGCCTGACGCTTTACAGGGATGGCGCATCCGACAAGCAGGCACCGCCGAGGCGGCGCCCCTACCGACAAGGTCCTGACGGCAGATGAAGACGACGACGATCCGCAACATTGCCAACCCCCGGCGCACCACGCTGGCGCACCTCAAGGACGCCGAGGCGCTGCAGACGCCCTTCCTGCCGGAGCACGCCGCCGACCTGCCGACCGTCACGGCCAACCCCCGCCGCACCATCCTCATGGAAGCCCCGGTCGCGGCCGCTCTGTAGCGCCCCCGCGATGGGCGAGGCTGTGCCCCCTCACCGCGTTAGCCTGGAGCGTCAGTCTTCAGCCAGCCAGCAAGTGAGGGGCGACAGCATCCCGTGCGCATCGCCAGGTTCTCCATCGACGGCAATGTCGCCTTCGGCGCCGTCGAGGGACAGGGCACCGTGGAATCCGGTGACCTCGTCCTCGACATCATCAAGGGCATCCCGTACGCCGACTTCGAGCTCTCGGGCACCAAGGTCCCGCTGAACAAGGTCCGGCTGCTGCCCCCCGTGCTCCCCAACAAGGTCGTGGCGATCGGCCGCAACTACGCGGAGCACGCCGCCGAGCTCGGCCACGAGGTCCCCGACGCGCCGATCACCTTCTTCAAGCCCACCACCTCGGTGATCGGCTCCGGCGACGCGATCGAGTACCCCTCCTTCTCCAGCGACCTCCACCACGAGGCCGAGCTGGCCGTGGTCATCGGCCGCATGTGCCGCGAGGTCCCCCGCGAGCGCGTGAAGGACGTCATCCTCGGCTACACCTGCGCCAACGACGTCACCGCCCGCGACGTGCAGGCACGCGAGAAGCAGTGGGCCCGCGCCAAGGGCTTCGACACCTCCTGCCCGCTGGGCCCCTGGGTGGAGACCGACGTGGACCCCCACGACCTCACCATCCAGGCGACGGTCAACGGCGAGCAGCGGCAGCTCGGCCGCACGAGCGACATGGTCCGCTCGATCGAGGACCTGATCGTCCACATCACGGAGGCCATGACCCTCCTCCCGGGCGACGTCATCCTCACGGGCACCCCCGCAGGGGTCGGACCCCTGCACGTCGGCGACGAGGTCGCCGTCACCATCGAAGGCATCGGCACTCTCACCAACAAGGTGATCAAGCGTGGCTAACGCATCTGTACGCGTCCGTTTCTGTCCCTCCCCGACCGGCAACCCGCACGTGGGCCTGGTCCGCACGGCCCTGTTCAACTGGGCCTTCGCCCGGCACCACCAGGGCACCCTGGTCTTCCGGATCGAGGACACCGACGCCGCGCGCGACTCCGAGGAGTCGTACCAGCAGTTGCTCGACTCGATGCGCTGGCTCGGCCTGGACTGGGACGAGGGCCCCGAGATCGGCGGCCCGCACGCCCCCTACCGCCAGTCGCAGCGGATGGACCTGTACAAGGACGTCGCCGAGAAGCTGCTCGCCGCCGGATACGCGTACCCCTGCTACTGCACCACCGAGGAGCTGGACACCCGCCGCGACGCCGCCCGCGCCGCAGGCAAGCCCTCCGGCTACGACGGCCACTGCCGCGACCTCACCGCCGAGCAGAAGGCGGCGTACGAGGCCGAGGGCCGCACCTCGATCGTCCGCTTCCGGATGCCCGACGAGGCCATCACCTTCACCGACCTGGTCCGCGGCGACATCACCGTCCAGCCGGAGAACGTCCCGGACTACGGCATCGTCCGCGCCAACGGCGCCCCCCTCTACACGCTGGTCAACCCGGTCGACGACGCCCTGATGGAGATCACCCACGTCCTGCGCGGCGAGGACCTGCTCTCCTCCACCCCGCGCCAGATCGCCCTGTACCGGGCGCTCATCGAGCTGGGCATCGCCAAGGACACCCCCGCCTTCGGCCACCTGCCGTACGTCATGGGCGAGGGCAACAAGAAGCTCTCCAAGCGCGACCCGCAGGCCTCCCTCAACCTCTACCGGGAGCGCGGCTTCCTCCCCGAGGGCCTGCTGAACTACCTCTCCCTGCTCGGCTGGTCGATCGCCGAGGACCGCGACATCTTCTCGGTGGACGAGCTGATCGCGGCGTTCGACATCAAGGACGTCAACGCCAACCCGGCCCGCTTCGACCTCAAGAAGGCCGAGCACATCAACGCCGAGCACATCCGCATGCTGGACGTGAAGGACTTCACCGAGGCCTGCGGCCCCTGGCTGAAGGCCCCGTTCGCGCCCTGGGCCCCGGAGGCCTTCGACGCGGAGAAGTGGACGCGGATCGCGCCGTACGCCCAGACCCGGGTCACGGTGCTCTCCGACATCACCGACAACGTCGACTTCCTCTTCCTCGACGAGCCGGTGGAGGACGAGGCGTCCTGGACCAAGGCGATGAAGGGCGACCCGGTCGCGCTCCTGACCACGGCCCGCACCAACCTGGATGCGGCGGTCTGGAGCGACCCGGAGTCGCTCAAGAACGCCGTCCTCACCGCCGGCGAGGCCCACGGCCTCAAGCTCGGCAAGGCCCAGGCCCCGGTCCGCGTCGCCGTGACCGGCCGCACGGTCGGCCTGCCGCTCTTCGAGTCCCTGGAGATCCTGGGCCGGGAGAAGAGCCTGGCCCGCATCGACGCGGCGCTGGCCAAGCTGACCGCGTCAGTGGCGTAAGTAGTCAAGTCACCTCCTAGGAGGGCCGCAGCCGACCGGCTGCGGCCCTCCTAGGCCTTTGCCCCGGCGCGGGCGCCCGCAGACGGCTAACGTGACGTACATGCCGATCCGCGCCGTGCTCTGGGACATCGACGACACGATCTTCGACTACGCGGGCGCCGACCGCACCGGGATGCGGCTCCACCTGGAGGGCGAGGGCCTGCCCGAGGCGTACGCGTCGGTCGACGAGGCCCTCGACGCCTGGAAGGCGATCACCGTCCGGCACTGGGCGCGCGTCGCCGCCGGGGAGACGGACTTCCACGGACAGCGCCGGGACCGGGTGCGGGAGTTCCTCTCACGGGCCATGGAGGACGCCGAGGCCGACGCCTGGTTCGCCGGGCACCTGTCCCACTACGAGGCCGCCTGGACGCTCTTCCCGGACGTGCTCCCGGTCCTGGACCGGCTGGTGCCCGACTACCGGCACGCGATCCTCTCCAACTCCAGCACCGACCACCAGCACCGCAAGCTCACCGCGCTCGGCATCCGGGACCGGTTCGAGGCGATGGTCTGCGCGGTGGAGCTGGGCGTCTCCAAGCCCGAGGCCGGCGCCTTCCACGCGGCCTGCGAGGAGCTCGCCCTGGACCCGCACGAGGTGGCGTACGTCGGTGACGAGCCGGACATCGACGCGCGCGGGGCCGTCGCCGCCGGGCTGACCGGCATCTGGCTCGACCGGCGGGGGAGGGGCGGGAGGCCGGATCTCGTGACGATCACCGGGCTCGACCAGCTCCCCGCCCTGCTGTCCGGCCAAACCCGTTTTGGAGCGCCGGACACCTTCGGGTAATGTTCTTTCTGCGCCGCCCGAGCGGGACGGAAGATCCGGCCGGGAAGCGCAGACAGAAGTGAAGCCCTCACCAGGGGTTGCATTTCAGTGGGCTATGGTGTAATTGGCAACACTACGGTTTCTGGTACCGTCATTCTAGGTTCGAGTCCTGGTAGCCCAGCGCAGTACATGTAAGACCAGCAGGACAAGCCCCCGTTGTGTAGCGGCCTAGCACGCTGCCCTCTCACGGCAGTAGCGCCGGTTCGAATCCGGTCGGGGGTACAGATCCTTCCCGCGAGAACATCTGGGTCGCACCCACGTTCTTGATGCAGGATCGCTAGGGCCCCCGTTGTGTAGCGGCCTAGCACGCTGCCCTCTCACGGCAGTAGCGCCGGTTCGAATCCGGTCGGGGGTACTTGTCACACCATGGGCTATGGTGTAATTGGCAACACTACGGTTTCTGGTACCGTCATTCTAGGTTCGAGTCCTGGTAGCCCAGCGCAAGTCAGCAGTAACCACGCCCCCGTTGTGTAGCGGCCTAGCACGCTGCCCTCTCACGGCAGTAGCGCCGGTTCGAATCCGGTCGGGGGTACAACAGAGCGGTACGGGAAGGCCCTTCACTTCGGTGAGGGGCCTTTTCGCTTGCCCGGGTCGCGGCACCCCAGGCCAAGTCGCCGACGTCACAACGCTGTTGGCCGCAGGAAAGAAAAAGGGCCGCCACGGCGCTGGGGCGGCCTTCCGGAAGAGGGGGAGAGAAGTTCGTACGGGCGTGGGGTCAGCCCGTGCGGCGCAGGGCCTCGCTCAGCCGTGCCGCCGAGTCGATGACGGCCTGGGCGTGCATCCGGCCCGGGTGACGGGTCAGCCGCTCGATCGGTCCGGAGACCGAGACGGCGGCGACCACCCGGTTCGACGGTCCGCGCACCGGGGCCGAGACGGAGGCGACGCCCGGCTCCCGCTCGCCGATCGACTGGGCCCAGCCCCGCCGCCGTACGCCGGAGAGCGCCGTCGCCGTGAACCTGGCCCCCTGGAGGCCGCGGTGCAGGCGCTCCGGCTCCTCCCAGGCCATCAGGATCTGGGCCGAGGAGCCGGCCTTCATGGTGAGCGTGGAGCCGACCGGCACCGTGTCCCGGAGTCCGGACAGCCGCTCCGCCGCCGCCACGCAGATGCGCATGTCGCCCTGCCGGCGGTAGAGCTGGGCGCTCTCACCGGTGATGTCGCGCAGGTGGGTGAGTACCGGTCCGGCCGTGGCCAGCAGGCGGTCCTCGCCCGCCGCAGCGGCCAGTTCCGACAGCCGGGGGCCGAGGATGAACCGGCCCTGCATATCCCTCGCCACCATCCGGTGGTGTTCCAGTGCCACGGCCAGACGGTGGGCCGTGGGCCGTGCGAGCCCGGTCGCCGCGACCAGCCCGGCGAGGGTGGCCGGACCGGACTCCAGGGCGCTCAATACCAGAGCTGCCTTGTCGAGAACGCCGACGCCGCTAGAGTTGTCCATACGACGATACTCCCGTCTCACTCTGTGAAACGCAAGTTCAATTTTCGGCGGAAGTTGCGAACCTGTAGGGGCGGCCGCACAACGGCCCGTGGCCACCGCCCCGCAGGGGATCCGGACGGCGGCGCACCGAATCTCTAGTTGGGCCGGCGAAGACGCCGGCCGGAGGGAAAGCGATGGGTAGGACACTCGCGGAAAAGGTCTGGGACGACCATGTCGTCCGGCGCGCGGAGGGCGAGCCCGACCTTCTCTTCATCGATCTGCACCTGCTGCACGAGGTGACCAGCCCGCAGGCCTTCGACGGTCTGCGTCAGGCCGGACGTCCGGTGCGACGCCTCGACCTCACCATCGCCACCGAGGACCACAACACCCCGACCCTCGACATCGACAAGCCGATCGCCGACCCGGTCTCCCGCGCCCAGTTGGAGACCCTGCGCAAGAACTGCGCGGAGTTCGGCGTCCGGCTGCACCCGCTGGGCGATGTCGAGCAGGGCGTCGTGCACGTGGTCGGCCCGCAGCTCGGCCTGACCCAGCCCGGCACCACCGTGGTCTGCGGCGACTCCCACACCTCCACGCACGGGGCGTTCGGCGCGCTGGCCTTCGGTATCGGCACCAGCCAGGTGGAGCACGTCCTGGCCACCCAGACGCTGCCGCTGGCCCGTCCCAGGACCATGGCCATCACCATCGACGGCCAACTGCCCGAGGACGTCACCGCCAAGGACCTGATCCTCGCGATCATCACCCGGATCGGGACCGGCGGCGGCCAGGGCTACATCCTGGAATACCGCGGCTCCGCCATCGAGAAGCTCTCGATGGAGGCCCGGATGACCATCTGCAACATGTCGATCGAGGCCGGCGCCCGCGCGGGCATGATCGCCCCGGACGAGACCACCTTCGCCTACCTGGAAGGCCGCGACGCCGCCCCCAAGGGCGAGGAGTGGGACGCCGCCGTCGCGTACTGGAAGACGCTGCGCTCGGACGACGACGCGGTCTTCGACGCCGAGGTCGTCATCGACGCCACCGAGCTGGCCCCGTTCGTCACCTGGGGCACCAACCCGGGCCAGGGCGCGCCGCTCTCCGCGCACGTCCCCGACCCTGCTTCGTACGAGGACGCCTCGGAGCGCCACGCCGCCGAAAAGGCCCTGGAGTACATGGGGTTGACCGCCGGGCAGCCGCTGCGCGAGATCGGTGTGGACACCGTCTTCGTAGGTTCGTGCACCAACGGCCGCATCGAGGACCTGCGCAACGCCGCCGCCATCCTGGAGGGCCGCAAAGTCGCCGACGGTGTGCGGATGCTGGTCGTCCCGGGCTCGGTCCGGGTCGCGCTGCAGGCCGTCTCCGAGGGCCTGGACAAGGTCTTCACCGGGGCCGGCGCCGAATGGCGGCACGCGGGTTGCTCGATGTGCCTCGGTATGAACCCCGACCAGCTCGCCCCCGGCGAGCGCTCCGCCTCCACCTCGAACCGCAACTTCGAGGGACGGCAGGGCAAGGGCGGCCGCACTCACCTGGTCTCGCCCCAGGTCGCCGCCGCCACCGCCGTACTGGGCCATCTGGCCTCGCCCGCCGACCTGTCCGACACCCGTACCCCCGCCGGAGTCGCATAGCCATGGAAGCCTTCACCACCCACACCGGCCGGGCCGTCCCGCTGCGTCGCAGCAACGTCGACACCGACCAGATCATCCCCGCCCACTGGTTGAAGAAGGTCACCCGCGACGGGTTCGAGGACGGCCTCTTCGAAGCCTGGCGCAAGGACCCGGACTTCGTCCTCAACCGCCCGGAGCGCCAGGGTGCCTCGGTCCTGGTGGCCGGCCCCGACTTCGGTACCGGCTCCTCGCGCGAACACGCGGTCTGGGCCCTGCAGAACTACGGCTTCAAGACCGTCATCTCCGCCCGCTTCGCCGACATCTTCCGGGGCAACTCGCTGAAGAACGGCCTGCTGACCGTGGTCCTGGACCAGAAGACCGTCGACGCCCTCTGGGAGCTGACCGAGGCCGACCCGACCGCCGAGATCACCGTCGACCTGGAGACCCGCCAGGTCCGTGCCGAGGGCATCACCGCCGGCTTCGAGCTGGACGAGAACGCCCGCTGGCGCCTGCTCAACGGCCTCGACGACATCAGCCTCACCCTTCAGAACGAAGCGGACATCGCGGCTTACGAGGCGGCCAGGCCGACCCACAAACCGCGTACAATTGACGCCTGAGCAGCGCTTTTCCATGACTGCGCCCCCTGCCTCCAGGCAGGGGGCGCAGTCGCTTGTTGAGCCCCCCTCGGGCGACAACTCGCCCCAGATGGCACAATCGGTGCATGGAACGCGACAGCCAACTCAAGCTCTATGGCCAAGTCGCCGACCGATTGAAGGAAGCGCACGCGAAGGTGCGTGCACTGCAAGTCCCGGAGGGCGTACGGATGGCGCTCTCCCGGAAGCTGCTGGTCGTCACGGCCGCGGCGAAGCACGATCTCCCGGACGCGGCAAGGCGTCTGGACCGGTTGATGAAGGACCTCGATGAGGGCCGATTCCCCGAAGGTGACTGACACGTGGAACTGCGCATCGGTCGACTTCGTTGCGGCACTAGGGTGATTAGCCCGTTTCGTGTTTGATTTGCGGTATATATCTGCCTAACGTGCGAAAAAGCCTGAACACTTTCGTTCCGGCAATGTCTCCGAAGGGGAAGACGTGAACAAGGCGCAGCTCGTAGAAGCGATTGCCGACAAGGTCGGCGGCCGCCAGCAGGCCGCAGACGCCGTCGATGCGGTACTCGACGCGATCGTCCGTGCCGTTGTCGCCGGGGACCGTGTCTCGGTCACCGGCTTCGGCTCGTTCGAGAAGGTCGACCGCCCCGCCCGGTACGCCCGCAACCCGCAGACGGGTGAGCGCGTCCGGGTCAAGAAGACCTCGGTGCCCCGCTTCCGCGCGGGTCAGGGGTTCAAGGACCTGGTGAGCGGCTCCAAGAAGCTCCCCAAGAACGACGTGGCCGTGAAGAAGGCCCCCAAGGGCAGCCTCTCGGGCGGATCTTCCGCCGCCCGTACGACGGTCAAGGCCGCCGCCGCCAAGAAGTCGGCCGCCAAGAAGGCCACGGCGAAGAAGGCCACCGCCACGAAGGCCGTGGCACCGGCGAAGAAGACCACCGCCACCGCCAAGAAGGCCGCCGCCAAGAAGGCGACCGCCACGGCGAAGAAGGCCACGCCGGCCGCGAAGAAGGCGTCCCCGGCGAAGAAGGCCACCGCGACCGCCAAGAAGACCGCGCCCGCCAAGAAGGCCACGGCGAAGAAGGCGCCCGCGAAGAAGACCACGGCGCGCACCACCACGGCCAAGAAGGCCACCGCACGCAAGAAGTGAGACCGGGTAACCGCTCGCTTCGAGGAAACGCGCCGGGCCGGGCTCCCCTCCGGGGGAGCCCGGCCCGCGGGCTGTCCGGGAGACCTGCCGGGAGCACTTCACCCCCCGTACGGTCTAGAACGTCTGCAGCGTCACCAGCGTGATCCGCAGGGCGGCGCCTTCGCCCTCGCCCTCGATCCGCACCCGCTGCCCCGGACGCAGCAACAGCAGACCGCCCGCGTCGAAGGCCGGGGCGTCGAACCCCACCGGGGTGCCGTCGTCCAGCAGCACGCTGCCGGTCCGGGTCTCGGGGTCGTACGTGTACGAGGTCGCCTGCATGGGCGGCAGCCTATCGGTCCGGAGCCAGGGCCGGCGCGGCCGTCAGACTCTCCGTGTACGGGCCCACTCCGAGGCTCACGGCCACCGCCAGGTCCTCGCCCGTATCCACGTCCCGGCGCACCGAGTCGACCCCGGGCAGTGTTATTTCCACCGCGCCCGAAGCCAGATGCCGGGCGGCGGAGGGGCCACCGAAAACGGGGCGCAATTCCGTACCCCCGGCACAGGACAGAAATGTCGTTCCGATTCCCGCCGCGTCCCGGAGAAATGCCCGGGGAAAAGCGGAGGCAAAATCAAGCACCCGAGCCAATTCTCCGGCGCGCAGGGCCGGCAGATCCGCGTTGAGAGCGGCCACCGGGACGTCGGGCGCGAGGGCCCGCACCGAGAGCGCCCCGTACGCCAGCGCGGCGTTGAGCCCGGCCGCCGGGACGTCCGGCACGATCCGGGCGCCGAGTGCCGAAAGGGCCGCCCCGGCCGCCGTATCGTCCGTGACGACCACCACATCCCGCACCCGGGAACAGGAGAGCGCCGCCGCCACCGTGTCCTGGGCGAAGGCCAGAGCCAGGCGCGGCCGGGCGAGCTCGCCCGCGGCCCGCCCCAGGCGGCTCTTGGCCCGCGCGAGCGGCTTCAGCGGAACGACCAGGGACCAGAGCCCCGCCGGATCGGTGTTCGTGGCGATCTCCCCCTCCGTGACCATGAGGACCTATTCTCGCCTGCCGGTACGACAACCCGGAGGCCCGGCCCCGAGGGCGAGGCGTACGGTGTTCTCGACAGAGGAGGGGCCTGGGGCGAGACTTGACCGTCGGTAGCCGGCAACAGGTCGAAAGTTCCGATGACGTCCTTAGAGGAAGGTGTCCGAGTGTCCCGCCGCAGAATCGGCTTCTGGTACCGCCTGGCGGCGGTTATCGCCAAGCCGCCACTGGTGGTTCTGTTCAAGCGCGACTGGCGGGGGACGGAACACATTCCGGCCGACGGCGGATTCATCACCGCCGTCAATCACAACTCCTACCTGGACCCGCTCTCCTACAGTCACTTCCAGTACAACACCGGACGCGTGCCCCGGCTCCTGGCCAAGGCCGGCCTCTTCCGTACGCCGTTCGTCGGGATGATGCTGCGCGGCACCGGCCAGATCCCCGTCTACCGCGAGACGACCAACGCCCTGGACGCCTTCCGGGCCGCCGTCGACGCCATCGAGCGCGGCGAGTGCGTCGCCTTCTACCCCGAGGGCACCCTCACCCGCGACCCCGACATGTGGCCGATGGCCGGCAAGACCGGCGCCGCCCGGGTCGCCCTGATGACCAAGGCCCCCGTCATCCCGGTCGCCCAGTGGGGCGCCAACCTCGCGATGCCGCCGTACGCCAAGGAGAACAAGCTCCGGCTGTTCCCGCGCAAGACGCTGACGGTCCAGGCAGGCCCGCCCGTCGACCTCAGCCGCTTCTACGATGTCGAGCCGACGCCTGACGTCCTGCGCCAGGCGACCGAGGTCATCATGGCCGCGATCACCCGCGAGCTGGAGGACGTCCGCGGGGAGAAGGCCCCCGCCGAGCTCTACGATCACCGCAAAGCCCGCGCTGAACAACGGCGCAGGGCGCAGGGAAAGGGATCCACGTGACGCACCCCGTAAAAGCAGCCGTCTTCGGAACCGGCTCATGGGGTACGGCGTTCGCCGTGATCCTCGCCGACGCGGGGTGCGAGGTCACCCTCTGGGGACGCCGCGCCGAGGTCGCCGAGGCCGTCAACACCACGCACACCAACCCGGACTACCTGCCGGGCATCGAGCTCCCCGCCTCGATCCGCGCCACCACCGACGCCGCCGAGGCGCTGCGCGGCGCCGAGTTCGCCTTCCTCGTCGTGCCCTCCCAGACGCTGCGCGCCAACCTCGCCGCCTGGGCCCCGCACCTGGAGCCGGACACCGTCCTGGTCTCCCTGATGAAGGGCGTCGAGCTGGGCACCGCCGAGCTGATGAGCGAGGTCATCGCGGACGTCACCAAGGTGAGCGCCGACCGCATCGCCGTCGTCTCCGGACCCAACCTCGCCAAGGAGATCGCCGAGCGCCGCCCCGCCGCCGCCGTCGTCGCCTGCGTCGACGAGTCCGTCGCCCAGCGCCTCCAGGCCGCCTGCCACACCCCGTACTTCCGGCCCTACACCAACACCGACGTCGTCGGCTGCGAGCTGGGCGGCGCCGTGAAGAACGTCATCGGTCTCGCCGTCGGCATCGCCGACGGCATGGGCCTCGGCGACAACACCAAGGGCTCCCTCATCACCCGCGGTCTCGCCGAGACCACCCGGCTGGGCGTGGCCATGGGCGCCGACCCGCTGACGTTCTCCGGACTCGCGGGCCTGGGCGACCTGGTGGCCACCTGCTCCTCGCCGCTCTCGCGCAACCACACCTTCGGCACCAACCTCGGCCGCGGCATGACGCTCCAGGAGACGATCGCCGTCACCAGGCAGACCGCCGAGGGCGTCAAGTCCTGCGAATCGGTCCTCGACCTGGCGCGTCGGCACGGGGTCGACATGCCCATCACGGAGACCGTCGTCTCGATCGTCCACGAGGGCAAGTCGCCGGTCGTCGCGGTCAAGGAGCTGATGTCGCGGAGCGCCAAGGCCGAGCGGCGCTGACTCCTCCCTTACCAGCAGGTACGCTCATCGCGATATGAGCAGCGAGAACCTCCCCCAGAGCCCTGAGCGCCCCGAGAGCCCTGAGCAGCAGCGCCGCAAGCCGCGTGTGGCTGTCGTGTTCGGCGGCCGCAGCTCCGAACACGGCATCTCGGTCGTCACGGCCGGCGCCGTCATGAAGGCCATCGACCGGACGAAGTACGACGTCCTGCCGATCGGCATCACGACGGACGGCCGCTGGGCGCTCACCGCGGACGATCCCGAACGCATGGCCATCACCGACCGCAAGGTCCCCGACGTGGACCGGCTCACCGAGTCCACCGAGGGCAGCGTCGTCCTCTCCGTGGACCCGGGCAGCCGCGAGGTCGTCTACACCGAGCCCGGCTCGGTGCCCAAGGCGCTCGGCGAGGTCGACGTCGTCTTCCCGGTGCTGCACGGCCCGTACGGGGAGGACGGCACCCTCCAGGGGCTGCTCGAACTCTCCGGTGTGCCCTACGTCGGCGCGGGCGTCCTCGCCTCCGCCGTCGGCCAGGACAAGGAGTACATGAAGCGCGTCTTCCTCTCCTTCGGGCTGCCGGTCGGACCGTACGAGGTCGTCCGGCCCCGCGAGTGGGACCGCGACCCCTCCGCCGTACGCAAGCGGATCGTGGACTTCGCCGGTGAGCACGGCTGGCCGCTGTTCATCAAGCCCGCCCGCGGCGGCTCCTCCATGGGCATCACCAAGGTCGACGAGCTCTCCGGCCTCGACGCGGCGATCGAGGAGGCCCGCCGCCACGACCCCAAGTTCCTGGTGGAGTCGCTGCTGCGCGGCCGCGAGATCGAGTGCGGCGTGCTGGAGTTCGAGGACGGCCCGCGTGCCAGCGTGCCCGCCGAGATCCCGCCGGTCACCGCGCACGAGTTCTACGACTTCGAGGCGAAGTACATCGACTCGGCCGCCGGCCTGGTGCCCGCGCCGCTCACCCCGGAGGAGACCGCCGAGGTCCAGCGGCTCGCCGTCGCCGCCTTCGACGCCACCTCCTGCGAAGGCCTGGTGCGCGCCGACTTCTTCCTCACCGAGGACGGCACCTTCGTCATCAACGAGATCAACACCCTGCCGGGGTTCACCCCGATCTCCATGTACCCGCGCATGTGGCAGGAGAGCGGCGTGAGCTACCCGGAGCTGGTCGACCGGCTGATCCAGGCCGCGTTGACCCGCTCCACCGGACTGCGCTGAGAGACCCGGAAGGCCGGGACGGCGGTGGCCGTCCCGGCCTTCCGGGCGTGGGGGTATGCGGTCATCGTGGACGGGGGAGCGGCCGTAGCGCAGTACGATCGCCCCGTCAGCGCGCGGACAGCACGGTGCGGGGGCGGGAGAACCGCGGTCACAGGCCGCGCGTCCCACGCGCGGCACCGGACGGGGGTCAGAGGTGGACGACCGGACAGGTCAGGGTGCGCGTGATGCCGTCCACCTGCTGCACTTTGGCGACCACCATGCGGCCGAGCGCGTCGACCGTGTCGGACTGGGCCCGCACGATCACGTCGTACGGACCGGTGACGTCCTCTGCCTGGATGACTCCCGGAATCTTGGAAATGGTCTCGGCGACGATCGACGCCTTGCCCACCTCGGTCTGGATGAGGATGTACGCCTGTACCACGGAACCTCCAGGGCGGCCACGAGGATCATGTGGGGGAAAGGGACGCCACGTTATCGCGTCGCCGAGGGTGACGGGGAGACCTACGGGCCGTGTGACGTCCACAGCGTGGCGTGCGGAGTGCGGAAGTTGACGTATCCCTTGACGGTGCCGGCAGCTCTCCTGACGGTACCGACAGCAGTGACGGCTCGCGACCGGGGGCCCGGACGGGTGTCCGGGGCGATAAATGAGAGGTGAGACTCGGTGAAGGGAACCGTGGGCGAGTTGGGGGAGTTCGGGCTCATCAGAGAGCTCACGTCCCGGCTCACCACCACTCCGGCGGTACGGCTGGGGCCCGGCGACGACGCCGCGGTCGTGACCGCTCCCGACCGCAGGGTCGTGGCCAGTACGGACATCCTGCTGGAAGGGCGGCACTTCCGCCGCGACTGGTCGACGGCGTACGACGTCGGCCGCAAGGCGGCGGCGCAGAACCTCGCCGACATCGCCGCCATGGGCGCCGTGCCCACGGCGCTGCTCCTCGGCCTCGTCGTCCCCGCCGACCTCCCGGTCACCTGGGCCGCCGAGCTGATGGACGGGCTCCGTGACGAGTGCCAGGTGGCGGGGGCGGCCGTGGTCGGCGGCGACGTGGTCGGCGGTGACACCATCACCGTCGCCATCACCGCCCTCGGCGACCTGCGCAACCACGAACCGGTCACCCGCGCCGGCGCACGCCCCGGCGACGTCGTCGCCGTCACCGGCTGGCTCGGCTGGTCCGCCGCCGGATACGCCGTGCTCTCCCGCGGCTTCCGCTCGCCCCGCGCCTTCGTGGAGGCCCACCGCCGCCCCGAACCGCCGTACCACGCGGGCCCCGCGGCCGCCGGACTCGGCGCCACCGCGATGACCGACGTCAGCGACGGTCTGGTCGCGGACCTCGGGCACATCGCCGAGGCCAGCAAGGTCCGCATCGACCTGCGCTCCGGCCTCATCGACATCCCCTCGCAGATGTCCGACATCGGCCAGGCCGTCGGCGTCGACCCGCTCCAGTGGGTGCTGACCGGGGGAGAGGACCACGCGATCGTGGCGACCTTCCCGCCCGACGTGAAACTCCCCGCCCGCTGGAAGGTGATCGGCGAGGTCCTGAACCCCTCCGCCCTGCCCCAGGTCACCGTGGACGGGGCGCCCTGGACCAGCAAGGGCGGCTGGGACCACTTCGGGGCTATCGAGGACACGTACTAGAGAGTCGCGGGGGAGCGCAGGGTCCACGCGTGAACCCTTGGCTCATGCGTGGACCCGTAGCTCACGCGGGCGCGTACTAGATTGCTGCGCATGCCCATACGTACCGCTGTACCGCCCCGCGTCCTCACCGTCGCCGGATCCGACTCCGGCGGCGGTGCGGGGATCCAGGCCGACCTGAAGACCATGCTCGCCCTCGGCGTCCACGGCATGAGCGTGCTCACCGCCGTCACCGCGCAGAACTCCCTGGGCGTCCACGGCGCGTGGGAGCTCCCGGTGGACGCCGTACGCGCCCAGTACCGCAGCGTCGTCGACGACATCGGCGTGCAGGCAGTGAAGACCGGGATGCTCGCCTCGGCCGCGCTCGTGGAGACCGTCGCCGAACTCCTCGCCGGGACCGACGCCCCCGTCGTCGTGGACCCGGTCGGGGTCTCCAAGCACGGGGACGCGCTGCTTGCCGCCGAGGCGCTCGACTCCGTACGGACGAAGCTGCTGCCCGTCGCCACGGTGGCCACCCCGAACCTGGACGAAGTGGCCCAGCTCACCGGCGTACTGGTCACCGACGAGGACGGCATGCGGCGGGCCGCCGAGGAGATCCTCGCGTTCGGACCGCGCTGGGCGCTCATCAAGGGCGGGCACCTGCCCGGCGACGCGGTCGACCTGCTCACCGACGGGAGCGCGGAAACCTGGCTGCGCGCCCCCCGCTACGACAACCGGCACACCCACGGCACCGGCTGCACCCTCGCCTCCGCCATCGCCTCCGGGCTCGCGCTCGGCCAGGACGTGCCGACGGCGGTGGAGGGCGCGAAGGCGTACGTCACCGGCGCGATCCGGGCCGGATTCGCGCTGGGGGGCGGCATCGGCCCGGTCGACCACGGCTGGCGGACCCGCCAGGCCGGATGACCACCGCCGGATGAGCACAGCAAAAAGCCGGTCCACCGAGGTGGACCGGCTTTTTGGGCAACCGGAAGGCTGCGCTACGACGGAGACGTCAGCGCGCGACCTTGCCGGCCTTGATGCACGAGGTGCAGACGTTGAGCCGCTTCGGCGTCCGACCGACCACGGCACGCACGCGCTGGATGTTGGGGTTCCAGCGACGGGACGTACGGCGGTGCGAGTGCGAAATGCTGTTGCCGAAGCTCGGCCCCTTGCCGCAAACGTCGCAGTTGGCAGCCACGGGTCACTCCAAAGACTTCAGATGCACTTACAGTGAATTCCGGCGCGCCGGAATCATTGAATGAAGTGGCGGTACCGGAGGAATGGCCCGACTCTCATCGGGCAACCGAAGCAGCATACAACGCCTGCTCCGGAGATACGAAACTACCACGGGTTGGCCCACCGCCCTCCCGCCCCCTGTCCCTGCCCGGACCCCGGCAGGCGGGCTAACCTGCGGTGCAGCCCGTTGCCACGGCCGCTTCAAGGAGGACCATCGGTGCCGCAGCTCCCCGACGACCTGGACGCCGTCGCGGTGCGCAACTGGTGCTCACTGGCCCTGGAGGCCCTGGGCCGGGAGCGCGCGGAGATCGACGCGATCAACGTCTATCCCATTGCCGACGGGGACACCGGCACCAACCTCTATCTGACCGTCGAGTCCGCCGCCGCGGCCGTCGAAGCGGTCTTCGCCGCCCATGAGACCGGCGCCACCGCACCCGCCACCGCCGACGCCGTCCGCGCCATGGCGCACGGCGCCCTGATCGGCGCCCGGGGCAACTCCGGCACCATCCTGGCCCAGCTCCTGCGCGGCATGGCCGGGGTGCTGGCCGACGGAGGTGACGCGGCCCGTCTGCGCCTCGCCCTGACCCGGGCCGCCGCCGCCGCCCGGCAGGCCGTCGCCCACCCGGTGGAGGGCACGGTGCTGACCGTCGCGACGGCGGCCGCCGAGGCCGCGCAGGGCGATGAGCGGGAGCTGCGCGCGGTGGTGGGCGCCGCGTACGAGGGGGCGCGCGCCGCCCTGGCGAAGACCCCGGAGCAGCTCGCCGTGCTCGGCCGGGCCGGGGTCGTGGACGCCGGGGGACGGGGGCTGGTGGCGGTCCTGGGGGCGCTGGTGGAGGCGGTGACCGGGCAGGCTCCGGTACGGGGGCCCGGCGCCGGGTCCGGCAAGGTGCCCGCGCCCGTGGACGGCGGGTCGGTGGTGGGGCTGCCGGTGGGCGGGGTTCCGGTTCCGGCGGGCGGTGCTGCCGTGGAGGGCCCGCTCGACTACCCCGAGGACCTCGACGGCGGTGGGCCCGCCTTCGAGGTGATCTACCTCCTGGAGGCCCGTGACGAGCAGGTGGACCGGCTGCGGGCCCGGCTCGACGCGCTCGGCGACTCCCTGGTCGTGGTCGGCGGCGACGGGCTCTGGCACGTGCACGTCCATGTCGACGACGCCGGGGCCGCCGTGGAGGCGGGCGTCGAGGCCGGGCGGCCGTACCGGATCCGGATCACCCACCTCGCCACCGAGAGCGGCCACGACGTCCGCGTCCAGGCCGAACCCGCCCAGCGCGCCGTCGTCGTCGTCGTCCCCGGCGACGGCCTCGCCGGGCTCTGCACCGAGGCCGGCGCCACCACCGTGATCGCCCGCCCCGGCGAACCCCCCGCCAGCGGCGAACTCGTCGACGCCATCCGCCGCGCCCACGCCCGCGAGGTGGTGCTGCTGCCCAACGACGCGGCCCTGCGCCACACCGCGGCCGCCGCCGCCGAGCAGGCCAGGACCGAGGGGGTCAGGGTCGCCCTCGTCCCCACCCGCGCCGCCGTCCAGGGCATCGCCGCCCTCGCCGTCCACGAACCGGACCGCGGCTTCGACGAGGACGTGGTCGCCATGACCGCCGCCGCCGGCGCCACCCGCTACGCCGAACTGGCCGTCGCCGAGCGCCAGTCGTGGACCATGGCGGGCATCTGCCAGGCCGGTGACATCCTCGGCCTGATCGACGGGGACGTGGCCGTCATCGGCGCCGACGTCCCGGCCACCGCCCGCACCGTGCTGGACCGGATGCTGGCGGCCGGCGGCGAACTGGTCACCCTCGTCCTCGGCGAGGACGTCCCGGACGCGCTGGCGGACGCGCTGGAGGAGCACGTACGCGAGGGCCATCTCGCCGTCGACACGGTGGTCTACCGGGGCGGCCACCAGCGGGCGCCGCTGCTGATCGGCGTCGAGTAGCAGACCTTCCGCCGTGCCCGGCCGACGGTTGTCAGTGCCGTGGTGTGCAATGGATCGCGTGTCCTCGTTCGATGAACCACTGAAGAAGCTGCTCGGCGGAGCCACCGCGAAGGTGATGGCCGAACACCTCGACCTGCACACGGTCGGTGATCTGCTGCACCACTACCCGCGGCGGTACGAGGAGCGCGGTAAGCTGACCGCGCTGGCCGACCTCCCGCTGGACGAGCACGTCACGGTCGTCGCCCAGGTCGCCGACGCCCGCATCCTGATGTTCAACAACGGCCGGGGCAAGCGGCTTGAGGTCACGCTCACCGACGGCAGCGGCCGCCTCCAGCTCGTCTTCTTCGGCCACGGTGTCCACAAGCCGCACAAGGAGCTGCTCCCGGGCCGCCAGGCGATGTTCGCGGGCAAGGTCTCCGTCTTCAACCGGAAGATGCAGCTCGCCCACCCCACGTACCAACTGCTCGACGCCTCCGACGCCGACGAGGCGACCGAGGCCGTGGACGCCTTCGCCGGACGGCTGCTGCCGATCTACCCCGCCTGCAAGCAGCTCGACTCCTGGCGGATCGCCAAGGCAGTCGACGCCGTACTGCCCAGCGCACAGGACGCGGTGGACCCGCTGCCCGCCTCCCTGCGCGAGGGCCGGGGCTTCACCCCGCTGCCCGAGGCCCTGCTCAAGGTCCACCGGCCGCAGACGAAGGCGGACATCGAGGACGCCAAGGCCCGGCTCAAGTGGGACGAGGCGTTCGTCCTCCAGGTCGCCCTGGCCCGCCGCCGGTACGCCGACACCCAGCTCCCCGCCGTGGCCCGCCGCCCCGTCGCCGACGGCCTGCTGGACGCCTTCGACGCCAAGCTGCCGTTCACCCTCACCGAGGGCCAGGAGAAGGTCAGCAAGGAGATCTTCGACGACCTGGCCACCGAGCACCCGATGCACCGCCTCCTCCAGGGGGAAGTCGGCTCCGGGAAGACGATGGTGGCCCTGCGCGCCATGCTCACCGTGGTCGACGCGGGCGGCCAGGCCGCGATGCTCGCCCCCACCGAGGTGCTCGCCCAGCAGCACCACCGCTCCATCACCGAGATGATGGGCGAGCTGGCCGAGGGCGGCATGCTGGGCGGCTCGGACCAAGGCACCAAGGTCGTCCTGCTCACCGGCTCCATGGGCATGGCGGCCCGTCGGCAGGCCCTGCTCGACCTGGTCACCGGCGAGGCCGGAATCGTCATCGGCACCCACGCCCTCATCGAGGACAAGGTCCAGTTCCACGACCTGGGACTCGTGGTCGTCGACGAGCAGCACCGCTTCGGCGTCGAACAGCGCGACGCCCTCCGCTCCAAGGGGAAGCAGCCGCCCCACCTCCTCGTCATGACCGCCACCCCCATCCCCCGTACGGTCGCGATGACGGTCTTCGGTGACCTGGAGACCTCCGTCCTGGACCAGCTCCCGGCCGGCCGCTCCCCGATCGCCAGCCATGTCGTCCCCGCCAAGGACAAGCCGCACTTCCTCGCCCGCGCCTGGGAGCGCGTCCGTGAGGAGGTGGAGAACGGCCACCAGGCGTACGTCGTCTGCCCCCGCATCGGCGACGACGCGGAGGAGACCGAAGGGAAGAAGGGGAAGGCCGCGAAGAAGGCCGCCGCCAAGGCTTCCGAGGAGGACCCCGAGAAGCGGCCGCCGCTCGCCGTCCTCGACATCGCCGACGAGCTCCGCAGGGGCGCGCTGGCCGGACTGAGCGTCGAGGTGCTGCACGGCAGGATGCACCCCGACGAGAAGGACGACGTGATGCGCCGGTTCGCCGCCGGCGACGTCGATGTCCTGGTCGCCACCACCGTCATCGAGGTCGGCGTCAACGTCCCCAACGCCACCGCCATGGTGATCATGGACGCCGACCGGTTCGGCGTCTCCCAGCTCCACCAGCTCCGAGGCCGCGTCGGCCGTGGCTCGGCACCCGGGCTCTGCCTGCTGGTCAGCGAGGCCCACGAGGCGAGCCCCGCCCGCGCCCGCCTCTCCGCCGTCGCCGCCACCCTGGACGGCTTCGAGCTCTCCCGTATCGACCTGGAGCAGCGCCGCGAGGGCGATGTGCTCGGCCAGGCCCAGTCCGGGGTGCGCTCCTCGCTGCGGATGCTCACCGTCATCGACGACGAGGAGGTCATCGCCGCCGCCCGCGAGGAGGCCGTCGCGATCGTCGCCGCCGACCCGGAGCTGGAGCACCTGCCGGAGCTGCGCACGGTGCTGGCGGCGCTGCTGGACAAGGACCGGGAGGAGTACCTGGACAAGGGCTGAGCGCACGGGGCCGTCCTGCCGGGGCGGGCCGCACGCCATATCGTGGACGGACAGCCTGTACCCATCGGCGTACGGGCGGCACGCGCCCACGCGTGAGCCCCTGTGCCCGCCCCGACCCCGAGGACCCGACACCCATGACCCGCGTGATCGCCGGATCGGCCGGCGGACGCCGCCTGGCCGTACCTCCGGGCACCGGCACCCGCCCCACCTCCGACCGTGCGCGGGAGGGCCTCTTCTCCACCTGGGAAGCGCTGCTCTCCACCCTCGAAGGCGTCCGCGTCGCCGATCTGTACGCCGGATCCGGCGCCGTCGGCCTCGAAGCGCTCTCCCGGGGCGCGGCGCACGCCCTGCTCGTCGAGGCGGACCAGAAGGCGGTGCGCACCGTCCGGGACAACGTCCGCACCCTCGGCCTGACCGGCGCCGAGGTCCGTACCGGCAAAGCCGAGCAGATCGTGACAGGACCGGCGCCCTCCGACCCGTACGACATCGTCTTCCTGGACCCGCCGTACGCCGTCACCGACGACGATCTTCGCGAGATCCTGCTCACACTCCGTGCTCAGGGGTGGCTCACGACCGACGCGCTCGTCACGGTGGAACGCAGCACCCGGGGCGGAGAATTCGGCTGGCCCGCCGGATTCGAGCCACTGCGGGCCCGTCGCTACGGCGAGGGAACGCTTTGGTACGGTCGCGCCGCCGCTACGTGCGAAGACGCACGATGACCGGACCGGAGAGCGAGGGAATCACAGTGCGCCGCGCCGTCTGTCCGGGGTCTTTCGACCCCATCACCAACGGACATCTCGACATCATCGGACGAGCCTCCAAGCTGTACGACGTGGTGCACGTGGTGGTGATGATCAACCAGTCCAAGAAGGGGCTGTTCGCCGTGGACGAGCGGATCGAGCTGATCCGCGAGGTCACCGCCGACTTCAGCAACATCGAGGTGGAGTCCTTCCACGGCCTGCTGGTCGACTTCTGCAAGCAGCGGGAGATCCCGGCGATCGTGAAGGGCCTGCGGGCCGTCAGCGACTTCGACTACGAGCTGCAGATGGCCCAGATGAACAACGGCCTCTCCGGCGTCGAGACGCTCTTCATGCCGACCAACCCGACGTACAGCTTCCTGTCGTCCTCGCTGGTCAAGGAGGTGGCGGCCTGGGGCGGCGACGTCTCCCACCTGCTGCCGCCGACCGTCCACGAGGCGCTCGTGAAGCGGCTCGGCGAACGCTGAGGCGCTGACGGACCGTCACCAGGTGTCGGACGGCCGCCGACTGGCCTTACAGTCGTCCCGTCCGTCTCCAACGGAGCAGCAGCTTCGACAGAGCAGCAGAGAGTGGCGAGCACACGGTGGACGTGCAGAAGAAGCTCGACGAGATCGTCGACGCGGTCGGGAACGCCCGCGCCATGCCCATGTCGGCCTCGTGCGTGGTCAACCGCGCCGAGCTGCTCGCCATGCTCGAAGAGGTACGCGAGGCCCTGCCCGGCTCGCTCGCCCACGCCCAGGAGCTGATCGGCGGCCAGGAGCAGTTCGCCGAGCAGGCCCGGCAGGAGGCCGAGCGGATCATCCGGTCCGCGCACGCCCAGCGCTCCTCGCTGATCGCCGAGACCGAGATCGCCCGCCAGTCGCAGAGCGAGGCCGACCGGATCCTCTCCGAGGCCCGCCGCGAGGCCGAGGAGGTCCGGGCCGAGGCCGACGACTACGTCGACAGCAAGCTCGCCAACTTCGAGGTCGTCCTCACCAAGACCATCGGCTCCGTCGACCGCGGCCGCGAGAAGCTGCTCGGCCGGGGCCAGGGCCTGGACGAGCAGGGCTACCAGGACCCCGACTTCGCCGAGGCCCCCGAGCGCAGCGCCGACCCCGAGACGCTGAAGCAGCGGGCCGACGCGTACGTGGACGCCAAGTTCGGCGCCTTCGAGGCGGTCCTCGCCAAGACCCTGGAGGCGGTCGGCCGCGGCCGGCAGAAGCTGCACGGCCGGGTCGCCTCCGACGACCTAGGGGCCCACATGGCCGCCCAGGACGCGGCGGGTGCCCAGGGCCACACCAGCGACGCCGACTACCTGGCCGGCCTCGCGGAGCTGGCCACGCCGGCGCCGCCGCAGGCCGCCCAGCCGCCGCTCTACCAGGAGCGGCAGCCGGAGTACCCGGCCCAGCCGCCGCAGGCCGAGCCGGGCTACGCGCAGGCGGAGTACGGCCAGGGCGAGTACGGCCAGGCCGAGTACGCGCAGGCGTCGTACGGCTACCAGGAGCAGCAGCAGCCGCACCAGCAGGGCCAGGACCCGTACGGCTACCAGCAGGTGCCGGACCCGTACGCGGCCTATCAGCAGCCCGCCTACGACCCGAACCAGTACCCGCCCCCGCCGCAGGCCCAGCCGGAGTACGACTGGCAGCGGCAGCGCCAGGTGCCCGCCCAGCAGAACCAGGGCGCGCTGGACGAGACCAGCCTCTTCGACACCAGCATGATCGACCTGGAGCAGTTGCGCCGCTACGAAGAGGGCCGCTGACCGCAGAGGCTCGGGCCAGGGGCTCGGGGGAGGTCCTGGGCCGATTGGGTGCTGAGCGGTCCGTCCAGTATCCTGAATCCTCGGTCGCACATAGGTCCGCGATCTCGGCTGCCCGTTTCGTCTGCGAATCGGGACGATTTGACTCCGGACCGCAGACGGCCTCTCCCCTTGCAGCACCGCACCCCATGATTTCGAAAGCAGGAAGAGCCCTGAACGGCAACCTCGACCACCGCAACCCTCTCGTGTTCGATACGCGCGAGCTGGGCCGGCGTCCTGGTGCCATGAAGCGGCTCTCCCGCACGGTGGACGCACCCGGTTCACCGGTTCTCGGTATCGACGGCGTCATCGGTGTGCCGGAAGGCGCACCCCTGGAGCTGGACCTCCGACTCGAATCGGTCATGGAAGGGGTGCTCGTCACAGGTACCGCCCGTGCGAGCGCCGAAGGGGAGTGCGTAAGGTGTCTGGAGCCGCTGACCGTCGAGGTCGACGCGGATTTCCAGGAGATGTTCTCGTACCCTGACGCCGATGACCGGGGCCGCAGCAGTGCGGCGGACCCGGCCGACGACGCCGAGGACGACGAGGACAGGTTCTTCCTCGAGGACGGCTTGTTCGACCTCGAGTCAGTGCTGCGTGACGCGGTAGTGCTCGCACTGCCCATGCAGCCGGTGTGCAAGGAGACCTGTGCCGGTCTGTGTTCCGAATGCGGAATCAGGCTGGACGAGAACCCGGGCCACCACCACGACGCCGTCGACATCCGTTGGGCGGCACTGCAAGGACTCGCCGAGACCGTTCAGGACGGCGAGAAGGACAACATGGGCGGCGCCGAACCTGGCGTCGACGAGAAGCAGGAGAAGTAGCCGTGGCTGTTCCGAAGCGGAAGATGTCGCGCAGCAACACGCGCCACCGCCGGTCGCAGTGGAAGGCTGCGGTCCCCACCCTGGTTTCGTGCGAGCGTTGCCAGGAGCCGAAGCTCCAGCACATTGCGTGCCCGAGCTGCGGCACCTACAACAAGCGCCAGGTCCTCGAGGTCTGAGCGGCTGGTGAGAGGCCCGATGTCTGAGTTGTCCAGCGCCAAGAAGCAGGCAGACAACGTCAACACAGCCTCGTCCCACACGCTTCTGGAAGGGCGGCTCGGGTATCACCTCGAGTCCGCCCTTCTGGTGCGTGCGCTGACCCACCGTTCGTACGCGTACGAGAACGGCGGTCTGCCCACCAACGAGCGGCTCGAATTCCTCGGGGATTCGGTGCTCGGCCTGGTGGTCACGGACACGCTGTACCGCACCCACCCCGACCTGCCCGAAGGCCAACTGGCCAAGTTGCGGGCCGCGGTGGTCAACTCGCGTGCGCTTGCGGAAGTGGGCCGCGGCCTCGAACTCGGCTCCTTCATCCGGCTCGGCCGCGGTGAAGAGGGCACGGGTGGCCGGGACAAGGCTTCCATCCTCGCCGACACACTGGAAGCAGTGATCGGCGCGGTCTATCTCGACCAGGGCCTCAGCGCGGCCTCGGAGCTGGTCCACCGGCTCTTCGACCCGCTGATCGACAGGTCCTCGAACCTCGGTGCCGGCCTGGACTGGAAGACCAGCCTCCAGGAGCTCACCGCGAGCGAGAGCCTCGGAGTCCCCGAGTACCTCGTCACGGAGACCGGCCCGGATCACGAGAAGACCTTCACTGCTGCTGCTCGCGTCGGTGGTGTCTCGTACGGCACCGGCACCGGCCGTAGCAAGAAGGAAGCGGAGCAGCAGGCGGCCGAGTCCGCCTGGCGTGAGATCAGCGCCGCCGCAGAGGCACGGCAGGCCGCGGAGAAGTCCGCGGCCGACGGAGGGGCCGCCGACACCCCTGCCGACCCGTCGCCCGACACGGACGCCGCTCCGGCCTGAAGCAGAACGTCGAACCCCTCGGTGCCCCGCGCACCGGGGGGTTCGTCCCTGTCCCGGGGAGCGGCTTCCGGTAAGAGGCGCCCCCGTACTACCGTCGTCGTGTCTGGAGTGGTCCACCGTGCCCGAGCTGCCCGAGGTCGAAGTCGTACGCCGGGGCCTGGAGCGCTGGGTCAGCGGCCGGACCGTCACCGAGGTCGAGGTCCTGCACCCGCGCTCGGTCCGCCGGCACCTCGCGGGCGGCGTGGACTTCGCGGCCCGGCTGCGCGGGGTCCGGTTCGGTACGGCGATGCGGCGCGGCAAGTACCTCTGGGTGCCGATCGACGAGGCCGCCTCCTCGCTGCTCGGCCACCTCGGCATGAGCGGACAACTGCTGGTGCAGCCCGCGGACGCGCCCGACGAGAAGCACCTGCGGATCCGGCTGCGGTTCGACGACGCGCTCGGCACCGAGCTGCGCTTCGTCGACCAGCGCACCTTCGGCGGCCTCTCGCTCCACGACCTCACCGCCGACGGGCTGCCCGACACCATCGCGCACATCGCCCGGGACCCGCTCGACCCGCTCTTCGACGACGCCGCGTTCCACACGGCCCTGCGCCTGCGCCGTACGACGGTCAAGCGCGCGCTCCTGGACCAGTCGCTGATCAGCGGCGTCGGCAACATCTACGCGGACGAGGCGCTCTGGCGCGCCAAGCTCCACTACGACCGCCCCACCGCGACCCTCGCCCGCCCGAAGTCCGCCGAGCTGCTCGGCCACGCCCGGGACGTGATGAACGCGGCCCTCGCCCAGGGCGGCACCAGCTTCGACAGCCTGTACGTCAACGTGAACGGCGAGTCCGGATACTTCGACCGCTCGCTCGACGCGTACGGCAGGGAGGGCGAGCCGTGCCGCCGCTGCGGGACGCCGATGCGCCGCCGCGCCTGGATGAACCGGTCCAGCTACTTCTGCCCGCGCTGTCAGCGCCCGCCGCGCGCCTCGTCGTAACGCGACCGTGCGGCGAGTACGTCGTCCATCCGGCCCTCGACGAGATGGATCAGCCCGAGGAGCCTGCCCGCGACCTCGCGGCCGAGCGGGGTCAGCTCGTAGTCGACCCGGGGCGGGTTGACCGGCTGCGCCTCCCGCAGGACGAGGCCGTCGCGCTCCAGGGCGTGCAGCGTCTGGGAGAGCATCTTCTCGCTGACCCCGTCGACCCGGCGGCGCAGCTCGTTGAACCGGAGGCTCTCCTCGTACAGCGCGCCCAGCGTCAGGCTGCCCCAGCGGCCGGTGGCGTGCTCCAGCGTGGAGCGTGAGGGGCACTGCCGGGAGAAGACGTCGAAGGCGAGGTCGTCCGTGTCGCTGGCCATATCAGCAGCTTACGCCCGTACAGCGCTCACCTGGAGGGAGTGCTGCACGGGCGTAAGTGGTGGTCGGGTGTCTGCGCCTGCGGGTCAGAAGCCGAAGTTCTGGGTCCACCACGGGCCGCCGGAGCCCTCGTGGACGCCGATGCCGATCGTCTTGTAGTCGCAGTTGAGAATGTTCGCGCGGTGGCCGTCGCTGTTCATCCAGCCGTCCATCACGGCCTGGGCGTCGGCCTGGCCGCGGGCGATGTTCTCCGCGGCGAGTCCCTGCACACCGGCCTGGGCGGCCCGGTCCCAGGGCGTGTCGCCGTCCGGGTCGGTGTGGTCGAAGAAGCCACGGGCCGCCATGTCCTCGCTGAAGTTCTGGGCGAGCGAGGTGAGCGGGGCGCTGGTGGTCAGCGGGGAGCAGCCGACCTTCGCGCGCTCCTGGTTCACCAGGGCCAGCACCTCGGCGCGGGCCGAGGTGTCGGAGGGGGCGGGGGCGGGCTTCTTGCTCGGCGGCGGGGCCACGGTCTTCTTCGGCGGGGCCGGGGCCTTGCTCGCCGGGGCGGTGCTCTTCTCCGGGGCCGTGGCGGGTGCCTTCGACTCCTTGGACGGCGTGGCGGCCGGCTTCTTGGAAGGCGTCACGGAGGAGGGCGCGGCCGACTTCGACGGGGTCTTCGAGGCGCCGGCGGAGGGCGACTTCGAGGGCGTCGTGGACGGGGTCTTCGACGGCGACGTCGAGGCAGCCTTCGACGGAGCCTCGGGACGCTCGCTGCCCCTGCTGGCGGGGGAGGAAGAACGGTCGGCCGGGGCGCTGGAGCCGCCCTGCTGCGTCAGCAGGTCGGGAGCGCCGCCGGTGCGGACCTGGTCGGCCGCGGTGGAGCCACCCGACGTGTAGGTGTCGCCGCCGGGGAGCAGGCCCGAGGCGACGGCGACCGCGCCGACCGCCATCGCGGCCGACGCTCCGAGGAGCCCGGTGCGCACCGGCACCGCGGACTTCTTCTTCCGGCGCGTGCCCCGGTGCCGCGAGGCCGCACCGGCCGCGGGTTCTTCAGCGGCGGGGCCTGCGGCGGATCGTCGGTGGCGTCCCATGCGCTGTGCCTTCCTGATGCTCCGGACGTCGCAGCGACGTCACCGATGACCGGTTGATTCACCGGTCGATCTTGGTCCCCGTACTCACCCGAACGGGTGAGGCTATTGCGACGGGACTGTACGCCATGGCTCAAAGGGGCCGCCGTGCTCTTGGAGCAATTGGCCGGTTAGCGTTCGGGCATGAACGAAGAGGCACGGCTGGTCATCTGGGTACGCGGCCGAGTACAGCAAGTAGGGTTCCGCTGGTTCACCAGGGCAAATGCTTTGGAGATCGGCGGACTCGTGGGCTTTGCACTCAATCTGGACGATGGCCGGGTACAGGTGGTCGCCGAAGGATCACGTGACAATTGCCACCGTCTGCTGGATTGGCTGCGCTCCGACGACACACCCGGGCGTGTGGACGGAGTCACTGAGATCTGGGACACCCCGCGCGGCGGTTACGACGGATTCGCCATCCGCTGATACGGGCTCGCGCCGACGCCTCCGATCCGCTCGGTGAACGCGCCGGAGCCAACGGTCACGAGCCGGCCCCGTCGGGCCCCACACCCGAAATGACCTGCGAAAGGACCGTGCGGCGACCGATGGTTGCCAGATGCGGGATGTCGTGCAAGGCTGCGGCATTGACGAAGATCCCCACACCCGTCGGGGTTCCGCAGGAGAGTCGCGCCGCATGATCGTCGGGCCGCGCACCCCCGGGACACCCGGCTCCACGGGGTGTGATCGTGTTGACCGTCAAACTTTTTGGTGAGACGCTGAAAACCCCGCGCACCTTAGCTGTTCGGTAGAGCTGGTATGCAGCAGAACCGCAGTGGTGACAGAGCCCTGCCGAGCACCGCGGGTGCGATCCCCTGACGACCCACACCGCATCGGTCGGTCACTCATTGTGGAGGACCATCCATCATGGCAAAGGCGCTTCTCGGTTACGTCGGCGGTTCCGACCCGCGACTCCTCGCCGAGATGCGACGGCTCCAGCAGCGCGTCCAGGACCTGGAATCCGAGCTCAACCGGATCCAGGACGAGAACGACGCGCTCAACGCCGCCGCTCAGCACCAGGAGTCGTTGCTCGACAGCATCGACATCGACGTACCCCAGGGCGAGCCTGCGCTGACCTGACCGGTGGCCCCTCGGGGCCGGTCGGGCTGAGCAGTCTCATCAGCCTCGGAACATCTCTTCATATCTGATCTGATCCGTCCTGCGTCACGGATCGCCGTCCCCGGACGACCGGCTCCCTGACCGACAGGGCCGCCTGTGTCCGGATCACCGGCAACGCATCGCCCGGTCGCCGTGGCGGTGCGCCGTGCAGGACCGCACCAAGATCTACAGGGACGCCTCGGCGTCCCTTTTTTCTTTGCCCGGACCCCCCGGCCCCCGCCGTACCCCCCTCGCTTACCGTCTGATGTGCCCTGCACCTTCATGACCGAAACCGAGAGGGAAAGGTAGAGTCCGGCGGCGTGCACCTCAAGGCCCTGACCCTGCGTGGTTTCAAATCGTTCGCGTCCGCCACCACCCTGCGGTTCGAACCGGGGATCACCTGTGTCGTCGGGCCCAATGGGTCGGGCAAATCCAATGTGGTGGACGCCCTCTCCTGGGTCATGGGAGAACAGGGAGCCAAATCCCTGCGCGGCGGCAAGATGGAAGACGTGATCTTCGCCGGGACCACCGGACGGCCTCCGCTCGGCCGCGCCGAAGTGTCGCTCACCATCGACAATTCCGATGGCGCATTGCCCATCGAGTACGCCGAAGTGACGATCACTCGGATCATGTTCCGCAATGGCGGCAGTGAATACCAGATCAATGGTGACACCTGCCGGCTGCTGGACATCCAGGAACTCCTCTCCGATTCCGGTATCGGCCGGGAGATGCACGTCATCGTCGGCCAGGGGCAGTTGGACTCCGTCCTGCACGCCGACCCGATGGGCCGCCGGGCCTTCATCGAGGAGGCCGCGGGCGTCCTCAAGCACCGGAAGCGGAAGGAGAAGGCGCTCCGGAAGCTGGACGCGATGGGCGCCAACCTGGCCCGCGTACAGGACCTCACCGACGAGCTGCGCCGCCAGCTCAAGCCGCTCGGCCGGCAGGCCGCCGTCGCCCGCCGCGCCGCCGTGATCCAGGCCGACCTGCGCGACGCCCGGCTCCGGCTCCTCGCGCACGACCTGGTGACCCTGCGGGACGCGCTGCGCGACGAGATCGCCGACGAGGCCGAGCTGAAGAAGCGGAAGGACGCGGCGGAGGCCGAGTTGAAGGCCGCGCTCGCCCGGGAGGCGGAGCTGGAGGGCGAGGTGCGCCGCCTGGCGCCGCGGCTCCAGCGCGCCCAGCAGACCTGGTACGAGCTCTCGCAGTTGGCCGAGCGGGTACGCGGCACGGTCTCGCTGGCCGACGCCCGGGTCAGGAGCGCCACCGAGGCCCCCGCCGAGGAGCGCCGGGGCCGCGACCCCGAGGACCTGGAGCGCGAGGCCGCCCGGATCCGCGAGCAGGAGGCGGAGCTGACGGCGGCCCTGGAGGCGGCCGAGCACGCGCTGGAGGACACCGTCGCCCACCGCGCCGACCTGGAGCGCGAGCTGGCCGCCGAGGAGCGCCGGCTCAAGGACGCCGCCCGCGCCATCGCGGACCGCCGCGAGGGCCTGGCCCGGCTGAACGGCCAGGTCAACGCCGCCCGCAGCCGGGCCGGTTCGGCGCAGGCCGAGATCGACCGGCTGGCCGCATCGCGCGACGAGGCCCAGGAGCGGGCCGTCACCGCCCAGGAGGAGTACGAGCAGCTCAAGGCGGAGGTCGAGGGGCTGGACGCGGACGACGAGGAGCTGACCGCCCGCCACGAGGAGGCCAAGCAGGCCCTCGCCGGCGCCCAGGCCGCCCACAGCGCCGCCCGCGAGGAGGCGACGGCCGCCGAGCGCAGGCGGGCGGCGGTGGCGGCCCGGCACGAGGCGCTGGCCCTGGGGCTGCGCCGCAAGGACGGTACGGGCGCGCTGCTCGACGCCCGGGACCGGCTGGCCGGCCTCCTCGGCCCCGCCGCCGAACTGCTCACCGTCCGGCCCGGCTACGAGGTCCCGGTCGCCGCCGCCCTGGGAGCCGCGGCGGACGCGGTGGCGGTGAAGGACCCGGCCACGGCCGCCGAGGCCATCCGGCTGCTGCGCGAGCGGGACGCGGGGCGGGCGGTGATGCTGCTGGGGGAGGCGGCGCCGGCGGAGGGCGTCCGGCCCGGTCACGTACCGGGGCAGTCGGCGGACGGCGCCGTGTCCGGCCACGTACCGGGGCAGGGCGGCGAGCACGCACAGGACGAGGCTCCTGGGGCGACCTCAGGCCCGCTGCCCGCACAGGGTGGCGCATCCGGCGGTACGGGGTCCGCGCCCGGCGGCCCCGATGTCCTCGCACTGTCCCACGGGGCTGCCGAAAGCCTCACCACCGTCACCACCACCGCCCCCGCCGTGGCCGACCTGCTCACCGGCCCCGCCGCCCTCATGGCCGCCGTACGCCGCCTCGTACGGGACACCGTCGTCGTCGCCACCCTGGAGGACGCCGAGGCCCTCGTCGCCGCGCACCCCGGGCTGACCGCCGTGACCGGTGAGGGCGACATGCTCTCCGCCCACTTCGCGCACGGCGGCTCCGCCGGGGCGCCCAGCCTCCTGGAGGTGCAGGCCTCCGTGGACGAGGCCGCCGCCGAGCTGGCCGACCTCGCCGTGCGGTGCGAGGAGCTGGCGGAGGCGCAGCGGTTGGCGGGGGAGCACCGCACGGAGGGCGCCGCGCTCCTCGAGGATCTGGGGGAGCGGCGGCGGGAGGCCGAGCGGGAGAAGTCGGGCGTCGCCCAGCAGCTCGGGCGGCTCGCCGGGACGGCCCGGAGCGCGGCGGGCGAGGCCGAGCGGATGACCGCCTCCGCGGCCCGCGCCCAGGAGGCCCTGGAGCGGGCGATGGAGGAGGCCGAGGAGCTGGCCGAGCGGCTGCTGGTGGCCCAGGAGGCGCCGGTGGAGGAGGAGCCCGACACCTCCGTACGGGACCGGCTCGCCGCCGACGGGGCCAACGCCCGCCAGACCGAGATGGAGGCCCGGCTCCAGGCCCGTACCCACGAGGAACGCGTCAAGTCGCTGGCCGGGCGCGCCGACGGGCTCGACCGGGCGGCCCGTACCGAACGCGAGGCCCGCGCCCGCGCCGAGCAGCGCCGGGCCCGGCTGCGCCACGAGGCCGCCGTGGCCTTCGCCGTCGCCTCGGGCGCCCGTCAACTGCTGGCGCACGTCGAGGTGTCCCTCGTACGGGCCGATCGGGAACGCGCCTCGGCCGAGGCGGCGAAGGGCGAGCGGGAGCGCGAGCTGGCCGCCGAGCGGGGCCGGGGCCGCGACCTCAAGGGCGAGCTGGACAAGCTCACCGACTCGGTCCACCGGGGCGAGGTGCTGGGCGCCGAGAAGCGGCTGCGTATCGAGCAGCTCGAGACGAAGGCCCTGGAGGAGCTGGGCGTGGAGCCCGCCGGGCTCGTCTCCGAGTACGGCCCGGACCAGCTCGTGCCGCCGTCGCCGCCCGCCGAGGGCGAGGAGCTGCCGGAGGACCCGGACCATCCGCGTAACCGGCCGAAGGCGTATCTGCGTACCGAACAGGAGAAGCGGCTGCGGTCGGCCGAACGGGCGTACCAGCAACTCGGGAAGGTGAATCCGCTCGCCCTGGAGGAGTTCTCGGCGCTGGAGGAACGGCACCAGTTCCTCTCCGAGCAGCTCGAAGACCTGAAGAAGACCCGGGCCGATCTGCTCCAGGTGATCAAGGAGGTCGACGAGCGGGTCGAGCAGGTGTTCACGGAGGCGTACCGGGACACGGCCCGTCAGTTCGAGGGCGTCTTCGCCCGGCTCTTCCCCGGGGGCGAGGGGCGGCTGATCCTGACCGATCCGGACAACATGCTCACCACCGGGGTGGACGTCGAGGCCCGTCCGCCGGGCAAGAAGGTGAAGCGGCTCTCGCTGCTCTCGGGCGGTGAGCGGTCCCTGACGGCCGTGGCGTTGCTGGTCTCCATCTTCAAGGCCCGCCCCAGTCCCTTCTACGTGATGGACGAGGTCGAGGCGGCGCTCGACGACACCAACCTGCAGCGGCTGATCCGGATCATGGAGGAGCTCCAGGAGAGCTCCCAGCTGATCGTCATCACCCACCAGAAGCGGACGATGGAGGTCGCCGACGCGCTGTACGGCGTCTCCATGCAGGGTGACGGCGTGTCGAAGGTGATCAGTCAGCGGCTGCGCTGACCCGGACGGCGGATCCGCCGACTCTTTACCGAATCGTCAGAGGTTCGACGCACCTTTCGCGCGCACCTGGGTACATGCGCTGGGACCCGCTGTTTGACTTCGTTTCTTGAACGCATAACCTCTGCGAAGTTGATTTCACCTTCAAGTGGTGGCGGGCCGGATGTTGTGCCCCACTGGGAAGGCTCACCCCCCCACGTCTGACTTGCGGCCAGGCATCAGGAGTTCATGTGACCAGCGCAGCGAACGGACCGGCGTCCGGAGCCCGAGCGGCCCATCCGGACCACCTCGGCCATGTCATCTTCATCACGGCTGCCGCGGCGATGGGCGGCTTCCTCTTCGGCTACGACAGTTCCGTCATCAACGGGGCCGTGGAGGCGATCCGCGACCGGTACGACATCGGCTCCGGAACGCTCGCCCAGGTCATCGCCATCGCGCTGATCGGCTGTGCCATCGGCGCCGCCACCGCAGGCCGGATCGCGGACCGGATCGGCCGCATCCGCTGCATGCAGATCGCCTCGGTGCTCTTCACCGCCAGCGCCATCGGCTCCGCGCTGCCGTTCGCGCTCTGGGACCTGGCGATGTGGCGCATCATCGGCGGCTTCGCCATCGGCATGGCCTCCGTCATCGGCCCCGCCTACATCGCCGAGGTCTCCCCGCCCGCCTACCGGGGCCGGCTCGGCTCCTTCCAGCAGGCCGCGATCGTCATCGGCATCGCCATCTCCCAGCTCGTCAACTACGCCGTCCTCCAGATCGCCGACGGCGACCAGCGCGGCGAGATCCTGGGGCTGGAGGCCTGGCAGTGGATGCTCGGTGTGATGGTCGTCCCGGCCATCCTCTACGGGCTCCTCTCCTTCGCCATCCCCGAGTCCCCGCGCTTCCTCATCTCGGTCGGCAAGAAGGCCGAGGCCCGCAAGATCCTCGAAGAGGTCGAGGGCGACAAGATCGACCTCGACGCCCGCGTGGCCGAGATCGAGACCGCCATGCACCGCGAGCACAAGTCGTCCTTCAAGGACCTGCTCGGCAACCGCTTCTTCTTCCTGCCCATCGTCTGGGTAGGTATCGGCCTGTCGATGTTCCAGCAGCTCGTCGGCATCAACGTGGCGTTCTACTACTCGGCGACGCTGTGGCAGTCCGTCGGCATCGACCCGACCGACTCGTTCTTCTACTCGTTCACCACCTCGATCATCAACATCATCGGCACGGTGATCGCGATGGTGCTGGTGGACCGGGTGGGGCGCAGGCCGCTCGCCCTCGTCGGCTCCTTCGGTATGGCGATCGCGCTGGCCGTCGAGGCCTGGGCCTTCTCCGCCGACCTGGTCGACGGCAAGCTGCCCACCACCCAGGGCGTCGTCGCCCTGGTCGCCGCTCACGTGTTCGTGCTCTTCTTCGCGTTGTCGTGGGGTGTCGTCGTCTGGGTCTTCCTGGGCGAGATGTTCCCGAACCGGCTGCGGGCCGCCGCCCTCGGTGTCGCCGTCTTCGCGCAGTGGATCGCCAACTGGGCGATCACCGCCAGCTTCCCGAGCCTGGCCGACTGGAACCTCTCGGGGACGTACATCATCTACGCCTGCTTCGCCGTGCTCTCGATCCCCTTCGTGCTCAAGTTCGTGAAGGAGACCAAGGGCAAGACGCTGGAGGAGATGGGTTAGCCCATCTCCTTCATGTTCACGCGCTGCCCTAGTTCATGGCTGAGCCGGGGCAGCCGGCGTTTCGAGCGCCGCGCAGAACAGCCGCAGACTCCGCCACCCCTCCTCCACCGGCATCCCGCCACAGAGCGGATGCAGCACCAGCGAGTCCGCGTCCAGCGCCGTGAGCTCCTCCGGCGTGACGATCCGGTACACCCCCTCCTCGCGCAGCTCCGCCACCGTCGTGGCCGCCGACCGCACCGCCGAGCGGATGTCCTCGGACTGCCAGGAGGCGTACGTCCGCGCCTCGTGCAGCAGGTGCTCCCCGTACAGCCCCCACGTCCGCTCCGGGTCCTCGGAGACCTGGAGCAGCGGCGTCCGGGCCGCGGGCATCATGCAGAACCCCTCCGTCCCGTACGCCTCCCGCTGCTGGTGGTAGTACGCCTCCAGCTCCGGCAGATGCGCGCTCGGGAAGAGCGGCAGCCCCAGCCGGGCCGCCCGCCGTGCCGCCGCCCGTGAGCTGCCGCCGACCAGGAGCAGCGGATGCGGCCGGGTGTACGGGCGCGGGGTGACGCGCACCGTACGCCCCCGGTACGGGAACGGCTCCCCGGTCCACGCCGCCAGCAGCGTCTCCAGCAGCTCGTCCTGGAGCCTGCCGCGCCGCCCCCAGTCCACGCCCGCCCGCTCGTACTCCTCGGGCCGGTAGCCGATCCCCGCGACCGTGACCAGCCGCCCCGCGCTCAGCAGGTCCAGTACCGCGATGTCCTCCGCGAGCCGCAGCGGGTCGTGCAGCGGGCCGATGATCGCCGAGACGGTCACCGCGATGCGCTGCGTGGCACCGAAGACCGCACCGGCGAAGGTGAGGGGGGAGGGCAGCCAGGAGTTCGCCACCCCGTGGTGCTCCTCGGTCTGCACCGTGTCGACGCCGTGCTCGTCCGCGTACGCCGCCATCTCCAGGGTGGCGCGGTAGCGGGCCGAGAGGGTTACGGGGGTGGCTTCGGGATCGATGAGATTGAACCGGACCACGGTGAAGGCCATGACGGGTGTCCCCTTTCGCCGGGTGGGCAGGGCGGGGCGCACAGTAGCTGACGTACCGTCAGAAGGGTAGGGATCCGCATGGGTCATTACCGCTAAAAGGTGCATACGGGGTCGGTGGCTCAGCGGGCGGCGTGCGGGGCCGTGCCCGGGCGGCGGCCGTGGCCGATACTGGACGGGTTATGGAACTCGTCGAAATCGTCATCCTCGCTGTAGTCATCGCCCTGGCCGCCGTCGGCCTGGTCGGCGGGCTCGTGGTCGGCAGCCGCAAGAAGCGGAAGCTGCCGCCCCCGCCGCCGTCCACGCCGACCATCACTCCTCCCGCCGAGCCGAAGGTCGGCGAGGAGGCCGAGACGCCGCGCGACGAAGCGCGGCGCACCATCGACGAAGTCGCCCTCCCGGACGCCACCGCGCCCGCCGAGGAGGCTCCGGTGGTCGAGGCTCCGGCGCCGCCCGCGCTGGAGATCCCCGAGCCCACCGAGGGGCGGCTCGTCCGGCTCCGGGCCCGGCTCGCCCGCTCGCAGAACTCGCTCGGCAAGGGGCTGCTCACGCTGCTGTCCCGGGACAACCTGGACGAGGACACCTGGGAGGAGATCGAGGACACCCTCCTCACCGCCGACGTCGGCGTCGCCCCCACCCAGGAACTGGTCGAGCGGCTCCGCGAGCGCGTCCGGGTGCTCGGCACCCGTACCCCCGAAGACCTCCGCGCCCTGCTGCGCGAAGAGCTGATCACCCTGCTCGGCCCGGACTTCGACCGTGAGGTCAAGACCGAGGGCGGCGCCGAGACGCCGGGCGTCGTGATGGTCGTCGGCGTCAACGGCACCGGCAAGACCACCACCACCGGCAAGCTGGCCCGCGTCCTCGTCGCCGACGGCCGCAGCGTCGTCCTCGGCGCGGCCGACACCTTCCGCGCCGCCGCCGCCGACCAGCTCCAGACCTGGGGCGAGCGCGTCGGAGCCCGTACGGTCCGCGGACCCGAGGGCGGCGACCCGGCCTCGATCGCGTACGACGCGGTCAAGGAGGGCATCGCGGAGGGGGCCGACGTGGTCCTCATCGACACCGCCGGCCGGCTGCACACCAAGACCGGGCTCATGGACGAGCTGGGAAAGGTCAAGCGGGTCGTGGAGAAGCACGGTCCGCTGGACGAGGTCCTGCTCGTCCTGGACGCCACCACCGGGCAGAACGGCCTCGTCCAGGCCCGGGTCTTCGCCGAGGTCGTGGACATCACCGGCATCGTCCTCACCAAGCTCGACGGCACCGCCAAGGGCGGCATCGTCATCGCGGTCCAGCGCGAGCTGGGCGTACCGGTGAAGCTGATCGGGCTCGGCGAGGGGGCGGACGACCTGGCTCCGTTCGAGCCGGGCGCCTTCGTGGACGCCCTGATCGGCGACTGACGCGCCTCACCCCGTACGGCGGACGGGCGGCGGCTCCCACCAGGAGCCTGCCGCCCGTCCGCCGTTTCCGTACTCCTGCTGACCGCTCCCTGCTCACGACCGGTGGCAGACGTACGCCAGCGTCCCCAGCAGCAGCCGCGCCTGCGGGGGAGCGGCGGCCGTGTCCAGCACCGGGGGCCGCAGCCAGCGGACCGGGCCGAAGCCGCCGAGGTCGGAGGGCGGGGCGGTGATGTGCGCGCCCGGGCCCAGCGCCCGCAGGTCCAGGTCCGCGTCGTCCCAGCCCATGCGGTAGAGCAGGCCGGGCAGCTCGGCGGCGGCCCCGGGGGCGACGAAGAACTGCGCCCGGCCGGTCGGCGTCACCGCCACCGGGCCCAGCGGCAGCCCCATCCGCTCCAGCCGCACCAGCGCCCGCCGCCCGGCCTGCTCCGCGACCTCCAGGACGTCGAAGGTCCGGCCCACCGGCAGCAGCATCGAGGCGCCCGGGGTCTCGGCCCAGGCGTCCGCCGCGCTGTCCAGGCCGGTGCCCGCCGGGACCTCCCGGGCGAAGCCCAGCGGGTGGGCGCCCGGGGCGGGGCAGGCCCGCTGCCCGCACGAGCAGGCGCCGTCGCGGGCACGGGTGCCCGGCGCCACGGCCCAGCCCCAGAGCCCGGTGTACTCGGCCACCGCGGTGGCCTCGGTGCCGCGGCCTCGCCGCCGTACGCCGGAACGTTTCTCGCGGATGCCGCCGATCGTGAAGCCCATGCCCCCTCCAACGGGTCCGACTCATCGGTGGTTACGACCCGGAGTGCTCGGGTAACCCTCCGTCGCTGCAACTCGATCGAGTGGCGTGCGCCGTGGTGCGCGAGGTGGTGCGTCCCGGTGCGTGCGCCCCCGAGTGCTTCCGTACGCTCGTCCATCGGTCGTGGTGTCCCAAGTCAAGCGCGCCAGGCGGCAGTCGGGTTCATTCGAGGGGGTGGCGAATGGTGGCGTTTCCGCAATCCCCTCGCGAGAGGGGTGATCGTAGGATTACCGTCGGTACACGAACCCTGGGAGCATGTGCGGCCACGGGTATGCCTCGGGCAACCCGGTTTCCTGTTCGGCGTTTCGACGGAGTCCACCTCCCGGACGGACAGCGGCAGGCACGGCATTCTGATAGTGGTTCGCACGATGAAGGATTCAGCGGGGATGACGACGGGGAACGGGGGCCTTCCGGTGAGCGGCAGCGGCGCAGGCGATACGGAGGCCGGCAAGCGTCCCAACGCGCAGTTGGGGTCGTGGTTCGTACGCAGTGGCTGGTCCAAGGGCGAGCTGGCACGCCAGGTGAACCGGCGGGCGCGGCAGATGGGCGCCCACCACATCAGCACCGACACCTCCCGGGTGCGGCGCTGGCTCGACGGCGAGCAGCCGCGGGAGCCGATCCCGCGCATCCTCTCCGAGCTGTTCTCCGAGCGCTTCGGCGCGGTGGTCGCCGTCGAGGACCTCGGCCTGCGCACCGCGCACCAGTCACCCTCGGTGGCCGGCGTGGACCTGCCCTGGGCGGGCCCGCAGACCGTCGCCCTGCTCAGCGAGTTCTCCCGCAGCGACCTGATGCTCGCCCGGCGGGGCTTCCTCGGCAGCTCGCTCGCGCTGGCCGCCGGGCCCGCCCTGATCGAGCCGATGCAGCGCTGGCTGGTGCCCGTCCCGGCCAAGGGTCCCGGCGAACCGGAGTCGGAGGCCGCCGCCCGCAGGCCCTCCCGGCTCTCCGGCCCCGAGCTGGACCTGCTGGAGTCCACCACCGCGATGTTCCGGCAGTGGGACGCCCAGTGCGGCGGCGGCCTGCGCCGCAAGGCCGTCGTCGGGCAACTCCACGAGGTCACCGACCTGTTGCAGGAGCCGCAGCCCGGGCCGACCTCGAAGCGCCTCTTCCGCTGCGCCGCCGAACTGGCCGAGCTGGCGGGCTGGATGAGCTACGACGTAGGCCTCCAGCCCACCGCCCAGAAGTACTTCGTGCTCGCCCTGCACGCCGCGAAGGAGGCCGGTGACAAGCCGCTCGGCAGCTATGTGCTCTCCAGCATGAGCCGCCAGATGATCCACCTGGGCCGCCCCGACGACGCCCTGGAGCTCATCCACCTCGCGCAGTACGGCAGCCGCGACTGCGCCACCCCCCGTACACAGGCCATGCTGTATGCGATGGAGGCCCGCGCGTACGCCAACATGGGCCAGCCCAGCAAGTGCAAGCGAGCCGTCCGGATGGCCGAGGACACCTTCCAGGACGCCGGACTGGACGGCGAGCCCGAGCCCGACTGGATCCGCTTCTTCTCCGAAGCCGAGCTCAACGGCGAGAACGCCCACTCCTACCGTGACCTGGCCTATGTCGCCGGCCGCAGCCCCACCTACGCCTCGCTCGCCGAGCCCGTCATGGAGAAGGCCGTCGAGCTGTTCGGCGAGGACGACGAGCACCAGCGCTCCTACGCGCTCAACCTGATCGGCATGGCTACCGTCCATCTGCTCCAGCGCGAGCCCGAGCAGTCCACCGTGCTCGCCGGACAGGCCCTGAAGATCGCCAAGAAGGTCCGATCCGAGCGCGTCAACACCCGGCTGCGCAAGACCGTCGACACCGCTGCCAGGGACTTCGGCGATGTCGCCGACGTCGCCCGGCTCACCGATCTGCTCAGCGAACAGTTGCCGGAGTCCGCCGAAGCGGTCTGACCCGGCACCACCGGCCCCGGCCGCGGCCCCTCCTCCGTACAGCCCGACTCGGCTCCCCCATCGCCTGGTCATCCGGAGGGGAGCCGTGGCCGGTTCGCGTCGTACCGCCCTCGGAGGGACCCGGCGGCGTTTCAACCGAACCGTATGCGGCGTGGGCTGCATGGTAGGCAGCGCACCGGACCCGCCACCCGGGATTCATTCCGACGTAACACGCACCACCTCTTCGTCACGCTCGCGAAACATCGTGCGGCATCCCCGGAAACGGCGCTCCGCCAATCTCATGGCGCACAGGCGGTCTCCGGCCATGATCCGCCGGACCCCCTGACCGGCCCGCACCTTTGCCCAGTGGTCCCGCAGCTTTCCCCCGCACGCCGCGGCCGCTCCGACGACGAGGAGACGCCGATGCCCCCAGGCATCACGACGCTTGCCGCAGACGCCCCTGAGCTGTCTGCCGCCAACACCGGGTTCATGCTCATCTGCTCGGCCCTGGTGATGCTCATGACCCCCGGCCTCGCCTTCTTCTACGGAGGCATGGTCCGCGTCAAGAGCACCCTGAACATGCTGATGATGAGCTTCATCAGCCTCGGGATCGTCACGATCCTGTGGGTGCTCTACGGATTCAGCCTCGCCTTCGGCTCCGACGTCGGCTCGGTCATCGGCTGGAGCTCCGACTACGTCGGCTTCAGCAACATCGGCGTCACCGAACTCTGGGACGGCTACACCATCCCGGTGTACGTCTTCGCCGCCTTCCAGCTGATGTTCGCCATCCTCACCCCGGCCCTGATCAGCGGTGCGCTCGCCGACCGCGTGAAGTTCTCCGCGTGGGCGCTGTTCATCGTCCTGTGGGTCACCATCGTCTACTTCCCCGTCGCCCACTGGGTCTGGGGCGCGGGCGGCTGGCTCTTCGAGATGGGCGTCATCGACTTCGCCGGCGGTACGGCGGTCCACATCAACGCCGGTGCCGCGGCCCTCGGCGTGATCCTCGTCATCGGCAAGCGCATCGGCTTCAAGAAGGACCCGATGCGGCCGCACAGCCTGCCGCTCGTCATGCTCGGCGCGGCCCTCCTGTGGTTCGGCTGGTTCGGCTTCAACGCCGGATCCTGGCTCGGCAACGACGACGGCGTCGGTGCGGTCATGTTCCTCAACACCCAGGTCGCCACCGCGGCCGCCGTCCTCGGTTGGCTCGCCTACGAGAAGCTGCGCCACGGCTCCTTCACCACCCTCGGCGCCGCCTCCGGCGCGGTCTCGGGCCTGGTCGCCATCACCCCGGCGGGTGGTTCGGTCTCCCCGCTCGGCGCCATCGCGGTCGGCCTCATCGCCGGTGTCCTGTGCGCCATGGCCGTCGGCCTGAAGTACAAGTTCGGCTACGACGACTCCCTGGACGTCGTCGGCGTCCACCTCGTCGGCGGCATCATCGGCTCCATCCTGGTCGGCTTCTTCGCCACCGGCGGCGTCCAGTCCGACGCCAAGGGCCTCTTCTACGGCGGCGGTGTCGACCAGCTCGGCAAGCAGGCCGTCGGCGTCGTCGCGGTCCTCGCGTACTCTCTGCTCGTCTCCGGCCTCATCGCCCTGGTGCTCCACAAGACCATCGGGATGCGGGTCTCCGAGGACGACGAGATCTCCGGCATCGACCAGGTCGAGCACGCCGAGACCGCATACGACTTCAGCGGCGCCGGCGGCGGCACGGTCTCCCGCACCACCGCCACCGCACCCGACACGACGGCAGCACCGAAGGCAAAGAAGGTGGACGCATGAAGCTCATCACCGCGGTCGTGAAGCCCCACCGGCTGGACGAGATCAAGGAGGCCCTCCAGGCCTTCGGCGTCCAGGGGCTCACCGTCACCGAGGCCAGCGGTTACGGGCGTCAGCGCGGCCACACCGAGGTCTACCGGGGCGCCGAGTACACCGTCGACCTCGTCCCCAAGATCCGCATCGAGGTCCTCGTCGAGGACGAGGACGCCGAACAGCTCATCGAGGTCGTCGTCAAGGCCGCCCGTACCGGCAAGATCGGTGACGGGAAGGTCTGGAGTGTCCCGGTCGACACCGCCGTCCGCGTCCGGACCGGCGAACGCGGCCCGGACGCCCTCTGACCGAGGCTCCCGCCGGGTGCCGGACCTCCTCCGGCGCCCGGCCCGACGCCCCCGGCGGACGGCCCGCACAGCGGACGGGCGCCCCTGACCGAGGCCCCACCGAACGGAAGGCACCTGGGTGACGAGCACCGAAGCGATCACCGAAAGCGAAGACTCGGGACCCAGCGGCTATGCGGCGGCCCGGCTGCGCCTCCTCCAGCAGGAGGCGCGGTCCGGGCCGCCGCGCCGTACGGCCCTCGCCCGCCTCACCGACGACTGGCTCACCGGCCTGTTCACGTCGGCGGCCGAACACGCCGGGGTCCGCGGCGCCGCCCTCGTCGCCGTCGGCGGCTACGGCCGCGGCGAACTCTCCCCGCGCAGCGACCTCGACCTGCTCCTCCTGCACGACGGCACCGCCGACGCGGCCGCCATCTCCGCCCTCGCGGACGGCATCTGGTACCCGGTCTGGGACCTGGGCCTCGCCCTCGACCACTCCGTACGCACCCCCGGCGAGGCCCGGAAGACGGCCGGTGAGGACCTCAAGGTCCAGCTCGGCCTGCTGGACGCCCGGCCGATCGCCGGAGACCTCGGCCTGGTCGCCTCCCTGCGCACCGCGATCCTCGCCGACTGGCGCAACCAGGCGCCCAAACGCCTCCCCGCCCTCCACGAGCTCTGCCAGGAGCGCGCGGAGCGGATGGGCGAGCTCCAGTTCCTCCTGGAACCCGACCTCAAGGAGGCCCGCGGCGGCCTCCGCGACGCCACCGCCCTGCGCGCGGTCGCCGCGTCCTGGGTCGCCGACGCTCCCCGCGAAGGCCTCGACCAGGCCCGCCGCACCCTCCTGGACGCCCGCGACGCCCTCCACCTCACCACCGGCCGCGCCACCGACCGCCTCGCCCTCCAGGAACAGGACCAGGTCGCGGAGGCGCTCGGCCTGCTCGACGCCGACGCACTGCTGCGCCAGGTGTACGAGGCCGCGCGCACGGTCTCGTACGCCTCCGACGTCACCTGGCGCGAGGTCAACAGGGTGCTGCGCGCCCGCTCCGTACGCCCCCGGCTCCGGGCCATGCTCGGCGGCTCGCTCGGAGGAGCCAAACCCGCCCCCGAGCGCGCCCCGCTCGCCGACGGCGTGGTGGAGGCCGACGGCGAGGTGGTCCTCGCCCGCGCCGCCCGCCCCGACCGCGACCCCGTCCTCACCCTGCGCGCCGCCGCGGCCGCCGCCGAGGCCGGACTGCCGCTCTCCCGCCACCTCGTACGCCACCTCGCCACCACCGTCCGGCCGCTGCCGGTCCCGTGGCCGCCCGAGGCCCGTGAGGAGCTGGTCACCCTGCTCGGCGCGGGGGAGTCCACCGTCGGCGTCTGGGAGGCGCTCGAAGCGGAAGGGATCATCACCCGGCTGCTGCCCGACTGGGAACGCGTCCACTGCCGCCCCCAGCGCAACCCCGTCCACACCTGGACCGTCGACCGGCACCTGGTCGAGACCGCCGTCCGCGCCGCCAACCTCACCCGCCGCGTCCACCGCCCCGACCTCCTCCTGGTCGCCGCCCTCCTCCACGACATCGGCAAGGGCTGGCCCGGCGACCACTCGGTGGCCGGCGAGGTCATCGCCCGCGACATGGCCGCCCGGATCGGCTTCGACAAGCACGACGTGGGCGTCATCGCCACCCTCGTACGCCACCATCTGCTGCTCGTGGAGACCGCCACCCGGCGCGACCTGGACGACCCCGCCACCGTGCGGTCGGTCGCCGAGGCCGTCTCCACCGCCTCCACCCTGGAGCTGCTGCACGCCCTCACAGAGGCCGACGCGCTCGCCACCGGGCCCGCCGCCTGGTCCGCCTGGCGGGCCTCCCTCGTCACCGACCTGGTCAAACGCGTCGCCGCCGTCCTCGCGGGGGAGGCCCCCGAGGAGCCGGAGGAGGCCGCGCCCAGCGCCGAGCACGAACGCCTCGCGATCGAGGCCCTGCGCACCGGCGAACCCGCCCTCACCCTGCACACCCACCCCGAGGAGCCCGCCGGGGACGGGGAGGTCGAACCGGTCGGCGTCGAGCTGCTCATCGCCCTGCCCGACCGGCCCGGTGTGCTGCCCGCCGCCGCCGGAGTCCTCGCCCTGCACCGCCTCACCGTGCGCGCCGCCGACCTGCGCGCGGTGGAGCTGCCCAACGAGGTGGGGGAGCGGGCGGACCTGCTGCTGCTCAGTTGGCGGGTCGCGGCCGAGTACGGGGCCCTTCCGCAGGCCGTCCGGCTCCGCGCCGACCTCGTACGCGCCCTGGACGGCTCCCTGGACATCCGGGCCCGGCTCGCGGAGCGGGAGGCCGCCTACCCGCGCCGCAGAGGCGTGAAGGCCCCGCCGCCCCGCGTCACCGTCGCGGCGGCCGGCTCCCGCCGCGCCACCGTCATCGAGGTCCGTGCCCAGGACGCCCCGGGGCTGCTGCACCGGATCGGCAACGCCCTGGAGGGATGCGCGGTACGGGTGCGGAGCGCCCATGTCTCCACCCTCGGCGCCAACGCGGTGGACGCCTTCTACGTCACCGGGACCGGCGGCGAACCGCTGCCGGAGATCCGGGCCGCCGAGGTGGCCCGGGAGGTCGAGAAGGCCCTCGGCTGACGCGTACGACGCTTTTGTCCTGCCCTCGCTCGGCACCAGATCCGGGCGAGGGCTTGGTGTTCTCCGGGGGCCGGATACCCTGGAGGGCGATTGACCTGCCCCGCCCCCGACCCTGAGGACCGACGAGCGCCGTGTTCGATACTCTCTCCGACCGCCTTAGCGCGACTTTCAAGAACCTCAGGGGCAAGGGCCGCTTGTCCGAGGCGGACATCGACGCCACGGCACGCGAGATCCGTATCGCCCTGCTGGAAGCCGACGTCGCCCTGCCCGTGGTCCGGGCCTTCATCGCCAACGTGAAGGAGCGGGCGCGCGGCGCCGAGGTCTCCCAGGCGCTGAACCCCGCCCAGCAGGTCGTCAAGATCGTCAACGAGGAGCTCGTCGCCATCCTCGGCGGCGAGACCCGGCGCCTGCGGTTCGCCAAGACCGCCCCCACCGTGATCATGCTCGCCGGTCTCCAGGGTGCCGGTAAGACGACGCTGGCCGGAAAGCTCGGCCTCTGGCTCAAGGGCCAGGGCCACTCCCCGCTGCTCGTCGCCTGCGACCTCCAGCGCCCCAACGCCGTCAACCAGCTCAGCGTCGTCGCCGAGCGCGCCGGCGTCGCGGTGTACGCCCCCGAGCCGGGTAACGGCGTCGGCGACCCGGTCCAGGTCGCCAAGGACTCCATCGAGTTCGCCAAGGCCAAGGTCCACGACATCGTCATCGTCGACACCGCGGGACGCCTCGGTATCGACCAGGAGCTGATGCGGCAGGCCGCGGACATCCGCGACGCCGTCAGCCCCGACGAGATCCTCTTCGTCGTCGACGCGATGATCGGTCAGGACGCGGTCAACACCGCCGAGGCCTTCCGCGACGGCGTCGGCTTCGACGGCGTGGTCCTCTCCAAGCTCGACGGTGACGCCCGTGGTGGCGCCGCCCTGTCGATCGCCCATGTCACGGGCAAGCAGGTCATGTTCGCGTCGAACGGCGAGAAGCTGGAGGACTTCGACGCCTTCCACCCGGACCGGATGGCCTCCCGCATCCTCGACATGGGTGACCTGCTCACCCTGATCGAGCAGGCGGAGAAGACGTTCAGCCAGGAAGAGGCCGCCAAAATGGCCTCGAAGCTCCAGTCGAGCAAGGGTGGAAAGGACTTCACCCTCGACGACTTCCTGGCCCAGATGGAGCAGGTCCGCAAGATGGGCTCCATCTCCAAGCTGCTCGGGATGCTGCCCGGCATGGGGCAGATCAAGGACCAGATCAACAACATCGACGAGCGCGACATCGACCGCACCGCCGCGATCATCAAGTCGATGACGCCCAAGGAGCGCGCCGAGCCCACGATCATCAACGGCTCGCGCCGGGCCCGTATCGCCAAGGGTTCGGGCGTCGAGGTCTCCGCCGTCAAGAGCCTGGTGGAGCGCTTCTTCGAGGCCCGCAAGATGATGTCGAAGATGGCCCAGGGCGGCGGCATGCCCGGGATGCCGGGGATGCCGGGCATGGGCGGCGGCCCCGGCCGCCAGAAGAAGCAGATCAAGCAGGCCAAGGGCAAGCGCAAGAGCGGCAACCCGATGAAGCGCAAGGCCGAGGAGGCCGCCGCCGCGGAGCGCCGCGAGCAGGCGGCCGCCCAGGGCGGCGCGTTCGGGGTTCCGGCGCAGGAGGACAAGAACTTCGAGCTGCCGGACGAGTTCAAGAAGTTCATGGGCTGATCGGCTTACCTGAAACGCGCGTAAGGGGCGCCCTCTCTCAGGGGCGCCCCTTACGCGCGTTCGCAGCGGCTTCTTTCAGGAAACGTTCCAGGACACGCGAACGCTCACGTCGTGCACACCAGGTAACGGAAGACGTTCGGCATCCACACCGTGCCGTCCGGCCGCCGGTAGGGATGCAGCGCCTCCGCGACCTCCTTCTCCACCTGGGAGCGGTCGGTGGCCCGTACGGCGGCGTCGAAGAGCCCGGTCGACAGCAGCCCGCGCACCGCGCTGGCCGGATCCGCGTACCCGAACGGGCAGGAGACCCGCCCCGAACCGTCCGGCTTCAGCCCCGACCGCGCGGCCACGTCCTCCAGATCGTCCCGGAGCGTCGGCCGCCACCCGCCGGGCCGCGGCGGACGCGCGGACTCCGTCAGCCGGGCCGCGACCCGCAGCACCGGCGCCGTGGCACACCGCTCCGGCGGGCCCCAGCCGGTCAGCACCACCGTCGCGCCCCGGGCCGCCAGCGGCAGCGCCGACTCCAGAGCCGGCACCAGCCCCTCGGAGTCACCGGCCGCACAGCCGATCGGCTCGAACACGGTGATCAGGTCGTACGGTGCCCCGTCCGCGCCGGCGCCCGCCGGGAGCCCCTCGTCGTGCAGCCGGGCCCGGCGCGCGGGCGCACCTTCCGCGCCCTCCGCACCCTCTGTGCCTTCGTCGGGTAGCAGCCGCGCACGCGCCAGCGCCAGGCGCTCGCGGTCGGAGTCCACACCCGTCACCTGCGCCCCCCGGGCCGCCGCGACGAGCAAGGCGAGCCCGGAGCCACAGCCGAGCGACAGCATCCGGGTGGCGGGTCCGACTTCGAGCCGGTCGTACACCGCCTCGTAGAGCGGTGCCAGCATGCGTTCCTGGATCTCGGCCCAGTCGCGGGCACGGGTACCGGAGTCCGCCGACGCGGAGGGATCCGCGTCCCGGAGGTTCCGGACGAGCGTCGGTGTCATGGAAAGCGCCCCAATCCGCCAAGAGGTCGATCTTGCCCGAGTGGACGGCCCCCCGCATGCGTATGTCCGCACCCCCCGTATGCCAGGGAACTGCGCATCGGCCGTTCCGTCCAGGGGGCATGGGGCACTGTTTGCGTGCCCCGGTCGTGCGCCTCTCCGGATCAGTCTTACCCGACACCGGGCACCGGGCACGTCGAGCGGTCCGCCGGGTACCCTCTCCGGCGGGCCCGTAAGTGGCACCGGGCGCCGGTGCACCGCACATCCCGTGCGCCGGGCGCACCGCGCGCTGTGCACCACCTTGGTGCGAGCTGTGCGTCTTCTCCGCAGTTCGGCGCACCCGCCCGCCTCCGGACGCATCCAGGTCACATCACGAGCAACTGACTGGTACGTGCAAATTATTTGGGATGCCCCGGAATAGGAACACCGGGGCACTCGGACTCGTTGTCACGACGTGAGCACGACACCACCTGTACTTGCCGCAGAGCTGGCACAGGCGTGGGCCGACATTCAGCGGTACCACCCCGAGCTGCCCGATCTAGCCGCGCCCGAGTCCCTGATCGGAGAGTCCTCGTCCGCCTGTGGCGCCGAGCTCTCCTTCGAGCGACTGCTCCACGAGGCAGTCCACGGCATCGCTGCCGCGAGAGGAGTCCGTGACACTTCCCGCGCCGGCCGCTACCACAACCGACGCTTCCTCGCGATCGCCGAGGAGCTGGGCCTCGACCATGCCGAGGAGCCCCACCCCAGCAGCGGATTCTCGCTGGTCACGCTGAATCCGGAGGCCAAACGCCGGTACCGCCCGACCACCGAACGGCTGCAGCGCGCCCTCAAGGCGCACACGGTCGCCACCGCCGCCGACACCAAGCGCTCCTTCCGGGGCCCTGCCGCCCGGCACGGTTCCTCCGGAGGCGGTGTCCGGGTCAAGGCCGTCTGCGACTGCGGACGCAACGTCCGCGTCGTCCCCTCGGTCCTGGCCCAGGCCCCGATCGTCTGCGGTGGCTGCGGCAAGCCGTTCCAGATCCCGGAAGCGGCGGTCGCGGTGGGGTGAGGTGAAGTGGTGTGGCACAATGGCTAGCTGTACTCGACAGTCGCATAGGACCCCTCTCTCCTCCGGCTGACGCGTCCATCGGGCACTTACGAGTACCGCAACCCCACGTGGCATCTAGTTGTGCCCAACCACGTCAGAGACCAGGAGACACCACTTCCGTGGCAGTCAAGATCAAGCTGAAGCGTCTGGGCAAGATCCGTTCGCCTCACTACCGCATCGTCGTCGCCGACTCCCGTACCCGCCGTGACGGCCGGGCCATCGAGGAGATCGGCCTGTACCACCCGGTGCAGAACCCCTCGCGCATCGAGGTCAACGCAGAGCGCGCGCAGTACTGGCTGTCCGTCGGCGCCCAGCCGACCGAGCCGGTCCTCGCGATCCTGAAGCTCACCGGTGACTGGCAGGCCCACAAGGGCCTCCCGGCCCCCGCGCCGCTCCTGCAGCCGGAGCCCAAGGCTGACAAGCGCGCCCTGTTCGAGGCGCTGTCCTCGGACGGCGACGAGGCCAAGGGTGAGGCCATCACCCCCAAGGCCAAGAAGGCCGACAAGAAGGCGGACGAGGCGGCTGACGCTGCCGCGTCCACCGAGTCGACCGAGGCCTGAGCATGCTCGAGGAGGCTCTCGAGCACCTCGTGAAGGGCATCGTCGACAACCCCGACGACGTGCAGGTTGCCGAGCGCACCCTGCGCCGCGGGCGCGTGCTGGAGGTCCGGGTCCACCCCGACGACCTCGGCAAGGTGATCGGCCGTAACGGCCGTACCGCCCGCGCTCTGCGGACCGTCGTGGGCGCCATCGGCGGTCGTGGGATCCGTGTCGACCTCGTCGATGTGGACCAGGTCCGCTGACCGCAGTTGAACACCGGCCAGGGCCGGGGAGGGCCTTCGGGCCGTCCCCGGCCTTTGTCGTCGGCCACCCCGGGCTCTCCCGCGTCCGGCCGGCCCCCGGGTCCCCAGGTCCCCACCCCATCAATCGGAGAACAGCGTGCAGTTGGTAGTTGCGCGGATCGGCCGCGCCCATGGCATCAAGGGCGAGGTCACCGTCGAGGTACGAACGGACGAGCCGGAGCTGCGGCTCGGGCCCGGTGCCGTCCTGGCCACCGACCCGGCGGCCACCGGACCGCTCACCATCGAGTCGGGACGGGTGCACAGCGGCAGGCTGCTGCTGCGCTTCGAGGGCGTACGTGACCGCACCGGCGCCGAGGCCCTGCGCAACACCCTGCTGATCGCCGACGTGGACCCGGAGGAGCTCCCGGAGGACGAGGACGAGTTCTACGACCACCAGCTCATCGACCTGGACGTCGTGCTCGCCGACGGCACCGAGATCGGCCGGATCACCGAGATCTCCCACCTGCCCTCGCAGGACCTCTTCATCGTGGAACGCCCCGACGGCAGCGAGGTGATGATCCCCTTCGTGGAGGAGATCGTCACCGAGATCGACCTGGCGGAGCAGCGCGCGGTCATCACCCCGCCGCCCGGCCTGATCGACGAGAGCGAGGCCGTGGTGGCCTCCTCCCGTGATGAGAATGAGGCTTCCGGGGCCGACGAGGCGCCGAAGGGCGACGCCTGATGCGGCTCGACGTCATCACGATCTTCCCCGAGTACCTCGACCCGCTGAACGTCTCCCTGGTCGGCAAGGCCCGCGCCCGCGGGGTGCTGGACGTCCAGGTCCACGACCTGCGGGAGTGGACGTACGACCGGCACAACACGGTCGACGACACCCCCTACGGCGGCGGCCCCGGCATGGTCATGAAGACCGAGCCCTGGGGCGACGCGCTGGACCAGACGCTGGCCGACGGGTACGAGTCCGGCGCGCACACCCCGGTCCTCGTCGTGCCCACGCCCAGCGGCCGCCCCTTCACCCAGGAACTGGCCGTGGAGCTGTCCGCCAGGCCGTGGCTGGTCTTCACCCCGGCGCGGTACGAGGGCATCGACCGCCGGGTGATCGACGAGTACGCCACCCGCATCCCGGTCGTCGAGGTCTCCATCGGCGACTACGTGCTGGCCGGCGGGGAGGCGGCCGTCCTGGTGATCACGGAGGCCGTGGCCCGGCTGCTGCCCGGCGTCCTCGGCAACGCCGAATCGCACCGGGACGACTCCTTCGCCCCCGGCGCCATGGCCGACCTCCTGGAGGGGCCCGTCTACACCAAGCCGCCGGAGTGGCGCGGTCGAGGGATCCCGGACGTCCTGCTCAGCGGCCACCACGGGAAGATCGCGCGCTGGCGGCGGGACCAGGCGTTCGCCCGGACCGCCCTCAACCGGCCCGATCTGATCGAGCGGTGCGAGGCGGGCGCCTTCGACAAGAAGGACCGCGAGATCCTCTCCATCCTCGGCTTCGCGCCGGAGCCCGGCGGCCGATTTTGGCGCAGGCCCCCGGCCGTGGAAGAATAGGCCGCTGCTGTACGTCCGGTGTGCGCCCCTGCCACAGGGGGAAAGACGCCCGCCCGACGCGATCAGCACTCCTTCACTCCTCTCGACATCCCGTCGATGACCTGTGGCATCGGCGAAGAAAGCAGAACTCATGTCTTCCCTGCTCGATGGCGTCAACGCCGCCACCCTCCGGTCGGACGTCCCGGCGTTCCGCCCCGGTGACACCGTCAACGTCCACGTGCGAGTGATCGAGGGCAACCGCTCCCGTATCCAGCAGTTCAAGGGCATCGTCATCCGCCGTCAGGGCTCGGGCGTCAGCGAGACCTTCACGGTCCGCAAGGTCTCCTTCAGCGTCGGCGTCGAGCGCACCTTCCCCGTGCACAGCCCGATCTTCGAGAAGATCGAGCTCGTCAGCCGCGGTGACGTCCGTCGCGCCAAGCTGTACTTCCTCCGTGAGCTCCGCGGCAAGGCCGCGAAGATCAAGGAGAAGCGCGACAACTGAACTGCTTCGGGGGTCACCTCCCCGGCGTGACCGGTCAGGCACCCCCTGGCGTCCACAGCGCGGCCGGATAGGATTCGGCCGCGATGGACACGCAAGCAGAGCACTCGGAGCGCGATCGCTCCTCGGAACCCCGTGCCGGGTCCGAGGAGGGGTCGCGCTTCTCGCGTGTCCGGGGCGCCCTCACCGCCGTACGGCCCTGGCGGCGGCGCATCCTCGTCGCGGGGGTGGCGGGCACGGCCGCGCTGCTGCTGTTCAGCGCCTTCGTGGTCCAGCCCTTCCTGATCCCCAGCGGCTCCATGGAGCCCACTCTGCGGGTCGGGGACCGGGTGCTCGTCAACAAGCTGGCGTACCGGTCCGGCGCCGAGCCCCGGCGCGGGGACGTCGTGGTCTTCGACGGGACGGGCTCCTTCGTACGGGAGGACCTGGACGCGAACCCGCTGGCCGCGCCGGCGCGCTGGGCGGCGGCCTCCCTGGGCCTGGCCGAACCCCCGGACACCGACTTCGTGAAGCGGGTGGTGGGCGTGGGCGGTGACCGGGTCGTCTGCTGCGACGCGCGGGGCAGGCTCCGGGTGAACGGGGTGCCGGTGGACGAGACGTACCTCCATCCCGGGGACACCGCCTCCGAGGCCCCGTTCGACATCGTCGTCCCGCAGGGCACGCTCTGGGTGCTGGGTGACCACCGCAGCCGCTCCAGCGACTCCCGCGACCACCTGGGGTCGCCCGGGGGCGGGATGGTCCCCGTCGAGCGCGTGATCGGCCGGGTGGACTGGCTGGGCTGGCCGCCCGCCCGGATCGGCGGACTGGAGGGAACCGGCGCCTTCGACGGCGTACGGGCACCCGGCAGGGCGCATGGGTAACCGCGGGCGCCCCCGCGGCGCCCCAGCCCCCGACGCGTCGCTGCCGACCGGGAGCCGGCCCACCACGCCCCGCTCGCTGCCGACCCGGGCCGAGCGCCGCAGGCTCGCCAAAAAGGTCCGGCGCAAGCGGCGCAGATCCGCGGTGAAGGAGATACCGGTCCTCATCTTGCTGGCGCTGCTGATCGCGCTCGTCCTGAAGACCTTCCTCGTCCAGGCGTTCGTGATCCCGTCCGGCTCGATGGAGCAGACCATCAAGATCGGCGACCGCGTCCTGGTGGACAAGCTGACGCCGAACTTCGGGTCGAAGCCGCAGCGCGGGGACGTCGTCGTCTTCAAAGACCCCGGCGGCTGGCTCCAGCAGGAGAACGCCGCGGGCAAGGAGGATCCGCCCATCGGCGTCAAGCAGGCCACCGAGGCGCTCAAGTTCATCGGCCTGCTGCCCTCCGACGACGAGCAGGACCTGATCAAGCGGGTGGTGGCCGTCGGCGGCGATACCGTGAAGTGCTGCGGCACGGACGGCCGCGTCACCGTCAACGGCGTACCGCTGAACGAGCCCTACCTGCACCCGGACGACCGGCCCTCGACCGTGCGGTTCGAGGTGGAGGTTCCGGCGGGCCGCCTCTTCATGATGGGCGACCACCGGTCCAACTCCGCCGACTCCCGCTTCCACCTCGACGAGCCCGGCAAGGGCACCGTCTCCGAGGAGGAGGTGGTGGGGCGGGCCGTCGTGATCGCCTGGCCCTTCTCCAACTGGACCACTCTGGAGGAGCGCGAGACCTTCGCCGCGGTGGCGCGGGCGAGCGGCTCGGAGGCGGCGGTCGTGGGGCCGTCGCATAGGGTTGCCACTCCGGATCGGGACGGAATGGTCCGGCTCCCGACCCCTGCGGAACTCCCGCTCGTTATGGGAGTGGTGGGCCTGCACCGGATCGGGCGCGGGCAGTGGCACGTATTGAGGAGTGGATGTGGGGGATTTGGCGGTCGGCGCACGATCCGGACACGACGAACCCGAGGACCGGCCGGGGCGCGACGAGTCTCCCGAAGGCGGGGCGGCGGTGCCGCCGGGCGGTGACGGCGGTACACCGGGCGACGACGACGGCACTCCGGGCGGCGGCAGGCCTCCCCGGAAGCAGCGCTCCTTCTGGATGGAGCTGCCGCTGCTCGTCGGTATCGCCCTGATCCTGGCGCTGTTGATCAAGACCTTCCTGATCCAGGCGTTCTCGATCCCCTCGGACTCGATGCAGAACACCTTGCAGCGGGGCGACCGGGTGCTGGTCGACAAGCTCACCCCCTGGTTCGGCGCCGAGCCGGAGCGCGGCGAGGTCGTGGTCTTCCACGATCCGGGCGGCTGGCTGGAGGGCGCCGCGGCCCCGGAGCCCAACGTGGCGCAGAAGTTCCTCAGCTTCATCGGTCTGATGCCCTCCGCCGAGGAGAAGGACCTGATCAAGCGGGTCATCGCGATCGGCGGCGACACCGTGGAGTGCAAGGAGAACGGGCCGGTCACGGTCAACGGCAAGGCGCTCGACGAGAAGTCGTTCATCTTCCCGGGGAACACCCCGTGCAACGACAAGCCCTTCGGCCCGATCAAGGTCGGGGAGGGCCGGATCTTCGTCATGGGCGACCACCGGCAGAACTCCCTGGACTCCCGCTACCACCAGGAGCTCCCCGGCCAGGGCACCGTCTCCAACGACGAGGTCGTCGGCCGCGCCATCGTCGTCGCCTGGCCGGTGGGCCGCTGGGCGACCCTGCCCATTCCCAGCACGTTCGACCAGCCCGGGCTGAACGCTGCCGCCGCGCTGGCCCCGGCCGCACTGGGGGTGGCCGGAGCACTGCCCCTCGTGTTGTGGCGCCGCAGGAGGCTGACTGCCGGGCGTACCGCCGGGTAGGGTGCCGACTCGGATCAGCGATAGTCGATCTCCGATGGGGGAGCGCTGGGATGAGTGGTACGCAACGCGACGATGACGGCCGCGGCCGGGCCGGCACCATGGTGTCGGGTCTGGCCGTGGCCGTCGGCTGTGTGCTCTTCCTCGGGGGGTTCCTCTGGGCAGCCGTGGTGTACAAGCCGTACGCCGTCCCCACCGCCTCCATGTCCCCCACGGTGAACGCCGGGGACCGGGTGCTCGCGGAGCGGATAGACGGCGGCGACGTCCGCCGCGGTGACGTGGTGGTCTTCCGCGACAGCGTCTGGGGCGACACCCCGATGGTGAAGCGCGTGGTCGGCGTCGGCGGGGACACGGTCGCCTGCTGCGACGAGGAGGGGCGGCTCACCGTCGGCGGCACCCCCGTCGAGGAGCCCTACATCGACCGCGGCGCGGCCGCAGCGGGGAAGCGGGCGCCCGCCTCGCCGCAGGACTTCTCCGCCAAGGTGCCGAAGGGCCAGATCTTCCTCCTCGGGGACGAGCGGTCCACCTCCCTGGACTCCCGGGTCCATCTGGAGGACGCCGGGCAGGGCTCCGTACCCCTGAGCGCCGTCCAGGCCCGGGTCGACGCGGTGGCCTGGCCGATGAACGGCATGATCGGCCGCCCCGAGGCGTTCGCCGCGCTGCCGGGCGGGGTCTCCGCCGACGGCCCGCTCCCGTTCCAGGTGGGGGCGGTGCTGGTGGGCGTGGTCCTCATCCTCGGAGGAGCGGCGTACGGACCCGTCGCCGCCCGCTCCGCCCGCCGCCGGGCCGCCGGGTGACCGGCGCCGTACGCAGGGTCGCCCGGGTGGTCCTCCTCGACCCCGACGACCGCATCCTCCTGCTCCACGGCCATGAGCCGGGCGACCCCGGGAACGACTGGTGGTTCACGCCCGGCGGCGGCCTGGAGGGCGAGGAGACCCATGGGGAGGCGGCCCGCCGCGAGCTGGCCGAGGAGACCGGGATCACCGACGTCGAGCTGGGCCCGGTGCTCTGGAAGCGGATCTGCTCCTTCCCGTTCGACGGGCGGCGCTGGGACCAGGACGAGTGGTACTTCCTCGCCCGCACGACACAGACCGCCACAGACCCCCAGGGCCTCACCGAGCTCGAATTGCGCAGCGTCTCCGGTCTGAGGTGGTGGACTTCCGCCGAACTTCTCGCGGCGCGTGAGACGGTGTACCCGACCAGACTCGCCGAGCTGCTGCGCACGCTCCTCGACGAGGGTCCCCCGCCTGTGCCGTTGGTCCTCGCCGCCGAAACCGCCTGATCGTCCAGGGGCGCCGGAGGCTGACGCACAATGGGGGGACGCACGGCTGAAGGGGAAACATGCCATGAGCGCCGAGGACCTCGAGAAGTACGAGACCGAGATGGAGCTGAAGCTCTACCGGGAGTACCGCGATGTCGTCGGTCTGTTCAAATATGTGATCGAGACCGAACGGCGCTTCTACCTCACCAACGACTACGAGATGCAGGTGCACTCCGTCCAGGGTGAGGTTTTCTTCGAGGTGTCCATGGCGGACGCCTGGGTCTGGGACATGTACCGGCCCGCGAGGTTCGTCAAGCAGGTCCGCGTGCTGACCTTCAAGGACGTCAACATCGAAGAGCTCAACAAGAGCGATCTGGAACTTCCGGGAGGCTGACCCCGCGCGGTCCTCAGGGCACGGGGCCGCCGACTCGTGCGAGATGCGGTACAGACCCGGTCACCCGTATGGGTGGCCGGGTTTTCCACATCGGGAGGGTTGTCCACCAAGATCCACAACTTCTGTCCGGCCGGGTCAGAGTCGGTGCCGGAGGTGGTGGAGAGATGAACGCACGGGGGGCACTCGGGCGGTACGGCGAGGATCTGGCGGCACGGCTGCTGACCGACGCCGGAATGGCCGTGATCGAGCGCAACTGGCGCTGTCGCGCCGGAGAGGTCGACATCGTCGCCAGGGACGGCGACGCACTGGTCTTCTGCGAGGTGAAGACCCGCAGGCCGAACGGGTTCGAACATCCGATGGCCGCGGTCACCCCGGTCAAGGCGGACCGGCTGCGCCGGCTCGCCGAGATCTGGCTGGAGCGGCACGGCGGACCGCCGCCCGGCGGGGTCCGGATCGATCTGATCGGGGTGATCGTGCCCCGGCGCGGCGCCCCGGTCACCGAGCACGCGCGGGGGGTGTCCTGATGGGGTACGCGCGGGCGTGTTCCGTGGCGCTGGTCGGCGTCGAAGGCGTGGTGGTGGAGGTCCAGGCGGACCTGGAGCCCGGGGTGGCGGCGTTCACGCTGGTCGGGCTGCCGGACAAGAGCCTGATCGAGAGCCGGGACCGGGTGCGGGCGGCGGTGGTCAATTCCGGGGCGGAGTGGCCGCAGAAGAAGCTCACGGTGGGCCTCTCCCCGGCCTCGGTCCCGAAGAGCGGTTCGGGTTTCGATCTCGCCGTGGCGTGTGCGGTGCTCGGCGCGGCGGAACGGCTGGACCCCGCCGCCATCGCCGATGTCGTGATGATCGGCGAGCTGGGGCTGGACGGCCGGGTCCGTCCGGTACGGGGGGTGCTCCCGGCCGTCCTCGCGGCGGCCGAGGCCGGGTACCAGCAGGTCGTGGTCCCCGAGCAGACGGCCGGGGAGGCGGCCCTGGTGCCGGGCGTCTCGGTCCTCGGCGTCCGGAGCCTGCGCCAGCTCATCGCGATCCTCTGCGACGAACCGGTCCCCGACGAGCCCGTCGACGACCGGGGGCGCCCGGACGCCCTGCTCGCGGGGCTCATGGTCCCGGGCACGGGCCTCGGCGCCGGGCTTGCCCCGGCCTCCTCGCGCGGTGAGGGGCACACCCCGGACCTGGCGGACGTGGCGGGACAGCCGCGGCCCCGCAAGGCCCTGGAGGTGGCGGCGGCCGGGGGACACCACTTGCTGTTCTCGGGCCCGCCAGGTGCGGGCAAGACCATGCTGGCCGAGCGGTTGTCGGCGGTCCTGCCGCCGCTGACCCGGCAGGAATCCCTCGAAGTGACGGCGGTCCACTCCGTGGCGGGCATCCTCCCCCCGGGTGAACCGCTCGTCGCCCGGGCGCCGTACTGCGCCCCGCACCACTCGGCGACCATGCAGTCGCTGGTGGGCGGGGGCAACGGGATGCCGAGGCCGGGCGCGGTCTCGCTGGCTCATCGCGGCGTACTTTTCCTGGACGAAGCACCCGAATTCTCCGGAAAGGCGCTGGACGCGCTGCGCCAGCCGCTGGAGTCGGGCCATGTGGTGGTGGCGCGGGCGGCGGGGGTGGTGCGGCTGCCCGCCCGGTTCCTGATGGTGCTGGCCGCCAACCCGTGCCCTTGCGGCCGGCACTCCCTCACCGGCGCGGGCTGCGAGTGCCCGCCCTCGGTGGTCCGCCGCTACCAGGCACGGTTGTCCGGCCCCCTCCTGGACCGGGTGGACCTGCGGGTCGAGGTGGAGCCGGTCGACCGGGCGGATCTGCTGGAGCAGGGCGGGCGGGGCGAGTCGACGGCCGTGGTCGCCGCGCGGGTGCGGGAGGCCAGGGCGCGGGCGGCGGAGCGGCTGGCCGGGACGCCGTGGACGACCAACAGTGAGGTGTCCGGCCATGAGCTGCGGACCCGGCTGCTGACGGCCCCCGGCGCGCTGGCCGCGGCGGAGCGGGACCTGGAGCGCGGGCTCCTCACGGCCCGGGGGCTGGACCGGGTGCTGAGGGTGGCCTGGACGGTGGCCGACCTCAGGGGCGCTCCCCGGCCGGAGGACCGTGACATCGCGGTCGCCCTGGAGCTGCGGACCGGCATCCAGCGCGGGGCGCCGATGGAGATGGGGGCGCTATGAGCGGGGTCGACGCGCAGATGTTGCCCCTGGGGCCGGCGGCCGAGGGGCTGGAGCGGGGCCCGGCGCTGGGCCCGGAGCCCGAGCGGCTGGCGCGGGCCGCGTTGACGCGGGTGCTGGAGCCGGGGGACGAGCGTGCGGGGGCCTGGCTGCGGCAGGTTGGGGCCGTGGAGCTGCTACGGGCGCTCCGCGTCGCGGACGGCTCCGCGGAGAGGCTGCCGGGGATGACCGCCGTACGGCTGGAGGGCTACCGGCTCCGGGCTGCGGCGGCCGAGCCGGCGCGGGACCTGGCGGCGGTGGCCGCCCTGGGCGGGCGCCTCGTCTGCCCGGGGGACCGGGAGTGGCCGAGCCAGCTCGACGACCTGGGGGACGCTCGGCCCGTCGGGCTCTGGGTGCGGGGTCGGCCGGACCTGCGGCTGTGGGCCCTGCGCTCGGTGGCGGTGGTCGGTGCGCGGGCCTGCACGCCGTACGGGGCGCACATGGCGGGCGCCCTCGGCGCCGGGCTCGCGGAGCGCGGCTGGGTGGTGGTGTCGGGTGCCGCCTTCGGCGTGGACGGGGCGGCGCACCGCGGGGTCCTGGCCGTGGGCGGCGCGACGGCGGCGGTGCTGGCCTGCGGTGTCGACGTCCCCTATCCGCGAGGCCACGCGGAGTTGATCGGGCGGGTGGCCCAACAGGGCCTGGTGGTGGCGGAGTTGCCGCCGGGCTCGCATCCCACCCGCAGCAGGTTCGTCCTGCGCAACCGCGTGATCGCCGCCCTGACCAGGGGAACGGTCGTGGTGGAGGCCGAGTACCGCAGCGGCTCCCTCGTCACCGCCCGTCAGGCCCAGCGGCTCGGCCGGTTCGTGATGGGGGTGCCGGGACCCGCCACCAGCGGACTGTCGGCCGGTGTCCACGAACTGCTCCGCGGCGAGGGGGTGCTGGTCACCGACGCGTCCGAAGTCGCCGAGATGATCGGGGGGATCGGTGACCTCGCACCGGAACGGCGCGGCCCGGTGCTGCCCCGGGACCGGCTGGACCTGGTGGCGGCGAGGGTCCTCGACGCCCTCCCGTACCACGGCCCGGTCAGCCCCCGTGACCTCGCTCGCGCCGCCGGGACGTCCGCCGACGAAACGCTCGCGCGACTGTACGAGCTGCACTCACTGGGGTTCGTCGAACGCGAGGGCGACGGCTGGCGGTTGACGCACCCGTCACCCCGCGACGGCGACGCGCGGCGAGGCGGTTCTTGACCTGGAGCATTCGGGTGAAAAGGTAAGGCCAATGACCTCGCACGATCGATCGGTGACCTGCCCGGGGCCCTCGCCCAAGGCGACGGCCCCGACTCCCGGCAGGTGCGGGCGGCGTGAACGGCAGAGCGCAATCACGCAGCCCGGATCTCCGCTCCTGTGCGGACTGCGACGCCGCAGTCACGCTACGCTCACAAGGATTCCGCCCCAGACAGAAGTCCCCCAGCACTTCACGGCAGAACGGCTCAAGGCACCACATGCCCCAGCACACCTCCGGGTCTGACCGCGCGGCAGTACCACCGGTTGCGCGTGGCACTGTGCGCCCTCCCGCCCCCTCCTCGCTCGACGAACTGTGGCGTTCGTACAAGACCACCGGTGACGAGCGGCTGCGGGAGCAGCTGATCCTGCACTACTCGCCGCTCGTCAAGTACGTCGCGGGCCGGGTGAGTGTGGGGCTGCCGTCCAACGTAGAGCAGGCGGACTTCGTCTCCTCCGGGGTTTTCGGACTGATCGACGCCATCGAGAAGTTCGACATCGAGCGGGCCATCAAGTTCGAGACGTACGCGATCACCCGGATCCGCGGCGCGATGATCGACGAACTGCGGGCGCTCGACTGGATCCCCCGCTCGGTGCGGCAGAAGGCGCGGAACGTGGAGCGCGCCTACGCCACGCTGGAGGCGCAGTTGCGGCGTACCCCGTCCGAGTCCGAGGTCGCCTCGGAGATGGGCATCGCCCTGGAGGAACTGCACGCGGTTTTCAGCCAGTTGTCCCTGGCCAACGTGGTCGCCCTGGAGGAGTTGCTGCACGTCGGCGGCGAGGGCGGCGACCGGCTGAGCCTGATGGACACCCTGGAGGACACCGCCGCCGACAATCCGGTGGAGGTCGCCGAGGACCGCGAGCTCAGACGGTTGCTCGCACGTGCCATCAACACGCTCCCCGACCGGGAGAAGACGGTGGTGACCCTCTACTACTACGAGGGCCTCACCCTCGCGGAGATCGGCAACGTCCTCGGCGTCACCGAGAGCCGGGTCAGCCAGATCCACACCAAATCCGTGCTCCAGCTCCGGGCCAAACTGGCCGACGCCGGACGCTGAAAGTCCCCTTCCGGCCATCTGGGCCGAGGTTGATCCCTTCCCTCCGGCCAGCCGGACCGACGCTCTGCCCTTCCCTCCGGCAGCCGCCGCCGTAGAGTGGATACGTGCCCAGGATTCGAGCGGCCTCCGTGGCCGAGCACCGGACCATGCAGCGCGGCGCCCTCCTGGACGCCGCGCGCTCCCTGCTGTCCGAGGGCGGTACGGAGGCGCTGACCTTCCCCGCACTCGCCGAGCGCACGGGCCTCGCCCGGTCCTCCGTGTACGAGTACTTCCGCTCCCGTGCCGCCGTCGTCGAGGAGCTCTGCGCCGTCGACTTCCCGGTCTGGGCGGCCGAGGTCGAGAACGCGATGGAGCGCGCCGAGACCCCCGAGGCGAAGATCGAGGCGTATGTGCGCCGACAGCTCGACCTCGTCGGGGACCGCCGCCACCGGGCGGTCGTCGCGATCTCCGCGAGTGAGCTCGACGCCGGTGCCCGGGAGAAGATCCGGGCCGCGCACGGCGGCCTGATCGCCATGATCGTCGAAGCACTGGGCGACCTCGGCCACACGCAGCCGAGGCTCGCCGCGATGCTGTTGCAGGGATCGGTGGACGCCGCCGTGCGCCGTATCGAGCTGAGCGTGGCGGAGCAGCCCGGCGTCATCGCGGACACCGCTGTCGCGATGATCCTGCGCGGCGTACGCGGCTGAGCGCTGCGGCCGCCGGCGCTCCACCAGGGTCCGCCGGCGCCGCCTCTTCCGGCGCCGGACCCTCTTGCGGTTCCGGCACCCCGAAGACCGGCAGCAGCCGTGACGGCCCGCGCCGCAGGAGTGCGGGCGGCAGCAGCGAGAGCGGGTCGAGGTAGGTGTCGCCCCGCCGCAGCCCCCAGTGCAGACAGCCCCCGGAGCAGTGGAACGGCCCTGCCTCCAGCACCCCGACCGGCTGCCCCGCGACGACCTCGTCGCCCTTGGCCACCAGCGCCCACACCGGCTCGTACGTCGTGCGCAGCGGGGGCGCCCCGCTCCCGGCGAGTTCGATGACCAGCACCCCGCGCCCGGCCACCCGCCCCGTGAACGAGACCCTGCCGGTGGCGGCGGCCACCACCGCCTCACCCGGCCGGGCGGCCAGGTCCACGCCGCGGTGGCCGGGCCCGTACGGGGTGACGGGCGGCTCCCACCCCCGTAACACCGCGGGCCTGCCGGCCAGCGGCCAGACCGGCCCCCCGTCCAGCTCCGCGAACGTCGGGCGGCCTGCACCCGCACCCGCATCCGTACCCGCGCCCGTATTCGCGCCCGCGTCCGGCCCGGCCGTCGGCGGGGGCGCCTCCGCCTCCGCATCCGGCTCCGTCGGCGGCGGCGCCTCCCCGGTCCGGGCGGCGGGCAGGAACCGGGCACCGGCCGATGCCACCGGCAGGGCCGCCGCCAGCAGGGCCACGGCCAGCAGGAACATCGGCACCCGGTACCGGCGCGGGCCTGGTACAGGGCGAGGTGAGAGCAGGAATCGCATGGATCAACGCTCCCCCGGAGGTCCGGATTCCGGGGATCTTGGTCCGCGCCTGTGGACTACTCGTCGGTTGTGGATATCGCCGTCACCCGGCACCCGGCGGGTCCCGTACACTTCTTACGGCGATCCGGGTCACCGGGTCGACTTCGCACGCCCCGCCACCTCCCTCTTTCGAGATGGTGGCCGCGCTCCTCGGTCCCTTGTGGCACGGCGCGTCGGGGCGTCAGGCGCGAACGCAAACCTGCGGTCGCGATAACCGAGCACCTCAAGGAGTACGGCCATGGCCGTCGTCACGATGCGGGAGCTGCTGGAAAGCGGCGTCCACTTCGGTCACCAGACCCGTCGCTGGAACCCGAAGATGAAGCGCTTCATCTTCACCGAGCGCAACGGCATCTACATCATCGACCTGCTCCAGTCGCTGTCGTACATCGACCGCGCCTACGAGTTCGTCAAGGAGACCGTCGCCCACGGCGGCTCCATCATGTTCGTGGGTACGAAGAAGCAGGCCCAGGAGGCCATCGCCGAGCAGGCGACGCGCGTCGGCATGCCGTACGTCAACCAGCGTTGGCTCGGTGGCATGCTCACCAACTTCTCCACCGTCTACAAGCGCCTTCAGCGTCTGAAGGAGCTCGAGCTCATCGACTTCGAGGACGTGGCCGCCTCCGGCCTCACCAAGAAGGAGCTCCTGGTCCTCTCGCGTGAGAAGGCCAAGCTGGAGAAGACCCTCGGTGGTATCCGCGAGATGCAGAAGGTGCCCAGCGCCGTCTGGATCGTCGACACCAAGAAGGAGCACATCGCCGTCGGTGAGGCGCGCAAGCTCCACATCCCGGTCGTCGCGATCCTCGACACCAACTGCGACCCCGACGAGGTCGACTACAAGATCCCGGGCAACGACGACGCGATCCGCTCCGTCACCCTGCTCACCCGCGTGATCGCCGACGCCGTCGCCGAGGGCCTCATCGCCCGCTCCGGTGCCGCCACCGGTGACTCGAAGCCGGGCGAGAAGGCCGTCGGCGAGCCGCTGGCCGAGTGGGAGCGCGACCTGCTCGAGGGCGACAAGAAGGACGAGACCGCGGCTGCCGCCGAGGTCCAGTCCTCCGCCGAGACCGAGAAGGTCGCCGACGCCGAGAAGCCGGCCGAGGCCGTCGCCGAGGCCGAGGCCGCTGTCGAGGCTCCGGCCGCCGACGCGGACGCCGAGCAGGCCTGACACCCGTCACGGCTGCTGACGGCGGGGGCCGGCGCCACAAGCGCGGCCCCCGCCGTTCACCCGTAGATCTTTCAGACTTCGAGAGAGACATACAGACTCATGGCGAACTACACCGCCGCTGACGTCAAGAAGCTCCGCGAGCTCACCGGCGCCGGCATGATGGACTGCAAGAAGGCGCTCGACGAGGCCGACGGCAGCGTCGACAAGGCCGTCGAGGCGCTCCGTATCAAGGGCCAGAAGGGCGTCGCCAAGCGCGAGGGCCGCTCCGCCGAGAACGGTGCCGTCGTCTCCCTCATCTCCGAGGACAAGACGTCCGGCGTCCTGCTGGAGCTGAAGTGCGAGACGGACTTCGTCGCCAAGGGTGACAAGTTCCAGGCCGTCGCCAACGCGCTGGCCGCGCACGTCGCCGCCACCTCCCCGGCCGACATCGCCGCGCTCCTCGCCTCCGAGATCGAGCCCGGCAAGACCGTCCAGGCGTACGTGGACGAGGCCAACGCCAACCTCGGCGAGAAGATCGTTCTGGACCGCTTCGCGCAGTTCACCGGCGACTTCGTCTCCGTGTACATGCACCGCACCATGCCCGACCTGCCCCCGCAGATCGGTGTCCTGGTCGAGCTGGACAAGGCCGACGCCGACCTGGCCAAGGGCATCGCCCAGCACATCGCCGCCTTCGCCCCGAAGTACCTCTCCCGTGAGGACGTCCCGGCCGAGGTCGTCGAGGCCGAGCGCCGCGTCGCCGAGGAGACCACGCGCGCCGAGGGCAAGCCCGAAGCCGCCCTCCCGAAGATCGTCGAGGGTCGCGTCAACGGCTTCTTCAAGGAGGCCACGCTTCTCGGCCAGCCGTACGCGCTGGACGCCAAGAAGTCCGTCCAGAAGGTCCTGGACGAGGCCGGTGTCACCCTGAAGCGCTTCTCGCGCATCAAGGTCGGCATCTGAGTCCGTCCGGGCGAACAGCGCCGGACCCGATAGGGTCTGGTGCAGTCGACGGCCGCACCCACGCCGGACGACCGCAGATCTGACGAGGAGGCCATTGCCGCTGTAGGGACACCAGACCCACCGGCAATGGCCTTCTTCGTATGTGCACGAGGAGAATTTCCATGGACAAGGGCGCGGACGCCATTCAGGCCGACGACAAGCGCGACGACGACAAGGGTTCCGGGCGCTTCATGCTGAAGCTCTCCGGTGAGGCTTTCGCCGGTGGCGGCGGTCTGGGCGTCGACCCCGACGTCGTGCACACCATCGCCCGCGAGATCGCCGCCGTCGTACGCGACGGCGCCCAGATCGCGGTGGTCATCGGGGGAGGCAACTTCTTCCGCGGGGCCGAGCTCCAGCAGCGCGGCATGGACCGGGCCCGGTCCGACTACATGGGCATGCTCGGCACCGTCATGAACTGCCTGGCGCTCCAGGACTTCCTGGAGAAGGAGGGCATCGACTCGCGCGTCCAGACCGCCATCACCATGGGCCAGGTCGCCGAGCCGTACATCCCCCTCCGGGCCGTGCGGCACCTGGAGAAGGGGCGCGTCGTCATCTTCGGCGCCGGCATGGGCATGCCGTACTTCTCCACCGACACCACCGCCGCCCAGCGCGCCCTGGAGATCGATGCCGAGGCGCTGCTCATGGGGAAGAACGGCGTGGACGGGGTCTACGACTCCGACCCGAAGACCAACCCCGACGCGGTGAAGTTCGACGCGCTGGAGTACGGCGAGGTGATCACGCGCGACCTGAAGGTCGCCGACGCCACCGCCATCACGCTCTGCCGCGACAACAAGCTCCCGATCCTCGTCTTCGAGCTGACCGTCGAGGGCAATATCGCCCGCGCGGTCAAGGGTGAGAAGATCGGCTCGCTCGTCAGCGATCAGAGCACCCGGGCCTGACGGCCCCCCAGGATGGACAACGGCCTGCCGGTCGGACACCGTGCAGGTGAGGACGCGACGCAGGACCCGCAGGGCCCGTCGGTGACGGGCCCGCTCAAGACACGCAGGAGCACGTGGTGATCGAAGAAATCCTCCTCGAGGCCGAGGAGAAGATGGAGAAGGCCGTCGTCGTCGCGAAAGAGGACTTCGCCGCGATCCGTACCGGCCGTGCGCACCCGGCGATGTTCAACAAGATCGTCGCGGACTACTACGGCGCGCTGACCCCGATCAACCAACTCGCCTCGTTCTCGGTTCCCGAGCCGCGGATGGCCGTCGTGACGCCGTTCGACAAGACCGCGCTGCGCAACATCGAGCAGGCGATCCGCGACTCCGACCTCGGCGTCAACCCGAGCAACGACGGAAACATCATCCGGGTGACCTTCCCCGAGCTCACCCAGGACCGCCGCAAGGAGTACATCAAGGTCGCCAAGACCAAGGCCGAGGACTCCAAGATCTCGATCCGCTCCATCCGCCGCAAGGCCAAGGAGGCCCTCGACAAGCTCGTCAAGGACAAGGAGTCCGGCGAGGACGAGGTGCGCCGCGCCGAGAAGGAGCTCGACGACACCACCGCGAAGTACGTCGCGCAGGTGGACGAGCTGCTCAAGCACAAGGAAGCCGAGCTGCTCGAAGTCTGATGAACGACTCTTCCTGGGGTGCACCGCAGGGAGCCGGTCACCGGGGTGCCCCCGAGATGGGGGTCGCCCCGGCGGGTCCCGCCTACGATGCGCATGAAGCCCAGCAGACTCGGCCCATGCCCAACGTGCCGGACGTCCCCGACGCAGGTAGAGACGCACAGAGCCGCGCCAACCGGGATGGGGACGCCGCGCACGTCGGCGGCCCCCTGTTCCGTGACGAGATGCCGCAGGAGCCCATGTCCACCCCGCTGCCGTCCCCGCCGCAGAAGAAGCGTGCGGGGCGTGATCTGCGCGCCGCCATAGGGGTCGGCGTGGGGCTCGGCGCCGTCATCGTCGCCTCGCTGTTCATCGTGAAGGCCGTCTTCGTCGGCGTGGTCGCGCTCGCCGTCGTCGTCGGCCTCTGGGAGCTCACCTCCCGCCTCCAGGAGCAGAAGGGCATCAAGGCGCCCCTGATCCCGCTGGCCGTCGGTGGGGCCGCGATGGTCGTCGCCGGCTACGCACGCGGGGCGGAGGGCGCCTGGGTCGCCATGGCCCTGACCGCCCTGGCGGTGCTGGTCTGGCGGATGACCGAGCCGCCGGAGGGTTACCTCAAGGACGTCACGGCGGGCGTCTTCGCCGCGTTCTACGTCCCGTTCCTGGCCACCTTCGTCGCCCTGATGCTGACGGCGGACGACGGGCACTGGCGGGTCCTCGTCTTCCTCGTCCTCACGGTGGTCAGCGACACCGGGGCGTACGCGGTCGGCTGGCGCTACGGCACCCACAAGCTCGCCCCCCGCATCAGCCCCGGCAAGACCCGCGAGGGCCTGCTCGGTGCCGTGGCCTTCGCGATGGTCACCGGCGCGCTGTGCATGGAGTTCCTGATCGACGGCGGCGCCTGGTGGCAGGGTCTGCTGCTCGGTCTCGCGGTCGCCGTCAGCGCCACCCTCGGTGACCTGGGCGAGTCCATGATCAAGCGGGACCTCGGGATCAAGGACATGGGAACCCTGCTCCCCGGCCACGGCGGCATCATGGACCGGCTGGACTCGCTGCTGCCGACCGCGCCGGTGTTCTGGCTGCTGCTGGTGCTGTTCGTCGGCTCCGGATGAACCGCTAGGCACCACGTCCCACCTGCACGTTCTTCGAGTGAGGGTCCGTTGTCCACAGGGCGGCGGGCCCTCACCCGTCTGTCTGCGACACTGGATGAACCATGCCTAAGCCCGGAGAACTCACTTTCGTCGCGCCCCGCGGAGCCAAGAAGCCGCCGCGGCACCTCGCCGACCTCACGCCCGCCGAGCGCAAGGAAGCGGTCGCCGCGACCGGCGAGAAGCCGTTCCGCGCCCAGCAGCTCTCGCAGCACTACTTCGCGCGGTACGCGCACGACCCGGAGCAGTGGACCAACATCCCCGCCGGGTCCCGGGAGAAGCTCGCCGAGGCGCTGTTCCCCGACCTGATGTCCGTGGTCCGCCACATCAGCTGTGACGACGACACCACCCGTAAGACGCTGTGGAAGCTGCACGACGGGACGCTCGTCGAGTCCGTCCTGATGCGCTACCCCGAGCGCGTCACGATGTGCATCTCCTCCCAGGCCGGCTGCGGGATGAACTGCCCGTTCTGCGCTACCGGGCAGGCCGGGCTCGACCGCAACCTGTCGACCGCCGAGATCGTGCACCAGATCGTCGACGGCATGCGTGCCCTGCGTGACGGCGAAGTCCCCGGCGGTCCGGCCAGGCTCTCCAACATCGTCTTCATGGGTATGGGCGAGCCGCTCGCCAACTACAACCGTGTCGTCGGAGCGATCCGCCGGCTCACCGACCCCGAGCCGGACGGCCTCGGCCTCTCCCAGCGCGGGATCACCGTCTCCACGGTCGGGCTCGTCCCGGCGATGCTGCGCTTCTCCGACGAGGGCTTCAAGTGCCGCCTCGCCGTCTCGCTGCACGCCCCGGACGACGAGCTGCGCGACACCCTCGTCCCGGTCAACACCCGGTGGAACGTCCGCGAGGTGCTGGACGCCGCCTGGGAGTACGCGGAGAAGTCCGGCCGCCGCATCTCCATCGAGTACGCCCTCATCCGGGACATCAACGACCAGGCCTGGCGCGGCGACCTCCTCGGCCGGCTGCTCAAGGGCAAGCGGGTGCACGTCAACCTGATCCCGCTGAACCCGACGCCCGGCTCCAAGTGGACCGCCTCACGCCCCGAGGACGAGAAGGCGTTCGTCGAGGCCATCGCGGCCCACGGTGTGCCCGTCACCGTCCGGGACACCCGCGGCCAGGAGATCGACGGGGCCTGCGGGCAGCTTGCGGCCTCCGAGCGCTGAGGCGCTGGTGACCTTGGCCAACCCGGCTGAAATCCGCCGGTGTAGCCTGGGCGCGAAATCAACTTCATATTCCGACAGGGGAGCGCCACAGCGCTGAGAGTGCGGCACCAAGGACAGGTTGGCCGCAGACCCTCTGAACCTCGCCCGGGTCATTCCGGGTAGGAAGTTCGGACCTTACTCAAGCTGTTGCGCCCTGCCCGCTTCCGGTACGTCTGTTGCGTCTCCGGGGGCGGGCAGGGCCGCGTCTCTTCCTGGTCACCTCCAGGAGGAATCACATGAACACCACCAAGAAGTACGCCGCCACCGCGCTCGCCGCGGCGCTCGGCGTCACCGTCCTCGCGGGCTGCGGCGACTCCGGCGACGACACCTCGGCCGGATCCGGTGCGTCCAAGGGCAGCGGATCCAAGACCGTCACTCTGGTCACCCACGACTCCTTCAACGCCTCCGAAGACGTACTGAAGCAGTTCACCAAGGAGAGCGGCTACACCGTCGAGCTTCTCAAGAGCGGTGACGCCGGTGCCGCCCTCAACCAGGAGATCCTGACCAAGGGCTCCCCGCGCGGCGACGTCTTCTTCGGCGTCGACAACACCCTGCTCTCCCGCGCCCTCGACAACGGCCTCTTCACCGCGTACGAGGCCAAGGGCCTGGACCGGGTCGCGAAGGGCACCGAGCAGGACGACCAGCACCGCGTCACGCCCGTCGACACCGGTGACATCTGCGTCAACTACGACAAGAAGTACTTCGCCGACAAGAAGCTCGCGCCGCCGCAGACCTTCGAGGACCTGCTGAAGCCCGCGTACAAGAACCTCCTCGTCACCGAGAACGCGGCGAACTCCTCGCCCGGCCTCGGCTTCCTCCTCGGCACCATCGCCTCGCAGGGCGAGGACGGCTACCAGGACTACTGGAAGAAGCTCAAGGCCAACGGCGTCAAGGTCGTCGACGGCTGGGAGCAGGCCTACAACGAGGAGTTCTCGGGCTCCGCGGGCGGCAAGAAGGCCAAGGCGGACCGGCCGCTCGTCGTCAGCTACGCCTCCAGCCCGCCCGTCGAGGTCCTCTACGCCGACCCGCAGCCGAAGGAGGCCCCCACCGGCGTCTCCACCGGGACCTGCTTCCGGCAGACCGAGTACGCCGGGCTGCTGAAGGGCGCGAAGAACGAGGCGGGCGGCAAGGCGCTACTCGACTTCCTGATCAGCAAGACGTTCCAGGAGGACGTGCCGCTGAACATGTTCGTCAACCCGGTCGTGACGGACGCGAAGCTGCCGGAGATCTTCACCGAGTTCGGCGAGACCGTCGACAAGCCGGCCACCGTGGCCCCGGAGAAGATCGCCGCCAACCGTGAGCAGTGGGTCCAGGCGTGGCACTCGATCGCCGTGAAGTAGACGGCCCGGTCAAGGCCGCCGAGTCCGTCGCCGGGCCCCGGTCCGGCGGCGGATGGTCCGGCGGCGGACGGCCCGGAGGCGGGCGGCGTGGAGCGGTGGTGCGGCTCGGCCTGATGGCCGTGCCCGTCGCGTTCTTCGCCGTCTTCTTCGCCTACCCCGTCTCCGCGATCGTCGGGCGCGGGCTGAAGACGGACGGCGGCTGGCAGTTCGGGCGGATCGGCGACGTGCTGTCCCGCCCGGACATCCTGGACGTCCTCTGGTTCACCACCTGGCAGGCGCTCGCCTCCACCGCGCTCACCCTGCTGATCGCCCTGCCCGGCGCGTACGTCTTCGCCCGCTTCGACTTCCCCGGGAAGCAGGTGCTGCGCGCGGTCGTCACCGTGCCGTTCGTGCTGCCCACCGTCGTCGTCGGTACCGCGTTCCTGGCCCTGCTCGGGCGCGGCGGCTTCCTCGACGAGCTGTGGGGCGTACGGCTGGACACCACGGTGTGGGCGATCCTGCTCGCGCACGTCTTCTTCAACTACGCGGTGGTCGTCCGGACGGTGGGCGGTCTCTGGTCGCAGCTCGACCCGCGCCAGGAGGAGGCCGCCCGGGTGCTCGGCGCCGGACGGTTCGCCGCCTGGCGGCGGGTGACGCTGCCCGCGCTCGGCCCTGCGGTGGCGGCAGCCGCGCTGATGGTCTTCCTCTTCACGTTCACCTCTTTCGGTGTCGTGCAGATCCTCGGCGGGCCCGCCTACTCCACCCTGGAGGTGGAGGTCTACCGCCAGACCGCCCAGCTCCTCGACCTGCCGACGGCCGCCGTGCTGACCATGGTCCAGTTCGTGGCGGTCGGCGCGATCCTCGCCCTGCACGCCGCGACCGTACGCCGCCGGGAGCGGGCGCTGAAGCTCGTCGACCCCGCGCAGACCTCCCGCCGGCCGCACGGCGCCGGGCAGTGGGCGCTGCTCGGCGGGGTGCTGCTCACCGCGCTGCTGCTGATCCTGCTGCCGCTCGGGGTGCTGGTGGAGCGGTCGTTCGACGGGCCGGAGGGGTACGGCCTCGGCTACTACGAGGCCCTCCAGTCGGCCGGCGGCAGTGGCTCCACCTTCCTCGTACCGCCGCTGGAGGCGGTCGGCAACTCCCTCCAGTACGCGTTCGTCGCCACCCTCATCGCCCTCGTCGTCGGCGGTCTCGCGGCGGCGGCCCTGACCCGGCGGGCGGGACGGCTCGTACGCGGCTTCGACGCGCTGCTCATGCTGCCGCTCGGGGTCTCCGCCGTCACCGTCGGCTTCGGCTTCCTCATCACCCTCGACAAGCCGCCGCTCGACCTGCGCACCTCCTGGATCCTGGTCCCGCTGGCCCAGGCGCTGGTGGGCGTCCCCTTCGTCGTACGGACCATGCTCCCCGTGCTCCGCGCGGTGGACGACCGGCTGCGCGAGGCGGCCGCCGTGCTCGGAGCCTCGCCGCTGCGAGCCTGGCGCGAGGTCGATCTGCCGCTGGTGCGGCGCGCGGTGCTGGTCGCGGCGGGCTTCGCGTTCGCCGTGTCGCTCGGGGAGTTCGGCGCCACCGTCTTCATCGCCCGGCCCGACAACCCGACCCTGCCGGTCGCGGTCGCCCGGCTGCTGGGCCGGTCCGGGGAGCTCAACTACGGGCAGGCGATGGCCCTCAGCACGATTCTGATGCTCGTGTGCGCAGTGTCGCTGCTGCTCCTCGAACGCATCCGTACCGACCGATCCGGGGAGTTCTGACCACCATGCTGAGCCTGCAGGCAGCCACCGTACGGTTCGGGAAGCGGACGGCCCTCGACGCGGTCGACCTGGAGGTCGCAGACCACCGCATCGTCTGTGTGCTCGGCCCCAGCGGCAGCGGGAAGTCCACCCTGCTCCGGGCCGTCGCCGGGCTCCAGCCGATGGACGGCGGCCGGGTGCTGCTGGCCGGGCAGGACCAGGCGGGCGTCCCGGTGCACCGGCGCGGCCTCGGCCTGATGTTCCAGGACCACCAGCTCTTCCCGCATCGCGATGTCGGCGCCAACGTCGCCTTCGGGCTGCGGATGCACGGCACGGGGCGGGCGGAGTCCGAGCGCCGGGTTTGCGAACTCCTCGACCTGGTGGGCCTTTCCGGCGCCGGACGCCGCGCGGTCGCCGCCCTCTCCGGCGGGGAGCAGCAGCGCGTCGCCCTGGCCCGCGCCCTCGCCCCGCGCCCCAAGCTCCTGATGCTGGACGAACCCCTCGGCCAGCTCGACCGCAGCCTGCGCGAACGGCTCGTCATCGAACTGCGCACCCTGTTCCAGGAGCTGGGTACGACGGTGCTCGCCGTCACCCACGACCAGGGCGAGGCGTTCGCGCTCGCCGACCGGGTGGTGGTGATGCGGGACGGCCGGATCGCCCAGGAGGGCAGCCCGCTGGACGTGTGGCAGCACCCCGCCTCCGCGTTCGTCGCCCGCTTCCTCGGCTTCGACAACGTGACCCCGGCGACGGTGACCGGCCAGGCCGCCGCGACCGCCTGGGGCAAGGTGCCGGTCCCCGAGGGCTCCCCCCAGGGCGAGGTCGACCTGCTGGTGCGGCCCGCCGGAGTGCTCATCGGGGCCGAGAAGGACGGGCTGCGCTGCACGGTCGGCGTCCGCACCTTCCGCGGCAACCACGTGACCGTGCGGCTGACCCCCGAGAACGCGCCGGTGCTGGAGGCCGAATGCGCCCTGCGGGACACCCCGGACGAGGGCGCGGTGGTGGGCGTCCGGTTCGACGCGGCGGAGACGGTGGTGCTGGCGGGGGAGTAGGGGTACGCGCACCTGCCGCCCCGGCACCGTACCCCCGCTGACCGGCGCGACAGGACCGGGCGGGGCGGGCAAGGTGGGAACCGGACCCCCGGACCGGCGACCGCGAGACGAGGACCCCGACCATGAACGGTGGCACCCGCCAGGGCATCGACCTCACCCGCGTGCTGAACGCCCCGCAGCGGCGGGTCTTCGCGGCCTGGACGTCACCGGAGGACTTCGCCGCCTGGTACGGCGGCGAGGCCGAGGTCCCGCTGGACCGGGTGTCGATGGACGTACGGCCGGGTGGGGCGTGGAGCCTGGTCATCGTGATGCCCGGTGTCGAGATGCCGTTCCACGGGGTCTACCGCGAGGTGAGCGAGCCCGACGGTCTCGTCCTCACGCTCAAGGACGGTTCCGCGCCGAAGGAGGCGGAGGGCGAGACCATCACCGTCACCTTCACCGACCTCGGCCACGGAACCACCGAGCTGGCCTTCCAGCAGCGCGGCGGCAACCTCACACCGGAGCAGTACGCGGCGGCCGAGGACGGCTGGGAGGCCTTCTTCGACGCGCTGGCCACCCGCGTCGCCACCCATCCCTGAGCCGCCCCGCTCCTGAAGGCCCCCGAGCCCCCCGCGACCTACTTCGCCAGCGGCAGCGCCGCCAGCTCCGCGATCACCCAGGTCAGCGGGGCGAACAAGGCCAGCAGAGCCGCAGCCCGCAGTGCGGTCGCGGCGCGGAGTACGGAGGCGGGGGCGCCCATCCGCAGCAGCGCCTCGGCGGTGTGGGCGCGGGCCTGCTTCGCCTCCAGTGCCGAGGTCAGCAGCGTCGCCGCCGTGCAGCCGAGGACCACCACCGCACCGAGCGCGGTGAGCGGCCCCCAGGGGCGCTCGTCGCCCCCGTACAGGGCCGACGCGGCGATCACCGCGGCGAACACGGCGCAGACGATCCCCAGCGGGCGGCCGATCCGGCGTGCCTCGTCCATCAGGACCCGGCCCGCCAGCAGCCGTGCGGCACCCGGGCGCACCGCCTGGAGCGCCCGCCCGCACAGATACGTCAGACCGGGACCGGCCACGGCCAGGCCGGCCGCGGCCAGCGTCCAGCCGGCCAGCACCGCCACCGGGGTCGCCTCGAACCGGCCGGGCAACGGGAACGCGCTCCCGGCCGCCCCCCGGGACGCGTACGCCTCGACCGCCAGTCCCAGGGCCACCAGCGCCACACCCCACGGGAGGCCGCTCGGCGCGGGGGCGGGCTCCGGCAGCTCCTCGGAGCCGAAGGTGTCCCGCGCCGGGTCGGGCCGCGACCGCAGCGCCACCGCGCTCGCCGTCGCCGAGAGGATCGGGACGAGGGCGAGCAGCATCAGCGCCGCCGCCAGCGGCAGCGGAGTGCCCGCCCCGAGGAACTCCGCCGCTCCGCCGTCGAACGGCATCCCGGTCAGATCGCCCCGCAGATGCAGGAAGAACAGCAGCGCCACCATCGAGCCGAGCGTGGTGGAGACGGCCGTGGAGACCGCCGCCAGCACCGAGAGCCGCACCGGGCCGAGGCCCATCGAGGAGAGACCGGGCCGGGGCCGTGTGCTCGGATCTGTGCGGGCCACCGCCACGGCGAACATCACGGTGGCGGCGAGCGGAACGAAGCACCACAGCAGCCGCAGCACCGAACCGGCGGACGCGGGATGCGCGGAGGCGTACCCGAGCGAGCACAGGAGGAGGAAGCCGACACCGGCGGAGGCGGCGGCGACGAGCAGCCGCCGGACCAGGACGAGGGGATGCGTACCGCGGGTCAGACGGAGAGCGAGCACGCCGCGCTGCCCTCCGTATCGGCGGGGACGCCGGGCAGGGCGACGGTGGCGACGCGGCGGCCGTCCAGCAGAGGCACGGTCCGGTCGGCGAGGGCGGCGACCTCGGCGTCATGGGTGGCCAGGACCACCGTGATGCCGTGCGAGCGGGCCGCGGCGGTCAGGGTGCGCAGGAGCTGGGAGCGCTCGGCCCGGTGCAGGGTCGCGGTGGGCTCGTCGGCGAAGAGCACCGTCGGCTGCCCGCACAGGGCCCGGGCGACGGAGACCCGCTGGCGTTCGGCCTGGAGGAGGGCGTGCGGGCGCTTCCTGGCGAGGGCGGCGATGTCCAGGCGCTCCAGCCACTCCGTGGCGGCCTTCTTCGCGGCCCGGTGCGAGGCGCCGCGCAGCAGCAGCGGCAGCGCCGCGTTCTCCCAGGTGGTCAGCTCGGGGACGAGCTCCGGGTCGGCGCCGATCCAGCCGAACCGTTCCCTCCGTAGCTGCTCGCGCACCCGGGGAGCCATCGTGTGTACGGGGACGCTGTTGAACCAGACCTCGCCCTGCTCGGGCACCAGCCGGCCCGACAGGCAGTGCAGCAGCGTCGTCTTCCCGCTGCCGCGCGGGCCGGTCACGGCCAGGATCTCGGCGTCGCGGACGGAGACGGAGACACCGCCGAGACCGGGCGATCCGTTGTGGGAGTGGTGCAGGGAACGCGCCCAGATCACGTCGTTGTCCGGCGGGGCCACCATGGCGTACACCTCGGTTCGGATGAGTTTTCCCGTTCCCCCGTACGGGGGAACGAGGACGCGGCCGATCGGTCACTGGGCACCGTAGATAGTCGGACCGGGGTGTACGCACAGCACGCGGCCCGGACGCTCCCCTTCTCACTCGAAAGGGCGCATCCGGGCCGGGTGGACCGTATGAAATGACCGCTGAATGATGATCATCCAGAGGGCGTGGTGACGGTCAGAGCTTCGTCCACGCCTCCGTCAGCACGGCCCGCAGAATGCCCTCGATCTCGTCGAACGTCGACTGGTCCGAGATCAGCGGCGGTGCGAGCTGGACGACCGGGTCGCCGCGGTCGTCGGCCCGGCAGTACAGGCCGTTCTCGTACAGGGCCTTGGAGAGGAAGCCGTACAGGACGCGCTCGGTCTCCTCGTCGGTGAACGTCTCCTTGGTGGCCTTGTCCTTCACCAGCTCGATGCCGTAGAAGAAGCCGTTGCCGCGGACGTCGCCGACGATCGGCAGGTCGTGCAGCTTCTGCAGCGTGGTGAGGAAGGCGTTCTCGTTGTCCAGGACGTGCTGCGTGAGGTTCTCACGCTCGAAGATGTCCAGGTTGGCGAGACCGACCGCCGCGGAGACCGGGTGGCCGCCGAAGGTGTAGCCGTGCAGGAAGGTGTTGTCGCCCTTGTAGAACGGCTCGGCGATCTTGTCCGAGACGATGCAGGCACCGATCGGGGAGTAGCCGGAGGTCATGCCCTTCGCGCAGGTGATCATGTCCGGTACGTAGCCGAACTTGTCGCAGGCGAAGATCGTGCCGAGGCGGCCGAAGGCGCAGATGACCTCGTCCGAGACGAGCAGCACGTCGTACTGGTCGCAGATCTCGCGGACCCGCTGGAAGTACCCGGGCGGCGGCGGGAAACAGCCGCCCGCGTTCTGCACGGGCTCCAGGAAGACGGCCGCGACGGTCTCGGGGCCCTCGAAGAGGATCTCCTGCTCGATCTGGTCGGCTGCCCAGCGGCCGAAGGCCTCCGGGTCGTCGCCGAAGAGCGGGGCGCGGTAGATGTTGGTGTTCGGCACCTTGTGCGCGCCGGGGACCAGCGGCTCGAAGGGGGCCTTCAGAGCGGGCAGGCCGGTGATGGACAGGGCGCCCTGCGGGGTGCCGTGGTAGGCGACCGCACGCGAGATGACCTTGTACTTGGTCGGCTGGCCCTTGAGCTTGAAGTACTGCTTGGCCAGCTTCCAGGCGGTCTCGACGGCCTCGCCGCCACCGGTGGTGAAGAAGACCTTGTTGAGGTCGCCCGGGGCGTAGTCGGCGAGCCGCTCGGCCAGCTCGACGGCCTTCGGGTGGGCGTAGGACCACACCGGGAAGAAGGCGAGCTCCTGGCCCTGCTTGTACGCCGTCTCGGCGAGCTCGTGACGACCGTGGCCGGCGTTGACCACGAACAGGCCGGAGAGACCGTCCAGGTAGCGCTTGCCCTTGTCGTCGAAGATGTACGTTCCCTCGCCACGCACGATGGTGGGAACGGGCGCGTTCTCGTAGTCCGACATGCGGGTGAAGTGCATCCACAGGTGGTCGTACGCGGTTCGGCTGAGGTCCTTGCTCACGGCTATCGGGTTCCCCACATATAGGTCTGCTTCTTGAGCTTGAGGTAAACAAAGCTCTCGGTGGAGCGCACGCCGGGAAGGGTCCGGATGCGTTTGTTGATCGTCTCCAGCAGGTGGTCGTCGTCCTCGCAGACGATCTCCACCATCAGGTCGAAGGAGCCCGCGGTCATCACCACGTACTCGCACTCGGCCATGGCCGACAGGGCTTCGGCCACCGGGTCGAGGTCGCCCTCGACATTGATGCCGACCATCGCCTGGCGCCGGAATCCCACGGTGAGCGGGTCCGTGACGGCGACGATCTGCATCACGCCCTGGTCGAGCAGCTTCTGGACGCGCTGGCGCACAGCCGCTTCGGAGAGGCCGACGGCCTTGCCGATCGCGGCGTACGGACGCCGTCCGTCCTCCTGGAGCTGCTCGATGATTGCGAGGGAGACGGCATCGACCGCTGGCGGTGATCCGTTCCCGGTCCTGGAGTCTGCGCTGCGACTGGCCACACGTCCACTCTGCACCGCACTCGCCTGTCTCGCAACCCCAGATCGATGAAATTCGTTGAGTTGGTGCGCAGAACCGACTGAATCCGAAGCTGGGGGTGGTTGCCTATGTCGAAAGCGACACCGGAACGATTAGGGTGGGTGTCTCACCCATCGGACAGCCGACAGGAGGGGTGGTCATGACCACCGAGGTGCGCCGTCTGCGCAACTACATCAACGGGGAGTTCCGGGACGCCGCGGACGGGCGGACCATCGATGTGGTCAGCCCGGTGACGGAAGAGGTCTACGCGACCTCGCCGCTCTCCGGCCAGGCCGATGTCGATGCCGCCATGGAGGCCGCCGCGGCCGCCTTCCCGGCCTGGCGCGACACGACGCCCGCCGAGCGCCAGAAGGCCCTGCTGAAGATCGCGGACGCCTTCGAGGAGCGCGCGGAGGACCTGATCGCGGCCGAGTCGGAGAACACCGGCAAGCCGATCGGGCTCACCCGCAGCGAAGAGATCCCGCCGATGGTGGACCAGATCCGCTTCTTCGCCGGTGCCGCGCGCCTCCTGGAGGGCCGCTCGGCCGGCGAGTACATGGAGGGCCTGACCTCCATCGTGCGCCGCGAGCCCGTCGGCGTATGCGCGCAGGTCGCGCCGTGGAACTACCCGATGATGATGGCCGTCTGGAAGTTCGCCCCGGCGCTCGCCGCGGGCAACACCGTGGTGATCAAGCCGTCCGACACCACCCCGGCCTCCACCGTGCTGATGGCCGAGATCATGGGCCAGATCCTGCCCAAGGGCGTCTTCAACGTCCTGTGCGGCGACCGTGACACCGGCCGCGCGATGGTGGAGCACCCGACCCCGGCGATGGCCTCCATCACCGGCTCCGTCCGGGCCGGCATCCAGGTCGCCGAGTCCGCCGCCAAGGACGTCAAGCGCGTCCACCTGGAGCTCGGTGGCAAGGCGCCCGTCGTCGTCTTCGACGACGCCGACATCGCCAAGACTGTCTCCGGCGTCTCCGAGGCCGGCTTCTTCAACGCGGGCCAGGACTGTACGGCCGCGACCCGCGTCCTGGTCCACGAGTCCATCCACGACGAGTTCGTGACCGCGCTCGCCAAGGCCGCCGCCGACACGAAGACCGGGCAGCCGGACGACGAGGACGTGGCGTACGGCCCGCTCAACAACGCCAACCAGCTGAAGCAGGTCAGCGGCTTCATCGAGCGGCTCCCCGCCCACGCCAAGGTCGAGGCGGGCGGCCACCGGGTCGGCGACAAGGGCTACTTCTACGCTCCGACCGTCGTCTCCGGCCTCAAGCAGGACGACGAGATCATCCAGAACGAGGTCTTCGGGCCCGTCATCACGGTCCAGTCGTTCAGCGACGAGAAGCAGGCCGTGGAGTACGCGAACGGCGTCGACTACGCCCTCGCCTCCTCGGTCTGGACGACGAACCACTCCCGCGCGATGCGCATGTCCAAGAACCTCGACTTCGGCTGCGTGTGGATCAACACCCACATCCCGCTGGTCGCCGAGATGCCGCACGGCGGATTCAAGAAGTCCGGCTACGGCAAGGACCTCTCCGCGTACGGCTTCGAGGACTACACCCGCGTCAAGCACGTCATGACGTCCATCGAGGACTGACCGCCGCGCACGTCGTACGCATACGGCCCCGGGCTCCGCGCCCGGGGCCGTATGCGCTCTGGACAAGGTGTGCGGAACGGTCCGCTCCCGCTGGACGCTTGGTCCATTGCCCGCTGCCGTGGCCGACCGGCATCCTGCGCGGGTGCGAGCGATCAGGAAGAACCCCATGTCCCGCCGTTCCCTGCTGCGCGCCCTCGGGGCGGGAGCGGCCGGCGCCACCCTGGCCGGCTGCGGGGTGCCCGCGGCCTTCGTCGAGCCGGGGGACCGGGCCGGACACGACAGCTCCGCCACCGACCACACGCTGCACTTCGCCAACTGGCCGCTCTACATCGACACCGACGACGACCACGAGTCGAAGCGGCCCACCCTGGACGCCTTCTCGCAGCGGACCGGGATCTCCGTCACGTACACCGAGGAGATCAACGACAACGACGAGTTCTTCGGGAAGATCAGCCCCGCGCTGATGAACCGCCAGCAGACCGGCCGGGACCTGATCGTCATCAGCGACTGGATGGCGGCCCGCTTCGTCCGGCTCGGCTGGGTCCAGGAGATGGACCGGGCGAAGCAGCCCAACGTGGCCAAGTACCTGGACCCGCAGCTACGTTCGCCCGCCTTCGACGAGGGCCGACTCCACAGCGTCCCCTGGCAGTCCGGGATCACCGGTATCGCGTACAACCGGAAGCGGCTCGGCCGTGAGATCCGGTCCACCGGCGACCTGTGGGCGGACGACCTGCGGGGCCGGGTCACCCTGCTCTCCGGCCTCGACGAGTCGTTCGCGCTGCTGATGCAGGGCAACGGCGTCGACATCACCCGCTGGACGTCCGACGACTTCCACGAGATCTGCGAGCAGACGGAGCGCCGGGTCCGCTCCAAGCACATCCGCCGCTTCACCGGCAACGACTACATCAAGGACCTCGCCACCGGCGATGTGCTCGCCTGCCAGGCCTACTCCGGCGACGTCATCCAGCTCCAGGCCGACAATCCCGACATCGAGTTCGTCGTTCCCGAGGAGGGCGCCGAGCTGTGGGCCGAGTCCCTGATGATCCCCAACCTCGCCCGCCACAAGCGCAACGCCGAGCGGCTGATCGACCACTACTACGACCCCGAGGTCGCCGCCGAGCTCGCCGCCTGGGTCAACTACGTCTGCCCGGTCCCCGCCGCCCGGGACGTCCTGGCCTCCTCGAAGGACGAGGAGGCGGCGGCGCTCGCCGAGGATCCGCTGATCTTCCCCGACGACACGATGCGTCAACGGCTCGCCATCGCCCGCGACATCACCTCCGAGGAGCGGACGGACTTCGCCAAGAAGTGGAACTCCATCGTCGGCTTGTGAACCCGTAACAGGGGCGGCGTGAAGATGGCGTAAAGGCGGGCATACGCTGCGGATATGAGCGAGCGACACGCCCTCACCCGGCGTATACGCAGGTGGCTGGTCTTCTTCATCGTCTGTCTGGTGCTGAGCGGCATCACGGCTTTCCCGCTCGTCACCGAACTCCGCTGGGGCGAGGAGCTGCTGAGGTCCACGCCGGTCCCCGAGCACCTTCCGGGCCTGATGGAGTGGATCACCCGGGTCCGCGAAGGGCTCGCCACCATCGAACGCGACACGCCCTTCATGCTGTACGGCACCGACTGGCTGGCCTTCGCCCACCTGGTCATCGCCGTCGCCTTCTACGGGCCCTACCGCGACCCGGTCCGCAACATCTGGGTCATCGAGTTCGGCATGATCGCCTGCGCCGGGATCATCCCGCTCGCGCTGATCTGCGGCCCGATCCGGGGCATCCCGTTCTGGTGGTCCGTGATCGACATGTCCTTCGGGGTCTTCGGTGTCATCCCGCTGCTGATCGTGCGGCGCATGATCAAGCGGCTGGAGGGGTTGGAGCAGGCGGTCGCCCCTGCAGCCCCCGTCCCGGCGGGCGCCTGAGCCTCACGGCTTCCGGGCCACCGCACCGGAACATCACGGCTTCCGGGCCACCGCACCGGAACATCACGGCTTCCGGGCCACCGCACCCGAACATCACGGCTTCCGGGCCACCGCACCCGAACATCACGGCTTGCGGGCCACCACCCCGAACTGCGCCACCTCCGGCTCCCGCGGGTTCGTACGCCAGCGGGAGCAGGAGACGATGCCGGGTTCCAACAGGTCGAGGCCGTCCAGGAACGACGCGCACTCCTCCCGGCTGCGGGCGGTGATCGGCGGGGTGGCGTTCTCGTTCCAGAAGCGCATCGCCGCCTCGTTGCCCTCGCCGCCCAGCTCCAGCGTCGGGTGGGTCAGCACCAGGTGGCTGCCGGACGGGACGGCCGCCATCAGCGTACGGACGATGGACCGCGCCTCGTCCGTGTCCAGTACGAAGTTGAGGATGCCGAGCATCATCACCGCCACCGGCCGCCCCAGATCCAGGGTGGGCTCGGCCGCCTTCAGGATCTGCTCCGGGTGGTGCGCGTCGGCGTCGACGTACTCGGTGGCGCCCTCCAGCGAACCGCTGAGCAGGGCCCGCGCATGGGCCAGCACGATCGGGTCGTTGTCGACGTAGACGACCCGGGCGTGCGGGACGGTGTGCTGGGCGATCTCGTGGGTGTTGTCGGCCGTCGGCAGACCGGTGCCGATGTCCAGGAACTGGTCGACGCCCACGTCCCCGGCCAGATGCCGCACCACCCGGCCGAGGAACGCCCGGTCCGCGCGGGCCACTTCACCGATGATCGGGTACATCCCCGTCACCTGGTCGCCCACCGCCCGGTCCACCGGGTAGTGGTCCTTGCCGCCCAGCCAGTAGTTCCAGACCCGGGCGTTGTGCGCGACGTCGGAACGTATCCGGGCAGGGGCCTCGGCCTGCGGTCGGCTCTCACTCACGTCTGCTGCTCCTCGGTACCCGTCCGGCACTTCACGGCACCGACCATCATGCCGGACCGATCAAGAACCCCTCAGCGCGCGGGAGTTGGAGCGCAGCTTGTGCAGGGCGTCGATTCGGTTGGTGGTGATCGAGTCGACGCCCCGCTCGATCAGCTTCCGCATCGTGCGCTTGGTGTCGGCCGTCCAGGCGGAGACGAGGAACCCGTCCCGGTGTGCCCGGTCGGCCAGTTCGCGGCTGACGAGCCCGAAGCGGTAGTTCAGCCAGCGCGGTTTCACCGCCTCCAGCAGGACCGGGCGCGGCGGGGCGAGCGTGTTCCAGGTCAGCGCGATCTCCGCGGCCGGGTTCGCGGCGCGCACCCGCAGCATCGCGTCCGCGCCGGCGCAGTAGTACGCCCGCTCGCCCGCGCCGCACTCCAGGACCGTACCGACGATCTTCTTCACCGACGCGTCCGTGGAGCCGGGCAGGTCCACCATCACCCGGTGCCCGTCGGTGGCGTCCAGCGCCTCGCGCAGGGTCGGCACCCCGCCGCCGGTCAGCTCCAGCACCTCCTGGTGGGTGAGCCGGTCGACGCGCCGGTCATGGCCCCACAGCCGCTCCAGCGTCGTGTCGTGGAGCAGGACGGGCACCCCGTCGCGGGTGACGCGTACGTCGATCTCGACCGCGTCCGCCCCCCGGTCGAGGGCGGAGCGGATCGAGGGCAGCGTGTTCTCGCGGGCCCGGTACGGGTCGCCGCGATGCGCGACGGCGGTGAAGCGGGTGGTGGTGTCGGCCATGGGGCCATTGTGACGACCGGGGCCGGCAGGCGCGGCTCCGGAGGCGGTTTTCCGGGTACGTGTCCGGGTCGGCGGGGCGGTTACGTGTCCGGGTCAGGGACGCGGTTACGTGGCCGGGGCAGCGACGCGGTTACGTGGCCGGGGCAGCCAGGCGGTTGTGTGTCCGGGTCAGCGGGCGGGGCCCCGGAGCCAGTTCGCCGTGTACGTGTCGATCTCCTCGGCCAGCCGGCGCTTGCCGGTGGGGTCCAGGAACGAGGCCTCCACCGCGTTCTTCGCGAGGCCGGCGATCCCCTGCTCGTCCAGCTTCAACAGCCGGGCGGCGACCGCGTACTCGTTGTTCAGGTCGGTGCCGAACATGGGCGGGTCGTCGCTGTTGACGGTGACCAGGACACCGGCCTGCACCATCTCCCGGATCGGGTGCAGCTCGATGTCGGTGACCGCGCGGGTGGCGATGTTCGACGTCGGGCAGACCTCCAGGGCGATCCGGTGCTCGGCCAGGTGCTCCAGCAGCTTCGGATCCTGGACGGAGCTGGTGCCGTGGCCGATGCGCTCGGCCCGCAGCTCGGTGAGCGCGTCCCAGACGGTCTGCGGTCCGGTGGTCTCCCCGGCGTGTGGCACCGAGTGGAGGCCCTCGGCGATCGCCCGGTCGAAGTAGGGCTTGAACTGCGGGCGCTCCACCCCGATCTCCGGTCCGCCGAGCCCGAAGGAGACGAGCCCGTCGGGCCGCCGCTCCACCGCCAGCCGGGCCGTCTCCTCGGCGGCCTGGAGCCCGGCCTCGCCCGGGATGTCGAAGCACCACCGCAGGATGACGCCCAGCTCGGCCTCGGCCGACTTGCGGGCGTCCTCGATGGCCTCCATGAAGGCCACCTCCGGGATGCCGCGCCGGGTCGAGCTGAACGGGGTCACGGTCAGCTCCGCGTACCGGATGTTCTGCCGGGCCATGTCCCGCGCCACCTCGAAGGTGAGCAGCCGGACGTCCTCGGGGGTGCGGATCAGGTCCACCACCGAGAGGTAGACCTCGATGAAGTGCGCGAAGTCGGTGAAGGTGAAGTAGTCGGCCAGCGCCTCCGGGTCGGTCGGCACCTTGGAGTCCGGGTGCCGGGCGGCCAGTTCGGCGACGATCCGGGGCGAGGCGGACCCGACATGGTGGACGTGGAGCTCGGCCTTGGGCAGCCCGGCGATGAAGGGGTGTGGATCGGTCATGTGTCTGTCTCCCACAGTTCGGCGTGTACATCGGCGGAGGCCCAGGGGTGGTCCGGGGACGGAGGCCCAGGGGTGGTCCGGCCGGCTGCACCGATCATCGTAGGCGGGGTGAGACGGCGGGGAGCCGGGCCGTAGCATGACGGAACCACGATGGGGGAGGCCCATGTCAGACAACACAGAGCAGCCCGGGGGCGGGGCCGCGCCGCGCGATCCGTGGGCACCGCCGGACAGCAGGGTGGACCTGGGCAAGCAGGACGCGGCCCCGCCGCCGCCCGCCGTCCACAACCAGCCGACCGTGACGTCGATGCCGAGCGCGGGGCCGGCGCCGGAGGGCACCGGACCGATACCGACGGGCGGCGGCTTCGGCCCGCCGCCCTCGGCCGTACCGCCTCCGCCGATCGGCCCGGGCGGCCCCGGCCACCAGGCACCGCCGCCGCCCACCACCGGGCACTACGGCTACCCGGCCCCGCCGGCGCAGCCGTACGGCGGCTATCCGGGGTACGACGCCTACGGCGGCCAGCAGCCCTGGGGGCCGCAGCCCTCGAACGGCCTCGGCACGGCCGCGCTGGTGCTCGGCATCATCTCGATCGTCGGCTTCTGCATGTACGGGGTGAACATCATCCTCGGCATCCTCGCGCTGATCTTCGGCATCATCGGCCTCGGCCGGGCCAAGCGCGGCGAGGCGACCAACCGGGGCATGGCGCTCGCCGGGATCATCACGGGCTCGGTCGGCATCGTGATCGGGTCCGTGATCCTCGGCTTCATCATCTGGGCCGTCGCCAACGGTGATTCCAGCTTCGACGAGACCTACGAGGACGACCCGTTCGCCACGTCGCTGGTCATCGAGGGCCGCGGCTAGCCCCGAGGACGTACCGCATCCGCCGCCCGGTCCGGCAGGGAACCACTCCCCGCCGGACCGGGCGGCGCTGTCGTACCCGCCGCCTACAAGGCCCTCAGCCGCTCCCGCGCCTCCATCAGCGCGAACCCCAGCAGATTCAGCCCCTGCCACTCCTGCGGCCGCTCCACCCGCTCGTCGTCCGCCGCCAGCCCGATCCCCCAGATCCGGTCCAGCGGGGACGCCTCCACCAGGACCCGGTCGCCCGTGGACAGCAGATAGCCGGCCAGCTCATGGCTCTGCCCGAACTTGTGCGCGCTGCCCTCCACGACCAGGGCGAACCGCTCCCGTATCCACAGGTCCTCGTCGAAGCCGCGCACCAGCCGCCCGGCCTTCTTCGCCGCCGCCGGGCTGCTCGCCGCAAGGGCTGCCCGCTCCGCCTCCGCGTCCCCGAAGAGGCGCGCCTTGCCGGCCATCATCCAGTGCTCCGCGCTGGCATAGGTGACCCCGTCCACCGTGAACGGCGACGGCCACCACTGGCTCAGGCAGCTCGGCCCGATCCGGCCGTCCGGGCGCGGGCGGTGGCCCCAGAACGGCAGATACTTCACCCGCCTGCCCCGCGCCACGTCGGCCAGAAGCTCATCGATCGGTCCCATGGCATGTGAGTGTGGCATCCGCCACTGACACTCCGTACGGGGATTTCCGCACCGACACGACACATAGTCGACAGATTCCGTCGCGTAACCAAAAGGCAACAACGGAATCACTTGTTGGGCCTGGACCCCTCTGTCAGGATCGGCACTCAATTCACGAAGAGGCTACGCCGACCCCGCACAGCGGGTACAGCGGCGGAGGAGAGCGTCATGAGCAACGGCTTCCAGGTTCAGGACCGCTTCGCGGAAGGTGCGCAGTACATCGGCGGCAAGCTGCTCCCGGGCACGTCCGGCCGCCACCACGACATCGTGAACCCCGCGACCGGCGAGAGCGTCCTGCGGTACGAGCTGGCCGGCACCGACGACGTCGACGCGGCGGTCGCCGCCGCTCGGGCCGCCTTCCCCGGCTGGTCGGGCGCCACCCCCGGTGAGCGCTCCGAGGCCCTGCACCGGTTCGCCGCCGTCCTCGCCGAGCAGGCCGACGACTTCGCGTACGCCGAGTCCCTCCAGTGCGGCAAGCCCATCAAGCTCTCCACCGAGTTCGACGTGCCCGGCACCGTCGACAACGCCGCCTTCTTCGCGGGCGCCGCCCGCCACCTGGAGGGCAAGGCCGCCGCCGAGTACGACGGCGACCACACCTCGTACGTACGGCGCGAGGCGATCGGTGTCGTCGGCTCCATCGCCCCCTGGAACTACCCGCTCCAGATGGCCGCCTGGAAGATCCTCCCGGCCGTCGCCGCGGGCAACACCATCGTCCTCAAGCCCGCCGAGCTGACCCCGCTGACCTCGCTGATGTTCGCCCAGGCCGCCACCGAGGCGGGCATCCCCGACGGCGTCATCAACATCGTCACCGGCGCGGGCAAGGACGCGGGCGAACACCTAGTCGGCCACCCGGACGTCGTCATGACCTCCTTCACCGGCTCCACCGCCGTCGGCAAGCGCGTCGCCGAGATCGCCACCGCCACCGTCAAGCGCCTCCACCTGGAGCTCGGCGGCAAGGCCCCCTTCGTGGTCTTCGACGATGCTGACCTGGAGGCCGCCGTGCACGGCGCGGTCGCCGGATCGCTCATCAACACCGGCCAGGACTGCACCGCCGCCACCCGCGCCTACGTCCAGCGCCCCCTTTACGACGCCTTCGTCCGCGACGTCGCCGCCCTCATGGAGACCGTCCGCCTCGGCGACCCCTTCGACGCGTCCACCGACCTCGGCCCCCTCATCAGCCACGCCCAGCGCGACCGCGTCGCCGCCTTCGTCGAGCGGGCCCGGGGCTACGCCCAGGTCGTCACCGGCGGCGAAGCACCCGGCGGCGACCTCGCGGGCGGCGCGTACTACCGGCCGACCCTCGTCGCGGGCGCCGCCCAGGACAGCGAGATCGTCCAGTCGGAGATCTTCGGCCCGGTCCTCGTCGTCCTCCCCTTCGACACCGACGACGAGGGCATCGCGCTCGCCAACGACACCCCGTACGGACTGGCCGCCTCCGCCTGGACCCGCGACCTGTACCGCGCGAACCGCGCCACCCGCGAGATCCAGGCGGGCTGTGTGTGGGTGAACGACCACATCCCGATCCTCTCCGAGATGCCGCACGGCGGATACAAGGCCAGCGGCTTCGGCAAGGACATGTCGGCGTACTCCTTCGAGGAGTACACGCAGGTCAAGCACGTCATGTACGACAACACCGCGGTCGCCCGCAAGGACTGGCACCGCACGATCTTCGGGGACCGATAGCAGCTGCCGCGTGACCGGGGCCTGTTCACGACAGGCCCCAGCGGCCTCCCACCCGAAAGGGCACACGCGTATGGAGAGTTACGAGCCCGAGCGCCTCTCGCCGGTCCAGTCGGCGGCCATGAGGCGTTCCCTGACCAGCGGCCGGGGCGCCCTCACCCGCCGCTCCCTGCTGCGCGCCTCCGGTATGGGCGCCCTCGCGCTGGGCGGGATAGCCACCCTCGGCGCCTGCGGCATCCCGCCCGCCGGACGCGCCGAGGGAGCAGCGGCCGCCGACGACCACTCGGCCAAGGAGAAGGAAGTCACCTTCTCCAACTGGACCGAGTACATGGACGTCAGCGACGACGAGAAGAGCCGGCCTACCCTCGCCGCGTTCACCAAGCGCACCGGGATCAGGGTCAAGTACACCGAGGACATCAACGACAACGTCGAGTTCTTCGGGAAGATCAAACCGCAGCTCGCCGCCGGCCAGAACACCGGACGCGACCTCATCTGCGTCACCGACTGGCTGGCCGCCCGCATCATCCGGCTCGGCTGGGCGCAGAAGCTCGACCCCTCGAACCTCCCGCACGCCTTCGCCAATGTCTCCGCCCAGTTCCGCACCCCCGACTGGGACCCCGGCCGCGCCTACTCCTACCCCTGGACCGGCATCCCCACGGTCATCGCGTACAACGCGAAGGCGACCGGCGGCCGCAAGGTCGACTCGGTCACGCAGCTCCTCGACGACCCGAAGCTCAAGGGGCGCGTCTCCTTCCTCTCCGAGATGCGCGACACCATCGGCATGACCCTCCTCGACCAGGGCAAGGACCCGGGGAAGTTCACCGACACCGACTTCGACGGCGCGATCGGCCGGCTCCAGAAGGCCGTCGACAAGAAGCAGATCCGCCGCTTCACCGGCAACGACTACACGGCCGACCTCAGCAAGGGCGACATCGCCGCCTGCGTCGGCTGGGCCGGGGACATCATCCAGCTCCAGGCCGACAACCCGGACATCAAGTTCGCGATCCCGGCCGCCGGTTACATCACCTCCAGCGACAACCTCCTGGTCCCCGCGCAGGCCCGGCACAAGACCAACGCCGAGAAGCTCATCGACTACTACTACGAGCCGCCGGTCGCCGCGCAGCTCGCCGCGTACATCAACTACGTCTGCCCGGTCGACGGCGTACGCGACGAACTCGCCAAGATCGACAAGTCGATGGCCTCCAACACGCTGATCCTCCCCGACCGGGAGATGGCGGCGAAGTCCCGCTCCTTCCGCTCCCTGAGCACGGAGGAAGAGACGGCGTACGAAGAGAAGTTCGCCAAACTCATCGGCGCCTGACCCGGCAACCGCCCACTGGCTCTGCCCTCTCCGAACTCCCCCGAACCCACTGGGACCGCGACCCATGACACAGCAGCAGCAGACCGCGGGCGGCGATGTCCGCCTCGTCGGGATCAGCAAGACCTACGGCTCCTTCACCGCCGTACAGCCGCTCGACCTGACCGTCCCCCAGGGCTCCTTCTTCGCCCTGCTCGGGGCTTCCGGCTGCGGCAAGACCACCACCCTGCGGATGATCGCGGGGCTGGAGGAGGCCACCACCGGCACGGTCCACCTCGGCGGCAAGGACATCACCGACCTGCCCCCGTACAAGCGGCCGGTCAACACCGTCTTCCAGAGCTATGCGCTCTTCCCGCACCTGGACATCACCGAGAACGTCGCCTTCGGGCTGCGCCGGCGCGGCATCAAGTCGGTGAAGAAGCAGGTGGACGAGATGCTGGAGCTGGTCCAGCTCGGCGACTTCGCCCACCGCAAACCGCACCAGCTCTCCGGTGGCCAGCAGCAGCGCGTCGCCGTCGCCCGCGCGCTCATCAACCACCCGCAGGTCCTGCTGCTCGACGAACCCCTCGGCGCCCTCGACCTCAAGCTGCGCCGGCAGATGCAGCTTGAGCTGAAGCGGATCCAGACCGAGGTCGGCATCACCTTCGTGCACGTCACGCACGACCAGGAGGAGGCCATGACCATGGCCGACACCGTCGCGGTGATGAACGGTGGCCGCGTCGAGCAGCTCGGCGCCCCCGCCGACCTCTACGAGAACCCGCGCACCACGTTCGTCGCCAACTTCCTCGGCACCTCCAACCTCATCGCGGGCGAGATCGTGTCGACCGGCGAGGACCTGGTGGTGGCCGCGGGCGGCGGGAAGCTCACGCTGCCCCGCGAGCGATGTTCGGCGCCGACCACCAGCGGCGGCCGGCTTCTCCTCGGCATCCGGCCCGAGAAGATATCCCTGGCCCACGCGGACGACGCCGATGACATCGCCGCAGGCCGTAACCGCGTCACCGGCCGCATCACCGACTCCAGCTTCATCGGCGTCTCCACGCAGTACGTGGTCGAGAGCCCGGCCGGAACCGCCCTCCAGGTCTACGAGCAGAACGTCGACAGGCGTGCGGGACTCCAGGTCGGCGCCGAGGTCGTCCTCCACTGGAACCCGGCCCACACCTTCGGCCTCGACGCCGACCAGGACATCGCCGCGGGCGCCACCAGCGTGGAGGACGCGGAGTGAGCCTCACCGAAGCGCCGCCCGCGCCCCCCGCCCAGCCCGAGGAGCCCCGGAAGCTCACGCTCCGCAAGCCCTCCACCCGCAAGCGGCTCATCCCGTACTGGCTGCTGCTCCCCGGCATCCTCTGGCTGCTCGTCTTCTTCGCGCTGCCCCTCGTCTACCAGGCCTCCACCTCCGTACAGACCGGCTCCCTGGAGCAGGGCTTCGAGGTCACCTGGCACTTCCAGACGTACGTGGACGCGCTGCGCGACTACTACCCGCAGTTCATCCGGTCCCTGCTGTACGCGGGCACCGCCACGATCCTCTGCCTGCTGCTGGGCTACCCGCTCGCCTATCTCATCGCCTTCAAGGCGGGCCGCTGGCGCAACCTGGTGCTGGTGCTGGTCATCGCACCGTTCTTCACCAGCTTCCTCATCCGTACGCTGGCGTGGAAGACGATCCTCGCCGACGGCGGCGCGGTCGTGGACGTGCTCAACACCCTGCACGTCCTGGACGTGACGAGCTGGCTCGGCTGGACCGAGTCCAACCGGGTCCTGGCCACCCCGATGGCGGTCGTCTGCGGTCTGACGTACAACTTCCTGCCGTTCATGATCCTGCCGCTCTACACCTCTCTGGAGCGGATCGACGGCCGGCTGCACGAGGCGGCGGGCGACCTCTACGCCACCCCCGCCACCACCTTCCGGAAGGTGACGTTCCCGCTCTCCATGCCCGGCGTCGTCTCCGGCACCCTGCTGACCTTCATCCCGGCCAGCGGCGACTACGTCAACGCCGAGCTGCTGGGCTCCACGGACACCAAGATGGTCGGCAGCGTCATCCAGAGCCAGTTCCTGCGGGTCCTGGACTATCCGACGGCCGCCGCGCTCTCCTTCATCCTCATGGCGATCGTCCTGCTGACGGTCACCTTCTACATCCGCCGCTCCGGGACGGAGGACCTGGTCTGATGCCCGTACTGCGCTGGATACGCCGGAACCTGATCGTCATCGCGGGTCTGCTGACCCTCACGTACATGATCCTGCCGAACATCGTCGTGATGGTGTTCTCGTTCAACAAGCCCAACGGCCGCTTCAACTACGCGTGGCAGCGGTTCTCGCTGGACGCCTGGAAGGACCCCTGCGGCGTAGCCGATCTCTGCGGATCGCTCTCGCTCTCGCTCCAGATCGCGTTCTGGGCGACGCTCGGGGCCACCGCGCTCGGCACGGCGGTCGCCTTCGCGCTGGTCCGCTACCGCTTCCGGGCACGCGGCGCGATCAGCTCATTGATCTTCCTGCCGATGGCGATGCCCGAGGTCGTCATGGCCGCGTCCCTGCTCACGCTCTTCCTGAACATGGGCGCCCAGCTCGGCTTCTGGACCGTGCTGATCGCGCACATCATGTTCTGCCTCAGCTTCGTGGTGACGGCCGTCAAGGCGCGCGTCATGTCGATGGACCCGAGACTGGAGGAAGCCGCCCGCGACCTTTACGCGGGCCCCGTGCAGACTTTCGTACGGGTGACCCTTCCGATCGCCGCACCGGGAATCGCGGCGGGTGCGCTGCTCGCTTTCGCGCTCTCGTTCGACGATTTCATCATCACGAATTTCAACGCGGGCTCCACCGTCACCTTCCCCATGTTCGTCTGGGGATCGGCACAGCGCGGCACGCCCGTCCAGATCAACGTCATCGGCACCGCCATGTTCGTCATTGCGGTAACGATGGTCCTCGTCGGCCAGCTCATCGCGAGCCGGCGGAAGAGCAACGCTCGAACCTGAAAGTCCTGAAGGAGTTGGAAACCATGGCCCCAGCCGCCATGAGTATCGCTGCACAATCCCTCTCCGGCGCCAAGCCGGTCTCCTACTGGCTCGACGACCCGGCCAGACCCGACGCCCTCCCCGCCCTCACCGGCGACGAGCACGCCGACCTCCTGGTCATCGGCGGCGGCTACAGCGGCCTGTGGACCGCGCTCATCGCCAAGGAGCGCGACCCCGGCCGGGACGTCGTCCTCATCGAGGGGCACGAGGTGGGCTGGGCCGCCTCGGGCCGCAACGGCGGCTTCTGCGCCGCCTCCCTCACCCACGGCCTGGCCAACGGCGTGGAGCGGTGGCCGGACGAGATCGCCGAGCTGGAGGAGCTGGGGGAGGGGAACCTCGACGCCATCGAGGCCGCCGTCGCCCGCTACGGGATCGACTGCGAGTTCGAGCGGACGGGCGAGATCGACGTCGCGACCGAGCCGCACCAGCTCGAAGAGCTGCGGGAATGGCACGAGGAGATCGTCAAGCTCGGCATCAGCGGCGTGGACTTCCTGGACCGCGACGCCCTGCGCGCCGAGGTCGACTCGCCCACCTTCCTCGGCGGGCTCTGGGACCGGAACGGCGTCGCGATGCTGCATCCGGCCAAGCTCGCCTGGGGCCTGAAGCGGGCCTGCCAGGAGCTGGGCGTACGGATCTACGAGCACACGCGGGGCCTCGACCTGGTCCGCTCCGGCTCCGGGATGGCGGTGCGTACGCCGTACGGTCGTATCTTCGCCCGCCGGGTCGCGCTCGGCACCAACATCTTCCCGTCGCTCCTCAAGCGGGTCCGCCCGTACACCGTACCGGTCTACGACTACGCGCTGATGACCGAACCCCTCACGCCCGAACAGGTGGAATCCATCGGCTGGAAGGGGCGCCAGGGACTCGGCGACAGCGCCAACCAGTTCCATTACTTCCGGCTCTCCGCGGACAACCGGATCCTGTGGGGCGGATATGACGCGATCTATCCGTACGGGGGCCGTCTCAGTGCCGATCTGGACCAGCGTCCCGAGACGTTCCTGAAACTCGCGGAGCAGTTCTTCGACTGCTTTCCGCAGCTTTCCGGAATCAATTTCTCGCACGCCTGGGGCGGCGCGATCGACACCTGTTCCCGCTTCACCGCATTCTTCGGGACGGCCCATCAGGGACGGGTCGCGTACGCCGCCGGATATACGGGTCTCGGCGTCGGATCGACGCGTTTCGGGGCCGATGTGATGCTTGATCTGCTCGCCGGTGAGGAGACCGAGCGGACCCGGCTGGAGATGGTCCGCTCGAAGCCGATGCCGTTTCCGCCGGAGCCGTTCGCCTGGGCCGGGATCGAGATCACCAAGCGGTCCCTCGCCCATGCCGACGCCAACGGCGGACACCGCAATCTGTGGCTGAAGACCATGGACAAGCTGGGGCTCGGCTTCGACAGCTGACACCCTGTCCAGCAATGTGACCCACGTCACGGCCATTCGTGGCCCCAACCCGCGTCATAGTCGGGGCTGAGCGCTCTCTCGCACGTGTACCCACCGGTAGAACCCTGCCGGTGTTCACGTCAACGGGAGGCTGGTCATGACGGGACCGGAAACGAAAGCCGCGATCGAGTGGCTCACATCGGTGGCACCGGACCCCGGTGCCTGCCGGTGGGAATGGGAGCGCAACCCGCAGGGGATCGCTCTTCTTCCCGCCGGCAGGCGCTGGGACGTGCTGATCCTCCCTGGTGAACTCGGCTATCCGACGCTCGACGTCCTCACTCGCCTCATCGACCGGCCCGGCCCCGTCCTCGCCGACTTCGGCGAGTCCCGCATGGGCTTCTTCGTCCCGCCCGGCACCGCGTCCCGCTGGCTCGGCACCGGAATCCGGGGCGCGGGCCCCGGCACCTGGATCGTCGTCCCCCACCCGGGCCGGGCGGCCGGGGGAGTGCGCTGGCTGATCCCGCCGGACGGCTCGGGAACCCTCACGGACGCGGCGCTGCTGGAGCTGGCGATGCACGAGGCGGCCGGGGCCGCCGCCCAGGGCGACCGCGAGGGAGGGTGACCCGCAGCTCGGAGGCCATGCAGGGGGTGACCCCGCTGCCAGAGGTCTTGACAACCTGATTGGTCTGGACCATGTTGTGCGCACGCCACACCCAATTCCCCCCTGCACGGAGGCTGTTGTGGAACGCACCGGACCAACCGTCAGATTTTCCGGACTTCTGGCCACCTGTACGGCCGCGGTGCTCGCTGCCGGTGCCCTGGTCGCCACGGCACCGGCGGCGAGCGCGGCGGACGTGGACGTGGCGCGCAACGGCAACTTCGAGGCGGGCCTCGACGGCTGGAACTGCACCGCCGGCAGCGGCGCGGCCGTCTCCACCCCCGTACACGGCGGTACGAAGGCCCTGAAGGCGACCCCGGCGGGCAACGACAACGCCAAGTGCTCCCAGGCCGTCACGGTCAAGCCCAACTCCCGCTACACGCTGAGTGCCTGGGTGCAGGGCAGCCCCGTCTACCTCGGCGCCACCGGCACCGGCACCACCGACGTCTCCACCTGGACCCAGTCCACCGGCGCCTGGAAGCAGCTCACCACCAGCTTCACCACCGGCCCCTCCACCACCTCCGTGAGCGTCTACACCCACGGCTGGTACGGCACCCCCGCCCACTACGTCGACGACCTCACCCTCGTCGGCCCCGGCGGCGACCCGGTGGTCGTCCCCGCAGTCCCCGCGGGCCTGCGCACCACCGCGATCTCCTCCTCCTCGGTCGCCCTCTCCTGGAACGCCGTCTCCGGCGCCACCGGCTACGACGTCTACCGAGGCGGTACGAAGGTGGCCTCGGCCACCGGCCCCTCCGCCACCGTGACCGGACTGGCCGCCTCCACCGCGTACAGCTTCCAGGTCACCGCCACCAACGCGGCCGGCGAGTCCGCGAAGTCGGCGGCCGTCACCGCGACCACCACGGCGGGCGGCGGGGGCGGCGACACCAAGCTCCCGCCCCGGGCGCTGGTCGGCTACCTCCACTCCAGCTTCGCCAACGGCTCCGGCTACACCCGCATGGCGGACGTGCCCGCTTCCTGGGACGTCATCAACCTCGCCTTCGGTGAGCCCACCTCCGTCACCTCCGGCGACATCCGCTTCTCGCTCTGCCCGGTCGCCGAGTGCCCCAACGTCGAGTCCGAGGCGGAGTTCAAGGCCGCCATCAAGGCCAAGCAGGCGGCGGGCAAGAAGGTCCTGATCTCCATCGGCGGCCAGAACGGCCAGGTGCAGCTCGCCTCCACCGCCGCCCGGGACGCCTTCGTCACCTCGGTCTCGAAGATCATCGACACCTACGGCCTGGACGGCCTGGACATCGACTTCGAGGGCCACTCCCTCTCGCTGAACACCGGCGACACCGACTTCCGCGCCCCGACCTCACCGGTGATCGTCAACCTGATCTCGGCGGTGAAGACCCTGAAGGCGAAGTACGGTTCCGGCTTCGTCCTGACGATGGCGCCCGAGACCTTCTTCGTCCAGCTCGGCTACCAGTTCTACGGCTCCGGCCCCTGGGGCGGCCAGGACCCGCGCGCCGGCGCCTACCTCCCGGTCATCCACGCCCTGCGCGACGACCTGACCCTGCTGCACGTCCAGGACTACAACTCGGGCCCGATCATGGGGCTGGACAACCAGTACCACTCGATGGGCGGCGCGGACTTCCACATCGCGATGACGGACATGCTGCTCGCCGGCTTCCCGGTCGCGGGCAACACCAGCCGCGTCTTCCCGGGCCTCCGTCCCGACCAGGTCGCCATCGGCCTCCCGGCCTCCACCCAGGCGGGCAACGGCCACACCTCACCGGCCGAGGTCAACAAGGCGCTCAACTGCCTGATCAAGAAGACCGACTGCGGCTCCTACCAGACCCACGGGACCTGGACCGACCTGCGGGGCCTGATGACCTGGTCGATCAACTGGGACCGGTTCAACAACTGGGAGTTCAGCCGGAACTTCAACTCCTACTTCGGCCGCTGAGGCAGCGCTGAGGTAGCGCCTGGGTGCTGCTGAGGCAACCCACCAGACCGATGCCCGTCGCCGGGGTGAAGAGGATCGCGGCGACGGGCATCATCCATGCCGTCCTGGGGTGATCACGCAGTGGAGGGGCGCTCCGGCCCACCGCGTGCGAGATACCGCGTGCGAGATAGGGACAGCGTGTGCGCATGAGATCAGTCCTTGCGGCCGACGTCCCCGCAGGGTGGCCAGGCGGCCCTGTTCGCGGCCAGCACGCCCCGGGTCGGGTCGAAGGACTGACCGGCGTCGCCGCGATCGCCCCCGCCAACCACCTCCTGGGCCTGGTGCGAGGCGGAGCCACCCTCGACCGGATGAACTCCGACTTCGCCTTCACCCCGCTCCTCCTGAACTCCTGGGGTGGTATCAAGGGCACCGAGCCCGGCCACGACACCCCGGAGCTCACCGAATGGCCGGCGGCTCTCCTGACCGCAGCCGGGCCCCGCGGCTGACCCACCACAACGGCGCCAGCAGCAGCGGCCCCAGGCACCAGCTCGCCAGTACGTCCAGCGGCCAGTGGTAGCCGTGCAGCACCAGACCGACGCCCGTCGCCGCCGTCAGCAGCAGAGCGGCGGCGGGCGGGATCCAGCCGCGCAGCCACGCCGGCCGGGGAACGGCGAGGAGGAGCAGCGCCGAAGCCCCGTACGCCACCGCCGCCGTCGCCGTATGGCCCGACGGGTAGTAGTTGACGGCCTCGGTCAGCGGACCCTGCCGGGCGGTGGCCACCTTCAGCGGGATCACCAGCGCGGGGACGGCCGCCATGGTGAGGGCCGCGTACACCGGCAGCCGCCTGGCCCCGCGCCACAGCGCGTACGCGATCGCGCAGACGAGCACCGGGAGCGCCACCGGCACCCCGCCGAGATCCGAGAAGAGCTGGGTCAGTCCGGCCGGGCCACGCCGGAACAGGTGCTCGCCGACGCGCTCGTCCAGTCGGACCAGCGGTCCGTCGGCCGCGACCTGCCAGGTGATCAGCGCGAACAGCGCGAGCAGGATGCCGAGAAAGAGGGAGGCGGGGAGAAAGAGAGAGGCCGGCCACCCGGGAACAGGGGGGGTTGTTCCGGGATGGCCGGCGGGATCGGGTCGCCGCGCGCCCCGGGGGGTGTGGGGCGGGCGGCCGTCCGATCGGTGAGGAGTACCGGAGCCAGAGGCTCCGGAGGCGTGCACGGAGGCACGCCCGGGACGGTGCTGGGGAAGCCCCGACCCGGAATCACCCGCGGTTTCCCGTGGGCGATGTGTTTCTCTCATCTGCAGAAACCGTACGGCAGCGAAGGGGCGTCCGACAGCATCACCCGTCACCCGCCATCGCCCCCGCACACCTTCTTCACAGGCCCTCACCCGGATGCCGTACGGCGGCGGCGCGGGACCACCGCCGACCGTTCCCGAGTTCGAAGGGTCCTCGAGGGGTCCTCGAGGGATCAGAGCGTGCCGAATGCCTGCTCGATGACGTCGAGGCCCTCGTTGAGGAGGTCCTCACCGATCACCAGCGGCGGCAGGAAGCGCAGCACGTTGCCGTAGGTGCCGCAGGTCAGGACCATGACGCCCTCGGCGTGGCAGGCCTTGGCGAGCGCGCCGGCCGCCTCCGGGTTCGGGTCCTTCGTGCCGGACTTCACCAGCTCGATGGCGATCATGGCGCCACGGCCGCGGATGTCGCCGATGATGTCGCCGTTCGGGAGCTTCGCCTGCATCTGCGCGAGGCGGTCCTTCATGACCTCCTCGATCCGCTTGGCCTTCCCGTTCAGGTCCAGCTCGCGCATCGTCTCGATGGCGCCGAGCGCACCGGCACAGGCGACCGGGTTGCCACCGTACGTACCGCCCAGACCGCCCGCGTGCGCGGCGTCCATGATCTCGGCGCGGCCGGTCACGGCGGAGAGCGGCAGCCCGCCCGCGATGCCCTTGGCGGTGGTGATCAGGTCCGGGACGATGCCCTCGTCCTCGCAGGCGAACCACTGGCCGGTGCGGCAGAAGCCGGACTGGATCTCGTCCGCGACGAAGACGATGCCGTTGTCCTTGGCGAACTGCGCGATCGCCGGAAGGAAGCCCTTGGCCGGCTCGATGAAGCCGCCCTCGCCGAGCACCGGCTCGATGATGATCGCGGCGACGTTCTCCGCGCCGATCTGCTTGGTGATCGCGTCGACGGCCTGCGCGGACGCCTCGACACCGGCGTTCTCGGCGCCGGTCGGCCAGCGGTAGCCGTAGGCGACCGGGACGCGGTAGACCTCGGGCGCGAACGGACCGAAGCCCTGCTTGTACGGCATGTTCTTCGCCGTCATGCCCATGGTGAGGTTGGTCCGGCCGTGGTAGCCGTGGTCGAAGACGACGACGGCGGTCCGCTTGGTGTAGGCGCGGGCGATCTTCACCGCGTTCTCGACGGCCTCGGCGCCCGAGTTGAACAGGGCGGACTTCTTCGCGTGGTCGCCCGGCGTCAGCTCGGCGAGCTGCTCGCAGACCTCGACGTACCCCTCGTACGGCGTGACCATGAAACAGGTGTGGGTGAAGTTCGCGAGCTGCGCGGAGGCGCGGCGTACGACGGCCTCGGCGGAGGCGCCGACCGAGGTCACGGCGATGCCGGAGCCGAAGTCGATCAGACGGTTGCCGTCCACGTCCTCGATGATCCCGCCGCCCGCGCGGGCGGTGAACACCGGCAGGGTGGAGCCCACACCTGCGGCGACGGCGGCGAGCCGGCGAGCCTGGAGCAGAGCCGACTTCGGGCCGGGGATGGCAGTGACGACGCGGCGCTCCTGCGGGATTGCGGTCATGAGGGGCTCCTGGGGGTGTTTCGGACGCTCTTCTCATCGCAGGCTAGGGGCGGGGGACGTACCCGGGCATGCTCCGATCGGGAGTGATGGGCGCGTGTCGTTGTCCGTCGCGGACAGGTGAGGGCTGTCGGTGGGCGGACGGCGGACGGATGAGGGGCGGCCGGTGGGCGGACGGCGGGCGGACAGCGGTTACGCCGGCCGGACACGCCGCTCCCGACCTGCGGTGATACGGGTCCGGGGCGGACCGGGGGCGGTCACTCTTCGGGCGGGTTGCTGAACTCCCCGTGTGCGCGCACTAGATTGACCGGGGCAGCGGATGGACCAGGCAGGTCCGGCAGGTCGAGGGGGCAGTGGTTCATGGAGGACGAGGGCACGCGCGGCGTACGGGGCACGAGCGCGGACAGGGTGCCCGGCCCTGCCGCGCCACCACCGCCGTCGGGGCTGCCGAGGGCGGAGCCGCCTGCGGACCCGGGGGCGTCGTGGGGCGGGCAGCCGTCCGCCGGGCAGCCCTCGCCGGGGTGGGCTCCGTCCGGGGAGCCCGGCGCGCCACAGTTCGGGCAGCCCTCCGCCTGGACCGCCCCCCCGCCTCCGCTCGGCCCGCCCCCCGCCCGCCCCGCCGCCCCGCCGCCCCCCGTCGAGCAGCCCTCGGCCGGGGCCCCGCCCCTGGACGCCTGGCTCCGTACGCCCCGCCCCCCGCAGGCCCCCGGCGTCTGGCGGTTCGGGTTCACACCGCGTCCGCCCGAGCAGGGCGAGGAGGTCTCCGACCGCTCCCTCCTCGTGGGCGCCGTCATCACCCTCCTCTCCGCCCTCCTCCTCTGGTCGCTCTGGCGCAACGGCTACCTCCCGTACCGCCTCGTCCCCCTCAAGCTCTTCACCCCGGGCGAGTGGTGGAACCCGGGCACCTCCGGCGGCCCCCGCACCATCGAGGGCTCCGACGCCCTCACCGTGTACGAGGCCCTCCTCTTCGGGCTGCTCGCCTACGGCTGCGGCCGGATCGGCAACTTCTCCGAGCTCTTCCGCCGCCACGTCGTGAGGCGCGGGCAGCCCTTCCTCGCCCTCGCGGCGGCGGTAGCCGCGGGCCTCACCCAGCTCCTGGTCTGGAAGGAGACCCTGCCGGTCGTCCGCCCCGTCCTGGTCCTGGTCGCGGCCGTCGCGGGCGGCGAGATCTACCAGAGCCAGACCGTCGTCAACATCATCTACGCGCTGATCGCCGCCGCCGTCCTGTACCCCTTCGCCCGCCTCGGCCGCTGGCGCGACCTGATCGCCGCCCGCCGGAGCGGCTCCACACCGGCAACGGCCGACGACACCCCCGCCCCCGCCACCGCGACCTCCGCCGACCAGTGGCCCGAGCTGCGTGCGGCCGGCTGGACCGACGCGGCGGACACCCTCACCGCCGAGGTCCGCACCGGCCGCATGAACGACGTGGACGTGGCCCGCCTCCGCCACGCCTGGACCCGGGCCACCCGCAGCCCCGACCGCCTCGCCCCCCTCGCGGAGGCCGTCCTGCGCACCGGGGGAGCGGCCGCCCCGCACCCCTCGGGCGACCGCGACCTGCCCCGCCGCACCGCCCGCCACGACGTGCTCACCGGCCAGGTCCGCATCGGCCGCTGCGCCGAGGACCCGCACAACCCCTACGCCCGCCGGTCCACCGGTATCGCCCTGGACCCCACCCTGCTCGGCACCTCGCTGCTGGCCGTCGGCCCGCCCGGCTCCGGGAAGTCCGCCCGCCTGGTGCGCCCCGTCGTGGAGGCCCTCGGCCTGCGGGCCCTCGCCGGACAGGCGGCCGTACTCGCCGTCGGCGGCGCGGGCGCGCCCGTCGGCCCGGACGAGGCCTTCGACGTCGTCGTACGCGTCGGCAACCCCGCCTCCGCCCACGACCTCGACCTCTACGGCGGGACCAGCGACCCCGACGAGGCCGCCGCCGTCCTCGCGGAGGGGCTCGTCGGCGATGTCGGCAGCCTGGACAGCCGCCGCGCCGCCACCGTCCTCGCCCAACTGCTCGGCCCGTACCGGACGGCGCACGGCCACTTCCCCTCCGTGCCGGAGCTGCGCGAACTCCTCGACGGCACCCCGGCCGCGCTCACCGCCCTGCGCGCCACGCTCGAAGCCGCCGGACACCACGCGATGCTCCGCGAGCTGGAAGCCAGGACCCGTCAGGCGGGCGGCCCCGGCGACCCCGCACCGGCCCTCGCGGACCGGGTGGCGCTGCTGGACCGGCCCGCGTTCGCCGGGTTCTTCGCCACCGGCCCGGACGCCCGCCCGTTCGCGCTGCGCTCGCTCGGCCAGTACCCGCTGCGGGTCCGCGTCGACCTGCCGGAGCGCGGCCACGCCGAGGCGTCCCGCCTCCTCACCCGCCTCCTGCTCGCCCAGTTCACCGCGATCACCGCCGCCCGCACCGACACCACGCTCTTCGTGGGCCTGGTCCTGGACGACGCGACCCACGCGGTGACCGCCGAGACCGTACGCGGCATCCGCCGGCTGCGCTCCGTCAACGCGGGGGCCGTCCTCACCCTCCGTACCGTCGACGACGTCCCCGAACCCCTGCACACCCCGCTGCTCGGCGCGGTCGGCTGCACGGCCGCCTTCTCCGGGATCACCACGTGGGACGGCAAGCGCTTCGCCGAGGCCTGGGGCAAGGAGTGGGTGGAGACCCGCGAGGTCGCCCAGCACACGGTCTTCGCCGACCAGCCCTTCACCCGCGCCCTGCACGCGCTGCGCAAGCTGGTCACGGGCAAGGCGGTGACGACGGACGCGGTGACCGTACGGCAGGTGGAGAAGGAGCGGTGGTCGGCCTCGGAGCTGGCGTACGCGGTCCCGGCCGGCCACGCGGTGATCCGGCTGACCACGGTCGAGGGCGAGCACGCACCGCCGCTGCTGGTGGAGCTGGGTGGCTGAGAAAGGGGCCTCCTCGGGGGAGACCGGCGACGGCTGAGAAGCGCCCTTGCGGAACCGGGGGCGACTGAGAGCGGTTACAGGAACTCTGCCGCCCTGGCAGAATCGGTGGCAGCCGTTCATACGGGACGGCGAAATCACCGACCACCGACCACCGACCACCGATCACCGATCACCGACAGGGCCGGCGTCCCCCCTCGCCGGCCACGCGTCCCCGACACCGAGGGTTCCCGGTCCCATGCCCCCCACGCTCGCCTCGCTCGTCCAGCACTCGGCGCTCAAGCTCACGGTGCGGGCGGGCGCGGACCGGCTCGACACCCCGGTGCGCTGGGCCCACGCCAGCGAGCTCGCCGACCCCGTCCCGTACATGGACGGCGGCGAACTGCTCCTGGTGACCGCCACCAACCTGGACGCCGAGAACACGGAGTCCATGCGCCGGTACGTACGGCGGCTGGCCGGGGCGGGCGTCGCAGGGGTCGGCTTCGCGGTCGGCGTGAACTACGAGGCCATCCCGGCCGCCCTCCTCGACGCCGCCGAGGAAGCGGGCCTGCCTCTCCTCGAAGTGCCCCGCCGCACCCCGTTCCTCGCCATCAGCAAGGCCGTCTCCGCCGCCATCGCCGCCGACCAGTACCGCGCGGTCACCGCCGGCTTCGAGGCCCAGCGCGAGCTGACGAAGGCCGCGCTCGCCGGGGACGGCCCGGCCGACCTCCTCGCCCGCCTCGCCGCCCACATCGACGGCTGGGCCGCGCTGTACGACACCTCCGGTGCGGTACTCGCCGCCGCCCCCGACTGGGCCGCGCGCCGGGCCGCCCGCCTCACCCCCGACGTCGAACGCCTCCGGGACAGACCCGCGCCCGCCAGCGTCGTCGTCGGCGACAGCGAGGACCGGGTCGAACTCCAGTCGCTGGGCACCGGACGCCGGGCACGCGGCGCGCTGGCCGTCGGTACGGGGGCGGCCCTGGGCACCGCCGAGCGGTACGCGGTCCACTCCGCCGTCGCCCTGCTGACCCTCACCACCGCCCGCTCCCGCTCCCTCCAGGGCGCCGAACAGCGCCTGGGCGCCGCCGTCCTGCGGATGCTCCTGGCCGGGCAGCCCGACCACGCCCGGTCGGTCGCCGGAGACCTGTACGGCGGGCTGCTCGACGCCCCCTTCCGCCTGCTGATCGCGGAGGCGGCCGCGCCCGCCGGTTCCGACCTGCTCACCGAGACCATGGAGGCAGCCGCCGCTCGCTCCGGCGAGGCGCTGCTCCTGGTCCCCGAGGGCGAACGCGTCGTGGTCCTGGCAGCCGACGGCGGCACCGCGGTCGCCGCCTGCGCGGCCTACGCGGAGGCCCAGGACGACCGCGCCCCGCGCGAGGGAGTTGCCGAGGACAGCGACGTGATCGTGGGCCTCTCCGCCCCCTGCGGCCCGATCGCGGTCTCCGCCGCGTACAAGCAGGCCGAACAGGCCCTCTCGGTCGCCCGCCGCCGGGGCAGGGCCCTGGTCGAGCACGAGGAGCTGGCGGCCGGCTCGGTCCTGCCGCTGCTCGCGGACGACGCCGTACGGGCCTTCGCCGACGGCATGCTCCGTGCCCTGTACGAGCACGATGCGAAGGGCCGCGGTGACCTCGTGGCCTCCCTGCGCGCCTGGCTCTCCCGCCACGGCCAGTGGGACGCGGCCGCCGCCGACCTCGGCGTACACCGGCACACCCTGCGCTACCGGATGCGCCGGGTGGAGGAGATCCTGGGCCGCTCGCTGGACGACCCGGACGTCCGGATGGAGCTGTGGCTCGCGCTGAAGGCGACGGAGGCGGCGGCGCCGCCGGAGGAGTAGACCGCGGCCTCCCCGACCTCCTTCGCCAATCCGTAGCACCGGAGGCCGATCCCACTCCACACCGGCTAAACGCGCTCGCGGCAGCCTCGCCCTACCGTGGGAGTCGGGTGGGGAGCCTCAAGGGCCCCACGACCTACGGCGTCACGACGTAGGTACCTCCTCCTCACGACTCCTCACGACCTCCGAAGGGCCGGAACCTCCATGACTTCGCCCCACGCCTTCTGGGTGGCCGGCCGCCAGGCCACCGGTGCCGACAGCTTCGACGTCACCAACCCGTACGACGGACGCCTCGTCGGCACCGTCAGCGTGCCGACCGACACCCAGGTGGAGGAGGCCGTCGCCGCCGCACACGCCGTACGCGACGAGTTCGCCGCGACCCCGGCCCACGTACGGGCCGCGGCCCTCGACCACGTCGTACGGCGGCTGGGAGAACGCACCGAGGAGATCGCCCAGCTGATCTCGGCGGAGAACGGCAAGCCGATCAAGTGGGCGCGCGGCGAGGTCGGCCGGGCGGTCTCGGTGTTCCGGTTCGCGGCGGAGGAGGCCCGCCGCTTCAACGGCGGCGAGGCGCAGCGGCTCGACACCGACCTCGGCGGCACCGGCCGCCTCGGCCTGACCCGCCGCTTCCCGCGCGGGGCGGTCCTCGGCATCGCGCCGTTCAACTTCCCGCTCAACCTGAGCGCCCACAAGGTCGCCCCGGCCATCGCCGTAGGCGCCCCGATCATCCTGAAGCCGGCCCCGGCCACCCCGATCTCCTCGCTCATCCTGGGCGAGCTGCTGGCGGAGACCGACCTCCCGGCGGGCTCCTGGTCCGTCCTGACGGTCCCGAACGACAAGATGCCCGCCCTGGTCCAGGACGAGCGCCTTCCGGTCATCTCCTTCACCGGCTCGGGCCCCGTCGGTTACGCGATCATGGAGTCGGTGCCGCGTAAGCACTGCACCCTGGAGCTCGGCGGCAACGGCGCCGCGGTCGTCCTGTCCGACTACGCCTCGGACGAGGACCTGGACTGGGCGGCGACCCGGATCGCCACGTTCTCCAACTACCAGGGCGGCCAGTCCTGCATCTCGGTGCAGCGCGTCATCGCCGACGCCTCGGTCTACGACCGGCTGGTCCCGAAGATCGTCGCCGCGGTCGAGGCCCTGGCCACCGGAGACCCGTCCGACGCGACGACCGACGTCGGCCCCTTGGTCAGCGAGGACGCGGCGAAGCGCGTCGAGTCCTGGGTCGCAGAGGCGGTCGACGCCGGCGCCGAACTCCTCACCGGCGGCAAGCGCGACGGCGCCACCTACGCCCCGACGGTCCTGGCGGGCCTCCCCGACGACGTGAAGCTCTCCTGCGAAGAGGTCTTCGGCCCGGTCATGTCCCTCCAGAAGGTGGACGGCGAGGCGGAGGCGTTCGCCGCCGTCAACTCCTCCAAGTACGGCCTCCAGGCAGGCGTCTTCACCCACGACCTCCAGACCGCCTTCCGCGCCCACCGCGCCCTGGAGGTGGGCGGCGTGATCATCGGCGACGTCCCCTCGTACCGCGCCGACCAGATGCCGTACGGCGGCGCCAAGCAGTCCGGCGTCGGCCGCGAGGGCGTCCGCTTCGCGATGGACGACTACACCTACGAACGCGTCCTGGTCCTCACGGGTCTCGCCCTGTAGACACCCCGAACGCCCCCGCCCACGCCCCCGCCTGGACAGCGAGCGCGGGCGGGGCGGCTAGACGACGGCCGGAGCCCACTGTGCGGGGGCTCCGGCCGTCGTCTTGCCGGGTGCCGGGTGCCGGGTATCGCCGGGTGCCTGGTGAAGGGCGCCTGGCGTGCGAAATGAGGCGATCTTTGCATTATATTCATATCTTCTTTGCTTTTTGTTCGCACCAGGGGGATCTTCTTGCCCAGCACAGCCATGCCCAGATTCAGGTGGTTCGCCGCCACCGGTCTGGCGCTCTCCGGCCTTCTGGCCGTCGATGTGGCGGCACCGGCCGCCGCACACGCCGGCACCACCGCTCCCGCCGCCCCGCGCGCCACCGCGACGGGCACACCGCGGCCCCAGGACGACGTGACCTCCGCGCTGCTGCGCGCCCGTTCGGAGGGACGACGCGTCGAGGTCGTCGCGGAGCGCACCGAGACCCGCACCCTGTGGGCCGACCCCAGCGGCACCCTGACCGAGGATCAGGCAGCCGGCCCGGTCCGCTTCCGGGACGACGACGGATCGTGGACCCCCGTCGACATCAACCTCACCAAGACCGCAGACGGGACCGTGGAGGCGAAGGCGCACCCGCTGCGCCTCACTCTCGGCGGGGCCACGCCCGCCCGGGCCGACGAACAGGCCACCCGCCGCCTGCGCGCCCCGGCACCGGTCGCCGCCCCGGCCCCGCTGGTGACGCTGACCTCGCCGGACGGCGACCGCGTCGAGCTCGGCTGGCGAGGTGCGCTGACCACGCCCCGTATCGCCGGCACCCGGGCCACCTACCCCGACGCCCTGCCCTCCGCCGACCTCGTGGTCTCGGCCACACGCACCGGCTTCGAGCAGTTCCTCGTCCTCAAGTCCCGCCAGGCCGTCGACGCCGCGGGCACCCTGCGGATGACCCTCACCGCCAAGGGCCTGACCGCCAAGGCCGACGCCGACGGCGGCGTGGCCTTCACCGACAGCACGACCGGCAGGCCCGCCGGTGTCCTGCCCGCTCCCGTCATGTGGGACGCGCGCACCGACGTACGGTCCGGGGAGCACCCGCACCGCGCCCCCGTCGCCATGACGGTGACGCAGGAGGGCGACCGCGTCGGTCTCACCCTCACCCCCGACGCGGCCTTCCTCGCCGACCCGGCCACGCGCTTCCCCGTCACCGTCGACCCGGCGGTCAACCTGCTCACCACGTTCACCACCTTCGTCCAACAGGGCTACACCACCGACCAGTCCACCGCCACGGAGCTCAAGCTCGGCAACAACGGCTCCGGACAGGTCGCGCGCTCCTTCCTCCGGTTCGACACCAAGCCGGTGAAGAACCGAGAGATCAAGTCCGCGACGCTGAAGCTGTGGAACCACCACTCCTGGTCATGCCAGGCACGTGACTGGGAGGTCTGGGACACCAGCACGCCCAGCACCGCCACCCGCTGGACCGACCAGCCCAGCTGGAACCGCAAGTGGGCCACCTCCAGCGCGACCAAGGGGTTCGGCGCCGACTGCAACGACGGCTGGGTGACCGCCGACGTCACCGCGCTGACGCAGGCCTGGGCGGCCAACACGCACGCGGAGAACTCCCTCGGCATCCGGGCGGCGGACGAGAAGGACCCCTACGCCTGGAAGCGCTTCAACTCCCGCAACGCACCGGCCAACGTCCCCGTCCTGTCGGTGACGTACAACAGCCTCCCCGGGGTCCCGAGCGGTCTGGCGCTCTCCCCGTCCTCGTACAGCACCTTCAACAAGCGCACCTACGCCACGTCGTCGGCGCCGACCTTCGCAGCCAAGGTCGCCGACCCCGACGGAGGGCCCGTACGGGCCCAGTTCGAGGTGACCCCCGACCCGGCGTTCAACGACGCCGGCACCTACAGCTGGACCGGCACCAGTGGTGCGGTCGCTTCCGGCGGCACCGCCAAGCTGGCGCTTCCCGCGGACAAGAAGCTCGGCTCGTTGGGCTACCGCGTGCGCACCCGGGCCTTCGACGGCTCCGCGTACGGCCCGTGGAGCGCCTATCTCCCCTTCCGGGTGAACACCGCCAACCCCACCGCCCCCCAGGTCGTCTGCGAGGGCTTCCCGCGCGACCGGTGGACCGAGGGCACCGGCGAGGTCAGCTGCACCCTCACCACGTCGTCCTCCGACGGCCGCGGCTATCTGTGGGGCCTGGACGACCCCAACACGCCGCAGCAGGTCAACGACGCCTCCGGCACCGGCGGCAAGCCGCAGACCATCAAGATCAAGCCCGCCAAGGGCTGGCACACGCTGAGCGCCCGCACCGTGGACTCCGCCGGCCTGCTGTCCGGCGTGACCGCCTACCAGTTCGGCGTCGGCCCCAAGCCCGTCGTCCTGCCCGTCCCGGATGTGCCCACCGCGCTTCAGGAGGGCGCCGAGAACACGGCCGCACCCATGCTGTCCGGAGTGCTGACAGCCGGGAACCGCGCGTACGTGCACGGCGAGTTCGCCCTGTTCGACGCCGCCGGCTCGGCCCTGGACGACGTACAGCTGCCGCCGTCCTTCGAGAACAGCGGCAACCGCGTCGCCACGATGATCCCCGAGGGCACGCTGGTGCCCGGGCGGGCCTACCAGTGGGCGATGCGCGCCTGCGACGACTCGGCCTGCTCACCGTGGACCGCCAAGCGCACCTTCACCGCCAAGGCGCCCGTGGCCGTACCGGACCCGCAGGCCCGCACCGTCGCCCTGTCCGGCTCCGCCCTGCGCGACGCCACCGCACCCGTCGGCGCCGCCGACTGCGACGGCACCCCCTGCGCGGCCGTCGAGGACGGCACCCTGCGCGTCGGCACCCCCGGCGGCACCGCCTGGCGCAGCTGGCTCCACGCCGACCTGTCGGCCGTCCCGGCCGGCGCGCGGATCACCGACGCCCGGCTGGCACTGCACCGGGACGACTGCGCCGACGCAGCCGCCGGCTGCGTGGAGCCCGCGGCCACGGTCCTCGACCTCGCCGAGGCCTGGGACCCGTCCCGCAGCGGCCAGGAGCTCGCCGCGGCGGCCAACGAGGAGCCGCTCCTCAACGAGGACGAACTCCCCGCCGCACTCGGCGACGTCAACCTCGGCCCGCTCGTCGCGGACTGGCTGGCCGGCACCGACAACCACGGCCTGAGCCTCCAGTTCGGCGACGAGAAGGCCGCCGCCCCCGGCGTCGTCTACCACTCCTCGCGCGCCGCCGATCCGGCCCTGCGACCGGTGCTCACGGTGTCCTACATCCCGGCCGCCGCGCCGGGCACCCCCGAGGCACTCAAAGCCGTCCCGGCCGACCAGGGCCTGCTGGCGACCTGGAACCCGCCGAACGACCCCGGCGCGGCGACCGAGGACCTCACCTACACGGTGGTCGTCCACCGGGGCGCGTCGGAGGTCGCCCGCACCACCACGAAGGACACCCGCGCCGCGTTCGACACCCTCGCCAACGGCGCCGACCACACCGTGACCGTCACCGCGACCTCCGCCTTCGGCACCTCCGGGCCCGCCCGGTCCGACGCCGCGAAGCCCGTCGCGGTGACCGATCGGGAGCGCTACGCCACGGCGGTGCGGGACTACCTCGCGGCGCGGGCCGGCGTCCTCAAGGGCACCTACACGACCATCGAACAGGCCGCCGCGAGCAGCCCGAACGGTGCCATGTTCCGGAGCCTGTTCGCCGAGCAACTGCCCGTCCTGACCGAGCGCCGCGAGGCCTACGCCCGCCACGGCCGTCACTTCACCGAGGTCACCAGCACGTTCGACAACGTCCTGACCGGCCCCGGCCCCGACGGCTCCGTCGTGGTGCGCGGCACCCTCGCCGAGCACAGCGTGCTCACCCACACCGACGGCACCCAGGAGCCGGAAGAGGGGGAGCTGCCCGGCCGCTTCGTCTTCACCGGCGGAGTCCTGCGCCAGGAGGCCGACGACGCGGCCGTGGAAGTGACCCTGCCCGCCACCGGCGACGCCCAGCGGCTGGCCACCGTCGCCCCGCCCGCCGAGGACAGCATCGAGGACATGCCGACGGGCGAGGAAGAGGTCCTGCCGACCGAGCTGGACGCCGACGGCATGCCCGTCGACGAGCCCGCCTCGGTCACCGCGGCACGCGTCGCGCTGCGCGCCGCGCCCAACCACTCGGGCACCGCGTCCTGGGCCAAGAAGAACGTCAAGATCAAGTGGGACTACAGCACGGACTGCGCGAACTTCGTCTCCAAGGCCCTGCACTGGGGCGGTAAAATGCAGCAGCGCAAGGGCGGTCGCAAGAACGCCTCCCGCTGGTTCCGCAACAACATCGGCCCGTTCCGCCTGGACAGCTACACCTGGGCCGCCGCGGCCAACCTCCGCCAGCACCTGAAAAACCACCGGGGCGGCCGGGAGATCTCGCGCTACGACGCCCGGCCGGGCGACATCATCTTCGGTTACTACCGATCGTCCAAGCGGTGGAACCACACCGGAGTGGTCACCGCCGCCAAGGGAGGCAACATCAACATCACCCAGCACGGGACGGCCGCCCACACCACACTGAACCAGTGGTTCAAGCGCAACAAGAACCTCACCGCCATCAGCATCATCCGCCCGGGGAAGCGCAGTTGAGGCGGGCACACCGGGCGGTCGGCCTGGTAGGAGCAGCGGTGCTAACCCTCGGCGGGTGTGACGCCCTGGACACGGACAAGACGCCCGAGCGCGTCGCGAACGGCACCTCCGAGCTGGAGCTCACGGTCACCGGCCGCCCGTCACCCGGCAGCCTCTCCGCCGCCGAGAAGGTCATCGCGCGGCTGAAGGCCGAGGACGTCGATGGCCTGGCCGACCTGGCGGCGAAGGACGAAGGCTCCGAGGACGACGCACGCCGCTGGGTGACCCGGTGGGGCAAGGCCGCCCAGCATCCGGCCACGGCCCACTTCCTCCTGGGCGAGCAGGAGAGCACCGTCGACATCCGTTTCACCGGCGAACGCGCCACCCTGTCGCTCCTGCTGGAGGACGACGGATACGACGACGCATACCGGGTCGTCCTCGACCGGACCGACTGAGGACGCACGAGGAGAACCGCGGGCCCCGCCGGGCAGTCACCGGCGGGGCCCGCGGTGCGTCCGGCCCGCCGGCTCCCCCCTCGGGGCCGGTGCGGGTGCCGATCACCGGGTACACGGGTTACATACGGACCAGTAGGCAGCGACTAGTAGTCCGTGCGTCCAGGTGCCCGTCCGTCCTGGCGGCGCGCGGCGAGGTGAGGCCCGGCATGTCCGCACCACACAACACCCCCCAGGTCCCCAGAGCACCCAAGGTCACCGAGCGTGAGGCGCGACGCGTCGCCGAGGCCGCCCGGGAGCAGGACTGGCGTAAGCCCAGCTTCGCCAAGGAGCTGTTCCTCGGGCGGTTCCGGCTCGACCTGATCCATCCGCACCCCTTGCCGCCGCCCGACGACATCCGGCGCGGTGAGGAGTTCCTGGCGCGGCTGCGGGCCTTCTGCGAGGCGCATATCGACAGTGCGCGGATCGAGCGCGAGGCGAAGATCCCCGACGAGGTGGTCAACGGGCTCAAGGAGCTCGGCGCGCTCGGCATGAAGATCGAGACCAAGTACGGCGGTCTCGGGCTCACCCAGGTGTACTACAACAAGGCGCTCGCCCTCGTCGGCTCCGCGAGTCCCGCCATCGGGGCGCTGCTCTCGGCGCATCAGTCGATCGGCGTACCGCAGCCGCTGAAGATTTTCGGCACAAAGGAGCAGAAGGACGCCTTCCTGCCCCGGCTCGCCACCACCGATATCTCCGCGTTCCTCCTGACCGAGCCCGACGTCGGCTCCGACCCCGCCCGGCTTGCCACCACCGCCGTGCCCGACGGGAACGACTACCTGCTGGACGGTGTGAAGCTCTGGACGACGAATGGGGTCGTCGCCGATCTGCTCGTCGTCATGGCTCGGGTGCCTGCCTCCGAGGGGCGCAGAGGTGGCATCACCGCCTTCGTCGTAGAGGCCGACGCCCCCGGCGTCACCGTCGAGCACCGCAACACCTTCATGGGGCTGCGCGGCATCGAGAACGGCGTCACCCGCTTCCACCAGGTCCGGGTGCCGGCCGTGAACCGCATCGGGCCCGAGGGCGCCGGGCTGAAGATCGCGCTGACCACCCTCAACACCGGGCGCCTCTCGCTGCCCGCGATGTGCGTCGGGGTCGGGAAGTGGTCGCTGAAGATCGCCCGCGAATGGTCCGCCGTACGGGAGCAGTGGGGGCGGCCCGTGGCCAAGCACGAGGCGGTCGGCGCGAAGATCTCCTTCATCGCGGCCACCACCTTCGCCCTGGAGGCGATCGTCGACCTCTCGTCCCAGATGGCTGACGAGGACCGCAACGACATCCGTATCGAGGCCGCCCTCGCCAAGCTGTACGGCTCCGAGATGGGCTGGCTGATCGCCGACGAACTGGTCCAGATCCGCGGCGGGCGCGGCTTCGAGACCGCCGAGTCGCTGGCCGCCCGCGGCGAGCGCGCCGTTCCGGCTGAGCAGATGCTCCGCGACATGCGCATCAACCGGATCTTCGAGGGCTCCACCGAGATCATGCACCTGCTGATCGCCCGCGAGGCCGTCGACGCCCACCTCAAGGTCGCCGGCGACATCATCGACCCGGAGAAGGCGCTCGCCGACAAGGCCAAGGCAGGCGCCAACGCCGCGGTCTTCTATGCCCGTTGGCTGCCCCAGCTCGTCGCCGGGGCCGGGCAGCTTCCGCGTACGTACGGTGAGTTCAACCCGGCCGGCCACCGCGACCTCTCCGGGCACCTCCGGTACGTCGAGCGCTCCTCCCGCAAGCTCGCCCGGTCCACCTTCTACGCCATGTCCCGCTGGCAGGGGCGGATGGAGACCAAGCAGGGTTTCCTCGGCCGGATCGTCGACATCGGCGCCGAACTCTTCGCGATGAGCGCCGCCTGCGTCCGCGCCGAGCATCTGCGCGGTGCCGGGGAGCACGGCCGCGAGGCCTACCAGCTCGCCGACGCGTTCTGTCAGCAGTCGCGTGTCCGGGTCGAGGAGCTGTTCACGCGGCTCTGGTCCAACACCGACGATCTGGACCGGCGCGTGGTCGACGGCGTGCTCTCCGGTACGTACACCTGGCTGGAGGAGGGGGTCATCGACCCCAGCGGCGACGGCCCCTGGATCGCGGACGCCACCCCCGGACCCTCCGCCGAGGAGAACCAGCACCGGCCGGTCCGCTGAGCCGCCACCGGTAACCACCGAAGGGGGCGCGCCGCCCCACCCGCGCGCCCCCTCCGTACCGAATCCCCGCCCCACCGGGACGCGCTGTCCCCGCGCACAGCCGGAGCGGCAACAATGGGGGTATGAGCGACAGCCCCGCCCCCCTCGCCGATCCGCATCTCCTCTTCGACACCGCGGACGGCCGCCGGGATCTGGTGATCCTCGGCTCCACCGGGTCCATCGGCACCCAGGCCGTCGACCTGGTCCTGCGCAACCCCGACCGCTTCCGGGTCACCGCGCTCTCCGCCGCCGGCGGCCGGACCGCCCTCCTCGCCGAGCAGGCCCACCGGCTGCGGGTGGGCACGGTCGCCGTCGCCGACCCCGGCGCGGTCGGAGGACTGCGCGAGGCGCTGCGTGAGCGGTACGGGGCCGGGGAGCCGCTCCCCGAGATCCTCGCCGGGCCCGACGCGGCGGCCACGCTCGCCGCGAGCGACTGCCACACCGTGCTCAACGGGATCACCGGCTCCATCGGCCTCGCCCCGACGCTGGCCGCGCTGAAGGCGGGCCGCACGCTCGCCCTCGCCAACAAGGAGTCGCTGATCGTCGGCGGCCCGCTCGTGAAGGCACTCGCAGCCCCCGGCCAGATCATCCCGGTCGACTCCGAGCACGCCGCGCTCTTCCAGGCCCTGGCGGCCGGTAAACGCGCCGACGTCCGCAAGCTCGTCGTCACCGCGTCCGGTGGGCCCTTCCGGGGCCGTACGCGCGAGGAACTGGCCGACGTCACCCGCGAGCAGGCCCTGTCCCACCCCACCTGGGCGATGGGCCCGGTCATCACGATCAACTCGGCGACGCTCGTCAACAAGGGCCTTGAGGTCATCGAGGCGCACCTCCTCTACGACATCCCCTTCGACCGCATCGAGGTCGTGGTCCACCCGCAGTCCTACGTGCACTCCATGGTCGAGTTCACCGACGGCTCCACCCTCGCCCAGGCCACCCCGCCCGACATGGGCGGACCCATCGCCATCGGCCTCGGCTGGCCCGAGCGCGTCCCGGACGCCGCCCCAGCCTTCGACTGGTCGAAAGCGTCCACGTGGGAGTTCTTCCCGCTGGACACCGAGGCCTTCCCGTCGGTCGGCCTCGCCCGCCATGTCGGTACGCTCGGCTCCACGGCACCCGCCGTCTTCAACGCGGCCAACGAGGAGTGCGTCGACGCGTTCCTCGCCGGACAGCTGCCCTTCAACGGAATCATGGATACGGTCACCGCTGTGGTGACCGAACACGGCACCCCCGCCCCGGGAACCCCGCTCAGCCTCGCGGACGTCCTCGAAGCGGAAACCTGGGCCCGCGCACGGGCCCGGGAACTCTCGGCGAAAGCGACAGCGGAGGCGCGCGCATGAGTCTGACCTCGATCCTGCTGACGGTCCTGGGGATCGCCGTCTTCGTCGTGGGCCTGCTGTTCTCCATCGCCTGGCACGAGCTGGGCCACCTCTCCACGGCCAAGATGTTCGGCATCCGGGTCCCGCAGTACATGGTCGGATTCGGCCCGACGATCTGGTCGAAGCAGAAGGGCGACACCGAGTACGGCATCAAGGCCATCCCGGCCGGCGGCTACATCCGCATGATCGGGATGTTCCCGCCCGGCGCCGACGGCCGCCTCGAAGCCCGCTCCACCTCACCGTGGCGCGGCATGATCGAGGACGCCCGCTCCGCCGCGTACGAGGAGCTGGAGCCCGGCGACGAGAAGAGGCTCTTCTACACGCGCAAGCCGTGGAAGCGCGTCATCGTGATGTTCGCGGGCCCCTTCATGAACCTGATCCTCGCGGTCGCCATCTTCATGGGCGTCGCGATGACCTTCGGCTTCCAGACGCAGACCACCGAGGTCGCCGGCGTCCAGCAGTGCGTGATCTCGCAGAGCGAGAAGCGCGACACCTGCAAGGGCACCGACCCCGTCTCGCCTGCCAAGGCCGCAGGCCTCCAGGAGGGCGACAGGATCGTCGCCTTCGACGGGCAGAAGGTCGACGACTGGGCGACGCTCTCGGACCGCATCCGCAACACCATCGGCCCCGCCACCATCACCGTCGAGCGCGGCGGCCAGGAGGTCACCCTCAACGCCGTCCTGCGCGAGAACGCCGTCGCGAAGAAGGACGGCAACGGCGAGGTCATCCCGGATCAGTTCGTCAAGGCCGGCTACCTCGGCTTCGCCGCCCAGACCGAGATCGTGCCGCTCGGCTTCGGTGACTCCGTCGTGCGCATGGGCGACATGATCGAGAACGGCGTCGACGCGATCATCGCGCTGCCCTCCAAGATCCCCGACCTGTGGAACGCGGCCTTCAGCGACGGCCAGCGCGCCGACGACTCACCGGTCGGCGTGGTGGGCGCGGCCCGGATCGGCGGCGAGGTGATGAACCTCGACATCCCGGCGCAGAACCAGGTCGCGATGATGCTGTTCCTGCTGGCGGGCTTCAACCTGTCGTTGTTCCTGTTCAACATGCTCCCGCTGCTCCCACTCGACGGGGGGCACATCGCGGGTGCGCTCTGGGAGTCGCTGCGGCGCAATGTGGCCAAGGTCTTCCGGCGCCCGGACCCGGGCCCGTTCGACGTGGCCAAGCTGATGCCGGTCGCCTATGTGGTCGCCGGACTCTTCATCTGCTTCACGCTGCTGGTCCTGGTGGCCGACATCGTGAACCCGGTCAAGATCAGCTGAGCCTCCGCACCAGGAGCCCCGGACGTGACCACCGGGCACACGCGTTGTGTCCGGTCGGTCACCATCTGGTTGACTTGTCCGTACGGTGCGTGCGCCCCGGCTCCGGTGCCGTAACCTCGAAGCCTGGAGCCCGCCGACATCGGGACCTTGATCCACACCTTGGGGATGCACAGCGCATGACTGCGATTTCTCTCGGAATGCCGGCCGTTCCGACCAAGCTCGCCGACCGACGGGTCAGCCGACAGATCCAGGTCGGCTCGGTCGCGGTCGGCGGCGACGCACCCGTCTCCGTGCAGTCGATGACGACGACGCGTACGTCGGACATCGGTGCCACCCTCCAGCAGATCGCCGAGCTGACGGCCTCCGGCTGCCAGATCGTCCGCGTGGCCTGCCCGACCCAGGACGACGCCGACGCGCTCGCCACGATCGCGCGCAAGTCGCAGATCCCGGTGATCGCCGACATCCACTTCCAGCCGAAGTACGTCTTCGCCGCGATCGACGCGGGCTGCGCCGCGGTCCGCGTGAACCCCGGCAACATCAAGCAGTTCGACGACAAGGTCAAGGAGATCGCGAAGGCGGCCTCCGAGACCCGCACCCCGATCCGGATCGGCGTCAACGCCGGCTCCCTGGACGCGCGGCTCCTGAAGAAGTACGGCAAGGCCACCCCCGAGGCCCTCGTCGAGTCCGCCCTGTGGGAGGCGTCCCTCTTCGAGGAGCACGGCTTCGGCGACATCAAGATCTCCGTCAAGCACAACGACCCGGTCGTCATGGTCAACGCCTACCGCCAGCTCGCCGCCCAGAGCGACTACCCGCTCCACCTCGGCGTCACCGAGGCCGGACCGGCGTTCCAGGGAACGATCAAGTCGGCCGTCGCGTTCGGCGCCCTGCTCTCCGAGGGCATCGGCGACACCATCCGCGTCTCCCTCTCGGCCCCGCCGGCCGAGGAGGTCAAGGTGGGCCTGCAGATCCTGGAGGCGCTCAACCTGAAGCAGCGCCGCCTGGAGATCGTCTCCTGCCCCTCCTGCGGCCGCGCCCAGGTCGACGTCTACAAGCTCGCCGACCAGGTCAGCGCCGGCCTGGAGGGCATGGAGGTCCCGCTGCGCGTCGCGGTCATGGGCTGCGTCGTCAACGGCCCCGGCGAGGCCCGCGAGGCCGACCTCGGGGTCGCCTCCGGCAACGGCAAGGGCCAGATCTTCGTCAAGGGCGAGGTCATCAAGACCGTGCCCGAGTCGAAGATCGTCGAGACCCTCATCGAGGAAGCCCTGAAGATCGCCGAGCAGATGGAGAAGGACGGCATCGCCTCCGGCGAGCCCCAGGTCTCCATCGGCGCCTGACCTGCGCTTCTCCTCGTCCTCACCGCCCCGCCCGGCCCCGTGCCCGGCGGGGCGGCGGCGTATTCACGGCCGTTCCAGAGCCGTTCCAGGGCCGGTCCAGGAGCCCGCTTTCGGACCCGGGCAGCGCTCTCCAGCCTTGTTGGGTACAGTGCGGAAATCAGCAGACCGCATGGTGAGGCCCCCTCGTGTTGACGCAGACCACCACCCGGGTCCTCGAACCCAGCGACCTCGGCGCAGCGCTCGCCATCCTGGAGAGCGAGCCCGTGGCCAACGCCTTCGTCACGTCCCGCGTGCAGGTCGCCGGGCTCGACCCCTGGCGCCTCGGCGGCGAGATGTGGGGCTGGTACGCCGACGGAATGCTCCGCTCCCTCTGTTACGCCGGGGCCAACCTGGTCCCCATCTGCGCCGGGCCCGAAGCCGTACGCGCCTTCGCCGACCGGGCCCGCCGGGCCGGCCGCCGCTGCTCCTCGATCGTCGGCCCCGCCGAACCCACCGCCCTGCTCTGGCGGCTCCTGGAGCCGGGCTGGGGCCCCGCCCGCGAGGTCCGCGCCAACCAGCCCCTCATGGTCACCGAGAGCCCCTCCGCCGACGTCGCCCCCGACCCGCTGGTGCGCCGCATCCGCAAGGACGAGACCGAGATCCTGATGCCGGCCTGCGTGGCGATGTTCACCGAGGAGGTCGGCATCTCCCCGCTCGCCGGGGACGGCGGCCTCCTCTACCAGGCCCGCGTCGCCGAACTCATCGGCGCCGGACGCTCCTTCGCCCGCATCGACGACGGCAAGGTCGTCTTCAAGGCGGAGATCGGCGCCGCCACCACCCAGGCCTGCCAGATCCAGGGCGTCTGGGTCGCCCCCGAACACCGCGGCAAGGGCCTCTCCGAGACCGGCATGGCCGCCGTCCTGCGCTACGCCCTGGCCGATGTCGCCCCCGTCGTCAGCCTGTACGTGAACGACTACAACACCGCCGCCCGCAAGGCCTACCTCCGCGTCGGCTTCCGCGAGACCGGCACCTTCATGAGCGTCCTCTTCTGAACCGCGCGTACGGAAGGCTTCCGTACGCGCCCGTGCCCAAGGCCGCCTGTACGGAGGTGGCTTCCCGGCCGCCGCCCGTACCGGCCCGCCCACCCCGGCCAGTAGGGTTCGCGCATGGCACCAGCAGTCACCGGGAACGGCCCCGCGAACCCCGGCATCGAGGTCGGCCCCATCGACCTGGCCACACGCGTCGACGAAGCCCTCCACGTCCAAGCCGCCGCCTTCGGGCTCAGCCAGGACGAGATCGACGTACGCCGCCACATCGTCCTGCGCCACCTCGACCACCCCGAGGCCCGCGCGCTCGGCGCCCTCACCCCCGACGGGCGGCTCGTCGGCTTCGTCTACGGGCTGCCCAACGACCGTGCCCACTGGTGGTCCACCGTCGTCGAGCCCTACCTCCGGGCCACCGGCTCCGACGGCTGGCTCGACGACTCCTTCGTCATCACCGAACTGCACGTCCACCCCGACCACCAGCAGCACGGCATCGGCCGCACCCTGATCACCGGCATCACCGACACCGTCCCGCAGCCCCGCTCGATCCTCTCCGCGATCGACAAGGACAGCCCGGCCCGCGCTCTCTACCACGCGCTCGGCTACCGCGACCTGGCCCGCCAGGTCGTCTTCCCCAGCGCCCCGCTCCCGTACGCGGTCATGGGCGCGCCCCTGCCGCTCCGCAGGCCCCGGGGCTGAATGGATTTCCGCCTGCCCGCACCCCCCGGCTAACCTCGGGCTCACCACTTTCGCGAGCAGGAGTTCATCATGGCCCAGGTCCAGCGCATGTCCCGATTGATGATCAAGACACTGCGCGACGACCCGGCGGACGCCGAGACGCTCAGCCACAAGCTGCTGGTCCGCGCCGGGTACGTGCGCCGCAACGCGGCCGGCATCTGGTCCTGGCTGCCGCTCGGCAAGAAGGTCCTGGACAACATCTCCCATGTCGTCCGCGAGGAGATGGACGCCATCGGCGCCCAGGAGGTCCTGCTCCCCGCCCTGCTGCCCAAGGAGCCCTACGAGGCGTCCGGCCGCTGGGAGGAGTACGGCGACCTGCTCTTCCGCCTCCAGGACCGCAAGGGCGGCGACTACCTCCTCGGCCCGACCCACGAGGAGATCTTCACCCAGACCGTCAAGGACCAGTGCACGTCCTACAAGGACCTGCCGGTGATGCTCTACCAGATCCAGACGAAGTACCGCGACGAGGCCCGCCCCCGCTCCGGCGTCCTGCGGGGCCGCGAGTTCCAGATGAAGGACTCGTACAGCTTCGACACCACCGACGAGGGCCTCGCGCACTCCTACGCGCTGCACCGGGCCGCGTACATCAAGATCTTCGAGCGCCTCGGCCTCGACCACCGCGTCGTCTCCGCCGTCTCCGGCGCCATGGGCGGCTCGGCTTCCGAGGAGTTCCTGGCGCCCGCCGCCGCCGGTGAGGACACCTTCGCGGACTGCCCGAACTGCGACTACGCCGCCAACACCGAGGCCGTGACCTTCGCACTCGCCCCGGTCGACGGCTCGGCGCACGGCGCGGTCGAGGAGCTGGACACCCCCGACACCCCGACCATCGAGACCCTCGCCGCACACCTGGGCGTCCCCGCCTCGGCCACCCTGAAGAACCTGCTGGTCAAGGTGGACGGCGAGATCGTGGCCGTCGGCGTCCCGGGCCACCGCGAGGTGGACCTCGGCAAGCTGGGCGAGCACCTGGCGCCCGCCGTCGTCGAGCTGGTCACCGCCGAGGACTTCGTCGGCCGCGACGACCTCGTACGCGGCTACGTCGGCCCCCAGGGCCTGGAGAAGGTCCGCTACCTCGCCGACCCCCGCGTCGCCCCCGGCACCGCCTGGATCACCGGCGCCAACCAGGACGGCAAGCACGCCAAGAACGTCGTCGCGGGCCGTGACTTCGAGGTCGACCAGTACCTGGACGTCGTCGTGGTCCAGGAGGGCGACCCCTGCCCCAAGTGCTCCACCGGCCTCACCCTGGACCGCGCCATCGAGATCGGCCACATCTTCCAGCTCGGCCGCAAGTACGCCGACACCTTCCAGCTCGACGTGCTCGGCCAGCAGGGCAAGCCGGTCCGCGTGACGATGGGCTCGTACGGCATCGGTGTCTCGCGTGCCGTGGCCGCCCTGGCCGAGCAGTCCGCCGACGACAAGGGCCTGTGCTGGCCCCGCGAGGTCGCCCCGGCCGACGTCCACGTCGTCGCCGCGGGCAAGGCCCTCCAGACCGAGCTGGCGCTCGACGTCTCGGAGAAGCTCAACGCCGCCGGCCTCCGCGTCCTGGTCGACGACCGGCCCGGCGTCTCGCCCGGCGTGAAGTTCACCGACTCCGAGCTGATCGGCGTGCCCAAGATCCTGGTCGCCGGCCGCCGCTCCGCCGACGGCGTCCTGGAGCTGAAGGACCGCCGCACCGGCGAGCGCGAGGAGCTCACGGTGGACGAGGCGATCGCCCGCCTCACGGCCGATCTGGCCTGATCAGCCACTGGGAAAGGCCCCCGCGCACGGCTGCGCGGGGGCCTTCGCCGTACGGCGAACCGTTACAGCCAGCCCGCGAACTCCAGGTTGACCTCGCCCATCTGCCGCCGCCCCTCGGCCAGCGCGCGCGTCCCCGACTCGACCGCCCGGAACAGCGTCCAGCCGTGCAGCCGCGACTGGTCCACCTCCAGCGACTCCGCCAGCCTTTTGACCCGCCGCCGCGCCGTCACCGGGCCGCCGGGCGAGGCGATCAGATCCTCCGCCCGGTCCCGCACCAGCCGCGCCAGGTCGTAGGCGCGCTCGCCCACCAGCGGCTCCGGACCCACCGTCAGCCAGGGGGCGCGCTCGCCGGAGAGCACCTTGCTCTGGCGGAAGTTGCCGTGCAGGAGCAGGAGTTCGGGGGAGCCCTCGACCAGTTCCGTACGGGCCGCGAGGGCCGCGTCCACCAGCGGGGCGAGCTCCGGATCGGCCGCGGCGGCCGCCCGCATGCCCTCGCTCTGCCGCCCGGTCCGCTCGGCCACGGTCTCGAACGGGTGCCCGGCTGGCGGCTCCACCCAGAGCCGCCGGACGGTGCCCGCCGCCTCCAGGAGCGCCTTGGCCTCCGGCAGCGAGCGCAGCGACACCTCATGGTGCAGCCGCTCCAGCAGTAGTGCCCCCGACGCCTCGGACTCCGGCGCGTCCAGCAGCTTCACCGCGCCCCAGCCGTTCCAGTGCGCCAGCGCCGCCCGCTCCTGCTCCGGTTCGGCGCGCGGCGGGGCGATCTTCAGCGCGGCCGGGGTCCCGTCGGCCTGCCGGACCAGGAGCACCAGGGCGCTGCGCCCGCCGGGGGCGGCCACCCGCTCCACGGCGAGGTCCGGCCCGGCGGCGTCGACCGCCTGTTCGGTGAGCGTGGGGAGGCGGTCCAGCCAGTCGGCCGCCGCGCCGTCCCCGTACATCTCGCCGAGCGCGCGCACCAGGCGCTGCGGCGGTTCGAAACCCATACGTCCGTTGTTCCCTTTCCGTCCTTCGTCAGCCCTCGGGGGTGTCCGCTCCCGCGGCCTCCACCGGCTCCGTCCTCTCGGCCGGACCGGCGCCCGGGGCCCGCTCGGCGAGCCCCGGAAAGGCTACGTTGCCGCCCCGCCAGCGGGCCGCCCGCACGGCGGCCTCCCGCAGTGCGCCCGCCGCGTCGGCGCGCGCGGGCCCTTCGGTGGCCCGTACGAGATCGGAGTAGACGCCCGCCACCCGGTCCTCCAGGACGGCGGCGAGGCGCAGTGCCGACGCGGTGTCGGTAACCGCGAAGGGCAGAGCGTACGCGGCGTCGGCGGCCACCGGCGCACCGCCCAGGTCACGCACGGTGCGCATGAGCGCGTCCCGGCGCGCGCGGTGCCCGTCGTACGCCGCGCTCGCCTCGGTGCGCCGCTTCCCGGCGATCCGGCCGCCGAGCACGCCGTACCCGTAGACGGCCGCGTGTTCGGCGGCCAGCGCGGTCTGCGAGGCGATGAGGGCGGGGGAGGGGGCTTCGTCCTCGGCGGGAAGGGTCATGACGCGGTCTCCTTGGCCAGCTCGGTCAGCAGGTACGCGTGGACCGCCGCGGCCGCCGCCACCGAGGCGAGCAGCCGGGCCAGCTCCGGTTCCGCGGTGAGCAGGGCCTCGGCGTGCGCGTCGGCCCTGCGGCGCTCGGCGGCGGCCAGCTCCTTCACCGCGGCCTTCGCGTCGGCGGAGACGGGACCGGGTGCGGGCGGGGCCGCGGCCTTCCGGCCCCTCACCGCCAAGGCCTTGGCGTGCTCCCGTACGGCGGTCCGCAGGGGTGCCAGGCCCTCCGCGAGCGCCGGATGGGCCTCGGCGGCCAGGTCGTAGTGGGCGAGCGTCAGGGCGGCCGTGCGCGCCGCCGCCGTACGCAGCGCCTTCTCCACCCGGACGGCTTCGGCCTCGGTACGGACGGGCCCGCTACGGCCCTCGGTCTCCTCGTCGCCCCCGCAGCCGGTCAGCACCGCACCCAGTGCGAAAGCCCCCGTCGCGGTGAGCGCCCCCCTGCGGGTCGTCCCCGTGCGCCGCACGTTTCTCCTTCGGGCCGGGACCGATCCTGACAGGATCTGTCCTGAACTGATCACCGCAGGCGAGCGTACCCGCGGTGACAGGGCAGGCGGACGGCAACACCCCTGGCGACCGGATACCCTTTGACCTGACACACCACGATCCCCACAACAGCACACGCGGCCGAGGAGTCACCCGGATGAGCACCACCCAGAGCGAGAGGCTGCGCGGGTTGCTGGAACCGCTCGTCAGCGCGCAGCAGCTGGACCTCGAGGAGATCGAGGTGTCCCGGGCCGGCCGACGTGGAGTGCTGCGGGTCATCGTGGACTCCGACGAGGGCGTGGAGCTGGACACCTGCGCGGAGCTGAGCCGCGCGATCTCCGAGAAGCTGGACGAGACCGACGTGATGGGCGAGGGCGAGTACGTCCTCGAAGTCAGCTCCCCGGGCGCCGAGCGCCCGCTCTCCGAGCCCCGCCACTACGTACGCGCAACCGGCCGGCTGGCCCGCTTCCACCTCGCCGCCGACGGCTCCGGTGAGCTGGTCGCCCGCATCCTCGCCGTGGACGAGGACGGGCTGGACCTCGAAGTGCCCGGCGTCAAGGGCCGCAAGCCCACGTCCCGCCGCCTCGCCTTCGACGAGATCGCCAAGGCGCGCGTGGAGATCGAATTCAACCGCAAGGACAAGAAGGAAGAGGAGGCGTAGCCGTGGACATCGATGTGAAGCTTCTGAAGGGCTTGGCGCAGGACAAGGAGATCCCCTTCGACGTGCTCGTCGGGGCGATCGAGTCGGCCCTCCTCATCGCGTACCACCGCACCGACGGCAGCCACCGCCGGGCGCGTGTCGAACTGGACGCGAACGGCCACGTCACCGTGTGGGCCAAGGAGGACCCGGCCGACCTCGAAGAGGGCCAGGAGCCCAAGGAGTTCGACGACACCCCCTCCGGGTTCGGCCGGATCGCCGCGACCACGGCCAAGCAGGTCATCCTGCAGCGGCTGCGCGACGCCGAGGACGACAAGACCTTCGGGGAGTACGCCGGCCACGAGGGCGATGTCGTCACGGGCGTCGTGCAGCAGGGCAAGGACCCCAAGAACGTCCTGGTCGACATCGGCAAGCTGGAAGCCATCCTGCCGGTGCAGGAGCAGGTCCCGGGCGAGGAGTACACCCACGGCCTGCGCCTGCGTACGTACGTCGTACGGGTCGCCAAGGGCGTCCGCGGCCCGTCGGTGACGCTCTCGCGCACCCACCCGAACCTGGTGAAGAAGCTCTTCGCGCTGGAGGTCCCGGAGATCGCGGACGGCTCCGTGGTCATCGAGGCCATCGCCCGCGAGGCCGGCCACCGCACCAAGATCGCCGTGCGCTCCACCCGCGCCGGTCTGAACCCCAAGGGCGCCTGCATCGGCCCGATGGGCAGCCGTGTGCGCAATGTCATGGCCGAGCTGCACGGCGAGAAGATCGACATCGTGGACTGGTCGGACGACCCGGCCGAGATGGTCGCCAACGCGCTCTCGCCCGCCCGGGTGAGCAAGGTCGAGGTCGTCGACCTCGGCGCCCGCTCCGCCCGTGTCACCGTGCCGGACTACCAGCTCTCGCTGGCGATCGGCAAGGAGGGCCAGAACGCCCGCCTCGCCGCCCGCCTCACCGGCTGGCGCATCGACATCCGTCCCGACACCGAGACGGACGAGGAGCGGGAGAACGCCGACCGCGAGCGGGCCGAGCGGGCTCGGGAGCGCTCGGAAAGGCGTTGACCCGGAGCCGCTCCAGGGAATAGATCTTGGCCGTACGCCGCTGAGATCACGACAACATCCGTTCGATTTTTGCCCCAAAGGGGTGAGGTCGGTGCGGGGAGGTAGACTTAAACGTGTCTGGCCGGACGCAAGCTGGCGCTTGCCCCGAGCGAACCTGTGTGGGATGCCGGGAGCGAGTGGCCAAGAGCGAGCTGCTGCGCATCGTGGTGGACGAGGGCGCCTGCGCCCCTGATCCACGCGGTACGCTGCCCGGCCGGGGTGCTTACGTGCACCCCACCTCTGTCTGTCTCGACCTGGCGGTTCGCCGCCGGGCTTTCCCCCGGGCCTTCAAGGCCAAGGGGCCGTTCGACACCGCGGCGCTCACGCGGTTCGTCGAGCGGGTGACACCGTAAGAGCGGGTGACACCGCAAGAAAGCACGTGAACGGCACGGGACCCCGTGCGGTCAGGTACCTCGCGAGTTGGAAGTAGGTCGAGATTGCGATGAGCACTCGATGAGTACGCGATGAGTACGCCCATGAAGTAGCGACGGTCCGGCGGTAACCCGGACCTAAAAGGAGCGAAGTGGCTAAGGTCCGGGTATACGAACTCGCCAAGGAGTTCGGCGTCGAGAGCAAGGTCGTCATGGCCAAGCTCCAAGAACTCGGTGAATTCGTCCGTTCGGCGTCCTCGACGATCGAGGCGCCGGTTGTACGCAAGTTGACCGACGCACTGCAGGGGCCCGGCGGCAACGCCGGCAAGTCCGCTGCCAAGCCTGGCGCGCCCCGCAAGGCGACGCCCGCGAAGCCCGCAGCGCCCTCCCCGGCCGCTGCGGCACGTCCCGCTGCCCCGAAGCCCGGCGTACCGGCTGCCAAGCCGGCCGCTGCCGAGGCCCCGGAGACCAGCACCCCCGCGGCGCCTTCCGCGCCGTCGGCGGGCCCCCGTCCGGGCCCGAAGCCCGCGCCGAAGGCGGCCCCGGTGACGCCGGTCCCGGCCGCCGAGTTCTCGGCACCGGCTCCGGCCCAGCCGGCCGCCCCCCAGCAGCCCCAGGCCCCGCGTCCCGCGGCCTCCCCGGGACCGCGTCCTGCCGGTGGCCCGGCCCGTCCGGCTCCGGCCGGCGGTCAGCGTGACGGTGGCGCCCGCGACGGTGGCCAGCGTGACGGCGGCCGTGGCGGCGAGCGTGGCGGAGACCGCCCCGCACGTCCCGCCGGCCAGGGCGCCCCGCGCCCCGGCGGCGCCCGTCCGGCCGGTCCCCGTCCGGGCAACAACCCCTTCACCTCCGGCGGTTCCACCGGCATGGCGCGCCCCTCGGCGCCCCGTCCCGGCGGTGCCCCGCGCCCCGGTGGCGGCTCGGAGCGCCCCGGCGCCCCGCGTCCCCAGGGCGGCCCCGGCGGCGCCCCGCGCCCCCAGGGCGGTCAGGGTCAGGGCGGTGCCCGTCCCACTCCGGGCGGCATGCCCCGCCCGCAGTCCCCGCGTCCCGGCGGCGGTCCCGCCGGTAACCGTCCCAACCCGGGCATGATGCCGCAGCGTCCCGCTGCCGGCCCGCGTCCCGGTGGTGGCCCCGGCGGTGGCCGTGGTCCCGGTGCCGGCGGCGGTCGCCCCGGTGGCGGCGGTGCCGGTCGTCCCGGTGGCGGCGGCGGCTTCGCCGGTCGTCCCGGTGGCGGCGGTGGTGGCGGCTTCGCCGGCCGTCCGGCCGGTCCCGGTGGTGGCGGCGGCGGTGCCGGTCGTCCCGGTGGTGGTGGCGGCGGCTTCGGCGGTCGTCCCGGCTTCGGCGGTCGTCCGGGTGGTCCCGGTGGCCGTGGTGGCACGCAGGGTGCGTTCGGCCGTCCCGGCGGTCCGGCGCGTCGTGGCCGTAAGTCGAAGCGGCAGAGGCGCCAGGAGTACGAGGCCATGCAGGCCCCGTCCGTCGGCGGCGTCATGCTGCCTCGCGGCAACGGACAGGCCGTCCGGCTGTCGCGCGGTGCCTCGCTCACCGACTTCGCGGAGAAGATCAACGCCAACCCGGCGTCGCTCGTCGCCGTGATGATGAACCTCGGCGAGATGGTCACGGCGACGCAGTCCGTCTCCGACGAGACGCTCCGGCTTCTCGCGGACGAGATGAACTACGTCCTGGAGATCGTCAGCCCCGAGGAGGAGGACCGCGAGCTGCTCGAGTCCTTCGACATCGAGTTCGGCGAGGACGAGGGCGGCGAAGAGGCCCTGGTCTCCCGTCCGCCGGTCGTGACCGTCATGGGTCACGTCGACCACGGTAAGACCCGACTGCTGGACGCGATCCGCAAGACGAACGTCGTCGCGGGCGAGGCCGGCGGCATCACGCAGCACATCGGTGCGTACCAGGTCTCCTCCGAGGTCAACGGCGAGGACCGCAAGATCACCTTCATCGACACCCCGGGTCACGAGGCGTTCACCGCCATGCGTGCCCGTGGTGCGAAGTCGACCGACATCGCGATCCTCGTGGTGGCGGCCAACGACGGTGTGATGCCCCAGACGATCGAGGCGCTGAACCACGCCAAGGCGGCCGAGGTGCCGATCGTGGTCGCGGTCAACAAGATCGACGTCGAGGGTGCCGACCCGACCAAGGTGCGCGGTCAGCTCACCGAGTTCGGTCTGGTGGCCGAGGAGTACGGCGGCGACACCATGTTCGTCGACATCTCCGCCAAGCAGGGCCTCAACATCGAGGCGCTCCTGGAGGCCGTCGTCCTCACCGCCGACGCCTCGCTCGACCTGCGGGCCAACCCCGACCAGGACGCGCAGGGTATTGCGATCGAGTCCCACCTCGACCGCGGTCGCGGTGCCGTCTCGACCGTCCTGGTCCAGCGCGGAACGCTGCGCATCGGCGACACCATGGTCGTGGGCGACGCCTACGGCCGAGTCCGCGCCATGCTCGACGACAACGGTCAGAACGTGCAGGAAGCGGGTCCCTCGACCCCCGTCCTGGTCCTCGGTCTCACCAACGTCCCGGGCGCCGGCGACAACTTCCTGGTCGTCGACGAGGACCGTACGGCCCGTCAGATCGCCGAGAAGCGTGCCGCCCGCGAGCGCAACGCCAACTTCGCCCGCAAGGGTGTCCGGTTCTCCCTGGAGAACCTGGACGAGGCGCTCAAGGCCGGTCTGGTCCAGGAGCTCAACCTCATCATCAAGGGCGACGCGTCCGGTTCGGTGGAGGCTCTCGAGTCCTCGCTGCTCCAGCTCGACGTCGGTGAAGAGGTCGACATCCGGGTCCTGCACCGCGGTGTGGGTGCGGTCACCGAGTCGGACATCAACCTGGCGACGGGTTCCGACGCCATCGTGATCGGCTTCAACGTGCGCGCCGCAGGGCGTGCCGAGCAGATGGCCGAGCGCGAAGGCGTGGACGTCCGGTACTACTCGGTCATCTACCAGGCGATCGAAGAGATCGAAGCGGCCCTCAAGGGCATGCTCAAGCCGGAGTACGAAGAGGTCGAGCTCGGTACGGCGGAGATCCGCGAGATCTTCCGCTCGTCCAAGCTGGGCAACATCGCCGGTGTGCTGGTCCGCTCCGGCGAGGTCAAGCGCAACACCAAGGCGCGCCTGCTGCGCGATGGCAAGGTCATCGCGGAGAACCTCAACATCTCCGGTCTGCGCCGCTTCAAGGACGACGTCACCGAGATCCGCGAAGGCTTCGAGGGCGGTATCAACCTCGGAAACTTCAACGACATCAAGATCGACGACGTCATCGCGACGTACGAGATGCGCGAGAAGCCGCGAGGCTGATCCACCTCGGGTCCGCAAGGATCCGCAGGGAATTCGGAAGGGTTCCGGGAGTCCGCTCCCGGGCCCCTTCCACCACGGTCGGGGCCGGTCGACGGGTCGTATTTCCGTCGATCGGCCCCGGCCGTTCCGGTACGGTTCTGATGTCCCCGCCAAGCTCTGGCAGGGCACGAACCCGAACCGGCGGGACATCCGGACACACATGTATGTGGGGACCCTGTCCTTCGATCTGCTCCTCGGCGACGTACGGTCGTTGAAGGAGAAACGCTCCGTCGTCCGTCCGATCGTCGCCGAACTCCAGCGCAAGTACGCGGTGAGTGCGGCGGAGACCGGCGGGCAGGATCTCCACCGCAGGGCCGAGATCGGCCTCGCCGTGGTCTCCGGTGACACCGGACACCTGACGGACGTGCTGGACCGGTGCGAGCGGCTGGTGGCCGCCCGCCCCGAGGTGGAGCTGCTCTCGGTGAGACGGCGGCTGCACAGTGACGAAGACTGACACGCAAGCCAAATCAGAAGGAAGAGTGACGGACCGGTGACCGACAACGCGCGGGCCCGCAAGCTGGCCGATCGCATCCAGGTCGTGGTCGCGGAGACCCTGGACCGGCGAATCAAGGATCCGCGGCTGGGATTCGTGACGATCACGGACGCCCGGGTCACCGGCGACCTGCGGGAGGCCACGGTCTTCTACACGGTCTACGGCGACGACGAGGAGCGCGCGGCCTCCGCCGCGGCGCTGGAGAGCGCCAAGGGCGTCCTCCGCTCCGAGGTCGGCCGGCAGACCGGGGTCCGGTTCACGCCGAGCCTGGCCTTCGTCCCCGACGCCCTCCCGGACAACGCCCGCACCATCGAGGACCTCCTCGACAAGGCGCGCGCCAAGGACGCCGAGGTGCGCGAGGTCTCCACGGGCGCCAAGTACGCCGGTGAGGCCGACCCGTACCGCAAGCCCGAGGACGACGAGGACGAGGCTTCCTCCGGCGAGAACGAGGGCCCGACCTCCGCATGACCGAGCAGACCACCACGCCGGACGGACTTGTCATCGTCGACAAGCCGTCCGGCTTCACTTCGCACGACGTCGTGGCCAAGATGCGCGGCATCGCCCGCACCCGCCGCGTCGGCCACGCCGGAACCCTCGACCCGATGGCGACCGGAGTCCTCGTGCTCGGCGTCCAGCGGGCCACCAAGCTGCTCGGCCACCTCGCGCTGACGGAGAAGGAGTACCTGGGCACGATCCGGCTCGGCCAGGACACCGTCACCGACGACGCCGAGGGCGAGATCACCTCCTCCACCGACGCGTCCGGCGTGACCCGCGAGGGCATCGACGCCGGGGTGGCGGCCCTGACCGGCGCGATCATGCAGGTCCCGTCCAAGGTCAGCGCCATCAAGATCGACGGCAAGCGGTCCTACGCGCGGGTGCGCGGCGGCGAGGAGTTCGAGATCCCGGCCCGCCCGGTGACCGTCTCCTCCTTCCGCGTCTACGACGTCCGCGAGGCCGTCGCCGAGGACGGCACCCCGGTCATGGACCTGGTCGTCTCCGTCGTCTGCTCCTCGGGGACGTACATCCGCGCACTGGCCCGGGACCTCGGCGCCGGGCTCGGCGTCGGCGGCCACCTGACGGCCCTGCGCCGCACCCGGGTCGGCCCGTACGGACTGGACGCGGCCCGGACCCTGGACCAGCACCAGGAGCAGCTGACGGTGATGCCCGTCGCCGACGCGGCCGCCTCCGCCTTCCGCCGCTGGGACGTCGACGAGAAGCGCGCCAAGCTGCTCCTCAACGGCGTACGGCTGGACATGCCCGCGTACCCGCCGGGGCCGGTCGCGGTCTTCGGGCCCGACGGGACGTTCCTCGTGCTCGTGGAGGAGGAGAAGGGCAAGGCCAAGAGTCTCGCCGTCTTCGCCTGAGCTCTTGCCCCGACCTTCCGGTCGATGTGTCGATGTGTGGAGCGGGCACCACCCCCCCCACCCGGTGCCCGCTCCACGTTCCCCGCCCCGGGACCATCTCTGCTCCGCCAGGACACGGCTATTCACCCCATCGGACGGGCGCTCGGAGTGAATACCGGGGGCGTGGGGGGCGCGTTGCCCGTCCACGCGCTTCTGGAGATCAGCGGCGGCCTACCGTCGGACCATGGGCAGTGGGGACCGGTCGACGCTGGTGAGAATCTGTGATCAGGCCGGCCGGCCGCGGGGGACGGGCTTCGTCGCGGACGACCGCGGCACGGTCGTCACCGCCCACCAGGCCACCGCCGCCCCCGGCCCGTACCTCCTCCACGGCACCGACGGCCGCACCTGTTCCGTCGGCCCCGACGACATCACCGCCCTCCCCGCCCTCGGCCTCGCCCTCCTGCGTACGGGAGGCTCCGGGACGCTCGACGTGGAGCCGCTGCCCATCGCCGTACGGGAGCGGATCGAGCCCGGCAGTTACGTCGGGATCGCCGCCCACGGCCGCCGTGAGGCCCGCGTCCTCGGCACCGCCCCCGCCACCTACACCGCCCCGGACGGCTGCGGCCACCCCGTCCCGGCCGCCCTGGAGCTGGCCCTCGGCACCGACGGCCGCGACGCCCTGCGCTCCGGCGGCGCGGCGATCGGCGGACCGGTCACCGACCCGGCCACGGGCGCGGTCCTCGGCCTCCTGTGCACCGCCCTCACCACCCCGTACGAGGCCGCCGGGCTCGCCCTGCCCCTCCCGCGCGGCGCCGACGCCGCCCTCGACGCCCTCCTCGTACGGAACGCCGCCGCCGCCCCCGCCTACGGCCCCGACCTCAACCTCGCCGGCGCCCTCCAGCTCACCGCCACCTCCGTCGGCTCGGCGGACGGGCCCAAGGCGCGCACCGCCCCGGTCGAGCGCGAGGACATCCACGCGGAGTTCGCCGCCTTCGCCACCGGTACGGGCACGGTCCTCGGCCTCGTCGGCGCCCCCGGCACCGGCCGCACCACCGAGCTCGCCGCCCTCGCCGCCCGCCGGGCCGACGGCGCGGCACCCGCCCCCACGCTCTGGCTGCGCGGCGCCGACCTGCTCGCCGACGACACCTCGGTCGCCGACGCGGCCGACCGTACGCTGATCCGCTCGGCCCGCATCGTCGCTGCGGCCGGGGCCCTCGGCGACATGGCCACGGCCACCGCCGAACGCATCGCCCGCCTCGCCGCCGACGCGGGCCACCCCCTCCTCGTCGTCCTGGACGGCCCCGAGGAGATGCCCCCGCTGTTGGCCCACCGGCTCGCCGAGTGGACGGCGAACACCGCCGGCTGGCTGCGCGAGCACGGCGTCCGGCTCGTCGTCGCCTGCCGCCCCGAGCACTGGGAGACGGCGGGCGCCCTCTACCCGCCCGGCGCCCTGCACCGCCCCCACCGCCCCGCCCGGGCGCTGCCCCCGTCCCTGCGCCTGGCCGACCTCAGCCCCGGCCAGGCCGACCGGGCCAAGGAGCGCCTCGGCATCCCGCCGCACGCCCTCGCGCCCGGCCACGACCGGCACCCGCTCACCCTGCGGCTCCTCGCCGAGGTCCGCGCGGCCCTGCCGCCCGGCGTCCCGGGCCGCCCCGACACCGAGGACGTCTTCGGCGCCCACCTGGACCTCATGTGCGTGCGCGTCGCCGTCCGGATCGCGGCCGCCGCCGACGAGCAGCCCCGGGGCACCGCCGTAAGCCGGCTGGCCGCCCGGGTGGCGGGCCAGGTCCACGAGGCGGCCCGGCGGTGTCTGGGCCCGGGGCAGGGGGAGCTGGACCGGGAGGCGTTCGAGGAGGTCTTCCCCTGGCGCACGGGGTGGGCGTCGGCCGTGCTGGCGGAGGGGCTCCTCGTGCCCGCCGGGGCCGGTTACCGCTTCGCCCACGAGGAGCTGGGCGACTGGGTCCAGGGCGCCCATCTGGACCTGGACGCGGCGCTGTGCTCGCTGGTGCACCGCTGGCACCGGGGGAGCGGGGCGGAGGTGCGCGTGCCGAGCGGCCCGGCCGAGGGGGAGCCGCGCTCCCTGCCCGTGCCCCGGCACCGGATCGGGCCGGTGATCCAGGCGATGGTGCTCCTCGGCCGCCGCCAGGGGACCGCCGCGCTGGCGCACCGGATGGCCGACCTGATCGAGGCGCTGGACCGGCTGTGGGCGGAGGAAGGGCCGCACGACGACGCCTCTCGCCGCGGCCGCGACCACGATGCCTCTCACCGCCCACGCGACGAGGACGCCGCCTGGTGGGCGGCCCACCTCCTCGGCGGCAGCCTGCTCCGGGTGCCCGACGCCCGCCCGTACCTCGGCGTCCTGCGGGTCCTCGCCGGGCGCATCACCCGCCGCTCGGCCGCCGCCGCCGGGGGACCGGCGGGCCCGGGGGCGTACGGCGAGTTCGGCCCCTGGTTCTGGCGGCGGCTCCGGCTGCCCGAGGAGGACCGGATCGACCTCCTGCGCCGCCTCGTCCCCGCCGACGGGGTGCCCCGCACCGACGGCGACGAGCGGTACCTGGACGCCGTCGCCCGCCGCCTCACGCTCAACGCCCCCGTCGTCCTGCCGCTGCTCTGCCGTTGGTTCACCGACGAGCGCCCGCTGCTGATCGGCGGCCCCGACGCGCCGGACGAGGGCCTGCGCCCCACCGTGGCCGCCGCCGCCCAGGCCCTGCTCCACGCCCGCCGCGACCTGGCCGTCGACGACCTGACCGACGCGCTGGTCGCCACCCCGCACACCCGGGCCGGGGAGCTGCTCGCCGCCCTCGCCGAGGACGAGCCCACCGCGCTCTGCCGGGCCGTCGAGCGGTGGGCCCGCGACGAGGACCGTCCGGCCCGCCGCTCCGCCGCCGCGCGGTACGCGGGACTCCTCCAGCCCCGCATCACCGCCGACGGCGACCGGGCCCTGCTCCGCTCGGCCGCCGCGATCCTTCTGGACCGCCCCGATGACGCCGGCCTCCACGCCGCCGCCCTCACCCTCCTCGTCCGGGACCCGAAGAGCCGGGGCCGCCACCTCCCGCAGGCGCTGCGCCTCTTCGCGCACGGCGACCCCCGCCTCCCCGTGGAGCTGCTCGCCGAGGTCTTCCCCCTCCACCCCGAGCCGGTCCTCGCCGCCCTCCGCGCCCGCCTGGCCCGCCCCGGCGACGGCGCGGCGGCGGTCCTGCGGGCGCTGGCCGGGCTCGACACGCCCGCGCTCGCGCTGCACGTCGCCGGGCTCGTACGCGAGTACATCGACGCCCACCCCGAGGACGGCACCCACGCCGCCGAGTACGTGGACCTCCGCCTCGAACACGGCCCCGCCGCCCGCGCCCTGCTCCTCCCCCTGGTCACCGGGCTGCTGCGGGACCGCCCCGCCCCGCCACCGGTCCGCGCCGCACTGGCCCGGGTCCTCGCCGGGGCCGGGTCCACCGCGTCCCGGCCGCTGCGGGCCGAGCTGCTGGAGGTCCTGCTGGAGTTCGAGCAGACCACCGGACGGGACCCCGACGTCCTGGACGCCCTCCTCCAGGCCGCGGCGGCGGGAGCGGGGGGCCGCCCCGAGATCCGTACGCGCGCCCTCGTCCACCGCACCGGCATGCTCCTCGTCCGTACCCCCGAGGGCGCCGCCCGCTTCGACCGCCGCCTCGTCGAGCTGGCCCGGGACGTGCCCGGATTCGCCGCCCTCGTCATCCGCTGGCTCGCCGACGCCCCGCAGGAGTGGGCGGCCGTGGTGGGACCCAGCGCCCGGCGCACGGTGGAGGCGTTGGAGACATCACGCCGGGCGATGCCGATGCCGATGCAGGCGGCGGGGCGTGAGCATGGCAGTCTTAGACCTGCGTAATCGACATACATACACACGTACACAGGTTCGGGCGAGGAGCGGTCACAGTGCAGCGCTGGCGTGGCTTGGAGGACATCCCCCAGGACTGGGGACGCAGCGTCGTCACCATCGGCTCCTACGACGGCGTGCACCGCGGACACCAGTTGATCATCGGCCGGGCCGTCGAGCGCGCCCGCGAGCTGGGCGTTCCGTCCGTCGTCGTCACCTTCGACCCGCACCCCAGCGAGGTCGTCCGCCCCGGCAGCCACCCGCCGCTGCTCGCCCCGCACCACCGGCGCGCCGAACTCATGGCGGAGCTGGGCGTGGACGCGGTGCTGATCCTGCCGTTCACCGCGGAGTTCTCGAAGCTGTCGCCCGCCGACTTCATCGTGAAGGTCCTCGTCGACAAGCTGCACGCCAAGGCCGTCATCGAGGGCCCGAACTTCCGCTTCGGCCACAAGGCCGCCGGGAACGTGGCCTTCCTGACCGAGCTGGGCGCCACCTACGACTACACCGTCGAGGTCATCGACCTGTTCGTGACCGGTGAGGCGGGCGGCGGCCAGCCGTTCTCCTCCACCCTGACCCGCCGCCTCGTCTCCGAGGGCGATGTCGCCGGCGCCGCCGAGATCCTCGGCCGCCCGCACCGCGTCGAGGGCATCGTGGTCCGCGGCGCACAGCGCGGCCGCGAACTGGGCTTCCCTACGGCCAACGTGGAGACCCTCCCGCACACCGCGATCCCCGCCGACGGCGTCTACGCGGGCTGGCTGGAGGTGGCGGGCGAGTCGATGCCCGCCGCGATCTCGGTCGGCACCAACCCGCAGTTCGACGGCACCGAGCGGACGGTCGAGGCGTACGCGATCGACCGCGTCGGCCTGGACCTGTACGGGCTGCACGTGGCCGTCGACTTCCTCGCGTACGTACGCGGCATGCTGAAGTTCGACACGATCGACGACCTCCTGGTGGCGATGGCCGCCGACGTGAAGCGGTGCAGCGAGCTGATCGCCGCGTACGACCGCACCCACTGACGTACGCCGGGGGCGTGCGTCCCGCCCGGGGACGACGGATGCTGACAGGGTGCGCGATATCCTGCCCGACCTCCGTGCCCGGTGCGCCGACGGCGTCCCCCTCGCCCTGGCGACCGTCGTCGCCGTGCACGGCAGCGCGCCCCGCGACCCGGGCGCCGTCATGGCCGTCGACGCGGCGGGCGCGGTCCTTGGCAGCGTCTCGGGGGGCTGCGTCGAGGGCGATCTGTACGAGGTGGCCCGCGAGGTGCTCGCCGGGGCGGGGCCGCGCGTGGTGTCGTACGGGATCAGCGACGACGAGGCGTTCGGCATCGGGCTGACGTGCGGCGGGACCATCGAGGTGCTGGTGCGCGCGTACGTGTCGGAAGCCGAGCTGGCCGGTCTCGCGGCGCTGCTGGACCTGATCGCCGCCGACGTGCCGGTCGCGGAGGCCACGGTCCTGTCCGGCGGCGCGGCCGGGACCGGCGCCCGCCTGGTCGTCCGCGCCACCGACGTAAACGGCACGCTCGGTACGGAGGGGCTGGACGCGGCCGTCACGGACGACGCCCGCGGGCTGCTGGAACAGGGCCTCACCGGCATCCAGTGGTACGGGGCGCACGGCCAGCGCCGGATGGCGGAGGTCGCGGTCTTCGTCCGGTCCCACACCCCGCCGCCCCGCATGCTCGTCTTCGGCGCCATCGACCACGCGGCGGCCACCGCCCGCATCGGCTCGTTCCTCGGCTACCGGGTCACCGTCTGCGACGCCCGCCCCGCCTTCGCCACCCGGGAACGCTTCCCCACGGCCGACGAGGTGGTCCGCGCCTGGCCGCACGACTATCTGGCGGCGACCGAGGTCGACGCCCGTACGGTGATCTGCGTCCTCACCCACGACCCGAAGTTCGATGTGCCGCTGCTGGTCGCCGCGTTGCGCACACCGGCCGCGTACATCGGGGTCATGGGCAGCCGCCGCACCCACCACGACCGGCTGGCCCGGCTGCGCGAGGCCGGGGTGGACGAGGCGGCACTCGCCCGCCTCGCCTCACCCGTGGGCCTCGACCTCGGAGCCCGTACGCCGGAGGAGACGGCGGTCTCCATCGCCGCCGAGATCATCCAGCACCGCTGGGGCGGGACGGGGCGCCCGCTCGGCGAACTGACGGGGGCCATCCACCACGGCGTCACGCCTCAGCTGTATTGATCACGAGCGGTGTCAGCGCCGCACGCCGCCGCCCAGTGGCACGCCACCTGGGTCTCCGCCCCGCCGTTCAGCACCGGCAGATCCACCGTGCGGCATGCCTCCGCCACCCCCGCCCGCTCCGCCTCGCCCGAGGCGAGGACCTGGCAGCGGACGTGGAAGCGGCAGCCGGAGGGGACCTTCGAGGGGTCCGGGGGCTCGCCGGTCAGGACGACCGGTTCGCCCTCCGCCTCCGGGAGGACGGACAACAAGGCCCGGGTGTACGGGTGTTGCGGCGCCGTGAGGAGCTGCTCGACCGGGCCCGTCTCGACGATCCGGCCGAGGTACATGACCGCCACCCGGTCCGCGATGTTCCAGGCGAGCCCCAGGTCATGGGTGACGACGAGTGCCGAGAGGCCCAGTTCGTCGCGGAGGCGCAGCAGGAGGGCCAGGATCTCGCCCCGTACCGAGGCGTCCAGCGAGGCCACCGGCTCGTCGGCCACGATCAGCTCCGGCTCCAGCACCAGCGCCCCCGCGATCACCACGCGCTGGCGCTGGCCGCCCGACAGCTCGTGCGGGTAGCGGAGGAAGAACCGCTCCGGGGGGCGCAGGCCGGCCCGGGAGAGGGCCTCCGAGACGGCCGCCCGCTCGTCCCCGGCGTACCCGTGGATGCGCAGGCCCTCGGCCACCGCGTCGTACACCGTGTGCCGGGGGTTGAGCGAGCCGCTGGGGTCCTGGAGCACCAGTTGCACGCGTTTCCGGTACGCCTTCAGTGCCCGGCCCGCGTAGTCCAGCGGGGCACCCGCGAAGGTGACCCGGCCGGCGGTGGGCGGGACCAGGCCGAGCAGGGAGCGGGCGAGCGTCGTCTTGCCGCATCCCGACTCTCCGACCAGCGCGACGATCTCGCCGGGCCGGATGTCGAGGTCGACGCCGTCCACCGCGTGGGCGGTGGCGGCCCCGCGCCGGCCCGGGAAGGTGATCTTCAGAGCCTCGGCGCTGAGGAGGGGGAGGTGGGGGGTGGTGCTGACGAGGGGGGCCGTGCTCATGAGGTGCTCCTCGATCGGTCCGAAGCGGGCGCGTCCACCAGCACGCAGGCCGCCCGCCGTTCGCCCCCGGCCTCCCGCAGCTCCTGGTCCTCGGTGGCGCAGGAGTCCAGCGCCACCGGGCAGCGCGGGTGGAACGTACAGCCGCCCGGCAGCGCCGCCGGGTCCGGCGGGTCGCCCGGCAGGCCGCGTGGGGCGCGCCGGGAGGTGAGGTCCCCGATCTTCGGGAAGGCGGCGGAGAGCGCCTTGCCGTACGGGTGGCGGGCCTCCGCGTAGACCTCCCGGGCCGGGCCCTCCTCGACGACCCGGCCCGCGTACATCACCGAGAGCCGGTCGCAGGTGTCGGCGAGCACCGCCAGGTCGTGGCTGATCATGATGAGCCCCACGTCCTGGTCGGCCACCAACTGCTCGATCAGGCGCAGGATCTGGGCCTGGATCATCACGTCCAGGGCCGTCGTCGGCTCGTCCGCGACGATCAGGCGCGGGTCGCAGGCCAGCGCCATCGCGATCATCACGCGCTGGCGCTGACCGCCGGACAGCTCGTGCGGGTAGGCCAGAGCGCGGGCGGCGGGCAGGCCCACCTGTTCCAGCAGTTCACCGGCGCGCTTGCGGGCGGCGGCCGGGGTGGCCTTGCTGTGCAGCAGAATCGGTTCGGCGATCTGGTCCCCGACCCGGTGGACCGCGTTGAGCGAGTGCATCGCGCCCTGGAAGACGATCGACGCGCCCGCCCAGCGGACCGCCCGCAGCCGCCCCCACTTCATGGTGAGGATGTCCTCGCCGTCGAGGAGGATCTCGCCGGTGAGCTTCGCCGATGCGGGCAGGAGCCGCAGCAGGGCGAGGGCCAGCGTGGACTTGCCGCAGCCGGACTCCCCGGCGATGCCGAGCTTCTGCCCGGCCTCGACCCGGAGATCGACGCCCCGTACGGCGGGGACGGTGCCTCCGTACGTCACCGTCAGGTTCCGCACCTCCAGGAGCGGTGGGTCACCGACGGGCTTCGAGAGGTCGGGCGAGGCGGACGGGTCAGGGTTCGTGGTGGTGGTTGTTGCCGTCAACGGGACACCCCCAGCTTGGGGTTGAGCACGGACTCGATGGCGCGGCCGCAGAGGGTGAAGGCGAGCGCGACCACGGCGATGGCGAGTCCGGGCGGGGCGAGGTACCACCAGTTGCCGGAGCTGACCGCGCCGGCCTCGCGGGCGTCCTGGAGCAGCCCGCCCCAGGAGACGATCGTCGGATCGCTGAGCCCGAGGAAGGCGAGGGTCGCTTCGGTGAGGATGGCGGTGGAGATCACCAGCGTGGTCTGGGCGAGCACCAGCGGCATGACGTTCGGCAGGACGTGGCGGGACATGATGTGGCCGTGTCCGCCGCCGAGCGCCCGCGAGCGTTCGATGTACGGGCGGGACTCGACGGAGAGCGTCTGCGCCCGGACCAGGCGGGCGGTGGTCGGCCAGGTCGTCACCCCGATCGCCAGGATCGTCGTCCAGATCGAACGGGAGAGGACCGTGGCCAGGGCGATGGCCAGAACCAGGGTCGGCATCACCAGGAACCAGTCGGTGACCCGCATGACGACGGTGGCGTACCAGCCCTTGAAGTGGCCCGCCGTGATCCCGATCAGCGTGCCGATCGCCACGGAGAGGAAGGCGGCCAGCAGGCCGACGGTGAGGGAGACGCGGGTGCCCCAGAGCATCAGGGCGAGCAGGCTGCGCCCGAACTGGTCGGTGCCGAGCGGGAATTCGTCGCTCGGCGTTTCCAACGGGCCGCCCGGCGCGTTGGTCACGCTCAGCGAGTCGGCTCCCACCAGCAGGGGCGCGGTCAGCGCGAGCAGGGCGATCACCGCCAGCACGGCGAGGCCGACGAGACCGGCGCGGTGCGTGCGGTACTGGCGCCAGAAGCGGAGGGCCGCCTGCCGTCGCCGGGCCCGCGCGAGGGCGCGCGGGCCCTCCGTCCGTACACCTTCGGGTTTGTCGGTCGTGACAGTCATCGGCCCACCCGGGGATCGAGCAGCGGATAGATCACATCGGCGAGCGTGTTCATCAGGATCACCGCGGAGGCGAAGACGAAGAACAGCGCCTGCACCAACGGCAGGTCGGGCACGCTCAGTGCCTGGTAGAAGAGGCCGCCGAGGCCCGGCCAGGAGAAGACCGTCTCCACGAGGATCGCCCCGGCCACCGTCGTACCGAGGTTGACGAAGAGCAGCGTCACCGTCGGCAGCATCGCGTTCGGCACGGCGTGCTTCCTTCGTACGAGATCGTCGCGCAGGCCCTTGGCGCGGGCGGTCGTGAGGTAGTCGCTGCCCATCTCGTCCAGCAGCGAGGAGCGCATCACCAGCAGCGTGCGCGCGTACTCCACCGCGACGAGCGTGATGACGGGCAGCACCATGTGGTGCGCGATGTCGAGGACGCGGTCGAAACCGGTGGTGGAGCCGGACTCCATGCCGCCGGTCGGGAAGAGCCCCGGGATCGGGCCGATACCGACCGACAGCGTGATGATGAGAAGCAGACCGAGCCAGAAGGACGGCACCGAGTACAGCGTCAGCGCGAACGCGGTGTTGGTCCGGTCCCCGGCGGAGCCGTTGCGCCAGGCGGAGCGGGCGCCCAGCCAGATGCCGAGCAGCGTGTAGATGACGAACGCCGTGCCGGTGAGCAGGAGCGTCGCGGGCAGCGCCTCGGCGATCTTGTCGATGACAGGGGCCCGGAACTGGTACGACGTACCGAAGTCGCCGGTCAGGGCCTTGCCGCAGTACTGGGTGAACTGCTGCCAGAGCGGGAGGTCGAGTCCGAACTCGCGGCGCATCGCCGCGATCTGTTCGGTCGACACCTGGCGGCCGCCGGTCATCTGCTTGACCGGGTCGCCCGGGATCAGCCGGAAGAGGAAGAAGCTGGTGACGAGGACGGCGAAGAGGGAGACGGCCGCCCCGGCCAGCTTGCCCGCCGCGTAGCGGAGGTAGGCGGCCGTCGAGCGGGAGCGCGGGGAGCGGGCCGACGGCCTGGCCGGAGCCGGGCCGCCGGATGCGGTGCTCTCCACGCCTGCCGCGCCTTTGACCAGCGCGGGAGTGGATTCTGAGCTCATGGACTATTCACGGTCTTCCGCGGTGGAGCGGCGACGCATGGCGAACAGCAGTCCGCCACCGGCGAGGACGACGACGGCGATCCCGACCCCGACGAGCACCCCGGTGGAGGACCCACCGGAGTCGGAGGAGGACGTCGAGGAGGCCCCTGCGGCAGGGACCGCCGACCACCAGCTCCAGTAGCCGTCCTGGCCGTAGATGTTGCCCGCGGCCGACGGCATGGTGGTGATGGACTCGATGTGGTCGGTGCGGTAGGCCTCGACGGCATTCGGGTACGCCATGACGTTCATGTACCCGGTGTCGTACAGCCGCGACTCCAGTTGCCGCACAAGATCCGCCCGCTTGGCGGGGTCGTACTCCGCCAGTTGCTTCTTGTAGAGCTCGTCGTACTGCTTGTCGCAGATGAAGTTGTCGGTCGCGGCCGACTCCTTCGCCTTGGACGGCAGCGCGGCGCAGGTGTGGATGGAAAGGACGAAGTCGGGGTCCGGGTTGACGGACCAGCCGTCGAAGGCGAGGTCGTACTCACCCGCGTACCAGGGGTCGGAGACGTTGTCGAGGCAGTCGACCTTCAGCCCGATGCCCTGCTCGCCCCACCACTCCTGGAGGTACTTGCCGATCGCCTTGTCGTTGGGGTCGGTGGCGTGGCAGAGGATACGGAAGTCCAGCGGCTTGCCGTCCTTGCCGACGCGCTTGCCCGCGCTGTTCTTCTCGTACCCGGCCTCGTCCAGCAGAGCGGCGGCCTTCGCCGGGTCGTAGGCGAGCTTCTGGCTGTCCGACGGCTTCCAGAAGTAGTCGGAGAAGCGCGGCGGGATGTACCCCTCGCCCTCGACGGCGTGGCCCTGGAAGACCTTGTCGATGATCGTCTTCCGGTCGACCGCCATGAACAGGGCGTGCCGTACCTTCTGGTCCAGCAGCGCCGGGTGGCCGTCGCCGAACTTCTTCCCGTCCTTGGTACGGGCTCCGGGGTTGACGGCGAGCGCGAAGAAGCGCCGGCCCGGGGCGTCGTTCACCTTGATGTCCGGGGCGTTCTCCAGCGAGGCGGACTGAGCGGGAGTCAGGCTGGGGCTGCCCGCGACGAAGGAGACCTCGCCCTTGCGCAGGGCGGCGACGGCCGCGTCCTGGTCCTTGTAGTAGCGGAAGACCAGCTCGTCGAACTTGGGCGAGCCGCGCCAGAAGTCCTTGTTGGCCTTGAGCTTCACGAAGCTGTCGACCTTGTAGTCCGTCAGGATGAACGGGCCGTTCCCCACGACGGGGAAGTCCTTGTCGTTGTTGAACTTGGCGAAGTCGTCGACCTTCTCCCAGACGTGCCGGGGCACGATCGGGACGTCCAGCGCGGCCATCGTGGCCTGCGGCTCCTTGAGCTGGATGACCAGCTTGTCCTTGCTCGGCGCGGTCACCTTCTCGAAGTTGCCGACGAAGCTGCCGTTGGAGGTGGCCGCGCCCTCGTCGGTCATCATCTTGTTGAACGTCCAGGCCGCGTCCTCGGCGGTGGCCTGCTGCCCGTCGGACCACTGCGAGTCCGACCGGATCGTGTACGTCCACGTCAGCTTGTCCGCCGACGGCTCCCAGGCCGTGGCCAGTCCCGGGATCGCCTTGTTGTCCTTGGCGTCGTAATTGGTCAGGTAGTCGTACATGAGCCGGTGGATGCTGGTGCTCAGCAGCCGCTGGGCGAGGAACGGGCTCAGCGAGTCGACGCTCTGCGCGACGGCGACCGTGAGCGTCGTCCTCCCGTCGTCGGCGCGGGCCTCGGAGGGCGCGGGCGCGAGCGGATTGCCCGGGACGACGGCCCCGGCGGTGAGGGCCAGGGCGGCCGCGCCCGAGGCCAGCAGGGTGCGTAGGCGCCTGCCGGGCCGGGGGGTGCGGGAGGAAACTCTTGTGACCATGGACGGGGACCTCGCGTCATCACTCGCTTGAGAAGGCGGGTTGATCTCTGGTTCGCCAGTTGGTGAAGCGAAGGTTTATCAGCGGTCGCGAGGCTCGTCAACGGTCCGTCAAACCGCGTGTGGGCTGGGAAAACAGCGATGAGGGCCCGCACCGCGCGAGCGGTGCGAGCCCTCATTGGTGTAGACCTCTAACGCCTTACTGGTGAGGGGCCTGCGGCGGCTGCGGAGGCCTCTGCTGCCACCCGGCCGGATCCACCGGACCCTGCAGATCGGGCTGGCCTGCCGGGTTGTCCTGACCACCCGGCTGACCGCCCGGCTGACCCTGCGGCGGTGCGGCGGGGGCCGGTCCACCCGACTGGGCCTGCGGTCCACCCGGCCGGCCCTGCGGCGGGAGCGACTGCTGCCAGCCGTTCTGCTGTCCGGCCGGGCCCGGCTGCGGGGGGTAGGGCTGCTGCGGGGGCTGGGGAGCGCTCGGCTGATATCCCCCGTACGGCGGCGGGGGCTGCTGTCCGGGGTAGGGGTGCTGGCCCGGGACCGGCTGGCCGGGCTGTCCCTGCTGGACGGGGTACGGCTGTGGCTGCGGCTGGTAGGGCTGGCCGGGGGCGGGCTGCTGGGGGGCGTACGGCTGCTGGCCGCCGGGGCCGACCGGCTGCTGGTGCTGCGGGTAGGGCTGCTGGTGCTGTTGTGGGGCGTGGGGCTGGTGCGGGGCGTGGGGGTGCTGACCCTGCTGGCCTTGCTGGGCCTGGTGGCCTTGCTGCTGGCCGGGGAACGGCTGACCCGGCATCGGCTGGCCCTGCGCCGGGTAGCCCTGCTGGCCCGGCATCGGCGGGGCGTACTGCGGGGGTGGGTTCTGGCCGCCCGCCGTCCACAGCCCCTGCTGCTGCTGGGCGCGCGAGAAGTCCTCCGCGACCAGGGCGGAGAGGTTGAAGTACGCCTCACGCGTCTTCGGACGCATCATGTCGAGGTCCACCTCGGCACCCGCCGCCAGGTGTTCGTCGAACGGGACGACCACGACACCCCGGCAGCGCGTCTCGAAGTGCTGCACGATGTCGTCGACCTTGATCATCTTGCCGGTCTCGCGGACCCCCGAGATGACGGTGAGCGAGCGCTGCACCAGGTCCGCGTACCCGTGCGCCGAGAGCCAGTCCAGCGTGGTGGAGGCGCTGGAGGCGCCGTCGACCGAGGGCGTGGAGATGATGATCAGCTGATCGGCCAGGTCCAGCACGCCGCGCATGGCGCTGTAGAGGAGGCCGGTGCCCGAGTCGGTGAGGATGATCGGGTACTGCTTGCCGAGCACGTCGATCGCGCGCCGGTAGTCCTCGTCGTTGAACGCGGTGGAGACGGCCGGGTCCACGTCGTTGGCGATGATCTCCAGACCGGAGGGGGCCTGGGAGGTGAACCGCCGGATGTCCATGTACGAGTTGAGGTACGGGATCGCCTGGACCAGGTCGCGGATCGTGGCCCCGGTCTCGCGCCGCACCCGGCGCCCGAGCGTGCCGGCGTCCGGGTTGGCGTCAATGGCGAGGATCTTGTCCTGCCGCTCGGTGGCCAGGGTCGAGCCCAGCGCGGTCGTGGTGGTGGTCTTGCCGACGCCGCCCTTGAGGCTGATGACGGCGATGCGGTAGCAGGAGAGCACCGGCGTACGGATCAGCTCCAGCTTGCGCAGCCGCTCGGCCTCCTCCTTCTTGCCGCCCAGCTTGAACCGGGAGGCGGCGGAGGGGTTGCGGCTACTCTTCGCCTTCTGCTTGCCCCGGACGAGCCGGTCGGAGGAGAGCTCGACGGCCGCCGTGTACCCGAGGGGCGCGCCCGGTACGGAACGCTCGCGCTGGTCGTGGGTGACCGGGGTGGGCCAGGCGCCGCCGGCACGGGGGTCGACGGGCTGGTCGGGGCTGCCTTGGTGGCCCGGCTGCTGGCCTTGCTGCTGTCCCGTCTGCTGGCCCGGCTGGTGTCCCTGCTGCAGGGCGTGGGGCGGCTGGGGCTGGCCGTGCTGCTGACCGTGCTGTTGACCCTGCTGGGGGTACGGCTGCGGCTGCTGGGGGGTGGCCGGGGTGGCGGGCGCGGGCAGGTTGGGGGTGGCCTGGGCGGGGAAGGGAGCGGGCTGCTGGGGTGGGTTGGGCGCCTGGGGCGGAGGTGCCTGCGGGAAGCCGTAGCCGCCTTGGGCGCCCTGCGGGGGCAATTGCTGGTGCGGCTGCTGTTGAGGGAAGCCGTAGCCGCCCGCGCCCTGGGGGGCCTGGGGCGGCAGGGGCGCGCCCTGGGGGCCCTGGCCGGGGAACTGCTGGGGCTGCTGCGGCGCGTGAGGCTGCTGAGGTGCCTGCGGCGGCTGGGCCGCGTGCGGGAAGCCGTAACCGCCGGGGGCCTCGTGGGGCGGCACGGGGGCGGGCCACTGTGCCGCGGGCTGCGGGGTGCTGGGTTGCGGAGCCGCCGGCTGGAAGGCGGGCGGCAGCGGCGGCAGTGCGCCGCCCTCGGCGGGCGCGGACCACGGGACCGGCGCGGCGGAGGCCTGCGGTCCGGGCGGGGTCGCGGGCGGGGCGTCGTGGGGAGCGGCGTCCTGCGGTACGGCGTCGGCCCGAGGGCCTGCCTCTGCGGCGGGGGAGCGGTCACCGTCCGCACCGGCGTCCGCGTGGTCGTCCGTGTCGGCCGGGTCCGCAGCGGTGGCGGAGTCCGCGGGCTTCGGGGCATCAGCGGTGGCCGATGCGTCCGATCCGCCATTCGTCTCCGTGTCCGTGTCCTTGTCCGGGCCCGAGCCGTGGCCTTCGGCGGCGGAACCCGCGTCCGTACCGTCGCCGTCCGTGGAGCTCGACTCCGTACGGGAGGAAGCCGAACCCGGCTCCGTACCGGACAGGCCGGAGTCCGTCCCCGTCCCCGCCTCCGTCTCCGAGGCGGAAGCCGCCGCCTCGCGCTCGGCGATCTCCCGCTTGAGGGCGGCCGGGGAGAACCGCATCGTGGCGCCGCTCTCCACATCGCCGCCCCCGAACGGCCCCGGGTCACCGGAGGCATCGGCGGAGGCGGAAGCGGCCGGAACGGCCGGCACACCGGGAACGGCCGGCACACCGGGAACGACGGGCCCGACCGGATCGGCAACCGGAGCAGGCGCCTGCGGGGCGGCCGGCTCGACAGGGGCGGCCGGCTCGACAGGGGCGTCCGCGTGGGCGGGCGGTGCCGGGGGAGCGGGAGCCCAGTTGGGGTCGAACCCGCTCTGGGACGGCTGCTCCGGCACGGACACCGGCGCCCCGTACGGCGGCGGAGGCGGCGCCAGGTGTGAGCCCGCGCCTCCCGACGAGTCCCCCGCCGCGTTCTGCGTGTACCAGGCGGGAGGGGTGTAGTCGATGGTGAACTCACCCGTCATCTCGGCGGGATCCGCGTCGGACGACTCGTCGACGGGCGTGTTCCATCCGCCGCGGATCTCGTCCCGATCGCTGTTCACTGTGCCTCCTGGTGTGGTCGAGCACCCTTGTGCCGTGGTGGGTGGGGGCGACCGGTCTCATCGGGCCCGGTACGCCCGGCTCTCCCCCTTGCGACGCGCACAACCCGCTCGCAGGTTTCTGCCGCGCCCCACCCACCCTAATCGCCATGGGGCGAACTCCGGCAGGCCGTATCGCCCGGCAAAGAACGGCGAGGGTGGCGGCCGGGCCCGGCCGCCACCCTCGTACCGCCTGCGTCGTCTACTTGAGGTCGAACTCACCGTCGCGGGCACCCAGGACGAACGCCCGCCACTCCGCCTCCGTGTACCGCAGGACGGTGTCCGGGTCCAGGGAGGAGCGCATGGCGACCGCGCCCCCGGGCAGATGCGCGATCTCGACCCGCTCCTCGACGTCCTCGGTGCCGGGCGCGCTCAGCCACTCCACGCCCGAGATGTCGAGAGCGTAGAGCTCGTCCTTTTCCTGCTGGGTGCCCATACCGGCGTCCCTTCCGATCGAACTGTCGAACCGTGTGTCATTGCGTGGTCCATGCTCCCTGGCGGGAGGGGCACATGGGGGGCGAACGGGAGAGGAATCAGTCCATCCGGCGAGCTGTACCGAGCAGACCCGTCTCCGCGTCGGTCGCGCTCGTCATCACCCAGTGGTGGTCGCGGCCCGCCACCCAGAGCGTCACCCCGTCCGCCAGCGTCGGCAGTGCCTCGCTCTCGGCCGGTGCGAGCCCCAGGATCCGGCCGATCTGCTGGGCCTCGTCGGGCGAGACCCGCTGGATGCCCACGAGCGCCGAGGAGCGCATCAACCGGGGCGCCACGGGGCTGAGATAGGGGAGCAACGTCAGCACGGACTGCCAGGGGGAGGAGACCACCCGGCCGCGGGGCGGCCGCATACCGCAGTCGCGGATGACCACCACGGGGCTGCCGACCGTGGCACCCGTGGGCGGGACCCGCCCCACGTCGTACAGGGAGACGCACTCAAGACCGGCGCCCGCCGCCTGTGCCAGCGTGGTCCAGGCCTGCACCCGGCCGGTCTCGACCGCCACCCGCGCACCTGTGCCGGCGGCGCGCAGCGCCAGCACCTGCGCCGTCCACAGGCCGCCGATCAACGTGACGTCGTACGGGACCGGGCGGTGGAACCCGATCAGCTGCGGGCGCCCCTCCGCGTCGTTGCCGATGATCACGCCGTCGTCGCCGACCGGGAGCGACAGGGCGCCGAGGTGGTCGGTGGGCACGGTGTGGCCCGCGTGGCGGGGGCCGAGCAGTCCGCGCCTGGCCCCGGTCCGCTCCGTCACCCCACGCGCCACTGCCGCTCCGCCTCTCCGCGATCCGCTTCTCACTGGGTCCCTCCGAGGGGGAGCGTCGCCAGCACACCGGGCAGCTGTTCGCGGTCCAGCCGCGCCAGACCCACCTTCGCGTGCCGGGCGGCCTGCTCCAACGTCCTTCGTACGCCGACGAGTTCGGTGTCCGACCCGCCGGTCACCCGGACATGGCCGCTGACGCTCGTCTCGCCCTGCCGCTCACCGCGCCGCACCGTCAGGCTGAAGGTCGTGGCGTACGCGGGGACCGACGTCAGCAGCGCGACCAGTTGGGGGAGCGGCGTCGCGCCCCGGCCCAACTCGGGCCACCGGTCGACGGCATACGTCGTGTGCCACCGGTCGTCGCACCGCCAGACCCGCGAGGTCTCCATGGTGCGCCGCTGCGGTGCGGCGTCCGCGCGCCCGGCGCGCCCCGAGAGCAGGGGGTTGGCGCAGGCGGACGTGGCGACGGCCGAGTTCAGCTCGTCCTGGTCCAGTACCACGGCCCGGAACCCGGCCCCCGTGATCCGGCTCGCCACATGGTCCGCGACCCGCACCAGGCAACGCTGGGCCCCCTCGATCCCGCCGCCACGCGCCTCGATGGCCTCCCGGCACAGCTCCGGGTCCAGCTTCACCGCCACCCAGGTCATCCGCAGGGCGGGCGCCCCGGTCTTGTCCTGGAGCGGCCCGTACGACAGGCGGGCCCCCGACTGCTGCGGCAGATGCGGGGCCGGAGCGGCCCGTACCTGCTGCACCAACTGCGCCGACTCCAGCACGATGTCGTCGACCCGGAGGGCGTCCCCGAGCAGCGACAGCGGGAGCGAGCGGGCGCCGAACGCGGGCCGCAGCGCCTCACCGCTCGCCTCCACCCGCACCGCGGCGGTCAGGAACGTGCCGTCGCCGAGCATGCCCACCGTGCGGTGGTCCCGGTCGACGTAGATGTGGGGGCCGAAGCCGGGCACGTTCTCCGCGACCGGGGCCAGCATCGGCTCCGTGTCGCCGCCCGGCGCCGCCTTCCGCCGCCGGGCCCTGAGCAGGAGGGCGCCGGCCAGCCAGTCCTGGAGTGCGCGGCCCCGGCGGCGTACCACCGCGAGCAGCACCAGCAGCACGACGAGCACACCGGCGGGCACCAGCCAGGCACCGCCGAGCGCCGCACCCACCACGGCCACCGCGAGCGCCACCTCGATGATCACCAGTTGCCGCCGCAGCGGCCGGACCCGGCCGGTCCGCGCGGTGGCGCGCAGGGTGGTGGCGGCAGGGGCGTTCGACGTGGTGGCGGGGGTCGTGGCGGGCGGCTCGTTGCTGCGTTGCCGACGGGAAGGACCGGACGCCCGGCGGCCGGACCGCCCGGTACGCTCGCGCGTAGCTGCACCCATTGCCGCGTTGCCCCCTCGTGTCCCGTATTCGCCGTTTCACGTACGGGTGTTGACCGGTTGGTCACCCTACCTGAGCAGTGGGGGCCGAGCCCCTGGGGGCATAGTAGGGGCCCGGTGCGACACCAGGGGTCGACGGTGCGTGTGGCACCCTGGTCGACCATCGGGGAGAAGGGGCACCGGAACATGGCATCACGGCGGGATGAGCTCAACGCCTACACCTTTGCGAAGCGGAGGTTGATCGCACAGTTCCTGCAACCCAACCCGACCGGCTCGGAGGAAGGCGCGCCGCGCCCCCTGCGCGCGGTCGTCCCCGGGGCGATCATCGGCGTCGTCATCCTCGCCGTCTTCGGCGCCTGGGGGATGTTCAAGCCGGTGGCCCCCAAGAACTGGGACGCCCCCAACGAGAACGTCATCATCGCCAGCAAGTCCACCACCCGCTACGTGGTGTTGACGACCGGCGGCAAGAAGCAGCTCCACCCCGTCCTGAACATGTCCTCGGCCAAGCTCCTGCTCGCCCAGGACAAGGGCAAGGTCGTCAACGTCGACGAATCGGTGCTGGACAACGGCACGATCCCGCACGGCGCGACGCTCGGCATCCCGTACGCCCCCGACCGGCTGCCCGACCCCAAGGACGCCGGATCCGCCAAGCGCTGGGCGGTCTGCGAACAGCCCGGAGAGGGCGGCCGGGCCATCCAGAAGGCCGCCTTCGTCCTCGCCGAGCGCGAGGAGAAGAAGACCGAGGGCACGGCGAAGCTGCGCGGCGGCGAGGTGATGTACGTCGAGGGGCCCGACCGGACCCGCTACCTCGTGGACGCCACAGGCAAGGCGTACCCGGTCCCCGCCGACGAACTGCTGCTGCGCACCCTGGTCGACCCGGGCGCCAAGCCCCAGCGGGTCTCCGCCGCGTGGCTGGCGACGCTGCACCAGGGCGACCGGATCACCTTCCCGACCCTGGACGGCGTCCCCGGCGTCCCCGCGAACGTCCCGGGCACGCTGGACGACGACACGGACAAGGTCGGCATGGTGCTGGCCGCCACCGCCGGAACCAGGACCCAGCAGTACGTCGTCCTCCCCGGCAGGGTCGCCCCGGTCTCGGACTTCATCGCCAAGCTCCTGCTCAGCAGCCGGGATCTGGACAAGCTCGGCCAGGCCGGGCGGGTGAAGCCGGTGGGCGCCTCGGCGTTCTCGCCCGGCCGGGCCTTCGGCGCGGAGCTGGACTGGCCGGTCCACGAGGCGAAGGCCGTCAACTCCCCCGATGTCACGAAGGGAAGCCGGAACACCGTGTGCAACGTCCTGCGCGACGTCGACGCCGACAACGGCGCCACCACCCTCTCCACCTGGGTGGGTACGAGCTTCCCGGCGACGCTCCCCACCGGATCCTCCAGCGCCTACGTCACCCCCGGATCCGGCGAGTTCTTCCGCCAGTTCCAGGGCTCCAAGACCGATGTCGGCTTCCTCTTCCTGGTCACCGACACCGGACTGCGCTACGCGATGCAGTCCAACAGCGACAGCGGGCAGGACGACTCCGGCATCGGCGCGTCCGGCTCGGAGAAGGAGCGGGAGGCACGCCGACAGGAGGCCCAGCAGGCCCAGAACCTCCTCGGCTACAAGGACGTCGACCCCACCCCCGTACCGGCCGCCTGGTCCACGTTCCTGCCGACGGGCCCGAGGCTCTCGACGGGCGCGGCGAGCCAGCCGCAGGGTTCGTGAGGGACGGTAGGCCGATGACGCGCCCCACCCCTTTGTCTCCGCCTTCCCCGGCCAGGCGCCTGCTGACGGCAGCGGCGGCCACCGGCTTCCTCCTCGTCGCCCTGCCGGCCCCGCAGGCGGCCGCGGACGGCACGACCCAGTGCACGTTCGGCGGGAAGAAGTACCCGGGCCGCCCCTGGTCGTTGCAGCGCGTCCTCATGGACGAGTTGTGGAAGCAGTCCACCGGAAAGGGGGTACGCGTGGCGGTCATCGACACCGGCGTCGACGTGAAGAACCCCCAGCTGACCCCCGCCGTGGACGTCAAGGCGGGCAAGAACCTCCTGCCGAAGAAGCTCAAGACCGAGGACGGCCGGGAGATCGAACGCGGCAAGGAGAACGGCACCACGGACACGGTGGGCCACGGCACCAAGGTGGCCGGCATCATCGCCGCACGCGAGGCGAAGGGCACGGGCTTCGCCGGCCTCGCCCCGGACGCAACGATCATCCCGATCCAGCAGAACGACGCCGACGGCAACGGAACGGCGGACACCCTCGCCCGGGCCATCCGCTACGCCGCCGACGAGGCGGGCGCCCACATCATCAACATCTCCCAGGACACCGCCGACGCCGTCGCGCCGACACCGCGCCTGAAGGAGGCCGTCGACCATGCCCTGGCCAAGAACATCGTGGTCATCGCCTCGGCGGGCAACGACGGCATGGACGGAAAAGCAAAACTGACCTACCCCGCCTCCTACGAGGGCGTCCTCGCCGTCGCCTCCTCGGACCGGAACAACGAACGCGCGTACTTCTCCCAGGGCGGCCCGTTCGTCGGCATCGCCGCCCCCGGCGTGGACATGATCTCCACCGTCCCCGGCGGCGGCCACTGCGCCGACAACGGCACCAGCTTCTCCGCCCCGTACGTCGCCGGAGTCGCCGCACTGATCAAGGCGAAGCACCCCCGCTGGACGCCGCGACAGATCGTGGCCCAGATGCAGCAGACCGCGGAGCGCTCGGTGGCGGGCCACGACCGCCACGTGGGCTGGGGCGTCATCGACCCGGTACGCGCCCTCACCGAGGACGACAAGCCCATCGAGCGCCCGGTCGCCAGCGAGGGCATGAGCAAAGGCGAAGCACCGACCACGGCCCAGCTCCAGTTGGGCGAAACGGCCGACGAACGCAACGCCCGCCTCGCGACGTACGTCGTCGTGGGCGGCGGCGTCCTGGTGGCGGCGATCGCCGGTGCGGCAGTGGCCGTACGGGACACGAGACGCCGCAAGAGGCGGCTCGCGGGCGGCGGCTGACGGAGGAGAACCTCGGCGGAGGAATGAGACAAGTCACGTGGCCGCCAACCCAATTGGCCCGGCGCCAGGCAGTGACTAGAGTTGCCGGATGAGATGGGCTCGGATCGCATCGATGCGATAGCAACGCGGAACGATCCGAGCAAACGGGGATGCACAACGGGGAGGACGGCATGGGGACCGGTCCAGGTGACCTCAGGCGCGGAGTAGGCGCGCTGGAGACATTCAAGAAGCGGGTGGACGCCCTGCTCGCCGACCTGGAGGGCTCGGCCGCGGGCAAGTCGAAGGTGGCGGCCCAGAAGGTGTCGCGCGCCTCCTTGAGCGGCCCGAACGCCCGCTTCGCCGAGGCGGACGGCCTCTACACCCAGTACAACCGCGTTCACGAGTCCCTGATCTCGCTCTCCAAGTCGCTGGGCGACCAGATCGAGTACCTGAGCCTGGGCGTGCACGCGGCGGCGGTCGGCTTCGACAACGTGGACGACGAGACGCGGCGACGCTTCCACGAGATCCAGACACGGATGGACCGGGAGCGCGCGAAGGCCGCCAATCCCGAGGCCGACAACCGCGAAGACCTCGGCGACGGGTGGGAGACGAAGTGAGCGACGAGAATCAGCCGGAACTGACCCCTGCCGAACAGCAGAAGCAGGACGAGGGCCGCGTCACGACCCAGCTCGTCGTCACCGATATGACGGAGTTGGGCCGGGAGGTCCTGAGCCTCTTTCCTTTCGGAGGCGGCGGCAGAGCAGGCCGTACCTCGTTCGAGGGACACGATCTCAACGCCATCATCGACCTGGTGGAGAACGCCAACCCGGCCGACCTGGAGAACGCGGGCGAGGCGCTCTGGAAGGCCAGGGACGCGATCCGGAGTGCGGCGAAGGAGCTCGGCGACCACATCGACGGCGTCGACTGGCAGGGCGACTCCGGCGAGGCCTTCCGCAAGTGGGGCAAGGGCCTGGTGACCCACGCCACGAAGCTCGGCGACTTCGCCGACGCGGCAGGCACCCAGATCACGGTGGCCGGCACCGGCCTGGCATCGGTACGCAGTTCCATGCCGCCCCGCGACCGCCGGATGATCCAGACGGACGTGGACGACATCCTGTTCCCGGCCCGGACCGAGACGAACCCGCAGTACGCGGCCGCTCTCACGGTGGAGAAGAACCGCCAGGAGGCCATCAACCAGATCAACCGGCTGGCGTCGTACTACGCGGTGTCGGAGGAGGTTCTGGCGGGGCAGGAACCACCTCGGTTCGATCAGCGGCTGGGTGTCGACATGCCCAAGCCGGATGGGGGATCGGAGTATCGGACCGAAAGCCCTTCATCAGCACGTGGTGGTGATCTTTCGGGTAGCAGCGCGGCACCTGTCATTCCAGTGCGCGCAGTCTCAGGAGAATCCGGCGCAGTGTCCTCAGCCAGCGATCGTGTGCCGGGAGCAGTCCTCGGATCGACGCCCGTGCTGGACAAGAGCACATCTACCGAGATCAACAGTGTTGCGACCCCGACCGCCCCTACTGTGACCACGGGCACGGCTCCTACCCCGTCGGCCACCGGCGGCTCGGCACCGGTCACCACAGCGACTCCGCCAATGGTGCCCCGCGTCGGTACCCCGGTGCCGGGGGGCTTCTCGCGAGCCGCGGGTTCACCGGCTGTCCCTCGGTCCGCGACCCAGGCCGGAGCAGGCCTGGGCAAGGCATCTGCCACTGGGGCGAGCGCCACCGCTAGGGTCGGCACCGGCGCACCTGTAGGCCGCCCGAGTCCGATGGCCGGTGGGCCATCAGCCACGGGGCGTTCCGGCGGGGGTGCCCAGCTGCCCACGGCCGGTCAGTCCGGCGTGACGGGCGGCCGACCCATCGCCGCACACGGCGGCACAGCGGCACCGGGCGGCTCTCGTGCGGGGCAGGGCAACGGCATTGTGGGCGGCACTCCGCAGCGGGCCACCTCTGCGGCGTCCGGCGTTGGCGGGGCTCGCGGAGTGCCGCGAGGAACGGTGATCGGCGGCCCCGGCGCGAGTGGCAGTGCGCCGCGCTCCGGCCAGCGTGGCGCGCCTGTCTCGGGTGCCAGCGGAGTGGTTGGAGCTGCCCGAGGCACGTCTGGCTCTGGATCCAAGGGCTTCACCGCTGGCGGCGCAGGCCTGGTCCGTGGCCCTGCCGGCCGGCGGAAGGACGACCGGAAGGACGAGGAGAACACCGGATCGACCCGTCCGGACTACCTGACGGAAGACGAAGAAACATGGGCGGCGCGACGGAGCGGAGCCGTGCCCCCAGTGGTCGAGCAGTAGCCCCAGGGAAGGTTCGGAAGTCGGAATGACAGCAGGAATGGGCCGACCCCAGAAGCGTGTACTCAGCGCACTGGCTGTGACAGCTTCGTGGAGCTTGGTCTTCGTCGGCGTGGCACAGCCTGCCGCAGCAGTGGACGTGCAGTCCAAGCAGTGGTACCTGAAGGCCATGCAGGCTGAGGAAATGTGGAAAGTCACGACCGGCGAAGGCATCAAACTTGCTGTCATCGACACGGGTGTCAATGCGTCCACTCCATCCCTGCAAGGACAGACGCTCAAGGGCTTCGACGCCACGGGCGCCGAGGGGGATGAGAACGACGACTACAGCGGTCATGGCACGACGATGGCTGAGTTGATTGCGGGAACGGGGAAGGGCGGTGGAATCAAGGGCCTTGCCCCGGGCGCAAAGATCATCCCGATGCGTATTGGAGACAGCGACTTTCAAAAGAAGCACTCCTCCAACGTTCACGACTGGGCGGACGCCATTCGTGCCGCTGCTGACAGCGACGCAAAGATCATCAGTATGTCGTTCAGCAGTCCGTACTCCACGGAACAGGAGCGTGAGGCGGCCAAGTACGTTGAGAGCAAAGGCAAACTGTTCTTCGCTGCGGTTGGGAACGATGGTCAAGGGCGTAACAGAGACGCGTACCCGGCAGCGTACCGTCAGGTAGTAGGTATCGCCGCAGCGGATAAGCAGGGGAAAGTCGCGGAATCTTCGCAGAACGGGAATACAGTGGACATCGCTGCTCCCGGGAAGACGCTTCCGCGGTGGTGCGACAACTCCTTCCAGAGCTACTGCGACGGAGACGGCGGAACCAGCTCTGCCACCGCCATCGCCTCCGCCTCCGCCGCCCTCGTCTGGTCCGCCCACCCCGACTGGACCGCTAACCAAGTACTCAACGTGCTTTTCGACACGGCTAGTCGCACGTGGAAGAAGGGCGACCGCAGCGCCTACCTCGGCCACGGCCTCATCCGCCCCGCGATGAACATCCTCAAGGGCAAGGGCGACCCCGGAGACCCGGACATCAGCCCCCTCACCGAGGAGCGGACCGGCGGCTCCCCGGCCTCCCCCGACCCCTCCTCCACGCCGTCCACCCCCGCCTCCCAGGAGCCCGCCCAGAACGGGCAGACCGACAAGGTCGACGAGACCGTCGCAGCGGACGACAGCGAGGCGGCGGCGTCGGACGGCGGCGCCCCCCTGGGCCTGATCGTCGGCGGCATCGCAGGCGTGGCCGTCCTCGGGGCAGTGGTCTTCGCCGTCGTCCGCAGACGCGGCGCGGCCTGACCACAGGTTCCGCACATGTACCGGCCGGCGAACCATGCCGGCTCGCACAATCCACCGGAAGGAAAGGAAAGCCATGTCGGCAGACCAGAAAGTCTCAGCGGCAGCCCTACTCAGGCTCGAGGGTGACCTCACCGAAAGGTTCGAGTCGGTGAAGGGCCAGCTCAAGCAGCTGAACGCCACGATCGACAGCCTGGAAGGTGCCTGGAAGGGCATCGGCGCCGGAGCGTTCAACCAGAAGCAGGTCCAGATCAACAACAACATGGTCGGCATCGGCAACGAGCTGCTGCGCTTCCAGGAGGCCATCAAGGCCGCCCGCACCATTTCCGGCAACAACGAGGAAGAGATCAAGGCTGCCCTCATGGGCGTGGACGTCGTCGACGGCTACTCGGGCGACGCCGCGGCCACGGCCCGGACCTCGAACCTCAACAACTTCTGACCCGTATTCCGTAACTCGACTGAAGGAGGACCACATGGCCACCAACGACGGTACGACGGTCGTCACTTATGCCAGCCTCGATCTCGCGGCCGCGTCGATCGATCGCCAGGCCAAGCAGCTCGACCAGGACCTCCGGGCGATCAAGACCATGATCGCCTCGGTCTCGGAGCTGTGGGAGGGCGAAGCCAAGACCGCCTACCGCGACGCGCAGGGCCGCTGGGACGTGCAGGCGACGGGCATCAAGGAGAACCTCGCCCAGATCTCCCGCGCCGTGCGCGACGCGGAGACGGCCTACCGCAGCGGTGACAAGCGTGCGGCGGCCAACTTCCACTAGCCGATCCGGCTGGAGAAGCAGGCTGCCCATGCTCAGCAGCACATCAGGGTGGACACGCGCGGGAGGTGTCCACCCTGACGCATGCATGTCCGCTCCACGTCAGCACGGGTGATGCCGAGCGGCGCACGGCGGTGCGCAGAGCGGTGCAGAGCGACGAAGAAGAGGGAGGGGGCGCTGGACACCCAGCGCCCCCTCCCGCGTACTCGACGGCGTCCGCGCCTACCGCCCCCCGACCTACCGCCCCCCGACCTACCGCCCCCCGACCTACCGTCCCCCCTCCACCAACCCCGTCTGCACCAGCGGGTTCCCCCGCCGCCGGGTGACGAACAGGCCCCGCCCCGCCGGCATCGGCCGCGGGCGTACGCCGCCGAGGATGTCGCCCTCCATCGGGTCGCCCGACAGCAGCACTCCTTGCGCGCCCAGCTCCGTCATGCGCTGGAGGAACGAGTCGTACAGGGCCCGGCTCGCGCCCGCCGTGTTGCGGGCGATGATGAAGCGGACGCCCACGTCGCGGGCGAACGGCAGCAGCTCCGTCAGGGACGACAGCGGGTTGCCGCTCGACGTGGCGACGAGATCGAAGTCGTCGATGATCACGTAGACCGTCGGGCCGCGCCACCAGCTGCGGTCCCGCAGCTCCTGGGCTGTGACGTCGGCGGAGGGCGTGCGGCGCTTCATGAGGTCGTGCAGCGCGACCATGTGGTGGTCCATGTTGTTGGACATGGGGATGTACTCCGCCAGGTGCGACGCCGGGGTCACATCCAGCAGGGAGCGCCGGTTGTCGATGACGAAGAGCTTGCAGGTGTCGCCGTCGTACCGCTCGGTGAGCTGCTTGATGACCAGCCGCAGCAGGTTGGACTTGCCGGACTCGCTCTCGCCGAAGATCAGGAAGAACGGGTCGTGGTCGAAGTCGACGAAGACCGGCGCGAGGTTGTTCTCGTCGATGCCGAAGGCGATACCGCGCTCCGGAGCGGCGTAGCCCGCCGGGAGTTCGCTCGCCGGCAGGGAGCGCGGCAGCAGGCGCACCTGCGGCGCGGGCGGAGCCGTCCAGTGGCGGGAGACCTCCGCGTTCATCGCGGCCGTCGCCTCGGAGAGGTCGCTGTCGGAGTTGATGCCGTCGATCCGCGGCACCGCCGCCATGAAGTGCAGTTTCTCCGGCGTCAGCCCGCGACCCGGCACCCCCGCGGGCACGTTGACCGCGACCTTGCGGTCCAGCTCGGAGTCCATGACGTCGCCGAGCCGCAGCTCCAGACGGTTCATGAGGTGGTCCTTCAGGCTGGCCCGGACCTCCATGGACCGTGACGCGGTGACGATGAGATGGATGCCGTAACCGAGGCCCCGCGCCGCGATGTCCATGGCGGCGTTCTCCAGCGCCTCGTAGTCCGCACGGAAGTTGCCCCAGCCGTCGATGATCAGGAAGACGTCGCCCCACGGCTGGTCCGTCACCGAGATCTCGCCGCGCGCCCGCATCCGGCGGAAGGTGGCGATGGAGTCGATGCCCGCGCTGCGGAAGTACTCCTCGCGCCGCGACAGGATGCCGTACACCTCGGCGACCGTACGGCGGACCCGCTCGGGGTCCAGCCGCGAGGCGACCCCGCCGACGTGCGGCAGGCCCGCGATGGACGACATGCCGCCACCGCCGAAGTCGAGCCCGTAGAACTGGACTTCCTGCGGCGTGTGCGTGAGCGCGAAGCCCGCGACGAGCGTACGGAGCAGGGTCGACTTGCCGGACTGCGGGCCACCGGTGATCTGCATGTGGCCGGCCGCCCCGGAGAAGTCCCGGTACAACGTGTCGCGCCGCTGCTCGAACGGCTTGTCGATCACGCCCAGCGGTACGACGAGACGCCCCGCCCCCTCGAACCCGGGCTGCGTCAGCCCGCGCCCCGGCACCGCCGTCAGCCCCGGCAGGATCTCGTCCAGCGACGGCGGGTTGTCCAGCGGCGGCAGCCACACCTGGTGTGCCGAGGCGCCCCGCCCCTCCAGCCGCCGCACGATCACGTCCAGCACCGTGTCCGCCAGCGCGTCGTCGTCCCCCGCCCGCTGGTCCGGCACCCCCGCCCCGGCCTGCGGGCTCGGCTGCACGTACCGCACCGGCACCGGCGCCGCCGTGAACGGAACCGGCCTGCGGTCCACCGGCAGCGGCCCCCCGGACGCGACCGGCCGGCCCCCCGCCCGGTACACCCCGGAGACGTACGCGGCCTTGAACCGCACCATCTCCTCCGTACCGAACTTGAGCAGCCCGGAACCCGGCACGTTCGGCAGGTGGTACGCGTCGGGCACCCCGATCGCCGCCCGTGACTCGGCCGCCGAGAAGGTCCGCAGACCGATGCGGTACGAGAGGTACGTCTCCAGACCGCGCAGCCGCCCCTCCTCCAGGCGCTGCGAGGCCAGCAGCAGATGCACGCCCAGCGAACGGCCGATGCGTCCGATCTGCACGAACATGTCGATGAAGTCGGGCTTCGCCGTCAGCAGTTCGCTGAACTCGTCGATCACCAGGACGAGGGAGGGGATCGGCTGCAGCGGGGCACCCGCCGCGCGCGCCTTCTCGTAGTCGTGGATGTTGGCGTAGTTGCCCGCGTCGCGCAGCATCTCCTGGCGGCGGTTGAGCTCACCGCTGATGGAGTCGCCCATACGGTCGACCAGCGTCAGGTCGTCCGCCAGGTTGGTGATCACCGCGGCCACGTGCGGCATCTGCGCCATCCCGGCGAAGGTCGCGCCACCCTTGAAGTCCGCGAGGACGAAGTTGAGGGTCTCCGAGGTGTGCGTGACGGCGAGGCCGAGCACCAGCGTGCGCAGCAGCTCCGACTTTCCGGAACCCGTCGCTCCCACGCACAGCCCGTGCGGGCCCATGCCCTCCTGCGCCGCCTCCTTGAGGTCCAGCATCACCGGCGCGCCGCCCTCACCGACACCGATCGGTACGCGCAGCCGCTCCGCCTGGGCGCGCGGACGCCAGGTCCGGCTCACCTCGATGGAGGCCGCGTCCCCGAGGTTCAGCAGATCCGTGAACTCCAGGTTGGCCAGCAGCGGCTCGTCGTCGTCCCCGCCCGTCGCCATGTGCAGCGGCGCCAACTGACGGGCGAGCGCCTCCGCCGCCTCGTAACTCAGCAGGTCGGGCACCCCCTCGTAGACGAGCCCCTGCCCCGACTCCAGTTGCAGCGCCTGCGGCTGCACCACCACGGAGAGGCCGCCGCGCGCCCCCTGCACCTCGCCCGGCACGACCTCGATGACCGTGACGCCCTGCAGCCCCTCGGCCGAGGCGAGCACCGACATCGGGGGCACCGAATCACCGTCCAGGACGATGACGACGTGCGGCTGCTCCAGGAGCGGCTGGCCGCCGGGCTGGAAACGGGGGCGGCCGTCGAGCCGGGCCGCGAGCTGCTGCTCCAGCTCCAGCACACCGCCGGTGATCAGACGGCGGCTGCCGGCCCCGTCGGTCGCGCTCCTGTCCTGTACGTGGGGGAGCCACTTCGCCCACTCCCACTGCTGGGCCGCCTCGGCGCCCGTGGCGATCCCGATCACCAGGTCCTCGGGGGAGTGCAGCGAGGCCAGAGCGCCGACCATCGCCCGCGCCGAGGAGCGCGCGGACTCGGCGTGGCCGCCGATCGTCAGGTGGTAGAACGCCCGCAGCGACACGGCCATCGGCAGGCCGTCCAGTGTCGAGTGCGTCGTCAGGAACTGCTGCATCGCCCCGGCCGTCAGCGGCTCCAGCTCATCGACCGGCGCCGTCTCGGGGGCGATGAGCGGCGTCGCCAGCTCCTGGCTGCCGAGCCCGATCCGTACCTGCGCGAAGTCCGCGTCACCGACCCGCCGCTCCCACACCCGGCTGCCCTCGGCGACGAGCGCCCACAACTGCTCGGGCGAGGGGTGCAGATAGAACTGTGCGTCACGCTGCTTGCGCGCCGTCTTCACCACCACGCGCCGCGTCTGCGTCAGGTACTTCAGGTAGTCCCGCCGCATGTCCGCGAGCTGGCCCTGGGTGCCCCGCCGGAAACGCACCATCATCGCGATCGCCATGGCCACCGTGGAGGCGATCATGATCACGCCCATGATCCGCATGATCGGGTTGTCCGTCATGAAGAAGAAGACGACCGAGCCACCCATGCCCAGCATCGGCAGGAGCTGCATGAGCATCCCCTCCTGCTGGCCCCGGGGGAGCTCCGGCGGAGGTTGCAACTGCACCTGCTCGACCGGCACTTCGGAGGGCAGGGCCCGCGGTGGGCGCTTGACGACGATCTGGCTCACAGCTCACCAATTCCCTTGCCGGACGGAAGTGTTCCTATCGGCGCCCCCGTGGCGACGGGCCCCATCCGCGGGACGGATCCTACTGGCGGAGCGGGGGCCGCTTGGCGGTAGGGTGTCGCGATGCGTATACGCATCCGCTAACTACCGCAAGAAGACGGTCATTCGGGACGCGGGGCGGGATCCACCGCTCTCAGGGGTGTATCCGGCAGAAGTTCCAGAACGGCACACAGCGGTTCCGGAACAGCCGTGAACAGCGGCCGCGGTCACCTGGGAGCGCCGCCGCCGAAGTCCAGAACGAACAGGGGGAGCAGCAGGTGACTATGACGGCCCAAGCGGCAGCCACCACGACCGGCCGGCCGAGTCACGGGGTTCCGTCCGGCAACGGCACGGGCTTCTGCCGGGTCACGGTCGTCGCACCCGACAGCCGGGTCGACGTGGCGTTGCCCGAGGACGTGCCCGTCGCGGACCTCTACCCCGAGATCCTCCGGCTCTCCGGACAGAGCCCCGCCCCCGGCGCCCCCGTCGGCTACCACCTCGTACGCCGCGACGGCACCGTCCTTAACAGCGCCCGTACGCTGGCCGGCCATCGCATCCTCGACGGCGAGCTGCTCTCCCTGCGGCCCTTCGCCGAGTCCCTGCCGCCCGCCGTCTTCGACGACGTCTCCGACGCCGTCGCCACCGCCGTGGCCAAGGACCGTACCCTCTGGGGCGACTCCCTCATGCGCGGCGCCGGCCTCTTCGGCGGCTCCGTCCTGCTGACCCTGCTGGGCTTCGTGCTCTGGACCGCAGACCCCCGGCACGACATGCACGGGCTGCCGGGCATCCTGGCGGCGGTCACCGCCGTGCTCCTGCTCGCCCTCGCCTGCGTCCGCGCACGCGTCTACGACGACCGGGGCTCGTCCATCGCGCTCGGCACCGGCGCGATGGTGAACGCCGCGGTCGCCGGTTCCGGACTGCTCTCGCTCAGCACGGGCCAGGGCGTGGGACGGCTGCAGTTCCTGCTCGCCTGCGCCGCCGTGCTGGTCGTCGCGGTCATCCTCATGATCACCGCGCCCGGCGGCGACGGACCGTTCGTCGCGTTCGTCTTCGCGAGCGCCACCGGCCTCGTCGTCACCTTCATCGCGATCACGGCCGAGCTGGCCCCCATCGAGGCCGCCGCCGTCTGCGCCCCCTTCTCCGTGGGCGCCCTGGCCTTCCTGCCCGGCCTCTCCACCCGCTTCGCCCGCCTCCCCATCGGCTTCGAACCGCCCCGCTCCGCCGTCGGCGACTACGGCACCGCCGAGCCGGCGCCCCAGGGCCCGGTCGACGCCGTACGCCTCGCCGCCCAGGCGCGCCGCGGCCACGAGCTGCTCCTCGGCCTGGTCGGCGGCTGCGCCCTGGTGGCCGTGGCCGCCGCCGCGGTGCTCGGCTTCTCGGACAACGTCTGGGGCCAGTTGCTCGCCCTGGCCACCGGGGTCGCCATGCTGATGCGCGCCCACCTGTTCCGCTACACCGCCCAGGTCGGCTGCACCCTCGCCGCGGGCCTCGGCTCCCTCGTCCTCCTGGGCCTCGGCCTCTCCCTCAACCCGCCGCTCACCCTGCTCAATGACGCGCTGGACGGCGACAGCGCCGCCCTGGACATCCGTACGGTGTGGCTCGCCGCCGCCGTCGCGGGCGTCGCGGCCCTGATCACCGCCATCGGCCTGATCGTGCCGCGCAAGGGGGTGACCCCGTTCTGGGGCCGCTTCCTGGAGATCGCCGAGACGGTCGTCCTGCTCACCCTGCTGCCGCTCTGCCTCGCGGTCTTCGACGTCTACCGCTCGATCCGCGCCCTCACGAGCTGACCGCCGGTCCTCAGGCGGCCCCGTCCGGGCGTGACCCGAATGGCTGGTAGTCTGTCCAGTGGCCGTTTGTGTACGCCTCTCCGGATCATCCTGGGGACTGCGCTCATCGGACCTTCGCCTCCGAGTCACGGAAGCTCCCCTGAGATCAAGACCAGGGGCACTCGTGGGCGCTTCGAACATCAAGAGGAGTACGCGTGCCGCTCGACGCCGCTACGAAGAAGCAGATCATGTCCGAGTTCGCCCAGAAGGAGGGTGACACCGGATCCCCCGAGGTCCAGGTCGCCATGCTCTCCCGCCGGATCTCGGACCTGACGGAGCACCTCAAGACGCACAAGCACGACCACCACTCCCGTCGTGGTCTGCTGATCCTGGTCGGCCAGCGTCGCCGCCTCCTGCAGTACCTGGCCAAGAAGGACATCCAGCGTTTCCGTGCGCTGGTCGACCGCCTCGGCATCCGCCGCGGTGCGGCCGGCGGCGCCAAGTAAGTACGCCGTGGAGAGGGAGCGGTTCCCGCGTCTGAGGGGACCGCTCCCTTTGCCGTACGTGCGCGACCGGTGTCAAGCTCAGTAACCTGGACACCGGAACACCTGTAAGACCGCACCACCTGTAACACCGCACCACCGCATCACACGAGGGAGAGGCGCAGCGACGCCGCCGCCGGTCCTCGGTAGTGGCCCCCGGGAACATGCCCGGGAGCTTCGATCGAAGACCGGCCCGCACACACGGTGCGCCTCTCCCGCACCGTCCTCCGCCATACGGGCGCCAGGACGAAAGACGACGAGTATGGAGAAATCACTAGTGGAGAACGAGACCCACTACGCCGAGGCCGTTATCGACAACGGAACCTTCGGCACCCGCACCATCCGCTTCGAGACGGGCCGCCTGGCCAAGCAGGCCGCCGGCTCCGCCGTCGCGTACCTGGACGACGACACCATGGTGCTGTCGGCCACCACCGCTTCCAAGCGGCCCAAGGAGAACCTCGACTTCTTCCCCCTCACGGTGGACGTCGAGGAGCGGCAGTACGCGGCCGGCAAGATCCCCGGCTCCTTCTTCCGCCGTGAGGGCCGGCCCTCCGAGGACGCGATCCTCACCTGCCGCCTGATCGACCGCCCGCTGCGCCCCTCCTTCAAGAAGGGCCTGCGCAACGAGATCCAGATCGTCGAGACGATCATGGCGCTCAACCCCGACCACCTGTACGACGTGGTCGCGATCAACGCCGCCTCCTGCTCCACGATCCTGGCGGGCCTGCCCTTCTCCGGCCCGATCGGCGCCACCCGCGTCGCCCTGATCAAGGGCCAGTGGGTCGCGTTCCCGACGCACACCGAGCTCGAGGACGCCGTCTTCGACATGGTCGTCGCCGGTCGCGTCCTGGAGGACGGCGACGTCGCGATCATGATGGTCGAGGCCGAGGCCACCGAGAAGACCATCCAGCTCGTCAAGGACGGCGCCGAGGCTCCCACCGAGGAGATCGTCGCCGCCGGTCTGGACGCCGCGAAGCCCTTCATCAAGGCGCTCTGCAAGGCCCAGTCCGACCTCGCCTCCAAGGCCGCCAAGCCGGTCGGCGAGTTCCCGGTCTTCCTCGACTACCAGGACGACGTCTTCGAGGCGCTCGCCAAGGCCGTCACCTCCGAGCTGACGCAGGCGCTCACCATCGCCGGCAAGCAGGACCGCGAGGCCGAGCTGGACCGCGTCAAGGAGATCGCCGCGGAGAAGCTGCTCCCGGCCTTCGAGGGCCGCGAGAAGGAGATCTCCGCCGCGTACCGCTCGCTGACCAAGCACCTCGTCCGCGAGCGCGTCATCAAGGACAAGGTCCGCATCGACGGCCGCGGCGTCACGGACATCCGTACGCTCGCCGCCGAGGTCGAGGCCATCCCGCGCGTGCACGGCTCGGCGCTGTTCGAGCGTGGCGAGACCCAGATCCTGGGCGTCACCACCCTCAACATGCTCCGTATGGAGCAGCAGCTGGACACCCTCTCCCCGGTGACCCGCAAGCGCTACATGCACAACTACAACTTCCCGCCGTACTCCGTCGGCGAGACCGGCCGCGTGGGCTCGCCCAAGCGCCGCGAGATCGGCCACGGCGCGCTCGCCGAGCGCGCCATCGTGCCGGTGCTGCCGTCGCGCGAGGAGTTCCCCTACGCGATCCGCCAGGTCTCCGAGGCGCTGGGCTCCAACGGCTCGACGTCCATGGGCTCGGTCTGCGCCTCCACCATGTCCCTGCTGAACGCCGGTGTGCCCCTCAAGGCCGCCGTCGCCGGTATCGCCATGGGCCTGATCTCGCAGGAGATCGACGGCAAGACCCACTACGTCGCCCTCACCGACATCCTCGGTGCGGAGGACGCCTTCGGCGACATGGACTTCAAGGTCGCCGGTACGAAGCAGTTCGTGACCGCGCTCCAGCTCGACACCAAGCTCGACGGCATCCCCGCCTCGGTCCTGGCCGCCGCGCTGAAGCAGGCCCGTGACGCGCGTCTGCACATCCTGGACGTCATGAACGAGGCCATCGACGTCCCGGACGAGATGTCCCCGAACGCCCCGCGGATCATCACCGTCAAGATCCCGGTGGACAAGATCGGTGAGGTCATCGGCCCCAAGGGCAAGATGATCAACCAGATCCAGGAGGACACCGGCGCCGACATCACGATCGAGGACGACGGCACCATCTACATCGGTGCCCAGCAGGGTTCGCAGGCCGAGGCCGCCCGCGCCACGATCAACGCGATCGCCAACCCGACCATGCCGGAGGTCGGCGAGCGCTACCTGGGTACGGTCGTCAAGACGACCACCTTCGGCGCGTTCGTCTCGCTCATGCCGGGCAAGGACGGCCTGCTGCACATCTCGCAGATCCGCAAGCTCGCTGGTGGCAAGCGCGTGGAGAACGTCGAGGACGTGCTCGGCGTCGGCGCCAAGGTCCAGGTCGAGATCGCCGAGATCGACTCCCGCGGCAAGCTCTCCCTCATCCCCGTCATCGAGGGTGAAGAGGCTGACGAGACGAAGGACGACACCGACAAGTGACGTCCCGTAGTTCCGCGACGACGGCCCGCCCCTCCTCGAAGGGGCGGGCCGTCGCCCGTACCCAAACGCTTCTCAAGGGCACAGGCGGCATCGGCACCGTCCGCCGCACCGTCCTCCCCGGCGGTCTGCGGATCGTCACCGAGACCCTGCCCTCCGTCCGGTCCGCCACCTTCGGCATCTGGGCCAACGTCGGATCACGCGACGAGACGCCCACCCTGAACGGCGCGACCCACTACCTCGAACACCTCCTCTTCAAGGGCACCGCCAAGCGCACCGCCCTCGACATCTCCTCCGCGATCGACGCGGTCGGCGGCGAGATGAACGCCTTCACGGCGAAGGAGTACACCTGCTACTACGCGCGGGTCCTCGACACCGACCTGCCGCTCGCCATCGACGTGGTCTGCGACATGCTGACCGGCTCGCTGATCGCCCCCGAGGACGTCGACGCCGAGCGCGGCGTCATCCTCGAAGAGATCGCGATGACCGAGGACGACCCGGGCGACTGTGTGCACGACCTGTTCGCGCACACCATGCTCGGCGACACCCCCCTGGGCCGCCCCGTCCTCGGCACCGTCGACACGATCAACGCGCTGAACCGCGGCCAGATCGCCCGCTTCTACAAGAAGCACTACGACCCCACGCACCTGGTCGTCGCCGCCGCGGGCAACGTCGACCACGCCACGGTCGTACGCCAGGTCCGCAAGGCCTTCGAGAAGGCCGGCGCCCTCTCCCGTACGGATGCCGTCCCCATGGCGCCCCGCGAGGGCTCCCGCACCCTGCGCACCGCCGGCAAGGTCGAGCTGCTGAACCGCAAGACCGAGCAGGCCCACGTGGTCCTCGGCATGCCCGGCCTCGCCCGCACCGACGACCGCCGCTGGGCGCTCGGCGTCCTCAACACAGCCCTCGGCGGCGGTATGAGCTCGCGCCTCTTCCAGGAGGTACGGGAGAAGCGCGGCCTGGCCTACAGCGTGTACTCGTACACCTCGGGCTTCGCCGACTGCGGCCTCTTCGGCGTCTACGCGGGCTGCCGGCCCAGCCAGGTCCACGACGTCCTGAAGATCTGCCGCGACGAGCTGGACAAGGTCGCCACCCACGGCCTGGACGACGACGAGATCACCCGCGCCATCGGCCAGCTCTCCGGCTCCACCGTCCTCGGCCTGGAGGACACCGGCGCGCTGATGAACCGGATCGGCAAGAGCGAGCTGTGCTGGGGCGAGCAGATGTCGGTGGACGACATGCTGGCCCGCATCGCCGAGGTCACTCCTGACGACGTACGGGAGGTGGCGGGCGAGCTCCTCACCCACCGCCCCTCGCTCTCGGTCATCGGCCCGCTCAAGGACAAGCAGGCGGACCGCCTGCAAGAAGCGGTCTCCTAATCCCTTAATCCCTTAAGGAAGACAAGATGAGCAAGCTGCGCGTAGCCGTTCTCGGTGCGAACGGCCGGATCGGCTCCGAGGCCGTACGAGCCGTCGAGGCCGCCGACGACCTGGAGCTGGTGGCGGCCCTGGGCCGGGGCGACAAGCTGGAGGCGCTTGCCGAGGCGGGCGCCCAGGTCGCCGTCGAGCTGACCACCCCCGCATCGGTGATGGGCAACCTCGACTTCTGCGTCCGGCACGGCATCCACGCCGTCGTCGGCACCACGGGCTGGACCGACGAACGGCTCGCGCAGCTCACCGCCTGGCTGGAGAACTCCCCGGAGACCGGCGTCCTCATCGCCCCGAACTTCTCCATCGGCGCCGTCCTGACCATGAAGTTCGCGGAGCAGGCCGCCCGCTACTTCGAGTCCGTCGAGGTCGTCGAGCTCCACCACCCCAACAAGGTCGACGCCCCCTCCGGCACCGCCACCCGCACCGCCCAGCTCATCGCGGCGGCCCGCGCGAAGGCGGGCACCGCCCCCCAGCCGGACGCCACGACCACCGCCCTGGACGGCGCACGCGGCGCGGACGTCGACGGCGTCCCGGTCCATGCGATCCGCCTCCGCGGCCTGCTGGCCCACCAGGAAGTGCTGCTCGGCGGCGAGGGCGAGACCCTCACCATCCGCCACGACTCCCTCCACCACAGCAGCTTCATGCCGGGCATCCTGCTCGGCACCCGCCGCGTGGTGACCACTCCCGGCCTCACGTTCGGCCTGGAACACTTCCTCGACCTGAACTGACTGAGCCCACCATGCGCGCAAAGATCACCTACTTCGTCACGGCCGCCGTCCTGGTTTTCTACTTCGTCCTGGTCGGCGGCCGCGGCCTGATGCTCATCCGGCACGGCACACTGCTCACGGTCACGTTCGGCGTCGCCGTGCTGATCCTGCCGGTGATCGGCGTCTGGTTCCTCTGGAAGAACACCCAGTTCGCCCGCCGCGCCAACGCGCTCGCCGCCGAACTGGACGCCGAGGGCGGCCTCCCGGTCGACGACCTGGCCCGCACCCCGTCCGGCCGGATCGACCGCGACGCCGCCGACGCGGTCTTCACGAAGCGCCGCGAGGAGACGGAGGACGCCCCGGACGACTGGCGCGCCTGGTTCCGCCTGGCGGTGGCCTACCAGGACGCGAGGGACACCCCGAGGGCCCGCAAGGCGATGCAGAGGGCCATCGCCCTGCACAGAACCAGCGAGCCCGCACCATCAAGCCCGTCCGGCGCTTGAGGACATCTTTCCCGCCTGTACGCAGGTGAGCCCGGGACCGACAACCGGCCCCGGGCTCACCCACGTACACACGGCAACGGCTCACCCGTGCCGGTACTCATCCGCCCAGGCCTCCACCGCATCCGTGGCCCGCTCGAACGCCTCCTCGCGCCCGAGGAAGTCCGCGTTGTGGTCGGAGGCCAGCGGCGGCAGCGTCTCCCCGTTCTGCCGGACCACGATCAGCGCCTGGCCCTGCACCGTACGGGGCAGCCCCAGCCACTTGACGGGCTGCTGGACCGTACGGACGGAGGCGGTGGCCCCCCACGGCACCGTGGTGGTCCGGAGGAACCCCACGCGCCGCACACCGTGCCGGCTCACCCAGGCGCCGACCCGCAGGAGCCGCAGGGCGGCACCGATCAGCGCGCCGGCCAGCAGCAGACAGACCAGGGCCCCGGAGGGCGCTCCGGCGAAAGCGATGATCATCGCCGCGAGCAGAACGAACGAGGCCAGCAGCAGCTGACCGGCCGCCGCCGCGACCCGCCACGGGCCGGGGCGGTAGGGCCGCCGCCAGCTGTCGTGGTCGTCGAACGGCAGCGCAACGTCCTCCGCGCTCGCATCGAATGCGCGGTCGGCCGTCAGAAAGGGCAGGGGCACGACTCATCCTCACTCACAAGCACGCTCGATTGCTGTGCCCGGTGAGGCTACCGAGGCCGCCCCCGAACAGACCACCCCAGGGGGTCCGTACGAGTAAGTCCAGCATCCCCGGGACGTGTAAGTCCAGCGCCCCGGGACAGGACTCAGCGGCCCTGCGACGCCTCGGACTGCTTGCCGTGCGAGGCGGACTGCCCGGAGTCGAGCGCCGGAAGACCCAGCAGCAGCGAGCCCACGAGCCCGGCGACCACGGTCAGCCCGATCAGCGAGCGCCCCAGCAGCTCGGGAACGCTGGCACGGACGGCGGGAGGGGGAGTGACGTTACTGCGGAACCGGTCGGACTCGGCGACGAACGAGAACGGGACGGATTCACGCCGGCGGAACATGAGGAAACTCTCCTTGATCTGTGTGACAGGTGCTGCTAATGAGTCAGACGTACGAACGGCCGGATCGGTGCCCGAATCGCCGTACTTGTTGGGTGAACTCCACGAACGGCTGCCCGACGCCGCCGCGTGCATGCGTCACCCACCCGGCCCGTAAAGTGGTCGCCGCCCGAGCGCCGCCCCTGGAAGGACCCCCGCCGGTGACCGACACCCCCGAACCCGCAAAGCCCCATTTCCGTAGCGATGTCACCGTTGAGCTGGTGAAAAGCGCCGCGGGCGACGCGGACGTCCTGTTCGCCGCCCGGGTCTCCACCGCCGGCGAGCAGTCGCTGGAAGAGGTCACCAAGGACCCGGAGCGGTCCAAGGGGCTGATCAACTACCTCATGCGGGACCGGCACGGCAGCCCGTTCGAGCACAACTCGATGACCTTCTTCATCAGCGCCCCGATCTTCGTGTTCCGCGAGTTCATGCGGCACCGCGTGGGCTGGTCGTACAACGAGGAATCCGGCCGCTACAGGGAGCTGGAGCCGGTCTTCTACGTCCCCGGAACCTCCCGCAAGCTGGTCCAGCAGGGCCGCCCCGGCAAGTACGAGTTCGTCGAAGGCACCGAGGCCCAGTACGACCTCACCACCCGCGCCATGGAGGACTCCTACCAGGCCTCCTACGCGGCCTACCAGGAGATGCTGGCGGAGGGCGTGGCCCGTGAGGTGGCCCGCGCGGTCCTTCCGGTCGGTCTCTTCTCCACGATGTACGCCACGTGCAACGCACGCTCCCTGATGCACTTCCTCGGCCTGCGTACGCAGCACGAGCTGGCGAAGGTCCCGTCCTTCCCGCAGCGCGAGATCGAGATGGTCGGCGAGCAGATGGAAGCCCACTGGGCGCGGCTCATGCCGCTCACTCATGCGGCCTTCAACAAAAATGGACGAGTAGCCCCGTAAGCGGTGTCCGTATTGCGGCGTTTCGAGAAGTTCATCTAGGCTGATCAAACGGACCCGGCACTGCTTGAACCCCCGAGCAGGCAGTGCCGGGCTCCTCTTTCCCGGTCCCCCTAGAGGGGACCACGCGCTGAGCAGCGAGTAGCGTGTTACCCATGGCTCCGATCTCCACTCCGCAGACCCCCTTCGGGCGGGTCCTCACCGCTATGGTCACGCCCCTCACGGCGGACGGCGCTCTCGACCTCGACGGCGCCCAGCGGCTCGCCGCCCATCTGGTCGACGCAGGCAACGACGGACTGATCGTCAACGGCACCACCGGTGAGTCCCCGACCACCAGTGACGCGGAGAAGGACCAGCTCGTACGGGCGGTGCTCGAAGCGGTCGGAGACCGGGCGCACGTCGTCGCCGGCATCGGCACCAACGACACCCGCCACAGCGTCGACCTGGCCCGCACCGCCGAGCGCACCGGCGCCCACGGGCTCCTCGCGGTCACGCCGTACTACAACAAGCCGCCGCAGGAAGGCCTCCTGCGTCACTTCACGGCCATCGCCGACTCCACGGGCCTGCCCGTGATGCTGTACGACATCCCCGGCCGCAGCGGGGTCCCGATCGACACCGAGACCCTCGTACGGCTGGCCGACCACCCGCGGATCGTCGCCAACAAGGACGCCAAGGGAGACCTGGGCCGCGCAAGCTGGGCCATCGCCGAGTCCGGCCTCGCCTGGTACTCCGGCGACGACATGCTCAACCTCCCGCTCCTCTCCGTCGGCGCGGTCGGCTTCGTCTCCGTCGTCGGCCACGTGGTCACCCCGGATCTGCGGGCGCTGGTCGAGGCGCACCTGGGCGGGGACGTCCAGAAGGCCACCGAGATCCACCAGAAGCTGCTCCCGGTCTTCACCGGCATGTTCCGCACCCAGGGCGTGATCACCACCAAGGCCGCGCTGACGCTCCAGGGCCTCCCGGCCGGACCGCTGCGCCTTCCGCTGGTGGAACTCACCGCCCAGGAGACGGCCCAGCTCAAGATCGACCTGGCAGCCGGCGGGGTACAGCTGTAACCACAGACTTCACAACTGAATGAAGAGAACGAGCGAGGCACCTCGCGAAGAGCACGACCCAAGACAACAGCAAGTGCACGAATGACATGCGCGCCACGTGCCTCAGCGGTACGTGGCGCGTGTGGTTAAGGAGAGTCTTTTGAGCCATCCGCACCCTGAACTCGGCACCCCCCCGAAGCTCCCGAAGGGCGCCCTGCGGGTCACCCCGCTCGGCGGCCTGGGCGAGATCGGCCGCAACATGACGGTCTTCGAGTACGGCGGCCGCCTGCTCATCGTCGACTGCGGCGTCCTCTTCCCCGAGGAGGAGCAGCCGGGCATCGACCTGATCCTGCCGGACTTCACCACGATCCGGGACCGGCTGGACGACATCGAGGGCATCGTCCTCACGCACGGCCACGAGGACCACATCGGCGGCGTGCCCTACCTCCTGCGCCTGAAGCCGGACATCCCCCTCATCGGCTCCAAGCTGACCCTCGCGCTCATCGAGGCGAAGCTCCAGGAGCACCGCATCCGCCCCTACACCCTTGAGGTGCAGGAAGGGCAGCGCGAGCGCATCGGCGTCTTCGACTGCGAGTTCATCGCGGTCAACCACTCGATCCCGGACGCCCTCGCGGTCGCCATCCGCACTCCCGCGGGTATGGCCGTGGCCACCGGTGACTTCAAGATGGACCAGCTCCCGCTGGACGGCCGTCTCACCGACCTGCACGCGTTCGCGCGTCTCAGCGAGGAGGGCATCGACCTCCTCCTCTCGGACTCCACGAACGCCGAGGTCCCCGGCTTCGTGCCGCCCGAGCGGGACATCTCCAACGTCCTGCGCACGGTCTTCGCCAACGCGCAGAAGCGCATCATCGTGGCGAGCTTCGCCAGCCACGTGCACCGCATCCAGCAGATCCTGGACGCCGCCCACGAGTACGGCCGCCGGGTCGCCTTCGTCGGCCGCTCGATGGTCCGCAACATGGGCATCGCCCGTGACCTGGGTTACCTGAAGGTTCCCGCAGGCCTGGTCGTCGACGTGAAGACCCTCGACGACCTCCCGGACGACGAGGTCGTGCTGGTCTGCACGGGCTCGCAGGGCGAGCCGATGGCAGCCCTCTCCCGGATGGCCAACCGCGACCACCAGATCCGGATCGTCCCCGGCGACACGGTGATCCTGGCGTCGTCCCTCATCCCCGGCAACGAGAACGCGGTCTACCGCGTGATCAACGGCCTGACCCGCTGGGGCGCCAACGTCGTCCACAAGGGCAACGCCAAGGTCCACGTCTCGGGCCACGCCTCGGCCGGCGAGCTGCTGTACTTCTACAACATCTGCAAGCCGAAGAACCTGATGCCGGTCCACGGCGAATGGCGCCACCTGCGGGCCAACGCCGAGCTGGGAGCCCTCACGGGCGTCCCCAAGGACCACATCGTCATCGCCGAGGACGGCGTGGTCGTCGACCTGATCGACGGCAAGGCGAAGATCGTCGGCAAGGTCCAGGCCGGTTACGTGTACGTCGACGGCCTCTCCGTCGGCGATGTCACCGAGACCTCCCTCAAGGACCGCCGCATCCTCGGCGACGAGGGCATCATCTCGGTCTTCATCGTGGTCGACAGCTCCTCCGGCAAGATCGTGGGCGGCCCCCACATCCAGGCCCGGGGCTCCGGCATCGACGACAGCGCCTTCGTCGGAGTCACGCCGAAGATCCAGGAAGCCCTGGACAAGTCGGCCCAGGACGGCGTGATGGAGCCCCACCAGCTCCAGCAGCTGGTCCGCCGCGTCGTCGGCAAGTGGGTGTCCGACACCTACCGCCGGCGCCCGATGATCCTCCCGGTCGTCGTCGAGGTCTGACCCTCCTGACCAGCCCGTACGGGAGCGGGGCCCCTCGATTTGCATCGGGGCGCCCCGCTCCAGTACGTTTACGGCTCCGCTCGACCGGGAAGTACCGCGCGCACTCGTGCGCCGGGGACACCCCACTGGGACGGGAATTCCGACTCAGAATCTCTGATAAAGTCGGATCCGCCGAAAGGCAAGGCCACTCCACAGGCCACCGGAAATCGAATTCGGACCGGAAACGGAACGAAAAAGAGTCTGGTAAAGTTGGAACCGCCGGAAAGGGAAAACGCGAAAGCGAAGAACCTCGAAAGCATCCCGCTTCGACCGGGAATCGGACACGAAAGAGTCTGATAGAGTCGGAAACGCAGGACAGCAAGACAAAGAAACACGAAGGGAAGCGCCCGGAGGGGCCCGGTGAAACGGGACCGAAGGAAGCGTCCGTTCCTTGAGAACTCAACAGCGTGCCAAAAGTCAACGCCAGATATGTTGATACCCCGGCCTGCTTCGGCAGGTTGGTGGTTCCTTTGAAAAGTCCTGCACGGACCGCTTCGGCGGCACCGGCGCAGGCAACAAACACAGCGAGGACGCTGTGAACAACGGGTCTTATTCCGACCGGTTGTTCCGCTCTCGTGATGTGTGCACCCGATCACGGGTAAA